>NZ_CP076544.1:0-1200000 GCF_018885305.1 Curtobacterium sp. L6-1
CGACAGCCTCTCTGGCGAAGCACCTGGTGGTGTGGAGTGGGGAGTGCGTCTGGTCCTTGAGAACTCAACAGCGTGCACATTGTCAATGCCAATTTATTGACCTCGTCGCTCATCGCCTTCGTGGTGGTGGGTGTCGGAGACAATTCCTTTTGGATTGAAGATTGTCAGTAGACAGTCAACAGTCAAGATCAACTCGCTGACGCTTTCGGGTGTTGGTTGTAATTTTTTACGGAGAGTTTGATCCTGGCTCAGGACGAACGCTGGCGGCGTGCTTAACACATGCAAGTCGAACGATGATGCCCAGCTTGCTGGGTTGATTAGTGGCGAACGGGTGAGTAACACGTGAGTAACCTGCCCCTGACTCTGGGATAAGCGTTGGAAACGACGTCTAATACTGGATATGATCACTGGTCGCATGGCCTGGTGGTGGAAAGATTTTTTGGTTGGGGATGGACTCGCGGCCTATCAGCTTGTTGGTGAGGTAATGGCTCACCAAGGCGACGACGGGTAGCCGGCCTGAGAGGGTGACCGGCCACACTGGGACTGAGACACGGCCCAGACTCCTACGGGAGGCAGCAGTGGGGAATATTGCACAATGGGCGAAAGCCTGATGCAGCAACGCCGCGTGAGGGATGACGGCCTTCGGGTTGTAAACCTCTTTTAGTAGGGAAGAAGCGAAAGTGACGGTACCTGCAGAAAAAGCACCGGCTAACTACGTGCCAGCAGCCGCGGTAATACGTAGGGTGCAAGCGTTGTCCGGAATTATTGGGCGTAAAGAGCTCGTAGGCGGTTTGTCGCGTCTGCTGTGAAATCCCGAGGCTCAACCTCGGGCTTGCAGTGGGTACGGGCAGACTAGAGTGCGGTAGGGGAGATTGGAATTCCTGGTGTAGCGGTGGAATGCGCAGATATCAGGAGGAACACCGATGGCGAAGGCAGATCTCTGGGCCGTAACTGACGCTGAGGAGCGAAAGCATGGGGAGCGAACAGGATTAGATACCCTGGTAGTCCGTGCCGTAAACGTTGGGCGCTAGATGTAGGGACCTTTCCACGGTTTCTGTGTCGTAGCTAACGCATTAAGCGCCCCGCCTGGGGAGTACGGCCGCAAGGCTAAAACTCAAAGGAATTGACGGGGGCCCGCACAAGCGGCGGAGCATGCGGATTAATTCGATGCAACGCGAAGAACCTTACCAAGGCTTGACATACACCGGAAACGGCCAGAGATGGTCGCCCCCTTGTGGTCGGTGTACAGGTGGTGCATGGTTGTCGTCAGCTCGTGTCGTGAGATGTTGGGTTAAGTCCCGCAACGAGCGCAACCCTCGTTCTATGTTGCCAGCGGGTTATGCCGGGGACTCATAGGAGACTGCCGGGGTCAACTCGGAGGAAGGTGGGGATGACGTCAAATCATCATGCCCCTTATGTCTTGGGCTTCACGCATGCTACAATGGCCGGTACAAAGGGCTGCGATACCGTAAGGTGGAGCGAATCCCAAAAAGCCGGTCTCAGTTCGGATTGAGGTCTGCAACTCGACCTCATGAAGTCGGAGTCGCTAGTAATCGCAGATCAGCAACGCTGCGGTGAATACGTTCCCGGGCCTTGTACACACCGCCCGTCAAGTCATGAAAGTCGGTAACACCCGAAGCCGGTGGCCTAACCCTTGTGGAAGGAGCCGTCGAAGGTGGGATCGGTGATTAGGACTAAGTCGTAACAAGGTAGCCGTACCGGAAGGTGCGGCTGGATCACCTCCTTTCTAAGGAGCATCTGGTTCCAGGTTGTGTTCGTTTGAGCATAATTTGGGGTCCAGGCGCCCGATTCGGACCGAACGTGTCCGACGGGTAGCTCATGGGTGGAACATTGACAGTGCAGTCGGGAGCGCGTCTCCCGGTCTCAGTACGCTCTGCTTGCAGGGTTGGAACGGGTCGGGTGGGAGCGGGTCGGCTGGTGCACGTTGTTGGGTCCTGAGGGACCAGGCTTCCTGCCAGGGTGTGTCTTCGGATGTGCTGGTGGTGGGGGTTGGGCCTGCGGGTCCTTCGTTGGGCTGCATGAAGCGAACCTGTTGGGTTCGGGGAGTGTGGTGCCGATCGTATGTTGAGAACTACACAGTGGACGCGAGCATCTTTAGATTCGCGTCATCAGCATGGGCTGCTCCTTGTGGGTGGTGTTGTGTTGTGGCGTTGGATCGCAATTTTAATCTTTGTGGTCAAGTTTCTAAGAGCAAACGGTGGATGCCTTGGCATCTGGAGCCGAAGAAGGACGTAGAAATCTGCGATAAGCCTCGGGGAGCTGATAATCGAGCTGTGATCCGAGGATTTCCGAATGGGGAAACCCCGCCAGGCGACTTGTCGACCTGGTGACTCCCGCCTGAATATATAGGGCGGGTAGAGGGAACGTGGGGAAGTGAAACATCTCAGTACCCACAGGAAGAGAAAACAACATGTGATTCCGTGAGTAGTGGCGAGCGAAAACGGATGAGGCTAAACCGATCATGTGTGATAGCCGGCGGGCGTTGCATGGTCGGGGTTGTGGGACACGTCGCTCAGTTCTGCCGGACTGGGACGGTTACAGCGCATCATAGTCGAACCGGTTTGAAAGCCGGGCCGTAGTGGGTGCCAGCCCCGTAGACGAAATGGTGTTATGGCCGGATGTGTATCCCAAGTAGCACGGGGCCCGAGAAATCCCGTGTGAATCTGTCAGGACCACCTGATAAGCCTAAATACTCCCAGATGACCGATAGCGGACAAGTACCGTGAGGGAAAGGTGAAAAGTACCCCGGGAGGGGAGTGAAATAGTACCTGAAACCGTTTGCTTACAAACCGTCGGAGCCTCCTTTGTAGGGGTGACGGCGTGCCTTTTGAAGAATGAGCCTGCGAGTTAGCGATATGTGGCGAGGTTAACCCGTGTGGGGTAGCCGTAGCGAAAGCGAGTCTGAATAGGGCGATTCAGTCGCATGTCCTAGACCCGAAGCGAAGTGATCTATCCATGGCCAGGTTGAAGCGACGGTAAGACGTCGTGGAGGACCGAACCCACTTCAGTTGAAAATGGAGGGGATGAGCTGTGGATAGGGGTGAAAGGCCAATCAAACTTCGTGATAGCTGGTTCTCTCCGAAATGCATTTAGGTGCAGCGTTGCGTGTTTCTCGCCGGAGGTAGAGCTACTGGATGGCCGATGGGCCTCAACAGGTTACTGACGTCAGCCAAACTCCGAATGCCGGTGAGTGAGAGCGCAGCAGTGAGACGGTGGGGGATAAGCTTCATCGTCGAGAGGGAAACAACCCAGACTACCAACTAAGGCCCCTAAGCGTGTGCTAAGTGGGAAAGGATGTGGAGTTGCACAGACAACCAGGAGGTTGGCTTAGAAGCAGCCACCCTTGAAAGAGTGCGTAATAGCTCACTGGTCAAGTGATTCCGCGCCGACAATGTAACGGGGCTCAAGCACACCGCCGAAGTTGTAGATTTCGCACACTCGACAAGCCTTCGTGGTTCAGTCGTGCGGAGTGGTAGGAGAGCGTCGTGTGGCGAGTGAAGCGGCGGAGTGATCCAGCCGTGGACGCTACACGAGTGAGAATGCAGGCATGAGTAGCGAAAGACGGGTGAGAAACCCGTCCTCCGAAAGACCAAGGGTTCCAGGGCCAGGTTAATCCGCCCTGGGTAAGTCGGGACCTAAGGCGAGGCCGACAGGCGTAGTCGATGGACAACGGGTTGATATTCCCGTACCGGCGAACAACCGCCCAAGCTAATCCAGTGGTGCTAAGAGTCCTAACCCGGCACATCCGGATCCCTTCGGGGTGATGGTGGCCGGTCTAACGCTCGACCCCATGCTGGTGCGGTTAGCGTATGAACAGGTGTGACGCAGGAAGGTAGCTGAGCCAGGCGATGGTATCCGTAAGGTGAACCTGGTGTAAGGATGTAGGGCTGACGATAGGCAAATCCGTCGTCTGTGTGCCTGAGATCCGACGCGTACCCGTAAGGGGAAATCAGTGATCCTATGCTGCCGAGAAAAGCATCGACGCGAGGTTGCAGCCGCCCGTACCCGAAACCGACTCAGGTGGTCAGGTAGAGAATACCAAGGAGATCGAGATAATCGTGGTTAAGGAACTCGGCAAAATGCCCCCGTAACTTCGGGAGAAGGGGGGCCGGACACGTGACCGGATTTACTCCGTGAGCGTTGAAGGCCGCAGAGACCAGTGGGAAGCGACTGTTTACTAAAAACACAGGTCCGTGCGAAGTCGCAAGACGATGTATACGGACTGACGCCTGCCCGGTGCTGGAAGGTTAAGAGGAAGGGTCAGCCTCACGGCGAAGCTCTGAATTTAAGCCCCAGTAAACGGCGGTGGTAACTATAACCATCCTAAGGTAGCGAAATTCCTTGTCGGGTAAGTTCCGACCTGCACGAATGGCGTAACGACTTCCCAGCTGTCTCAACCGCGAACTCGGCGAAATTGCACTACGAGTAAAGATGCTCGTTACGCGCAGCAGGACGGAAAGACCCCGTGACCTTTACTACAGTTTGGTATTGGTGTTCGGAGTGGCTTGTGTAGGATAGGTGGGAGACTGTGAAGCGGGCACGCTAGTGTTCGTGGAGTCATTGTTGAAATACCACTCTGGTCACTTTGGATGTCTAACGTAGGACCCTGATCGGGTTCATGGACAGTGCCTGATGGGTAGTTTAACTGGGGCGGTTGCCTCCCAAAGAGTAACGGAGGCGCCCAAAGGTTCCCTCAACCTGGTTGGCAATCAGGTGGCGAGTGTAAGTGCACAAGGGAGCTTGACTGTGAGACTGACAGGTCGAGCAGGGACGAAAGTCGGGACTAGTGATCCGGCAGTGGCTTGTGGAAGCGCTGTCGCTCAACGGATAAAAGGTACCTCGGGGATAACAGGCTGATCTTGCCCAAGAGTCCATATCGACGGCATGGTTTGGCACCTCGATGTCGGCTCGTCGCATCCTGGGGCTGGAGTAGGTCCCAAGGGTTGGGCTGTTCGCCCATTAAAGCGGTACGCGAGCTGGGTTTAGAACGTCGTGAGACAGTTCGGTCCCTATCCGCTGCGCGCGTTGGAAATTTGAGAAGATCTATCCCTAGTACGAGAGGACCGGGATGGACGAACCTCTGGTGTGTCAGTTGTTCTGCCAAGGGCACCGCTGATTAGCTACGTTCGGACCGGATAACCGCTGAAAGCATCTAAGCGGGAAGCCGTCTTCGAGATGAGATTTCCATGCACCTTGAGTGTGAGAGGCTCCCAGCAGACTACTGGGTTGATAGGCCGGATGTGGAAGCGGGGACTAACGACCCGTGGAGCTGACCGGTACTAATAAGCCGAAGACTTGACACACACTTTTTTCCCAACACCTTTCGGGGTGTTGGGGCTCGCGTCCACTTTGTGGTTCCCGACAGATGATCGGGAACAACTGAAACTGAACACCGCGCATGCGCGGAACACGTTTCAACGCTTCCCTAGAGGAGTGTCGAAATTGTTCCGGTGGTCATAGCGAGAGGGAAACGCCCGGTCACATTCCGAACCCGGAAGCTAAGCCTCTCAGCGCCGATGGTACTGCAAGGGGGACCTTGTGGGAGAGTAGGACGCCGCCGGACTTACCTTGAACAGAAGAGCCCCTGGTCAGGGGAGCAGCAATGCTCCCTTCGACCAGGGGCTCTTCTGCATTCCCAGGGGAGATTTCGATCTGCTCCGTGGCGGAGTTCCCGTCTACGTGCAGAGGCGAGCCGCTCCCGCTGAGGCAGGACCCGAGCTGTCCAATCGGCGGCGAGACGGCGCCCGCACGACGAGACATGTGGGGCTCCGGCGAAACGGCCGGCGGTACTTGCCCGGGCTTCCGTGGGGAGCGCGACTCAAGCTGGCTGTCGCAAGCAGCTGGCTCTTAGCTCAACGTTGTTGACGTCGTGCAGTTGACGCTGGTGTCGGCTGGGCCGATTCCCTTCGTCGATTCCGGACGAGCGTTGTTTCGGCATTCGTGAAGGGCACTCCAGCATCGATGTCAGAAGTGCCGAAGATGTTTCGTGCGGTGATCGCGCCGTGATGTTCGCTGACGTCGACACCGTTCGGCTCCGTCATCGCCGGGGACGCGTTGGGCGGTGACTCCGGTGGTCCTTGCCCGAGCGACATCGCCGGCGGGTGGTCGGCGCCGGTGCAGAGACGCCGTGCCGCCTTCGAGGCGATTGCCATCCGAGTCGGACGGTCTTGCCGGCAGGACCTTCCCGTTGTGTCGGGCGGTCCTGCCGGCAGGACCTTCCCGTTGTGTCGGGCGGACCCGCTGTGAGCGCCCGCGTGTGGAGGCCGTCGCGCGATGTCGGTCGGAAACAGTCTGCCTGCCGGTGAACGATGACGTTCGGAGGGCCGGCGGTGCTGCCTCGGTGAGTGGTGCGCTGGTCTGCGACAGAGCGGCTCTCTCCAGTGACGTCCTCGGCGGCGGACGGGTCGACCGGGGCTCGGCGGCAAAGTGCCGCTCGTCGCCGGCGAACGGCGGGCTTCCACCCCGAGCGGTACTGACCAGCGGTCGTGCGTTCCTCGCTCGAGGGGGAGCTCGTCTTCCGTGATCGTGGAGGCGGGACGAAGTGCAGCGGACCTCGCGTCTGACCTCCGGGTCGTGCGGAGTTGTGTGCTGGTCGGCACGGTGTGCGGATCGGGAGCTGCAGTCGCGCGACCAGGGTCGCCATGGGGGAGTTCGGTCTGGCGACACGTCGCTCGTGGTCGCGCCTCGGGTCGGAGGGGCGCCGGCCGGACGGGAGCAGTTCGCCCCCCTGCAGGGTGAGGGCGAGGTCCCGCGCGTCGGCCGGTGTCGGAGGATCGATGCGGTCATGTGACCTCCATCGCGATCGTCCAGTGGGGAGCGAGTTGGCCGGCCGCATCAGGGACGGCCTGACGACAAGGCACTGAGACGAGGGGGTGGCATCCTCGCCCTGGAGCCCTGGAGCCCTGGAGCCCTGGAGCCCTGGAGCCCTGGAGCCCTGGAGCCCTGGAGCCCTGGAGCCCTGGAGCCCTGGAGCCCTGGAGCCCTGGAGCCCTGGAGCCTTGGAGCCTTGGAGCCTTGGAGCCTTGGAGCCTTGGAGCCTTGGAGCCTTGGAGCCTTGGAGCCTTGGAGCCTTGGAGCCTTGGAGCCTTGGAGCCTTGGAGCCTTGGAGCCTTGGAGCCTTGGAGCCTTGGCGCCTTGGAGCCCTGGCGCCTTGGAGCCCTGGCGCCTTGGCGCCTTGGAGCCCTGGCGCCTTGGCGCCTTGGAGCCCTGGAGCCCTGGAGCCGTGGAGCCCTGGAGCCGTGGAGCCGTGGAGCCGGAGGCAATGAGCTGAGCGGCGAGTCCACGAACTCTGCCGTGCCGAACGCGATGCTCGAGTGAGCCGGCGTGGGTCGTGCAGCTGCACGACGTCGTACGCGGAGGAGGCGCAGAGATGTGATGGGCCTACGGGCCTGGTCTGGAGCACGGAAGTGCGATCGTCGCCGTGAGCCGTGAGCCGTGAGCCGTGGGTCGTGGGTCGTGGGTCGTGGGTCGTGGGTCGTGGGTCGTGGGTCGTGGGCCGTGAGCCGGTGGTGTTGCATGGTGCGACACGCCCGGGATGTGGGCTGGCTTGGTGGTGTCGGTGGGGCGTGCGTAAAGTAATCCCTCGTCACCCCAAAGGTGCGGCGGAGCGGCTGGTGCGAAGAGCCCAGAGCCTGTCGGCCTCAAGCGGGACCATCCTCCACTGGAGTTCGGATCTGGCCTTGTGCTGGTTCGCTTCGACGCTTAGGATGACTACTCCACCGGTTCTCTCCTTCGGGATGAGCCACTGGATCTGACTGCACTGTTGTGTGTTGGCGGGTTCGACGATGATCGGTGGGTCGAGAACGACAGCCTCTCTGGCGAAGCACCTGGTGGTGTGGAGTGGGGAGTGCGTCTGGTCCTTGAGAACTCAACAGCGTGCACATTGTCAATGCCAATTTATTGACCTCGTCGCTCATCGCCTTCGTGGTGGTGGGTGTCGGAGACAATTCCTTTTGGATTGAAGATTGTCAGTAGACAGTCAACAGTCAAGATCAACTCGCTGACGCTTTCGGGTGTTGGGTGTAATTTTTTACGGAGAGTTTGATCCTGGCTCAGGACGAACGCTGGCGGCGTGCTTAACACATGCAAGTCGAACGATGATGCCCAGCTTGCTGGGTTGATTAGTGGCGAACGGGTGAGTAACACGTGAGTAACCTGCCCCTGACTCTGGGATAAGCGTTGGAAACGACGTCTAATACTGGATATGATCACTGGTCGCATGGCCTGGTGGTGGAAAGATTTTTTGGTTGGGGATGGACTCGCGGCCTATCAGCTTGTTGGTGAGGTAATGGCTCACCAAGGCGACGACGGGTAGCCGGCCTGAGAGGGTGACCGGCCACACTGGGACTGAGACACGGCCCAGACTCCTACGGGAGGCAGCAGTGGGGAATATTGCACAATGGGCGAAAGCCTGATGCAGCAACGCCGCGTGAGGGATGACGGCCTTCGGGTTGTAAACCTCTTTTAGTAGGGAAGAAGCGAAAGTGACGGTACCTGCAGAAAAAGCACCGGCTAACTACGTGCCAGCAGCCGCGGTAATACGTAGGGTGCAAGCGTTGTCCGGAATTATTGGGCGTAAAGAGCTCGTAGGCGGTTTGTCGCGTCTGCTGTGAAATCCCGAGGCTCAACCTCGGGCTTGCAGTGGGTACGGGCAGACTAGAGTGCGGTAGGGGAGATTGGAATTCCTGGTGTAGCGGTGGAATGCGCAGATATCAGGAGGAACACCGATGGCGAAGGCAGATCTCTGGGCCGTAACTGACGCTGAGGAGCGAAAGCATGGGGAGCGAACAGGATTAGATACCCTGGTAGTCCATGCCGTAAACGTTGGGCGCTAGATGTAGGGACCTTTCCACGGTTTCTGTGTCGTAGCTAACGCATTAAGCGCCCCGCCTGGGGAGTACGGCCGCAAGGCTAAAACTCAAAGGAATTGACGGGGGCCCGCACAAGCGGCGGAGCATGCGGATTAATTCGATGCAACGCGAAGAACCTTACCAAGGCTTGACATACACCGGAAACGGCCAGAGATGGTCGCCCCCTTGTGGTCGGTGTACAGGTGGTGCATGGTTGTCGTCAGCTCGTGTCGTGAGATGTTGGGTTAAGTCCCGCAACGAGCGCAACCCTCGTTCTATGTTGCCAGCGGGTTATGCCGGGGACTCATAGGAGACTGCCGGGGTCAACTCGGAGGAAGGTGGGGATGACGTCAAATCATCATGCCCCTTATGTCTTGGGCTTCACGCATGCTACAATGGCCGGTACAAAGGGCTGCGATACCGTAAGGTGGAGCGAATCCCAAAAAGCCGGTCTCAGTTCGGATTGAGGTCTGCAACTCGACCTCATGAAGTCGGAGTCGCTAGTAATCGCAGATCAGCAACGCTGCGGTGAATACGTTCCCGGGCCTTGTACACACCGCCCGTCAAGTCATGAAAGTCGGTAACACCCGAAGCCGGTGGCCTAACCCTTGTGGAAGGAGCCGTCGAAGGTGGGATCGGTGATTAGGACTAAGTCGTAACAAGGTAGCCGTACCGGAAGGTGCGGCTGGATCACCTCCTTTCTAAGGAGCATCTGGTTCCAGGTTGTGTTCGTTTGAGCATAATTTGGGGTCCAGGCGCCCGATTCGGACCGAACGTGTCCGACGGGTAGCTCATGGGTGGAACATTGACAGTGCAGTCGGGAGCGCGTCTCCCGGTCTCAGTACGCTCTGCTTGCAGGGTTGGAACGGGTCGGGTGGGAGCGGGTCGGCTGGTGCACGTTGTTGGGTCCTGAGGGACCAGGCTTCCTGCCAGGGTGTGTCTTCGGATGTGCTGGTGGTGGGGGTTGGGCCTGCGGGTCCTTCGTTGGGCTGCATGAAGCGAACCTGTTGGGTTCGGGGAGTGTGGTGCCGATCGTATGTTGAGAACTACACAGTGGACGCGAGCATCTTTAGATTCGCGTCATCAGCATGGGCTGCTCCTTGTGGGTGGTGTTGTGTTGTGGCGTTGGATCGCAATTTTAATCTTTGTGGTCAAGTTTCTAAGAGCAAACGGTGGATGCCTTGGCATCTGGAGCCGAAGAAGGACGTAGAAATCTGCGATAAGCCTCGGGGAGCTGATAATCGAGCTGTGATCCGAGGATTTCCGAATGGGGAAACCCCGCCAGGCGACTTGTCGACCTGGTGACTCCCGCCTGAATATATAGGGCGGGTAGAGGGAACGTGGGGAAGTGAAACATCTCAGTACCCACAGGAAGAGAAAACAACATGTGATTCCGTGAGTAGTGGCGAGCGAAAACGGATGAGGCTAAACCGATCATGTGTGATAGCCGGCGGGCGTTGCATGGTCGGGGTTGTGGGACACGTCGCTCAGTTCTGCCGGACTGGGACGGTTACAGCGCATCATAGTCGAACCGGTTTGAAAGCCGGGCCGTAGTGGGTGCCAGCCCCGTAGACGAAATGGTGTTATGGCCGGATGTGTATCCCAAGTAGCACGGGGCCCGAGAAATCCCGTGTGAATCTGTCAGGACCACCTGATAAGCCTAAATACTCCCAGATGACCGATAGCGGACAAGTACCGTGAGGGAAAGGTGAAAAGTACCCGGGAGGGGAGTGAAATAGTACCTGAAACCGTTTGCTTACAAACCGTCGGAGCCTCCTTTGTAGGGGTGACGGCGTGCCTTTTGAAGAATGAGCCTGCGAGTTAGCGATATGTGGCGAGGTTAACCCGTGTGGGGTAGCCGTAGCGAAAGCGAGTCTGAATAGGGCGATTCAGTCGCATGTCCTAGACCCGAAGCGAAGTGATCTATCCATGGCCAGGTTGAAGCGACGGTAAGACGTCGTGGAGGACCGAACCCACTTCAGTTGAAAATGGAGGGGATGAGCTGTGGATAGGGGTGAAAGGCCAATCAAACTTCGTGATAGCTGGTTCTCTCCGAAATGCATTTAGGTGCAGCGTTGCGTGTTTCTCGCCGGAGGTAGAGCTACTGGATGGCCGATGGGCCTCAACAGGTTACTGACGTCAGCCAAACTCCGAATGCCGGTGAGTGAGAGCGCAGCAGTGAGACGGTGGGGGATAAGCTTCATCGTCGAGAGGGAAACAACCCAGACTACCAACTAAGGCCCCTAAGCGTGTGCTAAGTGGGAAAGGATGTGGAGTTGCACAGACAACCAGGAGGTTGGCTTAGAAGCAGCCACCCTTGAAAGAGTGCGTAATAGCTCACTGGTCAAGTGATTCCGCGCCGACAATGTAACGGGGCTCAAGCACACCGCCGAAGTTGTAGATTTCGCACACTCGACAAGCCTTCGTGGTTCAGTCGTGCGGAGTGGTAGGAGAGCGTCGTGTGGCGAGTGAAGCGGCGGAGTGATCCAGCCGTGGACGCTACACGAGTGAGAATGCAGGCATGAGTAGCGAAAGACGGGTGAGAAACCCGTCCTCCGAAAGACCAAGGGTTCCAGGGCCAGGTTAATCCGCCCTGGGTAAGTCGGGACCTAAGGCGAGGCCGACAGGCGTAGTCGATGGACAACGGGTTGATATTCCCGTACCGGCGAACAACCGCCCAAGCTAATCCAGTGGTGCTAAGAGTCCTAACCCGGCACATCCGGATCCCTTCGGGGTGATGGTGGCCGGTCTAACGCTCGACCCCATGCTGGTGCGGTTAGCGTATGAACAGGTGTGACGCAGGAAGGTAGCTGAGCCAGGCGATGGTATCCGTAAGGTGAACCTGGTGTAAGGATGTAGGGCTGACGATAGGCAAATCCGTCGTCTGTGTGCCTGAGATCCGACGCGTACCCGTAAGGGGAAATCAGTGATCCTATGCTGCCGAGAAAAGCATCGACGCGAGGTTGCAGCCGCCCGTACCCGAAACCGACTCAGGTGGTCAGGTAGAGAATACCAAGGAGATCGAGATAATCGTGGTTAAGGAACTCGGCAAAATGCCCCCGTAACTTCGGGAGAAGGGGGGCCGGACACGTGACCGGATTCACTCCGTGAGCGTTGAAGGCCGCAGAGACCAGTGGGAAGCGACTGTTTACTAAAAACACAGGTCCGTGCGAAGTCGCAAGACGATGTATACGGACTGACGCCTGCCCGGTGCTGGAAGGTTAAGAGGAAGGGTCAGCCTCACGGCGAAGCTCTGAATTTAAGCCCCAGTAAACGGCGGTGGTAACTATAACCATCCTAAGGTAGCGAAATTCCTTGTCGGGTAAGTTCCGACCTGCACGAATGGCGTAACGACTTCCCAGCTGTCTCAACCGCGAACTCGGCGAAATTGCACTACGAGTAAAGATGCTCGTTACGCGCAGCAGGACGGAAAGACCCCGTGACCTTTACTACAGTTTGGTATTGGTGTTCGGAGTGGCTTGTGTAGGATAGGTGGGAGACTGTGAAGCGGGCACGCTAGTGTTCGTGGAGTCGTTGTTGAAATACCACTCTGGTCACTTTGGATGTCTAACGTAGGACCCTGATCGGGTTCATGGACAGTGCCTGATGGGTAGTTTAACTGGGGCGGTTGCCTCCCAAAGAGTAACGGAGGCGCCCAAAGGTTCCCTCAACCTGGTTGGCAATCAGGTGGCGAGTGTAAGTGCACAAGGGAGCTTGACTGTGAGACTGACAGGTCGAGCAGGGACGAAAGTCGGGACTAGTGATCCGGCAGTGGCTTGTGGAAGCGCTGTCGCTCAACGGATAAAAGGTACCTCGGGGATAACAGGCTGATCTTGCCCAAGAGTCCATATCGACGGCATGGTTTGGCACCTCGATGTCGGCTCGTCGCATCCTGGGGCTGGAGTAGGTCCCAAGGGTTGGGCTGTTCGCCCATTAAAGCGGTACGCGAGCTGGGTTTAGAACGTCGTGAGACAGTTCGGTCCCTATCCGCTGCGCGCGTTGGAAATTTGAGAAGATCTATCCCTAGTACGAGAGGACCGGGATGGACGAACCTCTGGTGTGTCAGTTGTTCTGCCAAGGGCACCGCTGATTAGCTACGTTCGGACCGGATAACCGCTGAAAGCATCTAAGCGGGAAGCCGTCTTCGAGATGAGATTTCCATGCACCTTGAGTGTGAGAGGCTCCCAGCAGACTACTGGGTTGATAGGCCGGATGTGGAAGCGGGGACTAACGACCCGTGGAGCTGACCGGTACTAATAAGCCGAAGACTTGACACACACTTTTTTCCCAACACCTTTCGGGGTGTTGGGGCTCGCGTCCACTTTGTGGTTCCCGACAGATGATCGGGAACAACTGAAACTGAACACCGCGCATGCGCGGAACACGTTTCAACGCTTCCCTAGAGGAGTGTCGAAATTGTTCCGGTGGTCATAGCGAGAGGGAAACGCCCGGTCACATTCCGAACCCGGAAGCTAAGCCTCTCAGCGCCGATGGTACTGCAAGGGGGACCTTGTGGGAGAGTAGGACGCCGCCGGACTTCTTTTCAATGATGTGGCCATCGGCCCTCCATCGAGAGCAACAGCTCTCCGGAGGGTCGGTGGCCATTTCTGGTTTCCAGGGAGCGTTCGAGGTCGACTCAGCGCCGGGTTCGTGATGGACTTGGTGCGGGCCTCGCGCCCACCCTTCACACAACGACACAGCGGACGACCGTCGAGATTCGAGCGATCTCGACACGCAACGAGGAGCTACGGTGGCGAACGACGACGAACAGCGACGAGACGGGCGCGACGGAGACCGTCCAGACCGGCCTCGACGCGACGACGGCCCTCGGCGGGGCGGTTGGTCGTCCGGGCCTCGCGACTTCGAGCGGCGTGAGGGTCAGCGTGGCCGAGACGATCGGAGCGGCGGCAGTCGGCCCTACAGCGAGGGCTCCGACCGGCGTTCCGGTGGGCGTGACTTCCGCGAGGGCGGGGCGCGTTCCGATCGTCCCTCGTGGCGTTCCGACCGCGCGGCCAGCGATCGTCCGCGTCGTGATGGTGACCGGCCGTTCCGGGGCAGCGATGACCGGCCGCGTCGTGATGGTGACCGGCCGTTCCGGGGCAGTGATGACCGTCCGCGTCGTGATGGTGACCGGCCGTTCCGGGGGAACGATGACCGGCCGCGTCGTGATGGTGACCGGCCGTTCCGTGGGAACGATGACCGGCCGCGTCGTGATGGTGACCGGCCGTTCCGCGGGAACGATGACCGGCCGCGTCGTGATGGTGACCGGCCGTTCCGGGGCAGTGATGACCGTCCGCGTCGTGATGGTGACCGGCCGTTCCGGGGGAACGATGACCGTCCCCGTCGTGACGGTGACCGGCCGTTCCGCGGCAACAGTGGCGACCGGCCGTTCCGTGGGAACGACGACCGTCCGCGTCGTGATGGCGACCGGCCGTTCCGTGGGAACGATGACCGTCCCCGTCGTGATGGTGACCGGCCGTTCCGTGGGAACGATGACCGTCCGCGTCGTGATGGTGACCGGCCGTTCCGGGGGAACGATGACCGTCCCCGTCGTGACGGTGACCGGCCGTTCCGCGGCAACAGTGGCGACCGGCCGTTCCGTGGGAACGACGACCGTCCGCGTCGTGATGGCGACCGGCCGTTCCGTGGGAACGACGACCGTCCCCGTCGTGATGGTGACCGGCCGTTCCGCGGCAACAGCAGCGACCGTCCGTTCCGCGGGAACGACGACCGCTCTGGTCGCGACGGCGCCGACCGCAAGCGCTTCGGCGACGGCAGCCGTTCCGCCGGCGCACGCTTCGGCGAGGCAGCTCGTGACGACTGGGAGGACCGTGACCCGTACGGCACGCGGTCGATCCGCCCGCGGCATGACGACCCGGAGATCCCCGACGAGGTCGATGCGCGCGATCTACACCCGGCAGCGCGTGCCGAGCTGAAGACCCTCAGCAAGGACAACGCCGACTGGGTCGCACGTCACCTCGTGACCGCTGCACTGCTCGTGGACTCCGACCCGGAACTCGCGAACCAGCACGCGTTGAGCGCTGCCCGCCGAGCAGGACGGGTCGCGGTGGTCCGTGAGACCGCGGCGATCACCGCCTACCGGCTCGGGGACTTCGCGACCGCCCTGCGCGAACTGCGGACGTACCGCCGGATCTCCGGACGCAACGACCAGCTGCCGATGATGGTGGACTGCGAGCGTGGTCTCGGCCGACCGGAGCGAGCGCTGGAGCTGGGTCGTTCGGTCGACCGTGCCGCCCTCGAGACCCCCGTGCAGGTGGAACTCGCGATCGCGATGTCCGGAGCGCGGCTCGACCTCGGGAACTCCACAGCTGCTCTCGGCGAACTGGAGATTCCACAGCTCGACCCCTCCACGGCGTACAGCTGGTCGCCGGCGCTCTACAGTGCTTACGCGGCCACGCTCGAGGAGCTCGGTCGCCAGGACGAAGCCGACGAATGGTGGGCTCGTGTCGACCGTGCGGCCGAGGCTCTCGCCGAGGCTGCTGAAGACGATGCTTGGGAGACAGTTGATGTGGTCGAGGAAGCGCTCGAAGACGACGAGTTCGACAACGGACTCGACGACGTCGACGACTCCGGGGACGACGAGCTCGACGCCGACGAGCTCGACGCCGACGAACCGGCAGCAGGGCACGTCAGCGAGCTCGGGGACGACGACGAACTCGACGCAGCGCCCGGGGACGAGCCCGGCGAGATCGACGACGACAACCCCCGCGACGTCGACGGCTCCGCAGCCGACTGACACCCCGAAGCCGCCGGTCGACGGCGTCGACGTGGTCCTGACGGACCTCGACGGCGTCGTCTACCGCGGCCGGAACGCCATCCCGTACGCCGTGGAGGCCCTCACACAGGCCGCCTCGTCGGCTCGGGTCGGCTACATCACCAACAACGCCTCCCGGCGCCCGGTCGACGTCGCAGAGCACCTCGAGCAGTACGGCCTCACGGTCGACGCCGACGACGTGGTGACCTCGTCGCAGGCTGGCGCGCGGTTGCTCACGACCCTGGTCCCGCAGGGGGCGACGGTGCTCGTGATCGGCGGGCTCGGTCTGACGTCGATCGTCGAGGAGGCCGGCTTCGTGGTCACCGCCAGCGCCGACGACAGCCCGGCGGCCGTCATCCAGGGGTTCTCTCCGGATCTCGGATGGGCGCAGTTGGCCGAGGCGTCGTTCGCCCTCGCCGACGCGAGTGTGCCGTGGGTCGCGACGAACATGGACTGGTCGATCCCGGTCGAGCGGGGGATCGCTCCGGGCAACGGGACGCTGGTCGCCGCTGTGCACCAGGCCGTCGGCAGGATGCCGGTGGTCGCCGGGAAGCCCGAGCGACCCATCTTCGACGCCGCCCTCGCGCGGTTCGGCGGAGAGCGTCCGCTGTTCATCGGTGACCGTCTCGACACCGACATCAAGGGCGCGAACGACGCAGGCATCCCGAGCGTCCTCGTGCTGACCGGCATCGACCAGCCGAAGCAGGTGCTCGCGGCAGACCAACGGTCCCGACCGGCCTACGTGCTGCGGGACCTCCGCGGGCTGCACGAGCCGTACCCGGTCACCATCCGCAGCGAGGACGCCGACGGCACTCGACGCGTCACCGTGGGGGAGTCGACGGTCTCGATGCGCGGGCACGTCGTCCGGGCGGAACGGGTCGGCGACGACGACCTCGACCTGCTCCGCGCCGGTGCCACGGCGATCTGGGATTCCGGGCTGGCCATCTACGGCCTCGACGTGGACCCGAAGCTGTACGGCGGCGAGTAGCGTGGCGGGCGTGGAAGAGGCCCCGCGTTCCGGTACGCCCGTACCGCGGAAACCAGGGTCGTTCCGACCGGTGCCGGGACCGCCGCGAGGGTCCACAGGGCTCGAGCGCGGAGATTCTGAGCGCCCAGTTCCCGAGCGCACAGATCTCGAGCGCCCAGTTCCCGAGCGGCCAGATCCCGAGGACAAGGCGTCCCGATCGACGCCCGTGCCGACCACGGTCGGACCGCCCATTCCCGGACCGACGGCAGCGGAGACCACCAGCCCAGGACCCGACGAGGGCCGGCCTTCGGCAGACGGGACCGGGGACGCTCAGCCTTCGGCGGACGGGACCGGGGAAGATGACCATGCACCGGGTGAGCACCGCGATGTCCCGCCGGAGTCCGCCGCGGGTCTCGACGACGACTCCGTTCCCGCGCGGGCGGCCGCTGCTGAGGCGATGCCCCTCCCTGACCGAGCGGACGCCTTCGCGGCACTGCACGATGAACTGCGGACTCGCCTCGAGCAGGGCGGCGACGGACGTGATTGAGCACGACGGCTCGTCCCGCGGCCCGGCCCGGCCGACGACCTCCTCGGAGCGCCCGACGACTGATACTGGCCCCGCGAGTGATGCTGCCAGCGTCGGTCCGACCGGAGTCGCCGAGGCGGACGACACCGCCGGAGAGAGCGGCAGGGGTGGACCGGGCCGAGATGTTCCGCAATCCGCGGACGACCGGTCGGTCGCGGGCACCGCAACGACCTCGTCCGTGACTTCGACCTCCACACTGAAGCCGACTTCGATCACGACCCCAGGAGAACCGACGAGCACGAACGCGACTCCGACCACGACCGCAGGAGACCCGACGAGCACGAGTACGAGCACGAGCCCGAGCGTCGACGCGACTTCGAACGCGAACGCGAACGGGTCGGCCACGGCCACGGCCACGGCCACTGCCCCGGCACCAGCGACCGGCACCGCCCGGCTCGACAGCGCCGTGGCCGCCAGGGGGCTCGCACGCTCCCGGACGGCAGCCGCCGCCCTCGTCCAGGCCGGGCGGGTGACCGTCGACGGCTCGACGATCGTGAAACCCTCGACGCAGGTCTCAGCATCCGCCGACATCACCGTGGACACCGCGGACGAGTGGGTCTCCCGCGCGGCGCTGAAGCTCGTCGCCGCCCTCGACACCTTCGACCTCGACCCGAGCGGACGGACCGTGCTCGACGTCGGCGCCTCCACGGGCGGCTTCACCCAGGTGCTGCTGGCCCGGGGTGCGGCGCGGGTGATCGCCCTCGACGTCGGTCACGGGCAACTCGCACCGGTCGTGGCGCTCGACGACCGGGTCGCCGTGGTCGAGGGCGTCAACGCCCGGAACCTGACGCCCGCGGACTACCTCGCGCTCGACCCGGCCGCGTCGGACACCGCGCTGGTGGTCGGGGACCTCTCGTTCATCAGCCTGCGCTTGGTCCTGCCCGCGCTCGTCGCCTCCGTCCCCGCCGACGACTTCGTCCTGCTCGTGAAGCCGCAGTTCGAGGTCGGCCGCACCGGCATCCGCGAGGGCATCGTCCGCGACGCGTCGCTCCGGCAGGACGCCCTCATGAACGTCCTCTGGGCAGCGTGGGACCTCGGACTCGGAACAGCCGGGCTGGCGGCCTCGCCGATCCTCGGAACGCACGGCAACCACGAGTACCTCGCGCGTCTC
The DNA here is from genome assembly GCF_018885305.1 of Curtobacterium sp. L6-1. Taxonomy (NCBI): domain Bacteria; kingdom Bacillati; phylum Actinomycetota; class Actinomycetes; order Micrococcales; family Microbacteriaceae; genus Curtobacterium; species Curtobacterium aetherium. The sequence continues at coordinate 18,310 of NZ_CP076544.1, forward strand.
CAGCGAGGCGGCGGGGAGAACCCGACAGAATGGATCGTCCGGGCGACGGAACTGGCGGAAGGAGCTCCATGAGCGACGAACGACACATCCTGCTCGTCTCGCACACCGGGCGGCGCGACTCGATCGACGCCGCGGTCGAGGTGTGCGACATCCTGCACGCCGCGGGCCTCAATCCCGTGATGCCGTTCGACGAGTACGCCGACGTCCGACGTGCCGAGGCATCGGTCGGACAGGTCGACATCCTCGGCGTCGACGTGCGCGCCGACGACCTCGAGATCGTCATCGTCCTCGGCGGCGACGGCACGATCCTGCGCGCGGCCGAACTGGTCCGTGGGACGTCGGTGCCGCTCGTGGGCGTGAACCTCGGGCACGTGGGCTTCCTGGCCGAGAGCGAGCGGGACGGCCTGGCGGAGACCGTGCAGCGCGCCCTGACCGGCGAGTACAAGGTCGAGGAGCGGGTCGCCCTCCAGGTCGACGTCGTCGTCGGCAACGAGGTCGTGTACTCGAGCTGGGCGCTCAACGAGGCCACGGTCGAGAAGGCGTCGCGCGAGCGCATGCTCGAGGTGGTCACCGAGGTCGACGGTCGCCCGCTGTCCTCGTTCGGCTGCGACGGCGTCGTGTTCTCCACGCCGACCGGGTCGACGGCCTACTCCTTCTCCGGTGGCGGCCCCGTGGTGTGGCCCGACGTCGACGCCCTCCTCATGGTGCCGCTGAGCGCCCACGCCCTCTTCTCCCGTCCGATCGTCGTGGGACCGGACCGTGTCCTCGCGGTCGAGGTCCTCCGCCGCACCAGCGGTGTCGGCGTGCTCTGGTGCGACGGCCGTCGGACGCACGACCTGCCTCCCGGCGCCCGCGTCGAGGTCCGGCGCTCGCCGGACCCGGTCCGCGTCGCCCGCCTGAAGGACGCCCCGTTCGCCGACCGCCTGGTCGCGAAGTTCCAGCTGCCCGTGGCGGGGTGGCGTGGCCCGGCCCGCGACGACGAGGGTGTCGACGAGTGATCGAGGAGATCCGCATCTCCGACCTCGGGGTCATCGGGGACGCGACGCTCGAGCTCGGTCCCGGCTTCACGGTCGTGACGGGCGAGACCGGTGCGGGCAAGACGATGATCGTGACCGCGCTCGGACTGCTCCTCGGCGCACGCGCGGACGCCGGCTCGGTGCGCCGCGGTGCCTCGAGCGCCGTCGTCGAGGGCCGCTGGGACCTGCCCGAGCACGCCGCCGTCGCGGAACGCGTCGAGGACGCCGGCGGGACGGTCGAGGACGGCGAGCTCATCCTCACGCGGACAGTCTCGGCCGAGGGACGCAGCCGTGCCACGGTCGGCGGACGCAGCGCCCCGGTCGCGGTGCTCGGCGAACTCGCCGACCAGCTCGTCACCGTGCACGGCCAGTCGGACCAGATCCGCCTGACGTCCGCGTCGGCACAGCGCGCTGCGCTCGACGGGTTCGGCGGCGCGGCGGTCGAGAAGGCCCTGGCGAAGTACGTCGCCGTCTACGACGCGTGGCAGCAGCACACCGGCGACCTCGAGACGCTGACGCGGGACCGTGACGAACGGCTCGCCGAGGCCGCCCGGTTGCGTGAGGCCTCCGACGAGATCGAGGCGGCCGACCCCCAGCCGGCCGAGGACGCCGAGCTCGCCGAACGTGCCGAGCGGCTCGGGAACCTCGAGGACCTGCGCCTCGCGGCCGGTCTCGCACACGAAGCCGTCTCGACGGAGGCACTCGACGGTCCGGACGTCATCGGCCTCGTCGAGTCCGCCCGCCGCGCCATCGAGCGGGTGGCGAGCGTCGACCCCGCCCTGCAACCGGTCCTCGAGCAGCTGACCGAGCTCGGGATCCAGGCGACCGAGGCGTCCGCGTCGCTGTCGAGCTACATCGGGTCGCTCGAGCCCGAGGCGGGGCGCGACCTCGAACTCATCAACGAACGCCGGGCCCTGCTCGCCGGGCTCACCCGGAAGTACGGCGACACCGTCGAGGACGTCATCGCCTACGGGCAGCGTGCGTCCGACCGGCTGCTCGAGCTCGACGGGGACGACGACCGCATCGTCGCGCTGCAGGAGTCCGTCGAGGCGGACCGGGTCGCCCTGGAGACCGCCGCTGCCGCACTGACGAAGGTCCGCACGAAGGCGTCGACCGACCTGGCGAAGCGGGTCACCGCCGAGCTGAAGAGTCTGGCGATGGCCGGCGCGACGCTGGTCGTCGAGGTCACCGACGCCGGGGAGTACCGGCGCCACGGACGCGACCAGGTGGCGATCCTGCTGCAGCCGCACTCCGGCACGGACCCACGGCCGATCGGCAAGGGCGCCTCGGGGGGTGAGCTCTCGCGGGTGATGCTCGCGATCGAGGTCGTCATGGCCGGCAGCACGACCGTGCCCACGTTCGTGTTCGACGAGGTCGACGCCGGCGTGGGCGGGGCAGCGGCGATCGAGATCGGCCGACGGCTGGCCGCGCTCGCGGAACGCACGCAGGTGATCGTCGTCACCCACCTGGCGCAGGTCGCCGCGTTCGCGAACAACCACCTCAACGTCGTGAAGGACGCGAGCGGGGCCGTGACCTCGTCGAGCGTCCGACGCCTCGAGGGCGACGACCGGCTGCAGGAGATGGCGCGGCTGCTCTCCGGGCTCGGCGACAGCGCGAGCGGCATGGAGCACGCGCGCGAACTCCTCGACGTCGCCGGTCAGCGCGCGTAGCCAGCCGGTCGGCCTGGAGGCACACCTCACCCCCGCCACTCGGTTCGCGCCCGCCCCCTGGTCAGCGCGAGACACCGGCGTCAGCACGAGACGCCGCCCGCGCTGCGAGACGCCGTCGGAACCTGCGGCGTCTCGCGTGGGCCGGGGCGTCTCGGTGGGAGCGACCACCGCCCGGCGCGACGTCAGCGGCGAACGCGGGTCGCGCCTCCCGGCACTTCTGACGTACGATGGAATCCCGTGGCGGACACTCTCAGCGGCGGTACCAATTCCTCGAACGCGACCCCGAAGGTGACGAAGCAGATCTTCGTGACCGGCGGGGTCGTCTCGTCCCTCGGCAAGGGCCTGACGGCGGCCAGCCTCGGCAACCTGCTCACGGCACGCGGCCTCAAGGTCGTCATGCAGAAGCTCGACCCGTACCTCAACGTGGACCCGGGCACGATGAACCCGTTCCAGCACGGTGAGGTCTTCGTGACCGACGACGGCGCCGAGACGGACCTGGACATCGGGCACTACGAGCGCTTCCTCGACATCGACCTGGCGCAGTCGGCGAACGTCACGACCGGGCAGGTCTACTCGACGGTCATCGCCAAGGAGCGTCGCGGCGAGTACCTCGGCGACACCGTGCAGGTCATCCCGCACATCACCGACGAGATCAAGCGTCGGATGCGCGAGCAGGCCGAGAACGACCCGCAGCCCGACGTCATCATCACCGAGGTCGGCGGCACGGTCGGCGACATCGAGTCGCAGCCGTTCATCGAGTCGGCCCGCCAGGTGCGCCACGAGCTCGGCCGGAACAACGTGTTCTTCGTGCACGTCTCGCTCGTGCCGTTCATGAGCGCCTCGGGGGAGCAGAAGACGAAGCCGACGCAGCACTCGGTCGCGCAGCTGCGGTCGATCGGCATCCAGCCCGACGCCCTCGTGCTCCGCTCCGACCGACCCGTCTCGGACGCGAACAAGCGCAAGATCGCCCTCATGTGCGACGTCGACGAGGACGCCGTGGTGAACGCGGTCGACGTGCCCTCGATCTACGACCTGCCGACGCTGCTGCACGACCAGGGCCTCGACCAGGTCATCATCGACGCGCTGAAGCTCGACGCGCACGACGTCGACTGGTCGGCGTGGAACCCGGTGCTCGACGCCGTGCACGAGCCGAAGAAGGACGTCACGATCGCCCTCGTCGGCAAGTACATCGACCTGCCGGACGCGTACCTGTCCGTCACCGAGGCCCTGCGCGCCGGCGGCTTCGCCCACACCGCCAAGGTCACGCTGAAGTGGGTCGTGTCCGACGACTGCACGACGCCCGAGGGAGCCGCGAAGCACCTCGGGGACGTCGACGGCATCTGCGTCCCCGGCGGATTCGGCGTGCGCGGCATCGAGGGCAAGCTCGGCGCGCTCCGCTTCGCGCGTGAGCAGGGCATCCCGACGCTCGGCCTGTGCCTCGGCCTGCAGTGCATGGTCATCGAGTACGCCCGCCACGAGGCCGGTCTGACCGACGCGTCGAGCACCGAGTTCGACCCGGAGACCTCGACGCCGGTCATCGCGACCATGGCGGAGCAGGTGGACATCATCGCGGGCGGCGACATGGGCGGCACGATGCGCCTCGGCCTGTACCCGGCGCACTTCACCGACGGGTCGCTCGCGGCCGAGCTCTACGGCGCCTCGGAGGCGTCGGAGCGCCACCGTCACCGCTACGAGGTGAACAACACCTACCGCGAGCAGATCGCCGACGCCGGCATGGTGTTCTCGGGCACCTCGCCCGACGGCACCCTCGTCGAGTACGTGGAGCTGCCCCGCGACGTGCACCCGTTCTACATCGCCACGCAGGCCCACCCGGAGCTGCGCTCGCGGCCGACGAAGGCGCACCCGCTCTTCGCGGGCCTCGTCGGCGCCGCGATCGAGCGGAACGAGTCCTCGCGGCTGTTCGATCCGGAGACCGAGGCGGTCGCCTGACGGACCAGGTCGCGGTCGCGACGGCGTGACGGCGTGGCGCCGTGACGGACGGGAGGCTCCCCACCAGTTGGTGGAAAGCCTCCCGTCCGCCGTGGGGCAGGATGGCGGTGTGACTGACGCACCGATCGCCGACGAAGCCGCCTCCCACCACGTCACCGCCTCCGAGCGGGTCTTCGAGGGAGCCGTCTGGGACATCACGCGGGACACGGTCGACTACAACGGCTCGGACATGGTCCGCGAGTACGTCGACCACACCGGCGCCGTCGCGGTCTACGCCGAGGACGACGAGGGCCGGGTGCTCGTCATCCAGCAGTACCGCCACCCGGTGCAGCTGCGCGACTGGGAACTGCCCGCCGGCCTGCTCGACCACGAGGGTGAGGACCACCTCACGGCCGCGAAGCGCGAACTGGCGGAGGAGGCCGACGTCGAGGCCGACGAGTGGCAGCACCTCGTCCGCTACAACACGTCGTCCGGCGGGAGCACCGAGTTCATCGAGGTGTTCCGGGCGAGCGGCGTCCGGCCAGCCGAGTCCGCGTTCGAGCGCGAGGCCGAGGAGGCCGACATCGTGATCCGCTGGGTGCCGCGCGCGGAGATCGTCGCCGGGATCCTCGAGGGGCGTCTGCACAACTCGGCGCTCATCGTGGCGACGCTCGCGGTCGAGGCCGCGGACCGCCGCTAGCCTCGTCGGGTGATCCCGTTCGCCCGCGCCACCCAGGACTACCTGCGGCACATCGCGATCGAGCGGGGGCTGTCCGAGCACACGCTCTCCGCCTACCGGCGCGACCTGACGACCTTCGGGGACTGGATCGGGACGCAGCCCATCGTGGACTCCGCCGGTGCCGACCGCGCCGGTGGCGCAACGGTCGTCGACGACGTCGGACGGCTGGCGCGCGCCGACCTGGCGGGCTTCGTGCAGCACCTCGCCACACGGCCGGGAGGACCCCTCGCGCCGCGGTCCGTCGCCCGGATGCTCAGCTCGGTCCGGTCGTTCACCGCGTTCGCCGCGGGGGAGGGCTGGCTGCCGCTCGATCCCGGCGCCTCCGTCCGCCCGCCGAAGGCGCCCATGCGCCTACCGAAGGCGATCTCGGTGCACGACATGGAACGCCTGCTCGGGGCGGTGGCCGGTGACGACCCCGTCCAGCTCCGCGACCGGGCCCTGCTCGAGCTGCTCTACGCCACGGGGACCCGCGTGTCCGAGGCCGTGGGGCTCTCGGTCGACGACGTCACGACCCTGGCAGGCACCGACGAGGTGGCGGACGTGGACGACGGCACCGACGTGTCGGTGGTCCGGGTGACCGGCAAGGGCAACAAGCAGCGGATCGTCCCGCTCGGCAGCTACGCGCGGGCGGCGATCGACGCCTACCTGGTGCGAGCGCGGCCGGTGTTCGCCGCGCGGGGGACGGGCACGCCCGCGTTGTTCCTCGGGACCCGGGGCGCTCCGCTGTCCCGGCAGAGCGCGTGGCTCGTCATCCAGGCGGCCGCGGAACGAGCGGACCTCGCGGCGCACGTCTCACCGCACACCTTCCGGCACTCGTTCGCCACGCACCTGCTCGAGGGCGGAGCCGACGTCCGCGTCGTGCAGGAGCTGCTCGGGCACGCGAGCGTCGCGACGACGCAGATCTACACGCTCGTCACCGCGGACACGCTGCGTGACGTCTACCAGACCGCGCACCCGCGGGCGCGGCGGTAGGCGGAGCACAGCACCCCGCGGAACGTGCGACCCTTGCGGCATGGACCTCGAGGTGGGGCACGGGCTGACCATCCCCGAGGCCGAACTGCAGTGGCGGTTCTCGCGGTCGTCCGGGGCCGGCGGGCAGCACGTCAACACGTCCGACAGCCGTGTCCAGCTGACCTGGGACATCGCCGCCTCACCGGTGCTCAGCGAGGACCAGCGGACGCGGCTCCTCGCACGGATCGGTCGGCGGACGGCCGCGGGAGCCGTCACCGTCACGGTGTCCGCACGTCGGTCCCAGCTGCGCAACCGCGAGACCGCGCTCGAGGCACTCCGCGACCTCGTCGCTGACGCGCTCGCCCCGCCCGGTGCCCCGCGGCGGCCCACCCGTCCGACGCGCGGCTCGCAGCGCCGTCGTCTCGCGAGCAAGCAGCAGCGGTCCGCGACCAAGCAGCAGCGTCGGCGGCCGACGGGCGACTGACGGTCCGTCCCGGCCGACGCCGTGTCAGAACAGGTGCAGGTGCTGGTCGAGGACGACCACGCCGGTCGCGACGGCGACCACGAGCGCCGAGGCGCCGACGCTCTGACCGACCACTCGCCACGCCCCGGTCGCGCCCGGGCGGAGGAGCGCGACGACGCCGGCCACCACGCCGAGGAGACTGCACGCGCCCCAGGGGTTCACCACGAGGGAGACGACGGCGAACAGGACGGCGAGCACCGCGAACACGCAGAACCGTCGGTCGGTGCTGCCGTACGCCCAGGACCCTGCCTCGGCGGACCCGGTCGGGGTCTCGACGGAGAACGCCGGGCCGCTCGACACCGCGAGGACGGGGAGCACCGGTGCCTGGGCCTCACGCTCGAGCACCCGGGTGGACTCGCCCCAGGTGCGGCCGTCCCACCACCGCAGTCGTGCGGTGTCCTGGGGGTCCGGGAACCAGCCGGCAGCCGGCAGTGTCACGGTCGTCTCCTGGGGTGGGCGGGTCTCGTCGGGGCGCTTCGACGCTACCCGTCACGCCGTGCCGGTCCCCGCCCCAGACCGGGTGTCGGCAGAAGGGAGGACCGGCCGCTGCCGCCTCAGGCGGGGACGGGCGCGGCGTCCACCTCGGTGAAGACGTCCTTGACGGCGGCGAGCAGCCGGACGTTGAAGTCGACCCCGAGCTGGTTCGGCACCGTGACGAGGACGGTGTCCGCCGCACGGACGGCCCGGTCCGCGGCGAGCTCGGCGACGAGCTGTTCGGGCTCGCCGATGTACGAGCGGCCGAAGCGGGCGAGTCCGCCGTCGAGGTGGCCGACCTGGTCCTGGCCCTCGACCTGGGCGCGGACGCCGAAGTAGTGGCGGGACTCGTCGTCGACGATCGGGATGATGCTGCGGCTGACGCTGACGCGGGGCTCGTGCTCCCAGCCCATCTCGCGCCAGGTGCTCCGGAAGCGCTCGATCTGCTCCGCCTGGAGCTGGTCGAACGGCACGCCGGTGTCCTCGGTGAGGAGCGTCGACGACATGAGGTTCATCCCCTGCTCGGCGGTCCACTCCGCGGTCGCCCGGGTGCCGGCACCCCACCAGATGCGCTGCGACAGGGAGTCGGACTGCGGAGTGATCGCCAGGGAGCCGACGGACCCGGTCATCTGCGGGTTCGCGTTCGCCATCGGTTCACCGGCGATCGCGCGCCGGAACACGGCCGTGTGGTCGCGGGCCAGGTCGGCGCCGTTCTCGTCGTCCGCCTCGGGCACGTAGCCGAACGAGCGGTAGCCGGCGAGGGCGGTCTCGGGTGATCCCCGGCTCACGCCGAGCTGCAGTCGGCCGCCGGAGAGGAGGTCGACGGCGGCCGCCTCCTCGGCCATGTACAGCGGGTTCTCGTACCGCATGTCGATCACGCCGGTGCCGATCTCGATGCGGCTGGTCCGGGCGGCGATCGCGGCCAGCAGCGGGAACGGGGCAGCCTGCTGCGGCGCGAAGTGGTGGACGCGGAAGGACGCGCCGTCGACGCCGACGTCCTCGGCGGCGACGGCGAGGTCGACCGCCTGCACGAGGGACTCGCGCGCGCTGCGCACGCGGGAGCCCGGAACGTCACGCCAGTGCCCGAAGGAGAGGAACCCGATCTTCGTCATGTGCATGCGAACGCATCTGCGTCGGGGTCCATTCCGTCGGACTACGGTCGGTCGCATGGACCCCGACCCGCGCACCGCACTCGAGACCGAACGGGCACGGGCGACGAAGCTGCTGGGTGACGTCGAGCGCAGCATGCAGGACGTCAGCGACGCGCGGGACGGTGCCAACACCGACGACGAGCACGACCCGGAGGGCGCGACCCTGGCCTGGGAGCGCGGGTCACTCGGTGCGGTCCGCGACGACGCCCGCCGGCGCATCGAGCAGGTGGACGCCGCCCTCCGTCGGCTCGACGCGGGCACGTACGGCCGCTGCGCAGTCGGCGGTGAACCGATCCCGGAGGCGCGGCTCGCCGCCGTTCCGTGGGCCGCGACCTGCGTCGCCCACGCCTGACGGGCCTCCCGGTCGCCGACACCCACCTCGCGCGGACCCGTTCCGCCGCCGTTTCCCAGCCGCGCGCCCTACCGTTCGGACATGCACGGCGACACCGACGAGACCGACCGGAGCGCAGCTCCCGACGCGACCGCGTCGGCGGAGCACACCGCCGGCGGCCGCCAGCGCTTCCAGTGGTTCCGCGACCTCCGCACCTGGATCCACGCCAGGCCGCACGTGCACCTCTTCTACAAGGTCCTGGTGGGGATCGTCGGCGGGCTCATCGTCGTCATCGGGCTCATCCTGGTGCCGCTGCCCGGACCGGGGTGGCTCGTCGTCTTCATCGGCCTGACGGTCCTGGCGAGCGAGTTCCACTTCTTCCACCGGATCATCACCTGGCTGCGTGCCAAGCTGCACCGCTTCTGGGACTGGGCGAAGCACCACGCCCCCTCGAAGCGGATGCGCGACGCGGCGGACCGGGGCAAGGCGGACGTCGACGCGGCACACGCCGAGGCGCACCGGAACGTCGGGGTCCAGCGGCCCCGGGGTCGGACCGCGCGGCCCGGGCACTGACACGCCGGGGTCGGACCGCGCGTCCCCGCCACTGAGGCGGGTCGTCAGACCGCGCGGACCGAACCGGTCGCGGTGCGCTCGACGGCGCCGGCTGCCGCTTCCTCGACCTCGTGCGCAGCCCTCGACGTGAGCTGCAGGACGAGGGCGACGCCCGCCGCGAGGACGATGAACGCGCCGTACCCGGCGAGCACCGGCACCAGTCCGACCGTCGGTTCGAGCAGCCCGCCGATGACGGCCGGCACGCCGAACGCCAGGTAGCTGACGACGTAGATGGTCGAGAGCAGTCCCGCCCGGTGCGTCGGGGCGGCGGTGGCGAGCAGCATGCGCAGGGGCGCCTGGAACCCCGCGCCGAACCCGACGCCGGCGATCGCGCTGCCGACGACGAGCCCCGGCAGGGAGTGCGCGAACACGAAGCCGATCGTGACGATCGGCCCGAGGACGAGCGCGACGAGCCCGACGAGCACGCCGATCCGGGCGTCCAGCCGCTGGGTCGCGATGCCGGTGGCCGCGCCGACCCCGGTCACGACCGCGATCAGCGCGCCGGCCGCGAAGTGGTTCTCGATGCCGAACACCGCGCCGAGTGCCGAGGGGACGAGTGACAGGAAGAGCCCGCCGAGCGCCCAGCTCGCGATGAGGGAGCCGGCGACGCTGCGGAACAGGCGGCGTGAGGAGCGGGGGACGGAGACCGTCGGGCGGAGGGAGCGCAGGGCTCCGGGGCGACGGGCGACCTGCTCGGGGACGACGACCAGGGCGACGAGCATGAGCACGAGGAGCGCGCCGAACAGCAGGTAGACGAACTGCTCGGGAGCGGGACCCCACTCGACGAGTGCCCCGCTCGACAGTGCGCCGGTGGCGAGGGCGATCGGCGGGACCGCCCCGTTCAGCACCCCGGCGAGGGCCGGGTGACGCTCGAGGGAGTTGTCGATGAGCGCGGCGCCGAGTGCGCCGATGAGCAGTCCGACGGACACGCCCTGCACGACACGGTCGAGCACGAGTGCGCCGAAGCCGTGGGCGACGGCGAAGAGCCCGAGCGAGACGGTGAGACCGAGGCCGCCGACGACGAGCACGGGCTTCCGGCCGACGTGGTCCGAGAGCCGCCCCGCCACGAGGAGGCTCACCAGGAGCCCGGCGACGTAGATCGCGAACACGGCGGTGAGCATGAGCGGGGTCAGGTGCCACTGGGCGGCGTACACCGGGTAGATCGGCGAGGGGACGGCCGAGGACGCCAGCGAGACGAGCAGCATCGCGGCGATGATCCAGAACCCGGCGATCGAGCGGGTGGACTGCATGGGTGACCCTTCCGTCGTGGGCCTGTCGTGGCCCCGTCGTCCGCTCAGTACGCCCGGAGTCGTACTGCATGCGGTACCGCATTGGTACCGCATCCGAACAGTACGACGCAAGTCGTACTGCGAGACGAACGGTGGTAGCGTCCCGTCCATGCCCGCGCGCGAGGATGCCCCCGAACGGCTGCCCCAGCCGTCCCCGGCCGAGATGGACCTGCCCGTCGTGATGGACGCCCTCTCCGACCCGATCCGGCTGTCGATCCTGCACCGGTACCTGGTTGACGCAGCCGGCGGTGAGCGCTCGTGCGGATGGGTCGGCATCGACCGGCCGAAGTCCACGCTGACGCACCACTTCCGCGTCCTCCGCGAGGCCGGACTCCTCGAGCAGCACCTCGAGGGCCTGACCCGGGTGAGTCGCGTCCGCACCGAGGCGGTCCAGCAGCGGTTCCCGGGGTTGCTCGACCTCGTGCTCGACTGGCACGTCCCGGCCGGGCTCGTGCGCGCCGAGGCCCTCGCGTGAGCGCCGCCGCACCGCACCGCCTGCCGACCGTCGTCGCCGACCCCGCCGTCACGTCGGCGCTCGCCGCGGACCTGACCGCCGCCGGCTACACGGTCGAGGGGGTCGACGCCCTGTGGGGGACCGAGGCCGCCGCAGCCCTGCACCGGGGTGTCCGCGTCGCCGCCCTCCGCGCCCTCGCCACCCGCACGACGACACCGCTGTCGACCGTCGCGACCCTCTTCGTCCTCGGCCTGCCCGTGCCCTCGTCCGATGCTGCGACCGCCTTCCCGACCGTCGGCGTCGACGCCCTGGTCGACGCCGGGGTCCTCCGCGTCGAGGGGACGGCGGGGGAGCAGGTCGCACCCGCGCTCGACCTCCGGCCCTACGCGTTCGTCGACGACCTCGGCGCCGGCAGCTGGTGGATCGCGTCCGACCTCGGCGAACTCGCCCTCGGGCACGCCATCAGCGAGGAGCACGTGCTCGGCATCGGCGGCGCCACCACCACGCTGAGCGGCCTGCAGGTCCCCGTGCCCGTCCGACGGGTGCTCGACCTCGGCACCGGGTGCGGCATCCAGGCCATGCACGCCCGACGCTTCGCCGACGAGGTCGTCGCCACCGACATCTCCACCCGCGCGCTCGACATCGCCCGATTCAACGCGCAGCTCAACGGGATCGACGGCATCGAGTTCCGGCTCGGCTCCCTGTTCGAGCCGGTCGCCGGCGAGCGCTTCGACCGCATCGTCTCGAACCCGCCCTTCGTCATCACGCCCCGACGCGAGGGCGTCCCTGCGTACGAGTACCGCGACGGCGGCATGGTCGGCGACGCCCTCGTCGAGACGGTGCTGCGCGGGTTGGCCGACCACCTGGTCCCCGGCGGGACCGCGCAACTGCTCGGCAACTGGGAGTACCGCTGGGGCAGCGACGGCCTGGACCGCGTGCGGTCGTGGTTCGCCGACACCGACCTGGACGTGTGGGTGGTCGAGCGGGAGCGCGAGGACCCGCCCGCCTACGCCGAGACCTGGATCCGCGACGGCGGCACGAAGCCCGGGACGCCCGGCTTCGACGACCTGGTGGACGCCTGGCTCGACGACTTCCGCGACCGCCACGTGACCGGGGTCGGGTTCGGGTACGTCGTGGTCCGGGCCGCACCGGTGCCGGGAGGCGCTGCCGCCCTCCGGCGGTTCGAGCGCGTCCCGCAGACGCTCGGCTCCAACCCCGCGGGACTCGGCGCGACGGTCGCGCGGACGCTCGACGCCGTCTCGTGGCTCGCCGGTCGCGACGACCGCGCCCTCGCCGCCGCGCACCTGCGCGTCGCCGGGGACGTCACCGAGGAACGGCACTACTGGCCCGGCAACGACGACCCCACCGTGATGACGCTCGTGCAGGGCGGGGGCTTCGGCCGCCGGGTCGACGCCGACACCGCACTCGCGGCCTTCGTGGGCGCGGCCGACGGGGAGCTCACCGTGGGGCAGATCGTCGGCGCGATCGCCCAGCTCACCGAGGTGGACGAGGCCGCGCTCACCGCGGACCTGCTCCCGCGCCTCCGTGACCTCGTCCTCGACGGTCTGCTGCTCCCCGCCTGACCGCGGGGGTCAGCGGCGCCAGGTGTGCTCGGGCGCGTAGCCGAGGAGCTCGCGGGCCTTCTCCGAGGACAGCAGGGAGCTGGTGCCCTCGAACTCCGCACGGCGCTCGACGTCCGGAAGGTACCGTTCCACGAGCTCGAGCGTCGGGATGTCCATCACGGTGTCCGGGCTGGCGATGACGAACGCCTCGAAGCCGGTCAGCTCGCTCTCGAGGGCCTTCCGCACGGCCTGGGCGCCGTCGCGCGAGTCGATGTACGACCACAGGTTGAAGGTCTTCGCCTCCGGGGTCGCGTCCCACGGGAAGGCCGGGTAGTCGGTCTCGTCCATCACGTTCGAGAAGCGCAGGCCGATCATCTTCAGCTGCGGGTCCCAGCGCGTGAAGTGGCGGGCCATCTCCTCCTCGACGGCCTTGCCGAGCGAGTACGAGGACTGCGGGCGCACCGCGAAGTCCTCGTCGACGGGCAGGTAGGGCGGGTGGTGCTCGCCCATCGGGATGCCGAGGAGCGTCTCGCTGGAGGCCCAGACCACGTTGCGGATGCGGGCGGCGCGAGCGGCGTGGAAGACGTTGATCGACGCCGTCACGTTGTTCGTGATGAGCGCCACGTCCGGCACCTGACCGGGTGCCGGCACCGCGCCGAGGTGCACCACGGCGTCGACCGAGTCGTACCGGTCGTCGACCCCGAGGAAGGTGTTGAGGACCTGGCCGTGGTCGGTCAGGTCGGTGCGGACGAACTGCACCCGCTCGGGCTTGTCCGGCGAGGGCACCCGGTCGATCAGCACGACGTCGTAGCCGTGCTCGTCCAGGTCGCGGACGACCGCCCGTCCGAGCTTGCCGCTGCCACCGGTCACCACTACACGCGTCATCGCGTCACTCCACCTCGTCGTCGAGACCCCGGATCGGGTCCCGTCCATCCTGCCCTGCGGGTGGTGGACGCAACCAGGTACGGGCGGTACCTGCGTGGTCGGGGTGGGGCGGGCCTCCCGGCCGGTGGTCAGGAGGCGGTGGTCGCCTGGGCCATCGCGAGGCGCGTCACGAGCTCCACGTGCTCGGCCATGTCGCGCGACGGGTCGTAGAGCCACTGGATCTGCATGCCGTCGGAGACGGCGAGCAGGACGCTCGCGAGTTCCTCGGGGTCGAGGTCGGCGCGCAGGCGGCCGTCCTGCTGCATCGTGCGGAAGTCCGCGGTCATGCGGCTGCGGGTGCTCTCGTAGCGCTCGCGGAAGTAGTCGTGCGCGGGGTGCTCCGGGTCGGTCGCCGCAGCGGCCGACAGGTTCACGAACATCTGCACGAGTCCGGGGACCTCGGCGTTGTGCCGGACGACCGCGGCCAGGAGCGCCGCGAAGTCGGGGGCGTCCCACTGCGCGGCGTTGTCGTGCTCGTCGCGCCGTCGGAGGATCGCGACCCAGAGCTCGTCCTTCGAGTCGAAGTAGTGCAGGAGTCCGGCCTGGGTGAGCCCGACGGCGTCCGCGACGTCCTTGATGCTGGTGCGGCGGAACCCCTGGGTGGCGACGAGGTCGAGCGCGACGGACAGGATCTCCTCGCGCTTGGCGATGCCCTTCGCGTACGAACCCCGTCGTGCCATGGCGAGAGAGTACCGCCCCGTGACCGGAGCAGAAACCGAACGGCACTAGGGATTGGTGCTAGCGTGGGGACACTGCCGACGACGGCGCTCGGCGGTACGTCCCCGACGGAAGGACCGACCACCGTGACCACGACCCCAGCAGCCCCCGGACCGCACGACGAGCGCATCGACGCCCTCGTCGCCCGGCTGTCCACCGAGCAGAAGGTGCAGGTGCTCACCGGCCGTGACTTCTGGACGACGTGGCCGGTCGAGGAGATCGGGCTGCGCCGCGTCCTCATGTCCGACGGGCCGTCCGGGGTGCGCGGCGAGGTCTGGGACGAGCGCGACCCGTCGCTCAACCTGCCGTCCGCGACGGCGCTCGCCGCCTCGTGGGACCGCGCGATCGCCCGCCGCTACGGCGGAGCGGCCGCCGTCGAGGCGCGGCGCAAGGGCGTCGACGTCGTCCTCGGTCCGACGATCAACCTGCACCGCTCACCGCTCGGCGGTCGCCACTTCGAGGCGTTCAGCGAGGACCCGGTGCTCACCGGTGACCTGGCCGCCTCGTACGTGGCCGGTGTGCAGGAGCACGGGGTCGCGGCGACCCCGAAGCACTACATCGCGAACGACTACGAGACCGACCGCTTCACCGCCTCGACCGAGGTCTCCGAGCGGGCCCTCCGCGAGCTCTACCTGCTCGCGTTCGAGAAGGCCGTGACCGAGGCGCACGCCTGGGCGGTCATGTCGTCGTACAACGCGGTGAACGGCGTGACGGCGTCGGAGAACGACCTGCTCGAGACGCCGCTCAACAGCGAGTGGGGCTTCGACGGGGTCGTCGTCTCGGACTGGACCGGCGTGCGGTCGGTCGATTCGGCGAACGCCTCGCAGGACCTCGCGATGCCCGGGCCGAACCCGTGGTGGAGCGAGGGGCCGCTGCTCGAAGCGGTGCGGTCGGGTGCGGTGCCGATGGCGGCGATCGACCGGAAGGTGCGGCGGATCCTGGTGCTCGCGGCGCGGGTGGGGGCGCTGGCGGACGTGGACGTGGACGTGGACGTGGACGTGGACGAGGCCGGGGCGGTCGACGCGTCGTCGGTGCCGTCGGTGCCGTCGGTGCCGTCGGCGCCGTCGGCCGAGGACGGCGTCGCGTTCGTGCGGGAGGCCGAGGCCGAGGGCACCGTGCTCGTCCGCAACACGGGCCTCCTGCCCGTCGCTCCCGCCGACGTGACCCGCATCGCGGTGATCGGCCACAACGCCGACCAGGCCCGGACGCAGGGCGGCGGTTCGGCGACGGTCGTGCCGTCGTCGGTCGTGTCCCCGATCGACGGCATCCGGGCGGCCTACCCCGACGCCGAGGTCGAGCACGCGATCGGCGCGGTCGTCCAGGAGGGCATCGCCGAGTTCCCGCTCGACACCATCACGAACCCGGCGACCGGCGAGCCCGGGGCCCGGGTGGCGTTCGTGCGCGCGGGCACCGAGCTGTACACCGAGGACCGCCGTGCGACCGCGCTCTTCTGGTTCGGCGGCGACGCTCCCACCCGCGAGGCCGACCGCCTCGACATCACGACCACCCACACGGCACAGCAGGACGGCATCGTGCGGATCGGCATCGGCGCCGCCGGACGATCGCGGATGTGGATCGACGGCGAACTCCTGCTCGACGAGGACGTGCCCTTCGAGGGCGACCAGCTCGGTGCGGCGTTCCTCAACCCGCCGGCCCGGTCCGTGCCCGTGACCGTCACCGCCGGGCAGCAGCTCGCGATCCGGATCGAGCACGACATCGTGCAGGACGAGACCCTCGGGGGTGTGCTCGCGTACCAGTTCGGCACCGAGCCCTCGGACGACGACCCGGCCGACCTGATCGCCGCGGCCGTCGCGACCGCGTCCACGGCGGACGTCGCGATCGTCGTCGTCGGCACGAACAGCCGGGTCGAGTCCGAGGGGTACGACCGCACCTCGCTCGCCCTGCCCGGGCACCAGGACGCCCTCGTTGCCGCCGTCGCCGCTGCGAACCCGGCCACGGTCATCGTCGTGAACGCCGGCGCGCCCGTCGAGATGCCGTGGCGGGACGACGTGGCCGCGGTGTTGCTCACGTGGTTCGGCGGCCAGGAGTACGGCAACGCCCTGGCCGACGTGCTGACCGGGGCCCGCGAACCGGGCGGGCGCCTCCCCACCACCTGGCCGGTCGCGATGGCCGACGTGCCGGTGCTCGACGTCACCCCGGTCGACGGCGCGGTCCGGTACGACGAGGGCGTGCACATCGGCTACCGGGCCTGGTTGCGGAGCGGTACCGCCCCGGCGTACCCGTTCGGACACGGCCTCGGGTACACGTCGTGGTCGATCGAGGGGATCGCGGCGACGCCGACCGTCACCGAGGGCGACGCCGTCATCGTCACGGCGACCGTCGCGAACACCGGCGACCGCGCCGGCAAGCACGTCGTGCAGGTGTACGCGTCCCGAGCGACCTCGGCCGTCGACCGTCCGGTCCGCTGGCTCGTCGGGTTCGCGCCCGTGCGCCTGGCGGCGGGAGCGTCGACCGAGGTCTCCGTCGAGGTCCCGGCCCGTGCGTTCGCGTACTGGGACGGCGGGCGGGACGGGCGCTGGGCCTACGAGCCGGGCTCCTTCACCCTGCACGTCGGGTCGTCCGTGGTCGACGAGGCCGGGCAGGCGACCCTCGAACTGGAGTGAGGCCGACAGCTGTGGATCCGTCCACTTTCCGCACCTGACGGGGCCTGGCCAGTAGCATCGGTGCTGCGCCAGTCGGCTGGTTACCGGCGGCGCGCGCATCGACGAGGGATTCCCGTGCGAGCGCCGCGGCCTCCTGATCCGGTCGATGGCGCCCCGGTGGTCCTGATGCGTCCCGATGCGCCCCCGCACGATGTGCGGGGGCGCATCCTCGTTCTGCGGCTCATCGGCGTGACAGATCGTCAGGACAGGTGGAACGATGGCTCCACCATCCCGTGCGGATCAGGGACGGGATGGTCGTCCGGCGGGGGAGCCCGCAGGACTCACCGACCCGTGGGCCCCGCTGGACGTCCTCTGGGTCGTCGTGCGGTCGTGCGCTCCAGCGGCGCTGCGGTCGTGCGGTCTTGCGCTCGTCCGGCGTCGACTGCTGACCGGCCGGAGGCGCGTGGTGCGGCAGTCGGCGCGGACCGCCGGTACGCGGTACGTCAGGCGGTGCGGACCGCCGGTGCGCGGTGCGTCAGGCGGTGCGGACCGCCGGTGCGATCTCCTCGGCGACGATCCGCAGGATCCGCTCGTGGGAGGCGCTGTCCCCGTTGGCCGGCAGGGTCACGACGAGCTCGTCGGCCGCCGCCACCGCCGGGTCGGCGCGGAGTGCGTCGACGATCGCGGCCGGCTCACCGGAGAGCACGCGGCTGAAGCGGAACGGCGGGCCGGACAGGGGCCGACCGTCGTCGTCCATGCCCGAGGCGTAGCCGGTGAGGAACTCCTCGTGCACCGCGCGGTCGTGGTCGTCGAGCAGCGGGACGATGATCCGACCGACGGCGACCTTCGACCGGCGGTCCGGGTGCAGCTCGCCGAAGCGGGCACGGTAGGCGGCGATCTGGTCGGCCTGTGCCTCGGCGAAGGGGGCGCCGGTGTCCTCCGTGTTCAGGGTCGAGCAGTGCAGCAGCAGGCCCTTCTCGGCCGTCTTCACGGCGGTGCCCGTGCTGCCGCCGCCCCACCAGACACGGTCGAGCAGGCCGGGGCTCTGCGGCTGGAGGGTGAGCTCGGCACCGGCGGGGATGCTCTCGTAGCCGTTGCCGGCGGAGCCGAGGGCGTCGCCGCGCAGGACCTCGAGGAGCCGCGCTGCCCGGGCCTCGGCCTCGTCACGGAACGACCGCTCGGAGCCGCCGAACACCGGGTCGAGGATCGGTCCGTAGCCGGCGATGCCCGTGCTGATGCCGAGTTGCACGCGCCCACCGCTGAGCAGGTCGACCGTGCTGGCGTCCTCGGCGAGACGGACCGGGTCCTCGTACCGCATGCCCAGGACGGCCGTCCCGAAGCCGATCGTGGTCGTGCGCTGGGCGGCCGCGGCGAAGAAGGTCATCGGGCTCGTCAGGAAGGGCTCGAAGTGCCGACCGCGGACCCACCCCGTGCCGTAGCCGAGCGTCTCGGCGGTCGCGAACAGCTGCAGACCGTCCTCGAGGGCGCTCGCGGCACCGGGGGTACCGCCGTGGTTCGGGACGAAGGAGAGGAAGCCGAGTTCGCGCACGGGTCGAGTCTATGCGGCCGTATGTATCTGTGGAAGGTGCCGGGCCTGTCCACAGGATCCGGGCCTCCCGTGTGGGACGGCTGCCGTCCTGGGAGGATGGGTCCATGACCGACGTCACCACCGTCCCTCCGCTCGTCGCCGCACTGCCGGCGGCCGAGGGCGGTGTCGTCGATCCCGACGCCGTCTACACCGCGTTCGCCGACTGGGCCGCCACCGGCGGCCGGCCCCTCTACCCCGCGCAGGACGAAGCGCTCATCGAGCTCGTCTCCGGGGCGAACGTCGTGCTCAGCACCCCGACCGGCACCGGCAAGTCGCTCGTCGCGGCCGGGGCGCACTTCGCCGCGCTCGCCGAGGGCAAGCGGAGCTACTACACGGCGCCGATCAAGGCGCTCGTCTCCGAGAAGTTCTTCCAGCTCGTCGACCTGTTCGGCGCGCAGAACGTCGGCATGGTGACGGGCGACTCGGCGGTCAACGCCGACGCGCCGATCGTCTGCTGCACCGCCGAGATCCTCGCGAACCTCGCGCTGCGCCAGGGGCCGGACGCCGACGTGGACGTCGTCGTGATGGACGAGTTCCACTTCTACGGCGACGCCGACCGCGGCTGGGCCTGGCAAGTGCCGCTGCTGGTGCTCGACCGGGCGCAGTTCCTGCTCATGTCCGCCACGCTCGGCGACGTCACCACCATCGCCGACGACCTGTCGCGCCGCACCGGACGGCCGACCGCGCGCGTCACCGGCGTGAGCCGCCCGGTGCCCCTGGCCTACGAGTACGTGATGACGCCCGTGCAGGAGACCGTCGAGCGCCTGCTCGAGGAGCGCAAGGCACCGGTGTACATCGTGCACTTCGCCCAGGCCGCGGCGCTCGAGCGGGCGCAGTCGCTCATGTCCGCCAAGGTCGCCAGCCGCGAGCGTCGTGACGAGATCGCCGAGGCCATCGCCGGCTTCCGCTTCAGCGCCGGGTTCGGACAGACCCTGTCGCGACTCATCCGCGCCGGCATCGGCGTGCACCACGCGGGCATGCTGCCGAAGTACCGGCGGCTGGTCGAGCAGCTCGCGCAGCGGGGCCTCCTGCCGGTCATCTGCGGCACGGACACCCTCGGTGTCGGCATCAACGTCCCGATCCGCGCCGTGCTGTTCACCGGCCTGACCAAGTTCGACGGCACGAAGATGCGCCAGCTCTCGGCCCGCGAGTTCCACCAGATCGCCGGACGCGCCGGTCGTGCCGGGTACGACACCGAAGGCGACGTCGTGGCCGAGGCGCCGGAGCACGACATCGAGAACGCCCGCGCCGTCGCGAAGGCCGGCGACGACCCGAAGAAGAAGAACAAGATCAAGCGCAAGAAGGCGCCCGAGGGCTTCGTGTCGTGGGGGCAGGCGTCCTTCGAGCGACTCATCGCGGCCGAGCCCGAGCCGATGGCGTCGCGCATGCGGATCACGCACGCGATGGTGCTCTCCGTGGTCGCCCGCGGCGGGGACGCCTTCCAGGACGTTCGGTCGCTCGTCTTCGACAACCACGAGCCGCGGTCCCGCCAGCTCGCGATGGCCCGCCGCGCCCTGACCATCGCCCGGACGCTCGTCAACGCCCGCGTCATCGAGAAGGTCGACGGCACCTACCGGTTGACCGTCGACCTGCAGGCGAACTTCGCGCTCAACCAGCCGCTGTCGCCGTTCGCCCTGGCGGCCTTCGAGCTGCTCGACCCCGACTCGCCGACCTTCGCCCTCGACATGGTCTCCATCGTCGAGGCCACCCTCGACGACCCGCGCGCGATCCTTTCGCAGCAGCAGTTCAAGGAGCGTGGTGAAGCGGTCGCGCGGATGAAGCAGGAGGGCATCGAGTACGAGGAGCGCATGGAGCTCCTCGAGGACGTCACGTGGCCGAAGCCGCTCGACGAGCTCCTCACCGCCGCCTACGAGAGCTACGCGGACGAGCAGCCCTGGGTGCTCGACTTCACGCTGTCGCCGAAGTCCGTCGTCCGCGACATGTACGAGCGGGCGATGACCTTCGGCGACTACGTGCGCTTCTACCAACTCACGCGGTCCGAGGGCCTCGTGCTGCGGTACCTCTCCGACGCCTACCGCACGATGCGGCAGACCATCGCGGACGAGCACCGCACGCAGGAGCTCGACGACCTGATCGAGTGGCTCGGGGAACTCGTGCGGCAGGTGGACTCCTCGCTCGTCGACGAGTGGGAGGCCCTGATGAACGGGGACGTCGCGCTCGCCGAGGCCGAGCACGAGGAGATCGCGCCGCCGCAGCCCGCGCGGCTCACCGGCAACGTGCGGGCCTTCCGGGTGCTCGTGCGGAACGCGCTGTTCCAGCGGGTGCTGCTGGCGGCCCGCGACGACATCGACGGGCTCGGTGAACTCGACGCGCAGCAGGGGTTCGACCGCGCTGCCTGGGACGCCGTGCTCGAGGAGTACTACGACGAACACGACACGATCGGCATCGACGCCGAGGCCCGGTCGATGCAGTACCTCGTGCTCAGCGAGCAGGGACGGACCTGGCGGGCGCGGCAGCTCTTCGCGGACCCCGCAGGCGACAAGGACTTCGGGTTCTCGGCGACCATCGACCTCGACGCCTCCGACGAAGCGGGGGAGGCCGTGGTGCGGGTCACCGAGATCGGGCGCTTCGACGGGTGGGCCGAGGTCGACGTCGACTGACGAACGCACGAACGAACACGAGCGCGTGCGGTCCGGTAGGTTCGGGGTTCCCACGGAAGGAACGCCCATGCGTATCGGCTCCAGCATCGCCCTGATCGTGATCGGCGCCATCGTCGCGTTCGCGGTCGACTTCCAGGTCGCGGGCATCGACCTGAAGCTCATCGGCTACATCCTCATCGCAGCCGGCATCATCCTGCTCATCATCAGCCTGGCGGTCGGCTTCGGCGGACGTCGGACCACCACCACGACCCGGTCCGGGGTCGACCCGGCATCCGGCGAGCAGATCACACGGCAGGACCGCCGCGACGGCACCTACTGACCCCAGCAGCACGGACGAGGAGGGCGGGACCGGTCGGTCCCGCCCTCCTCGTGTGTCCTGGTGGACCGTGCGGCTGCGGCTGCGGCTGCGGCTGCGGCTGCGCGTCCGTCCGGCTCAGAAGAGCGTCGCGGGCGGCACGGCCTCGGGCAGCGCTTCCGGCTCCGGCACGTCGACACCCGGCCACCCCGGGCCCGTCGGCACCTCGGTGCGGTTCTGGTACGCGGTCGCGGCACCCCGGGCGCGGACGTCGGCGGCCTCGTTCATCTCGTGCCCCATGTGTCCGCGCACCCACTCGAAGGTGACCTTGCGGCCCTGCAGCTCGGCGTCGAGCTCCTTGATGATCTCGACGTTGAGCACGGGCTTGCCGTCGGCCTTCCGCCAGCCCTTCCGCTTCCACCCCGCGAGCCACTCGGTGCACGCCTTGATCGCGTACTGGCTGTCGCAGAGGATGTGCAGCGGCTCGCCCGCGTCCTTCGTGGCACGTAGCAGCTGCAGCACGGCGGTGAGCTCGCCCTGGTTGTTCGTCCCACGCGGCCAGCCACCGGCAGCCCAGCGGTCGTCGTCCACGTACCAGGCCCAGCCGGCGGGGCCGGGGTTGCCGAGGGCTGAGCCGTCTGCGGCGGCGACGATCGTCACGGTGAGACCTCCTGGTGGTGGCGAGTGCCCGACGAGCGTAACGGACCTGGTGCCCGCTCGACGCGGGTGTGGAGACGCACATGCGATTAGATGCCGCCCCTTCCCGAAGAGACAGTCGGCTAGATATGAAGCGGTCTCAGCTAGTAGCGTCCTCTTGCTGCCTGCTCGAGGCCGCTCGATGCAGAGGGAACGATGACCATCATCACCAAGCGGGCGCTTCACGGCGCCGCGATCGGAACAGCCGTCGCCGTCGTTCTGGTGGGGACTGGAGTTGTCGGCTCTACCCCAGCCCAGGCAGTGCTCGACGCATCTGCCCCGGTGTTGTCGAGCGTGACGGTCTCGAATCCTTCGCCGTCCAGCGGCTCCATCATCAACGAGACCGTTGGAGCCTCGGACGTAGGAACTGGCATCGATTTCATCGTCGTGTCGATCCGGGACGAGGTCGGCAAGACTCACACCATCCAGGGCAGCAATGCCGGAGACCTGCGGCTACCCATTGACAGCTCGTGGGCGGTCGGGCCGGCTCAGGTGACAGACATCACGATCTTCGACAGTGCAGACAACTACGCCGTCTACAGGCGCAACGGGTCTGCGACGGTACTGGAGAACGGCTCCTTCACTTTCCAGGGGCACACGGTCGACTTCTCGGCTGGCGACTTCACCATCTCCGAGAAGCCCGCAGTCGTGCCGTTCGACCAGGTGAGTGCGCCGTTGCTGGTCGCCGGAACGGCGCAGGTCGGGGGAACGATGACGGCGTTGCCCGGTGCGTGGACGCCGACGCCGACGACGACTTCGCTGCAGTGGTTCGCTGATGGCCGCGCGATCCAGGGCGAGACTCGCTCGGAGCTCGCTTTGACGGCAGCTCTCGCCGGCAAGGTCATCACGGTCGCTCAGACGGGGAGCCGCTCGGGCTACGTGGACCAGACGGTCGTCAGTCAGCCGTCGCCCGCAGTGCGGCCCGGCTCGTTCGACCAGGTGAGTGCGCCGTTGCTGGTCGCCGGAACGGCGCAGGTCGGGGGAACGATGACGGCGTTGCCCGGTGCGTGGACGCCGACGCCGACGACGACTTCGCTGCAGTGGTTCGCTGATGGCCGCGCGATCCAGGGCGAGACTCGCTCGGAGCTCGCTTTGACGGCAGCTCTCGCCGGCAAGGTCATCACGGTCGCTCAGACGGGGAGCCGCTCGGGCTACGTGGACCAGACCGTCGTCAGTCAGCCGTCGCCCGCAGTGCGGCCCGCCCCGGCCGTCGAGAACTTCGTCGCTCCGAGCATCAGCGGGGCGGCCCGGGTCGGTGAGACCCTCGTCGCCGACGTCGGGCGCTGGGAAGCCGGCACGACCTTCCGGGTCCAGTGGAGCGCCAACGACGAGCGGATCAACGGGGCAAATGGTCTCAACCTGATCCTGGCGGAAGCGCAGCGTGGCAAGGTGATCTCCGTCGCGGTGACCGGCGTGATCAGCGGCCGTACTGACACGACGGCCGTCTCATCCCGGACGGTAGCGGTCTCGGCTCCGCTGCAGGCGTTCGTCTCAGCTGTTCCGACGATCGTGGGCACGCCCCGCGACGGCTCGATCCTGACCGCTCGAGTCGGAACGTGGACACCCGCGCCGACGACGTGGAAGTACCAGTGGCTCCGCGACGGTCAGCGCATTGCCGGAGCGACGAAGTCGACCTTCACCGTTCCGACATCTGCGGTCGGCGCGAAGCTGTCCGTGGTGCTCACCGGAAGCAGAGCCGGTTACGGGGATGCGACCGTCTCGAGTGCAGAATCGAAGCCCGTAGCGCCGCTGAAGAAGCTGACGGCGACCCCGAAGCCCAAGATCAGCGGGACGGTCAAGGTGGGGAAGGTTCTCACGGTATCGGCCGGCAAGTGGTCACCGGCTCCGGTGGCGCTGACGTACCAGTGGAGCGTCAACGGAACTGCGATCGTCGGCGCGACCAAGTCGACCGTGAAGATACCGAAGAGTGCGGGCGGTAAGACGATCACAGTGACCGTGACGGGCAAGAAGGACGGTTACGTCACCGTGAAGCAGACGTCGGCGAAGACGGGCAAAGTCGCGAAGTGACGTCGGGCTTCGGCTCGTCAGCGTCCGGCATGCTCGGATCGATCGAACCGCTCGGCCGCATCGAGGGCCTCGACCAGGGCCTTCTCATCGAGCACGTCGTAGAAACCAAACGGCCGCGGGCCGGCGATGCCGTCCAAGCCTGAGTTCGCGTACTGGGCGGTGACCGCGGTCGAGCGCCCGAAGAACGAACCCGTGATGCCACGGTCCTGCCACTCGACCGACACGTGCCCCCGGGACCGGGTCACGGTCCGGTCGGTCCGGGAGACGTCGGTCTCGCGGGTGTTCGTGCCGGTGGTGATGAACGCACGGCGATCCGTCACGGCGTAGACCTCGGTGCGCTTGCGGTGTCGCTTGACGAGGAACCGGCCCCCGATGAAGAACAGCCCGACCAGCACGAAGACACTGCCGAACAGCGCGAAGAACCACGGCGCTCCGGTGGTCAGGACACTGACCTCCCAGAAGATCGCGAAACCGCCCCACAGCAGGCTGAACGGCACGAGGAAGGCGTCGCGTGCGCTGAACAGGCGGGCGGGATCGCTCTGCCCCACCCACAGCAAGCGTTCGCCGGGGCGGAGTTCGTCGGTGGCCAGGGCACGAGGATCGATCACTCTTCGACGGTACCGATGTGGTGGCGGCCCTGTTGTGCCCCGATCGATCCGACGGCCTGGGAGTCGACCACCACGAGCCGCCTACCGTTCCGGGAAACGGGAGGAACCACCATGAGCAACGACATCGCAGGCCCCGAGCACTCCGACGACCGGGACCGCTCGGACGCCCTGACCTCGGCTGCGCACAGCGACGACGTCGACGGGGTCAGCGGTCGCGAGCAGCGGGCCGCCGACACCTCGTACAGCCCCTCGAGCGAGCGGGAGATGGAAGCGTCGCAGACGAAGCAGCGGGACGACGACGACCTGCGCGAGGACGGCATCGACCCGTCGCGGGTCGTCGCAGCCCCGGGTACCGGTGGCGCTGACGACGCCGGTGACGTCGAGCCCGAGCCCGGCGACCTGCACCTGCCGTGGCAGTCCGAGGAGGACCGCCAGGGCTGAGGGCCCGGTAGGAGCAGGCGGGCCGGCCGCCGTCGAACCCGTTGCGCTCAGACCACCGAGTCGGGGTGCGACCCGGTCCGCTGACCGGACTCGAGCCCGGCGATCGCTGCGAGTTCGTCGTCGGTGAGCACGAAACCGTCGACGTCGATGTTCGACCGGATGCGCGACGGTGTGACCGACTTCGGCAGGACCACCACGCCCTGCTGCACGTTCCACCGGACGAGCACCTGCGCGACGCTCACCCCGTGTGCCTCCGCGATCCCGGTGAGGACCGGCTCGTCGACCAGGCGTCCGCGGCCGAGCGGCGACCAGGCGCCGGTGACGATGCCGTGCTGCTCGTGGAACGCGATGAGCTCGCGCTGGGGCAGCCACGGGTGTCGCTCGACCTGGTTGAGCGCCGGCACCTCGCCGGTCTCGTCGATGAGCCGCTCGAGGTGCGGCACCTGGAAGTTCGACACCCCGACGCTGCGGGCACGGCCCGACTCCCGCAGTTCGACGAGCGTGCGCCAGGTCTCGACGTAGCGGTCGTTGGCCGCCGCGGGCCAGTGGATCAGGTACAGGTCGACCGTGTCGAGCCCGAGACGCTCGAGGCTGGCGTCGAACGCGCGCAGGGTCGCGTCGCGCCCCTGGTGGTCGTTCCACACCTTCGTGGTCACGAACACGTCGTCGCGGTCCAGCCGGGAGGCACGGATCGCCGCCCCGACACCGCGTTCGTTGCCGTACATCTCGGCCGTGTCGACGTGGCGGTACCCGGCGTCGAGCGCCGTGCCGACGGCCGTCTCGGCTGCGGTGTCGTCGACCTTGTAGACGCCGAAGCCGACGGCGGGGATGCTCCGACCGTCGCGGAGGGGGATGGAGGTGACCATGCACCCATCCTGCCCGGCGTGACGGGAGGACCCGGGCCTCCCGGGCGGATCTGTGGAGAACCGGCCCGGGCGGACCTGCGGGGGACAGCCGGACGGATCAGGTGGGGAGGTGCACCGGCTCGGTGTCGGGGATGGGGCTCGCGTCGCGGCCGCGCAGGTCGGGCAGCCAGCTGCGCATGACGAGCGGCAGCACGACGCCGGCCGCGGCCATGACCGCCCCGACCATCAGGCCGCCACTCGGCCCGTTGCTGTCGATGAGGAAGCCGGCGACGGCGGATCCGCCGGCGGCGCCGATGAGCTGCCCCGTGCCCATCCAGCCGTAGGCCTCGGCGGTGTCCGAGAACTTGACGGTCGCCGAGACGGACCCGAACATCACCGCGAGTGCCGGGGCGATGCCGGCGCCGGCGATGACCAGGGCGATGCAGAGCCACCAGAAGGTCGGGTTGCCGACGGCCAGCGCGAGGCCGACGAACACGATCGCCATTCGCAGCCAGAGCGTGTTCGGCGAGATCGGACGGTGGCCGAGCGCCAGGCCGCCGACGAGCGAGCCCACCGCGAAGACGGCGAGGACGATGCCGGCGTTCGGGCTGCCCTCACCGAAGACGCTGGTGACGCTGGCCTCGACGGCGGAGCACGCGCCGATGAGCAGCAGGCCGGTCAGGGTTGCGACGACGACCGCCGGGCGTTTCATGACGACACCGAACGCGCGCTTCGAGCGGGGGATGCGGACGCGACCGAGTTCGGGGGAGGCGATGAACCACGCGCCGCCGACGAGCAGGAACACCATCGCGACGACGATCGCCTCGACCGTGCCGATCTGCGTCCCGACGAAGGTCGTGATGACCGGGCCGGCCACCCAGATGAGCTCCTGCGCGCTGGCGTCGAGCGAGAACAGCGGGGTGAGTTGCTTGGACGTCACCATCTTCGGGTAGATCGTGCGGACCGCCGGCTGCACGGGCGGCACGGCCAGGCCGCCGACGAAGCCGATCACGACGTAGGCCCAGAGCGGCATGACGAAGAAGGCGATGACGCCCATGGTGAGGAGCGCCACGATGCTGGTCAGGATCAGCACCGGCCGCATGCCCCATCGGCCCATCCAGCGGCTGGTGAGCGGGCCGGCGAGGGCCTGGCCGACGCTCGTGGTCGCGAGGACGAGGCCCGCGGCGCCGTACGAGTCGAAGATGTGCTCGACGTGCAGCAGGTAGGCCAGCGACAGCATGCCGAACGGGAAGCGGGCGGTCAGCTGCGCGGCGATGACCCGGCCGACACCGGGCGTCTTCAGCAGGGACCCGTACGCACTCACACGTCAAGTCTACGGATCGGGCGGGTCCCGCCGCGGCCCCTGGGGACGAGCGTGCGACCCGGCCGGGGAGGCCGTCCGGGGCGCTGTCACCCGTCCGGGGGAAGGGCGTGTGACGGGTGTCCGCGGAGCGTTCTCAGACACGCCGGGGCGGTGGTCGACCGGATCGGTTTCCACACCCGTGGAGAACCACCTCCACACCCTGTTGGGAGTGTCGGTGGCGGGTGCCAGAGTGGCGGAAAACCGGGCCTCACGGGAATCCACAGTCTGTGGAGGGCGTTGTGGAGAACTACAGGGGTGTAACACTTCCTCTAGTGGTCCATCGGGCCACCGGGCACTACATGTAGTAGCGTCGTCGACAACACAGCACCAGAACGTCGGGCCTCCAACCGGGCCCAGAACCAGGGGAGATCATGGCCGTCACCGTGTACACCAAGCCGTCCTGCGTCCAGTGCACTGCGACGTACCGCGCCCTCGACAACAAGGGCATCCAGTACGAGGTGCACGACGTCTCCACGGACGAAGCAGCGCTCGAGCACGTCAAGAGCCTCGGCTACATGCAGGCCCCCGTCGTCGTGACCGACGACGACCACTGGTCGGGCTTCCGCCCCGACAAGATCGCGACCCTCAGCGCCGAACTGGCCTGACACGGTGCAGGCCGATCCGGCCTGACACCCGCGGACCTATCCGGTCCGCACCCCCGGTGGTGGGCAGACAGCCAGAAGGCTCGTCCCGCCCCCGCCACACCCCTCCGGTCCACCGTCCGCACCTGTCGAAGGAGCGCACCATGAGCCGCCTCGTCTACTTCTCGAGTGTCTCGGGCAACACTGCCCGGTTCGTGGAGAAGCTCGGCCAGGACGCCGACCGGATCCCGCTCCTCCCGAGCGAGCCGTTCCTCCACGCGGACGGTCCGTACGTCCTCGTGCTCCCCACCTACGGTGGCGGCAACGGCCAGGGAGCGGTCCCCAAGCAGGTCATCAAGTTCCTCAACGACGAACACAACCGGGCACTCATCCGGGGTGTGATCGCCGCTGGCAACACGAACTTCGGCGCGGCCTACGGTCTCGCGGGCGACGTGATCGCACAGAAGTGCCACGTGCCCGTGCTCTATCGATTCGAACTCTTCGGGACCCCGGACGACGTGTCTGCGGTCAACTCAGGATTGGAAGCATTTTGGACGCAGCAGTTGCAGACGTCGATCTGACGTCGCCGCAGACGGGGATGGACTACCACTCCCTCAACGCGATGCTCAACCTCTACGACGCGGACGGGAACATCCAGTTCGACAAGGATCGTGAGGCGGCCAAGCAGTTCTTCCTGCAGCACGTCAACCAGAACACCGTCTTCTTCCACAACCTGAAGGAGCGGCTGGACTACCTGGTCGAGAACGAGTACTACGAGCAGGCGACGATCGACCAGTACTCGCTCGAGTTCATCCAGCAGCTCAACGACCTGGCGTACTCCAAGAAGTTCCGGTTCCAGACGTTCCTCGGTGCGTTCAAGTACTACACGAGCTACACGCTCAAGACGTTCGACGGCAAGCGCTACCTCGAGCGCTTCGAGGACCGCGTCGTGATGACCGCCCTCGGCCTCGCGCAGGGCAACGAGCAGCTCGCGATCGACCTCGTCGAGGAGATCATCGCCGGCCGCTTCCAGCCCGCGACCCCGACGTTCCTCAACACCGCCAAGGCCCAGCGCGGTGAACTCGTCTCCTGCTTCCTCCTCCGCATCGAGGACAACATGGAGTCGATCTCGCGCGGCATCAACTCGTCGCTGCAGCTCTCGAAGCGCGGCGGCGGCGTGGCGCTGCTGCTCTCCAACATCCGCGAGGCCGGCGCCCCGATCAAGCAGATCGAGAACCAGTCCTCGGGCATCATCCCCGTGATGAAGCTGCTGGAAGACTCCTTCTCGTACGCGAACCAGCTCGGTGCGCGTCAGGGTGCCGGTGCCGTCTACCTGTCGGCGCACCACCCCGACATCATGAAGTTTCTCGACACCAAGCGCGAGAACGCCGACGAGAAGATCCGCATCAAGACGTTGTCGCTCGGTGTCGTCGTGCCGGACATCACGTTCGAGCTCGCGAAGAACAACGAGGACATGTACCTGTTCTCGCCGTACGACGTCGAGAAGGTCTACGGCGTCCCGTTCGGCGACGTCCCGATCTCCGAGAACTACCGCGCGATGGTCGACGACTCGCGCATCAAGAAGACGAAGATCAAGGCGCGTGACTTCTTCACGACCATCGCCGAGATCCAGTTCGAGTCGGGCTACCCGTACATCGTGTTCGAGGACACGGTGAACAAGGCCAACCCGATCAAGGGTCGGATCAACATGTCCAACCTGTGCTCGGAGATCCTGCAGGTCAACACCCCGACCACCTTCAACGAGGACCTCTCGTACAACGAGATCGGCAAGGACATTTCCTGCAACCTCGGCTCGCTGAACATCGCGCTGACGATGGACTCGCCGGACTTCGGCAAGACGATCGAGACGGCGATCCGCGGCCTGACCTCGGTGTCGCAGATGTCGCACATCACGTCGGTCCGCTCGGTCGAGGACGGCAACGACAAGTCGCACGCCATCGGCCTGGGCCAGATGAACCTGCACGGCTACCTCGCTCGTGAGCGCGTCTACTACGGCTCCGAAGAGGGCATCGACTTCACGAACATCTACTTCTACACGGTGCTGTTCCACGCCCTGCGCGCCTCGAACAACATCGCCATCGAGACCGGGGAGACCTTCGACGGCTTCCGCGACTCGAAGTACGCGTCGGGTGAGTTCTTCGACAAGTACACCGACCAGGTCTGGACGCCGGCCACGCCGCGCGTCGCGTCGCTGTTCGACAACGCGAACATCACCATCCCGACGCAGGACGACTGGAAGGCGCTGAAGGCGTCCATCCAGGAGCACGGCATCTACAACCAGAACCTGCAGGCCGTCCCGCCGACCGGTTCGATCTCGTACATCAACCACTCGACGTCGTCGATCCACCCGATCGCGTCGAAGATCGAGATCCGCAAGGAAGGCAAGCTCGGCCGCGTCTACTACCCGGCGCCGTTCATGACGAACGACAACCTGGACTACTACCAGGACGCGTACGAGATCGGTGCCGAGAAGATCATCGACACGTACGCCGCGGCGACGCAGCACGTGGACCAGGGCCTGTCCCTGACGCTGTTCTTCAAGGACACCGCCACCACGCGCGACATCAACAAGGCGCAGATCTACGCATGGCGCAAGGGCATCAAGACGATCTACTACATCCGTCTCCGCCAGCTCGCGCTCGAGGGCACCGAGGTCGAGGGCTGCGTTTCGTGCATGCTGTGACGCCTCCGGCGTCGTGCATGCTGCGGCCCACTGGTCGCTGACGCGACCGCCCACCGGACCGGAGGCGCGGCGCCACCCCGCACCGCGCCTCCCGTCCGCATCACTGGTCACCATCTACTGCTAGACGAGGAACACACGTTGGTCGAGAAGCTCAAGCTCATTGACCGGGTCCAGGCCATCAACTGGAACCGGATCCAGGACGACAAGGACGTCGAGGTCTGGAACCGTCTCGTCAACAACTTCTGGCTGCCCGAGAAGGTGCCGCTGTCGAATGACGTGCAGTCGTGGAACACGCTCACGCCGGCCGAGCAGAAGCTGACCATGCGCGTGTTCACTGGCCTGACGCTCCTGGACACCATCCAGGGCACCGTCGGCGCCGTCTCGCTCATCCCCGACGCGATCACCCCGCACGAGGAAGCCGTCTACACGAACATCGCGTTCATGGAGTCGGTGCACGCGAAGTCGTACTCCTCGATCTTCTCCACCTTGGCATCGACGCCGGAGATCGACGAGGCCTTCCGCTGGTCCGAGGAGAACCCGAACCTGCAGAAGAAAGCGTCCATCGTGATGGACTACTACCAGGGCGACAACCCGCTGAAGCGCAAGATCGCGTCGACGCTGCTCGAGTCGTTCCTCTTCTACTCCGGCTTCTACCTGCCGATGCACTGGTCCTCGCGGGCGAAGCTCACGAACACCGCCGACCTGATCCGCCTCATCATCCGCGACGAGGCCGTGCACGGGTACTACATCGGCTACAAGTTCCAGAAGGGCCTCGAGAAGGTCACGCAGGCCGAGCGCGACGAGTTCAAGGACTACACGTTCTCGCTCATGTACGAGCTCTACGACAACGAGGTGCAGTACACGCAGGACCTCTACGACGAGGTCGGGCTGACCGAGGACGTCAAGAAGTTCCTGCACTACAACGCCAACAAGGCGCTGATGAACCTGGGCTACGAGCCGATGTTCCCGAAGAACATCACCGACGTGAACCCGGCGATCCTGTCGGCGCTGTCGCCGAACGCGGACGAGAACCACGACTTCTTCTCCGGGTCGGGGTCGTCGTACGTCATCGGCAAGGCAGTCAACACTGAGGACGAGGACTGGGACTTCTGATCCTGGTCTGACTCGTGGGGACGCCCCGCTGGCTTCGGCTGGTGGGGCGTTCGTCTCGTTAGAGCGGACGACGCGAGCCCCTCCCCCATTGAGGACAATCCGGCCAGCGCGGTCGCCGCCATCGAATGGTTGCGCTGCTCTTGGAGGTGAGAGATCCTTTAGTTGCTGCGCCGACTGACGCGTCTAGTGCGGGAGTTACCAGGCCGGTCGCTGACTCACTAACTTCCTTCGACCCACAAGGTGTGCCCCGACTGTGTCAAAGCTCTCGAAAAAACAGCTCCTCAACAAGTATCCGGACCAAAATTGGCGCGAGCGCTTCATTCGCCTGGGAAATCTGTCCGACCTACTCGGGGATTGTATCATTCGCGGAGATTACACCGTCCCTGACGAGCTTAACCAGGCCATTGCTTTGAGTGGATACGGCGATAAAGTATTCAAGTCGTTGCTACAGAAAAACGGACTGAAGCAGAATGCAAAATCGCCGCAAGATGCAATAAAGCCGAATGATGCGCGTCTAATGTGCTTCCTTACGTTCACGCATACCGATGTTCTGGTGGACATAGAGAGAACCGACATTGATGCGATCGAGCGATCCATCGGATCGCAGATTCTAGCTGGCAGGATTAGATACCCATTCATTTTCGGGCGCGAACTGTACGATCGTGCTGCGGACCTCTTCCCCACCGAGCGGGGTCGACTGAATATCGATGAGACGGACGATCTCCTCGAGGGGACGAGTATCGGTGTGATGCAATCGGGTGATTACGTAACGGGACCATATGGTCTTCTGCGTTCGTCGGCGAGCCGGGACGTTCCAGTGTTCCGAACGGTCCCTTTGTATCATTGCGCGGATGCTGACTGCGATGCGGTTCATAGAACCGAGCTCGCGACTGACTTTGAGGCTCCGGTGAACCGGAATCGCGAGAAACTACGGAAGATTCTTGAGGACGAGTCTCGGGAAGCATCTAGCTGGGGATCGTTCTTGGCCGAAGTCTCAGGGTTCAATCGCAAATATTTCGATGAAGGTAGCACCGATACTATTGCCTTCCTTATAGGGGATGCGCTTAGCGACTCGGAACTCGCTCGTCTCGCGGAAGCGCTGCTGAAGGACGGGTCTTCACAGATGCAGGCGATGATTGACGCCTCTGGTCGGACTATCACGAGAGGTCGCGGGAAATTCTCGGCAGGCCTAGGTCGAGCGGAATGGCTTCAGCTTATTCTGCTGTGCGGTGATGAAGCTATCGTCGGGGCGGTTGACGCTTTGGTGCACGCGGAGCGTATATCTGTGCCAGAGGGAGAGGTGCGCAGACCGATGGTCAATGGATCCGCGCACTCCGGCGCGTTCCGACTGCAGGCGCACCTGAGTAGATTTGGAGTCGGCGTGCGGCCGCTCTCTCTCAGCGTGGCATCCGCGCGCCTACGTCGCCTTCTTGACGAGCTGTATGCAGTAGGCACATCCGCTGACGCAACTGAGCTTGACTGGCAGCTTCGGGGGGTGGATGCGCCAGAGCGTGAGGGACGTCTCGAGGAGTTCTTCCGAAACGCTCATCCGCGGGACGTTCTCACCAGGCTCGTCCTCTCGCGACGATCCGATCTGCTAACCGCCGGCCACAAGCTAGGGATGCGCATTCGATCGATCGGCGAGCAGTCGGATGACGAGCTGCTTGACACGCTGATGTGGAAGCTCGGCTTTGACGTAAATCCAAGCGAGGCTCGGCACGCGAGGTTTTGGCGCTTGCACGAAAGCTTGAAGCGACTCACGGACGAGGCGAGCATCTCTACAATGAGCGATACAGAGTCCATTCGGTCCGTGGCAAGCAACTACTTTGTCGCTCTAGAGGAATTGCTCCTCGATTCACTGGTGTTTGTGATTTGGGCGTTCAATACGGATCATCATGTTTCAAATCGCCGGTACACATACGATCCGGACGCGGAGCGATCAAAGGCCATTGCCATCCTCAATGCGATGTCGGAAGAAGCGACCTCGGGCGCTGAGTATGTAATCCGATTCGAGGATGACAAAAACGAGCTTTACAGTCTTTGCCGGGGCTTTGGTATCCTCGCTGGAGGACTCGATAAGCTTGTGTCACGTGCGGGCGACTTCGAGCGGGACCAGGAAGGAATGCCGGAATACGCGGAGCATACGGTTCTTCAGACTTTCCCGTTCCTGCACACCCGTCCATTCCTGGACGTCAATGAATCTGCGCGTGCCACCATCCTCAGAAGCCTGCGCGAAGTCTCTCGTCTGCTTGATGCAGGTAAGGTTTCCGATGTTCGAAATTCCTACCTACACTTCCGACGCTCGAATGCTGAACTTGACTCGATGATCGAAGCGCTCGAAGCGACGAGTGGAGCGGTTCGACTGCTTGAGCAAAACGGCTTTTACCGAAGCGTGTACAGGCGGGTCGCGATGCAGTTGGATGAGTGGGGCCGCAGCGCAATCACTCTGCGGGACGAGTCTGGCCGGAATGCCGTCTTCGCTCGTCCATCAAAGATGGATTGGGGTGGACTGCCGCCGCTGGATGCTCCACAATACGTCGTGACAAGCGCGCAGATTGGGGAGCCCCTGAGCGGCTGCGATTCCGGCCGGGCTACAGGTCGGAGTTTAGTGATATGTGGCAGGGATACCCGCGCCGGCGTCTGCGTAACGACGCTTCTATGTCAGAGTCGTCTCGCGCCGGCGGCGAACGAACGGAGATTGTAGATCTGACCTCTGCCGCGAGGTGACGCGACACTAGGCGCGGCACGTTCCGGATGATGAATCGGTGAACCGGACCGAGCGTTCGTACGGTCTCGTGGAGGAGTGCCGAGTGGTGTCACCGCGTCCGCGGATCGCCCGTCGCCTCGCTGAGCGCGCGGCCCGGTCGGGTTCACACTGGACGAAGCCCTCGCGGTGCCAATCGGGCTCGGCACGCTCCGCCACGGTCCCTTTCGGCAGTCCGCTCAGACCGCCGTCTGGACGTTACTCGCGGTCACGCCAGACCGGGATGCGGTACGCCCAGCGCGTTCACGTCCCGTGTGCACCTCCTCGAGAGCGTCGAGACTCCGGCCATGCCGGTGGCGTCCGCGGAGGCGCTGCACCCGGCTGCAATACCCGTACGCCGGCGGTGCGGTGCGGTGCGGCCGACCCGGCACGGCGAGCCGTAAGGTCACTCGAGAAGGACGGGCAGTGGTCCATGATCGCCTGGTGCCGATTGCGAGGGCGGGCGTTCCGCGCCGACCGGATGCTCTCGGTGACCGTCACGGACGACGACTTCGACGGTCTGGCCGGGTTCTACGAGCAGGTCACGGGTCACCGGTCGCCGGTCGCCGGTCAGCGGCCCCGGCGCGAACCTCGCGATCGCCAACACCGCGACCGTCGCGATGCTCGGGGATGCGCTCGTCCACCCGAC
Source organism: Curtobacterium sp. L6-1 (assembly GCF_018885305.1). NCBI lineage: Bacteria > Bacillati > Actinomycetota > Actinomycetes > Micrococcales > Microbacteriaceae > Curtobacterium > Curtobacterium aetherium. The sequence goes on from NZ_CP076544.1 coordinate 53,530, forward strand.
GAACCGCTCCGTGTTCATCGAGTTCGATGTCGCTGACGTCGACGGAGCGTCCGCCGCGCTGGACCCAAAGGACGAGGACGTCGTTCTCGAACCCACGACGATGCCCTGGGGCAACCGCTCCGCACTGGTCCGCGACCCCGACGGCAAGGTCGTCAACCTGTTCAGCACGCCGACCGCCGACTAGCGGATCAGGCCGGGGATCCGCTCGCGGAAGGGGAAGCAGCCCCGCGACGCGCACGGCCACGCGCGGCCGTCCCAGCGCCGACGGACGGTGACGAGCCCGATGCCCGCGGCGTCGAGCGCGGGGCGCAGGATGTCGAGGCGCTCCTGCGGGGCTGACGGGTGTGTAAGGGACGTCGACCGTGTTGAGTCCCTCGGCCGTGGCCCATTTGACGACGGCAGCGGACACGGGGTCGAGCACCGTCGCCGGACGGCCGGCGGCATCGACCGTGCGGGACGCCGCGTCCTCGACGGCACCGGCGGTGACCTCGGCGACGACCGGCGACACTGCGGCGGGTGACCGCCCCGCGGCATCGGCACTCACCGCGGTCGCGCGGATCGCCGATGCGAGCGGAGACGTTCGTCCGCGAGGGGCCGAGTTCATGGTTGCGGTCACGGCGGTAGTCCACCCCAGGGACGTCGCGCGCGGCGCTCCTGCCGGTGGGGATCGCAAGCCTCGGGGCCCTGCCGATCACACCCGCTCGGCGAAGAGCACCTCGGCACGGCTGACGGCCCCTGGGACTGAGCGTCGTCAGGCACCGGGGTGGCGCGATGGCGGGAATTCCAGAAGCGCTCACGCAGGTGGTGTCGTGCCCGCACCCTCGGTGTCGTCTGCGCCCGCAGGGCCGGTGCCGGCTTGGTCGAGGTTCTCGTGCGGGTCGCCCATGTCGCCGGTCGCCTTGCCGGCTGGTGACAGCCCGAAGTGCTTGCGGACGGCGTTCGCCTCGGTGATGGACACAACGTTCCCGGCTCCTGGGGACGGTGCGCCCTTGATCGCGCTCTTCGCGTACCCGACGTGCAGGTCCTTGCCGTCGAACGTGGCGTCCTCGACGGGGACGAGCGCGGTGTTGCCCCTGAGGAGACCCGTCGCGACACTGACGAACGCAGCGCTGCCGTCCTCGTCGGAGGGGAACACCTGCGCGACCTTGCCGACCGATGCGCCGTCGCGGTCCCGGACGGTCGCGTTCTCGACCTCGTGGATCTGGCTCTTGGTGATCATGGGTGTAGTCAACGCCCCACGGCTGGTGCTTCGCGGCGGAGTCTCGACCCGCCGAGAGCGTGCGGTGGCGGCTCCTCCAGGGCCTTGACGGCCAGGAGTGGCGGACTGTGCTGAGAGGCGGTCATGCCCGTGTCGCGCTTGTTCTCTTCCGAGGTGACCTGCCTGCCGGAGCCGAGCCGTGCCTCCAGGCCGGACCGAGACCGGGCACCTGACGGACGGGAGACGACGAACGGCCCGCCCCGTTACCGAGGCGAGCCGTCCTGAGGGCTGATCCGCTACCGCGATGCCGGCGAGGCGACGTCGGCGAGCTCGGCGCGGACGATGGCCGCGCCGGCGGACAGCGCGCTGAGCTTCTGCAGGGCCGCGCCGCGTGCGAGCGGCGCCATGCCGCAGTTGGTGCTGGGGATGAGCTTGTCCGCGTCGACGTGGTCGAGCGCGCGGCGGAGGACCTCCGCGACCTCCTCGGGCGTCTCGACGGTCTCGGTCGCGACGTCGATCGCGCCGAGCATGACCTTCTTCCCGCGGATGAGCTCGACGAGCTCGAGCGGCACGTGCGAGTGGATGCACTCGAGCGAGACGATGTCGATCGAGGACTGCTGCAGCAGCGGGAAGGACTGCTCGTACTGGCGCCACTCGGCGCCGAGCGTCTCCTTCCACCGGTTGTTGGCCTCGATGCCGTAGCCGTAACAGATGTGCACGGCCGTCTCGACGTGCAGGCCCTCGACGGCGCGTTCGAGGGCTGCGACGCCCCAGTCCTGCACCTCGTCGTGGAAGACGGTGAAGGCGGGCTCGTCGAACTGGATGACGTCGACGCCGGCGTCCTGGAGCTCGCGGGCCTCCTGGTTGAGGATCGTGGCGAACTCCCACGCCAGCTTCTCGCGGCTCTTGTAGTGCTGGTCGGAGAGGGTGTCGATCATCGTCATCGGGCCGGGAAGCGCCCACTTGATCGGGCGGTCGGTCTGCGCGCGCAGGAACGTCGCGTCCTCGACGAACACGGAGGCGGGGCGGCTCACGGTGCCGACGACGGTGGGCACGGCGGCGTCGTAGCGGTCGCGGATGCGGACGGTCTCCTTGCGCTCCTGGTCGATGCCGTCCAAGTGCTCGATGAACGTCGTGACGAAGTGCTGGCGGGTCTGCTCACCGTCGCTGACGATGTCGATGCCGCGGTGCTCCTGCTCGTGGACGGCGGACCGGAGCGCGTCCTGCTTGCCCTCGGCCAGTGCGTCACCCTCGAGCAGCCAGGGGGACCAGAGCCGCTCGGGCTCGGCGAGCCAGGACGGCTTCGGCAGGCTGCCGACGATCGAGGTGGGGAGGAGTGTGCTCATGCGCGTGGAGGTCCAGTCGGTCAGTGGGTGAGGGCGGCAGGGGCGGTCTGCCCGGCCGGGGCGGTCTGCCCGGCGAGCCAGCGGTCGAGGAAGTCACGGTGCGGTGTCACGAGGTGCTCCTCGGTCCACCGGCCCTGGGTGACGCCGAGGCGGCTGCGCTCCTCGCGGTCGTAGGCGATGCCGGTCGACGACCAGTCGCCGTGGTCGAGCGTGGGGCGGAACGTGCTCGGAGCGACGGTGTCCGCGTTGTAGATCTCCGGACGGTAGATCTTCTGGAACGTCTCCATGGTGCTGATCGTGCCGATCAGTTGGAGGTCCGAGTAGTCGGTGACGACGTCGCCGCGCGAGTAGAAGGCGAGCGGGGCCTTCGCTCCCGGGGGCATGAAGTACCGGACCTGCATGCCCATCCGACCGAAGTAGTCGTCGGTGAGCGAGGAGTGCTCGTGCTCGTACTCCGCGCCGAGGACCGGGTGGACGAAGCCCGTCTGCCGGTAGGTCTGGCTCGTCGAGACGCTGATGCAGACGACCGGTTCCGCGTCGAACTCCGACCGAAACGCTTCCGACCGCAGGAAGTGCTGGAAGAGCTGTCCGTGCAGCAGCCCGAAGTCGGCGGGGAGCGAGGATGCTGACGGCAGGCGGACGGCGAAGTCGTGGTCGCGCAGGTACGACGAGAAGTTGTTGCCGATGATGCCCTGGTGGCGCTCGCCGGAGTACTGGTCGACGATCGTGACGTCGAGCACCTCGATCAGGGGGAGACGCTCGACCTGTCCGCGGTCCTCGAACTGCATCGTGACCGACACGATGTCGAGCTCGACCCGGTAGCGGTCGCCGTCCGTGTCGCCGGCGAGGTCGTTGCAGCGCCGGTTGATCAGTGCGAGTGCACTGCGGAGGTTCTGCTGACGGTGCTCCCCGCGGGCCAGGTTCGCGAAGTTCGTGGTCAGGCGGGAACACTCCGCCGGCGTGTAGTCCTCGTCGAAGCGGGTCCTGCTGATGCTGAAGGTGATGTCGTTCGCCATGGTCCGCAGTCCGTACGTCGAGCGCCCGCGGGCACTGTGGGAAGAGTCCTCCGATCATGACGGGAGGCGCGGGTCATCAGGTAATACCGAGACGCTATGCAGTCGCATAGCCTTTGCCTATGGCTCGCGTCGCGAACGACATCACCCTGCAACAGCTGCGGTACTTCATCGAGGTCGCGTCCGAAGGATCGATCAGCGCAGCTGCCGACCTGCTCTACGTCTCGCAGCCGACCATGTCGGCCGCGATGAAAGACCTGGAGGCGCGCATCGGCCGGCCGCTCTTCACCCGTTCCGCTCGTGGTGTCGTGCTCACCGTCGACGGGGTCGAGTTCCTCGGCTATGCGCGGCAGGTCGTCGAGCAGGTGTCGTTGCTCGAGCAGCGGTACGTCGGGCGCCAGGCCTCGCGCCGACTGCTCGGGGTGTCGGCCCAGCACTACTCGTTCGCGGTCGAGGCCTTCGTCCGGATGGTCGAGGGTGCCGACGCCGACCAGTACGAGTTCTCGCTGCGGGAGACCCGCACCTGGGACATCATCGAGGACGTCCGGACGCTGCGGAGCGAGCTCGGCATCCTCTACCGCAACGACTTCAACCGGCAGGTCCTCGGCAAGCTCATGCGGGACGCCGGGGTCGTGTTCACGCCGCTGTTCGTCGCGCAGCCGCACGTCTTCGTCGCGCGGCGGAACCCGTTGGCGGCGCAGGAGCGGGCGACCCTGGCCGACCTGGCGGACCTGCCGAGGCTGACCTTCGACCAGGGCGCGAACAACTCCTTCTACCTGGCGGAGGAGATCCTGTCGACGATGTCGAGCAAGCGGGAGATCCGGGTGTCGGACCGGGCGACGATCTTCAACCTCATGATCGGGCTCGGCGGGTACACGATCTCGACGGGGCTCATCAGCGACGACCTCGACCCGGAGATCGTCGCGATCCCGCTCGACGTCGATGAGCGCATCGAGATCGGGTGGATCGCGCACTCCTCGGTGCCCCTGACGGTGCAGGCGCAGACGTACCTGGAGGAGCTGCGTGCGGTGGTCGTCAGCTACGGGGTCGAGCCACTCGGGTAGGGCAGGTGCGGCGCCGTTCGGTGCGGACGGGTCAGCGGCGGTGGCGGCTGCAGATCGCCGCGCCCGTGTACACGATCGCCACGAACAGGGCGACCGCGGCGATGGCGGTGCTGGGCCAGCGGCCGGCGGTCGCGGGAGCAGTCATGAGGACCGCTCCGAACGCCACGAGCGCGAGGCTGATGCTCGCTGCGAACGGGACGCTCTTCGATCGCTTGATCACGAGTCCTCGCCCCGTTCTGCTGAGACGCGCATCGTTCCCCCTTCGGTGATGTACGACCGCGGCGCGGTCGCGCTCCACAACCGTAGGGTAGCGAGCTCTGATGTTCGGAACACAAAATGACGAACATCAGTGGTTCTCTGAGTCCGCCACGGAGATCCGAGCACGTAGTCGCTGGGGCTGCTGCTGAGCAGCCGGCCGTCAGGTCCGCGCTTCCGTCCGCCGGGGCTTCAGTCGCTCCGGGGCGTCCGTTGCTGGCACCCACTCGCACGTGAACGTCCCGCGGTAGCCGAAGAGGAACCCGAACACGCGGTTGTGCACCTCGAGGTCGACGTGGAACGCCCGATCATCGTCCGACCACCACTCGTGCATGGTCGCCCGACCGCTGAACAGCATCGGGAAGCGGAACGAGACCGGCCCCTCGTGGAACCGCTGCGCGTCGGACGTCAGCACGAGTCCGCCGCGCTCGTCCACGCGCAGGTCGAGGTCCACCGCGAGGTGCTGGTGCGTCCCGAGGTAGTCGAGGACCCGGCCGTCCGACAAGATCATCGTCGCGTCGAACCGTGCCGGTCGGCCGGGCCGCGTCGCGTACGTCCGGACGAACGTCACCGTCTCGCGGCCGAGGGCGTCCCGGTACGGGTAGTTCTCGATCGTGAACGGCACGTCCGTTCCCAGGTCGGGCACGAGGATGTTCCGCAGCCGACCGATCTGCAGGAACGGCACCGTCCACCAGGGCCCGCGGCGGATCGTCATCGTGCCACGGCCGACGCACGCCTCCGCGGCGTCGAGACCGACGCCGAAGCGGCGCTGCATCATCGGGTGCAGGCGACGGAAGTCCGCGCCCAGCGCTTGCTCGAAGACGGACGTCAAGACGGGCCTCCCGGCTCGGGCAGGGCCGCCACGGTGGGTGGCGCGTCCCGCAGGTGGTCCTCGCGTCGGCTGCCGCCGACGGGCGCGCGGAGCGTCCTGGAGGCCCGTGGCCGGTCTGGTCGCCAGACCTGCAGGACGGTGGGGAGCGGCCAGCTCGACCGCGTGTGGGACGCCACGCAGGACCCGGCGCAGCACGTCCGCTGGGACGTCCGGTTGGGGCGCGTCGATTAGTGTCTCGACGTAGATCCCCCGGTTCCCCACGGTCGGGAGCGTAGCGCGACCGTGACTCAGCAGGGCAGGCCCCCGTCCGGGCTCGGAAGGAAGCCGGACCAGAGTCCGAAGACCACCCGGTGCAGAGGGCCTGCCGCAGTTCGATGGCGTGGGGGAGCCCGTCGCACCATCGACGGGCTCCCCGTGCTTCACCGTCGCGAGACGGCAGCGACGGCGTCGCTGATCGTCGCTCCCGGATTGTCTTCTCGGTATCGCCGCACTTCTCTGGGGTCGATGGACGTTGCTACGTCGAGCACCGGGGTGTCACCGATGATCGGCGCACGGAACGCGGTGCAGGAGATGCTGATCAGCAGCACGACCCCGGCGATCGTCCACCCGAAGAGTCCGAGCGCGAGCGCTGACGCTGCGAGCCCTCCGAGAGCCAGGTGAGGGGATCCCCAGCGGCTCACGAGAAGCACTTCTGCTTGACCGAGGTGATTCCGATGAGTTCCGCGGCGAGTGCACCTGCAGCACCACCCACGGCCTTGATCTTCTCCCAGCTGAACGAGGCTCCCCAGAAGATCCTCACCGCCTTCGCGACGCCTCCGAGCGCGTTGATCAGCTTCTTGATCTTGAGGATCTTCGCGACGGGGATGGCTGTCGAAGCGATCAGCCAAGCGATCGCCCCGGTGCAGCCGACGATGTCGGCTCGCGGGCCTCGGAGCAGTTCCGGATGCGTCACCGCGATCCATTCCTGTAGGGCAGCGTCGCCCGAGAGGAGGACCGCATCCGGGATGCTCTGGATGAACTCGAGGCCTTGCTCGAGATCGGCCGCCTGCGCCCCCAGCTCCTCCATGACGATGCTCGCTGGTGCCTCGGTTGCCGCTTGAGCGGGCGCAGCGACGAGCATCGATGCGACGAGTCCGGCAGCGACAGCGGCCGCCAGGGTGGCCCGCGTCGGCGCGATGGTGGTGTTCGACTTCGTCATCGGATCCTTCCCCTCCGACGCCCCTCGCCGGAGTGCACACCATCCTGCAGGTGATGCCTGACATACGCAACATCACTTCATCCGGGTGCCCTGTGATCGCGCTCCTACCGCTGTCGGGCTGACCGGCTGTCTCATCGGAATCTCCAGATGAGGACGCGGGTAGCGAGCGGCACGGCGCTCTACCCGCGCGGGACGGGGAGGATCCGCCGCCGACCGAGGTCGTCGAGCAGCTCCACGAGCCGGTCCGCCGAGTCGTGGCACTCCCCGAACCCCGCCTGCCGGATCTTGATCAGCGACGAGACGTTGTCCCACGTCGAGTGCAGGATCATGTCCGCGAACCGCCAGTCGACCAGGTCGGAGTAGGGCGTGGCGACGAGTCCGTGCCGTTCGACCATGCGCTGCCAGAGGTCCTCGCGGGAGGGCATCACCTGCGCGAGCTCCATCGACTGCGGTTCTGCGAGGTCCAGCCCGTGGTGCTCGGCGAGGCGCTCGAACAGGTGGCTCCACCGCACGACGTCGCCGTTCGTGACGTTGAACGCCTCTCCGGCCGCAGCGGGGGTCGTGCCCGCCCAGTCGGTGGCCCGGGCCAGGAGCTCGGCGTCGGTCATCTGGTAGAAGATGCCGTCGTAGGTGGTGCGGGCGCCGGGGAAGCGGAGGGGCAGCCCGAGCTCCTTCGTCATGCTCACGTACGTCCCGAGCGCCATGAGCAGGTTCATCGGGGTGCCCTGGGCGTACCCGATGACGGCCTCCGGGCGGAGCACGGTCATCGCGAAGCCCCGCTCGGCTGCACGCTCGCGGAGCAGGTCCTCCTGGTCGTAGTAGAAGTTCGGGACCATCAGGCGCGGGTCGTCCTCCTTCGCCGGCGTCCTGAAGCGGCCGAGGTGGGCGCCGTAGTACTTCATCCCCTGGTACAGCGTGACGTGCCGGAGCGGTGCGCCGAGTCGGTCGAGTGCGTCGAGCGTGTTCTCGAGGAGCGCGACGTTCGGCGCGATCTGCGCCGCGAGGTCTGTGTGCTCCACGTACGCGGCGAACGCCAGGCGCGTGGTGTCCGCCGCCGGACGGAGTCCCTCGGTCGCGGCGTCGGCGTCGGACAGGTCGACCGGCAGGTGGTTCCACCCGGACACGGGGCCCTGCGGAGCGCGTCGGCTGGCGCCGCGGGTGCGGACGCCGGAGCGGGCGAAGTGCTCGACGACGCTGCGTCCGACGACACCGCCGGCGCCGACGACGAGGACCGCGTCGCTGCTGTCGGGCGACGTCGTGGAGGCGGGGCGTGCGTCGGTCATGTGCTGGTCCTGTCGGGTCGGGAACGCGGGGCAGCCGTCGCTGCGCCGGTGCCGATCCTGCCCCGTGGGCCCCGCGCGGAGCCCAGGATCGCTGCGGCCGTCGCCTCGTCGGCGGGCTCGACGCCCTGACGGAGGGGCGTCACCGGCCGGTCTCGTGTCTGGTGCCCCGACGGCGTGCAGCCGACGCTGCGGCATCCGCCCCGACCCGCTCGACGACCGCGACGGCCGCCGCCACCGGGTCCTCGTCCGCGAGGGTCGCGGCGAGCGCGCGAGCCCGGGCGGCCGTCGTGTCCGTCAGGACCGCACGGAGCGCATCGACCAGTCGGTCCACTGAGAAGTGGGCGAACGGGAACCAGGTCCCGACGCCCGCCTCCCGCACGCGCTCACCCCAGAACGGCTGGTCGAACGCCACGGCGCAGATCACCGTCGGTACGCCGGCAGCGACGGAGACCCCGGTGGTCCCGGCGCCACCGTGGTGGACTGCCGCTCGGCAACGGGCCAACAGCGCGGTGTGGTCGACGGGTCCGACCAGACGGACGCGGTCGTCGGCCACGGCCTGGGCCATGCCGGACCACCCTGCCCCGACGACCCCGCGGACCCCCAGCTGCTGGCAGACCGCTCGGATGCTCGCGATCAGCGCCACGGGATCCCGCACGGGCATGCTGCCGAATCCGAAGTACACGGGGGCCTCGCCGGCGCGGAGCCAGGCGTCGAGGTCCTCGTCGAGTCCGGTGTCGCCCCACCTTTCCCGGTGCTCGGGGCTCGGCGCCAGGAAGCCGGTGCGCGGCCACCGGTCCGGCCAGTCCCGGAGCCCGGGGACGAGCGCGGCGCTGTAGGCCTGGATCTCGGTCACCCCGCCTGCGCGGAGGCGCCAGCGGATCGGGACGTCGTCGTGGGGGAGACCGAGGTCCTGTCGGAACCGAGCGTTGTGCGCCCTGGTGACACGCGCCTCCAGGATGCCGGCGGCGATGTGCGACGCCCGGACGAGGAGGCGTGGCAGCGGCCGCGCCGTGAGGAGCAGCGACGGGTAGGCGGCACTGCTCCGGCGCGGGGCGAAGTGCAGTGCGACGACCTCGGCCCCGACGGCCTGTGCCACCATCGCCGCTTCGTCGAGGACCAGGTTGTTCGCGATCACGAGGTCGGCTCCGTCGCAGGCGTGCAGGAGCACCGCCTGGAGGGTGCGGCGCTCGATCTCCTTCTTGGCGACCACGGCCTCGAGGTAGCGCCTGCCGCTGCCCGACGAGACGAAGGCGCGTCCCTCGGGCGAATCGAGGAACGACCGTGTGCTGAAGCCGAGGCCGACGGTGGCGATCCCGAGCGACCTGCCGAAGTGCACGAGGTCGTCGGGTGTGACCAGCGTGACGTCGTGCCCGCGTCCGGCGAGGGCCGACGCCAGGACCGCCGTCGGCTGGACGTCGCCGCGCGTCCCGACCGCCACCAGCGTGATCCGCATCGTCCGAACCGAGTCTGCGTCGCCCCCGCCGTGCTCGGACCGTGGCTCGTTCGTCGTCATGGTGCGACGGTAGGAGCCGCACGGCCGTGTGGCGTCCGTGGTCCCCCTGAGACCGGTGCGCCTGCTCTGCGGTCCGGACGGGAGGCTCGTGCCGCCTCCCCGGTCCCGGTCAGTTGATGCAGGTGCCCTTCGTCCCGTACGCCGTCCCGACCGGCTTCCGCGGTGCGGGCGCGGCCGCGTGGGCCGCGGTCGACGGCGTCGCGGCCGGTGCGCTGCTCGCTCCCGCGGCGGGGGCGGGCGGCGTCGAGACCGTGTGCCTGTCCGTGCCGAGGACGAGCGTCACGCCGCTGACCGTCGTCGACACGACGGCGGTGGCGCCGGGGACGACCGCCGCCACGGCCTTCGCCTGTGCTTCCGACCCCGCGGGGTACTCGACGACGGTCGTGCTGGTCGTCGCCGTGTCGCCCGGTGCCCCGACGACGAACCCCTTCGCCGTCAGCGCGCTCGACGCCGCCGTGGCGCCGCCCTGCGCCCCGCTGCCGTTCAGCACGGAGACGTGCACGGACGAGGGATCCGCGGCGGTGGCCGAGGTGTACGCCGCAGGCGGGCCGACGATGTCCTGGATGAAGGCGGGCATCGCGGCGGAGTCGACGGCCACCGTCGAGTACCCGTCGATCGTCGGGGTGCCCGACGTCGGGATCGTGGTCGACCGGATGGCGGACAGGTCGATGTGGCTGAAGGTCGCGATGAGGTCCGGGATGCTCAGGGTGTCGTCGACCTGGACCGCGTCGCCGACCCCGTGCAGCAGGTTGGCGACCTTCACCGGGTCGAGGAGCGTGCGTGCCGACAACGCCTCCCGGGCCTCCTGCGAGAGGAAGTACTGCTGTCGGACCTCGCGGTCCAGGTCGCCGCGGGGGAGTCCGTCGCGCTGGCGCACGAACGAGAGCGCCTGCGAGGCGTCCAGCGTCGATCGGCCCGCCGGCAGGTCCACGCCCGAGTTCGTGTCGTGGGCCGCCTGGTTCAGGCAGACGTCGATCGGGCCGAGCGCCTTGACGAGCTGGTAGAAGCCCAGGAGGGACACCCGCACGAAGTGGTCGATGGTCAGTCCGCTGGTGTTCTCGATCGTCTGGATGAGGAGCTTCATGCCGCCGGCGTCGCCCCCTCCGTCCGCTGCTCCGTCCGAGAACGCGCTGTTCAGCTTGAACGTGCCGTGTCCGGGGATCGGCACCCAGGAGTCGCGGGGGAAGGAGATCATGGTCGCGCTGCCGCCCCCGGCCGGGATGTGCAGCACGATCATGGTGTCGGTGTTGGTCGCTCCGTCGTCGAGCTGTGTGCTCAGTTCGGCGAGTTCCTGCGGCGTGGCGTCGGACGGACGGTGGTCGTCCCCGATGAGCAGGATGTTCTGCGCGGCCCCGTCGGCGTCGGCCGCCGCGTCCCTGCCTGCCGGACCGTCGGGGGCGGAGCGTGCGACGTGCACCTTGGTGAGACTCGAGTCGAGCTGTTCGTACGACCAGGCCGCGTAGCCACCGGTGAGGACGAGGGCCATCGCGAGCGCGCCCCCGATGCTCGGCAGGACGAGCCGTCGGTGGCGCTGTCGGCCGTGTCGGACGGGACCGCCGCGGGGAGTGGGGACGGTGTCGCGGTCGTCGGTGGGCATCGGGGACCTCGCTCGGGTTCTGTGGCAGGAGGAGCAGTCTCACACCGCACCGGTCGGGAGACATCCGTGCGACCACGGACGTCTCCTGCGGGTCCGCACACGTGCCGGACGGGAGGCACGGAGCCAGCCGGCACCGCGCCTCCCGTCCGGCGCGACGCCCGCTGGTGCGCCGGTGCCGCCGTCGGCGGCGGCCGACACGCCGATGTGCGGCCCGCTCGTCAGGATCGCGTCGACCCCGACACTTCTGGAGTGAGAGGGGGCATCCGTGGATGTGGAGACAGAAGCCGACGGCGCACTGACCCGTCGGCTCGCGAACGGTGAACGGACGGCGCTGGCCGACGCGTTCGACCGGTACGCGCCGACGCTGACCCGCTATGCGTGGGCGTTGGCGGGTAGCAAGCAGGACGTCGAGGAGCTCGTGCAGGACACGTTCCTGACGCTCTGGCAGAAGGCCGGCGGGCTCGACCTGGCGACGAGCGCACTGCTGCCGTGGCTGCTGGTGGTGTGCCGGAACCATGCACGCAACCAGTCCCGGCGGCTCGCCAAGGGGGCCGCCGACGAGCTCCCCGAGGACCTGCCAGGACGTCCCGACGTCGACGACGCCCGGGAGCGGCTGCGCTGGGTCCGCGACGAGATCGCGACCCTGACCCCGACGGACCAGCGCATCTGCGAGCTGTGCCTGCTCGAGGGGCACTCCTACGCCGAGGCCGCGCAGATCCTCGGCCTCAGCGTCGGGGCGGTCACCCAGCGGGTCTCCCGCTCGCGAGCACGACTGAAGAAGGCGGTGATGCACGATGAACACTGAGCCCCCAACCGGAGACGACCTGCAGCGCATGCTCGTCTCGATGAAGCAGACGGTCCTCGACCGTGCTGGTGACCCGCGACCGGCACCGCGTCGTCGCGGCCGGCGGATCGGCATCGCCGTCGGCGTGGTCGCCCTGTTCGGCCTCGGCGCCACGAGCGGTGCGGTCGCCCTCGGGATGATCCCGCAGCCGTTCACCGCGGCGGCACCGACGACCGAGCCCTCCGAGCCCACCGCGCCGAGCACCCCGGCGTCGGCACCGGTCCAGGAGATCCCCGACCCCGTCCCGTCGCCGACGTCCACGCCGACGCCGACGGCGAGGGCGGGCGCACTGCCGACGGACTGCCGCGTACTCGTACCGGCGACCGAGTACGACCGTCTGTTCAGCGGAACGCCGCTCGCGGACCCGGCCGGCAGCGAGGCGGGCAGTGGCGGGGAGGGGCCGCCGGTGGACCTCTCCTGCATCTGGCGGGACCCGCGGGCGGACGTCTCCGGGCTCGTCGTCAACCTCGGCGCGGGGTCGTCCGAGGAAGCTCGGGACTACGAGGGTCTCCTCGCCCGGAGCGGGTACAGCTGCGCGGACAGTGGCCCGGGTCGTCTGTGCACGATGACGACCACGGACACGGTCTACCCGGTCGACACCACGTTCACCTACTACTCCGAGGGGGCGACCTGGGTGCTCATCCGGCAGACCAACTTCCCCACGAACGGTCTGCTCGCGGCGATCCAGCAGCAGGTCTGGGGGTAGGGCCCCGGGGAGGAAGACCCCGGACGAGACGACGGGCGGGAAGCAGCCACTGGGGGGTGCTTCCCGCCCTAGGGTCGAGCCATGTCGAACACCGCCTCCGCCTCGGCCACCACACTCACCGACGACGAGCGAGCACTCATCGAGGCTGCTCGCACCACGATCGACGCTGCGACGGACGCCGGGCCCGACGAGGACGGCGTGCACACGATGGGCGCTGCCGTCCGGGCGTCGGACGGACGCGTGTTCACGGGCGTGAACGTCTACCACTTCACCGGAGGGCCGTGCGCGGAACTCGTCGCCCTCGGGGCCGCCCGGGCTGCCGGCGCGACCGGGCTGACGCACATCGTCGCCGTGGGCAACCACGGTCGTGGGGTGAAGAGCCCGTGCGGTCGTGATCGTCAGGTCCTCGCCGACCTCCATCCCGACGTGCGGGTGATCCTGCCGGGGCCCGACGGCCTGGTCAGCGTGCCGGCTCGGGAACTCCTGCCGTTCGCGTTCGACCACCGATCGGAACAGGTGTGACGTACAGCGTCCCGAGGACCGCTAGCCTGCGGACGTGAACTCGAAGACGGGCATCCCCGACACCGCGCTGGTCGCCTACCTGGTCGGCGGCCCCCTCGCCCTGCTCGGCCTGGTGGCCGTGTTCGTCGTCGACACGGGGTCGCTCGGGGCCGCCCTCATCCTCGGCGGCATCCTCTTCGTCTGCACGGGGATGCTGGTGAGCGCGATCAGTCGTCGCTGACGACCGTGTGACGGCGCTCCGCCGGGAGGAGCGAGGTGCGCCGGACAGGTCTGGCGGGGTCGCCGGGGTGGCCGCGCCACCGCTGGTCACCGCCGCAGGTACGGGTGCTCCGGCCGCCCGCCGCCCGGCCGGGCGGCCGCCCGCCCGCTCGTGCCGACGATCCTGCTGCTCGTGTCCCTGGCGAACGCGGACCTCGGCGACCACCACAGGAAGGTGCTCTGGCGGGCGGCGGTGGTGTCGGCGGCGATGCTCGTGGTCGGCATCCTGGTGCGGGTCACCCCGTTCGGGTGATCCCGTTCCGGTGATCCCGTTCGGGTGATCCGGCCCGGCGGGGCCCTCACCGTCCGGGGATCGCCACCACCCGGTCGTGGTCCCACGGCTCGGTCCACCCGACCCGGTCGAACAGGGCGTCGAGCAGCGTCGCGGTGAAGCCCCACACGACGTGGGACCCGGAGTCGGCCTCGACGACGAACGCCGGCCCCCGCCACGTCCGGCCCTCCCGCCGGAACTCCGTGATGCCGCGGTTCGCCGGGTCGAGCAGGTCGGCGACCGGGGTGCGGAAGACCGCTGCCGACTCGGCCTCGTCGACCACCCGGACCGGCGACGGTGCACGCCACCACCCGAGTACCGGCGTGACCAGGTGCCGTGAGTGGGCGAGCGGGACCGGAGCGGCGGAGCCGAGCACGTCGACCCCGGTGACCTGCAGGCCGGTCTCCTCCCGCGCCTCCCGGAGTGCGGCGGCGACCACGTCGACGTCGTCCGGGTCGACGCGGCCGCCGGGGAACGCGACCTCGCCGGCGTGGGAGCGCAGCGTGCTGGCACGGGCGAGGAGGAGCACGTCCAGGTCGCGGGAGACCGCGGCCGACCGGGCCGGGCGTCCGCTCGGCACGTCGTCGAGCGGGCCGAACAGCATGAGGACCGCTGCCCGGCGCGGCGCAGTGGCTGACGGCATGCCGCTCACGAGCGGTGCGGCTCCCGGGGCGACGGCGCGCGCGAGCTGGTCCCGAGCGGTCACGGCCGGGTGCCGGCGGAGCGGACGGACGACGTGCGGGGGAGGGCCACCCGACCAGCCTAGGCACGTCGGGGGCCGCCGTCGTTGCCGGCGGTCGGTCCGGTGCACGAGACTCGGACCATGGGGACTGCAGGGACAGAGGGATCGCGGGTCGTGGCGGTCAGCCGAGACCACGACCACCGCTTCAGCAAACCGGTCGTGGACGAGGTCACGCTCGTCGAGGGGTGGGGCATCGAGGGCGACGCGCACGCCGGCACCACCGTGCAGCACCGCTCCCGCGTCGCGCGCGACCCGTCGCAGCCGAACCTGCGGCAGGTGCACCTGATCCACGCCGAGCTCTTCGACGAGCTCGACGCCGCCGGTCACGACGTGGCGCCCGGTCAGCTGGGCGAGAATGTCACCACGCGCGGAGTCGACCTGCTCGGGCTCCCGACGGGGACGCTGCTCCACCTGGGCGCCGATGCGTGCGTGCGGGTGACGGGCCTCCGGAACCCATGCCAGCAGATCAACGGGTTCGAACCGGGGCTCCTCCGGCAGGTTCTCGGCCGGGCCTCCGACGGATCGGTGTCGCGGAAGGGCGGCGTGATGGGCGTCGTCGTCAGCGGGGGAGTCGTCCGCTCCGGCGACGCGGTGCGGGTCGAACTGCCCGAGGGTGTCCTCGAACCGTTGCGCCCGGTCTGAGCGTCCGACCCGGCCTCCGGGGGCGCTCCCTGACGTCCGGGACACGCACCGACGGACGCGCCGGAGTCGACTGGGCGGTGCGGCACCGGTCGGCCGATCGGTGGTCCGGGGCTGAGGATCCGTTCACGCCGCCGGCGATGTGGATCACCGAACGCACTCCCTGCGACGGACCCGGGACGACGCGCCTACCGTGAAGAGGCCATGACAGCTGAACACCGCTCACCCGCCGAGCCCGACGCGGCGCCCTCCGTCGCGCACCACGACGCCCACCACGTGGCGACCCACGCCGACGACGCTCCCGTGTCGGACCTGGCCGCGACGCCCGACCGCGCAGCACGCCCCAACGGCGACCAGCCGGACCCGAACCGCTGGAAGGCCCTCGTCATCTGCCTGCTCGGCGGCGGCATCGTGCTCCTCGACGTGTCGATCGTCAACGTGGCGCTCCAGTCGATCTCCACCGGGCTGCCCGGGGCGAGCGCCGAGGCGGTGCAGTGGATCCTCTCCGGCTACGCCCTGTCGTTCGGCCTGCTGCTCGTCCCCGGCGGACGCCTCGGCGACGCCACCGGACGACGCCGCATGTTCGTCATCGGTGTCGGCCTGTTCACCCTCGCCAGCGCCCTCTGCGGCTTCGCGCCGAACGGCATCGTCCTGGTCATCGCCCGTCTGGTGCAGGGCCTCGCCGGTGGGCTGCTCACGCCGCAGGTCACCGCCCTCATCCAGCAGTTGTTCCGCGGCAAGGAACGCGGGACCGCGTTCGGCTTGTTCGGCGCCACGGTCGGCATCGCGACCGCCATCGGACCGCTCATCGGCGGTCTGCTCATCACCGCGTTCGGCACCGAGAACGGCTGGCGCTTCGTCTTCTTCGTGAACCTGCCCGTGGGACTCGTCACGATCCTCCTGGCCTTCCGGTACCTGCCTGGCTCGACCGGCGAGGAGCGGGGCAAGAAGCACGACTTCGACCCGGTCGGCATCGTGCTGCTCGGTGCCGCGGTGGTCGCCCTGCTGCTGCCGTTCGTGCAGTCCGAGCAGTGGAAGGGCACCGCGAAGTGGTGGCTCGTGGTCGTCGCCGTCGTGCTCGGCGTCCTGTTCGCGCTGTGGGAGCGCCGGTACCAGCGGACCAAGGAGCCCGTGGTCGACCTCCGGCTGTTCCGCCGTCGGTCGTTCTCCCTCGGCGTCGGGCTCGCGACGGTGTACTTCGCCGGCTTCACCCCGCTGTTCTTCGTCCTGACGCTCGCACTCCAGTCCGGGCTGCACTACTCGGCGCTGCTCGCGGGGCTGACCTCGGTGCCGTTCGCGATCGGATCTGGGATCGCCTCGACCGTCGGCGGGCGGATCGTGCACCGGTTCGGTCGGCAGCTCATCGTCATCGGGACGATCCTGGTGCTCCTCGGGCTCGGCGCCGTCATCTGGGTCGTCGCGAACCACTACGAGCCGGACCTGGGGTGGTGGCTCGTCCTGCCGCTGCTCGTCGCCGGTATCGGCTCCGGCCTGACCATCTCGCCAAACCAGACCCTGACCCTCTCCGAGGTCCCGGTCGAACAGGGCGGCTCGGCCGGTGGGCTCATCCAGGTCGGCGCGCGGGTCGGTTCGGCCATCGGCATCGCCGCGGTCGGCAGCGTCTTCTACTCGTCGCTCGCCAGCTCCGACGGGGACTACACGAAGGGCTTGCCGCTCGGGCTCGGGGTGTCCCTCGGGTTCGTCGCGGCCGCGTTGGTCGCCGGCATCGTCGACGTCGTCGTCGGCAAGGTGCGCGGGACCGAGGCGACGGTCTGACCGCGTCCGCGGTCGCGACCGTCTGACCGCGTCAGCGGTCGCGACGGTCTGGTTGTGTCCGCGGTCGCGACGTTCCGGCCGTGTCTGCGGTCGCGTCCGTACGACGGACGGGAGGCGCGCTGCCGGCTGGCTGCGCGCCTCCCGTCCGTCACGGGGCGGGTCGGGTCGGGTCTCGGGTCGGGTCGGGTCAGGTCGCCAGGGCTCCGGGGCTCCGGATCGGCGTCTGGTGGATGCCCTCGGGGAGACCGGGTACCGGAACGGTGGTTCCTCACCTGGCTGTCTGCTCGAGGACCTCGACGGCTGCGGGCCCCCACCCGTGCGGATCCTCGCCTGGCGGCACGAGCGCCAGCGAGTACCAGAGCACGAGGACCGGCCACCATCGGAGTTCCTCGTCGGTGAGGGCGTGGACCGTCTGGTAGCCGTCCAGGAACTGCTGCCGGACGGAGAGCGGAACGGGCCCCCAGTCGCGGAAGCGCGTGCCGAGCATGACCGCTGAACGAGCGAGCTCGACGATCCGATGGTCGAGTCGGAGCTCCTCGAAGTCGAGGACGCCGACGACGGCGGTTCCTCTGCACAAGATGTTCGCGGCGCGGTAGTCACCGTGCACGATCTGCACGGACGGCAGAGCCGTCGGTGCTCGATCCGCCATCGATCCGAAGACGTCGCGAGCTTCCGGCGACAGTGTCGACGGCGCAGAGGCGATCCAGCCCGCGATCTGGTCGGTGAGCGGAGCTGGCGTGGACAGCACACCGGGTCGGGATCCGTGCGAGGGGTACGAGCGCAGCGCGTCGTGCAGCTGGGCGAGCGTCGCCCCCGCGGCGCGGACCTGCTCGGCGTCCGCGACGTCGAGGTGCGCTCCGTCGATGACGCGTTGGAGGCCCATCGAGACGCCGTCGACCGTCACCTGCACCGCTCCCACGAGCGTCGGTACCGGGGCGGACACCGGCAGTCCGAGCGTTGCGAGCCGAGCAGTGAGCTCGGCGGCGAACGCGAGCCGTTCGGATCGGGCGGGTGCGACCGACCACTTCACCAGGAGGCGTTCGTCGCCGCTGCGGACCCAGGCGAGCGCGTTGCTGTCGCTCATCACCAGCCGTTCCGGCGGATCGACACGGACGCCCCACCGGCGCTCGACCGTCGAGACGACCCAGTCACCTCCTGCCGCCGCGTCCGCGAACCCGAACCGGTTCCGGAGCACCTCGTCCGGGTCGTCCTGCTCCCACAACATCTCGACCGTCATCGATCCCCCTGCGTCACGACACGAGCGTCGAGTGCGACACCGCACCCGATCCTGCCCCGCCGCACTGATCTGTTGCTGATCCCTCGGCACTGCAGGAGCCGGTCGTCCACTGGTGGGTGCGGACCTTCGTCCGAGATGATGACGTGTGGTCGCTGCTCTGGACGTCCCTCCTCCCGGCGGCTCGGCTTCGCGGACTCCCACGTGGGCGTCAAGCTGACCGTCGCACTGCCCGAGTCGCCCGTCGCGGAGAGATCGGCCGTGTCGACGGAGCCGTCTGCGAGAGTGTCGACATGCCCTCTCCGCAGTCGCTCTCCGAGGACGATCGTCGTCTCGTCGCAGCCTGGGCTGCTGACTGCGCGGAGCGGGTCCTGCCGCTGTTCGAGGCAGAGGCCCCGGGGGACGACCGGCCGAGGGACGGGATCAACCGAGCGCGCGCCTTCTCGCGCGGTGAATCGGACACGGCCGGCGAGATCCGCCGCCGTTTCGTCGCCGGTCGGGCTGCGCAGTCAGCCACGTCCGCAGCGGGGAAGGCCGCTGCATGGTCGGCAGGGCAGGCGTCCGGCGTCGCCCACATGGGAGCGCACGCCCTCGGCGCGGCCGCCTACGCCGTGAAGGCGGTCGAGCTGGCGTCGCGGCAGCAGGGTGGCGAGGCCGAGATCCGGTGGCAGGTGGAGCACATGAGCCAGCCCGTGCGGGCGGCACTGCGGAGTCTTCCGCTGCTCGGAGAGGATCTGTCGGGCCCCCTCGGTTCGGGGCTCCTCGCCTCCGGTGCGCTCGGCGCGACGATCCGCCGCCTGCAGGCGGCGCTCCTGGACGGCGTCCCTCGGGAGCCCGGTACCTGAGTCTTCGTCGAGGACCGGTATGGTCGAGGAGGCGCGACGCTTGGTCCGCCCTCGCTCGCGCCCAGGAGGACGCCCGTGATGTCTGCCCGCCTCCGGACCGCCGGGGGCGTCGTCTCGTCACTGGTCGCCTGCTTCCTCGTGGCCTCCTGCGCGACCGCCCCACGCGCCTCCGTCGTCCCGCCTGACGGCGGGCTGCACTCCGAGCTCACCACCGCCGATGCGGACGCCTGGCTCGACGGTCTCGTCCCGGCCGCCCTGGAGCGGGAGGGCATCGTCGGCGCGACCGTCGCCGTGGTCAGCGACGGGGAGGTCGTCACCGAACGTGGCTGGGGCTGGTCCGACCTCGGCGACGGTCGGTCGGAGCGACGTCCCGTCGACCCCGAGCGGACCCTCTTCCGCATCGGGTCGGTCTCGAAGGTCGTCACGGCGACCGTCGTCATGTCGCTCGTCGAGGAGGGGGTCCTCGACCTGGACGAGCCCGTGCAGGACAGCATCGACGTCACGCTGCCCCGGTCGTTCGACCGTCCGGTAACCCTGCGGCACCTGCTAACCCACACCGCGGGCTTCGAGGACGAGCTCACCGGCGTGATCGCCGGCCCGGGGGAGGGGCCGACGTCGCTGCGGGACGCGGTGGCCGTCGACCCGCCCGAGCAGATCTTCGAGCCCGGCACGACCCCGGCGTACTCGAACTGGTCGAACGGGGTCGCGGCCTACGTCGCCGAGCAGGTCACCGGGCGCCCGTGGGCCGAGCTCGTGCAGGAGCGGGTGTTCGACCCGGCCGGGATGACGTCCGCGACGCTGGACCAGCCCCTGACCGCCGACGACGACGCCGTGGTCTCCGGGGGGTGGGACGCCGCCGGAGGTGCGGCGGTGCCCTTCGAGATCGTCTCGCCGGCACCCGCCGGGGCCGTGTCGGCCACGGCGTCGGACATGAGCGCGTTCATGCTCGCCCAGCTCGGCCACGCAGACGACGTACTGGCCCCGGAGACACTCGCCGAGATGCACGCCCCTGCCCTCGGACGCGACGACCTCGGCGGGCTCGCTACCGGGCCGCGCATGACGCTCGGCCTGTTCGAGGAGGACCGGAACGGACACCGGGTCCTCGGCCACGGTGGCGACCTCACGGCGTTCCACGCCCAGATGGACATCTGGCCCGACGACGATGCCGGGATCTACGTCTCCCTCAACAGCACGGGGGCACGAGGCGATGCCACGACCGCCGTGCGCGAAGCCCTCGTGCAGGGGTTCGCCGACCGCTGGTTCCCGGCCGACACGGCAGCGGCGACGGCTGTGACCGCCACGGCGACCGCCGCAGAGCACGCCGACGCCCTGGTGGGCAGCTACCAGGTGTCGCGGCGCGCGGAGACGACCTTCGTCCGGCTCTTCTACGCCCTGTCGGCGGTGGACGTCTCCCGTGGTCGCGGCGACTCGGTGTCGATCTCGGCCCTCACGGACACGTCCGGGGCCCCGGTGGAGTTCGTGGAGGTCGAGCCGTGGGTCTGGCAGGAGGTCGACGGTGACCGGCGGGTGGCCGTCGACCAGGTCGACGGTGCCGTCCAGGCCGTCGGGCTGAACCCCGCCTTCACCCTGCAACCGATGCCGACGACGCGCCAGGTGCTGCCCCTCGTGCTCCTCGCGTCGCTGGCCGTGCTGCTGCTGGCCCTGGTGGGGACCGTGGTCGCGGTCGCACGTCGGCTGTGGTCCGGGCGTCGGCCGGTCGGATCGCTCCCGTCGCGCGTGGAGACGATCGGCCGAGTCGGGGTCATCGTCTCGCTGGTGGCACTCGTGGCCGCCGGCGTGCTCTGGGCCTCGGTCGCGTCCGCCCTGCTCGACGACGCCGGACCGCCTGCTGCGTTCGTGGTGCGATCGGCGCAGGTCCTGACGGCCGTCACCGTGGCCGGGGTGGTGCCGGCGACGGTGGTGCTCCTCTGGCGGGCGCGGCGCACGCCCGCTGCGCGGGCTGCCGGGGGTGGGGCGCCTCCGCGTCTCCGGCAGGTCGTCGCCGTCACCGGGCACGCGCTGCTGGTGCTCGCGTTCGCCGGTCTCGGGTACGCCGCGGTGACCGGCGGGCTCCTGCTCCCCGACATCTCCTACTGACCCGCGGCAGCGGTGATCGGTTCCCGCCGGCGGCGGTGGTGCTGTCGCGACCGGGACCCGTGGCGGAGGCCCGCCGGCTGGCGAGGGCAGGCGGCGACGGACGGGTCGTGCGCGGTGGAGGCGTACGAGATCGCTGGCGTCACGTTCGACGAGCGGGCTCGTTCACTCGACGACCGCGCCAGCGCGGTCTGACGACCGCGCCGAGGTGTGCGACCGTCGCTGGAAGGGTGGCCGACCGGTGCCGCTGGTCGGCATGTGTCAGGTCGGCGACGACCGGGATCGGTACGACGGTGGGGATCGACGCGGTTGGTCGCCGGGATGGGTGTTCCTGCGGTCCACCGCTGCCGCAGTCCTGAGACATCCCGTCACTACGGTCCTGCCCATGCAGAACACGACATCCGTCCCCACCCGCTACGACGACGACGTCCCGCAGCAGGACGACATCGTCGTGCTGTGGCTCGAGGTCGGCATCGTCGTGACCTTCATGGGGATCGTCGGCTTCGCGGCCGTCTGCCTGTCCTGACAGGGCCGAGCTCCGGAACCGCGGGCTCAGCCCACGGGCCGGAGCTCGATCGTCGCCCGTGCGCCGCGTTCGGTGTTCTCGAGGCGCAGGACCGCCCCGGACGCCGCCAGGTGCTGCAGCACGATCGCCAGCCCGATCCCCGAGCCGCCGTGCGACCCGAGCGCGCCGAAACGACGTGGCCCGTCGCGGAGGACCTCGGGCGGGAACCCCGGGCCGGCGTCCTGCACGGCGACGGTGTGCCCGTCCACCTCGACCGTCACCGGCAGCGCACCGTGCCGCTCGGCGTTGGTCACCAGGTTCGCCAGCGCCCGGCCCAGGTGGCGCGGGTCGACGAGGACCGTGCTCGTCACCCCAGCGCGGAGGTCGAGACGGTCGCCGAGGCCCTCGTCCGCGACGAGACGCCGCACCGTGTCCGCGAGGTCGGCCGGTACCGCGCGGGCTTCGCTCGCCTCGTGCGCCGCCCGGGACAGGTCGAGCAGGTCGTCGAGCAGCTCGCGCAACCGTCCCGTGATCCGGCGGACGCGGGCGGCGTCGGGGCCGTCCGGCAGCAGCTCGGCCGCACCGACCAGCGCGGTCACGGGCGTTCGCAGGTCGTGCGCGACCTCCGCGCTGATCGCGCGCTCGTGGTCGAGGCTCCGGGCGAGCGCCGCGGCGGTGTCGGCGAGTCCGCGGGACAGCACCGCCACCTCGTCCTCGCCACGGACCTCCGCGGTGACCCGGCCGGCGACCGTCTCGTCCACCGTCCGGGCAGCGCGTCGCAGGCGGGCCGTCAGCCGGCCGGCGGCGACCCACGACCCGACGGCCGCCACCACCGCGGCGACGACGGCGGCGACCAGGAAGGTCCGCTGCAGGTTCGTCCACTGGATCCGCAGCGGTGTGTTGTCGACGCGCGTCGCGATGACGCCCGACGCCTGGTCGCGGGCGGCCCACATCCACCGGCCGTCGTCGTACGTCACCGCGCTGCCGCCGTCCAGCGCCGACCGGAGCGCTGCGGGCAGGACGGACGGGTCGTCGGTGGACTGGGGCGGCAGGGCACCGCCGAACGCCTGGGTCGCGATCATCTCGTCGAGCTGGGTGAGCGCCTGCTGGCGGAGCTGGCCGGTGGCGCCGTCGATCGCCGTCTGCGCGAACACCGCACCAGCGCCGACGACGAGCGTGGTGGCGAGCACGGTCATGGCGGCCGCGGTCCGGAGGCGCAGGGACCGCCACCAGGGAGTCCGGTCGGCCGTCCGGGCGGGCAGCCCGACTCCGCCCGCCGAGGTCCACGTCACGCGGGGGCCCGGTCGACGCGGTACCCGAACCCGCGGACCGTCTCGATGACCGTCGGCCCGAGCTTCCGCCGCAGCCGCTGCACGTTGGTGTCGACGATCCGCGGGTCCTGCCAGGTGCTGTCCCACACCATCGCGATGACCTGTTCCCGGCTGAGGACGGCACCGCGGTTCCGGAGCAGCGCCTCGAGCACGCGGAACTCGACGGACGTCAGCGGGACCTGCGCGCCCCGACGTTCGACCCGTCGGGCGCGGACGTCGACCCGGACGTCGCCGATCGTCACGAGTTCCTGCGGCGGACCGAGGCGTCGACGCAGCACGGCGTGCAGCCGGGCCGACAGGACGTCCGCGTCGAACGGCTTCGTGACGTAGTCGTCAGCGCCGGCCGCCAGCCCGGTGACCTCGTCGAGGGGCAGGCTGCGTGCGGTGAGCAGGACGACGGGGATGCCGAGTGCCGTGAGCCGGGCCGTCAGGTCGAGGCCGTTGAGTCGCGGCATGGCGACGTCGAGCACGGCGACGTCCGGCACCTCGGTGTCGACGGACTCCAGCGCCGCGATGCCGTCGACCGTCGCGGTGACGCGCCAGCCGCGCCGGAGGAGCAGGAGCTCCGTCGTCTCGCGGACGTCGTCGTCGTCCTCGGCGAGCAGCACGAGCGGCGAGGACTCGGTCGGGTGCCCGGCGTGCGTCGTGGAGGTCATGCCCGCTCCTGGTCGCTGAGGAAGCCGAGGTCGCCCCAGGTGAAGTGCATCGTCCGGCGGGTGGCCCAGTCGGGCCGGTCGCCCGCGAAGGTGATGCTGAGCCGCTGGTAGCGGCTGACCTCGCCGACCGCGGTCGGCGCGTCGAACCGCACCGCGACCGGGTAGGTGCGCGTCGTCCCGGTCGCGCAGTCGCACCCGTCGTCGGTCAGGAGGCCCGTGGCCAGCGCCTGCCCGCCGCCCCACGACGACCACGCGAGGTTCTCGAGCCGCTGGTCGGAGGACTGGCACCAGATCGGGATGGCCGCCGGTTCGGCCACCGCCTGCTCGCCGCAGCCGGCGTAGTAGGCGCTGTCGACGTCGACGTGGGCGGCCTGCGGGAGGGCGTCGTGGGGGACCGGGCCGGTCATGGCCGCGACGGAGGCGACGACCACGACGGTCGTGACGACCGCGGCGGCGGTGGCCCCGAGGCCACGCCACGGTACTGAGCGATGCATACGCTGAGCCTCCGTCTCGTGGGTGTCCGTCCCGGGGCAGGGATGTGTCAGTTCCGTCACAGATGCTCGCACGTCCGGACGCCGATCCGGGCGTGGGGACCGCCGGGCGCGACGATGGGGTGACACCGGTCGGAGACGACGGGTCCGTAGCGTCAGCGTCGTTCCGAGCGGGCGGCAGTCCGCACACCAGGAGGGAAGACCGTGACCATGAAGCCCATCGGCCCGATCGTCGTCGTGCTGGCGGCGGCACTCGCGCTCACCGGCTGCGCCGGCATCGGCGGCCCGGACCGGTCGCCGGTCGTCGCGGGCCCCGCTGGGTCCGGGTCGCCGTCGGCGGCGAGCCCCACGGCGACACCGCGACCGGCCGGCGGGACCGGGTCCTCGGCGCAGCCCGGGGGAGCGCACACGGGGACGGGTGACCGGCCCGGCGGCGGGGCGACGGAGCGTCCGACCCCGAGCCCCTCGACCGCGGTGCCCTTCCCGGCCGGGCAACCGCCGCGGCCCGGCCGTCAGGACCAGTACCCGAGCTCGGACACGGTCCCCGGCCTGACGGCTGCGATCGCGTCCACGCCCCACCCCGGGCTGCAGATCTGCGGCGACGACATCGGGTCGATCGTGACCGCCTCGGGCGACCTGCGCGGCGACGGCGGCACGCAGTACCTCGTGGACACGACGTGCGCGGACGCGACGGGGAGCTCACCCGACGAGGTCTCGCTGTACGACGTGCACGGCGGCGCGATCGCCCGGAGCGCCGTGCTCTCCGAGTTCAGCGCGAACCGCCCGAAGCCGAGCGCCTACCCCTACGTGTGGCAGCAGCACACCGTCGTGCTCGCCTACGACGACGGCACCGCGTACCGGCTGGTGCAGCTCTCGCCCGACGCGGTGACCCCGGGGGTCGTGCAGTCGTTCCGGTGATCCGGAGCCGCTCGACACATCGCGCGGAACTGGGTCGGCGCGGGTCGCCGTCCGCGTAGCGTCCCGCCCATCACGTCGGGGACGGGCGGGCGCGATCCGCGCCTCCCGGATCCGTCTGCGGGCGGCGCCCTGCGCTGCCGCCCGCGCTCATCCGCGCGGACGACCTGGTCGCCGTGCTCGTGCAACGACAGGAAGTCACCACATGTCCCAGAACAACACCGTCATCCGCAGCATGCACGACCTCGGACTGGCCGCCTGGTTCGGCGGGACCCTGATGGGTGCCACCGGGCTGAACGGTGCCGCAGCCGGCGCGAAGGACCCGGTCGAGCGCCTGACGCTGTCCTCCCTCGGGTGGGCGAAGTGGGCGCCGGTGCAGCTGGCGGCCCTCGGCGTGCACGCCATCGGCGGCGTCGGCCTCATCGTCGCGAACCGTGACCGCCTCGGGGTGCAGCAGGGTGCCCGGACGAACACGGCCGTCAAGCTGACGCTCACGATCGCTGCCGCGGTCACCACGTTCTGGTCCGCCTCCGTGGGCAAGAAGATGGCGGAGCACGCGCGCGAGGGTGCCGAGGGCACGACCGAGCCCGGTGCGGACGCGTCGGAGGCCCTGCAGGGCGCGCAGCGTCAGCAGAAGATCCTCCAGTGGGCGATCCCGGCGATGACCGGTGTGCTGCTCGTCATGGGTGCGCAGCAGGGCGAGCAGCAGCGTTCCGCCGCGGGTGTGCTCGACAAGAAGCGCCGCTGAGTCGCGACGCCGGACCGACACGGTCGTGACGCCCCGTCGCGCCGCCCGGTCCGCAGGACGCCCCGCCGTCGTCGACGGCGGGGCGTCCTGCGTGTCGCGGTGCCCGTCAGTGCGAGTCAGCCAGGCCGCCGGCGACGAAGTGCGCGCCGCTGCCGTCGTCGCTCACAGCGGTGGCCGTCGCGGTGGCAGCCGGGGTCGGATGCGTGGCGGTCGTCGCCCCGCTCCCGGGGGCCGTCTGCATCGGCATCGGCGTCGACGTCGTTCCTGCCGTCGGAGTCGCCGCGACGGTGGTCTCGGTCGCGACCGGTGCGGTGGTCGGTCGTGCCGCCTCCGAGGTCGAACAGCGCGACAGGACGGCGGCGACCGCCAGTGCGACGGAGGTGGCCGTCAGGACGTCCGGAGCGTGGGCGTGGGCGTGGGACCTCCTCGTGGTGGTGGGTACTGCCACCTGGGAGATGTCGGGCGGACCGAGGAACCTGACTTGTCGCGGTCGACATCGTCGTCCAGCGGACAGGACGCCCTTCCGACGTCCGATCGGCGCGCTCGACGCAGCCGCCGCGCCACCACCTGGACCGGCCTTGAGACAGCCCGACCAGGATGTGTTGCGGAAGGAGCACCACCGATGAAGACCATCCACTACGACAACACCGCGATCCTGACCAGCGACGACGTCGCCGACGCCGTCATCGAGTACGCAGCGGCGCTCTCCGGCGGTGACCGGGCGGACACCGTCGCGGTGCCGTCGGTGGCCCCCGACGGCACGATGACGACGACGAAGATCCTGATCGGCCCGTCCAGCGAGGTGGTCGTCGAGGACGCCGAGGAGGACGAGCTCGAGCTCGAGAACGACGAGTTCGTCGCCCGCCTTCGCGCGGCCGCGCGGACCTTCGGGCACGACACGGTGATCCACGCCGACACCCGCTCGGACCTGACCGCTGGGCACGACGAGCCGACGCCGCCGGCCGGGCAACCCGGGGTCTGAGCGCACGCGGGCCCGACTCGGCCCCGACGCGACCCCGGGCGCGTGCGCCCACAGGTGCAGTCCTGGTCCGCGCCCGCAGGCACAGCCCTGGTCCTGAGCGCCCGCCGGCGAACCGTCAGCGGGTCGCGGTCGTCCGGAGGGTGCGTTCCGCGTCGTCGAGGTAGTCCGCCAGCAGTGCCGATGCGGCGGGCCGGTCGCCCGCGCGCAGGGCTGAGACGATCGCCTCGTTCCGGTCGACGAAACCCGCGTGGAACGCCGCCGGGTCGTCCGTGGTGAGGAACGCCAGCCGCATCTCGGCGAGCAGCGAGTCCATGAGTCCCTGCAGGCGCTCGCTCGGGACAGCCCGCACGAGTTCGGTGTGGAAGCGGATGTCGGCCGTACCGACCGCACGCCAGTCGCCGGCCACCGCCGCGGCCCGGGCGTCCACGACCGCGCCGGCAGCAGCTGCCAGGGCGGGGGACTCCGGCGTGCACGCGAGGAGTCCGGCCTGCTCGAGGACCCGGCGGGCCGCGTACAGGTCCGCCACGTCGTCCGCCGACAACCGCCGGACGAAGACCCCGCGGTTGAAGACGTGCTCGACGAGCCGGTCCCGTGCGAGCAGCCGGAAGGCCTCGCGCAGGGTGTTCCGCGAGACGCCGAGCTCGTCGCTCAGGCGTTCCTCGGACAGCTGCGTCCCCGGCGCGTGGCCGCCGTCGGCGATGGCGGCGCGCAGCCGTGCGGCGGTCGACTCAGCGCCGCTGACGGTTCGGGTCATGGTCCGATCCTGACAGAGCCGGCGCGTGTGACCGGCGTGTTACAGATCCGAACAGGCCCTTGAGATTGTTGAACAATGCACGCCAGACTGGCCCGCATGTTCGTCCTCATCGGCGTCGCCGTCGTGATCATCGGCTTCGCGCTGCGCATCAACGCGCTGCTCGTGGTCACCGTGGCGGGCATCGTCACGGCAGCCATCGGCGGGATCGGTCCCGTCGGCATCCTCACCGCGTTCGGCAACGGGTTCGCGTCCAGCCGGAGCGTCACGACCTTCGCGCTCGTGCTGCCGGTCATCGGCCTCATCGAGCGCTACGGGCTCCAGGACCAGGCGAAGCGGCTCATCGCGAAGCTCGACAAGCTCACGACCGGGCGCATCCTCGCCGGCTACCTGGCGGTCCGGCAGGTGACCGCAGCCGTCGGCCTCACGAGCATCGGCGGCCCGGCACAGACCGTCCGCCCGCTCGTCCACCCGATGGCGGAGGGCGCTGCGACCAAGAAGTACGGCCGGATCGACGAACGCATGCGCGAGAAGATCAAGGGCTTCTCGGCCTCGTCCGACACGGTCGGTGTCTTCTTCGGCGAGGACGTCTTCGTCGCCGTCGGGTCGATACTGCTCATCACGACGTTCGTCGACACCACCTACGGGCTGGCCCTCGAGCCGATCGACCTGGCGTTGTGGGCGATCCCCACCGGCATCGCCGCACTCCTCGTGCACGGCGCCCGACTGCTGCTGCTCGACCGGAAGCTCGACAAGATGGCAGCCGACGTCCGCCAGACCGAGGGGGTCGCAGCATGATCACCAGCGAATGGCTCTACTGGCTCATCGGTGCGTTCTTCATCGCCGTCTCCGTGTTCATCGTCACGGACCGCACGCACGCCAAGCGCCTCGGGAACGCCGCGTTCTGGGGCATCCTCGGGCTCTCGTTCTTCGCCGGCACCTTCGTGGTGTCCGGCGCGATCCCCGCCTGGGCGCTCGGGATCGCCGTCCTGGTGATGGTGGCGCTCGCCGGCCTCGGCTTCACCGGCACGACGAGCCGCACCCGTGTCGCGAGTGTGCCCGGTGCCGGGGTCGGTTCCGCGACCGGCCCGGCGGAACCCACCGCCGTGACCACCCGCCCGAGCTCGAGCACGAGCGTCCTCGCGACGACGAGCCCGGACGAGCGCGCCACCTTCGCGCAGCGGTACGGCAACAAGCTCTTCGTCCCGGCGCTCGTCATCCCGGTCGTGGCCGTACTGGTCGCCACCCTGGGACCGCTCGTCCACGTCGGCGGGAAGCCCCTGCTCGCCGAGGGGAGCGCGACCCTGACCGGACTCGGCATCGGCTCGGTGCTCGCGGTCGTCGTCGCCGTCCTCGTGCTCCGGCCGCCGCGGATCGACACTCCCGTCCGAGAAGGCGCGCGTCTGCTGCAGGCGATCGGCTGGGCGGCGCTCCTGCCGCAGATGCTCTCGACGCTCGGCATCGTGTTCACCCAGGCTGGCGTCGGCACCGCGGTCGGCACGATCATCGAGGCCGTGCTGCCGGACGGATCCCTGTTCGCCGCGGTCGTCGTCTACTGCCTCGGCATGGCGCTGTTCACCGTGATCATGGGCAACGCCTTCGCGGCCTTCCCGATCATGACGGCGGCGATCGGCTGGCCGGTGCTCGTGCAGGGCTTCGACGGCAACCCGGCGGCGATCTTCGCCATCGGCATGCTCGCCGGCTTCTGCGGCACCCTGGTCACCCCGATGGCCGCGAACTTCAACCTCGTGCCCGCTGCCCTGCTCGAGATGCGGGACAAGTACGGGCCGATCAAGGCGCAGCTCCCGACCGCCGGGATCCTGCTCGTCGTCAACATGGGAGTGATGTACCTTGTCGCGTTCTGATGCCGCCCCGATCGACCTCGACCGGTCTGCCTGGGCGGCGGGCTTCTCCGCTGTCGCCCTCGACAACGTCACCCGCGAGTACCCGTACGCCTCGCACCACACGACGTCGGGACCCGACGACCGGGCACTGCCCGTCGAACTGCACCCCGCCTTCGCGACGTCGTACGACTGGCACTCGTCGGTGCACATGCACTGGCTGGCGGCACGGCTGGTCGCCTTCGGCGTCCCCACCGACCTGGAGGCCCGGATCACCTCGGTCCTGCAGGCCCACCTGTCCGCGGAGCACCTGGCGACCGAGGCGGCGTACCTCCGCGCGACCCCGCACTACGAGCGCCCGTACGGCTGGGCGTGGCTGATGCGGCTGGCCGCCGAGGTGTCGGCGTCCGAGGCCCCCGCCATCCGCGCGCTCGCGCCGGGCTTCGCCCCCGTCGTCGAGGTGCTCGAGGAGCTCGTGACCCGCTGGGTCGAGGGCGCCGCGCACCCGGTCCGGCACGGTGTGCACGCGAACTCGGCGTTCGGGCTGCTGCTCGTGCTCGAGGGTGCGCGCACGCTCGGCCGCGACGACCTCGCGGCGACGGTCGAACGCACGACGCGGGAGTGGTTCGGCGACGACGCCGGGTGGCCCTTCGCGTGGGAGCGCAGCGGGCACGACTTCCTGTCCGCCGGGCTCGCCGAGGCGGACCTCGTGCGGGCGGTGCTGCCGGCGACGGAGTTCGCGCCGTGGGCACGGGCCTTCTTCGCGCAATTGTCAGCGGGGGACGCGGTCCTCACGCCGACGATCGTCCGCGACGAGAACGACCCGCAGCAGGTGCACCTGTTCGGCCTCGACCTGTCGCGGGCCGGGGCCGCCCGCCGGATCGCCGACGCCCTGCGGGCCGCCGACGGCGAGGGCGTCGGTGGCGCGGGAGTCGGTGGCGCGGGAGTCGACGTGGCGGGGCTGCTCGACGGTGCGGCGGATCGGCTGCTCGGGTCGGGGCTCGCGGCCAGCGTCGGCGAGGAGTACTACTCGACGCACTGGCTCGCGAGCTTCGCCTGGGACGCGATGGAGGCCCGGGAGCACGCGGCCCGCTGACCCGCCGTGTGCCCCGGGCGCCGGGCCCGGCGCCCGGACTACGCGAGCGGGATGGTGCGGCCGAACGTGCGCGTCACCGGGGGCGCCGCGAGCACCGCGCCGAGCGCCTCCGCCGCGCCCTCCGGGGTAGCGCGCCACGCGACGTAGGCGTCGTGGTCCTCGGCGGTGGCCCAGCGTTCGAGGACGACCATGCGAGTCGGGTCGGCGTCGTCGACCAGGACCTCGAGCGACTCGTTGCCCGGCCGTGCGGCGGTCTGCGCGAGCGTCTCGCGGACGGCGCTCGCGACGGTCTCGTCGGAGACGTCGCTGCGGAGCTGGACCTCGAGGAAGACGGTCTGCGTCATGGGTGTGCACCTTTCGTCGTCCGGTGCGTCGAGTGACGACGCCCTCGCGCCAACCACGCGGACGGCCGGGTTGTT
The DNA here is from genome assembly GCF_018885305.1 of Curtobacterium sp. L6-1. Classification (NCBI taxonomy): domain Bacteria; kingdom Bacillati; phylum Actinomycetota; class Actinomycetes; order Micrococcales; family Microbacteriaceae; genus Curtobacterium; species Curtobacterium aetherium. Next base: position 84,495 of record NZ_CP076544.1, read on the forward strand.
CCGCACCGGTCGGATGCGGGTCAGCGGACGACGCGGAAGCGCAGGGCGTCCCCCGGGCGGAGCTGGGCCGCACGGTCGACGGACTCCGGCGTGAGGACCGCCACGACCGGGTAGCCGCCGGTGACCGGGTGGTCGGCCAGGAAGAGCACGGGGCGTCCGGCCGGCGGGACCTGGAGGGAACCGGTCTCGACGCCCTCGCTCGGCAGTTCCCGCGTCACGGCTCGGACGAGGGGTTCCGCGGCCGTGGTCCGCACCCCGACCCGGTCGCTGTCGGCGCTCACCGTGTACTCCTGCCCGGTGAGGACGCTCTGCCAGTCCGGGGTGAACCAGTCGTCGCGCGGCCCCGGCACCACGTCGAGCACGACCGGCGAGCCCGCCCGGGTGGACATCGGCGGTGCGACGGCGTCGACGACCGGCCAGCCGTCGGCGTCGTCGCCGACGGGCAGGACGTCTCCGACGATCAGGGGAGCGGGGCCGAGCCGGGCCAGGGTGTCCCACGAGCGACTGCCGAGCACGCGCCCGACCGCGACGCCCCCGCGGACGGCGACGTACGCCCGCAGGCGGTCCGTCGGCAGCCCGACCCGGACGGTGTCGCCGGGTGCCAGCGCGAGCACCTCGTACGCGGCGGCGCCGTGCACCCGGCCGTCCGCCCGTTCGATCGACACCGGGCACGGTGCCCCGGTGACGGCGGCGACCACGTGCGCGTCGGCGCGGAGCGTGACGGAGCCGAGCAGCGCCTCCAGGACGGCCGCGTCGGGTCGGTTGCCGACCATTCGGTTGGCGAGCGCCGCGGAGCCGCGGTCGGCCGGACCCGCGGCACCGAGCCCCATGTCGCTCGTGCCCGGGCGGCCGAGGTCCTGGGTCGTGGCGCCGAAGCCGACGTGCAGGACGGTGAGGGTGCTCACGTCGGGGCCTCGGCGTCGACGAAGCGCACCCGCGTGCCGGCGGGGGCGAGTGCCGGTGGCGTCCGGTCGAGGGACCACACGGGGACGTCGGTGCGTCCGATGAGCTGCCACCCGCCGGGCGAGGTGCGCGGGTAGACGGCGCTGAACTCGCCGGCGAGGGCGACGGCCCCGCTCGGCACCGCGGTGCGCGAGGTGTCGCGGCGAGGCAGGTCGAGCGGTGCGGCGGTGCCGGTCAGGTAGCTGAAGCCCGGGGCGAAGCCGCAGAAGGCGCTCGTCCAGGTCTGGCCGGTGTGCCACGCGACGAGCTCGGCACGGGTCCTGCCGGTCATCTCGGCGACGGTGTCGAGGTCCGCGCCGTCGTAGACCACGGGTACGACCACCGGCGTCGTCGCACCGGCGAGGGTGGTGTCCGGGGTGCCGCCGGGGCCGACCGTGACCGGCGCGACGGCGGACAGCTCGGCGCGCAGCCGTCCGGCGTCCGTCCGGGTGCGGTCGAACCGGACGAGGAGCGTCCGGGCGCCGGACACGACCTCGGTCACGCCGGGCACGGTCGCCCCGCGCAGCCCGTCGCGGAACGCCACGACCTCGGCCAGGCTGTCGAACGAGGCGAGCACCGCCGACGTGCCGGCCGGGCGGAGGTCGAGCGTCATGACGCAGTGGCCCCCGCGAAGGACGCGATCCCGACGCCGTGTGCGGTCAGCAGCGCGCGGATCGCCTGCGCCGTCGCGACCGCGTCGGGGGAGTCCCCGTGCACGCAGACGGACTCGGCGGCGACCCGCACCTCGGAGCCGTCGACGGCCGTGGCCACGCCGTCGGTCACCATCCGGAGCACACGGGCCGCGACCTGCTCGGGGTCGTGCAGCACGGCGCCCGGTCGACCGCGGGGGACGAGGGAGCCGTCGGGTTCGTACGCCCGGTCGGCGAATGCCTCGGAGACCGCGCGGAGGCCGTTTTGCGCGGCGGCGAGCAGCAGCTCCGACCCGGGCAGTGCGAGGATCGCGAGCGTCGGATCGACGTCGGCGACCGCTCGGACCACGGCCTCTGCCTGCACGGGGTCGGCGCAGGCCGTGTTGTAGAGGGCCCCGTGCGGCTTGACGAACGTGACGGCGGTGCCGGCCACCCGTGCGGCTGCCGTCAACGCGCCGAGCTGGTGCACGACGTCGGCGTACAGCTCGTCCGGGGTCACGGACACCGGACGGCGGCCGAACCCGGCGAGGTCGCGGTACGCGACGTGCGCCCCGACGGCCACCCCGCGGTCCGCGGCGGCACGGCAGGTGTCGAGCATGATGACGGGGTCGCCGGCGTGGGCGCCGCAGGCGATGTTCGCGCTCGAGACGACGTCGAGCACCGCCCGGTCGTCACCCGCGGTCCAGGCACCGAAGCCCTCGCCGAGGTCGCTGTTCAGGTCGATCGATGGCACGCGGACCCCCTGTCTGGATTGTTCAACAACCTAGCGGTCGCCGCCGTCCCTGTCACCGTCCGGCCCGCGCGCGGTCGGCCCGTGACCTGGCCGTAGGGTCGGTGCATGCAGGCGGTGACGATCAGGACGACGACCGAGGACGACTGGCGGGAGGTCCGTGCCCTCCGGCTCGCGATGCTCGCGGACACGCCGATCGCGTACGGCGAGCACCTGGCGGACGCCGAGGGGCTCGACGAGCAGGAGTGGCGTGCCCGGGGGCGCCGTGGCGGAACGCCGGGCAGCACCTCGTTCGCCGCGGTGGACGAGCGCGGCACGTGGGTCGGGATGATGAACGGCTTCGTCCCGGACGCGGCGACCGGGCCCCTCCTGGTCGGCGTCTACGTGGCGCCTGGTCACCGGGGCCGGGACGCGGGCGTGGCGGACGCGCTCCTCGACGCCGTGCAGGACTGGGCAGCCGAGCACGGCACGACGCTCCGGCTGCACGTGCACGAGGACAACGTCCGCGCGCGGGCCTTCTACGAGCGTCGCGGGTTCGTCGCGACCGGGCGCACCGAGCCGTACGTGCTCGACCCGAGCCGGACGGAGCTCGAGATGCTGCGCGTGCTCGACGGGCCTGCGACGTCCTGACGGCCCGTCCGCCCGACGGCCCGTCCGCCTGACGGCCCGTCCGCCTGACGGCGCGTCCGCCCGACGGTCGTGCGCCCTACAGGTCGTCGACGAACATCTGGGAGGCGAGCGGGACGTTCGTGGTGTTCGACGCGGGGTCCCAACCGACGAGGGCGACGACGTCCCCACCGACGCGCCCGGTCAGCCCGACGAGGGTGAACGGGGCGCCGCCGACGGTGCCGCGGATCCGCCACCCGAGGGACTCGTCCGTGCCGGTCAGGGTGGACCGCATCGGTGCGACGGTCGTCTCCACCCGCTGGCCGTCCATCGTGAACAGCTCGGAGCCGTCCGCGCACCGGGTCAGTGCGTCGCGGGCGTCGTCGACCAGGTCCGTCGCGGCCTCGACGTCCCCGGTGCTCGCCACCACGGCGGTCATCGAGCGGTCGTTGCTCGTGCCGAACGCGACCGGCCCCGAGGTGTCGTCCCCGTCCCACCCGACGCCGAACGGCGCGAGGCAGCTCGCATCGGAGACCGTGAGTCCCGGGTACACCGAGTCGAGCATCGCGTCGGTCGTGTCGAACTCGCCGGGCTTGAACTGGATGCGTCGGAAGACCGCGGACAACTCCTCGGCGGTGTGCGCCTCGGTGGCGGCGGTCGTCCCGTCGGCGGACGGAGTGCCCGACGTGTCGCCGGACGCGGCTGCGCTCGGCGCGGGCGTGCTCGCGCCGGACGACGACCGGGGCGGAGTCGTGGACCCGCCGGTGTCCCCGACCGAGCAGCCGGTGAGGCCCAGGACGAGTGCGGCTGCCGCGACGGCCGTGGTGATGGTGCGCATCGTGTTCCCCCTCGTGCGGGCAGCCCCTCGGCCGCACGACCCGTCGAGGCTACCGGTGGGCCGAGGGCAGCGTCAGGATCTCCGCACCGTCCTCGGTGATCGCGATCGTGTGCTCGCTGTGCGCCGTCCGGCTGCCGGTCGCGCTGCGGAGCGTCCACCCGTCGGCGTCCGTGACGAGTTCGTCGGTGTCGACCATCACCCAGGGCTCGAGCGCCAGGAGCAGCCCCGGGCGCAGGGTGTACCCGCGGCCCGGTCGTCCGTCGTTGGCCACGTGCGGGTCCTGGTGCATCGTCGAGCCGATGCCGTGGCCGCCGAAGTCCAGGTTGATCGGGTACCCGGCCGCGGTGAGCACCGACCCGATCGCGTGGGAGAGGTCACCGAGGCGGGCGCCCGGTCGCGCGGCGGCGATCCCCGCGGCGAGGGCCCGCTCGGTCGTCTCGATGAGTGCCACGCTCTCGGCCGGCCGGCTCGTCCCCACGATGAAGCTGATCGCCGAGTCCGCCGCGTAGCCCTGGTGCACGACGGCCAGGTCGAGCGTCAGCAGGTCCCCGTCGGCCAGGACCTGGTCGTGCGGCATCCCGTGCAGGACGGCGTCGTTCACGGCCGTGCACACGTGGTGCCCGAACGGTCCGCGACCGAACGACGGCGCGTAGTCGACGTAGCACGAGGTGGCCCCGGCGGCGGTGATCATCTCGGCGGTCCACCGGTCGAGGTCGAGCAGGTTCGTGCCCACCGTCGTCCGGCTGCGCAGCGTGTGCAGGATGTCGGCCACCAGGGTGCCGGCGGCGCGCGCCCGGGGGAGTTCGGACGGGGAGAGGATCTCGATCATGCGGGGCGCTTCTTCCGTTCGGGGTCGTGCCGGGGTCGTTGGTCCGGATAGTTGTACCGGTATTAGTATCAGACCATGGTCCGTCTCCCGCTCTCGCCCGTCGACCTCGAACGCGGTCAGCGCCTCGGCGCCCTCCTCCGGGACGCCCGGGGAGCGCGGTCGATCCTGGCGGTCGCACTCGACGCCGGGGTCTCACCGGAGACGCTGCGCAAGATCGAGACCGGACGGATCGCGACCCCGTCCTTCCCGACGGTCGCGGCGCTCGCCGGGGTGCTCGGCCTGTCGCTCGACGACGTGTGGCGAGCCGTCAGCGCCGAGACCGGCGCGGCGGCGGCAGCGCAGGAGGCGGCGCCGGCCGTGGCGCCCCACGCCGCTCTGGTACAGTTCTGACGTCAGAACCAAGGGGGCCGGCCGTCGTGCGAGACCGACGGACGGCTCGTGTACCGCCTCGCCGGTGCCACCCCGCGTCCTTCGGTTCGCACCCCTCGTGCCTCTCGCCGTGCGGCCCCGCCGCCGGAGCACGATCCGTGTCGTCCGAAGGAGCTCCCCGTGGGCACAGTCATGCCCGGATCCCGCCGCACCCTGCGCGGCAACCCGATCGCCACCCTCGTCGCCGTGTGCTTCGGCCTGTTCATGGTCGGCCTCGACGCGACCGTCGTCTCGATCGCCAACCCCGCCATCGCCGCCGACCTCGGCACCACCTTCACGCAGCTGCAGTGGATCACGAACGCCTACCTGCTCGCGCTCGCGGTGTTCCTCATCCTCGGCGGCAAGCTCGGTGACCGGTTCGGTCGTCGCCGGATGTACCTGATCGGGGTCGTCGCCTTCGCGCTGTCCTCGGTCGCCATCGGCCTGGTCGGCACCGCCACCGGTGTGATCGTGTTCCGCGCCCTGCAGGGCCTCAGTGCCGCACTGCTCATGCCGCAGACCCTCGCGCTGCTGCGGGCCACGTTCCCGAAGGAGCGGTTCGGCGTCGCGGTCGGCGTCTGGGGCGGAGCGTCCTCGGTGGCCATCGCCGCAGGCCCGATCGTCGCCGGGGTGCTCGTCGCCGCACTCGGCTGGGAATCGGTCTTCTTCGTGAACGCCCCGATCGCCGTCGTCGGCCTCGTGGTCGGTGCGCTCGTCCTGCGCGAGTCGACCGCACCCCACCGGGGGCGGTTCGACGTCCCCGGTGTCGTGCTGCTCGCGCTCGGCCTGTTCGGCATCGTGCTCGCCGTCGTGCAGTCCGAGTCGTGGGGCTGGGGCAGCCCACTCACGCTCGGGGTGCTGCTCGGCGGGCTCGCCCTGCTCGTCGTGTTCGTCGTCGTCGAACTCCGCGTGACCGACCCGCTGCTGCCGATGTCGCTGTTCCGGTCGTCGTCGCTGTCGATCGGCGGGCTGGCCGTCGGCGCGAACTTCTTCGCGATGCTCGGCGTCACCTTCTTCCTGTCGCTCTACATGCTCAACCTGCGCGGGGCGACCGGTCTGCAGGCCGGGCTCATGCAGCTCCCGTTGAGCGGTGTCTCGATCATCGCCTCGCCGATCGGTGCGGCCCTGGTCGCGAAGCTCGGCATCCGCCGCTCCCTGACCATCGGCCTGCTCATGGTCGGCGTGGCCCTGTTCGCCCTGACCGGCACCACGCAGGACTCGCCGTACGTCGGCATGGCGATCCCGTTCGTCGTGTTCGCGCTCGGTGCGGGCTTCACGATGACCGCGGGGGCCGAGGCCGTCGTCGGCGGTGCGCCCGTCCAGCTCGCGGGCGTCGCCGGTGGGTTCCAGGCGACCGCGCTGCAGCTCGGTGGCGCGCTCGGCACCTCGGTGCTCTCGGCGGTCGTCAGCGCCGGGGTGCTCTCCGGGACGGCCGGACTGGGGCTCGGGACCGCCGCGCGGCAGGGGCTCGTGCAGGGCATCGTGCCGACCGGGCTCACCGCCGCGGCCGCGGCCACCGCGCGGGACGCGTTCCTCGGCGGGTTGCACAGCGCGTTCGTCGTGGCCGGTGTGGTCGCGGTCGTCGTGGCCGTCCTGGCCGCCGTGTTCGTCCGCACCCGGACGGCGCACGCCCCAGCCGAGGTCCTCGAGGAGACGGCCGAGGCCACCGCCGGGCACGCCTGATCCGTCCCGGCCGGCGCTCCTCGCCGGCCCGGGCGGGCACGAGGTTCCGGGCCGGGCGCGCCGATCCGGGCGGTTCGTGCCGACCCGAGCGGCGCGCCACCCTGAGCGGGTGCCGTCGTGACCGACGACGGACGGGAGGCCCGTGGCGGGGCCGTCACGGGCCTCCCGTCCGGCTCGGTGAGCGACAGCGGACGGCGACGCCCGGGGCACCCCGGTCGCACGGACGCCGGTCAGTCGACCGCCGTCGTCCTGGCCGGCGAACGCGGTGGACCCGGACGGGGGACTGGTGCTCCGGCACGAGGTGACGTGTGCTGTTCCCTCGTGCGCCCGCACCGGACCGGGCGGAGGAGGACCGACGTGACCCAGGACGACCACACCACCGACGTCGGCGGGATCGACCGCCGACGTCTGCTCACGCTCGGGCTCGGCGCCGCCGCCGCACTCGGCGTCTCGGGAGCCGCGCTGCTCGCCCCCGAGGGCGCCCGCGCCGCCACGGGGCGGACGCTCCTCGCGGCGGACGAGTTCGACGGCCCCGCCGGCAGCGCGCCGAACCCGGGCATCTGGCGGTACGACCGCGGCGGTGGCGGGTGGGGCAACGGCGAACTCGAGGTCTACACCGACTCGCGACGGAACTCGGCGCTCGACGGCAACGGCAACCTCGTCATCACCGCCCGACGCGAGGCCGACGGGTCGTACTCGTCCGCGCGCCTGACCTCGCAGGGGACCTACTCGGTGCAGTACGGACGGGTCGAGGCCCGCATCCGGATCCCGCGCGGGCAGGGCATCTGGCCGGCGTTCTGGATGCTCGGCGCCGACTTGCCGCAGGTCGGGTGGCCGGCGTGCGGTGAGATCGACGTGATGGAGAACATCGGTCGCGAGCCCGGCACGGTCCACGGCACGGTGCACGGGCCGGGGTACTCCGGTGCCGAGGGGATCGGTCGTGCGGCGACGCTGCCGAGCGGTGCCTTCGCCGATGCGTTCCACGACTACGCGGTCGACTGGCGACCCGGGTCGATCACGTGGTCCGTCGACGGCACGGTCTACCACTCGGTGACCCCGGCGGACACGAACGGCGACCCGTGGGTGTTCGACAAGCCCTTCTTCGTCGTGCTGAACGTCGCGGTCGGCGGCGGCTGGCCGGGCAACCCGGACGCCACCACCCAGTTCCCGCAGCAGATGCTCGTCGACTGGGTGCGGGTCTGGCAGAACGCCTGACCGGTCGGGACGCGGACGGGCCCCGCGACCGAGGTCGCGGGGCCCGTCGTCGTGCCGGTGGTAGTTACTTGACCGTGACCGACACCGTGGCGCTCGTGCTGGCGGCGATCGTCGCGTTGGCGGCGAACGAGGCCTTGAGGGTGTGCTTGCCCTTGGCGAGCTTGACCGCACCGGTGGCCTTGCCGTTCACGACCTTGAACGTCGTGACGTGCTTCGAGCCGTCGTAGATGCGGACGTTGCCGTTCACCTGACGACCGGCGGAGGAGACCGTGACGGTCGCCTTGCCGCTCGTGTAGGTCATCTTCGTCGAGGACTTCGCCTTGACCACCGTGAAGGTGACCGGGCTGGTCGTCGCCGAGTCGCCACCCGCGAAGGTGGAGCTGCTCACGAAGGACGCGCTGATCGGGTGCGTGCCGACCGCGAGCGTGCCGGGCAGGCGGAAGGTCGCCTTGCCGTCGGTGACCGGGGCGGTGCCGAGCTTCGTCGTGCCGTCGGAGAAGGTCACGGTGCCCTGCTGTGCACCGATGCCACCGCCGATGGTCGCGGTCACCGTGGCGGGGGCGGTCGTCGCGGCGTACTGCTTGGTCGAGGACAGCGCGACGGTGGTGGTGGTCGCCGGCAGCGCGGCCTGGAGCGTGAACTGGTCCACGTTCGAGCCGATCGGCGCCGGGTCGGCCGACTCGGTCGGCTTGAGGGTCACGCCGCAGCTGTCGACCTTGCCGTGCTGGACGGCCGAGTTGAGCGTGGTGCAGTCACCGGCGCGGACGGTCGTGACGGCGAGGTTGTCGTCCGTGACGCCGACCTTGACGTAGGTGCGGACGTGCTCCTGGTTCTCCACCGAGTTGGCGAAGTGACGCTGACCGGTCGGGTCGAGCGGGTCCGCGCCGTAGCCACCCTGGGTGGGGTCCGGCGTGGTGAGGTCGTAGTACTTCGAGCCCGAGGCGGAGTTCGCGGTCAGGTAGATGACGCCACCGGGGCCGGCGAAGACCTGGTCGGCACCCGGCTGCTCGTCAGGGTTGGCCTTCTTGCCGTTCTTGATCGCGTAGCTGCGCGAGTACGAGTGGTCGTGGCCCTGCAGGACGACGTCGACACCCATGACCGAGAAGGCGCGGGTGAAGTCGAAGCGACGCTGCTGGTTGTCCTTGTCGTTCGCGTGGTCGGCCGGCGAGTAGATCGAGTGGTGGTAGACCAGCGCGGTCCACTTGGCGTCGTCGCCGTGACGGTTGATCACGTCGCGCACGTAGTTCACGTGCGCTGCGTCCGAACCACCGGAGTAGGCGTTCGAATTGATGTCGATGAACAGGACGCCCTTGTAGGTGTACCAGTAGTCACCGCCCGAGTTCGCGGAGGTGTTGCCGCCCGGGTAGAAGTCCGGGACCTTGAGGGAGTTCGGCAGCTGGTTGTGCTGCTCGTACGCCTTGCCGCCGACGTCGTGGTTGCCGATGGTGGAGGCCCACGGGTAGCGCTTGAGGACGTCGCTGCTGTCGGCGAACGCGCCCCACTGGTACTCGTTGTTGGCGTTCTCGACCTGGTCGCCACCGGAGACGAGGAGCTCGGCGTCCTTCTCCTTGGTGGTCGCGTACTTCAGGGTGTCGGCCCAGCCGGCGCCGTCGTCGTCCGTGTAGCCCGACGAGCCGATCTGCGGGTCACCGAAGAACAGGAAGTCGAAGTCGCCGCTGAAGCTCTTCGTGGTGAAGGTGTACGCGGTCGACCAGGCGGAACCGTCCGCGGCACCCACGTGGTACGTGTACGTGGTGTTCGGCTCGAGGTCCGAGATCGTCGCGTGCGCGTTGATGTAGCCCGACTCGGCGGTGATGCCCGCGATGCCGCGCGTGCTCGAGTCGACGGTGCTGCTGTCGGCCGCGGTGTTCGCTGCCTTCGAGGCCGCGATCGTCGTCTTCGCGTCGGTGAAGGCGCCACCGGTCATGGTGTCGGTCTTCTGGATCTCGAGCGACTGGGCGACGTTCGCCGGGAAGTACCACGAGGCGATGCGCTGGCTCTCGGTCGCGCCGACGCCGAGCAGGATGTGGATCGGGCCGCCGGTCGAGATGTTGCTCGTCGGGGTGTTCGTGGCCGCGGTCGCGGAGCTGGTGCCGACGAGGCACGCACCGGCGATGAGGGCCGCTCCGATCGCGGCCCCGCCGAGGCGGAGGGTGGTGGTTCTGCGCCGGGAAGGGGCGCCGGACAGGAGACTCATGTCGTTCCGTTCTCAAGGAGAGGGATGGTGCAGCAGAGAGACTCTGCATCGCCCTGGTAGATCGTGAGTAAACGCTGTGTGACCATCCGTCTCACGGCGTCCGGGCAGTAAGAGCGTTCAGCCTTCGACCAGGCGCTGGACGAACCAGATCATCCCCATCACGAAGACCCCGGCGGTCACCGCGCCCGTCACCCACAGCGAGGCGACGTGGGCCTTCCGGCGCAGCAGGGACAGCGGCGGGAACACGATGACGATGATCGCGAGCTGCACCGCCTCGATCCCGACGTTGAAGATGAGCAGCGACACGAGCAGCTGCCACGAGAACGCCTCGTGGATGCCGAGGGCGCCGGCGAAGCCCAGGCCGTGGATCAGCCCGAACGCGAACACCACGGCCAGGCGCGACCACCCGGAGCGGTCCAGCGCGAAGCGGCCCTGGTCGGTGAGCACCAGTTCGTCCGCGCGGGACCGACGCCGGACCAGGCGCCACAGGTACCAGCCCGCGACGGCGGCGATGGACAGCGCGATGAGGGGTTCGACGACGATCGACGGCGGACTGACCACGCCGAGCGCCGCGAGGATGAACGTGATCGAGTGCGCGATGGTGAACGCCGACGCGGTGTACACGACCTCGCGCAGACGCCGGGACCCCGCGATGAGCGCGATGAGGAACAGGATGTGGTCGATCCCGGTCAGCAGGTGCTCGGCGCCCAGGGTGAAGAACTCCCAGAAGCGCTGCCCGGCGGACTGCTCGGTCGAGAACGAGGGCTGGTCGGCGTCGAGCGTCGCCGTGCCCGCCTCGTCGTCCACGTCGTAGGTGACGATCGTCTTCGTGTCGCGGACGAAGGTCTCGCTGTCCGGGAACAGCCGCGACTCGACCACGTGCCCGGAGGCGGTGTGTCCGGCCGGCGGGCACCGGAAGTCGGCGACGACCTGGGCGTACGGCACCTCGTCCTGCATGTCCACCCGGACGGTGTCGTCGAGGGTGCCGGTGCACTCCTGGCCGCCCGAGGTCACCGAGAACCGGTCGAACAGGTACCGGCTGATCGAGTCGTGGTGCGCCTCGGCAGCGCGGACCATGCCCGCGTCGTCCCCGTCGTCCCAGGCCGCCTGGCCCTGTCGGTAGAGGGCGTCGTCGTCCTCGCTCGTCCCGACGGACACGAGCATGAGGTCGTACTCGAGCCCGAGCCGGGCACGGACGACGTCGGAGCCCTCGCCACTGACGTCCGCGTAGACGACGGAGCTGAAGCCGTGGGCGCTCGCCGCGGTCGCCCCGCCGAGGAGGCTCGCGGTCAGCGTGCCCAGGAGGACCAGTGCCGCGAGGACCCGGGCGACGAACGGGGGGAGGAGGGGGAGCCCGGCGGGGACGGGACGGGTGCTTCGGTGCTTCACCGGCCCGACCATCGCGGTCGAGAGCGACCAGCAGGGAAACAATCGGCAACGAACAGTTGGACGGGCCCTGGACAGCGGCCCGTGGGGGTTCATCGTCGGCGGGCGGTGTGCTTGCATGGCCCCTCGTGACCCGCCTCGCTCCCCGCACCTCCGTCGTCCTCGCCGCCGCTGCCGTGGTGGTGGCCGGCGCGGTCTCGCTCGCCGGGTGCTCGACGGTCGCCGACGGCTCCTCGCGCAGCGCGGTGAGCGGCGAACGGGCCACCAGCCAGCACCCCGCCGTCCCGACCGGCGTGCCGACCGCCGTCCGCGGCACCGGCACCCTCGGTGAGGGCTTCGCGGACCCAGAACACCCGCCGGCCCCGGAGGCCACCGTCAGCCCGGCAACCGGGTCGTGGGACGACGTCGCCCCGCCCACGGGCTACCGCGTCGTCCTGCTCTCGCCTGGCGACCCGAGTCCGGAGACCGAGACGCTCGCGGATGCCGTCGACGCATGGGCCGAGGCTGAGGACGTCACGGTGGTCCCGGTCGTCGCCGACAGCGCCGACGACCGGCTGTCGTCCGTCGCCACGGCCATCGGCGAGCGTGCCGACCTGGTGATCAGCATCGGCGACGAGATGGTCGACCCGATCGCGGCGATCTCGCCGTCCGCCCTGCACCAGCAGTTCCTGGTGCTCGGTGCGGAGATCGCCGAGCCCACCTCGAACGTCACGGCCGCCGACTGGACCGGCGCGGGGTTCCGCGGCGAGGGGCTCGGCACGTCGAGCCACCACGACCCGTCGACGTTCACCGACGAACGCGCCGGCCGGGCGCTCCGGGCCGGGGTGGCTGCCGCCCTGAACGGTCTGAGCGGCATCGTCGTCTGGGTCGCCTGACCACGGTCCGGGTACGCAATCGGGATCGTCCGCGCACCCGCTCCGGACCCGCGACGTATCCTCGACGACGGAAGCAACGTCGGTTCCGGCCAAGCCTCGCGCGACTCACCCCCGCCGAGACGTCACTCGCGACCCTGAGCTCCTCGTGACCGAACACATCATCGAATTCGTGGCCCGTGACCGCACGGGCATCACCACCGTCGTCACCGCGGACGGTGTCTCCGACGCGGACACCGTCATCCGCGCCATCTCCGCCGGGCATTCCGGGTACGCCGTCGCGGCCTCGGGCATCCGGCCCGCGCCCGTGCGCAGCCTGATGGCGCTCGGGACGCCCTACCTGTTCGCGAACTGGGACGGGTCGAAGCGGAACAACCTGCACGACCTCGCGTTCACCGCCCCGATCCGCACGGTGCCGTCCGCCCCGTCGGCCGGGGTCCGGTTCCGCACGGCGGTCGTCGCGTCGCTCGCGTCGCTCTTCGGTCGGAGTCACCACCGCGCCTGACGGCGCTGACGGCCGGGAGGCGCGGGCCGACCCGCGACGCCGGTGCCACGGCACCGCGTGATCGCGTGATCGCGTGATCGCGTGACCGCGTGACCGCGTGACCGCGTGACCGCGTGACCGCGTGACCGGGTGACCGGGTGACCGGGTGACCGCGTGCCCGCGTGGCCGCGTCGGAGACGGGAGGCCCGGACCGGGTGAGCGGTCTGCCCACGTGGTCCGGGCCTCCCGTCCGGTGCAGCGTGCACGGCGCCGGCGCCTCCCGGGTGCCGCTGCGTGCGGCGAGGCGGGAGGCGCCGTGCGGTCAGCGCGCGACCTGGTCGTCCACGTCGGTGACCCCGGCGGCGACGGCGGCCGCCCGGCGGGCACGCATCGACGGCGCGGCCAGCGCCCCGAGGACCGCGAGGACCGCGACGCCCGTGCACGCCCAGAACCCGATCGTGAAGGCGTCGTCGGTCGGCAGGCCCTGCGCGGTGCTGTGCGAGGTGATCAGGGCCGCGATGACGGCGGTGCCGACGCTCGAGCCGATGGTCCGGACGACGGTGTTGGCGCTGATCGCCTCGCCCGTCTGGCCGGCGGGCACGCTCTCGATGATCGCGTTCGAGCACGCGGCCAGGGCGAGGCCGATGCCGATGCCGGTGAGGACGCCGGACACGACGACCGCGGCGATGTGCGCGTGCGACACCGCGGGGACGGCGAAGGCGGCGACGATGGCGATCCCGCCGAGCAGCATCGGCGGCTTGGGGCCGACGCGGCGGACGAGGATCCCGGCCACGGGCCCGGCGATGACCATCATGACGACGGTCGGCAGGAGGAACAAGCCGGCCTGGGTGACGTCCTTGCCGAAGCCGTAGCCGGTCGCGGCGGGGAGCTGCAGGAGCGTCGGGACGAGGACGAATGTGCCGAACATCGCGAAGCCGAACACGAGGGCGACGACGTGGGCGGTCCAGACGCCGCGGACCGCGAAGAGGCGGACGTCGATGAGCGGCTCGGCGACGCGGAGTTCGACGAGCACGAAGGCGACGAGCGTGACGGCACCGAGGACGAGCAGGCCGACGGTCTTCACGTCACCCCAGCCCCAGGTCTGCCCCTCGCTGACGGCGAGCAGGATCGCTACGAGGGAGACGGCGAGGACGGCGGTCCCGGCGACGTCGAGGCGACCGGGCTTGCGGATCGGCGACTCCGGCATCCCGAACACGGCGCCGAGCAGTGCGACGACGACGAGGACGGCGGGCAGCCAGAACAGCCAGTGCCACGAGAGGTGCTCGACGATCGGGCCCGCGGCGACGATGCCGACGCCGGCGCCGATGCCGAAGATCGCGGAGAGCAGGCCGATGGTGACGCTGACCTTCTCCTTCGGAAGCTCGTCGCGCACGATCCCGATGGACAGCGGCATGACGGCACCGGCGGCACCCTGCAGGGCCCGGGCGACGACGAGCACGCCGAGGTTCGGGGCGAGGGCGGCCAGGACCGCGCCGACCAGGAGGATCGCCAGCACCCAGATGAGCACCTTGCGCTTGCCGACCATGTCGCCCAGGCGGCCGAGGATCGGCGTGAGGACGGAGGCGGAGAGCAGGTAGGCGGTGAGGACCCAGCTCGCCGCGCTCGTCGACGCTCCGAGGTCGCGGCCGATCGTGGACAGGGCCGGGGCGACGAGTGACTGCAGGACGGCGAACGAGAGCCCGCCGAGGGAGAGGAACACGACGATGGCCGTGGCGTTCGGTCGGCGCTCCGGCGGGGTGGTCGGTGTCGAGCCCGTGCGGGGACTCGCGGTGGCGGTGGACATCGTGCTCCGTCTGGTCGGGAGGGGTGGGGGAGGGCGACGACGCTGTCGATGTCAACAACTGCTGACACGACGAGCGTACGCAGTCCCAGCCCGATGTCAACACTCGCTTACATCGGCGGGCGGCACGCTACGCTCGGCCCATGAGCAAGGACGCCGCCGCCACCCGCCTGGCGCTCGTGCAGGCTGCGCGGCACCGGTTCGCCTTCGACGGCTACCGCGCCACGACGGTCCGGGACATCGCTGCCGACGCCGGGGTGAACGTCGCGCTCATCAACCGGTACTTCGTGTCGAAGGAGGGACTGTTCCGCGCCTGCCTCGACCGGACCGCCACCGACCGGACGGCGACCGACCGGACGGCCGGCGATCGGGCCGGGGGGGACGCCGTCGACGGTGCCGCGGGTGGCCCGGACCTGGAGCGGGCGCTCAGCGGGCTGATCCGCCACATCATCCGGTCGCCCACCGACGAGGACTCGATGCAGCTCCTGCTGTTGCTGCGCAGCTCGGGCGACGAGGCCGTCGACCGCATCCGCCGCGAGACCCTGCGCGGCTACGCGGAGCGCCTGGCCGGGGCCGTCCGGGGTGGCGGGAATGCCGGGGTCGACGACGACCTGCTCGTCCGCGCGGAGATCGCCCTGTCCGTCGTGCTCGGCATGACGATGCTGCGGACGTCGACACGCGTGGAACCGCTGGCGTCCGCCGACGTCGAGGCGGTCGCGGTGCCGCTCGAGGACGCGCTGCGGGCGCTGCTCGGCGGTGGGCGCGGGCGAGCCTGATCAGCGCGGCCGCGCGGCCGCGCGGTCGCCGGACGCCGGGAATCACCCCGGGCTAGGAGTCGCCCGGTCCGAGGTCGAGGGACGCCGGTCGGGCCTGGTCGGGCAGCAGGTAGCGGGCCACCGACGGGTCCTCGTCCTGCTCGTCGGAGTCCCGCTCGGTGACGATCGCCACCGGGGTCGCCGGCGAGACGAGCAGCAGTGCGGGGGTGGCGCGCCCGTCGCCGTGGTTCACCTGGAGCCACATGAACGGCTCCTCGCGCAGGCCCTCGGCGATGCGTGCCTGGACGGTCTCGACGTCCTCGTTGGCGATCGTGTACCGGGCTCCGCCGTAGCTGACGACCGTGCGCTTCACGAGTGGTCTCCGTTCTCGGTGGGTTCGGGGACGATGCGCAGCCCCGCGGACGAGCCGGCGGTGAGGCCGAGGGCCTCGACCCACGCCCGGTTGACGGCCGGGATGCGGCTGCCGGAGTAGCGGAACACGAGCGGCATCGAGCGGTCGAGCCAGATCGCGGTGCGCCCGTCGCCGAGCTCGACGTCGTCCTTCCACGAGAACATGAACGACTCGCCCCGTCGCAGCTTCATCCCGATGACGATCTGCAGGTGCGTCAGGAGGCGGTCGTCGAACTCCGCGGTGAACGTCGAGTCGTAGACGAGTTTGCCCATGGTGGTTCCCTTCCGCGGCGGAATGTCCGGCTGCCGCCGAGCCTAAACGTCGTCCAGGGAGGGACGGCCAGCCTTGCCGACATGCGTCGCATCCACTACGTCAACACCTCCGTCCTCACCGGCGACCGGACCGGCAAGGCCCTGCTCCGCTACGCCAGGGCGCTCGCCGTGGCCGACCGCTCCGACGTCGTCGAGATCCCGGTGGTGACGGAGACGGGCAGCACGGCGCGGGCGCACCTGCTCATCGGTCCGGCGAGCGAGATCTTCTCGACCCCGGTGCCCGAGAGCCCGGACGCCCCCGAGGACGAGGCGGTCATCGCCTACCTCGAACGGGAGACCCTGCGTCTGCAGCCGGCCCGGCCGGCGTGGAGCGAGGAGATGACCGACGTGCCGGACCTGGACGGGTGGACCGACCTGCAGGAGTCCTGACCGTCCCGCGCCGCCGGAGCGTCAGCGCAGCGGCGAGCCCGACGACGGCCGCGGCGACGACGAACACGGCCCCGGTCCCCAGGACGTGCACGGCCGACCCGGCGACCGCGGCCCCGACCGCCTGCCCGAGCACGAGCACGACGAAGAGCACCGAGGTGCCGGCTGCCGCACGCCCGGCGTCGAGCTCGGTCGTCCAGGCGATGAGCGCGCCGGTGGCGGCGGTGTAGCCCCAGCCGAACACGGCGCAGCAGACCAGGGCGAGCGGGATCGCCTGCGGTGCGAGGCCGAGCCCGAGGGTGGCGAGCGCGACCGCGGCGGCCGTGACGGTCCAGGCCGTCCGTGCACGGAGCCGTGCGAGGGGCCGGGCGGTCAGGGCGACCGCGGCGCCGCCGAGGCCGAGCGCGGTCCACGCGACGACCGACAGGGTGTCGGGAGCGCCGGCCCCGACGAGCAGGGACCGCCCGAACGTCCAGACGGCCGAGGAACCGGCACCGAGCAGGAGGGCGACGAGCACCGGGCGGCGGTGCGCGACGAACCAGGTCGGTGGCGGCAGGACAAGGTGGCGCGTCCGGCCCCGGCCACGACCCGGTGCCGGCTCGTCGGCACCGGAGCCGGACGGCGTCGTCGGGCCGTCGGGCGCGTGCCGGTCCGTCAGCAGGACGGCCGCCCCCGCCGTCACCGTGACGACCGCGGCGACGACCCAGGCGCTCCGCCAGTCCGGCAGCAGCACGAGGGCGAGCGCCCCGACGGCGACGAGCCCGGGACCGGTGCCGGAGTTCACCACGGCCTGCGCCCGGTCGACCCGCTCGGCGGGCAGGTCACGCTGGACGAGTCGGACGAGCGCGGGGGAGGCCAGCCCGGCCCCGGCGGACGCCACCACCGTCGCCACCGCGAACCAGGACGCGGACGGGCTCGCGGCCGCGGCGGCGACCCCGAGCCCGGCGGTCGCGGCGGCGAGCACGACCGTCGTGCGTGGTCGCACCGGGGCGAGGACGAACCCGAGGAGCGCACCCGCGCAGTACACGACCGACGACCCGGAGGCGATCCAGCCCGCGGGGCCGGCGTCGAGCGACAGGGAACGCTCGACGTCGGGCAGGAAGAGCCCGTACGCCAGGCGCACCAGGCCGTAGGTCGCGGCGACGAGCGCCGTGCCGCTGGCGACCAGGGCCGTGCCGTCGGTCGCACCCCGAGATAACGAAAACGTACGTTTCACTTTTCACACCCTAGGGTGCTGCCATGACGATGCGTCCAGGGACCGAGCGGAAGCTGCTCGACGCCGCCGAGGAGCTCTTCTCGACGCGGGGCATCGCCGCGACGCCGATCGACGCCGTGCTCGAGCGGGCCGGGGTCTCCGCCGCGACGCTCTACCGCGGCTACCCGAGCAAGGAGGCGCTGGTCGCCGCCGCCCTCGCACGCCGGCACGACGAGTGGGTGCGGGTCTGGGACGACGCCGCGGCACGCGCGTCGGACGACCGCGGCCGACTGCTGGCGGTCTTCGACGCGCTCGATGCGTTCCGGGCGACGACGACCGGGTCGCGGTGGTGCGCCTTCCTCGGCGCGGCCTCGGAGTACGCCGACGCCCCTGACGAGCTCGCCGCGGTCCTGCACGGCGAGACCAGCACCCTGCGCACCCGGCTCCGCGCGGCCGCCGAACCCCTCGTCGGGGACCGTGCCGAGGTGCTCGCCGAGCAGCTCCTCCTGGTGGTCTCCGGGGCGCTCGCGATGCGCCTCCGCGACGGCGGCGAGGGCACGGCCACCGCGCGGTCGGTCGCCGCGGCGCTCATCGGCTGAGCAGGCGGTGCGTCCGCCGGCCCGCGGCGGCCGGGGTCGGCCGCGGAGTCGCCGCACGACGGGAGGCCCGGACCGGGTGAGCGGTCTGCTCACGCGGTCCGGACCTCCCGTCCGGTGCGGGGTCGTCGGCTGCGCCGACGACCGGGTCAGTCGCGCACGAACTGCTCGATCGGGGTGCTGCCGGTGTTGACGCGGAAGGTCTTGCCGACCGAGGCGTCGTCGTGCAGGGCGGCGGCGACGAGGGCTGCGACGTCCCCGCGGGCGATGCTCGAGGAGGGGTCGGCGGCCTCGACGGACCCGGTCGGCTCGTCGTCGGTCAGCGTGCTCGGCGCGATGACGGTCCAGTCGAGGGCGGAGTCGCGCAGGACCGCGTCGGCGATCGTCTTCGCCTCGGCGTACGCGAAGAAGTCGTCGTCCTCCGGGACACCGTGGCCGAGGCCCGCGTCCGACCAGGAGACGAGCACGTAGCGGTGCACCTCGGCCTCGAGGGCGGCGTGCATGGTCCGGATCGCGGCGTCGCGGTCGACGGCCCAGGTGCGCTCGGCGGACCCACCACCGGCACCGGCCGACCAGACGACGGCGTCGTGCCCGCGGACCAGCTCGGTCAGACCGGCGATGTCGAGCTGCTCGATGTCGGCGACGACCGGCTCGGCACCCGTGGCGCGGACGTCGTCCTGCTGCTCGGCCTTGCGGATGACCGACGAGACGGTGTCACCGCGGGCGGTGAGGAGCTGCGCGGTGAGGAGGGCGACGCGACCGTGGCCGCCGAGGATGATGACGTTGCTCATGGGACGGACCGTACGCGCGGGGGCTGACGGCGGGGTGGCCACCGGTCGTCGGTCGGGCGGGTCGGGCAGGATGGCGGGCGTGCGTGGTGACGGGGGCTCTCGGGTGGTCGGCGCCGGCGGGGACGGTGCCGGCCCGGCGGTGTCGACGCAGGTCGCCGCCGCGGTGTGGGGGCCCACCGGGACCGGCCACCGCCGGTACGAGCGGCGGACCGTGGTCGGGAGGGGCGAGGCGGACTGGCTCCGGGCCTCCCGAGCGGTCCTGCGGTGGGGCATGAAGACCCGGAGCGGGTTCACGGTGTCGGACGGTGCCCCGGTGCGGGCGGGGCAGCAGCTCGACGTGCGGTTCCGGATCGGTCCGGTCGTCGTCCGCGAACCCGTCGAGGTCGTCGAGGTCGTCAGGACCGAGGACCGCGTCGGGTTCGCCTACCGGACCCGCCCCGGCCACCCCGTCGACGGCGAGGAGGCGTTCGTCGTCACCCGCGACGGTGACGAGGTGTCGCTGACCCTCCGCTCGCTCACCCGACCGTCGACCACCCGGCGCTGGGCACTCGTCTTCCCGGTGCTCCTGGTCGCCCAGGTCGTGGTCCGCCGACGCTACCGGCGCGCGCTCCGCTGACGGCGTCGGGCGTCGGGCGTCGTCCGCGACAGCGTGAGCGGGACCGTCCCGGGGTCGGCGGGACACGATGCGCGGACATGCCGGGCCGCGATTCGCGGATCGGGCCCCGGGGTTCGTGGCGGGCCGCCCGGACGCCGTACCGTCGCAGACACCAGGACGCACTCGAGCCGTCGTCCTCCGACACTCCCCGCGGTCCGCGAGGGCGGGAGCACGGCGGCCGTCCTGGTCGATGCAGGGACCGAACGAGGTCCCTGGAGAGGAGGCGACGCACATGTCCGCCACCATCACCAGCCCCACACCGGCAGTCGGCAGCCCCGTCGCCGGCACGGCCTCGGCCGTCCGTCCGTCCGTCTTCTCCGAGGTCCGCGAGACCGCTCGTCGTCGCGTCCTCGCCGCCAGCGCACTCGTCGTCGGCCTCGCCGCCGTCACCGCGTTCAGCCTCGCCCTCATCAGCCTGGGGGTCGCCGCGTGATCGCCGCCGCCCCCGTGCCGTACGACACCGTCGCACTGACCGAACCCATCGACATGACCGCCCTCATCCTCGAGCAGGAGGCACACCGTGCGTGAACCCACCGCCATGCAGGAACTCCGCGCCGACCCGCTCGAGTGGCACCGTCGCGGCATGTCCTCGCCGGTCGAGATCGACCGGATCGTGATGAGCCGCGTCGGCCTCGGCACGAGCGCCGACCCGACCTACGCCGACTTCTTCCTGGCCGCGGCGTGAGCGCCCTGAGCGGCGCCGACGTCCGCGCGACGGCGAGCAGCAGCGAACTGACCTCGGAGCACCGCCTGGTGTGGGCGCGCCTCGGCCGCCTCGAGGCGCTCTGCGCCCGACGCTCCGACGGGGTCGTCGCCCGGACCACCGCGACGACGATCTGACGTGGGCGCCGACACGGGGAACGACCGGCACCGCCGCGAACGGGCCCGCATCGTCGACGCCGCCGACCGCGTCTTCATCGCCCAGGGAGCCGCCGGACTCGAGGCCGCCGCCGTCGCGGCCGCCTCCGGGACCGACGTGACCCTGGTCCGCGCCCTGTTCCCCGAACGGGTCGACGTCGTCCTCGCCGTGCTCGAGCACCGTCACGAGCAGTGGGCCGCCGGACTGGCCGTCGCCGCCGTCGGGGTCACCGACGCCCGCGACGAGATCATCACCGTCTTCACGCACCTCGAGTCCTGCTTCGAGGAGGACTCCTGGTCCGGGTGCGCGTTCATCAACGGCTACGGCGAGCTCGGCCGATCCGACCCCCGCGTCGCCGAGCTCGCACACGAGCACCTCCGCGGCATCGAGGCGCACCTGCACGTCCTCGCCCGACGGGCCGGGCTGCCCGACCACCTCGCGGACGCACTGTCGCTCCTCGTCGAGGGCGCCAAGGTCGAGGCTGCCGTGCACCACACGACCCAGCCCGCCCGGTCGGCACGCCTGGCCGCGGCGACCCTCATGGGCGCCTACGCGTCGACGCCGGCGACCGACTTCATCTGACCGTGTCCCGGCGGTCGAGCGTCGCCCTCGGCGTCTCGCCGAACGCGGCGGTGTACTGCTGCGTGAAGCGCCCGAGGTGCGCGAAGCCCCACGAGGCCGCGACCTCTCGGACCGTGGTCGTGGCGGGTGCCGACGTCAGGAGCTCCTGCCGTGCCCGCTCCAGGCGGACCTGCCGGATGTAGGCGTTCGGCGTCGTCTGCAGGTCCCGCTGGAACGCCTCCTGCAGGGCGCGCAGGCTGACGTCGAGGTGCCGCGCGAGCGAGCTCGAGGTGATCGGCAGTCGCGCGTTCTCGTGCACGTGGTCGACCGCCGCGCGGACGTGCGCGGACCGGGCGGCCAGCACCGTCTCCGTCGGCAGGGGACGCTGCTGCGGGTACATCTCGAGCAGGGACGCCGCGGCCAGCCGGGCCATCTCGGCGTGCAGCAGACGGCCCGGGGTCCCGTCGCGCAGGGTGTGCGAGACCAGGGCGACGGTGTTGTGCCACGTCCGCACCGACTGCTCGGACGGCGTCGCGGTGGCCTCGAAGCGCAGACCGGCGGAGATGTCCGCGCCCTGCTCGACGGCGACCCGCTCGACGACCTCGCGGGACAGGTGCACGAGACGCTGCTCGTAGTCGTCCATCGCGAACGAGAACGTGCGGTCGGGCAGCAGCGGCACCGGGACGCCGTGCTCCATGTCGACGACGTCGCCGCCGGTGTCCAGCCGCGACGAACCCGACTGCAGCCACTGCACGATGACGGCGTCCGACGGGGGGAGGCGGCCGGTCATGCGTCCGGCGAAGCGCACGGTGTGCAACGACATCGTGCGGTCGCCGATCGCGACGTAGCGGAACTCGAACGGGTCCGCGGCCGACTCGACCTGCAGCTCGGCGCCGTACAGGTCGGAGATGAACGACACGGCGTCGTCGAGGTCCGTCCCGGCCACGTCGAGACGCACCGGCATCACGTCGTCCATCGGCATCACGCAGAGCATCGCAGACGGCGGCACCGCACGACATCCCGGTGTCCGGGAACCGCCGTGTGGTGCCGCCGTCGGGTGACCGCGCTCAGCCGCGCAGGGCCTCGGCGAGCTTCACGCGACCGCCGGTCCGGAGCAGGGCGTTCTCGTAGACACGGGCGCCGAGGAGCACGACGACGAGGGCCGAGACCAGGACGATCAGCAGGGAGAGCACCGGCTCCCACCACTGGGCCGTGCCGAGGAAGATGCGCACCGGCATCCCGATC
Source organism: Curtobacterium sp. L6-1 (assembly GCF_018885305.1). Taxonomy (NCBI): domain Bacteria; kingdom Bacillati; phylum Actinomycetota; class Actinomycetes; order Micrococcales; family Microbacteriaceae; genus Curtobacterium; species Curtobacterium aetherium. Next base: position 106,903 of record NZ_CP076544.1, read on the forward strand.
GGCGCGCTGAACGGCACGTAGGACATGATCCCGAGGATCGTCGGGTCGTCCGCGGCGAACACGATGAGGAAGTACGGGATCATCAGCAGCATCATCACCGGGGTGGTCACGCTGCCGACGTCCTCCTGCCGGGACACGAGCGCCGCCGAGGCCGCGAACAGGGCCGCGATGAGGACGAAGCCGATCGCGAAGAAGCCGACGAACCACAGCGCACTGGGGCCGAGCAGCGTGAACAGGTTGTCCTGCCCGGTCACCGCGAGCGTCACCGCTGCGGCGACGGCGATGGCGACGATCTGCCCGAGGGCCATGACGCTGTTGCCGATCACCTTGCCCGCCAGCAGTGCGCGCGCCGGGATCGCCGCCATCAGGATCTCCACCACGCGGGTCGACTTCTCCTCGACGACGCTCTGGGCGATGGACTGCCCGAACGTGACCGCCGAGGCGAAGAAGACGACGCCGAAGGCGATGCCGACGAGCGAGATGAGCCCGGGCGGCAGCGCGTCGGGGTCGAGCAGGTCGACCTCGGGCGAGACGCTCAGCGCCGCCACGACGTCGGTCGGGGCGCTGTCCAGGCCGACGAGGCGGAACCCGAGCTGCCCGCCGTCCGGGACGACCGCCGCGTCGACCTCGCCGTCGCGCACGAGCTGCTCCGCGGCCTCCCGGTCGGGCGCGGTAGTGACGTCCAACCCGTCCGACGAGGGGAGCGTCACCCCGCTCACCACGGCGACGGGCGTGGTGTCGTCGGCCGCGGACTTCCCGACGATGCCGCCGACCACGATGCCGACGACGACCATCACGAGCAGGATCACCGCCGAGACGACGAACGCCTTGCTCCGCAACCGCGCCTGGACCTCGCGCACCGTGACGAGCCGGACCACGTCCACCGTGCTGCTGTCGATGCCCCTCATCGGACGACCTCCGTGAAGACCTCGCTGAGCCGGGGGACCCGACGACCGAACGACCCGACCCCGCCGCGGGCGACCGCGTGCTGCAGGACCGTCTGCGCGACCGTCTCGTCCGCCTCGAACAGGGCGTAGCCGCCGTCGAACGACCGCACGACGACCCCCGGCTCGTCGCGGAGCCACGCGACGTCGTCCGCGACGAGGATCTCCCACGCGGGTGGGCCGGCCGTCCGTCGCAGGTCGTCCTGCGGGCCGGCAGCCCGGATGCGGCCGTCGGCGATCACGACGACGTCGTCGCAGAGCCGCTCGACGACGTCCAGCTGGTGGCTCGAGAACAGCACCGGGACCCCGTCGGCTGCGGTCTCGCGCAGGACCCCCAGCACCGTGTCGACCGCCATCGGATCGAGGCCGGAGAACGGTTCGTCGAGCACCAGGACCTCGGGTCGGTGGGCGAGGGCCGCTGCGACCTGCACCCGCTGCTGGTTGCCGAGCGAGAGCTTCTCGACCGGGTCGTCGACGTGCGCCCCGAGCTCGAGCCGCTCGAGCAGTTCGGCGGTGCGGGCCGTCGCGGTCCGCCGGTCGACACCGTGCAGCCGCGCCAGGTAGGTGATCTGCTCGGCGACCGGCATCTTCGGGTACAGCCCGCGCTCCTCGGGCATGTAGCCGAAGCGCCGACGGTCGGCCGGGCCGATCCGGGTGCCGTCGAGTGCGACGGTCCCGCTGTCGGCGTCGAGCACGCCGAGCATGATGCGCATGGTGGTCGTCTTGCCGGCGCCATTGCCGCCGACGAAGCCGGTCAGTCGGCCGCGTCCGACCGTGAAGCCGACGTCGTCGAGCACGCGGCGGTCACCGAAGTGCTTGGTCACTCCCTCGATGCTGAGCATGGGGTCCCCTTCCGCAGCGGCCGTCGCTGCACTCCGACGGTATTGCGGCGCGGGGGACCGGCGCCTCCCACCCGGGACGGGGATCGCGCGACCCGGGGCCTCCGCCGCACGGGGGAGGCGGGGCCGCCGCGGTCCGGCCGCCGCCGCCCAGCCGCCGCGGTCCGGCCGCTGCCGCCCGGCCGCTGCCGCCCGGCCGCCGCGGTCCGGGCGTCGGTCAGTCGCCGGAGCGGACCACGCCGTGCTCGTACGCCCACACCACGGCCTGGATGCGGTCGCGCACCCCGAGCTTCTGCAGGACGTTCGACACGTGGGTCTTCACGGTGGCCTCGCCCACGAAGAGCAGCCCGGCGATCTCCGCGTTGCTCAGGCCGCGGCCGAGCAGCCGCAGCACCTCGGCCTCGCGCTCGGTCAGCCCCGGCACCCGGACCTCCGGCGGACCAGCGGCACCTGCACCTGCACCTGCACCTGCACCGGAACCGGCTCCGGCAGTGCTCGTCGCCGGATCCGCGTCCACGTCGGCGTCCGCGTGGCCCGCGGCCGGCACGTCGACGACCACCGGCACCGAGGCGGTGGTCGCCCGGCTGATCACCCGCCGCGTGACGTCGGGCGCGAGCAGGGCGTCCCCGGCGGCGACGGTCCGGACCGCCTCGATCAGCTTCTCGGGCGAGGCGTTCTTCAGCAGGAACCCGCTCGCCCCGGCGGCCAGCGCGTCGAACAGGTACTCGTCGGTGTCGAAGGTCGTCAGGACGAGCACCGCCGGTGGGTCGTCGGCGGCCGTGATGCGCCGCGCTGCCTCGAGCCCGTCGACCCCGGGCATCTGGACGTCGAGACAGACGACGTCCGGCCGGTGCGCGTCGACCGCCGCCACCGCTGCGGCACCGTCCGACGCCTCGGCCACGACCCGCACGCCCGGCTCGGACTCGAGGATCACCCGGAACCCCGCGCGCACGAGGTCCTGGTCGTCGGCGAGGACGACCCGGATCACGTGGTCGGCAGCCATGCGCGCACCAGGTAGCCGCCGCGGTCCCGCGGCCCGATCTCGATCCGCCCGCCGACCGCCGCGACCCGTTCCCGCATCCCGACGTGGCCGAGCCCGGAGCCGGCCGACCGGGAGGCCCGTGCCCCCGACCCGGTGTCGGTCACCTCGAGCTCCACCGCATCCGGCAGGTACCGGAGGCGCAGGTCGGCACGGGCGCCGGGACCGGCGTGCTTGAGGACGTTCGTCACGGCTTCCTGCGCGATCCGGTACGTCACCGCGGCGACCGTCGGCGGGACCGGCCGTTCGTCGCCGATCACGCTGAACCCGGTGTCGTGCCCGGCGGTGCTCGCCGCCGTCGCCAGCTCGGGCAGCCGCGCCAGGCCCTCGGTGCTCGGTGCGTCCGTCGGAGCGTCCCGACCGTCGGCGCCGGCGTCGCGGAGGGTGCCGAGCATCCGGCGGAGTTCCTCGACCGCGGTCCGCGCACTGCCCTCCACGACCGTCAGGGACGCCGCCGCCTGTGCCGGGTCACGGTCGAGCACCCGTCGGGCGGCGCCGGCCTGCACGCCCATCAGCGACACGTGGTGGGCGACGACGTCGTGCAGCTCGCGGGCGATGCGGACTCGTTCGAGCGCGACCGCCTGCGCCGCCGACCGCTCGCGTTCCGCCGCGAGCTCGACGGTGCGCTGGGCGAGCTCGTGCTGCGCGACCGCGGCCGTCCACGCCCGGTTGCCGGACCACCAGGCGGCGCCGAAGTAGACGAGGTTGATGATGATCGACAGCAGCGAGTTCGCGATGTACGGCGGGATCACGGTGTCGCCCTCGTCGGGCAGTGCACCGGGCACCGACCACCGGAACACGATCGCCAGGAACACCCACGCGAACATGCCGACGATGACCGTCCACCGCACGGCCTCGGCCCGGACGCGGTCGGAGCACCAGGCGCCCACCGTGTACAGCGCGATGAAGAGCGTGAAGTTGATGAACAGCCCCTCCGGCACGCGCAGGAGCTGCGTCGCGGCGAACGCCAGCGCGGCCACCACGGCGACCGTCATCGGGTACCGCCGTCGGAGGGCCAGCGGCCCGGCGTTCGCGACCACGAGCAGGACGCAGACCCACCAGGGTGCCGGGTCGTCGTACAGGCCCATCGAGCCGTAGAGCACCATCGACACCGCGAGCGCGGCGGCGAGCACCAGCGCGAGGACCGCGTCCTGTCGGTGCTCGCGTCGCCCCACCGGCAACCGCGACCAGCCGTCCTCCTGCGTCGGTCCGCCCCCGGCGGCCGCCCCCGTGCCCGTCATGCGACCACGGTAGCGGCTCGGCGCACCGCGCCGCCGGTCGACCGCCGACCCTGTGGACGGCGGCGCGTGGACCGTCACCTGTGGAGGGTGACGGACGGGAGGCGCGTGGTGCGCGCCTCCCGTCCGTCACCGCCGACGCGTCAGCGGTAGGCGCGCTCGTACGGTGCGGGCCGGTACGGCAGGTCGACGCGGAGCGCCTGCGCCGCCCGGATCGGGAAGTTCGGGTCGCGCAGGGCACCGCGGCCGACGAGGACCACGTCCGCCTGGCCGAGCGCGACGATCTGCTCGGCCTGGAACGGGTCGTCGATCATCCCCACCGCGGCGACCGGCACCCCGGTGGCCTGGCGGATCGCCGTCGCGAAGGGCAGCTGGTAGCCCGGCCCGACCGGGATCGCGGCGTCCGCGACGTTGCCGCCGGTGGACACCGACACCAGGTCGACGCCGTGCTCCCCGAGCCACGCGGACACCTGCTCGGTCTCCGGCAGGTCCCAGCCGCCCTCGACCCAGTCGGTCGCCGACAGCCGGACCACGAGCGGGACGTCCTCGCCGACCTCGGCACGGACGGCGTCGACGGTCTCGAGGAGCGCACGCGCACGGTTCTCGAGCGAGCCGCCGTACTGGTCGTTGCGCTCGTTCGACAGCGGCGAGAGGAACTCGTGCAGCAGGTACCCGTGGGCGCCGTGCAGCTCGAGCAGGTCGAACCCGGCGTCGACCGCCCGGCGGGCCGACGCCGCGAAGGCGCGGACGACCTCGGCGATGCCCTCGGCCGTGAGCTCGGTCGGCGTCGCCAGACCCGGGAACGCGATCGGCGACGGGCCGACCGGCTGCCAGCCGCCCTGGTCCGCGCCGACCGTGCCGGCGCCCGCGGAGGGACCCCACCCGCGGCTCGTCGAGGCCTTGCGTCCGGCGTGCGCGAGCTGGATGCCCGCGACCGCGCCCTGGCTGTGGACGAAGTCGGTGATCGGGCGGAAGGCGTCCCGCTGCTCGTCGTTCCACAGGCCGAGGTCCTGCGGGCTGATGCGGCCCTCGGGGACGACGCCGGTGGCCTCGACGACCACGGCGCCGGCTCCACCGCGGGCGAGGCCGCCGAGGTGCACGAGGTGCCACGGCGTCGGGACGCCGTCCTGGGCCTCCACCATGTACTGGCACATCGGCGGGATCCACACGCGGTTCCGGATCTCGAGGCCGCGGAGGGTGATGGGGTCGAAGAGTGCGTGGGTCACGCGGGTCCTTCCGTTGGTCGTGCAGGGGACCGGCCGGCGGACGGGGTGCGCCGGGAGGCCCGTCCACAGTACGACTGTCGTCGTACTCCCCGCCCAGCCGCGTCCCGGGCGACGGACCGCCGGGGCGGTCCGGGTGGCGTCGGTCTGTGCGCGTGGTCGGTGGAACAGCACTACGCTCGGACCCGGCCCGCGACGCGATGCTGCGCCAGGTCTGCGGGCCGTCCAGCTCTGGCGTCCAGGAGGACCGAAGTGACCGAACCCGCACCCGTCGACCCCACATCGACCGCAGGATGGAAGCAGCTCGACGGCATCGCCGCCGGCTTCTCCCCGGACCTCCGAGGGTGGTTCGACGCCGACCCCGGTCGTGCCGAGAAGTACACCTTCCAGGCCGCGGACCTCACCGTCGACCTGTCCAAGGGCCTCGTGACCGAGGAGATCCTGCAGGCGCTCCTGCAGGTCGCACAGGACACGGGCGTCGCCGAGCGCTACCAGGCGATGATCTCGGGCGAGCGCATCAACGTGACCGAGGACCGTGCCGTCCTGCACACCGCGCTCCGCCGGCCGCGGGCGACCGAGGGCCTCGAGCCCGCCGCGCCGCTGACCGTCGCCGGCCAGGACGTCGACGCCGACGTGCACGCCACCCTCGACAAGGTCTACGGCTTCGCCGAGCAGGTCCGCTCCGGCGCCTGGACGGGCGTCACCGGCAAGCGCATCGAGACCGTCGTCAACATCGGCATCGGCGGCTCCGACCTCGGTCCGGTCATGGTCTACGAAGCCCTCAAGCCGTACGTGCAGCAGGGGCTCGAGGCGCGCTTCGTCTCGAACATCGACCCCGCCGACATCCACGAGAAGACCGCGGACCTCGACCCCGAGACCACGCTGTTCATCGTCGCGTCGAAGACCTTCGGGACCCTCGAGACGCTGACGAACGCGCGCCTCGCCCGGCAGTGGCTGTGGGCCGGGCTCGGCCTCGCCGACGCCGGCGACGACGAGAAGAAGGACGCCGTCGCGAAGCACTTCGTCGCCGTCTCGACCGCGCTCGACAAGGTCGCCGCGTTCGGCATCGACCCCGAGAACGCCTTCGGGTTCTGGGACTGGGTGGGCGGCCGGTACTCGGTCGACTCCGCCATCGGCACGAGCGTCGTCATCGCCGTCGGCAAGGAGAACTGGGAGCAGTTCCTCGCCGGCTTCCACGCGATCGACGAGCACATGCGCACCACCCCGCTCGAGCGGAACGTGCCCGTCCTGATGGGCCTGCTCAACGTCTGGTACACGAACTTCCTCGGCGCCCAGACGCACGCGGTCCTGCCGTACACGCAGTACCTGCACCGCTTCCCGGCCTACCTGCAGCAGCTCACGATGGAGTCGAACGGCAAGCGCGTCCGCTGGGACGGCTCCGACGTGGTCACCGACACGGGCGAGGTCTTCTGGGGCGAGCCCGGCACGAACGGCCAGCACGCGTTCTACCAGCTCATCCACCAGGGCACGCGCCTGATCCCGGCCGACTTCATCACCGTCGCGAAGCCCGCGCACGCGCTGGCCGACCAGACCGGTGACGGCGCGGCCGTGCAGCCGGGTCAGGACGTCCACGCCCTGTTCCTGGCGAACTTCTTCGCCCAGTCGAAGGCGCTGGCGTTCGGCAAGACCGCCGACGAGGTCCGCGCCGAGGGAACCACCGACGAGATGATCGTCGCGGCGCGCACCTTCACCGGCAACAAGCCGAGCACGTCGATCCTGGCGCCGGAGCTCACCCCGAGCGTCCTCGGCCAGCTCATCGCCCTCTACGAGCACATCGTGTTCACCGAAGGCACGATCTGGGGCATCGACTCGTTCGACCAGTGGGGCGTGGAGCTCGGCAAGCAGCTGGCGCTGCAGATCGCCCCGGCGGTCGACGGCGACCAGGAGGCGCTCGACGCGCAGGACTCCTCGACGAAGGCACTCATCGCGAAGTACCTCGAGCTGCGCGGCTGACACCGTCGCACCTCGCGCTCGACGAGGCCCCGTCGCTCCGGCGACGGGGCCTCGTCCGTCTGCGGGGTGCGGAGCGCGGCTCCCGTTGCGCGGCCGCCGGAGCGCCGCCGCCTGCGGGTCAGGCCCGCCGGAGCGCCGCCGCCTGCGGGTCAGGCCCGCCGGACCCGCACGACGCTGTCGTCCAGGGTCGCCGGGGAGCCGTCAGGCGCGGTGATCCGTCGGGTCCGCAGCTCCGCGACCTCGACCGTCCAGCCGTCCCCGAGCGCGAGCTGCTCGACCTGCTCCTCGGGCCCGACCAGGGGCTCGGCGTGCACGTGCTCCTCGGCGGAGGCCCACGACGGCGATCCCGCGTGCCCGACCACCACGAGGTGACCGCCCGGCGCGACGAACGTCGTCGCACGCCGGAGCACGGCCGCCCGCGGGAACGACACCGACGAGTGCAGGAACGACGCCGCGACGAGGTCGAAGCGCTCCTCGGTGTCCCACTCGGCGAGGTCCGCCTGCACCCACGTCACCCGGGCCCCCAGCCCGACGCGCTCGGCCTCGGCGCGACCGCGTGCGAGGGCGTTCGGCGCGATGTCGACCGCCGTCACCCGCCAGCCCTGCGCCGCCAGCCAGAGGGCGTCGCCGCCTTCACCCGAGCCGAGGTCGAGCGCAGTGGGGACGCCGGAGCCGTCCGTGTCGGCACCCGGCGCGAGCGGCTGCACCGTGTCCACGAGCGACGCGTTGGGGCGTCCCGACCAGATTGGCGAGTCGCCGTAGCGGTCCGTCCAGAAGGTCTCGGCGTCGGATCGGGGAGCGGGATGCGCGGTCATCCGCGCAGCATGCCACCGGCGCACATCCACGGCCAGTACGCTTGCCGGATCGGCAACGGAGACGACGTTCCCGGGGTCCGTGCAACGCAGTCGCAACGGAGACCCAGCCTCGATACGGAAGTATGTGCAAGTGACAGTCATGACCGAGCGGCCTCTGCAGGACACCCCGAGCGCCGAGACGGAGCGACCCGGCAACGCCACGGTCCGGTTCCGCAACGCCGCGATCCTCGCCGTCGAGACCACCGTCGCCGACCGCGTGACCACCTCCGCGGACATCGAGGAGAAGCTCCGCGGGGTGCTCCGACGCCTCCGCCTCCCGATGGGTCTGCTCGAGCGCGTCGCCGGTGTGCGCGAGCGCCGCAACTGGGGCGAAGGGCAGTCGTTCCAGGATGCCGCGATCGACGCCGGTCGTCGGGCGATGGCCGCAGCCGGCATCGCGCCGGAAGAGGTCGGCCTGCTCATCAACACCTCGGTGACCCGCCCGCACCTCGAGCCCTCGGTCGCCGTGCGGCTGCACCACGGCCTCGGTCTGCCCACGTCGGCGATCAACTTCGACATCGCGAACGCGTGCCTCGGCTTCGTGAACGCCATGAGCGTCGCCGCCGGCATGATCGACTCCGGCCAGATCAAGTACGCGCTCATCGTGGACGGCGAGGACGCCGACCAGGTGCAGCTCAACACGATCGACCGGCTCAACCAGGGCGGCCGGAACCGCAAGGACTTCATGAGCGAGTTCGCCAGCCTGACCCTCGGCTCCGGTGCCGCCGCCGCCGTGCTCGGCCCGGCGGACGCGCACCCGACCGGCCACCGGATCGTCGGCGGCGTCACCCGTGCCGCGACCCAGTGGTACGACCTGTGCGTCGGCAGCGTCGACGGCATGTTCACGGACGCGAAGATGCTGCTCAAGGGCGGCATGGAGCTCGTCGTCGCCGCCTGGAACGAGGCCCGCGCGCACTTCGACTGGACCGACATGGACCGCTACGTGCTCCACCAGGTCTCGGACGTGCACACGAACGCCTTCGTGGCCGCGATCAACGTGCCGCGGGAGAAGGTCCCGACGACGTACGAGCGCTTCGGCAACGTGGGCCCCGCCTCCATCCCGATCACCCTGGCGGACGAGGTCTCCCGTGGGTCCATCCGCCCCGGCGACCGCGTGTTCCTGGGCGGCGTGGGCTCCGGCATCAACACGGCGATGATGGAACTGCGCTGGTGACCTCGCGGTTGCCCCGCGTCGCCGCGAGCACGGCCCCGGCGACGCTCCCGCCGCCCCTGCCCGGGCTCGACCCGGCCTGGTCCCGGTTGGTCACGGTCCCGGCCGTGTCGCTGCCGGGAGGCGCCTCCCGCCCCGAGCGCACCTGGCACCTCCTCGACACGGCCGCGGTCCTCGAGGAGCGTGGCCTGCGGCCGGTCGGCACCCTGCTGTGCGTGCACGGCAACCCGACGTGGTCGTACCTCTGGCGCTCGGTCGTCGCACGCTCGCTCGAGGTCGCCGCCGCCGGCGGTCCGGTCTGGCGGGTCGTCGCCGTCGACCAGCTCGGCATGGGGTTCTCGGAGCGCACCGGCCAGGACCACCTGCTGGCCGACCGCGTCGCCGAACTCGGTGACCTGACCGACGTCCTCGGGCTCGCCGGCCCCGTCGTCACGCTCGGGCACGACTGGGGCGGGGTCGTCTCGCTCGGCTGGGCGGTCGACCACCCGGACCTCGTGGTCGCCGTGACGACCTGCAACACCGCCGTGCACCAGCCCGACGACGCGCCGATCCCGGCCCCGCTGCGGCTCGCGCTCCGACCGCAGCTGCTCGGCCGGGCGACGGTCGTGACGCCGGCGTTCCTCGAGACGACGCTCGCGATCGCGCACCCCCGGCTCGACCGGGCGACCGCGGACGCCTACCGCGCGCCCTACCGCGGTGCTGCCCGGCGTGGGGGCGTCGGCGGCTTCGTCGCGGACATCCCCGTCGACGCCGCCCACCCGAGCGCGCCCGAACTCGACCGCATAGCCGCGGGGGTCGCGGCGCTCGACGTCCCGGCGCTGCTGCTCTGGGGGCCGCGGGACCCCGTGTTCCTCGAGCGCTACCTCGACGACCTCGCCGAGCGCCTCCCGCAGGCGGACGTGCACCGGTTCGAGGGAGCCGGTCACCTGCTGCCGGACGACGCCGACGTGGCGGGGACCGTCCTCGACTGGCTGGGCGACCACCTGCCGGACGGCACCGTGCCCGCCCCGGCCGGGTCGCGCCTCCCGGCAGACGTAGACGCAGACGCCGACGCCGGTCGTCCGCTCTGGGCGCACCTGACGGAGCTGCGCGACAGCGACGGCGCGGCGCTCGTCGAGATGGCCGCCGCCGGCGGCCCCCGCACCATCACCTGGCGGCTGCTCGCCCGTCGGATCGACGAGGTCGCCGCCGGGCTTGTCGACCTCGGGGTCCGCCCGGGCGACCGCGTGTCCCTGCTCGTCACCCCCGGCGCCGACCTCACCGCGGCGCTGTACGCCTGCATCCGGGTGGGTGCGGTCGTCGTCGTCGCGGACGCCGGCCTCGGCCTCGGCGGTCTGACGCGCGCCGTCCGCGGTGCGCAACCGGACTGGATCATCGGCGCTCTGCCCGGCCTCGCCGCCGCGCGCGCCCTCGGCTGGCCCGGACGCCGGATCGCCACCCTGGCGCTGCCGACCCCGCTGCGCGCGGCACTGCGCGTCGAGCACACGCTCGCCGCGGTCGCACGACGGGGAGCCGCTCGCCTGGCTGCCGGTGCCGTGCTGCCGGACGCCCCCGCGTCCGACGCCCCGGCCGCCGTCCTGTTCACCTCCGGCTCCACCGGCCCCGCGAAGGGCGTCGTGTACACGCACGGCCAGCTCGGCGCGGTCCGGGACGCCCTCGCCGGGCAGTACGACGTCGGCGTCGGCACCGGCCTCGTCGCCGGGTTCGCCCCCTTCGCCCTCCTCGGACCCGCCCTCGGCGCCCGCTCCGTCGCACCCGACATGGACGTCACCGCGCCCCGGACGCTGACGGCACGTGCGGTCGCCGACGCCGTCGCCGCCGCGGACGCGACCGTGGTGTTCCTCTCACCGGCCGCGCTGGCGAACGTCGTCGCGACGGCGTCCGCGCTGACCGACGACGACCGCGCGGCCCTCGGGCACGTGCGGCTGTTCCTGTCTGCGGGCGCTCCCGTGCCGGCCGCGCTGCTGACCGCCGCGACCGAGCTCATGCCGAACGCCACCGCGCACTCGCCCTACGGCATGACCGAGGGCCTGCTCATGACCGACGTCGACCTGGAGGGCGTCCGCGCCGCCGCGTCGTCCTCGTCGTCGGGCATCTGCGTCGGCCGACCCGCCGCCTCCGTGCGCGTGCGCATCGCCCCGCTCGACCGCGACGGCCTGGCGACCGGTGCGCTCACCGACGACCCGGACGTCACCGGCGAGATCGTCGTCGCGGCGCCGCACGTGCGGGACCACTACGACCGGCTGTGGCGGACCGACCGGGCCTCGCGCCTGGGCGTCGACGACCCGCGGGGGCACCGCACCGGCGACGTCGGCCACCTCGACGCCACGGGGCAGCTCTGGGTCGAGGGCCGCATGCAGCACGTCGTCACCGCACCGTCCGGGGTCGTCACGCCCGTCGGTCCGGAGCAGCGCATCGAGCAGGTCGACGGCGTCGGCCGCGCCGGTGTCGTCGGCGTCGGTCCGTCGGGCACCCAGCAGGTGGTTGCGGTCGTCGAGACCGTCCCCGCTGCCCGCCGACCGGGCCTCGCCGACGCCGCGGTCACCGAGGCCGTCCGGGCCGCGGCCGGGGTCCCGATCGCCGCCGTCCTGGTCGTCCCGGTGCTGCCCACCGACATCCGCCACAACTCCAAGGTCGACCGCGCACGGCTGTCGCGCTGGGCCTCGTCGGTGCTGTCCGGCGGGCGGATGGCCCGACCGTGAAGGTCCTGGTCACCGGCGCGAGCGGCTTCCTCGGCCGCGCGGTCGCCGCAGCCGTCCGTGACGCCGGGCACGACGTGCGCACGTTCCAGCGTCGGCCGTCCGGGGTCGACGGGGTCGAGGACGTCCTCGGCACCATGACGGACCCGGACGCGATCCGGACCGCGGTCGTGGGGGTCGAGGCCGTCGTGCACCTGGCCGCCAAGGTGTCGCTCGCCGGCGACCCTGCGGACTTCGAGCGCGTCAACGTCGACGGCACGCGGGACCTGCTCGCGGCCGCACGCGCAGCCGGGGTCGCACGCGTCGTGTTCGTCTCGTCGCCGTCGGTCGCCCACACCGGGACGTCCATCGCCGGCGGCGGCGCGGCGCCCGCCGCGCCGGACGCCGTGCACGGCGACTACGCCCGGACGAAGGCCGCCGCCGAACTGCTCGCCCTCGCGGCCGACGCACCCGGCTTCGCGGTCGTCGCCGTCCGGCCGCACCTCGTCTGGGGTCCCGGCGACGAACAGCTCGTCGGCCGCATCGTCGACCGCGCCCGACACGGCCGCCTGCCGCTGCTCGACTCGGGCGCCGCGCTCATCGACTCCTGCTACGTCGACAACGCCGCGTCCGCGATGGTGGCGGCACTCCACCGCGCCGAGGCCGTGCACGGCAACGTCTACGTCGTGACGAACGGGGAACCGCGCCCCGTCGGCGAGCTGCTGGCGGGCATCTGCACCGCGTCCGGGGTGCCGGTCCCGCGGACGCACGTCCCAGCCGGGTTCGCGCGGGTCGCCGGGTCGGCGGTCGAGTCCGTGTGGCGGGTGCGCCCGGGGACCGACGAGCCGCCGATGACCCGGTTCCTGGCGGAGCAGCTGTCGACGGCGCACTGGTTCGACCAGCGTCGCACGCGGCGGGACCTGGAGTGGGAGCCGACGGTCTCGATCGACGAGGGGTTCCGGGCGCTGGCGGAGGCTCGCTGAGCCGTCGCGTTGCGCGGGTCACCCGTCGCGCTCCTCGGGGTACTCGGCGCTCTGCACGGCGCCCGGGGTCAGCGCTCGAGGAGCATCCGGCGCGCGAGCCGTGCGATCTCGCGGGTCGCGGGGGAGAGCGGGACGTCTCGCCGTCGGACGAGGGCGATCGTGTCGTACAGCGGCTCCGCGAACGGCACGGTGTGGACGCCGGCCGGGAAGGTCGGGGCCTCGGCGACGGCCCGCGAGACGATCGTGTCACCGGCGCCCCGTGCGACGAGGTCGAGCGCCGAGTCGACGTGCTCGACCTCGATCCGAGCGGAGAGCGTCACCCCGGCGAACTGCGCCCGCTCGGCGAGCTGCCGCCGGGTCGGATCGCGCCACCCGTAGTGGGCGTCGTACAGGATGAGGTCCGCGGCCGCGAGGCCCTCGATCGTCGCCGGTCGCGCGGTCCGCGCCGGGTCCGCCGAGGCGTAGAGGACGTCGTCGCGGCGGAGCGGCGTCACCTCGAGCCCGTCGGCGTCGATCGGCAGGACGACGAGCCCGGCTTCGAGGTCCCCGGCGGTGACGGCGTCGGCGACCTCGACCGAGTTCAGGCCGATCACGCGGAGCCGGACATCCGGGTAGCGGGAGTGGAACCGTTCGAGCAGGCGGGACAGGAAGTAGTAGTTCGCATTGCGCAGGAGACCGAAGGTGGCGACACCGCCCTGGAGGCTCGTGAGGTCCCGGAGCGTCCGGTCGGCGTCGTCGGCTGCCTCGACCGCCCGGCGCGCGTGGGGGAGGAGCGCTTCGCCGGCACTCGTCAACACGAGGCGGCGACCACCGCGGGTGAACAACCGCACACCGTAGGACTCCTCGAGCCGTCGGACCAGCTCCGACACGGACGGCTGCGCCATGCCGAGTTGAACGGCGGCAGCGGAGAACGAGCCCGCCGTCGTGATGACGAGGAATGCCCGTAGCTGGGTCAGAGTCACAGGGGAACCCTATGGGTGATCGTGGATCATCTGACCTTGTCCTTGCCGTTCGTCGCGGGCAGGGTCGTCTTCATGAAGCTCAGCCCTCGTTTCGTGGCGGACAACGCCGACCGGTTCTCGTTCCTGAAGGCCCCGGCCGTGGACGCTCCCGAGGCCCAGCGCGACCCCGCCGTCGCCGAACGGGTCGCCGGGATGCTCGCCGAGATCCAGCGCGACGGCTTCGAGGCCGTCCAGCGGTACGCCCGCGAGCTCGACCACGCCGAGGTCGTCGAGCTGAGCGCCGCGGAACTCGCCGCGACGGGCGACCGGCTCACCCCGGAGCTCCGCGCGGCCATCGAGCTCGGTGCCGCACGCACGCAGCAGTTCGCCCGCCTGCAGCGCGAGCACCTCGTCGACTTCTCCGCAGAACTCGTCCCCGGGCTCACCGTGGGACAGCGCTACGTCCCGGTCGGCAGTGTCGGCGCGTACCTGCCGGCCGGGCGCTTCCCGCTCACGGCGAGCGCGTTCATGAGCGTCGGCGTCGCGAAGGCCGCGGGTGTCCCGACCGTCGTGGCCTGCACCCCGCCGCAGCCCGACGGCGGCGTGAACGCGGCCGTCGCGTACGCGGCGTACGTGTCCGGCGTCGACCGGCTGTTCGTCGTCGGTGGCGTCCAGGCCCTCGCGGCCATGGCGTTCGGCCTGCTCGGTGCGGCACCCGTCGACATGATCGTCGGTGCCGGGAACGCCTTCGTCGCCGAGGCGAAGCGCCAGCTGTTCGGTGCCGTCGCCATCGACCTGCTGGCCGGGCCGTCCGAGGTCGCCGTGATCGCGGACGAGACCGCCGACCCGGAGCTCGTGGCCGCCGACCTGCTCGGTCAGGCGGAGCACGGCCCGAACTCGCCGGCGGCGCTCGTCACCACCTCCCGCACCCTCGGCGAGGCTGTCATCGCGGAGGTCGAGCGGCAGCTGCCGACCCTGTCCACGAACGAGATCTGCGGACCCGCCTGGCGCGACCACGGCTCGGTCGTGCTCGTCGGGGACCGCGAGTCCGCCGCCGCGGTCATGGACGAGTACGCCCCGGAACACCTCGAGGTGCAGACCGCCGACGACGCCTGGTACCACGACCGCCTCACGAACTACGGCTCGCTGTTCATCGGCACGTGGAGCACCGTGGCCTACTCCGACAAGGGCATGGCGGGCACGAACCACACCCTCCCCACCGCGGGTGGCGCGAAGCACAGCTCCGGCCTGTCGGTGTCCCGGTTCCTCAAGCCGCTCACGTACCAGCACATCGCCCGCGAGGCCACCCCCGAGCTGGCGGACGCCGTCGACGTCATCTCGGCGAGCGAGGGCATGTCCGCGCACCGTGCCACCGCCACCCTGCGGACCGAGCGGCTCACGCGCTCCACCACCCCCGAACCCGACCACACGACCCGGAAGTGACCATGACCACACCAGCCGCACGCCGTCGAGGTCTCCTCGCCACGGTGCCCGTCATCGGCCTCGTCGTCGCCCTCACCGGGTGCTCGGCCCCCGGCTCCGGAGGGCCCGTCGGGCAGGTCGACCAGCCCGAGATCACGAAGAAGGTCGCCGCGTCGGACATCGACGGTGACACGACCTTGACGATGTGGGCAGACGTCGCCGAGAAGCCGCTCATGGAGAGGCTCGTCCCGGCCTACGAGAAGGCCTACCCGGACGTCGACGTGCGGATCACGTACAAGAGCTTCGACGACCTCATCGCGACCGTCGTGAACGCCGCCAACTCGGCGAACGCCCCGGACCTCTTCCAGGGCAACATCGGCTACGCGGTCGACGGGGCACTGGTCAAGGGCGACCTGGTCCGGCCGCTGGACGACGTGGCGAAGGTGTACGGGTGGTCGACGGGTACCGGGGCCTCGACGCTCGGGCCCGCGCGATGGAACGACGACGGCACCGCATTCGGCTCGGGCACGCTCTACGGCATGTCCGTGATCAGCGAGGTGCAGGGCATCTACTACGACGAGCAGAAGCTCGACGAACTCGGGCTCGAACCGCCGACGTCGATCGACGACCTCGAGCAGGACCTCGCGACGGCGAAGGCCGCGGGCGAGCAGCCGATCATGCTCGGCAACTCCGACCAGTACGCCGCCACCCACGTCTTCTCGGACATCGCCGCGACGAAGCAGGACCCGTCGTCGATCGCCGCCTGGATCGGTGGGAAGTCGGGCTCGACCTTCGCGACGAAGGGCAACGAGGAAGCCGCTCAGACCATGCGCGACTGGGCCGAGAAGGGGTACTTCGGGTCCGGCTACGACGGGCTGAGCAACGAGGACGCCATCGCCCGGTTCGCCGACGGCAAGGGCGTGTTCTTCGTCGGCGGCTCGTGGAACGGCGCCTCGCTCGACTCGGACTCCTTCGGGTTCGCCCCGTTGACGTCCGGCGGCGTCGGCGCGACCGCGTCCCCGTGGCACATCAGCACGAAGTCCGAGCACCAGGATGCCGCCATCGCGTTTCTCGGGATGATGCACAGCCCCGAGGTCGGCCAGTGGATCCTCGACACCGGTCGACTGCCCGTCGTCACGGACGGCGTCAGTTCGGAGGACCCGCTCCAGGAGCAGACCCTGACCGCGCTCAAGGACACCATCGCTGCGGGCACCCAGGTCGGGTACTACGACTGGAGCACCACGGACATGCTCACGGAGATGGGCGGAGCGCTGCAGGAGGTGATGGCCGGTCGGACGACGCCGTCCGAGTTCACCGAGGCGGTCCAGCAGACCTGGGCGAAGGCGCACGGCTGACATGGCGGCCACGCTCGCCGAGCGCGGGACCGACCGGGCGACGTCACGCCGACGTCGGCCGGCCGCCACCCGTGTCAGCTGGAGTTCGCTCCTGTACGTCGCACCGGCGCTGGCGTTCTTCGTCGTGTTCGTGGTGGTGCCGATCGTCCAGTCGGTGCGCATCTCGTTCTACGACTGGGACGGCATCAGCGTCGCCACCCCGGCCGGGCTGTCGAACTACGCGGCCGTGTTCGCGGACGCCGACCTCCGCCAGGCGCTCGGGCACTCGCTCGTCCTGCTGTTCTTCTACGCCGCGCTGCCCGTCCTCGTCGGCCTGCTGCTCGCCGGGGCGATGTCGCGGATCCGCATCCACGGCCTGACCGTCTTCCGGGCGGTGCTGTTCCTGCCGCAGATCCTGTCGAGCGTCGTGGTCGCCGTGGCCTGGCGCGGGTTGCTCGCCGAGGACGGTCCCGTCAACGACTTCCTCCGGGCAGTCGGGCTGGGCGGTCTCGCCCGGAGCTGGCTCGGGGACTTCGGCACCGCCCTGCCGTCCATCGGGCTCATCGGCACCTGGGTCGAGTACGGCCTGTGCATGGTGCTCTTCCTGGCCGGTATCGCGACGATCGACCGGTCGCTGTACGAGGCGGCTCGTCTCGACGGCGCCGGGGCGTTCCGGGAGTTCACGTCGATCACGCTGCCGGCCCTGCGCCCGCAGATCTCCATCGCGCTCATCCTGACCATCACGTTCGCGCTGCGGAACTTCGACCTGATCTGGAACACCACGCGCGGTGGGCCCGGGACCTCGACCACCGTGCCGAGCGTCTTCGTCTACCAGGACGCGTTCCAGGACCGGGCACTCGGACAAGCGTCCGCCCTCGCTGTGGTCCTGACGGTGCTCATCCTCGCCGTCGTCGCCGTCGTGCAGCTCGCCCTCCGCGAGCGGAAGGGAGCAGCGTCGTGAAGGTCGCCCACAGCGAGACCCTCGTCACCCACGCCGTGCTCGTCGTCGCCGCGCTCGTCGCGGTGTTCCCCCTCGCGTCGGTGATCGTCACCTCGCTGAGCGGGGACGACGGCGGAGTCGGGTTCGACAACTACGTCGACGCCTGGACGCAGGGCGGGTTCGCGTCCGCACTCGTCTCGAGTGCCGTCGTCGCGATCACGGTCGTCGTCGTGACCGCGACGATCGCCTGCCTGGCCGGGTACGCCCTCGCCCACATGCGGGTGCCCGGCGGCCGGCTGCTCCTCGGCCTCCTGCTCGTCGGGCTCGTCCTGCCGTACGAGGTCACCGTGCTGCCGCTCTACCAGATGCTCGCCGGCTGGGGCCTCGTGGACACGTACTGGGCGCTCATCCTGCCGCAGATCGGTCTGTCGGTGCCGCTCGGGGTGTTCTGGATGCGGTCGTTCTTCGCCTCCGTGCCGGGTGAGCTGCTCGAGGCGGCGCGCATCGACGGTGCGTCCCGCTTCCGGATCCTCCGCAGCGTGCTGACACCCGTCGCGCTGCCGGCCGTGGCGACGCTCGCGACGATCCTGTTCCTGTTCACGTGGAACGAGTTCCTGCTCGCGCTCGTGCTCGTGCCGCAGAACGAGGCCGTCCAGACGGCACCGCTGTCGCTGTCGTTCTTCTCCGGCGCCCAGCGCGGTGCCCAGCCCGACGTCACCGCCGCAGCCGCCGTGCTCGTCGCGCTACCGATCGTCGTCGCCTACGTCCTGCTCCAGCGCCGACTCATCACCGGGCTGACGGAAGGCGCGGTCAAGTGACGGCCGGCGGGACCGGCGTGGCCCGGATCCGGTGCGACCAGCTCGCCCCGGTGCTCGGCGACCTCGAGGGCAACGGCAGGAGCATCCTCGCCGCGGTCGAGCAGGCCGTCGCAGACCGGGTCGACGTGCTCGTCCTGCCGGAGCTCGCCACGACCGGCTACGTCTTCCGGGACGCCGACGAGGCAGCGACCGTCGCGGTCACGGCGGACGACCCGCTCTTCGCCCGGGTCGCCGGTGCGCTCGACGGGACGGACACGGTCGTCGTGGTGGGCTTCTGCGAGCGGGACGGTCGCCTCCTGCGCAACAGCGTCGCGGTCGTGGACCGGACGGGTGTCCGGACCGTCTACCGGAAGACGCACCTGTGGGACCGCGAGACGCTGGTGTTCACGCCGGGGGACGCCGCGCCTCCCGTTGTCGACACCGCGCACGGCCGCATCGGCGTGCTCGTCTGCTACGACATGGAGTTCCCGGAGATGCCCCGCATGCTCGCGCTCGCGGGAGCGGACCTCATCGCCGTCCCGACGAACTGGCCGGTCGGGGACCACCCGGAGCGTGACCGCGTCGCCGAGGTGATCGCCGCGCAGGCGGCTGCACGGACCAACGGCGTGTTCATCGCGTGCTGCGACCGCGCGGGCACCGAACGCGGCCAGGACTGGAACGAGGCGAGCGTGATCGTCGACCAGTTCGGCTGGGTCGCCGCCGAGACCGAGGTCGGAGCCGGAGCGACCGCGATCACCGTCGACGTCTTCCCGGCCCTCGCCCGCGACAAGTCCACGAGCCCGCACAACGACTGGATCGGGGACCGCCGCCCCGAGCTCTACGACCGGAAGGTGCCGACCGCATGACCACCCCCGACGTGACCGACGCCGACGCGATCGAAGCCGACCCGACCGAGTGGTGGCGCACCGCCGTCATCTACCAGGTCTACCCGCGGTCCTTCGCCGACCTCGACGGTGACGGGACCGGTGACCTGGCCGGCATCACGGCGCGGCTGGACCACGTCGCCGCCCTCGGCGCCGACGCCGTCTGGCTGTCGCCGTTCTACCCGTCCCCGCAGGCCGACGGCGGCTACGACGTAGCCGACTACCGGGAAGTCGACCCGCGGTACGGCACGCTCGCCGACGCGGACGCCCTGCTCGCGCGGGCCCACGACCTGGGACTGCGGGTCATTGCCGACCTCGTCCCGAACCACTGCTCGGACCAGCACGTGCTCTTCCGCGCCGCGCTCGCCGCCGCGCCGGGCAGCCCGGAGCGTGGGATGTTCCACTTCCGCGACGGACGCGGCGGACACGGCGACCTGCCGCCGAACGACTGGCAGTCGATGTTCGAGGGCCCGGCCTGGACCCGCGTGACCGAGCCGGACGGCACCCCCGGCCAGTGGTACCTGCACCTCTTCGCGCCCGAGCAGCCGGACTGGAACTGGGACGACCCCCGGGTGCACCGGGAGTTCGAGACGACGCTGCGGTTCTGGCTGGACCGTGGGGTGGACGGGTTCCGCGTCGACGTGTGCGACGCGATCGTCAAGGCCCCGGGCCTCCCGGACTGGCCGCACGCCACACACGGTGTCGTGGAGCCGGTCGACGGCGTGATGCCGCCGATGTGGGACCAGGAGGGGATCCACGCCGTCTTCCGCGAGTGGCGCCGGATCCTGGACGAGTACGCGGGCCAGCGCATCCTCTGCGCCGAGGCGTGGCTGCCGCCGGAGCGGGCGGCACGGATCGTCCGGTCGGACGAGATGCACCAGGCGTTCAACTTCGCGTACCTGTCGCTCCCGTGGGACGCGACCGCGATCCGGGCGAACGTCGACACGAGCATCGCCGCGAACGACGCCGTCGGTGCGCCGACCACGTGGGTGCTCTCCAACCACGACGTGATGCGGCACGCGAGCCGCTTCGGCTACGACGGCCCGGTCGAGCTCGAGGCCGGTGTCGGCGTGGACGACCCGCAGCCGGACCGTGCCACCGGTCTCCGCCGTGCCCGGGCCGCCACGCTGCTCATGCTCGGGCTGCCCGGCTCTGCCTACCTGTACCAGGGCGAAGAACTCGGCCTGCCCGAGGTCACCACGCTGCCCGACGCCGTCCGCCAGGACCCCATGTGGGAGCGCTCCGGCCACCGGATCCGCGGGCGCGACGGGTGCCGGGTCCCGATCCCGTGGACCTCCGACGGACCGTCCTTCGGGTTCTCGTCCGCCGCGGACACGTGGTTGCCGCAACCGGCCGACTTCGGTGGGTACGCCGTCGCCGCGCAGGAGGGGGACGAGACCTCGACCCTGGCGATGTACCGGCGGGCGCTCGCCGTCCGACGTCGGTCCGACCTCGGCAGCGGGACCTTGCGCTGGCACGACACCGGTAGCGCAGCCGTGCTGGCGTGGTCGAACGGCCGGGTCACCGTCGTCGGCAACCTCGGCTCCGAGCCGGTACGGCTGCCAGCGGGGGAGGCGGTCCTCGGCGGGGACGTCCTGGTCGAGTCGGTGCCGGGCGCGTTCGTGGACGGGGTGCTCGCTGTCGATGCTGCGGTCTGGTTGACCACGGAGCCCGCCCGCACGACCTGACCAGGCGGCGTTGCGACACCCCTCCCGGAGCCGCGCACCGCCGGTCGCGCCGTCGCCCGTCCCTCCGCCCCAGGGCGCCGGCCTGCCGGTTCGCTGACGTGCCCGACCACCGGCTCTCCCCGACCACCGGCGTGCCCGTGCGCCGGTCTGTCCACCCGCCGCTCGGTCGTCGGTACCGCCGGGAGGCCCGCACCACGTCGGTCGTCCGGGGTACCGTCGTCGCATGGACCGTTCGGAGATCCTCGCGGCCGCTGCAGCGGCCCACGCCGCCCGCATCGCCGCCGCCGGTGGTGACGACGGCGCCGCCCGCGAGCGGGCCGAGGCCGCCTCGGCCGCGCCCGCGCCGGAACGCCGTCGGTCGGCGGACGCCGAGCGTGCGGCCGAGGCCGACCGGGCCGCCGACCGGACCGAGGGTGCGCTGTCCGACTGGCGCCGGATGGGCACCCGTCGCGGGATGACCCCGGACGCCCAGATCCGCAGCGCCTGGACGGTCACGGGCGTGCCCGAACAGGGTGACGCGCGCGCGTTCGCCAACGTGCTGCTCTCGACCGCCGGGCACGCCGGTCGTGTGGCGGACGCCGCTCGACGCAACGAACGACTGGCGGGTGCGGCACGAGCGGCCGCCCGTCGCACCGTCCGGCGGTACACCGACCACGGCGCCGGCATGTCGGCGCTGGGTGACGTGCTCGACGCCGGACCGGTCGGTCGCGACGACGACCCGACCCCGGCCTGAGCCCGACCCCCGCCTGAGCCTGGCGCACGCCCGGCCCGACGCACGGTTCGACCCCGCCCGGCCCACGCACGTCCGGACCGGCCGTCAGGGTCAGCGGCGGAAGGGGTCCAGGTTGAGCACGGTGTCCTCGTACAGGTACTGCTGGTCCCCGTAGACCGTGACGTCCGGGTTCAGCCAGACCAGGTCCTTCACGGACAGCCCGAGCCGGTCCGCGACCGCGCCGATGAGGTCCTCGGACGCGATCCGGTACGCCGTCGGGGAGCCGTCCGCCGAGCCGTCGTCGCTCGTCGTGCCCGTCGCGTTCGGTCGCGCCCCACCGTCGACCGGATGCACGTTCGTCGTCCGGGCGGGGACCGACCAGCGCACCGGCTGCACCGCGAGCACCTTGTCCGGCCCGAGCTCGACGGGCAGGTCCGGGCCGGCGGACTCGGCGGCCGAGTAGACGACGACCGCACCGAGCCAGGACGGGTCGACCCGGCCGGGGTCCATGTCGGTCGCCGCCGGGGCCGCTGCACCCGGGCCGCCGCCGAGCCGGGTGTCGCCGACGCCGTGCCAGGACAGGCCGTCGCCCACCGAGGGCGGGGTCTCGAGGAACGTCGCCCCGACCGGGACCGGCAGCGTCGACGCGAAGCTCGACCACTGCACGGTCGGGTACCCGTCGTCTCCGACGACGACGCGGTAGTGGAACCGGACGCTGCCCTTCGGCGTGACGACGTCGGCCTCGCTCATCACGGTGCCGACAGCGATGGGGGAGACCGTCGGGTCGGGTGCCGCCGCCTCGGTCGGCACCGGGGTCGGGGTGCGGGGCGAGGCGGACTCCGCGATGCGGCGGGCCTCGGCGCTCGCGCTCGGATCGGCGTCCGGGGTGGCGCTACCGTCGTCGGACGCGGCACTGCGGCTCGGGGCGGGCAGTTCGTCCGGACCGCGGAGGAACGAGCACCCGCTGGCGGTCGTCGCGAGGACGCCCGCGAGCACGGCGGCCCCGATCAGCCGTGCTGCCCGCAGCCGTGCTGCCCGCAGCCCTGCGGCTCGTCGTGTGGTGCTGTTCCCCTGGTGCACGGTCCCCTCGTTCCCCTCGCCCCGGGAGCCTACCGGTGCCCGCCGACGACGGCGGTCCGGCGTCGGCCCGGGCAGCGCCCAGCGACCAGGACGAGGCCGGCGCGCCCCGGGGGTGGGATGATCACAGACGGTCCACCGGAGGTCCGCCCGTGGTGGTGGACCCCTCCGACGCCACGCGATCACGGACGAAGGAGCTCCCGCATGGTCGACACGAGACCGACCGCACCGACCACAGCCCTGCCACCGGTGGGCACCGGCCCGCACCGCCGCCGGCTCGGACTGCTCGCGCTGGTCGCCACGTTCGGCGGCCTGCTGTTCGGCTACGACACGGGCGTCGTGAACGGTGCCCTCCTCCCGATGAAGCAGGAACTCGGCCTGACGAACGTGACCGAGGGGGTCGTCACGAGCTCCCTGCTGTTCGGCGCGGCCCTCGGTGCGGTGCTCGGCGGCCGGATCGCGGACGGCTGGGGGCGCCGGAAGACGATCCTGGTGCTCGCCGTGCTCTTCTTCGTCGGGACGGTGGCGTGCGTCGCCGCGCCGACCTTCGGCGTGATCGTCGTCGGCCGCGTGCTCCTCGGGCTGGCGGTCGGCGGTGCGTCCACGGTCGTGCCGGTCTTCCTCGCCGAGCTCGCGCCGTACGAGATCCGGGGGTCGCTCTCCGGCCGGAACGAGCTGATGATCGTCATCGGGCAGCTGGCGGCCTTCCTCGTGAACGCCGCCATCGGCACGCTCTGGGGCGAGGGCGACGGGGTCTGGCGGGTCATGCTCGCGGTCTGCGCCCTGCCCGCGATCGCCCTGTTCGTCGGCATGCTCCGCGTGCCCGAGTCCCCGCGCTGGTTGGCGTCGAAGGGCCGTGACGCCGAGGCGCTCGCGGTCCTGCGGCAGGTCCGCTCCGACGAGCGTGCGGAGGCCGAGCTCGCGGACATCCGCCGGAGCACCACGGTCGCCCCGGACGAGCCGCGGGAGAGCGGGTGGCGCACGCTGCTCGGGAACCGCTGGCTCGTCCGCATCGTGCTCGTCGGTGCCGGCCTCGGCGTCGCCCAGCAGCTCACCGGCATCAACTCGATCATGTACTACGGCCAGACCGTCCTCATCGAGTCGGGGTTCGAGGCGTCGGCGGCCCTCATCGCGAACATCGCACCGGGGGTCATCGCGGTGGTCGGCGGCGTCGTCGCGATCCGGAACATGGAGCGCATCGACCGGCGGACGACGCTCGTCCTCGGCTTCTCGCTGACGACGGTCTGCCACTTCCTCATCGGGACGGCGTCCGTCCTGCTGCCCGCCGGCAACCCGGCGCGGCCCTGGGTGATCCTGGTCCTCGTCGTCGCGTTCGTCGGTTCGATGCAGACGTTCCTCAACATCGCCACGTGGGTGGTCCTGTCCGAGATCTTCCCGATGCAGATCCGCGCGCTCGGCATGGGCATCGCGGTGTTCTGCCTGTGGACCGCCAACGCGCTCCTCGGCCTGTCCTTCCCCTCGCTCGTCGCCGCGACCGGCATCACCGGGACGTTCTTCGGCTTCGGCGTCGTCGGACTGCTCGCCCTGGCCTTCATCTGGCGCTTCGTGCCGGAGAGCCGCGGCCGCACGCTCGAGCAGGTCGAGGAGGGCGTCACCACCGGGGACGTCGGCGCCGTCGCGACGGCGGGTCGCCGCGGGCACTGAGCCACGCCGGCGCCGCGACGCGTCGGACCGGACCCACGACGGACGGGAGGCCCGGTACCAGCTGGTACCGGGCCTCCCGTCCGTCCTGTGGCTGCGTCCTACGGGCGCAGGAGCACCTTGCCCACGCGGCCGGCGGTGTCGCTCGCGCGCACGGCGTCGCGGGCGTCCTCGAACGCGAAGGTGTCGGAGACGGGGAGCGTCAGCGAGCCGTCGAGCACCCGGGTGATGAGCTCGCCGAACAGCTGCTGCTTCGTCTCGGCCGGCATGGTGCGGCTGACGACGCTGCCCCAGAAGCCCTTGACCGTGACCTGCTTGAAGATCACGGCACCGGACGGGATCTCCATCGTCGGCGACGCCATGGCGCCGAAGACGACGAGCGTGCCGTTCTCGGCCAGGGTCGAGACGATGTCGGCCGCGGCCTTCCCGCCGACGGACTCGACGCCCGCGACGATCGGCGCGCCACCGGTGATCGCGGTGACCTGGTCCTGCCAGTCGTCCGCGTCGGTGGCGACGATCCGCTCGATGCCCTGGGCGCGGAGCTCCTCGACGCCCTCGGCGCGGCGGACGAGGCCGACCACGTTGACGCCACGGGCCGCGGCGAGCTGGGCGACCATGCGGCCGACCGCACCGTTGGCGGCGTTCTGGATGAGCCAGTCGCCCTCGTGCAGGTCGAGCGAGTGCAGCAGGCTGATCGCGCTGAACGGCATCGAGACGAGCTGGGCGGCGGACTCGTCGGGCATCGCCTCGGGCACGGGGATGAGCCCGGCCGCGTCGGCGACGTAGTACTCGGCCCAGACGCCGAACGTCCCACCGGCGACGCGCTGGCCGACGGTGAGGTCCGACACGCCCTCGCCGAGGGCCTCGACGACGCCGAGCGCCTCGGTGCCGGACTGGGCGGGCAGTTCGGGCTTGAAGCCGTACGTGCCGCGGATCGTCCACAGGTCGTGGTTGTGGATCGGGGACAGCACGGTGCGGACGAGCACCTGGCCGGCGCCCGGGGTGGGGACGGGCCGCTGCTCGACGGTCAGGACGTCGGCGGGCTCGCCGAACTCGGGGTGGACGACGGCGCGCATGGTGGTCTGGTCGGTCATGGGTCAGTCCTCCGAGACGGTGATGGTGACGTCGATGTTGCCGCGGGTCGCGTTCGAGTACGGGCACACCTGGTGTGCGGCGTCCGCGAGGGCCTGGGCCTGGTCGTGCTCCATGCCGGGGATCACGACCTCGAGCACGACGGCGAGCTGGTAGCCGCCCTGGCCGTTCGGGCCGATCTGGACGCGACCGCCGACGGACGAGTCGGCGACCTTGAGCTTCTGCGAGCGGGCGACGCCCTGCAGTGCGGAGTGGAAGCACGCGGCGTACCCGGCGGCGAAGAGCTGCTCGGGGTTGGCGCCGGCACCGGAGCCACCCATCTCCTTCGGGATGGCCATGTCCAGCTCGAACGTGCCGTCGCTGGTCTGGACCTTGCCGTTGCGGCCTTCGCCGGTGGACAGGGCTTCTGCGGTGTAGAGGACGTCCATTGCGTCGTTCCTTCCTTCGTGGGGTCTGTGTGGTCTGTGGCCGTGCCGCTCGCTCCGCCGGTGGCGGATGTGGGCGGCGGGCGCGGTCCGCGCTGGGCGACACCGTCCGCGCCGCGGGGCGCGGAGCCCGTCGCTCAGGCCGAGGGCCGGGAGGCGCCGGTCCCGCCCGGCGCGGCGGTCGCGAGGCCCGCGGGGTCGCTCGGCGCGGCGGGCGCTCCCGGCGCGGGCGTGGTGGCGGCGCGGTGCATCGTCTCGGTGAGGCGCTGCAGCGTCGCGATGAGCTCGGCGGCCGACCGCTCGTCGGCCAGGCCGGTGCCCGCCGCGACGGCCGCGGGGACGTGCGCGAGCTCGGTGCGCAGGCTGCGTCCGCGCTCGCCGGTGGTGACGGTGACGACGCGCTCGTCGGTGCTCCGGCGTTCGCGGCGGACGAGGTCGGCCTGCTCCATGCGCTTGAGCAGCGGCGACAGGGTGCCCGAGTCGAGCTGCAGGTGGTCGCCGAGGCTCGACACGGTCTGGTCGCCCTCCACCCAGAGGGTCACGAGCACGAGGTACTGCGGGTACGTCAGGCCCCACGGCTCGAGCAGCGTCCGGTACGCCTGGGTGGTCGCACGGGTCGCCGCGTAGAGGGAGAAGCACACCATCTCGTCGGTCACGGGCATGCTGCAACCCTTGCACGCGATCGTGTTGCACACAACTCAGTCAGCCGGACGCCCAGCAGGATCACGGCGGTCGTCCGCCCACAGCGCACACCGGGTGCCGGAGCGCGCACGGACGGACGGGTGTCCTCCGGTCCCGTTAGGCTGGCCGGACCGACGATGACCAGCAACCACCCCGCCACAGCACCGACGACGACCACAGCGATCCCGCGAGTCGGCTCCTCGGTGTCCCACGGCAAGACGATCCTGATCGGCGAGCACGCCGTGGTCTACGGCGCACCCGCCCTCGTCCTGCCCGTGACCGACGTCCGGGTGACGGCCACCGCGACGCCGCTGCCCGCCGGCGCCGAGCACACCCTCCGCTCGAGCGTGCACACCGGGCCGGTCTCGACCGCCCCCGCCGCCGTGCTCCCCACCGTGACTGCCGTCACCGCGACGCTGCGGCACCTGGCGGGCCTCGGGATCGACCACGCCGCCGACACCGCCTTCGACGTCGTGGTCGACAGCGCCGTCCCCACCGCCCGCGGCATGGGGTCGAGCGCCGCCGTCGCCGCCGCCGTGACCGCCGCCGTCGCGGACGCCCTCGGCGTGGACCTCGACGCCGCCACCCACCACGAGCTCATCCAGGAGTGCGAGCGCGTCGCCCACGGTCGACCGTCCGGGCTCGACGCCCGCGGGGTCGTCGCCGACGAGCCCGTCTGGTTCGAGACCGACGTCGTCGAGCCCGTGCAGCTCACCGGCCGGTTCGTCTTCGTCGTGGCCGACACCGGCGTCCCGGGCCACACGCGCGAGGCCGTCGCCGCCGTGCGCGCCCGGCACGACCGTGCACCGGCGATGGTCGACTCGGTGGTCGAGCGCATCGGCGGACTCGCCCGGCAGGCCCGGGGGACGCTCGTCGACGGCGACGCACAGGCCCTCGGTGCCACCATGGACGCCGCGCACGAACTGCTGAGCACCCTCGACGTGTCGAGCGGCGACCTCGACCGGCTCGTCGGCGCCGCACGCAGCGCGGACGCCCTCGGCGCGAAGCTCACCGGAGGCGGACGGGGCGGGTGCGTCCTGGCCCTGGCCGCAGACGACGAGCACGCCGCCCGGATCACCGCCGCACTGCGCGGCGCGGGAGCCGCCGGAACCTGGACCACCTCGATCGGAGCCCGCGCCTCATGACCGCCACCGCCGTCGCGCACCCCAACATCGCGCTCGTGAAGTACTGGGGGAAGGCGGACGCCGACCTCGCCCTGCCCGCCACCGGCAGTGTGTCGATGGGGCTCGACGTCTTCCCCACCACGACCTCCGTCACGCTGACCGACCGCCGGGAGGCGCGTGACACGTTCACCCTGAACGGTCGCGTGGTCGACGATGGTCCGCTCGTGCGCGTCGAGCGCTTCCTCGACCTCGTCCGCGGGATGGCCGGCTCCGACGCCCGCGCCGCCGTGGTCTCCGAGAACACCGTGCCCACGGGCGCCGGCCTGGCCTCGAGCGCCTCGGGCTTCGCCGCCCTCGCCGTGGCGGCCGCCGCTGCCTACGGCCTCGACCTGTCCGAGCGCGACCTCTCCCGGCTCGCCCGCCGTGGTTCCGGGTCGGCGACGCGGTCGATCCCGGGCGGGGTGTCGGTCTGGCACGCGGGCGACGACGCGGGGTCCTTCGCCGAGACCGTGCCGGCACCGCCGATGGCCATGGTCGTGGTGACGATCAACGACGGCCCGAAGGAGATCGGGTCGCGCGAGGCCATGCGCCGCACGATCGCCACGTCGCCGTTCTACCCGGCGTGGGTGAGCTCGACGACCGAGACCGTCGGGGACATGCTGGCCGCGTGCGCCGCCGGCGACTTCACCCGGATCGGCGAGCTCACCGAGAGCAACGCCCTCCGCATGCACGCCACGATCGAGGGCGCGTTCCCTCCGATCCGCTACCTCACCAGCCGCAGCGTCGCCGTGTTCGACGCCGTCGTCGCGATGCGCGCCGACGGGATCGAGGCCTACGCCACCGCCGACGCCGGCCCGAACGTCGTCGTGCTCTGCCGCCCCGAGGACCGCGCCCGCGTGGCCGGTGCCCTCGACGGCTTCGGCGCGGTCATCGAGTCGGGCACCGGACCAGCCGCTCGCCTGCTCCGCTCCGAAGACCCGGGGGACCACCCCCGAGCAGAGGAGAGCGCAGCGTGATCGAGTTCCGTGCCCACGGCAAGCTGTTCGTCGCGGGCGAGTACGCCGTCGTCGAGCCGGGCCAGCCGTCCGTGCTCATCGCCCTCGACCGTGCCATCACGGCCCGGGTGTCCGAGGGCCACGGCGCCGGCAGCGTGCACTCCGAGGAGTACGGCAACCTCCCGCTCACGTGGACCCGGGCCGAGGACGGCATCGCGCTCGACCGCGAGCACCACCCCTACGACTACGTGATGGCGACGATCGACCTCGTCGAGAAGCTCCGCGAGGAACTCGGGATCGCACCGCGCTTCCACGACCTGCGCATCGAGAGCCAGCTCGACGACGCCAGCGGCCGGAAGTTCGGGCTCGGCTCCTCCGCCGCGGTGACCGTCGCGACCGTCGGCGCCCTCGACCGCTTCTACGGGCTCGGCCTGTCGCAGCGCCGACGCTTCATGGTGGCGCTGCTCGCGACCATCAGGGTGGCGCCCCGCGCGTCCGGTGGCGACCTCGCCGCGAGCACCTTCGGCGGGTGGCTCCGCTACAGCGCCCCCGACCGCGAGGTCCTCGCCGGCATGCTCGACGACCACGCGGTCACCGCGATCCTCGACGACGACGCGGCCTGGGCCGGCTTCGACGTCGAGCACCTGCCCGCACCGGCCGACCTGCGCCTCCTCGTCGGGTGGACGGGCTCGCCGGCGTCCACGACGAAGCTCGTCGGCGTCGTGCGACGGCACCGCGACGGCGACTACGCGGCGTTCCTCGACGCCAGCCGGGCCTGCGTCGACGACCTGACCACGGGCCTCCGCACCGGCGACGCCGACCGGACCCTCAGCGCCCTCCGCCGCGCGCGCGGCCTGCTGCAGGGCCTCGGCACCTCCGTCGGGTCGCAGATCGAGACCGAGCGCCTGGCGACCCTCTGCGACGTCGTCGAGGCGGCGGGCGGCGCGGCGAAGCCCTCCGGCGCCGGTGGCGGGGACTGCGGCATCGCGCTCGTCCCCGCGGACTGCGACACCGCAGCGGTCTTCCGCGCCTGGGAAGCGCACGACATCAGGCACCTCAGCGTCGCGGTGCAACCCGAGGAAGGGACCACGCGATGAGTGACCTGCAGACCCCGATCCCCACGAAGTGGGTCGGACCGATCCGCGTCAGCGGCAACGCCGTCGAGGGCGAGCACGAGGTACCGCTCGCGACCTACGAGTCCCCGCTCTGGCCGTCCGTCGGCCGCGGTGCCCGGATCTCCCGCATGGTCGAGGGCGGCATCGTCTCGACCGTCGTCGACGAGCGGATGACCCGCTCGGTGGTGGTCCGCGCCACCAGCGCCGCCGCCGCGCACATCTCGGCCGGACGGATCCTGGCCCGCCAGGCCGAGCTCGAGGAGATCGTCGTCGGGCAGAGCCGGTTCGCGAAGCTCATCGAGGTGCACCCGGAGATCGTCGGGGACCTGCTGTTCCTGCGCTTCGCGTTCACCACCGGCGATGCCTCCGGGCACAACATGGTCACGCAGGCGGCGGACACCCTGCTGCCGGCGATCCTGGCGTGGGAGCCCGAGCTGCGGTACGTGTCCATCTCCGGCAACTTCTGCTCCGACAAGAAGGCCACCGCGGTGAACGGCATCCGTGGCCGCGGGCGGAACACCATCGCCGAGATCGTCATCCCCGGCGAGGTCGTCGAGAAGCGCCTGCGGTCCTCCACCGAACGGATCGTCGAGCTCAACACGGCGAAGAACCTGGTCGGCTCCACGATCGCCGGGGCCCTGCGTTCCGCCAACGCGCACTACGCGAACATGCTGCTCGGCTTCTACCTGGCCACCGGGCAGGACGCCGCGAACATCGTCGAGGGCTCCCAAGGCATCACGCTCGCGCAGGCCCGCGGCGACGACCTGTACTTCTCGTGCTCGCTCCCGCACCTCATCGTCGGCACCGTCGGCAACGGCAAGGGCAACGACCTGCCCGTCGTCGAGGACGCCCTCGTGCGCCTCGGCTGCCGGGAGGACCGCGAGCCCGGGGCCAACGCCCGCCGCCTGGCCGCACTCTGCGCCGCCACCGTGCTCTGCGGCGAACTCTCGCTGCTCGCCGCCCAGACGAACCCGGGGGAGCTCATGGCCGCCCACGTCGCCATGGAACGACGCGGCCACCGACCGGAAGGAGCGTCCGCATGACGACGCAGGCCCCACTGGCCGTGGGCATCCACGACCTCGCGATCGCCACCGGGCACCACGTGCTCGACCTCGACGACCTCGCCGCCACCACCGGGGTCGACCCGGCGAAGTACCACGTCGGCATCGGCCAGGACGCCTTCAGCGTGCCCGCCCCCGACGAGGACATCGTCACGATGGGCGCCGCCGCCGCGAAGGAGGTCCTCGACCGCCACGGCGTCGACGGCATCCGCACGGTGCTGTTCGCCACGGAGTCGGGCATCGACCAGTCGAAGGCCGCCGGCGTCTTCGTGCACGGGCTGCTCGGGCTGCCCACGAACACCCGCGTCGTCGAGCTGAAGCAGGCCTGCTACGGCGGGACCGCCGCCGTGCAGATGGCGCTCGGCATCATCGCGCGGGACCCGTCCGAGCGCGTCCTCGTGATCGCCGCGGACGTCGCCCGCTACGACGTCGACACCGCCGCCGAGCCGACCCAGGGTGCCGGCGCGGTCGCGATGCTCATCGCCGCCGACCCCGACCTCGTCGTGCTCGAGCCGCAGTCCGGCCTGTTCACCGCCGACGTCGACGACTTCTGGCGGCCGAACGACCGCTCCACGGCACTCGTCGACGGCCGGTTGTCCGTGACCGCCTACGTCGACGCCTTCATCGGCGCCTGGGACGACCTCGCCTCGCGCGGTGGCCCCGGCATCGAGGCGATCGACCGCTTCGTGCACCACCAGCCGTTCACGAAGATGGCGATCAAGGCGCACCGGAAGCTCGCGCAGCACGTCGACGTCCCCTTCGAGGAGACCGAGCTCGCCGTCGGCTTCACGTACAACCGGCAGACGGGCAACACCTACACGGCGTCGCTCTGGATCGCGCTCGGGGCCCTGCTGGACCTCGACGACGACCTGGCCGGCGCCCGGATCGGCATGTTCAGCTACGGCTCGGGCAGCGTCGGGGAGCTCATGACCGGCGTCGTCAGCGAGCGCTACCGCGAGCACCGCCGGGCCGGTCGCGTGGCCGACCTGCTCGCGGCGCGGGTCCCGCTGTCCGTCGAGGCGTACCGGGAGCTGCACGCTGCTGGTGCCGCGACGAGCGACGACGTCGAGCGCCCCCGCGTGACGGCCGGGCCCTTCCGGTTCGCCGGCGTCACCGGTGGCGCCCGCCACTACGAGGCGACCGGCGCCTGAACCGTCCCGCCCGTGCGGCCGACCGCCCGGGCGTGGCGGACGCGAGGGGTGCCTCCAGGCCGGGCGCCGCGCTCACCGACCGGTGACGGCCCGCCGGATCTGCTCGATCGGCACCTTCGGGGAACGGTCGGCGTTCAGCAGCCCGTTCGTCTCCTGCATCGTGTCGGTCAGCTGCGTCCAGCAGGAGCCCGCCAGGAACGTGCTGGCCCGGACCGCGTCGTGCAGTGCGGCGATGCGCCGGACCCAGTCCTCGTCGTCGACGGCGGTGGTGTAGCCCCAGCCCTCCTCCCGCCGGCCGCCGGACTGGTACCGGACCCCGCCGAACTCGGTGAGCATCACGGGCTGGCCCCGGTCCACGGCCCCGCCGACGAACTGCGGGTGGCCGGAGGGTGCCAGACCCTCCAGGGCGCGGGTCCGGGCGGCGTCGTCGGCGTACGTGCGCGCCAGGACCGCGCCGTCGCCCTCGTAGTCGTGGATCGTGACGATGTCCGTCTCCTGCTGCTCCCAGCCGTCGTTGCCGATGACGGGCCGGGAGGGGTCGAGCGCCCGGGTGAGGTCGACGAGCGCCCGGGCGTACGCCTGCTGTGCGGGGTCCGAGACGACGTGCTGGATGCCCCACGACTCGTTGAACGGCACCCAGGTCACGATCGACGGGTGCGAGGCGTCGCGCTCGACCGCCGCCGTCCACTCCGCGGTGAGCCGGCCGACGGCGGTGGGGGAGAACTCGTACGCGGCCGGCGCCTCGCCCCACACCAGCAGGCCCAGGCGGTCGGCCCAGAGCAGGAACCGGGGGTCCTCGATCTTCTGGTGCATCCGGGCCGCGTTGAAGCCCAGCGCCTTGATGAGCTCGACCTCCTGCCGGTGGGCGAGCGGGTGCGGGGCGGCGAGGTGCGACTCGGGCCAGAACGCCTGGTCGAGGACGCTGCGCACCGGGTAGGGCTGCCGGTTGAGCAGGAACCGACCGCCGCCGACACCGACGCTGCGCATGCCGAGGTAGCTCGACACCGCGTCGAGGACCAGGCCGTCACGGTCGACCAGGGTGAGCACGGCGTCGACGAGCCGCGGGGTCTCCGGCGACCAGGTCAGCTCGTCCTCGGCCTGGCCGTTGCGCTGCCGGGCGACGGGCACGGTGACGTCGAGCGTGGGGCGGCTGGCGGTGGCGTCCCAGTCGGTCGTGCCGAGGTCCTCGTCCCGCTCGTCGAAGCGCAGGGCGACCCGGAGGCGGGCGCCGGCCGGGACGCGCCCGCGGAAGCGGACGGTGAGGGCCGTCGCGGTGGGCCCGGCTGGGGTCCACCGGAGCGTGCCGATCGCGGTGGTGGGCACCGCCTCCAGCCAGACCGGCTGCCAGATGCCCGTCGTCCGGCGGTACCAGATGGCGTGGGCGTCCTCGTGCCAGTCCTGCTTGCCGCGCGGCTGGGTGACGTCGAGCGGGTCGTCCTCGGCGCGGACGACGAGCACGTGGTCGTCGGTGCCGGTGCCGGTGCCGGAGCCGGTGCCCGTGCCGGAGCCGGTGTCGCCGGCGAGCAGGGCGGTGACGTCGAACGAGAACGGCGTGTGCCCGCCCTCGTGGCTGCCGACGAACCGTCCGTCGATCCAGACCTGGGCGCGGTGGTCGACGGCGCCGAAGTGCAGCAGCAGGCGCGGCCGGGCGGTGCCGTGGCCGGCGGCCTCGAGCTCGGCCCGCCCGACGGTCCGGGCGTACCAGACCACGGGGTGGAAGCCTGGGTCGCCGATGCCGGACGCGGCCGACTCCGGTGGGAAGGGCACCGTGATCGCGCGGGGGTCCGGGAGGCCCGTGGTCCATCCCGAGTCCGCCCCGGTGTCCGCGTCGTCGTGTCGGAAGGACCAGGTGCCGCTGAGGTCGGTCCAGTGGTGGCGCAGCATCTGCGGCCGCGGGTACCGGCCGTCCTGGCGTGAGGCGAGGGGGACGTCGGTGACGTCGACGGGGACCGGGGAAGCGACGGTGCTCATGCCACCGCAATTTACAGCGCTGTAAAGACCGCGTCAACGGTACGGTGAGCGCGTGGGCCAGGTCACACTGCAGGACGTCGCGGAGCACGCGGGCGTCTCGATGAAGACCGTATCCAACGTGGTGCGCGGCTACCGGCACGTCAGCGACGCGATGCGGACGCGGGTGCAGGGCTCGATCGACGCGCTCGGGTACCGGCCCAACGTGTCCGGACGGAGCCTGGCCACCGGACGGACGAACATGCTTGCGTTCGCCTTCCCCGACCTGCGGCGCCCGTACTTCGCCGAGCTCGCCCACGTGTTCTCGCAGGTCTGCGCCGAGCGGGGCTACCAGCTCCTGCTCGAGGAGACCGCCGGCGCCCCGGGCGGTGAGCTCTCCGCGGTCCGCGGGCGCGAGGCCGGCGTGGTCGACGGGGTCGTCATCCACCCGCAGGTCCTCACGCCGGCCGAGATCGACAGCGCCCGCGGGGACACCGCGGTGGTCTTCCTCGGCGAGGACGTCCGACCGCCGGGTGGGGACCTCGTCGCGATCGACAACGTGCGCGCCGCCGCAGAGGCCGTCGCGCACCTGGCCGCCCTGGGCCGTCGGCGGATCGGGTTCCTCGGGCACGAGGTCGGCGAGCAGTCCCGCACGTCGACGTTCCGCCTCGAGGGCTACCGGGACGGCCTGAGCGCGGCGGGGCTGCCGTTCGACCCGACGCTCTGCGTGCCACGCGAGGTCGGGGACGCGCAGGGCGCCGAGCTGGCGTTCGGGCGAGCCCTCGACGGCGGACTCTCGATCGACGGCCTGCTCTGCCGGGACGACCTCGCCGCGGTCGGTGCGCTCCGGGCGATGCGCCTGCGCGGCCTCGAGGCACCGCGGGACGTCGCGGTCGTCGGGTGGGACGCGATCGGCCTGGCCGCGAGTCTCGTCCCGAGCCTGACCTCGGTGGCGCCGGACACCGTCGCGCTCGCCGAGGCCGCCCTCGACCGCCTGCAGGAGCGCATCGCCGGGCGACCGGGCGACGGGCAGGCGGTGACCGTCGGGCACCGGATCCTGGTGGGGGAGAGCGCGCCGTACCCGGACGGGTCCGTGGACTGACCCCACCGGGCGCCGGTTCGTCGGGTCGCGCGGGGCGTCAGCGACCGCCGGACCGGCGCACCCAGCGTTCCTCGTCGAGTCCGGTCCCCGGGTCGACCGCCGGCTCGCCCTCCGGGGCGAAGCCGTGACGCCGGTAGAAACGCCGCGCCCGCTCGTTGCTCGTGAACACGAGCAGGTGTGCGTCCTCGTCACCCACGGTGGCCGCGAGGAGCGCGTCCGCGACGCCGGTGCCCTGCGCGTCCTGGTCGACGTAGAGCGTGCAGAGCTCGAGCGCCGGCAGGCCGTCGGCCGGAGCGGAGGCCCGCGCGGCGCTGGCGACGCCGACGAGCGTCCCGTCCGCCGACCGGGTGGTCATCACGGTCCGTGCGCCGGAGGTGATCCGTCCGGCCCAGCGTGCGGCCCGGGTCCGGGCGGCCCCGTCGTCGCCGGCCGCGTCGAGGAATTCGTCCGGGACGATGCCGCGGTAGGTCTGCTCCCAGCACCGGGTCTGGAACCGGCCGACCTCGTCGGCGTCGGCGGCGGTGGCGCGGTCGACCCCGGTCACCGCGGGGCCGCGTCCGACGAGCCGCGTGCCTCGGCGTCGACCACGCGGTCGAGCCACTCGGCGAGGACGGCACGCTCGGCCGGGGACAGGGCGGCGAGGTCGTCGGTGACGGCACGCAGGGTGAGCGCCGCCGTCCTGGTCGACGAGGACCCGTCCGTCGGTGCGTCCCCGGGTGCGGGGGCGACGATCTTCGCCATCACGGCCTCGAACACCGTGTCGGCCAGGGCGGGGTGCCGCGCGTCCGCCGGCTCGTCGAGGATCGCCAGGACGGCACCGGTGCCGGCCGCGTGCAGGAGCCGGACGGCGTCCTGCTCGCGCACCACGAGCCTCCCGGCCGCCGCGACGCGACGGAGGCGTTCCTCGAGCAGGCGCAGCCCGGCGGCCACGGCGGGGGAGCCCCGTCCCCGGCGGGGGTCGCTCATGATGACGAACAGGTCGGGGTTGGCGAGTCCGAACCCGATCGTCAGTTCCCACCCGGTGCGCAGGTCGGCGACGGGGTCGACCTCGTGCTCGGCCGCGGCGTGCACGGCGGCGGCCTTGGTCCGACCGAACTCGGCCATCGCGTGCTCGGCGACGGCGTCGAGCAGACCGTCCTTGTCCCCGAACAGCCGGTAGATCGTCGGCGGCTGGACGGCGGCGCGGTCGGCGACGGCGCGGGTCGTGACGCCGGCCGCGCCGTCGGTGCGGAGCAGGTCCGCGGCGGCGGCGACGATCCGACCTCGGACGTCGGCTCGGGGTGTGGGGGCGTCGGGCACGGACCAACGATAACAACTCCTTGCTACCGCTGTGTTTCCGGTGCTACCGTCACGCTGTTACCACTGGAAGCACGAGGGAGAGATCGATGATCACCATCACCGAAGCGACCGGAGCGCTCAACGGAGCCACCGCCGACCACCTGCTCGAACGGCTGCCGGCGTCGGAACTGACCGTCGTCACCCGCGACCCGGCCAGGGCGGCACGGTTCGCCGAGCGCGGCGTCACCGTCCGCCAGGGCGACTACGACGACCCCGACGGGCTGCGGACCGCCTTCGCGGGCGCCGACCAGCTCCTGCTCGTCTCGTCGAACGACCCGGCCGGCGACACCGTCCGGCAGCACCGCAACGCGGTCGACGCGGCGGTCGCGGCCGGCGTCGGACGCGTGCTCTACACGAGCCACCAGGGTGCCGCCGCCGGGTCGCCGTTCCTGCCGGCGCAGCACCACGCCGCGACCGAGGAGGCGCTCGCCGCGTCCGGACTTGCCTGGACGTCGCTGCGGAACGGCTTCTACGCGCACAGCATCACGTGGCTGACGGGCCCCTGGCAGACCACCGGTGTCGTCTCGGTGCCGGCGGACGGCCCGGTCTCGTGGACGGCGCGGTCCGACGCGGCCGAGGCGGCGGCGCGGATCCTCCTCGCGGCGGAGCCCCTCGACGGCCCGGTCACGCTCACGGCCGGTGCGGCACCCACGTTCGCGGACCTCGCCGACATCGCCGCCGAGGTGTCCGGGCGGCCGGTCCGGTACGAGGTCCTGGACGAGGACGAGTGGGTCGCGCGGGCCGTCGCCGGCGGGCAGGACGAGCGCATGGTCCGCTTCCTGCTCGGCATGTACCAGGCGGCTGCGCAGGGCTCGTTCGCGGGGACGGACCCGCTGCTGCGCGAGCTGCTGGGGCGGGAGCCGGTCAGCGCGCGGGACGTGCTCGCCGGGGTGGTGGACGGCGCCGGGCCCTGACGGGCGGCGCGGGGCGTTGCGGGCGCTGACGGGCGACGCGGGGCGGCGCGGGGCGGGCGGGGCGCTCGCCCGTCAGCCCGCGTCCGGGTGCACGCTCCCGAGCAGTTCGACCAGGGCGCCCCGCAGCGAGTCCGGCAGCCCGACCGTCTCGAGCTCGACGATCCGGTCGGCCCGCGGGACGTCGCGGTCGACGACCTCCCACGCCGTCAGTTTCTCCGGGTTGCCGGCCTGGGCGGCCTCGAGCAGCCGTCGCGCGTCGTCCCGGGCGTCGACCCCGACGGTCGGCGCACCGGCCAGGGTGAGCACGGCGCCCTCGTCGGTCGCGACGTCCAGGTCGACCGAGAACCGGTCGGCGGCGACGGCCGAGGTCTCCTGGCCCGCTGCCGGGGCGCCGAGGAACGTGACACGCCACCGTCGGCGCACCGGCACGCTGTCGACGTCGCCCTCGGCGGGGTCGATCCGGAAGGAGGCGGTGCCCCGGTCCCAGGTCAGCGCCGTCCGGCAGACCCCGGCACCGGACTCGGTGTCCGCGGGCACTGCGTCGGCGGCCGGGGTGTCGGCCCCGTCGTCCGCGCCGACCGC
This sequence comes from Curtobacterium sp. L6-1, assembly GCF_018885305.1. Lineage (NCBI taxonomy): Bacteria > Bacillati > Actinomycetota > Actinomycetes > Micrococcales > Microbacteriaceae > Curtobacterium > Curtobacterium aetherium. The sequence goes on from NZ_CP076544.1 coordinate 144,830, forward strand.
CTGCCCCTCGCGGTCCTCGACGAGCGTGAACGAGCCGGAGGCACCCGGCGCGACGAGCACCTCGAGCGCGGCCGGGTTCACCGTGGCGTCGACCTCCTCCGGTGCGGCGAGGGGCAGGATCCCGCCGGCGCGGAGCAGGACCGGGATCGTGTCGAGCGTGCGGTGCAGGTCCACGAACCGGTCCCCCGCGTAGGTCGTGCCGGTGAACACGTCCGTCCAAGTGCCCGCCGGCAGCCAGGCCCGGGCACGTCCGCGCAGGGTGACCGGGTCGCGGGGCTCGACGATCGGGGCGACGAGCAGCTCGGTCCCGAAGGCGTACTCGTTCGGCACCCGGTACGCCTCGTCGCGGTGTGGTTCGAGGTGGTAGAGCGGGCGGACGAGCGGGGTACCGGCGGCGGCGAGGTGGTTCATCGTGTGCAGGTAGGGCACGAGGCGGTGGCGGAAGCGCAGCGCGTCACCCATCGCGGCACGGGGCTCGGCGGGGAAGACCCACGGCTCCTTGCGGATGAAGGGGTTGTTCGCCGAGTGCAGCCGCATGACGGGCGAGAAGACCCCGAACTGCACCCAGCGCGTGGCGAGTTCGTCGTCGCGGACACCGCGGGTGTGGCCGCCGATGTCGTGGCTCCACCACGGGTACCCGATGTTCGCGGCGGTCGCGGTGAACTCGGGCTGGAACGCCAGCGACGCCCACGAGACGACCGCGTCGCCCGAGAACCCGACGGCGTACCGGTGGCTGCCCGGGCCGGCGTAGCGCGAGAACGTCATGCCGGGGCCGCCGTCGCGTGCCGAGTCGAGCAGGTGGAAGTGGTTGAGCATCCAGAGCGGGTCGACGCCGGGGATGCTCGTGGTCCGGCCCTGCTGCCAGTCGATCCACCAGAAGTCCACGCCCTGCTCCTCGAGCGGACGGTGCAGGACCGCGAAGTAGGCGCGGAGGAAGTCCGGGTCGGTCGGGTCGAACGCGATCGCCTGCTCGGTGTCGGGGTCGACCCCCGTCGCGGCCGCCATCGCGGGGTAGGCGTCCTCGAACGCCCGGACACCGTCGGCGGGGTGCAGGTTGAGCGTCGTCCGCATCCCGCGGCGGTGCAGCTCGGCGAGGAAGGCCCGCGGGTCCGGGAACAGCGACGGCTCCCACGAGTACCCGGTCCAGCCGTTGCCGAAGCGGGACGGGACGGAGTCCACCCGGTGCCAGTCCATGTCGATCACCGCGACGGAGAACGGCAGGCGCTCCTCGTCGAACCGGTCGAGCAGCGCAAGGTACGACTCGTCGGAGTACGGGTGGTACCGGCTCCACCAGTTCCCGAGCGCCCACCGGGGCATCAGCGTCGGCGGTCCGGACACCGCGTGGAACGCCCGGAGCGCGGCCGCGTAGTCGCGACCGTACGCGAAGACGCTGACGTCGCGTCGACCCGGGACCCGGCTGCCGACCCACCCGTCGTCCTCGAACAGGAACGACTCGCTGTCGTCGAGCGCGACGATGCCGTCGCGGGCGAGCACCCCGGACTCGAGCGGCATCCGTCCGTCGACGTCGTCGAGCGTGCGGCCGGTCCCTCCGAGGTCGCGCGGCTCCTGGCCGTACCGCCACCGGTTCGCGTCCGGCCCGGAGGTCTCGACGACGAGTCCGGCGGACGAGAACGGACCACCGTCGTACCGCAGGGTCGCGCGGTCGGTCGTCACCTCGACGCCGGCTCCGCGCCGGACGACCGTGTACTCCGGCACGTCGAGGCGGCGGCGGATCGCGAAGGTGGAGGCGCGGTCCTCGAACCCGCCGTCCTCGCTCCACTCGATCCGGAACAGGCCGTCCTGCAGGACGGTGATGCGCCAGCGGTCGCCGACGACGACGGCGTCCGGGTCCGCCACGGGGTCGGAGCCGGGGAAGGGGCGGATGGTGGGCAGGGGGCCGGGGTTCGGTGTGGTCACGCTGGTGGTCCTGTCTCGGCCGTTCCGGCCGGTGTCGGTCTGGAGGCTCGGCTCGCGTCCGGCGGGCGGGTCAGCTCTTGACGGCGCCCTGCGTCACACCGCTGATCACCCAGCGCTGCGCGAACAGGTACACGACGATCGTCGGTGCCATCGCCATCAGGTACGAGGCGAAGGCGACGTTGTAGTTCGTGCCGAACTTGCTCTGGAAGATGTTCTGCACGACGGGCAGCGTCTGCAGACCGGGGTCGGCGGTGATGAGCGACGGCATCATGAAGTCGTTCCAGGACGCCAGGAACGCGAAGATCCCCACGGTGGCGTTCATCGGTCCGAGCAACGGCAGGATGATCCGCCAGAACACCTGCCACGTCGAGGCCCCGTCGATCCGCGCGCTCTCCTCGAGTTCGACCGGGATGGACCGCAGGAACGCCGAGTAGAGCAGCACGCTGAAGGACAGTTGGAACATGGCGTGCAGGATCGCGACGCCGATCGGGTTGTCGAGCGAGATCATCGCGGTGAGCTTGATCTGCGGCAGGGCCACGACCGGGAACGGCAGGAACATCGCCGCGAGCAGGTAGACGAACGACCAGCGGAAGAACCGGCGGTGCCAGTTCCGCACGATCGCGTACGAGGCGAACGAGCTGAGCAGCAGGGTGGCCACGACCGTGAGCGCCGCGACGCCGAGCGACACCGAGAACGACACCGGGAAGCGGGTGAGTGCCCATGCCTCGGCGAAGCTCGCGGGGTTGAACGGCGTCGGCAGCGACAGGGCGTTGCCGTCGACGGACTGCGCACTCGTCTTGAACGCCATCGCGACGGTGACGTAGAGCGGGACGAGGACGCTCAGCGACGCGATCGCCAGGATGATCGTCAGCGGCCAGTTGACCCGGTCGAGACGACGGCGGCGCGGGTGGTCGGATGTGGTGCGGGCCGCGGCGGTGGCCGGGGACCGGGTGTCGATGGCGCTCATGCGAGTCGGAGGTTCCTTCCGCGCGTCACTGCGAGCTGCAGGACCGAGATGAGGACGGTGATGATGAAGAAGACGGTCGCGTTGGCCATCTGGTAGGCGTAGTCACCGCCGGTGAAGCCGCCGAAGATCGTCATCGCGACGCTGCTCGTCGCCGATCCGGGACCGCCGTTCGTCAGGCCGACGATGACGTCGTAGGCGCCGAGGTAGCCCTTCACGCCGAGCACGGTGTTGATGACGATGAACCCGCCGAGGAGCGGCAGGGTGATCGCGCGCAGCTGCTTCCACGACCCGGCGCCGTCGAGGGAGCTGGCCTCGTAGACGTCGGCGGGGATCGAGGTGAGCCCGGCGGTGTAGATGAGGAGCGCGCCGGGGATGGTCTGCCAGGCGGAGACGATGACGATGGCGAGCCAGGCCAGGTTCGGGTCGCCGAGGATGCTCTGCTCGAGCGGCGCGAAGCCGACCGAGGTGGCCAGGGCGGGCAGCGTGTTCGAGAAGAGGTAGTTGAACACGTAGGCGACGATGATGCCGGACACCACCATCGGGATGACGAAGACCGACCTGAGCCCGGCGGCGAACCGGACCCGCTTCGCCAGGCCGATCGCGAGGGCGAGTGCGATGACCTGCGTGACGATCACCGTCACCACCGCGAAGCCGAGCGTGAAGCCGTACGAGCCGATGATCGACGGGTCGGAGACGAGCGCCCGGTAGTTCTCGATGCCGAGGAAGTGCCACTGCCCGAAGCCGAGGTAGTCGGTGAAGCTGTAGAAGATGCCGACGCACGCCGGGGCGACGACGAACGCCGTGAACAGCACGAGGGCGGGGACGAGGAACAGGTAGTACATGCCCTCGGTGCGGTGCAGCGAGCCGACGCGGCGCTGGACGCGCGTGGCCTGGGTGGTCGGGCCGGGCCGGGTGGGGTCGGTCTCGCGGGTCAGGGGGGTCTGCATGCTCATGGTCGCTCCTGGGTCCTGTGCACGCCGGTCAGACGGTCGCCGAGCGGCCGGCGAGGCGCCGCCAGTCGGCGTCGAGCCGCTGCAGCATCGAGTCGAAGTCACCGCTGCGGATGGCCGACTGCAGGTAGTTGCCGAGCGGGATGGAGGTGGGGATGAAGGTGCCGGCGCCCTGGTAGAAGGCGCCGTCGTCGACGTACCGCTGGAGGCCCTCGAGGCGCTCGTCGGTCTGCGGGGGAGCGTCCTCGGTGGTCGAGAACGCCAGGTTGTCCCGGTTGTAGGCGTCGATGACCTCGGGCTGCATGAGGAACTCGACGAGCTCCTGCGCCTGCTCGAGGTGCGGCGTGGTCGTCGGGATCCAGAGGCCCAGGTCGATGTTCACGCGGGCCTTCCGGTCCTGCGGGTCGTTCGACACCGGGAGCGCGAAGGTGCCGACCGGCAGGTCCTCGTCGATGAGGGCGATCTGCCCAAGCGCCCATGGTCCCTGCAGGTACATCGCGGCCTCGCCCTGCCCGAAGGCGAGGTTGCCGTCGGCGTAGGAGCGGGTGGCGTGGTCGGGGTTGAAGAACGACGAGATGGTCTTCGCCCGTTCCATCGGCACGGCGAAGTCCTTCTGGAAGGAGACCGCGGAGTCGGGGCCGACGTCCGTGCCCAGCTCCTTCATGCGGCGGAAGAACGTGCCGGTGTCGACCAGGCTGCCGACGGAGTAGTCGAACAGGCCCTGCCAGAGGGTCCACGTGTCGCGGTCGGTGGCGTAGACGGGCGTGATGTCGGCCTGCTGCAGCGCGGTGCAGACGTCGACGAACTCGTCCCAGGTCGTCGGGACCGGCAGGTCCTGTTCGGCGAAGATCCGCTTGTTGTAGATCACCCCGGCCGCGGCGAGGGAGAACGGCAGCACGCTGGTGCGGTCCTCGTACTTCGCGTACTGGTTCGTCAGGCCGTCGATGCTCTTCCGGATGCGGCCGGCGGCGGGGAGGTCGCCGAGGTCGCGGAGCACGCCGCGCTCGATGTACCGCGCGAGTTCGAGGTTGTCGTTGAAGCACCCGACGTCCGCCGGCTCACCGCGCACGAACTGCGGGGCGATCGCGTTCGAGCTGTCGTGGACGACTCGCATGCCGCGGTTCTCGCGTTCGAAGCGACGCAGCAGGTCGTCGAAGTAGGCGATGACCTCCTGCTTCTGCTCGTAGAAGCGCAGGGTCGTGCCACCGGTCGCCGACCGTCCGGCGGAGGGGGCGGAGCACCCGGCGAGTGCCATGGTGCCGAGGGTGAGGCCGCCGACCGCGCCCGCGAGGAACCCACGGCGGCTGAGCGCCGACCGTGCCGTTGTGCTGCTCATGACCATGGTCACTCCCTTTCGCGCTCCATCGCGCCAGCCCAGTTTTACAGCGCTGTAAACGCAAAGTCAACGCCGACGTCGCGTTCTCCTGGGAGGGTCGGGGCCGGGACGAGCCGCGGGGCTCCGGGACGTCTCGCGGGCGTCAGGAGTATCGGCGGGCCGCCCGCAGCGCGGCGTCCGTGTACGACCCGCCGAACAGGAGGACGTGCAGCAGCAGCGGCGCGAGCTGGTGCAGCTCGACGCGCTCCTGCCACCCGGCGGCCAGCCGGGACTCGGCGTCGTAGGCCGCCAGCACCGTCTCGAGCCGCGGCAGCCCGAACAGGGCGAGCAGCGCCAGGTCCGTCTCGGCGTGTCCGCCGTGCGGGTTCGCGTCGATGAGCACGGCGCCGGTCGGCTCGGAGGTGTCCCGCGGCCAGAGCACGTTCCCGGCCCACAGGTCGCCGTGCAGTCGGGCGGGTCCGTCCCCGACCAGCGCCGCCTGCGGGGAGCCGAGCGTGCCGTCCTCCAGGCGGTCGCAGACGCGCTCGAACACCGCGGCCTCGGCGCCGTCGAACCCGCCGGCATCGACGATGCGCTGCACGAAGTCCCGGATCCGGTACTCGGCGAAGAACGCACCCCAGGTCGACGGCGCCTCGGACGCCGGGACGAACGGTGTGCGGGAGCGACCCATCCGCAGCGGTCCGTTCGCGGGGAAGCCCGGCGAGGGCGCTCCCCAGTGCGACGCCCCCGCCGCGTGCGTGTGGGCGAGCGACCGGCCGAAGCGCTCCGCCTGCTGCTTCGTCGGTGCCCCGTCGGAGACGAACTCCAGCTCGAGCACCGTCGGCCGCGGGCGCCGGACCACGCGGGCGACGCGGGTCCCACCGCCGTCCTCGGCCTCGGCGAGCCACTCCAGTCCGGCTGCCTCGGCGGCTGCCTCGTCCGGGGCGGCGAAGGTCTTCACGAACGTCTCCGACATGCCCCCATCCTGCCGACGACGCCTCCGAGTCGCCGTGGGGCGGGCAGCGCGCGTCGCAGGGCAACGCGCGTCGCCGGTCAGGGCGTCGCAGGTCAGAGCGCGTCGACGAGGGCCGTCGCGAGCGGATGCCACGCGCGCGTCGACGGCCCGCTCAGCACGAGCGTCCGCTGGAGGTGGGGGACCGTCGGCACCATGACCAGGTCGTCCGGCAGCATCACCCGGCCGAGGGTCGGCACGATCGAGACCCCCTCGCCGCGCTGGATCATGCCGAACATCGTGCTCATCTCGCGGACCCGGTGGGCGTAGCGGAAGGGCTGCCCGGCGATCTCGTGCATGCGCTGGATCTGGTACTCGCACCCGCCGCCACCCGCCACCAGGCCGTCCTCGTGCAGGTCGTCGAGGGTCAGGGCGTCGGTGCCCGCGAGGGGGTGGTCGCGTCGGACCACGGCGGCCATCTCGTCGGTCGCGACCACGACCCCGCCGTCCGGTACGACCGTCGGGTCGACCAGGACCGCGGCGTCGACCGTGCCCGCCTCGAGCCACTCCGGCATCTCGTCGTCGTCGCCTTCGTACACCTGCACGTCGACGTCCGGCAGCGTCACCGCCCACAGCTCGCGCAGGCGCGGGAGCAGTCCCTGGCACACGGTCGGGACAGCGGCGAGGCGCACGGTGCCGCGCGCCGTCGCGGGCCGGACCACGGCCTCCAGGGCGTCGACGGAGGCGAGCACGCTGCGGGCGTGTGCCAGCAGCCGGTCGCCGAGGGGCGTCGGGACGGCGGCGGTGCCACGCCGGACGACGGGGCCGCCGACCTCGCGCTCGAACCCGGCCACGGCGTGCGACACCGCGGACTGGCCGACGCCGAGCGCGGTGGCCGCGCTCGTGAACGAGCCGGCGTCGACGGTCGCGACGAAGGCGCGCAGCTGGGGGACCGAGACGCCCATGCGTCCTCCTCATGCCGACATGAACCACATGCGTTTGCCGCATGCGCTGGTGGTGCCGAGACTAGGCCACGTGAACGCCCTCCTCTACGTCCTCGTCGCCCTGACCTGGGGCTCGAGCTTCTTCTTCGCGAAGATCGGTCTCGACGGTCTGGCACCCCAGCAGGTCGCCACCGTGCGGACCGTGCTCGGCGCCGTCACGCTCGTCGTGGTGCTGCTCGTCACCCGTCGCCGGTGGCCGCGGGAGCCGCGGGTGTGGGGGCACCTGCTCGTGGTGGCGGTGTTCCTCAACGCGGTGCCGTCGTCGCTCATGGCGTGGGCGGAGCAGACCGTCCCCTCCGGGCTCGCGAGCATCTACAACGCGACGACACCGATCATGACGCTGCTCGCCCTGGCCGTGCTCGTGCCGTCCGAACGGTTGAGCCGCCGGCAGGTCGGCGGGATCGTCCTGGGCATCGTCGGGGTCCTCGTGCTCGTCGGGCCGTGGGACGTCCTCGGCGACCCGGAGGTCCTGGCCAGCGTGCCGGGTCAGGTCGCCCTGCTCGGCATGACCGCCTCCTACGGCATCGGCCTCGCCTGGCTCCGCCGCTTCGGCGTCGGCGGCGGCTCCGACCCGACCACCGTCGCGACCGTGCAGCTCACGCTCGCCGCTGTGCTCATGCTGCTGGTCGCGCCCGTCGTCGCCACCGGTGCGGTGCAGCTGGACTGGAGGATCGTGGGCGCGATGGTCGCGCTCGGTGCGGTGGGCACGGGGCTGGCCTACGCGTGGAACACGCGACTGGTGGGTGCGTGGGGTGCCGGACGGGCCTCCACCGTCACCTACCTGACGCCGGTCGTCGGGGTCGCGCTCGGGGTCCTCGTGCTCGGCGAGCCGCTCCGGTGGAACGAGCCGGTGGGCGGCCTCGTCGTGCTCGCGGGGATCGCGCTGGCGTCCGGGCTGCTCGGCGGGCGGCGGCGACACCCGGCGGCTGCCGCGGCCAGTGGAGCAGGGGTGGCCGCGCGCCGCTGAGCGTCCGGCGAGGAGGTCAGCCGTCGATGCGCTGCGCGGAGCGCCGATCGAGTTCGGCGAGCATCGTCCTCGTCCGCCGGAGGACGCGCGGCGTGCTGAGCAGGAACGCGACCAGGAAACCGACGAACAGCGCGACACCGAACCACCAGTACGGCGAATCGGTCAGGGCGAGCCACAGGGCCAGCGCCGTCGCCGCAACGAAGACGAGTGGGCCGGACCAGCGTTGGCGCTCGTGCTGCGCCCGCTGGTGTTCGAGCGCCTGCCGCCACGCGAGCAGATCGGCATCGGCGGGCACCACACCCGTGCGGCGGGCACGGGCGAAGGACCGGTCCCGGACCGCCGGCCCGGCCGCCTGCACCTGGCGTCCGACCCACAGGCCGAACACGACACCGAACACCGCTCCCGTGACGAGCGCGCCCACGACACGGGCCAGGACCGGAGCACCGGGCATCGTGAACGTGGTCCAGAGGAACCAGAACGCCCCGAACGGCAGCCCGGTGAGGAGCATCAGGACGGGAGTCGACCGGCGCCGGGTGGTCTGCACCACCCCATCCTGCCGGTGCCGGCGGGTTCGGTCCGGGTCAGGAACGGACGGGCAGCGGTCCGGGTCGCCGCGGGGTCCGGCGGTCGCGCCGTCCGAGGACGACGGCGACCACACCGAGGACGAGCCCGACGAGTCCGGCGAGGAGGAACAGCGGCATCAGCAGCGCGAGTCCGATCGGCACCCCGACAGGGCCGAAGCTGCTGTACAGGAGCATCCAGGCGACCCCGGCGAAGCCGACGGCGAGGAGGACGGTGCTGAGGACGTGGAGCCGGTGCGCTCGGGTCATGGTTGGGGTCTCCTCCGTGTGGTGGTGGGGAGGAGTGTGCCACACGTCCTCCCGACCACATGCCGCTCGCAGCATGGCTCCTGGCGACCGCGCGCACGCCCGCTCCGTACGCTGGCACCGTGACCCCTCCCCGCAGGCCCTCGACCCTCCGCCTGCTGTTCGCGTCCTCGCACCCCGGGCCGACCGTGACCGTGACGGTCCTCGCCACCGTGATCGCCACCGCCGTCGGGCACCCGGTCAGTGTCGTCGTGCTCGTGGCGCTCGCCGTGGTCGCCGGACAGCTGTCCATCGGCCTCGCGAACGACTGGATCGACGCCGACCGTGACCGGGCCGTCGGTCGGAGCGACAAGCCGGTGGCGCGCGGGCTCATCGCCGTCGGGACGGTCCGGGCCGCGGCCGTCGTGACCGCCGCGGTCGCCGTCGTGCTCTCGCTGTTCCTCGGGCCGGTCGCCGCGGTCGCACACGTCGTCCTCGTCGCCGCGGGATGGGCCTACGACGCCGGCCTGAAGCGCAGCGTCTGGTCGGTCGCGCCCTTCGTCGTCGCGTTCGGGCTGCTGCCCGTCGTGGCCGTCGCCGCGGGGCCCGACGGGAGGTGGCCGGCGGCGTGGGCGATCGCGACCGGCGCGGTGTTCGGCGTCGCGATCCACTGCACCAACGTGCTGCCCGACCTGGTCGACGACGCGGCGACCGGTGTGCGGGGGTTCCCGCACCGGCTCGGACTGCACGCGTCCGGGATCGTGGCGTTCGGCTCGCTCGTCGTGGCGGCCGTCCTCGTGCTCGTCGGGCAGCTCGGCGGCGACGACCCCGTGCAGGGTGTCGGCGCCGTGCTCGCCGTGCTGGGGGCGCTCGTCGTGGTCGTGCTGGCGGTCGTCGGGGTGCGGCTCGTGCTCACCGGACCGCCGACCCGCACGCTGTTCCGGCTCGTGATCGCGTCGTCGCTCGTGCTGGTGGTCGAGCTCGGCTTCGCGGGCGCGGCCCTCGTCGCCTGACCCGTCCGGCGACGAGCGCGCGGACCGGAGCCGACCGGAGCAGACCGCCGACGACCGGTGACGGCAGGGGTGCTCGGCACGCCCCGGGCCCGGTACCCTCGGACGGTCCCGGCCGTCCGCGCCGGCGAACGCGAACGGGAACGAGGACGACGTGGGCGATGCGGTCCCGGTGCTGCCGGTGGTGGTGCCACTCGGCATCGTGGTGTTCGTGGCGCTGGTGTCGGTCCTGCTCGCCAGGCGCCGCTTCTCGTTCCCGCGTGCAGCCGTGGCCGCCGCCGTCGCGGTGTACGCGGCCGGTGTCGTGGCGAACACGGTGTTCCCGGTCTTCCTCCACCGGGTCGGCGGTGCGGACTCGGGCACACTGCCGCTCGTCCTCGTGCCGTTCGTGGACTACGAGGTCGGCGACGCGGTGACGAACGTGCTGGTCTTCCTGCCGATCGGCGTGCTCGTGCCGCTCCTGCTCGCCCGTCCGACGTGGTGGCGCGTGCTGGCGACCGCCGCCGGGATCAGCCTCGTCATCGAGCTCACCCAGCTCGTCACCGCCCGCGTCGCCGGGGGCGGACACGTCGCGGACGTGGACGACTGGCTGTGGAACGTCGTCGGCGCAGGCGTGGGGTTCGCGCTGTACACGCTGCTGGTGCGGCTGCCCGGCACCGACGCCCTGGTCGAGCGGTTCCGCTGGACGCCACGAGCGGCGGTTCCGCGCGCGCGGTGACCAGCCCGACGACGGCGTCTGCCCGAGACGCCTCGGGATGCCCGAGACGCCGCCACCTTCAGCGGAGTCTCGACTGCATAGCGGCGTCTCGACGGGATGGCGGCGTCCCGACCAGACGGGCCCGTACCACCGGCCCAGCACGCCCAGCAGACCCAGCGCCCCTAGGCCCAGGCCATCGCGTAGAGCCGGGCGAGCACCCCCGACGTCGGGAGGGACAGGACGGACCGGAGCAGCGCCTCCCGGCCGACGCCGACCACGCCGGGGACCGCGCGTCCGAGGGCCATGTTCGCCTCGGCCTGCCGCCCGGCCCGTCGGGCCGCCGCCTGTCGTCGGCGTGCGTACGCGGGCCACGGCCCGGCCGCGTCGCTGCGCACCGCCTCGGCGAGCAGCGGTGCGAGGTCGGCGGCGTCCAGCCAGCCGAGGTTCATGCCCTGCCCGCCGATCGGGCTGATCTCGTGGGCGGCGTCGCCGACCAGGACGACGCGGCCCACGCCGACGCGGTCGGCGGTGCGGCGGCGCACACCGAACGCGCTGAGCATCGAGCACGTGGCCGGGTCCGGTGCGACGCCGGTGCGGTCGCGGACGACGGACGCCAGCCGGGAGGCCCGGTGCGCGTCCGGCCCGTCGGCTGCGGACACCGAGCCGGCCGGGTCCGCCAGGGGGTCGCCGTCGGGCAGCAGCGCGACGTACCGTCGCCGACCGTGGGGGAGCGGGAAGGACTCCAGGACGCCCGACGAGCCCACGTCGACGAGGGCGGCCGAGCGGTCGTCGTCGGCCTCCGGGTCGGCGAAGTCGCCCATCACGTAGCGGTCCGGGTAGTCCCGCCCGGTCGTGCCGACGCCGAGCAGGTCGCGGACGACGCTGCGGGCGCCGTCCGCGCCGACGACGAAGGACGCGCGGACGGTGACGGGGCTGCCGTCCCGGTCCGTGCCGGTCGCGACGACGTGGTCGGGGTGGCGGTCCAGGTCGACGAGGGCGGTGCCGGTGCGCAGCGCATCCGGTGCGGTGGCCTGCAGTCGGGCACGGAGCAGGTGCTCGGTGCGGTGCTGGTCGAGCGTCGCGACGTAGGGGTGCGTGTCCGAGGCGCCGGCGAACGACAGCGTGCCGAGGACCCGCCCGCGGCTCCGGGCGACCCCGGTCCGCACGAGGACGGCCTCGTCGAGCACCGCCTGCGTGAGGCCGACCGCGGCGAAGGCGTCGAGCGACGGCGGGTGGATGCCGATCGCGCGGGAGCCGACCGGGTCGCTGGTGCGGCGTTCCCACACCCGCACGGCGGTTCCCCGCGCGGCCAGGAGCGCGCCGAGGAACAGGCCGACCGGTCCACCGCCGACGACGAGGACGTCCGTGCGGTCCGTGGTCACGCACCGAGCCTACGCAGGGGGACGGGCGCGCCGGCGCAGCCAGGGCCGCGGCCCCCGAGGAGTGCGTCGACGGTCGTGCCGGTGCGGTGTGACGACCACGCCGTGGGTGCCGTGCTCATCGTCGTCGCCACATCGCCGCCGCGGCCGCGCCCGCCGTGCGGCGCGTGACGGTCGGCACGACGGAGGCCTGAGCCGACCCGTCGACTGTCCGGGAACCGCACGACCTGCTGCGTCTGCCCGCGCTCCCATGCGGTCCCGAGTTCCGTCACCAGCGACGGAACGCCGGCAGCCGCCGGCGCGAGCACCAGCGCCAGGAGACAGTGATGAGCACACCCGACGACGACACCCGGCCGCTGCGCGACCAGGACGGGCACGACCACCCGCGCCGGGACCACCCGGACGCCGACGGCACCGGCCCGACCCGCGCGGTCCCCGCCGAGCGCGGCGCCACGCAGCGCGAGAGCGTCCTCGAGCGCGAGAAGGAGGAGTTCTCCGGCTTCAAGTGGGGCTCCGCGTTCTTCGGCTGGCTCACCGCCACCGGCACCGCGGTCATCCTCACGGCGATTCTCAGCGCGATCGGCGCGGGCGTCGGCCTCGGCCAGAACGGCGGCGACGTCGACGACGCCGCGAAGGACGTCACGCAGAACGGTGACGTCATCGGCATCGTCGGCGCGATCGCCCTCGCCGTGATCCTCTTCGTCGCGTACTACGCAGGCGGCTACGTCGCCGGTCGCATGGCCCGGTTCTCCGGCGCCAAGCAGGGCGTCGCGGTCTGGATCTGGGCCGTCGTCATCGCGATCGTCGTGGCGATCGTCACCGCGATCGCCGGCGCACAGTTCAACGTGCTCGGGAACCTGAACAGCTTCCCGCGCATCCCCGTGGACGAGGGCACCCTCACCGTGACGGGCATCATCACGCTCGTCGTCGTCGCCCTGATCAGCCTGGTCGGCGCCGTCCTCGGTGGCCTGGCCGGCATGCGCTACCACCGCAAGGTCGACCGCGTCGGTCTCGGCCGCTGACCCCGAGCCGACCGCGTCGGTCCGGCTCGCCGAGCCCGGGCCGACCCCACAGACTGCACCACCTCACCGAAACCGCCGCACGACGAAGGGAACGACCATGATCGACTCGAACAACATCAACAGCGTCTTCGACGCGAAGGTCATCGACCCGGACGGCCAGAAGGTCGGCACCGTCAAGCAGGTGTACGTCGACCACAACGACGGCCACCCCCTGTTCGCCAGCGTCTCGACGGGCCTCTTCGGCACCTCCGAGTCGTTCGTCCCGCTCGAGGGCGCGGACCTCACCGGCGACGAGCTCCGTGTCGCCTACGACAAGGACCGCATCAAGGACGCACCGCGCATCGATGCCGACGGCGACCTCAGCGACGACGAGCAGGACCGCATCTTCGACCACTACGGCATCGGCGGCGGCAGCAGCACGGGCACGACCTCGACCCACACCGACGACACCGTCGGCGTCGACCCGGACCTCACCCCGACCGACCCGGCCTCGGCGCACACGGCGACCGGCAGCACGACGTCGGCCACCGACAGCCGCACCGACGGTGCCGCCGGCTACGACACCAGCGCCGACGCGACGGGAGTCGTGGGCGGCGACGTCACCGACACGACGCGCAGCGCCGGTCACGACACCTCGGGTGCGAACACCGACGACGCGATGACCCGCTCGGAGGAGCACCTCAACGTCGGGACGCAGAACGTCCAGACGGGCCGCGCCCGCCTCCGCAAGCACGTGGTCACCGAGCAGCAGAACGTCACCGTGCCGGTGCAGCACGAGGAGCTCCGCGTCGAGACCGAGCCGATCACCGACGGCAACGTCGGCGCAGCGACCGACGGCCCGGCCCTGTCCGAGGAGGAGCACGAGGTGACCCTCTCCGAGGAGCGCGTCGTCGTCGACAAGGAGACCGTCCCGGTCGAGCGCGTCCGCCTCGGTACCGAGACCGTCACCGAGCAGCAGCAGGTCTCGGAAGAGGTCGCGCACGAGGAGATCGAGCTCGACGAGGACGGCACGAACCGCCGCTGAGTCCAGCGACACTCCACACGGGAGGCCCGGTGCCGGACGGCACCGGGCCTCCCGTCCGTCGTGGCGACGACCACGGCCAGCGCGCCAGCGGGCGGGCGGGCCGGCTGGCCGGCCCGGCTGGCGGGCCGGTAGGCAGGCGGGCCACCGGGCCACCGGGCCAGCGGGCCAGAGGATCCGCGGGTCAGCCGGTCGCTGCGCTGCGGGCCGCGCGGTCCTCGGCGACCAGGCGGTGGGCCTCACGTGCCCGGTTGCGGAGCTTCTCGACCGGCACCTCGACCGCGTACGCCGCCCCGATGGACACGACGACGGCCACCGCGAACAGCCACACGTTGCCGAGCCACCCGATGGCGAAGGTCCCGAGCAGCGCGATGACGAGCGGGTGCCAGAGGTACGCAGAGTACGACACCCGGCGGCCGAACCAGGCGACCGGGGCCCACGAGAGGGCGGCCGACACCGGGGTGCGGACCGACACGAGCCCGCCGATGAGCACCGCCGTGAAGAGCCCCGTCGCCGGCATGAGCAGACCGAACGTCCAGGCGTGCTCGGTCCAGTCGTCGGTGATCCAGAACTGCACGCCCACGACGACCGCCGCGCCGACCCAGGTGCCGACGTGCCCGGCGATGCCCGCGGCGAACGACCGCACGCGCTCGTCGTCGAGCAGGAGCGCGAGCAGGCACCCGGTGGCGAGCGGCACGACGCCGAGCACGGGGGAGAAGTACACGTCCGGGGTCGACCCGCCGGACGGGGTGCGGTAGCTCAGCCACGACGCTGCCGACGCGGCCACGACGACCACGGACAGGCCGGCCACGAGCGCACGGCGGCGACGGCCGAGGGACAGCAGGAGCAGGAGCACGGGCGGCCACACGAGGTAGAACTGCTCCTCCATCGAGAGGCTCCACGTGTGCGCGAAGACGCCCTGCGTGGTGTCCCAGAACGACCGGTAGAGGTTGCCCGTGTAGGTGAGGGCGATGAACGCGGCCTCACCCGCCGAGAACGACGCGCCCTTGTAGTCGCCGACCCAGTTCCAGAGCAGGAGCCCGGCCACGACGAGCGCGACGAGTGCCGGGTACAGCCGCAGCAGCCGCTTCCACCAGAAGGACCCGAGACGGATCGTGCCCGTCTTGTCCCGCTCGCGCAGCAGCAGCGTCGAGATCAGGTAGCCGGACAGCACGAAGAACACCGTGACGCCGATCCAGCCGCCCTCGAACTGCGGGACGTGCAGGTGGTACAGGATCACCGCGACGATCGCGACCGTGCGCAGCCCGTCCAGTGCGAGGGCACGACCGGCGCGCGGGGTCCGGGCCGGTCCGTGACCCGTCGCGGCGGCGACGCCGGCGGGCGCGGGTGCGGTCCCCGTCGTGGTCGCGGTGGTCACCGGGGCTGCTGTCCGGGTCATCACGCCAGTCTGCTCCCGGCGGCCAAGAAGCGCCTCAGTGCTGCCGGATCGCTCTCTCAGGTCCGGGCCGGGCCGCGCGGAGCGGACGACCGCAGCGACGACGGACGGGAGGCACGTGGGGACGTCCCCACGTGCCTCCCGTCCGTTGGGCGGCGGCTACTCCGCCTTCTGCAGCTGCCAGGGCTCCGGCTCGCGGTCGCCGTTCGGGCGCACCGGGCGGACGTCGCCGACGATCGGGATCGAGCGCTTCCGCATGAACCAGACGTACCGGACGAAGAAGTGGGTGAGCGTCGACATGCGGTTGCCGTTGCCGAGCAGGCTCGTGATGTGGACGAAGACCCACGCGGCCCAGGCGACCGGGCCGACCATCGTGATGCCGCCGCGCAGCTGGGCGACCGCGGCGTTCGTGCCGATCGTGGCCATGGTGCCCTTGTCGAAGTACTTGAAGCGCTCGGTCGACTTGCCCGCGATGAGTCGCTTGATCTGCTCGGCGGCGTGCTTCCCGCCCTGCAGTGCCGGCTGGGCGAGCTGCGCGAGGGCGTCGTCCTGGGCGGCGATGTCACCGGCCGAGAAGACCCGGTCCACACCCTTGACGCTCAGGTCGTCGTTCACCTGGATGCGCCCGCCGTGGGTCTGCGGGAGGCCCCAGTTGCCGACCTCCTTGTGCGCGGCGACACCCGTCGCCCAGATGACCTGGGACGCGGGGATGACCTCGCCGCTTGCCAGCCGGACGCCGTCGGGCATGACCTCCTCGACACCGGCGTTCAGGCGCAGCACGACGCCGCGCTTCCGCAGGATCTTCGCCGCGTACCGGCGCAGGCGCGGGGCGAACGGCTTGAGGAGCTCGCCGCTGCGGTGCACGAGGGTGATCGAGATGTTGCCGCGCTCGATCTCCGGGTAGGCCCCGACGAGCGCCTGGTCGCGGAGCTCGGCGAGCGCACCGGCCATCTCGACGCCGGTCGCGCCGCCACCGACGATCACCACGCGGATCTCGTCCGGGCCCTGCTTGGCGGCTGCCTGCTCGAGACGGGTGAACAGCTCGTCGCGGATCCGGAGCGCCTGCGAGCGGGAGTACATGGAGTACGCGTACTCGTAGGCGCCCGGCGTCCCGAAGTAGCTCGTGTTCACGCCGTTGGCCAGGACGAGGTAGTCGTAGTGCAGGTGCTCGCCGTCCGACATCTCGGCGATGCGCTCGTCGTGCCGGATGCCGGTGAGGAGCCCGTGCCGGAAGTCCGCGTTCGACTGCCGCGCGCGGAGGCTGCGGAGGAAGTACGTCACGTCGCCGGCGTTCAGGCCGCCCGTCGCCACCTGGTACATGAGCGGCTGGAACATGTTGTAGACGTGCCGGTCGACCAGCGTCACCCGCACCGGAGCGTCCTTGAGCTCGCGCATCGCGGCGATCCCGGCGAATCCACCGCCGACGATGACGACGTGCGGGCGGGTGTCCTGCGGCATGGTGAGCTCCGGGGTCGTGCGGTCAAGGCCACCCAGAAGGCTACGCCGATCGCGCGGCCTCGCCGTCCACCCCGGCGGGCAGCCGGGAGGCGCGGGTCGCCCCGTCGGGTCAGCCGCCCCGCTGCGGGCGCTCGGCACCGCCTCCGGTGCGAGAGGTGTCGTGGTTCGTGTCGGTCATGCCGGCAGTGCACCGCGCCGACCTTGCAGGAGTCGAAGACGCCGCTGACCCCGCCCTGCGGATCGTTCCCAGGCCCGGGGGCGGGACCGGCATAGTCTCGGGGCATGCGAGCGCACATCGAGACGGTCCGGGTCGACGGCCACGGCGTCCGGTTGCGGACGGTCGCGCCGGCCGGACGGGTCCGGGACGCGTTCGCGCCCACGATCGTCCTGGTGCACGGCATCGGGATGTCGCACCGGTCCTTCCGTCGGGTGCAGGCAGCACTGTCCCGCACGCACCGCACCGTGGCCGTCGACCTGCCGGGCTTCGGCGGGCAGTCGTACGCGGGTCGCCGGCTCGAGGAGCACGAGTACGCCGACCTCGTCGTCCGCGCGGTCACCGCCCGTGGTGCCGGGGACCTCGTCGTCCTCGGACAGTCGATGGGGGCGCAGATCGCCGTCGAGGCCGGGCTCCGCCACCCGGACGTCGTCACCTCGGTCGTGCTGGTCGGCCCCGTCGTCGACGACCGCCGCCGCTCGCTCGTCCGACTGGCCGCCGCGCTCACCGTCGACTGCGTGGTCGAGGGCGTTCGTATGAACGGCGTGGTCTTCACCGACTACGTCCGCGGTGCGGCGCAGTACCTCCGTGAGCTCCGGCCGATGCGCGACTACCGGATGATCGAGCGGGTGCGCGGACTCACCGTGCCGGTGCTCGTCATCCGCGGACTGCAGGACCCGGTGTCCCGACACGACTGGGCGGAACGGGTCGTGGCCGCCGCCGCAGAGGGTGCGCTCGTCGAGCTGCCCGGGCCGCACCACGTGCAGGAGCGGCAGCCGATCGCGGTCGCGCGGCTCGTGGACGAGTTCCGCCGGGTGCAGACCCTGCAGGCGTCGCGGGACGAGGTCGCGCTGTGACGGACCCGACCGTGCGCCCGGCCGAGTCGACGGACGCGGCGGCAGGCGTGCCTCCCGTCCGGGTCGGACTCGTCCGGCGAGCGCGGTGGGCGGTCCAGGACTGGGTGTACGCCGGGATCTGGCAGGTCCGGAGCCTCGGCCCGACCACGGCCGACGACTACCGGACCGGCGACCGGCAGGCCGTCGTCGTGATCCCCGGTGTCTACGAGACCTGGCACTTCATGCGTCCGCTGATGGACGTCCTGCACGACCGGGGCCACCCGGTGCACGTGCTGACCGGCCTGCGCCACAACGTCCGACCCGTGCCGGTGTCGGCGGAGGCGGTGATGGCGTACCTCGACGAGCACGACCTGCGGGGCGTGCTCGTCGTCGCCCACAGCAAGGGCGGGCTGATCGGGAAGTACGCGATGACACGGCTCGACCCGCACGGCCGGATCGACCGGATGGTCGCGGTGTCGACGCCGTTCGCCGGTTCGCGGTACGCCGTCCTGGCGCCGGTGCGCCACCTCCGGGTCTTCCGTGCCGCCGACCCCGTGCTCGCCGGGCTGGCCCGGGAGCTCGACGCGAACGCCCGGATCACGTCGGTGTACGGCGTGTACGACACCCTCATCCCCGGCGGCTGCGAGCTGGCCGGGGCGACGAACGTGGAGCTCGAGGTCGGCGGGCACTTCCGGATCCTCGCGGACCGGCGGACCGCGGTGGCGGTCCTGCGCGCGGCGGACGGGGACTGACCTCCGGGCGTCGCCGATCGTCCGCCTCGCCGGTCGTCCGCCGCGTCCGCCGCCTGCCGCGTCCGCCGCCTGCCGCTCCCGTCTCCTGCCGCGCCCGTCTCCCGCCGCGCCCGTCGCTGCGGCGTGCGTGACGGTCGCGGCCGTCAGCGCGCCGTGCGTGCCCGCTCGGTGAGCCGGGTGTTCGCCGCTGCCGCCGCCTCGGTGATCCGCGTGAGGAACGCACGGGCGGCCCGCGCCTCCTCGGCCGAGACACCGACCGACCGCTGCCGGCGCTGCACGACGGGTCCGTGCCGCGAGCGCGCTGAACCGCTCAGATGTCGAGGACGCCGTCCACCGCGGCGCTCCGAGGCGGGATGTCCCCGGTGGCGATGTCCTCTTCCAGGTACACGGTGACGTACCCCCAGTCGTTCGGGCGGCCACTGGCGTCGAACACCCGGTAGCGGCGACGAAGACGGAGGAACGGCACGTCGGTGTGCTCGAACGAGACGACGACCTCGGTGTCCGGCCAGGTGCCCTCGACGGTCACCTCGACCGCCCGGTGGGCACTCCGGGACCGCCGGAGCTCGTCGGAGTCGGCGGTCCACATCACGCCCGGGTCGCCGAGGCCGGTGAACGCGTCCCGGAGCGCCGCGGTGCTCGCGGCGACGGCCTCGGCGGACGGTTCGACCATCTGCCAGGAGGCGCCCGCCACGCCCGACAGGTCGAACCGCCCGACGAAGGGGGCGCGTCGGGCGTCGAGCTCCTCCTCGTCCGCGGCCCAGGCGTCGTCGTCGGTGTCCTCGACCACGGGGGTGGACGGGAGGTCCGCCGTCGCCACGGAGGCGGGGAAGCCGTCGGACACGTCGACGTGCACCTCGCGTGGCTCGTAGTGCGTGTCCCAGCCGCCGTACGCGGCGGCGAGGAGCCGCGGACCGGTGGGGTGGAACCGGAGGGTCATCCGGTCGCCCTCGACATGCACGGCGTCGACGAGGTGGTCGACCTGCACCGGGGTCCGGACCCCGTCGTGACCGATGCGGACGACCTCGGTGGGCGGGGTGTCGAGCGGGACGGCGGGTGCGTCCTCCGGCGCGGGCTCGTGCTCGCGCTCCCCGTCCGGGTCGTCGACGCCCGCGTCCTCCTCGGGGTACCCCACGCGGAAGGACCACTGCGAGGCGGTCATCACGACGGACGGGCCGTCGGGGTCGTCGTCGGTGTCGTCGTCCGGGTCGTCCTCGTCCGGGTCCCGGGCGTCGAGTCCGTCGTCCTCGTGGTAGTGGTCGTGCGACTCGTCCGGCTCGTCCGGCTCGGTCCACGTGTCTCGGTCCGGCCAGAACGGTCCGGCGGGGGCCCACTCGAGGGTCTCCGGGTCGATGGTGTCCATCCCGTCGGCGGCCTCGTCGTCGTCGTGGCCGTCCACCGCGCGCGTCCAGGTCGAGGCGTCGCGCGGGTCGCCGATCCACAGCCCGCCGGCGTCGTCCCCGATCGGCCGCCGGTCGCCCAGGTCGACGGAGCACGAGACACCCTCTGGCGTGATGAACACCGCCGTCCGCTCCGCGAGGTCGATGCCCTCGGCCACGTAGACGACCCAGGCGCCCGTCGGGCTCGGTCGGACTTCGGCGCGGTCGACGGCGCGTGACGGCAGCACCGCGTCCGGCCACGTGATCCAGCGGACGAACCGCTCGCCCTCGAGGACCGCCGCCACCGGGCGTGAGGCGTCCGGCACGATCGTCCGGCTCCCGACGACGACCGGGTCGAGCGGGTCGAGGAGATCGGCCGGGGCGAGCGGACCGGTCACGTCGGTCGGGTCGGTCGGGTCGATCACGTCGGTCACGCCGCCGACGCTACTGCGCCGGCAGCGGGTGTGGGCGTGGCGGTGGCACATGTCGCACGTCGTGTTCCGCGTCCGTCGCGCTACGGTGCTGTCATGCGAGCGACCGTGCGGGACGTCGCGGCCCTCGCCGGGGTGTCGCCGAAGACGGTGTCGAACGTCGTCAACGGCGGCGTCGTCGTCCGACCGGAGACACGCGCCCGGGTCGAGGCCGCCGTCGCCGAGCTGGCCTACGTGCCCAACTTCTCCGCGCGGGGCCTCCGCAACGGCCGCACCGGCGCGATCGCCCTCACGCTGCCCGAGCTGTCGAGCGCCTACTCGGCCGACGTCGCCCGGTGGTTCGTCGAACTCGCCCACGACCGCGGTCTCGTCGTGCAGCTGGAGCAGACCGCCGAGGACCCGGAGCGGGAGCGCGAGCTCGTCTCGCGGGCCCGGGCGCACCTGGTCGACGGGCTGGTGCTCAACCCGGTGTCGTTGAGCGCGAGCACCCTCGCGACCACCGAGGGCCTGCCGCCGACCGTCGTCATCGGCGAGGTCGAGCCCGAACACGTCGACCAGGTCCACGTCGACAGCCGGGCGGCGGCGCGCGAGGTGACCGGGATGCTCCTCGACCGCGGGCACCGGCGCATCGCGATCGTCGGGGCCGCTCGGCAGGACAGCGTCACGGCGACGGCGCGGCTGCGGCAGCTCGGGTACGAGGACGCCCTCCGGGCCACGGGCCTCCGCGTCGACCCCGCACTCCGGGTCCCGCTGCCGGAGTGGACGACCGCCTCGGCAGCGCGCACGTTCGCCGACTGGCTCGACCACCACCCGCTGCCCGACGCGGTCTTCGCCTTCACGGACTCGATCGCGTTCGGCGTGCTGCACGTGCTCGCCGCGCGGGGTGTCCGCGTGCCCGAGCAGGTCAGCGTGGTCGGGTTCGACGACGTCGACCAGGCCTCGTTCGCGATCCCGGCGCTGACGACGGTGTCCTTCGACCGGCGGGACTTCGCCGGGGCCGCACTCGACCTCCTCGAACGGCGGATCTCCGACCGCGACGCCCCGGTGCAGACCGTCGTCGTGCCGCACCGGATCGTCGAGCGCGCGAGCGTCGCGGCGCGCTGACGACCTGCCGCCGGGGACCGACGGTCGGCCAACGGGTCGTGACCGTCAGCGGCCGGTGGTCACCCGCACCGCGACCGGACCGTCGCGGCCGATCTCGACCGCGGTCTCGACGCCTCCGACACGGACGGCGTGTTCCCCGCGGAACCCGCGGAACGACACGCGTCCGGCCTCGTCGGTGACGAGGGTCGTCCGGCCGGTCCACCACTCGTCCTTGACCAGCCGTCGGAGTGCGTCGTACGACGGCTTCGGTGTCCCGTCCGCACGCACCAACCCGATCGGTGCGCCGAGCCACGCGCCCTCGTCGGTGATGCCCCAGTAGGTGATCGCCTCGACCGCGGGGTGGCCGACCAGGCTGCGGTAGTGCCGTTCGAGTTCGTCGGCCTGCCGTGCCTCGCCCTCCGGGGTCGAGGGCCACGACGCCACCTGGTGGTCGTTGAGGTCGACGATGTGTGCCGGCATGAGCTCGCCGGACACGAGCGAGGTCTCGGTCAGGTGCAGCGGGAGGCCGTACCGGGCGAAGCGGTCGACCATCGCGAGCATGGTGTCCTCGCCCCAGTAGCCCTGGTGCATGTGGGTCTGCAGGCCGATGGCGTCGATCCGGATCCCGGCCTCGAGGACGCCCTCGATGAGACATTCGTACGCGTCGGACAGGTCGAAGTCGTTGAGCAGCAGCGTGACGCCGGGGTTGGTCGTCCGCGCCTCCTCGACGGCCATCCGGATCATCGCGAGACGACCGCGGTCCAGGGCCAGTGGTGTGATCGCGTTGTCGCCGTTGGTGAAGTGCGGCATGATCACGACCTCGTTGATCGCGTCCCATGTGTCCACCAGACCGGTGAAGTCGCGCACCTCGCGGCGGATGCGTTCCCGTTGCAGCCGCTCGACCTCGTCGGTGTCGAGGCCCAGCAGCCAGTCCGGCTGCACGGTGTGCCAGACGAGCGGATGGCCCTTCGTCGCGACCCCGCGGTCCCGGAACCACGCGGCGGTGCGCTGCAGCCGCTCGGTGTCGGGGCGTCCCCGCTCCGGTTCGAAGCGACCCCAGTAGAACGGCAGCGTCGCGGTGTTGAACACGTCGAGCCACAGGTCCGCGAGCGCCGGGGTGCCGACGTCGGGGTCGCCGTTCGCCAGTCCGACGAAGTCGAAGCCGATGTTGCCGAAGCCGAACGCGTGCCGCCGCTGCTCCACCTCGACCGTCGCGCCGCTGACCGGGGTGCCGTCCGCGTCGGTGACCGTCACGACGGCTTCGCCCGTGCGGTGTGCTGTGTCCTGGTGCGTCGCCATCGACGGCCTCCCGATTTGTTGTGAGCGGGAACTTATCAGGTCCGGCCGGCGGAGGCGAGGGGGTGTTGCGTGTCGGCGCCCGTCCCGACGCACGGGCAGGCAGGGCCCTGGACTCCCGCCGGATGGGCCACGCGGCGAGACGCCCCCGTCTGCCGACGGCGCCGCTGACGAGGCGTGACGCCACCGGAAGTGGCGGCGTCTTGCGGGTGGAGCGGCGTCTCGCGCAGACGCCGGTGTCTCGCGCAACAAGGAGCCGGACGGGAGGCGCGGAACGGTCGGGTACCGGGCCTCCCGTCTGGTGGGTTGTGCGGGGGCGAGACGCCCCCCCCGCATGGTGCTGCCGCGCCATGCGGGGGGGGGGGGGGAGACGCCCCCGTCTGCCGACCGCGCCGCCGGTCACGCCAGACCCCGCCGGAAGTGGCGGTGTCTCGCGGGCGGGGCGGCGTCATGCGCAGACGCCGGTGTCTCGCGCGCCGAGGATGCCGGACGGGAGGCGCGTGCGGGCCGGGCGCCGGGCCTCCCGACGGGTGGGCCATGCGGGGACGAGACGCCCCCGTCTGTCGACGGCGCCGCCGACCAGGCGTGGCGCTGCCGGAAGTGGTGGCGTCTCGCGGGCGGGGCGGCGTCGTGCGAAGACGCCGGCGTCTCACGCGCCCGGCGGCGTCTCAGGCGCCGGGCGGCGGCGCGGTGCTCGCGCGGACGACCAGCGACGCCGGCAGCTGCACGTGCGCCGGGACGTCGCGGCCGCCGAGGAGTTCGAGGAGCATCCGCAGTGCCTCGGCACCGAGGTCGTGCAACGGCTGCGCCACCGTCGTCAGCGGGGGTGTGGCGTTCGCGGCCTGCGGGACGTCGTCGAAGCCGACCACGGACAGGTCCTGCGGCACGCGGAGCCCGAGTTCGCCGGCGACCTGCAGGACCCCGATCGCGGAGCTGTCGTTCGCCGCGAACACCGCCGTGGGTCGGTCCGGGCGGGAGAGCAATTCGCGGGCGACCTCGGCGGTGGCGGCGGTCTGGTAGTCGCCGACGCACACGAGGGCCGGGTCGAACGGGATCCCGGCGGCCTCGAGCGACTGGCGGTACCCGATCTCGCGGAGTTCGGCCG
Source organism: Curtobacterium sp. L6-1 (assembly GCF_018885305.1). Taxonomy (NCBI): domain Bacteria; kingdom Bacillati; phylum Actinomycetota; class Actinomycetes; order Micrococcales; family Microbacteriaceae; genus Curtobacterium; species Curtobacterium aetherium. The sequence goes on from NZ_CP076544.1 coordinate 168,784, forward strand.
AGGCCAGGTCCGCACGGCCGCGGATGTGCGCGATCCGCCGGTGCCCGAGGCCGATCAGGTGCTCGGTGGCGGCCCGTGCCCCGCCGATGTTGTCCGAGTCGATGGCGGCGTGCCCCTCGGGGCCGGTGTGCGGGTCGATCGAGACGACCGGGATCGGGGTGCTCGCCATGAGCGTCGTCGGCGTGACCACGATGGCGCCGTCGATGAGCGTGCCGGCGAGACGGGAGAGGGACCGGCGTTCCCAGCCTGGTCGTGCCTCGCCGCTGACCAGTCCGGCGTAGGCGAGGAGCTCGTACCCGGTGCCGTCGGCGGCCGAGGAGATGCCCTTGAGGAGCTCGGTCGAGAACGGCTCGAACTCGGTGACCAGGATGCCGATGACGTCGGTGCGCGTGCGGCGGAGGCTGCGTGCGACGAGCGAGCTCTCGTACCCCAGGTTCTCGATCACCGCGAGCACCCGCTGCGAGGTCGCGGCGGCGACACCGTCACGCCCGTTGATGACCTTGGAGACCGTCGGCACCGAGACGCCGGCTGCCCGCGCGACATCGCTGATGGTGGTCCGCCCCGGCGGGGGAGCAGGACGGGCGATGGCATCCACGTCGACACCGTACTCGTCCTCGGGGCTGGATCAGCAACGTGTGCCGAAGTCGGTTCCGCGCGTCGACATGTGCGTGGTCCGGTGTGGGACATGTCCGGCAGCGGGCGCCTCCACCCGGAGCAGCCACCGCGCGCAGCGGACCGAAATCGTTATCGAAATCGATTGACAGGCGGAAGGAGCGCCAGGCATGCTCTCCGTGCGGCCTCGCGGTCGCATGTCAACGACGACTACCGAGGGACTCCACAATGACGAGGAAGAACAGGTTCGCGGCGGCCATCGCCATCGCAGCCGGCACCGCACTGCTCGCCACGGGCTGCTCGAGCGGCGGCGCAGCCGACGACGGCAACGGCAAGGTCACGATGACCTTCTGGCACAACTCCACCACCGGCCCCGGCAAGGCCTACTGGGCCGACACGGTCAAGGCGTTCGAGGAGAAGAACCCGAACGTCACGATCAAGATCCAGGCCGTGCAGAACGAGGACCTGGACGGCAAGCTCCAGACCGCGCTCAACTCCGGCGACGGCCCCGACGTGTTCCTGCAGCGCGGCGGCGGCAAGCTCAACGCGATGATCAACGCCGGACAGCTGCTCGACATCAAGGACTCGATCAGCGCCGACGCGAAGAAGTCGATCAGCGCCGGCACGTTCTCCGGGTACGACGCGAAGGACGGCACCTACGCCATGCCCGTCGCCGTGCTCCCTGAGGGCATCTGGTACAGCAAGGACCTCTTCGACAAGGCCGGCATCGAGGGCACGCCCACGACGATGGACGAGCTCAACGAGGACATCGCCAAGCTCAAGGACTCCGGCGTCGACCCGGTCGCCGTCGGCGCCAAGGACGCCTGGCCCGCCGCGCACTGGTTCTACAACTTCGCCCTCCGCGCCTGCAGCGAGAAGACCCTGACCGGTGCCGCCGAGTCGCTGAAGTTCGACAACGCGTGCTGGACCGAGGCCGGCGAGCAGCTCGAGGCCTTCAACGACACGAAGCCGTTCAACAAGGGCTTCCTCACCACCGCCGCGCAGCAGGGCGCCGGCAGCTCCGCCGGTCTCCTCGCCAACCACAAGGCCGCCATGGAGCTCATGGGCGCGTGGGACCCGGGCGTGATCTCCTCGCTTACCCCGGACGCCAAGCCGCTGCCCGACCTCGGCTGGTTCCCGTTCCCGGCCGTCGAGGGCGGCAAGGGTGACCCGAAGTCGATGATGGGTGGCGTCGACGGCTACTCCTGCACCGCGCAGGCCCCGAAGAAGGCGTGCACCGACTTCCTCAACTTCATCGTGCAGAAGGACAACCAGGAGGGCTACTACAAGGCCTTCCAGGCCATCCCGGTGAACCAGGACGCGCAGTCCGTCGTGTCGGAGCCCTACCTGAAGTCGGCCCTCGCCGCCTACAAGGAGGCCCCGTTCGTCTCGCAGTACCTCGACACCCTGTACGGCCAGAACGTCGGCAACGCGATGAACACCAGCGTCGTGGACGTCCTCGCCGGCAAGGGCACCGCCAAGGACATCGTCACCACCACCAACCAGGCTGCGGCCAAGGGCTGACCATGACCCTCGACACCTCGCTCGGCACGACCCCGGCCTCCGGGTCGGACGGCGCCGCGGGGTCCACGCAGGCGGGGAGCGGTGCGTCGAACGCACCGCGCCCCGCCCGGCGTCGGCCCACCAAGCGGCTCGCGGACTGGCGGCAGCGCGCGGAGATCGCCGTCCTCGCCGGTCCCGCCGTGATCGTCTTCGTCACGTTCGTGATCCTGCCCGTCGGCATGGCCGCGTACTACGGCTTCTACAAGTGGCAGGGCTACGGCCCGCCCACCGACTTCGTCGGGCTGCAGAACTACCTCATCATCTTCCAGGACCAGGCCTTCCGGTCGGTCCTCATGCACAACGGGTTCATCGTCGTGATGTCCCTCGTGCTGCAGGGTCCGATCGCGATCGTGCTGGCACTGCTGCTCAACCAGAAGATGCACGGCCGTGGACTCATCCGCGTCCTCGTCTTCGTGCCGTACGTCATCTCCGAGGTCATCGTCGGCACCGGGTGGAGCCTCCTGCTCCAGTCCAACGGCGCCGTGAACGACATGTTCCAGAGCATCGGCCTCGGCGGTCTCCGTGCGGACTGGCTGTCGAACCCCGACCTCGCCATCTGGACGCTGCTCGTGATCATCTCGTGGAAGTACATCGGCTTCGCGGTGATCCTGTTCCTCGCCGGTCTGCAGAGCATCCCCGAGGAGCTCTTCGAGGCCGCGGCCATCGACGGCGCCGGCTACTGGCAGATCCAGCGGCGCATCACACTGCCGCTGCTCGGCCCGACCATCCGCATCTGGGCGTTCCTGTCGATCATCGGGTCGCTCCAGCTGTTCGACCTCGTCTACATCATCTGGGGCCAGTACATCGCCTCGACCGCCGGCACCTCGACGATGGCGACCTACATGGTGGCGAACGGCCGCAACTCCGGGAACTACGGGTTCGGCAGCGCCGTCGCCGTCGTGATGTTCATCATCTCCCTGGCCGTCGCGCTCATCTACCAACGCTTCGTGCTGCGCCGGGACACCGCGGGCGCGATCACCGAGAGGAAGAAGTGATGGCCACCACGAGCATCGTCGCCCCCGGGCGTCGGGCGACACGGGACCGCCGGTCCAGTGCGGCCATCGGACGCGCCAACCCGCTCACCTACGTCGTCGCGATCCTCTTCGTCGCCGCGAACCTCGCCCCGGTGCTGTACATCGTGCTGGGCGGCTTCCGGACGAACTCGCAGATCACGACGAGCCCCGCCGGTCTGCCGGCACCGTTCGAGCTCGGCAACTACGGCTCGGTGCTGTCCAGCGGCACGTTCTGGCAGGAGCTCGGCAACTCGACCATCAGCGCCGTCGCCACCACCGCGGGCGTCGTCGTGCTCGGCCTCATGGTCAGCTACGTGCTCGCCCGCTACCGGTTCGCCGGCCGCGGTGCGCTGTACGCCCTGTTCGCCGCCGGCCTGATGTTCCCGATCACCGTGGCGATCACCCCGCTGTACCTGCTCATCAAGGACCTCGGTCTGACGAACAGCCTGGCCGGTGTGATCCTGCCGCAGATCGCCTTCGCCCTGCCGACGACGGTCATCATCCTGGTGCCGTTCCTCCGCGCGATCCCCGACGAACTCGAGGAGGCCGCGTCGATCGACGGTGCCAGCCGCCTCGGCTTCTTCTTCCGGATGATCGTGCCACTGTCCCTGCCGGGCGTCGTCACCGTCGGCATCCTGGCGTTCATCGCGAGCTGGAACAGCTACATCCTGCCGCTGTTCATCCTCAACAACGAGGGCAGCTACACCCTGCCCCTCGGCGTGCAGGCGTTCTCGTCGCAGTACTCCGTCGACACCGCCAAGGTGCTCGCCTTCACGTCCATGTCGATGATCCCGGCGCTCGTGTTCTTCACGATCTTCCAGCGCCGGATCGTCGGCGGCCTCACCGGGGCGGTCAAGGGATGACGATCACCAACGAACCGCGGCAGACCGCGGACGACCGAGCCGTCCACACGGCCCGGACCGACCTGTCGGACCCGGCCCCGGGCCTCCCGGCCGTCCCCGAGGTGAGCGACCGCGTCCGCGACCTGCTCGCCCGGATGACGCTCGAGGAGAAGGCGGCGCAGATCGTCGGCTACTGGCTCGACCAGAACGGCGTCGTCGCCCCGATGCAGGGCGAGATGGCCGCCACACAGGACGCCCAGGCGACCCTGCCGGACGTCACCCGTGACGGCATCGGGCACTACACGCGCGTCTACGGCACCCGACCGGTCGACGCCGAGGAGCGAGCCGCCTGGCTCTGGCAGGAGCAGCGGCGCCTCAAGCGGGAGACCCGCCTCGGCATCCCGGCGCTCGTGCACGAGGAGTGCCTGACCGGCCTCGCCGCGTGGAAGGCCGCGACGTTCCCGACCCCGCTGGCGTGGGGCGCGTCGTTCGACCCCGAGCTCGTCGAGCAGGTCGGACGGGCGATCGGCGACTCGATGCGCGAACTCGGCATCCACCAGGGCCTCGCCCCGGTGCTCGACGTCGTCCGCGACCCGCGCTGGGGACGGGTCGACGAGTGCATCGGCGAGGACCCGTACCTCGTCGGCACCGTGGGCACCGCATACGTCCGCGGCCTGCAGGACGCCGGCGTCCACGCGACGCTCAAGCACTTCCTGGGCTACTCGTCCTCGCGCGGCGGTCGCAACCACGGTCCGGTCTCGGCCGGACCGCGCGAGATCCGCGACGTGTTCCTGCCGCCGTTCGAGATGGCGCTGCTCGACGGCGGGGCCCGCTCGGTCATGAACTCGTACACCGAGACCGACGGCGTCCCGATGGCGGCGAGCCCCGAGTACCTGACCGGGGTGCTCCGCGAGCAGCTCGGCTTCGACGGCACCGTCGTCGCGGACTACTTCGCCATCGCGTTCCTCGAGGTCATGCACGCCGTCGCTGCCGACCGGGGAGAGGCGGCTGCTCTCGCCCTCGAGGCCGGCATCGACGTCGAACTCCCCACCGGGGACGCATACCTGCAGCCGCTGGTGGACCGCGTCCGGTCGGGTGCCCTCGACGAGGCGTACGTCGACCGCGCCGTGCTCCGCGCCCTCGCCCAGAAGGAGGCGCTCGGCCTGCTCGACCCCGAGGCCTACGAGGACGAGCCGCCCACCGGCGTCGACCTCGACTCGCCCCGGCACCAGGCGCTCGCCCGCCGACTGGCCGAGGAGTCCGTCGTGCTGCTCGGCAACGACGGCGTGCTGCCGGTCCGCGGGAACCCGGCGCGCGTGGCCGTGATCGGCCCGAACGCCGACCGCGCCGAGGCCCTGCAGGGCTGCTACTCGTTCGCGAACCACGTGCTCGCGGCCCACCCGGGCCTGCCGCTCGGGTTCTCGATCCCGACCGTCGCGGAGGCGCTCACCGCCTCCTTCGCCGACGCCGACGTCCGCCACGTCGCGGGCTGCGCGGTCGAGGGGACCGACCGCAGCGGCTTCACTGCGGCGGTCGAGGCCGCCACCGCGTCCGAGCTCGCCGTCGTGGTCGTCGGTGACCAGGCCGGCCTGTTCGGCCGTGGCACCGTGGGGGAGGGCAACGACTCCGAGTCGCTCGACCTGCCCGGTGTGCAGCGCGAGCTCGTGGAGGCCGTGGTCGCCACCGGCACGCCCGTCGTCCTCGTGCTCCTCACCGGTCGGCCGTACGCGATCAGCTGGGCGCTCGACGGCGACGGGTCCCGACCGGCAGCGGTGCTGCAGGCGTTCTTCCCGGGGGAGGGCGGCGGCCTCGCGATCGCCGACGTCGTCACCGGGCGGGTCAACCCGTCCGGCCGACTGCCGGTCTCGCTGCCCCGGTCCGCCGGTGCCCAGCCGTACTCGTACCTGCACCCCGTGCTCGGCGGGCCGTCGGACGTCACCGCGACCGACTCCACGCCGGTCCGGCCGTTCGGCTTCGGCCTGTCCTACGCGTCGTTCGCGTACGACGACCTGGTCGTCGACCCCTCGGTCCGCGCGGGCGCGGCCTTCACGGCGAGCGTCACCGTCACGAACACGGGCGAGGTGGCCGGCGGGCACGTCGTGCAGCTCTTCGGGCGCGATGTGCACGGCTCGGTGACCCGCCCCGTCGTGCAGCTGCTCGGCTACGCACGCGTCGACCTGGACACCGGCGAGTCCGTGCGGCTCGCGTTCACCGTCCCGTCCACCCGCTTCGCGTTCAGCGACCGGCGGATGGTGCGGGTCGTCGAACCCGGCGACGTCGAGGTCTGGGTCGGCTCGCACGCCTCGGCATCGGCCTCCGCGGCCGACGCCGACGCCGCGACCGGCGGCGTCATCGTGAACGAGCGCGCCACGGAGGCCCGGGTCCTGCCCGGCACCGCGACACCGCGGTCGACCGTCGCCGTGGACGGGCCGGTGCACGAGGTCACCACGCGTGACGCCCGACTCGTCACGTGGGAGGTCGCCGGCTGACGGGGAACCGGCCGGTGACGGTCGCCGCGGGGGAGCGCGGGACCGTCGGACGGGAGGCCCGTGACCAGCTGGTCACGGGCCTCCCGTCCGTCGTGTGGTCGTGGCGTCCGCGCCGGTCCTCAGGAGAGGCGGAGGGCGATCCGCGCCGCGGCGACGAACGGCAGGAGGCCGATCGCGGTGGAGATGCAGGCCAGCCAGACCGCAGTGGTCCGGCCCTCCACCGAGCGGAGCCCGACGGCGACGGCCACCGCGACGAGGGCGAGCGGGAAGGTCCCCAACGTCGCCCGCATCGGCCATGCGATGGGCGCCCAGGCCCGTTCGCTCTCGTACGGCGCGTCGATCGAGACCACGAGCCCGACGACGAGGACGAGCACCTCGATGACGGGTGGCGCTGCGATGAGGAGGCCGCGCACCGTGCGCCAACTGTTCCGCCGTCGACCCTGTGCTGCTTCCCCCATGCCGTGAGGCTAGCGAGACAGGGACGGACGGATGGACGAACGTGCCGTGCGTTCCGAGGTCTCCGCTCCGGACCGGTCAGCTGCTGACACCTCGTCATCCTGCGCGTCCCTAGGGTGGAACGATGCCCACGCTGAACCGCATGCCCGTCCTGCTCGCCACCGGCTCGATCGCCATCCCCGTCGCCGAGGCCCTGGTCGCCCTGCCGTTCGAGGTGCTCCAGCGCATCGAGGCCGCACCGATCGACCCCGAGCTCGCGGACACCGCCGCGTTCTCCGAGGCGTACGGCTTCCCGGTCGCGGGCGGCGCGAACTGCATCGTCGTCGCGGGCAAGCGGGGCGAGACCGTCACCTACGCCGCGTGCGTGGTGCTCGCGTCCACCAAGCTCGACGTCAACCGGACGGTCAAGGGGCTGCTCGGCGTGCGGAAGGTCAGCTTCGCGCCGATGGACGACGCCGTGCAGCGGACGCGGATGGAGTACGGCGGCATCACGCCGATCGGACTGCCCGCCGACTGGCCGGTCTACGTCGACTCGCGGGTGCTCACGGCGCCCGAGGTGGTCATCGGAGCGGGCGTCCGGGGCGCGAAGCTGTTCCTGCCGGGGGCGGTGCTCGCCGAGCTGCCGCGGGTCGAGGTCGTCGAGGGGCTCGCGGTCGAGCCGGTCGAGACCGACGCGGAGCCGACCACGGGCCCGGACGCGGCCGGTCAGTCCGCCTGACCCGGCGGTCCGGCCCTCGACGCCCGCCGACGTCAGCGCGAGGGCGAACGTCAGTGCGAGGCCGCGGTCAGCGCGAGGCTGCGGTCAGCGCCTTCGTGATCCGCTGCAGCGAGACCGTCTCTGCGGTCCCGAGCTCCTGCGCGAACAGGCTGAGACGGAACTCCTCGAGCATCCACCGCGTGTGCACGAGCTCCGGGTGCGCGCCGACGGCGGGCGGGAAGGTCCCGCCGGCCTCGACGTAGCGGTCGGTCGCTCCGGTGACCTCGCGCATCCACTGGGCGTCGCGGCCCGGGTTCTGGAGCAGCTTCGTCACCCGCGCCTCGATGCCCTGCAGGTACACCCGGATGCGGCGGAGTCTGTCCAGCCCCGCCACCGAGACGAACCCGGGGAACACCAGCCGTTCCATCTGCTGCCGCATGTCCGACAGCGCCGGCAGGAGCGCCATGTTCGTCGCCTGCTTCATCGCCCGCTCCGCGTTCCGCTGTGCGGTCAGGACGGCGGCGACCTCGGACACCGCGGTGAACATGGTGTCGACGACCGTCGCCGAGACGGCGTCGCGGACCTGTTCGAACGCCGTCCGCGAGAACACGAGACCGTCCGGGTGCGACCGGCGGATGCCGGCGTCGACCACCGCGGCGAGGACGTCGTCGAACAGCGCCGCCGTCGAGGTGTACGGGCTCGCGGCCAGGGCGAGCTTCTCCGGCGCCGTGAGGTGCTGCTGGATGTACGACACCGGCGACGGCACCGCCAGCATCACGAGGCGGCGGACCCCGGCCGGCATCCGCACCGTACGGTCGCCCGGGGTGGCGAGGAGCTGCACGCCCACGGTCGCCTTCGGGCCGGAGCCCTCCTCGACGAGGGCGGGGTAGGCGCGGATGACGCCGCCCGCCTGCTTCGTGTCGAGCACCTCGGGCAGGTCCTGGTCCGGCCACCCGGTCAGGCCGGTGCGCTCGATGCGCCGACCGGAGCCGGCGTCGGCGACGCGGGACGAGCCTCCTGAGCGTTGCGTCGCGGCGGCGACGCTCTGCTGGGTGCGGTCCTTGAGCCTGGTCTGCAGCGCTGCGAGGTCCTTGCCGGCCTCGACCCGGCGGCCGCGCTCGTCGACCACCGCGTACGTCGGCAACAGGTGCGCGGGCACCCGGGACATGTCGAAGTCGGACTCGGCGACCGGCACGTGCACGAGGCGCTGGATCGTCTTCGCCAGGGTGGCGCGGAAGCTCTCGGTCGGGGTCGTCGGGGCGTCGTCGGGCAGCTCGGTGACGATCTTCTCGGCCCAGTCGGCTGCGGGCACGACGTTCTTCCGGATGTGCTTCGGCAGCGCCTTGATGAGCGCGGTGACGAGTTCCTTCCGCAGGCCGCGCACCTGCCAGTCGAAGCCCTCCTCACGCATCCGCGGCAGGACGGCGAGCGGCACCTGCACGCTGACACCGTCGTCCTCGGCGCCCGGCTCGAAGCGGTACCGGACGGCCAACCGCTGGTCGCCGCTGCGCCACTGCGTCGGGTACTCCTCGTCGTCCTCGGCCGCGGAGGCGGCGGACTCGTCGAGCAGGTCCTCGCGGCGCATCGTGAGGAGGTCGGGCTGGTCACGACGGGTCCGTCGCCACCAGCCCTCGAAGTCGCGGGTGGTCGCGACCTCGGCCGGGATGCGCGCGTCGTAGAACTCGACGACCGTCTCGTCGTCGAGCAGGATGTCGCGGCGGCGGGTGCGTTCCTCGAGCTGCTCGAGTTCGCGGCGGAGCTTCCGGTTGGCGCGGTCGAACGCCTGCTGCGAGTCCCACTCGCCCTCGACCAGGGCGTGACGGATGAAGAGCTCGCGGGAGTGCACCGGGTCGATGCGGTTGTACTGCACCCGGCGCCGCTGGACGATCGGGACACCGAACAGGGTGACCCGCTCGAAGGCGACGACCGCGCCCTGCTTCTTTTCCCAGTGCGGTTCGCCGTAGGTGCGCTTGAGCAGGTCGCCCGCCAGCGGTTCGACCCAGGCGGTGTCGATCCGTGCGACGGTCCGCGCGAACAACCGGCTCGTCTCGACGAGTTCGGCGGCCATCACGGCGTCGGGCTGCTTCTTCGCGAGCACGCTGCCGGGGAACACCACGAAGCGGGTGTTGCGGGAGCCGAGGTAGTCTCGCTTCTCGCGGTCCCGCAGGCCGATCTGGCTGAGGAGTCCGGCCAGCAGGGCACGGTGCACGGAGTCCGGGTCGTCCTTGCGTTCCTTGCCGACGTGGATGCCGACCTGCTTCGCCGCCCGTGCGAGCTGTCGGTACAGGTCCTGCCACTCGCGGATGCGGAGGTGGTTGAGGAACTCGGTTTTGCACATCCGGCGGAAGGCGCTCGAGGACAGCTCCTCCTGCTTCTCCTCCAGGTGGTTCCAGAGGCCGAGCAGGGTGAGGAAGTCGCTCGTGGGGTCGGCGAAGCGGGCGTGCAGCTGGTCGGCCTGCGCACGCTTCTCGAGCGGACGCTCGCGGGGGTCCTGGATGCTCAGCGCCGACACGATGGCGATGACCTCGCGCCCGACGCCCTGGCGGCTCGCCTCGAGCACCATCCGGCCGAGTCGCGGGTCGATGGGCAGACGGGTGAGCTGCTTGCCGGTCTTCGTGATCGCGCCGGCGGTGTCGACGGCCCGCAGCTCGCGGAGCAGGTCGAGGCCGTCCTTCACACCGCGGGAGTCCGGCGGCTGCAGGAACGGGAACGACTCGATGTCGCCGAACCCGAGCGAGATCATCTGCAGGATGACGGCGGCGAGGTTCGTGCGGAGGATCTCGGGGTCCGTGTACTCCCGACGGCGTTCGAAGTCGTCCTCGGAGTAGAGCCGGATCGCGATGCCCGCGCTGGTGCGGCCCGCGCGCCCGGAGCGCTGGTTCGCCGACGCCTGCGAGATCGCCTCGATCGGGAGGCGCTGCACCTTCGCCCGCGGGGAGTACCGCGAGATGCGCGCGGTACCCGTGTCGATGACGTACTTGATGCCGGGCACGGTCAGCGACGTCTCGGCGACGTTGGTCGCGAGCACCACGCGACGACGGACACCCGGGGTCGCGGACCGCTGGAACACCCGGTGCTGGTCCGCGGCGGAGAGCCGTCCGTAGAGCGGCAGGACCTCGGTGCCGGCGTAGTGCTTGCCCTCGATGGCGTCCTGCGCGTCGCGGATCTCGTTCTCGCCGGAGAGGAACACGAGGACGTCGCCCGGCTCCTCGCGCGCCAGTTCGTCCAGCGCGTCGGTGATCCCCTGCAGGGGGTCGCGGTCGTCGGCGTCGGCACCGCCGGCGTTCCGGCCGGCCCCGGCACGCCCGCTTGTCGCCGGTCGGGTGCCGGCCGGACGCTCGTCGAAGTCGTCGTCCTCGTCGTCGTCACCGGCGACGTCGTCGTCGGCGACCAACGGGCGGTAGCGGATCTCGACCGGGTAGGTGCGGCCGGACACCTCGACGATCGGCGCTCCGCCGAAGTGCTCGGAGAACGACTGCGGGTCGATCGTCGCACTGGTGATGATGACCTTGAGGTCCGGTCGGCGGGGGAGCAGCCGCTTCAGGTAGCCGAGCAGGAAGTCGATGGTGAGGGACCGCTCGTGCGCCTCGTCGATGATGATCGTGTCGTAGCGCTTGAGGTCCCGGTCGAAGTGGATCTCGTTGAGCAGGATGCCGTCGGTCATCACCTTGATCCGGGTGTTCGCGCTCACCTTGTCGGTGAACCGCACCTGGTAGCCGACGAGGTCGCCCAGCTCGCCGCCGAGTTCCTCGGACACCCGCTCCGCGATGGTGCGGGCCGCGATCCGGCGGGGCTGCGTGTGTCCGATGCGCTCGCGCCCGAGCTCGAGACAGATCTTGGGCAGCTGCGTGGTCTTTCCCGACCCGGTGGCGCCGGCGACGATGACGACCTGGTTGTCGCGGATCGCAGCGGCGATGTCGTCCCGCCGCTGCGAGACGGGCAGCTCCGGCGGGTACGTGATGACAGGGGGATTCGACATGAGCATTCCAGGATACCGTCCGGGCGCGTCCGCGATCAGCCGAGCTGTGCCGCGAGCTCGTCCGGCGTGTGGGCGGGCAGTTCGCAGACCCGGTCGTGGCACACGTAGGCGACGCCGTCCTGGCCGTCCCGACCGGCGAAGAGCTCGAACCCGGCCACCGACCACGCCGCCGCCTGCTCGGGAGTGAGCACCGCGACCACGGTCCCCGGGCGCCGGGCACCGAGGACGGCCCGCTCCATCGCGGCCACGTCGGGCCGGGTACGGTCGGACGCCACGAGGACGACCTCTCGTGCGGGACGCTGCAGGCCGAGCGCCAGACCGAGGGCGTCGGCGTGCCCGAGGGGACGCTCCACCCCCGTCCGCGCCCGGTCCGCCACCGATCGGGTCGCCGCCGCACGCAGGCCGTCGTCACCGGTGAGGGCCGCGAGCACCGTGGCGGCGCCCGCCAGCCCGACCGTGCCGGAGCGCAGGGCCGTCTGCGGCTGCTCCCCGGTCGCCGTGCCGGCAGCGGCGAGCACCGGGTCGACCTCGAGCGCACCGGACAGAGCGTCCTGCACGATCGTCCGGGCAGTGAGTGCGTACCGGAGTTCCCCGGTGACCAGCGCCAGTTCGAGCAGCCCCTCGGCGAGGAGCCCCAGGTCCTCCAGCGTCGGTGCTGCCGCGGAGGTCCCCCGCGCCGAGCTCGACCGGACGACGACGTGGCCGTCACGGACGTGCGCGGCGAGCACGGCGTCGGCCGCGCCACGGGCGAGCTCGATCATCTCGTCGTCACCCGTGCGACCGCCGGCCAGCACGAGTCCGCGGATCGCCAGACCGTTCCACCCGGTCAGGACCTGGTCGTCGAGCGGCGGGGCGTCCAGGTCGCCGCGCTCGTCGAGCGGCAGGTGGTACCACTCGCCCTCGACCCGGCGGCCGTCGATGGTGGACTCGCTGTCCTGCGCGGCCACGAATGCCCCGTCCGCACGACGCAGGGTGTCGCGCAGGAAGTCGGCGATGCCGCGCGCCCGTCCGGCGTCCGCCACGGCGAGCAGTCCGGCGTTGTCGTAGAGCATCCGCTCGTAGTGCGGCACGGACCAGTCCCGCTGCGTCGCGTAGCGGAACACCCCACCGTCGGCGTCGGTCAGCTCGGACTGCGCGATCGCCGTCCGCGCACGCCCCAGCAGGGCTCCCGCCGCGGTGTTGCCGTCGGCGGCGGCGTCGTGCAGGAACTCCAGCAGCGGCGCGTTCGGGAACTTCGGTGCCCCACCGAACCCGCCGTACGTGGTGTCCTCGGCACGCTCCAGGTCGGCGACGACGCCCAGCACCGCGTCGACGGACGGGAGGCCCGGCTCGGCTCCGTCGGACCCCGCGGCCGCTGCGGACGCCGCGTCCGCCTCCGCCCCCTGCCGGATGGCCCGCGCGACGGCCGATGCGTTCGCGTCCACCTCGTCCCGACGGTCCCGCCAGGCGTCGAGCACCGCCGCGGTGACCTGCCGGAACGACGGATGCTGCCCGACCGGCTGCGGCGGGTAGTAGGTCCCCGCGTAGAACACCTGCGCGTCGGGCGTCATGAACACCGTCAGCGGCCACCCGAGCTGTCCCGTGAAGGCGCTCGCGGCGGCCATCGCGCTCGCGTCCACGTCGGGGCGCTCTTCGCGGTCGACCTTCACGGCGACGAAGTCCTGCCGCAGGAGCGCCCCCACCGCGGGGTCGGAGAAGCTCTCGCGTGCCATGACATGGCACCAGTGGCAGGTCGCGTACCCTATCGACACGAGGACGGGCACGTCGCGCTCGCGGGCCTCGGCGAACGCCTCCGCACCCCACTCACGCCAGTCCACCGGGTTGTCGGCGTGCTGACGGAGGTAGGGGCTGACGGCGGTCCCGAGCCGGTTGTCGTTCATGCTCCCAGCGTGCCCCGACCGGCCTGAGTGGGCGGGCCTCCCGACCGATCTGTGGACAGGACCGCGCCGTCCACAGGCGCCGTGCGCGTCAGGCGAGCCAGCCGACCAGTCGGCCGATCCGGCCGGCGATCTCGGCCGGCGTCGACCCGTCGGTGTCCAGCCGCACGACGTGGTCCGGCGCGGTGGCGTCGAGCCTCCGTGCCGTCGTCGCGCTGTGGTCGACGTCCGCCTGGCGGACGTGTCCTGCCGCACGGTGGTCGAGTCGCCCGTGCGTCACGTCGTCGTCGGCGCGCAGGAGGACGGCCGTCACCGTCGGGTCGTCGCCCATCGCGGCGGCGAGGCGGGCTGACTCGAGCACGGACACGGTGTTCGTGAACACGAGCCGGTGGTGTCCGAGGGCCCGGGTGTTGGCCCACAGGGCGGCGAGGTTCCGCTCGGCGAGACGGGCCTCCGGGTGCTCGCGGTGCGGAGCGGGCCACGCCAGGTCGAGCGAGTCGCCCTCGACGACGACGTGGCGGACCGCGGCGTCGGCGAGGAGGTCGTGGAGCGCCGCGGCCACCGTCGACTTGCCCACCCCGGAGCGACCGCCGATGACCAGCAGCTCCGAGCGGGGTGGCGGGACGGACGCCGCGGTCACCGGTCGGCGCGCCGGTCAGTTGAGCCCGAGCGACAGCAGCGCGAGCGCCGCGTCCTCCGGGCCGTAGTCGAACATCCGGTCCCAGAACGGGTCGGCAGCCCACGGCACGTCCCCGTCCGCCGGGGTCCGGCGGGCGGTCTCGACGAGCCAGTCCAGTTCGGGCCGCACCGCCTCGGCGAAGCGGGGCGGCTCCCACCCCAGGGCCCGTGCGGCCGTCGTGTCGAGCACGAACGGCGACGGCGACGACCACGGGGTGACGCCGACGAAGGCGGGCGCGTCCGCACCGAGGAGGACCTCGTCGAACCGGTGGTCGAGGAGCCCCGCGACCGTGCGGACGATCTCGAGCGCGGTCGGGGCGGTCTCGTCGGCGACGTTGAGAATCCGGCGGTCCGGTGCGTCCGCGATGGTCCGGACGAGGGCGCCGATGCCCGAGGCCGCCGTGGTGTGGTCGACACCGCGCCCCTCGTCCGCCAGCAGGATCCGCTCCCGGCCGTCCAGGACCCGGCGGACGACGAACCACTCGCGCGGTCGTCCGATGCCGACGCCGTACACCTTCGACGGCCGCAGCACGGTGACCGGGGCGCCGTGGTCGAGCAGCACCTGCTCGGCGGCGACCTTGGCCGCACCGTACCCGTCCCGCGAGGTCGGGTCGCCGTCACCGGGTGCGACGGTCGGCTGCAGTTCGGTGACCGCGCCGCCGAAGACCGGCCGCTCGACGGAGTTCGCGTGGCGTCCCTGCTCGTCGGCGTAGACGGCCTTCGAGGAGACGAAGACCGTCGACCCGACGTCGTCCAGGAACGGTGCGAGCTGCAGGGCGTCGTCGCGGGTGAGGCCCATGGTGTCCACGACCAGGTCGGCGCCGGGGCGGAGCAGGTCGCGCAGCAGCGCGGTGTCCCGCCGGTCGCCCGGGCGGGCGAGGGCTCCGGCCGCGACGAGTTCGTCGGCGACGGGGCCGCCGCGTCGGGACACGATCTCGACGGTCCAGTCGTCGCCACCGCGTCCGGAGGCGCCGAGGAGTTCGCGGGCGACCTGGGACCCGATGCCGCCGGTCCCGCCGAGGACCACGGCGCGTCTGCTGCTCATGGCGCCAACGCTAGACCGCGGGGCACGGCGCGCCGGACCGACGGGAGGGTCGGACCGTCAGGAGGCGACCGGTTCCCGCCACCACTCGGCGAGGGAGCCGTCGTACACGCGGACCTTGCGGTGCCCGAGGACCGTCAGCGCCAGGGCGTCCACGCACGAGGCGCTCCCGACACCGCAGTAGGTCACGACCTCGTCCGCCGAGAGCACGGGGGCGAGGGCGCGCTCGAGGTCGGTGTGGCGCAGGAACGCGTTCGACTCGTCGAGGAGCTCGTGCACGGGGATGGTCGTGCTGCCGGGCACCACGGGCGGGTGGTCGTCGCCGAGCGTGGTGACGTCCGCGGCGAGGACGAGTGCGGCGGGCTCCGACCCGTCCACCGCCCGCAGGACGCGGGCGCGGTCGGCCCACAGCGGGCGTTCCTCACCGGCGACGAACGCGTCGCCGTCGGCCGCGGGCCGCGGCGCGCGGGACAGGGCACCGACGCGCACCGGGCGGCCCTCGTCGCGCCACTTCGGGAAGCCGCCGTCGAGGACGGCGACGGACTCGAAGCCGTACGAGCGGAAGATCCACCAGAGGCGGGCGGACCACTCGCCGATGCCGTCGTCGTAGACCACCACCGTGGAGGCGCGGCTCACCCCGATCGCGCGGGCGGCGGACTCGAAACGCTCGACGTCCGGGCGGGTGAACGGGAGGCCGGTGTCCGGCGACGAGAACGCGTGGATGAGGTCGGCGTAGACGGCGCCGGGGACGTGTCCGTCGTGTTCGTGCGCGGTCTGCGCGGAGTGCCAGGTCGTGTCGAGGCCGATGCCGT
This sequence comes from Curtobacterium sp. L6-1, assembly GCF_018885305.1. Classification (NCBI taxonomy): domain Bacteria; kingdom Bacillati; phylum Actinomycetota; class Actinomycetes; order Micrococcales; family Microbacteriaceae; genus Curtobacterium; species Curtobacterium aetherium. The sequence continues at coordinate 184,844 of NZ_CP076544.1, forward strand.
CCGTGTGCACCGAGGCGTCGAGGACGAGGAGGTCGTCCGCGCCGAGGTGGTCGGCGAGCCACTGCGTCGACACGAGCGGCGAGGTCAGGACGGGGGCCATGCCGATCACCGTAAACCAGACCTCTGACTCGTGACAGAGAGTCAGCAACAAGGCGACATGCGCGTCCCCACAGGTGCCGAGCCGGTCGGGGAACACGGAACGGACACCACCCGGGCGCTGCCCGTGCGGTGTCCGTCCCGTTCGCTGCCGCTCAGTGTGCGGCGGCCGGGATGCTCCCCGTCGCGTCCGACCCGGCGCGCTCGAGGCGTGCCAGTCGCACCGACTGTCGGTTGATGAGCAGCCCGCTCGCGATCGCGACGAGGACCAGCACGCTGGCCGAGATCGCGAACGCGGCGTGGTACCCGTCGAGCGTGGCCTGGGCCTGCTGCAGCTTCGTCGGTGCCCCGCCCAGTCCGGAGAGACTGTTCGCGACCACGTCGGCGAAGATCGTCGACAGCAGCGCGGTCCCGATCGAGCCACCGATCTGCTGCATGGTGTTGACCGTGGCCGACGCGACGCCGGCATCGGCACGGGCCACCCCGGTCGTGGCGGTGTTCATGGCCGACGAGAAGATCGTGCCCATGCCGAGGCCGATCACGATGAGCGCCGGCAGCACGGTGCCCGCGTAGGAGCTGTCGAGGTCGGTGCGCAGGAGCAGCAGGAGCCCGGTCGCAGCGACCAGTCCGCCAGCGAAGATGAGCACCTTCGGGCCGACGCGGGGGAGCAGACGCCCACCGATCTGCGTCGCCGACAGCATGATCGACAGCGGCATCGGCAGGAACGCCAGTCCGGTCTGCAGCGCCGAGAAGCCGAGGGTCTGCTCGAGGTAGTAAGTCAGGAACAGGAAGATGCCGAACATCCCGATGGCGACCAGGCCGATCGCGACGAACGAACCGCCGCGGTCACGGTCGAGGACGACACGCAGGGGGAGCAGCGGGTGTGCGACGCGGGTCTCGATGACGATGAAGGCCGCGATGAGCAGGACACCGCCGGCGAGCATGCCGATCGTGACCGGGTCGTCCCAGCCGTTGGTCTCGGCGTTCGAGAAGCCGTAGACGACGCCGACCAGACCGGCCGTGATGGTGAGGACGCCCGCCACGTCGATGCGCGGACGCTCGACCTTCGGCGGCTTCGCCATGAAGACGAGGGCGCCGATGACGCCGAGGACGGCGAACACGACGTTCACGTAGAGGCACCAGCGCCACGAGGCGTACTCGGTCAGGACGCCGCCGAGCAGCAGGCCGATGGCCGCACCCGAGCCGGCGATCGAACCGAAGATGCCGAACGCGCGACCGCGCTCCTTGGGGTCGCGGAACGTGGTGGTGAGCATGCCCAGCGCCGACGGGGCGAGCAGCGCGCCGAACACGCCCTGCAGGGCACGGGCCGCGACGAGCAGCCCGAACGAGTCGGCCAGGCCGCCCAGGACCGAGGCGACGGCGAAGCCGACCAGGCCGATGATGAACGTGTTCTTCCGGCCGAAGAGGTCACCGAGTCGACCGCCGAGGAGCAGCAGCGAGCCGAACGCCAGCGAGTACGCCGTGACGATCCACTGGCGCTGGTCGGTGCCGAACCCGAGGTCCTGCTGCGCCGAGGGCAGCGCGATGTTCACGATGGTGGCGTCGAGGACGACCATGAGCTGGGCGAGGGCGATGACCGCGAGGGCGATCCATCGGTGGTCGGTCCGGGCCGGGGTGGGGCCCGCTGTGCTGGGCGTCGCTCCTGTGGGAGCGGGCGCGGTCTGTTCTGCCGTCACGACAGCCTCCTTCTCGAAGGATGGAAGGGGAGGAGGGGCGCGCGCCGTCGGGCGTCCCGGAGGATGGTGAAGCGGATGCCGGGCATCCGCTTGTGACCACTGTAGCCCAAAACGGAGTCACCGCATCCGTTTGTTCCCAGACTGTTCGTCTAGGTTCGTCCCGTGAGCACCACCGGATCCGCGGCCGACCTCGACCGGCCCCTGCGCGCCGACGCCGCGCGCAACCGCGAACTGATCCTGCAGACCGCACGCAAGTGCTTCGCCGAGCGGGGCATCTCCGTCACGCTGAACGACATCGCCCACGAAGCCGGCGTCGGTGTCGGCACGGTGTACCGGCGCTTCGCCGACAAGGACTCCCTGATCGAGGCGCTCCTCGCGACCAAGTTCGAGGCGATGAACGCCGCTGCCGCCCGGGCCGCCGAGGAACTCGACCCGCGCGAATCCCTCCGCCTGTACCTGATGGGCGTCTTCTCCTTCCGGGCCCGCGACCGTGCGCTCGCCGACGCCATCGTCCGTGCGGGCAGGGCCCGGCCCTCGATCGTGCTCGAGCGCGACCGGCTCGAACAGCAGGTGGCGACGATCATCGGCCGCGCCAGGGACGCCGGCGTGGTGCGCCCCGGCTTCGACGCCCGCGACCTCCCGATCCTCACGGCGATGGTCGGCACGGTCGCCGACGCCACCCGCGAGCACGACCCCGACGCCTGGAAGCGCTACGCCCAGGTGCTGGTCGACGGCGTCCTGCCGCAGGCGGAGCCGGACGAGATGGTCGGCGAACCGCTCGACCGCGACGCGCTCGAACGCGCCATGCAGCCGCAGTCCTGACGGCGCGGTCGTCCGCGACGCTCCCGCCCACCGGACGGGAGGCCCGTGGCGGCGTCGCCACGACCCTCCCGTCCGGCGGGCGCGCGCCCTACAACCAGCTCGGCAGCCAGTAGTGCGACCGGATGAAGTCCCACGACGTCTGCACGGCCGTCCACATCGGGTACCAGTACGCCGAGGCCAGCACCACGACCGCCAGGTACACGCCGAGCCACACGAGTGCACGGGTCCGTCGGGGTCGTGGGTCGCGCGCTGACCCGATCAGGTGGCCGATCGCCGCCGCGAGCGCCATGACGAGGAACGGCTCGAACGCCACCGTGTAGAACTGGAACACCGTCCGGTCCAGGTACATCAGCCAGGGCAGGTACCCCGCGGCGATGCCCATCAGCACGAAGCCGTACTCCCACCGCCGACGGGTGACGAACAGCACGAGCAGTACCACGGCCGCGATCACCGACGCGTACCAGACGAACGGGTTCGCGACGCCCGTGATCGCCGCGCCGCAGCGGTCGAACCCGCAGCCGTCCTGCCCGGCGTTCGTGCCCGCGTAGTACATCGAGGTGGGGCGCTGCATGACCAACCAGAGCAGCGGGTTCGCCTGGTACGAGTGCGGGGTGTGCAGGCCGATGTTGAAGGCGTAGATCTCGGACTGGTAGTGCCACCAGTTCTGCAGGCTGTCCGGCACCCACGCGAGCACCCCGGTCCAGCGCTGCCCGCCGCTGCCGATCCAGTCGCGGTCCCAGCCGCCCCGCGTGACGAACCAGCCGGTCCACGACGCCAGGTACGTCACGGCCGCGATCGGCACCGTGAGCAGGAACGTGACCGGTGCCTGCTGGAGTGCGGCGCTCGACGACCAGAAGGCCACGCCCGCGCGACGACGCAGCAGCATGTCGCTGAGCACCGAGTAGACGGCGAAGAACGCCAGGAAGTACATGCCGGACCACTTCGTCGCCGAGGCGAGTCCGAGCGCGACGCCCATCGCGACCAGCCACGGGCGCCACCACAGCACCGGCCCCCACAGCGTCGGTCTGCCGGCCGCGGCGCGCCGGTCGGTCCACCGGTCGAGCTGCCGGGCCGACCACCGCCGGTCGAGCAGCAGGGCGCCGGCGCCGAGCACGACGAAGAAGGTGACGACGCCGTCGAGCAGCGACACGCGGGACATCACGATCGCCTGCCCGTCGACCGCCAGGAACCCGCCGGCGAGGGTGCCGACCAGGGTCGAGCGGAACAGCGACCGGGCGATCACCGCGGTGAGGAACACCGTGGCGATGCCGAGGACCGCGACGGTGAAGCGCCACCCGAAGGCGTTGTCCGGACCGAAGAGCAGCATGCCCAGGCCGATCAGGTACTTGCCGAGCGGCGGGTGCGCGATGAACTCGGCGGCCCGCGAGTAGATGTCCGTCTGGCCGTCCACGAACCGGTCGTCGGTCGTCGGGGCGCCGTCGTCGCTCGGGTTCGCCGGCCAGGTGCCCTCGTACCCGAGGTGCACGAGCGACCAGCTGTCCTTGACGTAGTAGGTCTCGTCGAACACGAGCGCGTGCGGCCGTCCGAGGTCGACCAGCCGCAGCAGCGCGGCCAGCACCGTCACCGCGATCGGACCGCCCCACCGCCACGCGGCGACACGCCACCCGACCGAGAGCGTGCGCGCCCACCAGTCGTCGAGCCGGGAGCCACGGGGGACGTCCGGCACGGTCTTCTGCGGGTCGGCCAGGTCCGTGGTCACCCGCAGCATCCTACGGAGGCGGTCCCGCCGTCGGCTGCGCTGTCCACAGGTCGCAGGCGTGGCGACGACAATGGGGACGTGATCGTCCTCGCAGCAACCCCCATCGGCAACCTCGGTGACGCCTCCCGTCGACTCGTGGAGACGCTGTCGAACGCCTCCGTGGTCGCCGCCGAGGACACCCGGACCGCCATCCACCTCATGCGTGCGCTCGGGATCGAGAACCGTCCGCGGCTCATCGCCCTGCACGAGCACAACGAACGGGAGCGCGCGGCCGAGGTCGTCGAGCTCGCGCGGGAGGACGACGTCGTCGTGCTCACCGACGCCGGGATGCCCGCGATCAGCGACCCCGGTTTCCCGCTCGTCGAGGCGGCCGCGGCGGCGGGCGTCACCGTCACCGCCGTGCCCGGGCCGAGTGCCGTCCTGACCGCGCTCGCCCTCTCCGGGCTGCCGACCGACCGCTTCACCTTCGAGGGCTTCCCGACCCGCAAGGCGGGGGAGCGGCGTCGGGTTTTCGCCGCGCTCGCCGGGGAGCAGCGCACGATGGTGTTCTTCGAGTCGCCGCACCGCATCGCCGACACGCTGGGCGACATGGCAGCCGGCTTCGGCGCCGACCGGCGTGCCGCGGTCTGTCGAGAGCTCACGAAGCTGCACGAGGAGGTCCGGCGCGGCACCCTCGCCGAGCTCACCGCGTGGGCGGCCGACGGGGTCCGCGGCGAGATCTGCGTCGTCGTCGCCGGGTCGACCGGGTCGGGTGACGACGCCACGATCGAGGACGGCGTCCGCCTCGTGCTCGAGCGGGTGGCCGCCGGAGCGCGCATGAAGGAGGCCGCCGCGGCGGTCGCCGACGCGACCGGGCTGTCGAAGCGCGACCTCTACGAAGGCGCGCTCGCCGCGCGCTGACCCCGACGCGACGACGTCGGACGGGAGGCCCGTGGCGGCGCCGCCTCGGGCCTCCCGTCCGGTCGTCCACAGGTCGCGGGGGCGCGCGTCACGGGGTACGAGCGCGCCTCTAGGATGGTCCGCATGGCCGACGGCAGCTCGTTCTCGATCACCACGCCGATCTTCTACGTCAACGACGTGCCCCACATCGGGCACGCGTACACGGAGGTCGCCGCGGACGTCCTCGCGCGCTGGCACCGCCAGCGCGGGGACGACACCTGGCTGCTCACGGGCACCGACGAGCACGGGCAGAAGATCCTGCGCACCGCCTCGGCGAACGACGTCACGCCGAAGGAGTGGGCCGACCGGCTCGTCACCGACGCGTGGAAGCCGCTGCTCGACACGGTCGACGTCGCCAACGACGACTTCATCCGCACGACCGACGAACGCCACGAGCGCGGCGTGACGGCGTTCCTGCAGAAGCTGTACGACGACGGCTACGTCTACGCCGGCGAGTTCGAGGGCTTCTACTGCGTGGGCTGCGAGGAGTACAAGCAGCCGAGCGACCTCGTCCCCGGCACCGGGCCGTACGAGGGCCAGCAGGTCTGCGCGATCCACTCGATCCCGGTCGAGGTGCTGGCCGAGCGCAACTACTTCTTCCGCATGTCGGACTTCGAGCAGCGGCTGCTCGACCTGTACGAGTCGAACCCGGCGTTCATCCAGCCGGAGAGCGTCCGAAACGAGATCGTGTCGTTCGTCAAGCAGGGGTTGCGCGACCTGTCGATCTCGCGGTCGAGCTTCGACTGGGGCATCCAGATCCCGTGGGACTCCGACCACGTCCTGTACGTCTGGTTCGACGCGCTCCTGAACTACATCACCGCGCTCGGCTACGGCACCGAGGACGACGAGGCCTTCCGGCGCCTCTGGCCGAGCGTCCACATCGTCGGCAAGGACATCGCTCGCTTCCACGCCGTCATCTGGCCGGCCATGCTCATGGCGGCCGGACTGCCCGTACCGGAGCGCGTCTTCGGCCACGGCTGGCTGCTCGTCGGCGGCGAGAAGATGTCCAAGTCGAAGCTGACCGGCATCGCCCCGTCGGAGATCACCGACACGTTCGGGTCCGACGCGTTCCGGTACTACTTCCTCCGCGCCATCACCTTCGGGCAGGACGGCAACTTCAGCTGGGAGGACATCTCGGCGCGGTACCAGGCGGAGCTCGCGAACGGGTTCGGCAACCTGGCCTCCCGCATCGTCGCGATGATCAACCGCTACTTCGACGGTGCCGTCCCGGAACGCGGCGACCTCACCGAGTCCGACGCGGCGATCGACGCCCTCGCCCAGTCCGTCACCGAGCGGGCCGACGCGTCCATCGGGTCGTTCGCACCGCACGACGCGATCGGCACCGTGTGGGAGCTCGTCGACGCCCTGAACGGCTACATCACCGAGCAGGAGCCGTGGGCCCTGGCGAAGGACGACGCCCAGCGCGAGCGCCTCGCGACGGTGCTCGTCACGGCCCTCCGCGGCCTCGGCACCGTGGCCGTGCTGGTGTCCCCGGTGATGCCGAAGGCGACCGAGAAGCTCTGGGCGTCCATCGGTGCCGGTAGGTCCATCGCCGAGCAGCGCATCGACCGTGCCTGGGAGTGGCAGGGGTCCTCGACGGTGACCCCGCTCGCCGCCGGGCTGTTCCCGCGCATCGAGCAGACGGAGCAGGGCGCCGCGTGACCGACGCGCACGTCCGCGCTCGTGGCGGTGCCGGCGGCGGCCAGAAGCGGGACCTGAGCTACCCGCCGCTCCCGCAGCCCCTCACCGTGCCGGTGTACGACAACCACACCCACATGGAGATCGCCGACGGTGTCGGCGACGGTGGGGACGGGCCGCTCGAGTACCCGGAGCACCTGGACCGCGCCGAGCAGGTCGGGGTCCGCGGCGTCGTCCAGGTCGGCACCGACCTCGCCACCTCGCAGTGGTCAGCCGCCCTCGCCGCCCGCGAGCCGCGGGTCCTCGCGGCGGTCGCGCTGCACCCGAACGAAGCACCGGTCCTCGACGAGCAGGGGCTGCTCGACGAGCACCTGGCCGGCATCCGGGAGCTCGCGGCGTTGCCGCGCGTGCGGGCCGTCGGCGAGACCGGGCTCGACTTCTTCCGCACGGGCGACGACGGCCGGGCCGCCCAGGTCCGCTCGTTCGAGGAGCACATCCGCATCGCCAAGGAGCACGACCTCGCGCTGACGATCCACGACCGGGACGCGCACGACGCCGTGGTCGAGGTCCTCGAGCGGGTCGGCGCTCCCGAACGGACCGTGTTCCACTGCTTCTCCGGCGGTCCTGAACTCGCACGACTCTGCGCGGAGCGTGGCTGGTACATGTCCTTCGCCGGCACCGTCACGTTCAAGAACGCGCAGAACCTGCGGGACGCCCTGCACGTCGCGCCGCGGCACCTCGTCATGGTCGAGACCGACGCCCCGTTCCTCACGCCGACGCCGTTCCGCGGCCGGCCGAACGCGCCGTACCTCGTCCCGCTCACGCTGCGGTCGATGGCCGACACGCTCGGCACCGACCCGGCGATGCTCGCGGAGCAGATCGCGTCCAACACCGAGGCCGTGTACGGCTCGTGGGACGACGAGCCCGTCTCGGTGGGGGCGTAGCGGTGGGCGCGCTCCTCGGTCCGGCGGAGATCCGCGACCTCGCGCAGACCCTCGACGTCATCCCGACCAAGAAGCTCGGGCAGAACTTCGTGCACGACGCCAACACCGTGCGGCGCATCGTGTCCGTCGCCGGCGTCACACCCGAGTCCCGTGTGCTCGAGGTCGGACCCGGGCTCGGGTCCCTGACGCTCGGGCTCACCGAGACCGGCGCTCCCGTCACCGCGGTCGAGATCGACGCCCGTCTGGCCGCGCACCTGCCGACGACCGTGTCGGCCCTGCAGCCCGACGCCCGACTGACGGTCGTGCACCAGGACGCCCTCCGGGTCGCCGCGGACGACCTGCCGGTCGCGCCGACGCACCTGGTCGCGAACCTGCCCTACAACGTCTCCGTGCCGGTGCTGCTGCACCTGCTCGCGACCTTCCCCTCGCTCGTCCGGTCGCTCGTCATGGTCCAGGCCGAGGTCGGGTACCGACTGGCGGCCGACCCGGGCAGCAAGGTCTACGGCTCCCCGAGCGTGAAGGCCGCGTGGTACGGCTCGTGGCGGATCGCCGGGCAGGTCAGTCGGCAGGTCTTCTGGCCGGTGCCGAACGTCGACAGCGTCCTCGTCGGCTTCGACCGGCACGAGCCCCCGGGCGACGAACGCCTGCGTGCGCAGGTCTTCGCCCTCGTCGACGCGGCGTTCCAGCAGCGGCGGAAGATGCTGCGGCAGGCGCTGTCGGGCGTGCTCGGCAGCAGCGCTCGTGCGTCCGAGGTGCTCGAGGCTGCCGGGATCGCGCCGACGGCCCGCGGCGAGGAGCTCGGCGTCGACGACTTCGTGCGCCTCGGGCGGACCGTGCTCGACGCCACCGACTGAGCCGTCGGACGCGGAGCGCGACCGAGCGGACCGGCCGCGACCGAGCGCCCTGGCATGACCGAGCGCTCTGGCGTGACCGAGCGCTCTGGCGCGACCGGGCGACCGCGCGCCCTGGCGCGACCGCGCGGACCCGGCGTCGGCCACCGCGCTCGGCGACGCCGGAGCCGGCGGGCTCAGCCGACGGACGCGCCCCGGGCCTCCAGCGCGGCGACGAACGCCTCCGGGTCGCCGCAGCGGAAACGCAGCGACCGCTTCCCTGCCACGTGCACCTGCACGCCCGGCCCGTTGTCGAGCAGGAGCGCGGTCCCGCCGGGGACGAGCCGGATGCCCCACCCGGCCGAGTTCACCCCGTTCAGGACCATCGGCACCGCCGACGTGATCTGCGCGGGGTCGATGCGGCGGCGGTACCAGAACGGTGTGACCCGCACCTCGAGCACGTCGTCGACGCGGACGTGGATCCGCATCCGGGCGACGCCGACCGCGAGCACGAGCGTCCCGACGAGTGTGGCGACCAGGGCGATCGTGTCACCGGTGCCCACGTCCTGACCGGTCGGCGACGGGACCGCGAGCGGTACGCCCACCGTGACGACCACCACTGCCGCCAGGCCGAGCCCGACCCACAGCATGAGACGTCCGGACGGCACCACTTCCTCGTACGGTTCAGGTCGCATGCGTCCATCCTGTCCGTGCTGGCACCTGCCACGCAACATGTCACGACGTGGGAAGTACGCTCGGCCCATGAACGACGACGTGGTCCGCTCGCACGCCCGGGGCATCCCCGCCGACCGGGTGCTCGCCGCCACCGGCACGACGCCCGACGACTGGTACGCGCAGCTCGACGCGGCGGACGGACACACGATCGGCCACACCGCGATCGCCGCCTGGCTCGTCGACGCGGGTGTCGACCCCTGGTGGGCGCAGAGCGTCGCGATCGGCTACGAGCAGTCCCGCGGCCTCCGCATCCCCGGGCAGCGCTCCGACGGCACCTTCGCAGTCTCGGCCTCCCGGCAGGTCCCCGGCGACCGGGAGGCGGTGCTCGACCGGGCGGTGGCCGCCGCGACCGTCACGCTCGGCCACCCGCCGACCTCGGAGCGGCGCGGCGGGAAGCGTCCGTCGGCGCGGTGGACCACAGCCGACCGGGAATCGGTGCTCCTCACCGCCGAGGACGGCCCCCGCCCCGACACCGTCCGGCTCTCGGCGACGCGGGAGCGTCTGACCGGGCCGGAGCGCATGCCGGAGGCGAAGGCCGCCCTGCGGGAGTTGCTCGCCGACGTCTGAGGCCGGGTTCAGTGCCCGGTGCCGGCCATCGCCTCGAGGATGTGCTGGTGCGTCCCGTCACGCTCGGCCCAGCGCAGTGGCAGGACGTTCTGCACCAGGATCTCCGGAGCCGCCCCGGACTCGACCAGGCCGACGACCTCGTCGATGAACGCGTCGAGCGGCATCCCGCCGAAGTCCTGGCCGCCCATCAGGTCGGTGGCGACGGCGGGCGGCGCGAGCTCGAGGACCTCGACCGAGGAGCCGACGAGCTGCTGCCGGAGCGCCTGCGTGTACGCGTGCACGCCGGCCTTGGTCGCGCTGTAGGTCGGGGTGGCGGTCAGCGGCACGAACGCCAGACCCGACGACACCGTCATGACCGTCGCGCTCGGGCGGCCGAGCAGGTGCGGCAGGAAGGCGTCGATGAGCCGGATCGTGCCGACCAGGTTCGTCTCGACGATCTCGACGGCGTCCGTGATGTGCGCCGGGTCGCGCAGGTCCTCGTTGCGCATGATGCCCGACATCGTCACCAGGGTGTCGAGCGAGGGGTGGGCGGCGAGGACGGTCTCGGCCGCCTGCCGGATCGAGTCCGCGTCGGCGACGTCGACCTGCACGGTGTCCAGGCCGTGCTCGGAGGCGATCGAGTCGAGGAGCGCCTGACGTCGACCGCCGATGACGACGGTGCTGCCGGCCTGCTGCAGGCGGAGCGCGAGCGCGAGGCCGATGCCCGAGGTCGCGCCGGGGATGAAGACGGTGCTGTTCGTGGTGTCCATGTCGACCACCATGCGCCGGTCGGGCGGGGACAACCAGAGCGCCGTCATCGGGGGACCGGCGATCCCTGGCTCGCCCGTGTCGAGACGACCACACTGGGTGCATGGACCGTGCCGCGCTCGCCGACTTCCTCCGCCGACGGCGTGAGCTGCTGCGTCCGGAGGACGTCGGGATCGGAGCCGGTGCCCGCCGACGCACCCCGGGCCTCCGTCGCGAGGAGGTCGCGGCACTCGCGGGTATGTCGGTCGACTACTACACGCGGCTCGAGCAGCAGCGCGGCCCGCAGCCGTCCGAGCAGATGGTCGCGGCGATCGCCCGTGCCCTGCGCTGTTCCCTCGACGAGCGCGACCACCTCTTCCACCTGGCGGGCCAGAACGCCCCCGTCCGCATGCACCGCGCCGACCACGTGGACCCCGCGATCCTCCGGGTCCTCGACCGACTCGAGGACACCCCGGCGATCGTGGTGAGCCACCTGGGGGAGACCCTCGTCGAGAACCGGATGGCGGCCGCCCTGCTCGGCTCGTCGGTGGGCCTGTCGGGCAACGACCGCTACCAGGCCTGGCGGTGGTTCGTCACCGGCACCGAGCTCGCGAAGTACGCCCCGGAGCAACACGGCCGCCTGGGTCGCGTCGTGGTGGCGTCGCTCCGCGCGGCGGTCGGCCTCGCCGGGCCGGGCGACCGTCGGGCGAGCGAACTCGTCGCCGAGCTCGAGCGCCGCAGCCCGGAGTTCGCCCGGCTGTGGGCCCTGCACGAGGTCGCCCTCCGCTGGTCCGACAACAAGACGATCGTGCAACCCGAGCTCGGTCGCATCACCGTCGACTGCCAGGTCCTGCACACCGACGACCAGGCCCAGGCGCTCCTGCTCTTCACAGCCCCGCCGGGGAGCGAGGACGCGCAGAAGCTGGAGCTCCTCGGTGTCGTCGGCCAGCAGACCTTCGGTGCCCTCACCGAGTCCTGACGATCGCCCGCGTCCCCCCGCAACACCACGTCACACACCTGGCCTCACCCCGACCGCCGTGCCTAGGGTGGGGCGGTGAGCACTCCGCGCGTGTACGTCATCCACGAGAACCCCGAGTGGTTCCCGCCGCTCGCCGCCGCCTTCGAGGCCGAGGGCGTGCCGGTGCAGGAGGTCCTCCTCACCGAGGGGCAGATCGACCTCGCCGCCGAGCCCGAGCCCGGCGTGTACTGGTCCCGCATGTCCGCGTCGAGCCACACCCGCGGGCACGAGCACAGCAAGGAGTACACCCGGGCGTTGCTCGGGTGGCTCGAGCGTGCCGGGCGGCAGGTCGTCGGCGGCAGCCACGTGCTCGAGCTCGAGGTGTCGAAGGTCGCCCAGCACGGGCTGCTGCAGCGGGCCGGGTTCGACGTCCCGCGCACCACCGCCGTGTTCGGCACAGCGACCCTGCAGCAGGCCGCCCGCGCGTTCACCGGCGGCCAGGACGTCCCGTTCATCACGAAGCACAACCAGGGTGGCAAGGGGCTCGGCGTCCGTCGCTTCGACTCGCTCGCCGAGTTCGACGTGCACGTCGCCAGCCCCGAGTTCGAGGAGCCGGTCGACGGCATCACCCTGTTGCAGGAGTACCTCACGGCCCGCGAGCCGTTCATCACGCGTGCCGAGTTCGTCGGCGGCGAGTTCGTGTACGCGGTCCGGGTCGACACGAGCGCGGGCAGCTTCGAGCTCTGCCCGGCGGACGCGTGCGAGGTCCCGCAGGTGATCGCCGGCGCCGTGTGCGACGTCCCGGGCACGGACGGCTCCGCCGGTGCGACGGACACCTTCACGGTGCGCACCGAGGTCACCGCCGACCACCCGCTGGTCCAGCAGCTGCGGACGTTCCTGGCCGAGCAGCGCATCACGATCGCGGGTGTCGAGTTCATGGAGACCGTCGACGGCCGCACGGTCGTGTACGACATCAACACGAACACGAACTACAACCCAGCGGTCGAGGCGACCGCCCCGGCCTCCGGGCCGCGGTCGATTGCCCGCTACCTCGGCGGCCTGCTGGACGCCGAGTACGCCGCCACGGCGGCGGCGCACCGCTGACCCGACCCGACCACCCACCGGACGGGAGGCGCGGCACACCACCCGGCGCGCGCCTCCCGTCCGTCCCGCCCCACCACCCAAGGAACCTCTTCGTGCGATTCGGATACTGGACCCCGCTCTTCGGCGGCTGGCTGCGCAACGTCGACGACGAGCAGATGCCGGTCACGTTCGACTACGTGAAGCTCCTGGCGCAGCGCGCCGAGCGGATCGGCTTCGACCTGACCCTCGTGCCGGAGCTCAACCTCAACGACATCAAGGGTGTCGCGGCGCCGAGTCTCGAGGCGTGGGCCCTGGCGGCGGCGATCGCGGCGACCACCGAGCGGCTCGAGATCATGGCGGCGATGCGTCCCGGGTACCACCTGCCGGCGGTCACGGCGAAGCAGGCGGCGACGATCGACGACATCTCCGGCGGCCGGTTCACCTTCAACGTCGTCAGTGCGTGGTGGGCGGAAGAAGCCAGGCAGTACGGCGGCATCTTCTCGGAGCACGACGACCGGTACAAGCGCACCGCCGAGTTCGTCGAGGTCATGAAGGGGCTGTGGCGCGAGACACCGTACAGCTTCCACGGGGAGTACTACGACGTCGAGAACGCGCACCTCGAGCCGAAGCCGCGCGTCACCCCGCGCATCTACGCCGGCGGGGAGAGCGAGGCCGGCAAGGCGAGCATCACGCACTACGCCGACGCGTACGTCACCCACGGTGGCACCGTCGAGGAGCTCCGCACGAAGATCGCCGAGATGCGCCGTCGACGTGACGACGCGGGGCTGCCGCCGTTCGAGGCGTTCGGCATGGCCGCCTACGCGATCGTCCGCGAGACCGAGGAAGAGGCGCAGGCCGAGCTCGCCCGGATCACCGACGTGCAACACGGCGGGGCGTACGAGTCGTACCAGGACTTCATCTCGAAGTCGCAGCTCGAGCACGTCCCGAGCCTGGAGGACTACTCGGTGTCGAACCGGGGCCTCCGCCCCCAGTTCGTCGGGACACCGGAGCAGGTCGCGGCGCGGATCCGCGAGTACGAGGACGCCGGCGTCGACACGCTGCTGCTGCAGTTCTCGCCGCAGCTCGAGGAGATGGAGCGGTTCGGCGAGCAGGTCATCCCGCTCGTCCGGGCGTCGGTGCCCGCCGAGGTCGTCTCCTGATGGCCGTCGAGGACGACTGGGCGTTCGAGACCCGACAGATCCGAGCCGGCTTCCGGGCCGACCCGGGCTTCGGCGCGAACGTGCCGCCCATCGCCCAGAGCGCCGCGTTCGTCTACCCCTCGGGGGAGGACGCCGCCGACCGCTTCCTGCTCAACGCCCCCGGGCACACGTACTCGCGGGTGAACAACCCGTCCGCCGCCGCGCTCGAACGCCGCATCGCCGACCTCGAGGGCGGGGTCGCCGCCCTCGCGCTCGCGTCCGGCCAGGCGGCGACGTCGCTCGCGGTGCTCGGGCTCGCGCGGGCCGGCGACCACATCGTGTCGAGTGCGTCGCTGTACGGCGCGACCTACACGCTGTTCGCGTCGACGCTGCGGGACCTGGGCATCGCGTTCACCTTCGTGCAGGACCCGACCGACCTCGACGAGTGGGCCGCGGCGGTCCGTCCGGAGACCCGGGCGTTCTTCGGGGAGTCGATCCCGAACCCGCGCGGCGACGTCCTCGACTTCGCCGGGGTGGCCGGTGTGGCCCACGAGGTCGGCGTGCCGCTCATCGTCGACAACACGATCGCGACGCCGTACCTGGTCCGGCCGATCGAGCACGGGGCGGACATCGTCGTGCACTCGGCGACGAAGTACCTCGCCGGCCACGGCAGCGCCATCGCCGGACTGATCGTGGACGCCGGCACCTTCGACTGGGCGGCGCACCCCGAGAAGTACCCGCAGCTGACCTCCGCGGAGCACTCGGGCTTCGCCGGCACCGACTTCGCCGCGAAGTTCGGGCGGCGCGCGTTCATCCAGCGCACCCGGTCCAAGCTGTCCGCGGACCTCGGCCCGGCGATCGCGCCGTTCACCGCCTTCCTGGTGCTGCAGGGCATCCAGACGCTGTCGCTGCGCATGGACCGGCACGTGTCGAACGCCGCCGCCGTGGCCACCTGGCTGGACGCGCACGACCAGGTCGAGCACGTGCACTACGCCGGGCTGCCGAGCTCCCCGTGGCGCCACCTGCAGCAGCGGTACGTGCCGAAGGGGCCGTCGAGCGTCCTCGCGTTCGACCTGGCCGGGGGCGTCGAGGCCGGGCGGCGGTTCGTGTCCGCGCTGGAGCTCTTCGACCACGTGTCGAACATCGGCGACGTCCGTTCCCTGGTCGTGCACCCGGCGTCGACGACGCACGTGCAGATGACCCCGTCGGAGCGCGCGGCTGCCGGTGTCGGCGAGGGCCTGATCCGGCTGTCGATCGGACTCGAGCACGTCGACGACGTCATCGCCGACCTGCGCCGTGGGTTCGCCGCAGCTGCCTGAGCGACCGGCACCCGACCGGGACGGGGATAGGTTGGTCGCATGACGTCGACGCCCGCTCCGGATCGGGTGCGGACGCGCGCGCC
Organism: Curtobacterium sp. L6-1; assembly: GCF_018885305.1. Taxonomy (NCBI): domain Bacteria; kingdom Bacillati; phylum Actinomycetota; class Actinomycetes; order Micrococcales; family Microbacteriaceae; genus Curtobacterium; species Curtobacterium aetherium. The sequence goes on from NZ_CP076544.1 coordinate 200,140, forward strand.
GGGCAAGATCAACGTCCACCTGTCGGTCGGCGCCCTGCAGGACGACGGCTACCACGACGTGGCCACCGCATACCAGGCGGTGTCCCTGTACGAGGACGTGACGGCCGAGCGCGCTGACGACTTCTCGGTGCGCTTCACCGGTCCGATCGACACGTCCGCCGTCCCGACCGACGACACGAACCTGGCCGTCCGGGCCGCTCGTCTCGTCGCCCGGACCGCGGGCCACCGCGGCGGCGTGCGCCTGACCATCGACAAGCAGGTCCCCGTCGCCGGGGGCATGGGCGGCGGATCCGCCGACGCCGCCGCCACGCTCCTGGCCGTCGACACCCTGTGGGGGACCGGGCTCGGGCGCGACGAGCTGCTGCGGTTGGCCGCCGAGCTCGGGGCCGACGTGCCGTTCGCCTTCGCGGGCGGGACCGCGGTCGGCACGGGGCGGGGCGACGAACTCAGCCCGGCGCTGGCGAAGGGCGAGTTCCACTGGGTCCTCGCGCTGAGCGACACCGGCCTGTCGACGCCCGCCGTGTACCGCGCCCTCGACGAGCACCGGGAGCGCTACCGCGCCGACATCTCCCCGGCACCCCGCACCCCGGTCGTCGAGACGCACGTGCTGCAGGCCCTCCGCGCCGGGGACGCCGAGCTGCTCGCCGAGCACCTGCACAACGACCTGCAGGCCCCGGCCATGCGGCTGCAGCCCGCGCTCGCCGACACGCTCGAGCTCGGGGAGCGGTCCGGCGCGCTCGCGGGGCTCGTCTCCGGCAGCGGACCGACCGTCGCGTTCCTGGTCTCCGACCGCGACGCCGCGCTCGCGGTGCAGGTGGCGCTCAGCGCCTCCGGTCTGGTGGCCCTCCGGGCGCACGGACCGGTCCACGGCGCACGCGTCGTGCACTGACCGGCGGGCCGCGTCAGGAGCGGACGAACTCCGTCATGATGACCTTGCCGGTCTTCCAGTTGTGCGCGACGGTGAAGCCCTCGTCCTCGAGCACGGCCTTGACCTCGGGCCGGATCGTCCGCGAGGTACCGCCGACGTACCAGACGGTGTCGATGTCGCCGAGCCGTGCCGGGATCGTCGTCGCGAGGTCGCCGTTCGTGTTCCAGAGCACGCCCTGGTCGGCACCGTCGGTGCCGACGGCGAGGTCGGTCAGCCCGGAGAACGCCTCGGGGTAGGACACCTTGATGATCTCGGCGGTCGTGGTCGGGTGCCGGTACACGCTGCCGAAGACGACGCCCTCGTTCGCACCGGGACGGGCCGCACGCTCGGCGCTGATGATCGAGGCGGCGTGCGCCCAGGTCGACGCCTGCTTGGCCTCGGGCCCCTTCACGGTGACGGCGGTGGGGACGGACAGGACCACCAGGACGGCGACCGCGGCGGCGAGCAACGCCCGCGGCCGGACCGCCGTGACGGCGACGGCGACCAAGAGTGCCACGAACGGCAGGCTGAGGGTCGCGTACTTGGGGGAGTACAGGCGCTCACCGAGTGCGGTGGCGACGAGGAGCACGCCGGTCGGCACGACGACGAGCGGCAGCGCCAGGCGGACGGCCTGCGCCCGGAAGAGTGCGCGGGCCGACGGCACCCTGCCGTGCACCTGCACGAGGGCGACGACGGTGCCGACGACCATGAGCGTCCACATGAGCGTGGCGTACGGGTCGGAGGCGCCGAACCAGGCGGTCGCGTAGACCTGCCCGAAGGTGTCGCGGCTGATGTCCTTGATCCAGCCGACCTGCTTCGCCTGCGAGGCCACGACCAGCACGAAGGGGGCGAGGACCACCGCCGCGGTACCGGCGGCGATCGCCCAGCGGACGAGCACCCGACGGGTGACGAGCGGCTGACCGGGCAGACGACCGCTGCGGAACACGGTCGCGCTGCGTAGGGCGTGCCGTTCGGCGACGAGCGTCCAGACGAGAGCGACGGCGTGCGCGACGACCGCGAGGGCCAGGTAGACGTTGAACCCCACCGCGACGACGGCGAGCAGGCCGTAGGCGACCCACCACCGGACGGCGCCGCCCGACCGGGTCCGGCGCACCGCGGTCAGGCCGACCAGGGTGAGGCAGACCGAGAGGGTCGTGATCGTGGCGTAGGGACGGCCCTCGGTCCCCGCCCACTGCACGCGGGGGAGGAGCAGGAACACGATGCCCGCGGTGATGCCGAGCCGCCGTCCGCCGATGCGCCGACCGAGGGCGACGACCAGGCCCGCGGCGACCCCGACGGCCAGGGCGCTCGGCAGGCGCAGCGTGAAGGGGGTGTAGCCGACGAGCCAGAACCAGGCGTGCACCAGCGCGTAGTAGAGCCCGTGCACGGCGTCGACCGTGTGCAGCTCGGTCCATAGCTGGCCCCAGGACCGCTGCGCACTGGTGACGGTCGCGGCCTCGTCGTACCAGAGGGACGGCACCCACGAGAAGGCCGCGGCCACGATGACGCCGAGGGCGCCGACGGTGAGCTCCGGGGTGCGGACGGCGGCGGACACCGCGGTCCGCACGGCACCGCGGACGCCGGCACGGACCGGCAGCTGCCGGACCGTGTGCGGGACGCCGATGCTGCCGGTACGGGGGGAACTCACGTCCTGCACGGTACCGAGCGCCGCTGGGCGGGAACCCGACGCGCGGGGGTCCCAGCCGGAGAGTGTCCACAAGCCGTGGGTGGCTGCTCCACGGTTAGGGTCGTCGTCATGACGCAGCTCCGCATCCGTGACGCCGCGACGTACCTCGGCGTGAGCGACGACACCGTCCGTCGGCTGGTCGAGGGCGGCACCTTCAGCCGGGGCACGGACCCCACCGGTCGGGCGGTCGTCGACGGCCGCGAGCTCGCCGAGTACGCCTCGACGCGCGGCGACCAGCTCGCCGACCCCTCCGGTGTCCGGAGCTCCGCACGCAACCGGTTCGTCGGCATCGTCACGGGGCTCGTCGTCGACACCGTGATGGCGCAGGTCGAGCTGCAGTGCGGACCGCACCGCGTCGTGTCCCTGATGAGCGCGGAGGCCGTGCGCGACCTGGGCCTGGAGGTCGGGTCGGTGGCCGTCGCGTCGGTGAAGGCGACCATGGTGACGGTGGAGACCCCGGGCCCGGAGACGGACGCGTGACGTCCGACGCCGAGCCGACGGGCACGGGCGACACGACGACCCGACCACCGAGCCCCACCCGCCGCCGGCTCGGGTCACGGACCGCGGCGCTCGCCGACGCCGGACCCGACCTGCTCGAGCGGCTCGGACGGGCCCGCGTGCTCGTGGTGGGTGCCGGCGGCCTGGGCGCCCCGGTCGTCGCGTACCTGGCGGGCAGCGGACTCGGGCGGCTCACCATCGTGGACGACGACGTCGTGGACGGCTCGAACCTCGCCCGGCAGACGCTCTTCACCGCCGCCGACGTCGGCAGCGCCAAGGCCGAGGTCGCCGCGGCCCGTGCCCGTGCGGTCGACCCGGAACTCGACGTGGTGGCGGTCGTCGGGCGGTTCCGGCCCGAGCACGTCGCGGGGCACGACGTCGTGGTCGACGCCGCCGACGCCGTGGACGTCACCCGGGCGGTCTCGGACGCGTGCGCCCCGCTCGGCGTCCCCTTCGTCTGGGGCACCGTGCTCGCCTACGACGGCCAGGTCTCGGTCTTCCGCGACCGTGGTCCCGACGGCGTCGACTTCCACGACCTGCACCCCGAGGTGCTGCCGGACGAGGGCTCGTGCGCCGTGGACGGCGTCCTGCCGGCACTGTGCGGCGCGGTCGGGTCCGTGATGGCGGCACAGGTGACCGCCCTCGTGGCCGGGCTCGGCGAACCGCTGCTCGGCCGCCTCCTCACGGTCGACGCCCGCCGCTGGCGGTGGACCGAGAGCCCGATCCGACGCGGGCCGGCGTCGCGACGGCCGACGGGCCTCCCGGCCGACGCCGCGGCCGCGGTGCCGCGGATCGCCCCGGCGGCGCTCGCCGCCCGGCTCGCCGACCCGGCCGACCCGGTGACGCTCGTCGACGTGCGCACCCCCGAGGAGTGGGCGACGGGCGTGATCGGCGGCTCCGTGCACCCCGGGGACCTGCCCGACGGGACCGCCGTCGTGGTCACCTGCGCGCGCGGGCCGCGCGCCGACGCGTGGGCGCGGACCGCCGGGAGGCCCGTGACGGTCCTCGACGGCGGCGTCGACGCCTGGCGCCGGGAAGGCTTGCCGCTCGTCGACCCCTGATCCGCTGCTGCGGCTACCATTGCTCCGGAATGCCGCAGGTGCGGTCGGACGGAGGCGGACGTGGCGCAGGGACGAGCTCGAGGTCGCGGTGCCGTGGCGCTCGCCGGTGGCGTGCTGGGGGTCCTCGCCCTGGCCGGGTGCGCGAGCGGGGCCGCCGACGGCGCACGCGGCGGCGGACCGACGGCCGCGGGGACGCCGACCGGCACCGTGACGGTGTTCGCCGCGGCCTCGTTGCAGCGGACCTTCACGACGATCGGGCGGGACTTCGAGCGGGCGCACCCCGGCACGACCGTGCGCTTCTCGTTCGCCGGGTCGAGCGACCTCGTCTCGCAGATCCGGAACGGCGCCCCCGCCGACGTCGTGGCCTCGGCCGACCGGGCCACCACCGCGGAGCTCGGCGCCGACCTGCTCGCGGCCGGGTCACCGCGGGACTTCGCGACGAACACGCTCGAGATCGCGGTCGCGCCGGGGAACCCGCACCGCGTCCGCGACCTGCGGGACCTGACCGCGTCGGACGTGCAGCTCGTGACCTGTGCCGCGCCGGTGCCCTGCGGTGCCGCGACGGTCGCGGTGGAGCGGGCGAGCGGTGTGCACCTGCGGCCGGTGAGCGAGGAGCAGTCCGTGACCGACGTCCTGGGCAAGGTGACCGCCGGCCAGGCCGACGCCGGCATCGTGTACCGCACCGACGTGCAGGGCGCCGGGGACGCGGTGGACGGCGTGTCGTTCGCCGCTGCCGACGACGTCGTGAACACGTACCCGATCAGCGTGCTGCGGGATTCGTCGAACCCCGACGGCGCCCGTGCCTTCGCCGCCTACGTCCGGTCGTCCGACGGGCAACGGGTGCTCGCGGCCGCCGGCTTCGGGAAGCCCTGACGTGGTGGCCGACCCCGCCGCTCCGGGTGCCGGACCCGCCGCCCGTCGTCGCGCGGCCCCACACGGCGCCGTCCGCCGGGCGCCCGTCCCGTGGTGGTTGCCGGTCCCGGCCGTGCTCGGTGGCCTGTTCGTCGTCGTGCCGGTCCTGGCGATGGTCGGCCGCGTGCACTGGGGGTCCTTCGTCGCGCTCGTGACCTCGCCCGCGTCCCTCACTGCCCTGGGCCTCAGCCTCGGCACCGCGGCGGCGGCGACCGGGCTGTCCTTGGTGCTCGGCTACCCGCTGGCCGTGCTCTTCGCACGCTCCCGGTCGCGGTGGGTCGGCGTCGCACGGGCGGTCGTGCTGCTGCCCCTCGTGCTGCCGCCGGTGGTCGGCGGGCTCGCGCTCCTCGCGGCGTTCGGGCGGCTCGGGGTCCTCGGGGCGTTCCTCGACGAGCACGGGCTGCGCATCGCGTTCACCACGACGGCCGTCGTCGTCGCGCAGACCTTCGTCGCGATGCCGTTCCTGGTCTCCGCGGTCGAGGGGGCCCTCCGCGTCGAGGGCGACCGGTACGAGCGGGTCGCGGCGACCCTCGGTGCGGGTCCGACCCGCACCTTCCTCACCGTCACGACCCCGCGGGTGCTGCCGGGCATCCTGTCCGGCCTGGTGCTCTGCGGTGCCCGGGCCCTCGGCGAGTTCGGGGCCACGCTCACCTTCGCGGGCAGTCTGCAGGGCGTGACCCGGACCCTCCCGCTCGAGGTGTACCTGCAGCGCGAGGTCGACCCGGACACCGCCGTGGCGCTCGCCCTCGTGCTCGTCGTCGTGGCGGTGCTCGTCATCGGGCTCGCCTCAGCCCGGACCCGGCCGGTGACGCCGTGACCGGGCCCGACGACGCCGACACGACCCCCGGAGACGACGGAGCCGGGCTCGTCGTCCACGTGGTCCGCCACGACCGTGACGTCGACGTCGCCCTCATCGTCGGCCCGACCGAGTGCGTGGCCCTGATCGGCCCGAACGGCGCCGGCAAGTCGACGGTCGTCGACGCGGTCGCCGGCCTGCTGCCGCTCGACGACGGCGAGGTCCGGTCCGCCGGCCGCGTCCTCGCCGGCCCCGGTCGGCGTGTCCCCGCGCACCGCCGCCGCACCGGCCTGGTGGCACAGCGGCCCGACCTCTTCCCGCACCTCGGCGTGCTGGCGAACGTCGCCTTCGGCCCGCGCGCGGCCGGCAGCTCCGGACGGGAGGCCCGACTGACGGCCCGCCGGGCACTGGCCGCCGTCGGGGCGGCCGCGTTGGCGGACCGGGCGCCCGGGACCCTGTCGGGCGGACAGGCGCAGCGCATCGCGATCGCCCGGGCACTGGCGGCCGACCCGTCCGTCGTGCTCCTCGACGAGCCGACCGCGGCGCTCGACGTCAGCGCGCAGCAGGAGGTCCGCGACGCCCTCCGTGCCGCGGTCGCCGGTCGACCGAGCATCCTCGTCTCGCACGACCCCGTCGAGGTGATGGCCCTCGCCGACCGCGTGGTCGTCCTCGAGTGCGGGCGCGTGGTCGAGCAGGGGCCGACGTCCGCGGTGCTCGCCCGTCCCCACAGTGCCTTCGCGGCGGCGTTCTCCGGCCTCGTCGTGCTGCACGGTGTCGCCACGGCGCGCGGGCTCGCGCTCGACCCGGCCACGGGCGGGGGCGAGCTGGTGTCGGCGGCGCACGGTGTGCCTCCCGGCCGGCCGGTGTCGGCCACGTACCACCCGACGGCGGCGGTCGTCAGCGCTGCCGGTGCGTCGCCCGGCGGGGCCGACGCGCCCGCCGTGCTCCGGACCGTCACCGCCCTCGAGCCGCGGGACGGGCTCGTGCGGGTGCGCGCGGGGGAGCTGACGGCCGACCTGACGCTCGCGGCGGTCGCCCGTCTGGCGGCAGCGCCCGGGCAGGCCGTCCGCGTGCACGTGCCGGCGGCCGAGCTCAGCGTCTGGGAGCGTGCCACGGGGCCCGCTGGCCGAGGAGGCGCAGCCGACTTCCTCGTCACCGGGACGTAGCCCGTCGAGGGGTGCCCGGTGACGGAACGGCGATCGGTCCGTTCGCCGGTTCTCCTCGGCCGCGACCGGCGCGGCCACGTGGTCGAGCACGACCGCGAGGAGGCTCGGTGCAGCTTCCCGACCAACCTCCCGTCGCGGTCACCGACGGCAGTCGGCCCGACCCGGCCAATCGGCCAGCCGGCCAGCCGGCCAGCCGGCCAGGACACCCTCGGCGCCGCGAGCGTCCGTCAGCCGCCGGCGAAGGGCGGCATGACGTCGACGAGCGCGACGCCTGCGAGCGGGGTGGTGCGGTCACGAGTGGTGACCCCGTCGACCAGGTACGAGCACCGCTCCTGCAGCGCTGTCCAGCGGTCGAGGTCGACGGCGGCCACCTGCCGGAGGGCGGCGTCGAGCGTGTCCGCGGTGACGGTCGTCTCGTCGAGCCCGACGGCGGCCCGGGCGGCGGCGAAGAAGCGCAGGGTGGTCACGTCCTCATCCTCCGATCGCGCTCATGCCACGGGTGGGGTGCACGAGTCCGTCGGTGTCGTCGCCGTGGTCGCGCGGCTTCGCCCACATCGCCCGGCGCCACCGGTCGAGGACGGCCTGGTCGTCGGCGCCGGCACGCAGGGCGCCGAGCAGGTCGGTCTCGTCGTCCGAGAACAGGCAGCTGCGGACGTGGCCGTCGGCGGTGAGCCGGGTGCGCGTGCAGTCACCGCAGAACGACTCGGTGATGCTCGCGATGACCCCGACGGTGCCGAGGTCGGCGCCGGTCGCCCGGGACCGCACCCGGTACCGCTCGGCGGGGGCGCCGTTGCGCGGGGCCTCGTCCGGGGTCAGGGAGTAGTCAGCGGCGAGCAGGTCGCGGATCTGGGCGGCGGTGATCATCGTCGTGGCGTTCCAGGCGTGCCCGGGGTCGAGCGGCATCTGCTCGATGAAGCGCAGCTCGTGCCCGCGCTCGAGGCACCAGGCCAGCAGGTCGGCGGCCAGGTGGTCGTTCACGCCGCGGAGCAGCACCGCGTTGATCTTCACCCCGAGGCCGGCGTCGGCCGCGGCGGCGATGCCCTCGAGCACCCGGTCGAGGAACGGGCGGCGGGTGACCTCGGCGAAGACGTCCGGGTCGACGGTGTCGAGCGACACGTTGAGCCGGTGCAGCCCGGCTGCGCGCAGGGCGGCGGCGCGCGACGCGAGCCCGATCGCGTTCGTGGTCAGGGAGAGTTCGAGGTCGGGGTGGGCGGCCGCGCTCCGGGCGACGACGTCGACCAGGTCCTTGCGGAGCAGCGGTTCACCGCCGGTGAAGCGGACCTTGCGGATGCCGAGCTCCCGCGCGCCGAGGCCGACCAGTCGGGCGATCTCGTCCGCCGACATGAGCGCGGCGTCGGGCGCGAAGGGCAGCCCCTCGGCCGGCATGCAGTAGGTGCAGCGGAGGTTGCAGCGCTCGGTCAGTGAGACCCGTAGGTCGACGGCGCGACGACCGAAGCGGTCGACGAGTCCGGGGTCGCCGTCCGGGCGGGGCGGGAGCACGGGCCGTGTCGCCGAGGCGGCGCGGGTACCGAGGTCGGGCTGATCGCCGGGACCCTCGGGGTGGACGCGGCTCATCAGACCCGTGGAGGGGAGCATCTGGGCCGGCATTGGCTCAGGATACGGCGCAGGGGCTGCGCCCGCGAAGCGGACGCAGCCCCTGCTGGTCTTCCGGTGTCACTTGCCGGCGGTGTTCGTGTGCCAGGTCTGCTTCCGGTCGGTGTTCGTCATGACGAGGTCGCCGTTGTCCTGCACGGCGAGCTTCCGCGTCTTCTTGCCCGCGGTGCCGGAGTGCCAGATGGTGCGGCCCGCCGCGTTGAAGAGCACGAAGTCGCCACCCGCCTGCAGCGTGGCGTGCGCACCGCGGTTGCCGGCGGTCCCCGACGTCCAGGTGGTGCGGCTGCCGCGCGTGAGGACGAGGTTGCCGTCCGAGCGGAGCAGCAGCTTGGTCTTCGCGTCCCGCGAGACGATCCACTGGCCCGGGTACATCCGCGCCACCGGGGCGAGCGAGTCCGAGGCCGGTCGGCCGTTCCGCCAGATGACCTTCGAGCCGCGGCGGACCTGCAGGTCACCGCTGCTCGTGATCACGACGTTGTCGGCACCGCTGTTGTTCGTCTTCGTGTGCCACAGGTACTTGTCCTGCGGCGACTTGACGGCGAGGTCGCCGTTCACGAACGTCACGCGGGCGCCCGGCGAGGTCTTGCCCGACGACCAGATCGCGCGGCCGTTGCCGGTCGTGACGAACTGCCCGTCGGCCTGGAGCTTGACCGTGTACTGGTCGTTGCCGCTGACGATGCCCTGCCCGGCGGACAGCACGTCGTTCGTGACGAGCTTGGTCCGGATCGCCGGCAGGGGCTTGCCGGCGTTGCTCCCGGTCCCGCCCGCGTTGCTGCCGCGGGCGAAGGCCTGCAGCTGCGCGAGCGAGCCGTTGAACACGTCCTGGTCGCCGGGGAAGGTGCCCGACGAGGCGTACTGCCACATCGTGTACTTCGTCCAGCTCGCCGGGAGCGTGCCCGCCCCGGAGGCCAGGTTGGTCGGGTAGCGGGCGATGAACAGCGCGTTCGCGGCGAAGGCGGCGCTGTTGCCCGTGCAGGTCCGCCACCAGTCGGTCGTGGTGTAGATCGCGGGCAGCACGCCGGTCCGGGCCTTCATCGTGTTCGAGAAGTCACGGATCCAGGCGACCATCTGCGCCTGGCTCAGGCCGTAGCAGGAGTTCGTCCCGTCGGAGCCCGAGTACGGGTTGTACTCGATGTCGAGCAGCGGCGGCAGGGTGCGGCCGTCGGTGCTCCAGCCGCCGCCACGGGCGCCGAAGTAGTTCGCCTGCGTCGCGCCGGTCGACTTGTTCGGCAGGGCGAAGTGGTACGCCCCGCGGATCAGGTTGTTCGCCGTCGCACTGTTCCACTGCGCGGTGAACTGGCTGCTCGTGTACGTGGTCGACTCGCTCGCCTTGATGTAGACGAAGCGGGCGCCCTTGCTGTAGACGGACGGCCAGTTGATGCTGCTGTTCGGCTGCCACGCGCTGATGTCGAGCCCGTCGGTGCCGGGCACGGCCGATGAGTTCGCCGAGCGCAGCTGCGTCCGGAGTCCTCGGTCGGCGGCGGGCACCGGGACGGTCGACCCCATGGCGTGGTCGCCGGCGGCGTTCATCTCGGCGAGCGAGGGGTCATCCGGCGTGGACGTGGTGTCCTCGGCGGCGGGCTCCTCCTCGGCGGTGGTGTCCGACCGCGGTGCCGGAGCAGCGGGTGCGGCCGGCGTCGGGGCGGTGGTCGGCGTCGGGGTGGGTGACGCGGTGCCGGTCGGTTCCGGCGTCGGTGTCGGCGCCGCGGTGGCACTCGAGGTGCCGGCGACGGTGCTGGTTGCTGCGGTTGCTGCGGTTGCGGTCAACGTCGAGGCGATGAGTGTGCTGGTGAGGCACGCCACGACGAAGACGGCACCACGAGGGTGCTTCGGCTGCACGGATCTCCCTGGGATCGACGGCGTCCCCACGCCGCGTACGGTCCGATGAGCCTAGGTCACTTCGTGCCGCTGCGGGAGCCCGCGTGTGGGGGTCGTGCTCCGGCCGAGCAGGCGGTCGCGCAAGCGCAGCCAGTCCGAGCGGCGGGTGCGGACGAGCGTCACGACGAGCACGACGGCGATCGCGGCGAGCAGCCACCACCGGTAGGCAACGACCGAGGGCCACACACCGCGCAGGGCGATCGCGAGCGTCAGGGCCAGCCACTCCCACCGGCCGGACAGCACCACGAAGGGGATGAGCAGCAGGGCGTACCAGGGGTACCGCGGGGTCACCGCGAGGAAGGTCACGCCGATCATGAACACCTGGCCGGACCAGGGGTTCGCCGGGTCGGACAGGCGCCACGCCAGCACCGCCGCGACGAGGACGACGAGCCCCACGACGATCGTGGCAGCGTCGCCGGGGACCACCTTCGCGACGAGGGCGAACCGGGATCCGTCCTCGTAGCCCTCCTCGGACAGGTATCCCGGCAGGTACCCGAGCACCTTCGGCCCGGTCGAGAGCACGTACGGGACGTAGAGCAGCCCGAACACGACGATGCCGACGGGGATCGCCCACCAGTTCCGCCAGCGACCGAGGAGCGCCGGGTAGACGATCGCGGGGATGAGCTTCGTCGCGGTGGCGGCCCCGAGCGCGATGCCGCCCCAGATCGGCCGGCCGAACGCCACGAGCACCGCGCCGGCGGTCGCGAGGGCGGCCCCGACGACGTCGACGTGCGAGTTCGTGACGGCCTCGGCGGCGACGAGCGGCGACCAGGCCCACAGCGCGGCCCACCACGTCGGCCGGCCGAGGCGGCGGAGCACGACGAGCAGCCCGACGGTGACGCCGAGCGAGACGAGCAGGCCGGCGACCTGGAACGGCATGTACTGGGCGGTGGCCGGCACGAACGCACGGACCAGTGCGAACCACAGCTCGGCCATCGGCGGGTAGATCGTCGGGACGTCAGGACGGTTCAGCGCGGTGCAGTGCCCGGCCGCGCCGTCGCCCAGACCGCGGTAGCGGGGCTCGAGCGGCTTGCACGTGCCGTCGACCTTGTCGGGGAACAACCAGTCCGGGCGGAGGTCGGCGATCGCGGTCGACTGCGGCGTGTGCGCGTACGGCGAGACACCGGCGTGCTGCACGATGCCGTCCCAGGCGTAGCGTGCGGAGTCGGTGCTCGTGTTCGGCGGGCCGACGAGGGCCGCGATCCCCACGACGACCGCACCCCCGAGCACGATCCGCGTCACGAGGTGCGGCGGAACGAACCTGAGCGCGAGCACCGAGCCCGCGAAGACGGTCCAAGCGATGAGCGTCCACGTGACGAATGGAGAGCGATGACCCTCCCGGAGGAAGCCCAGATGCGTGACACCCACCGCGATGACGACGGCGAGCACGAGCACGCCCGCCACGGCGAGGACCGTCGGGAGCAGGCGGCCGGGACGCAGTCGTTCGCTCATGGTCCGTCGAGGCTAGCGGGCGTGCAGCGGCTCCTGCTGGAGGCGCGGACCGCGATGGCCTCGCCGAACCGCACCGCACGCTCCGCCGTGGTCACCGGGAGGCTGCTCGGCATCGCCTTCCTGGTCTGCTTCGCGACCGGCGTCTACAGCCACCTGCTGCAGGAACCGCCGGGCTGGATGCGCTTCCCGACCCGGCCCGTGCAGCTCTACCAGGTCACGCAGGGGCTGCACATCACGGCGGGCATCGCCGCGATCCCGCTGCTGCTCGCCAAGCTCAACGTCGTCATGCCGGCGCTGCTCCAGACCCCGCCGGTCCGCGGTGTCCTGCACCTGCTCGAACGACTCTCGATCGCTGTCTTCGTCGCGTCGGCGCTCATCCAGGTGGTGACCGGGCTCCTCAACACCTTCCAGTGGTACCCCTGGCCGTTCCCGTTCCGGCAGGTCCACAACGCCCTGGCCTACGTCATCATCGGCTCGCTCGTCCTGCACATCGGCACGAAGCTGCGCATCATCACGCGCTACTGGCGGGCGCGTGACGCCTACGACGAGCACGGCCGCTTCGTCCCGGACGCGACGGTCGGCAGCGACCTGCCCGACCCCGGCCGGGAGGCCCGTCCCGCCTCCGCCACGGCGTCACGCGGGTTCGTGGGTCGCCTCCACCGCTGGATCGACGGCGCCGGTCCGGTCGCCCCCGCCGACGCGACCGGGACCGACGGGGCGGACGCGCCCCGGGCCTCCCGGCCGGACGAGCGGTCGTCCGCGACCGCGGACCCGGGTGCCGCGTCCGACGGTGCACGGCAGCGGGTCGCGCGCCGCGGGTTCATCGCGGGCGTCACCGCCGCCACGGCCGGGGTCGTCGTCCTCACCGCCGGGCAGTCGTCGGTGCTCGCCGAACCGTTCAACGTCTTCGGCCCCCGGCAGCGCCACATCGGACAGAACGGCCTGCCGGTGAACCGCACGGCCCGGGCCGCCGGCGTGCTGGCGACCGCGACCGCCGCGGACTGGGCCCTCACCGTCGCCGGGCCCGCTATCAGCCGGACGTTCTCGCGTGCCGAACTCGTCGCCCTCGGGCAGACCGAGGCACGGCTGCCGATCTCGTGCGTCGAGGGCTGGAGCCAGATGGCGACGTGGAAGGGCGTGCGGATCCGCGACCTGCTCGCCGCGGTGCAGTCCGACCCGGACGTCCGCGTCCGGGTGACGAGCCTGGAGCGGCACGGCGGCTACCGGATCATGGAGATGGGGCCGGAGTACACCGCCGACCCGACGACGCTCGTGGCCCTCGAGCTGAACGGCGAGAAGCTCGACCTCGAGCACGGGTTCCCGGCGCGGATCATCGCCCCCGGTCGACCCGGTGTCCTGCAGACGAAGTGGATCGAACGGATCGAGGTCATCAAGTGAGCGTCTCGACCGTCGACCGCCGCATCCGCACCGCCCGGGTCCTGCTCGTCGTCGTCGGCGTGCTCGTCATCGCGTTCGGGGCGTGGGTCCTCGTGACCTCCGTCCGGCCGAACCGGATCGGCGGCCTGGCGGTGTGGCTGCTCGCCGCCGTCGTGCTGCACGATGCGATCCTCTCGCCGTTCGTACTGGCCGTCGGCGCCGGGCTGCGGCGCGCCGGGCGGGCCCTGCGCACGTGGGTGCTCGTGGTGGTGCAGGCCGCGGTCGTGCTCGGCAGCGTGCTGGTCCTCGTGGTGGTGCCGGAGATCGTGGCGAAGTCCGAGGGCACGAAGAACCCGACCGTGCTGCCGTTCGACTACACGGCCCGGTTGCTCGTGGTCGAGGGCGTGCTCGTCGCGGTCGTCGTGGTGGCGCTCGTGGTCGGTGCGGTCACGGCTCGGCGTCACGCGGACGAACCTGTGGTTGCAGCGACAACCTCTCCCTAGGATGAGGACATGACCGACGACACGCCCTGGCTCTCGCGCGAGCAGCTGCGTGCGTGGATGGGCCTCGTCGCGATCATGGAACTCCTGCCGGCCGCCCTCGACCAGCAACTGCAGCGGGACGCCGACGTGACGCTGTTCGACTACATGGTCATCGCGATGCTGTCCGAAACCGAGTCGCGGACGCTGCGGATGTCGGTCCTCGCCTCGGCCACGAACGCGTCGCTCCCACGCCTGTCGCACGTCGTGTCCCGGCTCGAGAAGCGCGGCCTGGTGGCCCGGTGCCCGTCCGCCGAGGACCGCCGCGCGACCGACGTCCGGCTCACCGACGCCGGCTTCGACCACATCGTCGCCGCCGCTCCCGAGCACGTCCGGACCGCACGGCGACTGGTCATCGACGCGCTGTCCGACGAGCAGGTCGACGAACTCGGGACGATCTCCCGCGTGCTGCTGTCCCGGGTCGACCCCGAGGGGCGCTTCGCCGCGGTCAGCGGCATGCCCGGCGACGCTGACGACGACGCGGTGATCTGCGAGGGGCGGCTCACCGGCACCGCCGACGACAGGCTGCCGAGCACCGTCGACGGCATCGACTACCGGGCGGCCACGACCGACGACGTGCCGCTGCTGCGCCGCGCGACGCTCGACGCGCTGAACTGGTCGGGACAGCGCTTCACCGAGGCCGACCTGGACCGCCCCGAGTTCGGGCACTACGTCACCGCGTTCGACCCGACCCGCGCGGCCGGCGCGGGTGCAGTCGACCAGCGCGCCGCGGACCTCGGCGTGGTCGCGACGGACGGCGACGGCCCGGTCGGTGCCGCCTGGGTGGTGCACCTGCCGGCGGAGGACCCCGGGTACGGCTTCGTCGCCGCGGACGTGCCCGAGCTCACCCTGGCCGTCGACGCCCGGGCGCGCGGACGCGGTGTCGGAGCGGCCCTGCTCACCCGGCTCGTCGCCGCCGCACGGGACGCCGACCGGCCCGGGATCAGCCTGAGCGTCGAGGACGGCAACACCGCCGCGCGCATCCTCTACGAGCGCGCCGGCTTCCGCACCGTCGGGCGGAACGGCGACTCCGACACCATGCTGCTGACGTTCTGACCGCCGGTAGGCTCGCCGGTATGAGCCAGGCCGCCGAGCACCCGTCCGAGACCTACAGCTTCCTCGGACCGGCCGGCACCTTCACCGAGGCGGCGCTCAAGCTCGTCGAAGCTGCCGAGGGGAAGCCCTGGCGCAGCGTCAACAACGTCGGCGAGGCCCTGGACGACGTCGTCACCGGGCGCTCGGTCGGCGCGGTGATCGCCATCGAGAACAGCGTCGACGGCGGGGTCAGCGCCACGCAGGACGCCCTCGCCCGCATCCCCGGCGTGCGGATCGTCGGCGAGTACCTGGTCCCCGTCGACTTCGTCCTCGTCGCCCGGCACGGCACCCGGCTGGCCGACGTCCGCACGGTGAACGCCCACCCGGTCGCCTACGCGCAGACGCACCGGTGGCTCGAGACGAACGTCCCCGGGCACGGGCACATCCCCGCCTCGTCCAACGTCGCCGCCGCGATCGCCCTGCTCGACGACCGACCCGTCGCGGACGCCGCCGTCGCCCCGCCCGGCATCACCGACCACCACGACCTGGCCGTGCTCGCCGACTCGATCGGCGACAACACCAGCGCCGTCACCCGGTTCGTCCTGGTGTCGCGCACGCTCGCGATCCCGCCGCGCACCGGCGCCGACAAGACGAGCATCATCGTCGAACTCCCCGCCGACCACCCCGGCGCCCTGGTCGACATGCTCGAGCAGTTCGCGACGCGCGGCATCAACATGGGCCTGCTGTCCTCGCGGCCGATCGGCGACGAGCTCGGCCGGTACCGGTTCGTCGTCGACCTGGACGGACACGTGCACGACGAGCGTGTGGCGGACGCGCTGCTCGGCCTGCGCCGGTTCAGCCCGCGCGTGACGTTCCTCGGGTCGTACCCCCGGGCGGACGGCTTCCGCCCCGAGGTCTCGGCGCGCTACTCGGACGAGGCGTTCGTCGAGGCGCGCGACTGGCTGCGTGCGATCGTGAGCGGCGAGCCGGACGCGGGCTGAGCCTCCCGGCCGTCGGAGCGCCCGACCGGTGCCGACGCGTCCGGTGCCAGCGCGTCCGGCGGCAGCGCCACCGGTGGCAGCGCGTCCGGCGGCGGCGCCACCGGTGGCAGCGCGACCGGTGGCGGCGCCGCCAGCCACCGCCGACCGCGTCAGCGGCGTCGGGTCGCCCGCGTCTGGTCCTCGGGACCGGCCACGCGGACCGTGAGCCCGCCCGGGTCGATGCGCGCCCGGAACGCCGTGACCTCGCCGACGGGGTCGCCGTCGATCTCGAACTCGTCCGGACGCTCCAGGCGCACGACGAACTCCTCGCCGCGCAGGTAGCGCAGCGGGCGCTCGTCGCGGGTCTTCGTGACGATCCGCTTGCCGACCGCCGTGTTGCCGAGGGCCGAGCGGCGGAAGGCGCGCAGGATCGCGTTCTCCCAGAACACGCGGGCACCGATCCGGACCCAGCCGAAGAACCCGTGCGGACGCATCACGACGATGTCGAACACGCCGTCGTCGATCTCGGCGTCCGGCAGCAGCGTCGCACCGGCCTGCAGCATGCCGCAGTTGCCGACGATGAGGGAGTGGGCCCGCACCGTCCGGTTGCCCGCGCCGTCCAGGCGGTAGCGGAACTCGAAGGCGTCGGCGTCCCGCAGCGAGCGGACGAGCGAGTCGACGTAGGCGAGCCAGCCGACCTTCTTCTTCAGGTCGTCGTTGGTGTTCGCGAGCATCCGGGCGTCGAGCCCGAGACCGGCCATCACGAGGAAGCCGAAGCGGTCGCGGGAGCCGTCCGGACGCTCGACCCGGACCTCGCCGAAGTCGATCGCGCGGTCCTCGCCGTGGAAGATCGTGTGCGCGCTCGCGCCCAGGTCGTCGATCGGCGCCGGGATGTTCCGCGCCAGCAGGTTGCCCGTGCCGCTCGGCAGCAGGGCCAGGGCGGCGCCGGACCCGTGCACGACCTCGGCGACCGCACGGACCGTGCCGTCGCCGCCGGCCGCCGCGATGACGTCGACACCGGCTTCGAGGGCTTCGCGGGCCATGCCGCCGCCCGGGTCCTCCTCGCTCGTGGCGTACCACTTCGTGTCGGCCCAGCCGGCCTCGCGCTGGTACCGGTTCACGGTGCGCTTCAGCGTCGGCAGGTGGACCTTGACGGGGTTGTAGATGACTGCGGCGGTGCGCTGCTCAGTGGCGAGGGCGTCCTCCGGCACAGCGGTGGCATCCGAGGGCGTCGACATGTCAGCAACGCTACCGGCCTGTGCCTGCGGTGGTCCGGAAGGTGGCCGGCGGACGGACCGGGACCACGCCGTCGGTCCCGGACCGACGCGCCGGCGGCGGGTCGGCCGTGACGGCCCCGTCGGTGGGGAGCGGCGCGGATCCGGCCGGGCCGCGCCTCCCGTCCGTCCGTTCAGCGGCGGGCCGTGCCCGGCTCGCTAAGCTGGGGCGGTGATCGACCCCCAGCTGTTGCGCGACGAACCGGACCTCATCAAGGCCTCGCAGGCGGCGCGCGGCGCCTCCGTCGACGTCGTCGACCAGGCCGTCGCCGCGGACGCCGCCCGACGCAGCGCCATCACCTCGTTCGAGGCGCTCCGCGCGGAGCAGAACGCGTTCGGCAAGACCGTCGCGAAGGCCCCGAAGGACGAGAAGGCCGCGCTCGTGCAGCAGGCCCAGGCGCTCGCCGCGAAGGTGAAGGCGGCGCAGGCCACCGCCACCGCCGCCGAGGACACCTTCAACTCGGTCGTCCGCGCCATCCCGAACGTGGTGCTGCCCGACGTACCGGCCGGTGGCGAGGACGACTTCGTCACCCTGCGCACCGTCGGCACGAAGCCCGCGTTCACGTTCGAGCCGAAGGACCACGCCGACCTCGGTGAGTCGCTCGGCATCATCGACATCGCCCGCGGGGTCAAGGTCTCCGGCTCGCGGTTCTACTTCCTCCGGGGCATGGGCGCCCGGCTCGAGATCGCCCTCATGTCGCTCGGACTCGACCGCGCCGTCGCGCACGGGTTCGAGCCGCTCATCACGCCGACGCTCGTGCGCCCCGAGACGATGGCCGGTACCGGCTTCCTCGGCGAGCACGCGGCCGAGGTCTACCGGCTCGAGGCCGACGACCTGTACCTGACCGGCACGAGCGAGGTCGCCCTGGCCGGGTACCACGCCGACGAGATCCTGCAGTTCCCGGAGTCGGGCGAGAGCATCCGCTACGCCGGGTGGTCCACCTGCTACCGGCGCGAGGCCGGTTCGGCGGGCAAGGACAACCGCGGCATCCTCCGCGTGCACCAGTTCAACAAGCTGGAGATGTTCTCGTACGTCCTGCCCGAGCAGGCCGAGGCCGAGCACCAGCGCCTCGTCGCGATGCAGGAGTCGATGCTGCAGGACCTCGGGCTGCACTACCGCGTGATCGACGTCGCCGGCGGCGACCTCGGCACGAGTGCGGCGCGCAAGTACGACATCGAGGCGTGGGTCCCGACGCAGGGCACCTACCGCGAGCTGACCTCGACGTCGAACTGCACGACGTTCCAGGCCCGCCGCCTCGACATCCGCTACCGCACCGAGAGCGGCAAGACCGCTCCGGTCGCCACGCTGAACGGCACCCTGGCCACCACCCGCTGGCTCGTCGCGATCCTCGAGACGCACCAGCAGGAGGACGGCTCGGTCGTCATCCCCGAGGTGCTGCGGCCGTACCTGGGTGGCCTCGAGGTCATCGAACCCCGATGAGCTCCTCGCGCGGGTTCGTGGACGGGTCGGGCGGCGCCGGTGGTGCTCCCGCCGGAGCCGACGCTGCGCCCGCCCGGGTGAAGCGCTGGCTCGTCGCGCTCGACATCGACGGGACGACCATGCGTGAGGACGGGGTCGTCACCGACACCGTCATCCAGGCCGTGCGTGACGCCGAGGCAGCCGGGCACGAGGTCATGCTCTCCACGGGCCGCAGCGAGAACATGACGGTCCCGCTGCTCGAGCGACTCGGCATCGAGCCGGAGTACCTGGTCTGCGCGAACGGCGCCCTGACGCTCCAGCGCACCGCCGAGGGTGCCTACGAGCGGGTGCACGTCGAGACCTTCGACCCGACCGAGGTGCTGCAGACCATCCGCGGCGCGCTCGAGAACGGTGCGTACGGCGTCGAGGACGAGACCGGGCACTACCTGCTGTCCGGGGACTTCCCCGACGACACGATGACCGCATCGGGCGACCACGTCGACTTCGAACGGCTGCTCGGCGTCCGGGCCACCCGCGTCGTCGTCATCTCGCCGGAGCACGGGCTCGAGGAGTTCCTCGAGATCGTCGACGCGATGGGCCTGCACAAGGTCTCGTACACCGTCGGCTGGACCGCGTGGCTCGACATCGCACCCGAGGGCGTGACGAAGGCGACCGCGATGGAGCGGATCCGCGAGTGGCTCGACATCCCGCGCTCCCGCGTCTTCGCGGCCGGCGACGGACGCAACGACATCGACATGCTGCGGTGGGCCTCCACCTCGGGTCGCGGCGTCGTGATGGGGCAGGCGCCCGACGACGTCGTCGACGCGGGCAACGAGCTCACCGGCGGCGTCACCGCCGACGGGCTGGCGGCGGCGCTCGACACGCTGCCGCGCTGAGCGCGCACCGGCGCTGCGTCGGCAGCCGGGAGGCCCGGTAGACTCCTCGTGACGCGGTCACGTCTCGCCACGTGGCCGCGTCACCGGAGGGTTGTCCGAGTGGCCGATGGAGCCTGTCTTGAAAACAGGTGGGCAGTGATGTCTCGTGGGTTCGAATCCCACACCCTCCGCTGCGGAACCAGGCCGACCTGCGGTGACGTGAGGGGGTCCTGCCAGGGCCCTGGGAGCGCGAGCACGATGCTCCTACCGTCGAGGGCATGGACATCACCACACGCACCGTCGCCGTCGTCGGCGGCACCTCCGGAATCGGCCTCGACCTCGCACGCCGCTTCCGCGACGCCGGCAGCACCGTCGTCGTCGGCGGGCGCCGGACCGACCTGTTCGACGGGCTCCGCGCCGAGGGACTCGGCACCGTCGAGGTCGACGTCGCCGACGGCGGCTCCGTCGGGCGGGCACGGGACGCCGTGCTCGAGGCGTACCCCGATCTCGACACCGTCGTCACCACGGCGGGCATCGGCTTCCCGGAGGACCTCCGCGACCCCGGCCACTTCGCCGACGCCGAGCGCACCATCGACGTCAACGTGCTCGGCACCATCCGGGTCGTCGACGCGTTCACGCCGCACCTGCTCGCGCGGGGGAGCGGGACGATCGTGACCGTCAGCTCGGGGATCGGGTTCCTGCCGTTCCCGCTCATGGCCTCGTACGCGGCATCGAAGGCCGCGGTGCACTCCTACAGCGAGGCGCTCCGTGCACAGCTGGCCGGCACCGGTGTCGACGTGGCCGAACTCGTCCCGCCCGCGGTGGCGACGACCATGGGCGACAGCAACCCGCACGCGCTCCCGCTCGACGCCTTCGGCGCCGAGGTCATGGACCTGCTTGCTCAGGAACCGACCCCGCGCGAGGTCCTCGTGCAGGGCGTGCGCATGCACCGCTGGGCGGAGCGCGACGGCACCTACGACGAGCTCGTGGCGCAGCGGTCGGCCGCGCTCGCGATGCTGCCGGGGCGGGCGTGAGCCTCGTGCAGTGGGACGCGCTCCGCGCCGTCGACCGGATGCGGTGCGCCGCGCCTCCCGGGAGTCCCCGGTGAGCGAGCCGCGCGACCCCGCCGCCGACCGCCTCGGCGCCTACCTGCAGGCGCGCCGGGCGCTCGTCACGCCGGCGCAGGCCGGGATCCCGCCCGGCGGTGTCCGGCGCGTGCCGGGCCTCCGCCGCGAGGAGGTCGCGATGCTCGCCGGCGTCAGCACCGACTACTACCTCCGGCTCGAACGGGGGCGCGACACGCACCCGTCCGCGCAGGTCCTCGACGCGCTGGCCCGGGTGCTCCTGCTCGACGACGTCGAACAGGAGCACCTGCGGCACCTGGCCGAGCCCGGGCGTCGTCGTCGTCCGAAGCGCAGCGCCGAACGCGTGCCGGCGCGGCTGCACCACCTGCTGGCGTCCGTCGGGGTCCCGGCGTTCATCGAGGGGCGTGCCTTCGACGTCCTGGCGGCGAACGAGCTGGCCACCGCGTTCTCACCTCGGCTGCGGGTCGGCGAGAACCGTCTGCGGTCCCTGCTGCTCGACCCCGAGGAGCGGGCGTTCCACCGCGACTGGGAGCGAGCGGTGGCGGGCTTCGTCGGCGCCTTCCGACGGTCGGTCGCCGACGACGTGCAGGACCAGCGCGTCGTCGAACTGGTCGGCGAGCTGTCCCTGGCGAGCGGGCGCTTCCGGCAGCTGTGGGCGCGGCAGGACGTCCGCGCGCTCGAGGGTGGCTCCCTCGTCGTGGACCACCCGGTCGTCGGCGAGCTGCACCTGCACCGCGAGAAGCTGCCGGTCGACGGGCTGCTCCTCGTCCTGTACCACGCCGAGACGGGCAGCGAGAGTGCCGAGCGGCTGGCCCTGCTCGCCTCGCTCGCGCACGGCACCCGCTCGGGGGCGTGAGGAGCAGCCGCGTCCGCGCTACGGTGGTCGGCGGCGTGGACCGTCCGTTCTGTCCACGTCCAGGACCAGGAACCGCGGGGGAACGCAGACGATGAGCACGACGACGTCGATGTCCAGTCGGGGGACGGACCGCCGGGGTGCGATCCTCGAGGCCGCCGCCGTCGAGTTCGACGAGCGGGGCTTCGGTGCGGCGAGCATCGCCGGCATCGCCAAGACCGCCGAGGTCAGCCAGGGCGCGCTGCACTTCCACTTCCGCACGAAGCAGGCCATCGCGCTCGGGGTCATCGACGAGCAGAACGCCCGGACGTTCGCCGCGGTGACCTTCGACGACGCCTCGCCCCTCGGCGGGCTCGTCCAGGCGTCGCGGACCATCGCCGGACTGCTGCTCGACGACCCGGTCGTGCGCGCCGGCATCCGGCTGTCGCTCGAGAACCGCGTGTTCTCCGGCGCGACCTCGGCCTTCTACGACCAGTGGGTGGCGAGCGTCGTCGACGTCTTCCGGCTCGCGGTCGCCGCCGGTGAGGTGGACACGACGATCAGCGCGGAGGCACTGGGCGCCACCGTCGTGCCGTGGTTCACCGGCGTGCAGCTCGTGTCGGACGTGCGCGCCGCGCGGGCGGACCTGCTGCCGGCGGTCGGGACGATGTGGCGGGTCCTCGCCCACGCCTGCGTCGTGCCGGCGCACCGCGACCGGCTGCTGGCGGTCGTCGACCGCACGTTCGCCTGCCCGACGGCCTGAGGGCCTGGCCGCTGGCCGCTGGCCGCTGGCCGCTGGACACCGGGGGTGCTCCCGCGACCACGAAGGAGGCCCGGACCGGCCCCGGTGGGCTGGTCCGGGCCTCCTGTCCGGTGTGGTGGCGGCGTCAGCCGGCCTTGGCAGCCTGCTTCGCGCGGGCCTTCTCGGCCTTCTCGCGGCGCTCGACGCGGGCCTTCTGCGCCTTCTCGCGACGCTTCGCGCGCTTGTTCGCGCGCTCGTGGTCCTCGACGTCCTCGGAGCGCTTCTGGCGCCACGGCTGCGCGGCCAGGTCCGGGCCGTCCCAGACCTTGATCGCACCCCAGGCGGCGGCCAGGAGGGGCACCGAGATGATGGCACCGGTGATGCCGGCGAGGACCGTGCCGGCGGTCAGGCCGATCAGGATGACCAGGCCGTGCAGGCGCAGGGTCTTGCCCATCAGGACCGGCTGCAGGAAGTTGCCCTCGAGCTGGTTGACGAGCACGACGATGCCGACGACGATCAGCGCCGGGACCGGACCGAGCGCGACGAGGGCCACCAGGGCGGCGAGGATGCCGGCCGCGGTGGCACCGACGATCGGGATGAACGCCGTGATGAACACGACGACGGCCAGGGGGAGGGCGAGCGGGACGCCGACGATCGCGATGCCGACGCCGATGCCGATCGCGTCGACCGCCGCGACGGTGGCGGTGCCGCGGACGTAGCCGCCGAGGGTCGAGACGACGCGGTCACCGACACGACGGGCGCGGTCGTACGAGGCGCCGGTGAAGGGGCGGAGCAGGAACTCCCAGATGCGGGGCCCGTCCTTGAGGAAGAAGAACAGCACCACGATCATCAGCACGAGGCCGGTGAGGAAGTTCGCGGTGGCCGAGGCGCCGGCGAGGGCGCCCGAGCCGAACTGGGCGCTCGTGACGAAGTCGGTGGCCGTCTTCACCGCGTCGTCGACTTGCGAGTCGGAGATCGAGAACGGCAGGGTCGTCGCGAACTCCTGCAGCTGCTGGAAGCCCTGCACGGCGGACTTCTGCAGGCTCGACCACTGGTTCTCGACGGCGACGACGATGAGGTACCCGACGAGGCCCAGGACGACGAGGACGCCGAGCAGCACCGTCAGCGTCGCGAGGACCGAGGGGACGCGGTGCCGGCGGAGCCAGGACACCACGGGGTGCATGGCCGACGCGATGATGAGCGCCAGGAGCACCGGGATCGTGACGACGCTGAGCACCTGGCTGGCGTAGATGATGCCCGCCAGGATGACGATGATGATGATGACCTGGAGGCACCGGGTCGCGAGCTTGCCGAACGAGTCCGACCACACCGCCCGCACACCGGTCACCTGCTCCGACGGGGGAGACGCGGGCGGGGGCGGGGTGGAGCGGGAGAACGGCATGCCGCCGACGCTACAGACGCGCGGGTGCGTGCGCCGGGATCGAGCGGGATGCGCGGGTCAGGCGTCGGCGGGAGTCGCGTCGAGGTCGCGGTCCCGGAACCACTTGAGCAGCCAGGCGGCACTCGTCCGGTCGAAGGACCGCGGGAAGTCCAGCGTGCCGGAGAGGAACGGGCTGAACCCCTCCTCGGCCGCGATGTCCGCGTCGTCGAGTCCGCGGTACGCCATCGACCAGCCGTCGAAGCGCCGACGGTCGATGTCCTCGCGGATGAGGGACCGGACCGTGTGGTGGCGCGGGTCACGCTCGATCGCCGCGAACCGGTCGTCGACGCTCCACGCCGGCCCCTCGAGCAGCTGCATGAACCGGCCGCCCTTGACGACGAGCAGGCCGGAGACCCCGAGCGCCTCGTTGCGCAGTCGGGCCGCCGCGAGCATCTCCGTGAGCTCGTCCTCGCTGAACTCGTGCGTCGCGACGCTCATGTAGACGATGGAGACCAGCACCAGGGCATCTTCGCCTGCACCAGGCCCCCGGCACAATCGTGTCCGCGATTCGCACCGCGACCCGCGCCTAGGATCGTCGGCATGGCGACCGTCCTCCTCGTCCGGCACGGACGCACCACCGCGAACGCGACGGGGCTCCTCGCGGGCCGCACCGCCGGCGTCGCGCTCGACTCCGTCGGCAAACGCCAGGCCGCCGCGACCGCCGAACGCATCGCCGCGGTACCGCTCGCCGCGGTCGTGTCGAGCCCGCTCGAGCGCTGCCGGCAGACCGCACGCGCCGTCACCGCCTTCCAGTCGGGCGAACCGCAGCAGTTCGTCGAGCGCGGCATCATCGAGGCGGACTACGGCGACTGGCAGAACCGGAAGATCAGCGACCTCGCCCGCGAGCCGCTCTGGCGCGTGGTGCAGACGAACCCGAGCGCCGTGGTGTTCCCCGGCGGCGAGTCGATGCAGACCATGCAGTCCCGCGCGGTCGCCGCGATCCGACGACTCGACGCGCAGATCGAGGCCGAACACGGCGCCCACGCGGTCTGGGTCGCGGTCAGCCACGGCGACATCATCAAGTCCGTCCTGGCCGACGCGCTCGGCATGCACCTCGACCTGTTCCAGCGCATCTCGGTCGGTCCGGCCTCGGTGTCGATCGTCCGGTACGGCGAACAGCGCCCGGAGGTCGTCGCGACGAACACCGAGTCCGGCGACCTGTCGTGGCTCGCCCGCGCTGCTGCGCCGACGGGCGACGCACCGATCGGCGGAGGCGCCGGGCACGACCCCGCCGAGCCGGGGACCGCCACTCCCTGAACGGACGGAGGCGGGCGCTCCTACAATGCGGGTATGCCCACCATCGTCCACGGCTTCGACTGGCCGGACAGACTCGTCGTCGGCACGATCGGGCGCCCGGGTGAGCGGTCGTTCTACATCCAGGCCCGTGACGGCCGCCGCGTCGTCAGCGTCGCGATCGAGAAGGAACAGTCCGCCGTCCTCGCCGACAAGATCGACGAGCTCCTCGACGAGGTCGCCACCGTCGAGGACAACCGCTTCAGCGTCCCGGACACCGCGCCCTCCGAGCTCCGCGACGGCGACCCGCTCGACCAGCCCGTCGAGCCCGAGTTCCGCGCCGGGGCACTGAGCCTCGGCTTCGACCCCGCCACCGCGCAGGTCGTCATCGAGGCGTACCCGATCGACGACGACATCGAGGTCGTCTCCGAGGGCGAGGGCGACGACGTCGAGGCGGTCGTCGAACTGTCCGAGCCGAGCGAACTCCTGCAGGTCAAGATCCCGGTCGGCAGCGCCCGGGCCTTCGTCGAGCGCACGCGGGAGGTCGTCGCCGCCGGCCGCCCGAACCCGCCCGAGCTCGGATGACCGTGCAGCGCGGGGACGGCGGCGGGACGGGTGGCCTCGACGCCGCCAGCCCCTCCGTGCCGAGCGCGCCCGGCGAACTCCGGATCACCGGACGCATCCGCGAGGCCTCGAACGCGACCTTCCTCGCCCGGCTCGACGGCGAGAACGTCGTCTACAAGCCGATCGAGGGCGAGAAGCCGCTGTGGGACTTCCCGGACGGCACGCTGGCCGGTCGCGAGGTCGCCGCCTACCTGGTCTCCGAGACCCTCGGGTGGAACGTCGTCCCGCCGACCTGGATGGGCGACGGTCCCTTCGGCCCCGGCATGGTCCAGCGGTGGCAGGACATCGACCCCGAGCAGGACGCCGTCGACCTGGTCCCCGCCGAGGAGGCCGCCGTCGCGGTCGCCGCGGGCACCGTCCGCGAGGTGCTCGACGCCGTCGACGAGAACGACCAGGCGGTGACGCTCGTGCACGAGGACACCGCGGTCCTGCGCCGGATGGCCGTCTTCGACGTCGTCACGAACAACGCGGACCGCAAGGGCGGACACGTGCTCGCCATGCCGGACGGGCACCGCTTCGGAGTCGACCACGGCCTGACCTTCCACGTCGAGCACAAGCTCCGCACCGTCCTGTGGGGCTGGATCGGCGAGCCGCTCACCGAGGACGAGGTCGAGGGCCTGCAGCGGCTGTCGGAGGCGCTGCGCGGCGAGCTCGGCGAGACGCTGCGGGAGCACCTGAGCGGCGAGGAGCTGTCCGCGCTCCGCGGGCGGTGTGCGGCGCTCGCCGCGGTGCGGGCCTTCCCGCCGCCGGACGGCTACGGACCGGCCGTGCCGTGGCCGGTGTTCTGACGCCGACGCTTCCGCGCTGACGCCGATGCGTCGACGCCGATGCGTTGACGCCGTCGCGTTGACGCTGGCACCGACGCTCCCGCGCCGACGTCATCGTCCGTGGGCGTCGCCGTCGGCGGCCGCGGGCGCCGCGGGCGCCGCGGGCGCCGACGGCGCCGTGGGCGCCGCGGGTCAGCCGAAGCGGCCGAACGCGCTGCCCCACAGGCCGTCGTCGCCGAAGACCGAGCCGGAGCCGTGCCGCGCGCCGAGGTACGAGCCCACCACGGCGACCCCGAGGTCGTCGTTCTCCGGCGCGGTGACGGTGCCGTCGACCCGGCGGGCCATGCCGTCCACGAAGCGGGCGAGCCCCGGGTCGTCGCCGAGGCGGAAGAACGTCGTCTTCGCGCCGAGCCGGTGCGCGTTCTCGAGCTCCCGCACGCTCAGCGCGATCGTGACCGGGTCCGGCGGGTAGCTGAAGTACACCTGCCCGTTCGGTTCGAGGTGCGAGGTCGGTTCGCCGTCGGTGACGATGAGCAGTACCGGCTGCGCGTTCGGGTGCTTCCGGAAGTGCCGGTTCGCGAGCAGCAGGGCGTGGTGCAGGTTCGTGCCCTTGTCCCACATGGCGTCGAGGCCGACGAGCTGCTCCACGTCCATCACCTCGGCCTCGCGACCGAAGGCGATGAGCTGCAGGTCGTCGCCGCGGAACCGGGTCGAGATCAGGGTGTGCAGGGCCAGGGCCGTGCGCTTCATCGGGACCCAGCGGTCCTCCATCGCCATCGAGAACGAGGTGTCGACGAGCAGCGCGACCGCGGCCTGCGTGCGGGCCTCAGTCTCCTGCACCTCGACGTCCTCGATCTGCAGGCGCACTCCCGGCCCGGAGCGCGGACCGTCGCCGGCGGTGCGGGTCAGCGCGTTCGTGATCGACCGGGTGACGTCCCACGGCTCGGTGTCGCCGAACTCCCACGGGCGGGTCGAGCCCGACCGGTCTCCGGCTGCCCCGGCACGGCGTAGGTCGCGTGCACCCTGGCGGCCGGACATCCGCTCGGCGACGTCCTTGAGCAGGCTCTTGCCGAGCTGCCGCATCGCCTTCGGGGTGAGCCGGAGCTGACCGTCGGTCCCGCGCCGCATCGCCCCGGAGTTGCGCAGTGCCTTCTCGAGCTGCTGCAGCGTCCGGGCGTCGACGGCGGCCTGGTCGCCGAGCTGCTGCGCGAGGGCGTCGAGGTCGAGGTCGTCCAGCTCGGAGCCCGGGCCGACCTGGGCGAGCTGGTCGGCCAGGGCGTCGAGGTCGGCGATGTCCTGGAACACGCCGGTCCCGTCGCCCAGGCCGAGGCCCTGCTCGCCGCTCATCCCCTCGGAGCCGCCCCAGTCCTCGCCGGGCCGGAGCGCGCGGAGGTTGTCGTCCAGCTGGGACAGCGCGCCCATCAGCGCGGGGGAGCCGAACGCCTGCTCGGCCAGGGCGTCGAGTTCGTCGCGCTGCTCCTGCGTCATCGAGTTGCGCATCCGCTGGGCGGCGGCGGCCCGGGCGGCGAGGTCGTCGAGCAGTTCGTCGACGTTCTGCGGGTTCGACGGGAACTGGTCGCCGTGCTGCCGCATGAAGTCGTCGAACTGCTCCTGCGTGTCCTCGCCGCGACGGTGGGCCTCGAGCAGTTCGTTGAGGTCCTGCATCATCTGCCCGACGGCGGCCCGGTCCTCGTCGGAGGCGTTCTCGAGCGCCTGCTTCATGCCGGCGAAGCGCTGGTCGAGCATCTCGCGTCCGAGCAGGTCCTTGATCTGCTCGTACTTCTGCCGGGCGGTCGGGCTCGTCCAGTCGTACCCGGACAGCTCGCCGACCGCCGCGGCGGGCGAGGCGGGCAGGCTGTCCAGCTGGAGTTCGGCGAGGGCGCGGTCACCGTCGTCCATCGCGGTGTCGCGCGCGAGCTGTCCGCGTTCGGCCAGCACGGCCTCGTCCAGGAGCTGCCTGATCTCCTGCAGGGTGCCGTCGAGGCCGTGCTTGCTCGTCAGCTCACGGCGCTTCTCGGCGACGAGTCGGGCGAGGTCGTCGAGCCCGCGCTGCGACCGACCACCGCGGCGCAGGAACTCCCGCATCGCGCGCTCGGGCGAGGTGCCCGCCATGACGTCCTGGCCGATGAGGTCGAGCGCCTCGGCGAGGTCGACGGGTGGGGCGAGCGGGTCCGGCCCGCCCTCGTACTTGCCGTAGCGGCTGTCCCGGCTCAGCCGACGGTTCGGCCGGCTAGCCACGGGGAGCCTCGTCGTCCCGGAGTTCAGATGCCATACGCTGCTTCGCCCCCGCCGGACTCCTTGCTGATGCGCCGGGCGAGGAACAGGCCCTCGAGTGCGAGCTCGACCGCACCGGCACGCTCGCCGTCGGTCGTCGCGCCGACCCGCTCGCAGATCCGGTCGTACAGGTCCGACTCACCGAGCGACGGCAGGCCGGCCAGGAAGTCGCGGGCGCTGACCTGCTCGCCCGTCGTCACCATCGTGCCGCCCTCGAGCGCCTCGACGAGCACGCCGAGGTCGAGCCCGCGGAACCGGGCGCGGACGGTCTCCGCCGTGGCCGTGCGGAGCAGGTGCTCGAGCACCTCGTCGGCGCGGTCTTCCTCGCCGGACTCGAACTCGATCTTGCCTCCGAGGACGTCGACGGCGGTCTCGAGGTCGATCGGACGGGCGACGGCGTCGGGCTCGCCCTGCCGCGCGGCCCGGTGCACGGCGGCTGCCGAGACGGTCTCGGCGCCGGCGATGGAGAACCGGGCGCTGACGCCGCTGCGCTGGTCGACCGCGCTGGACTCGCGCAGACCGCGGGTGAAGCGGGCGAGGATCTCGACGAGCGCGTCCGGCACCTCGGCCGTCAACTGGGCTTCCTGGCGGATCACGGCGATCTCGTCCGCGAGCTCGATCGGGTAGTGCGTGCGGATCTCGGCGCCGAAGCGGTCCTTGAGCGGCGTGATGATCCGGCCGCGGTTCGTGTAGTCCTCGGGGTTCGCGCTCGCCACGACGAGCACATCGAGCGGCAGGCGCAGCACGTAGCCGCGGATCTGGACGTCCCGCTCCTCCATCACGTTGAGCATCGCGACCTGGATGCGCTCGGCGAGGTCCGGCAGCTCGTTGATCGCGACAATGCCGCGGTGGCCGCGGGGGATGAGGCCGAAGTGGATGGTCTCCGGGTCGCCCAGGCTGCGGCCCTCGGCGACCTTCATCGGGTCGACGTCGCCGATGAGGTCCGCCACGGAGGTGTCCGGCGTCGCGAGCTTCTCGACGTACCGCTCGTCGCGGTGCACCCACGAGATCGGCAGGGCGTCGCCGAGGTCCCCGGCGCGCCGGATGCTCGCGGTGGTGATCGGCTCGAAGGGGTGCTCGCCGAGCTCGGAGCCGGTGATGACCGGCGTCCACTCGTCCATCAGGCCGTGCATGGTGCGGAGCAGGCGGGTCTTGCCCTGCCCGCGCTCGCCCAGCAGGACGACGTCGTGCCCGGCGATCAGGGCACGTTCGAGCTGCGGGATCACGGTGGTCTGGAACCCGTGCAGGCCGGGCCAGGGGTCGCGGCCCTCGCGGAGGGCGCTCAACAGGTTGTCGCGGATCTCGGCGCGGACCGACTTCTGGACGTGCCCAGCAGCGCGGAGCTCGCCGACCGTGTGGATCTCAGGTCGGTTCACGGGCGCCACGGTACGCCCGCCCACCGACGGCGGCAACGGACGGGAGGCGCGAGGCGGCGCCGCCCCGCGCCTCCCGTCCGACACGGCCGCGCCGAGACGCCCCCGTCTCCTGTCGACGCAGCGTCAGCGCCGAGACGCCGCCGGATGTGGCGGCGCTTCCACAGGTCGGAGGCGTCTCGGGCAGACGCCCCCGTCAGCCGAACAAACGGCGGGACGCGATCTCGGCGCCCTCGGTGAGCGCGCGGAGCTTCGCCCACGCCACGTCGGACGCGACGAACTCGTAGCTCGCGAAGGTCGCCAGGCCGCAGTCGGTGCCGGCGACGATGCGGGTGGGGTCGCCCACGGCCTCGGCGGCCTCGACGATGCGGTTCGCGACGAGCTGCGGGTGCTCGAGGTAGTTCGTCGTCACGTCGATCACGCCGGGCACGAGGACGGCGTCGTCGGGCAGCGGCAGGTCGCGGAACGCCGGGAACTCGTGGGCGTGCCGGGGGTTGCCGAACGGGATGCTGAACGAGCCGACCTCGGCGCGGTACAGGTGGGGCAGGAGGACGTCGACCGGGACGTCGTCCTGGTGCGGGCCCTGCCAGTTGCCGTAGCAGACGTGCAGTCGCGTCTGCTCCTTCGGGATGTTCCGGAGGGCGTGGTTGAGCGCGTCGACGTGCAGGTCGACGGCGGCGAGGAACTCGTCGAGCGGGGCGTCGCCGAAGTGGATCACCCGCTCCATCGCCAGGTCGGGGGCGTCGAGCTGCAGGACGTGCCCGCGGGCGACGATCTCCTCGTACTCGACACGGAGCTGCTCGGCGAGGGCGAAGACGTACTCGCGGTGGTCGGCGTAGTGCGGGTTGTGCTCGTCGAGGAGCAGCGTCGTGGCGACGATCCCGGGCGTCGCCGCCGAGATGAACGTTCCGGCGGGGGTGCGCCCGGCGGCGGCGTTCCGGGCGAGTTCGCGCTCGAAGCCGTCGAGGTCCTCGCGGATGCCGGCGCGTTCCTCGTCGTACTGCAGCAGGCCCTGGGCGACCGGGGTGTCCCAGACGCGGGCGACCTCGGCGCTCTCGTCGATCTGACGGGCCTGGAACGCGGCGTACTCGGGGAACTTCAGCGAGTCGAGGGTCGGCTTGCGGTGACCGGAGCCCCCGAATCCGGACAGGCGCTCGCGGATGTAGGTCGAGAACCCGACGCGGGGGACCTCGCCGTCGTTCACCACGTCGAGGCCGGCGTCGAGCTGCGCGTCGACGGTGCGCGCCAGCACGGCGGCGACCTCGTCACGGAGGGCCTGCTCGTCGAAGGGCTTCCCCTGGTCGCGCGCGACCAGGAGCGCGGTGAGCTCCGGCGTCCGGGGGAGCGACCCGGTGTGGGTCGTGAGGATGCGGTCGGTCGAGTTCTGCAGCGGCACGCGCCCACGGTACTGACCGGAGGCGCGGCACGGCGGAGCGTTACGGCATCGGTCCTCGGGTGGTCGGGTCGGCGGGTGGCCGGGTCGGCGAGGTGAGCGGGTCGGCGGGTGGCCGGGGCGGCACAAGTTGTGAGGATCCCTAGTTATCCGGGAGGATGGACGCACGGCGGCGGAGCCGGATCGACATAGGGGGATTCGGCTCCGCTCCGTCCGTCCTGAATGTCGTGCCGTCGGTCCTGGCGTCGTTCCGCCGCTCCTGGGCGTCGCTCCGTCGTGGGCACCGGTCGTCACAGGCCGCGGAACGCGACTCCTCGCGACCGGGAACCGGACCGGCGACGCGGGCGTACGTTCCACTCTTGCGGCTGGCGGAGGGCGCTTGCCGCGGGAAGGGGACTGCGCATGACGAGCGCCAGCGGAACGAAGGACGGGACGGTCAGGAGCCTCGTCCCGGCGAGGATGGACCGCCTGCCGTGGACGAAGTTCCACTGGAGCGTGGTGGTCGGTCTCGGGGTGTCGTGGATCCTCGACGGACTCGAGATCCAGATCGTCTCGAACGCCGGCTTCAAGGCCGACCTCGGACTGTCGAACCAGGAGGTCGCCAGCCTCGGCAGCGTCTACCTGATCGGACAGGTGGTCGGTGCGCTGGTGTTCGGCCGCATGTCCGACCGACTCGGCCGACGCAAGCTGTTCATCCTGACGCTCGCCATCTACCTGATCGGTTCCGGCATCGCCGGCCTCGCCCAGGACTGGTGGTTCCTGGCGGTCTTCCGCTTCGTCGCGGGCCTCGGCATCGGCGGTGAGTACGCGGCGATCAACTCCGCGATCGACGAGTTGATCCCGTCGAAGTACCGCGGACACGTCGACATCGCGATCAACGGCACCTACTGGGGCGGCGCGGCGCTCGGCGCGGCCGCGAACATCTACCTGCTCGACACCGCGTACTTCGCGGAGAACGTCGGCTGGCGGATCGGCTTCTTCCTCGGCCCGGTGCTCGGCATCGCGATCATCTTCCTGCGCCGGCACATCCCGGAGAGTCCGCGGTGGCTGATGACGCACGGCAAGGAGCAGGAGGCCGACGAGACCGTCGCACGGATCGAGGCCGAGGTCGAGCGTGAGTCCGGCCGGAAGCTCGAACCGGTCCCCGACTCGAAGGCGTTGACCGTGACGCCGATGGACCGCGTCGGCTTCCTCACGATCGCCCGGGTGCTCCTCAAGCAGTACCCGACGCGCACCCTCGTCGGGGCGACGATGATGATCACGCAGGCGTTCCTGTACAACGCGATCTTCTTCACGTACGCGCTGGTGCTCACGAGCTTCTTCGGGCTGAAGACCTCGGAGACGAGCGTGTACTTCTTCCCGTTCGCGATCGGCAACCTGCTCGGGCCGATCATCCTCGGCCGGTTCTTCGACACGTGGGGTCGTCGGCAGATGATCTTCCTGACCTACCTGGTGTCCGGCTTGGTGCTCGCGACGTCGGCGTTCCTGTTCCGGGCGGACGCGATCAGCGCGACGGTCCAGGTCGTGTTCTGGTGCGTCTCGTTCTTCTTCGCGTCGGCCGGTGCGTCCAGCGCCTACCTGACCGTGAGCGAGATCTTCCCGCTCGAACTCCGCTCGCAGGCGATCTCGTACTTCTTCGCCCTGGCCCAGGTCTTCGGTGCGCTCGCCCCGACGATCTACGGCGCGTTCATCGGCGAGGGGGCCTCCCGCGAACCGCTCTTCTGGGGGTACCTGCTCGGATCGGCGGTGATGATCATCGGCGGGGTCGTGGCGCTCGTCTTCGGGGTCGACGCCGCACGGAAGGGGCTCGAGGACATCACGCAGCCCCTGTCCGTGCTGACGGCGAGGGACGGGAAGGGTCCGGGTTCGGGTTCGGGTTCCGGATCCTCCTCCGGCGCAGGGTCGAGCACGGGATCCAGGCGAAACACCTGATGCAACATGTTTAGCGGTCGACGCCACGTCCTGTGACGCTCGTGACCACGGCCCGTCCTGGAGGGCCGTGGTCACGAGGGGAACAGATGCCGCACACGAGAACACCGATCGGGCAGGACGCTGCCCTGCACACCGGGTTGTCCATCCCGGTTGTCCACCGCCTCGCACCGAGGGCACCCGGCGGGCATCGCCGTGCATGAGGGTGGCGGGATGACCGGACTCCTCCGCGCGGAGCGCGACCTCGCTCAGCCCAGCGACCCGCTCGCCGTCCCACGCAACCTGCTGCGCGACGCCGTGTTCGCGCGCATGCTGCGGAGCATCCTGCGCGGGGACTACCGCCGCGGGCAACGCCTCCGGCTCGACGCCCTGGCCGACGACATGCAGGTCTCGCGGACGCCGGTGCGCGAAGCCCTCGTCCCACTCGAGGCCATGCGGCTGGTCATCGTGCAGCGCTACGTCGGCGTGGTGATCGCGCCCTGGACCGTCGGCCAGATGGTCGAGCGCGTGCGGATCGCGCAGGCGATGCTCCTCGACCCACCGGCCAGCTGTGCGCCCACCGATGAGCCCTTCGACGCGCTCGCCCTGCGTGACTGCCTGTCCGAGGCGGGGGCGTTCGTGGAACTCGCGGTGTGGGTGCTCCGACGGTCCGGGGCGCCGGTGAGTGCCGACTGGTTGCGGTCGCAGCAGCCGGTGCTCGACGTCTTCCACACCGACGACATCGCCCGCGCGAACGGCATCGACGTCGCGGCTGACTGGTCGAGCCGGATGCACCTGGTGAAGGCCGCTCGCGCCGCGGCACTCGTCGACGACGTCGGCCAGTGCGCGGCGAGGCTGACAGAGCTCTCCGAACTGCTCATCGGCTTGCCCGAGCGGTTCCGCGCCACCGAGACCGTGTGACCCGTCCCGCGGCGGACGGCTTCCTGCGAGGACGGTCACGCCTGGTCCACCGGATCGTCAGGAGGCCCTGTGCCAGCCTGTTCCGGTTGCCGTCCCCGCCGAAGGGTCCGGTCGCTCCGTCTGCTCGGCGGGTGTGTCGACCGATCAGCGCCCGGGGAACCACCGTCGCGGCAGGGAGCGTCGGTGTCCGTGTCCGCCGACGACAGGAGTGCCGATGTCCGACGTCCGCGATCGGTCCCACCGCCTCAACCGGGCGCGGGGGATCGCCCGACACGGACGGCTCCGGCGCCCCCGGCCGCTCGGTGCGGCGGCCCGCCTGCTGTCAGGGGTCGTGGCCGTCGCGCTGGTCAGCTCCGCCTCCGTCGCCGCCATCGCCACGAAGCAGGTGTCGGACGACCTCGGATCAGGCGTCGTGATCCAGGGGCAGCCCACCGCCCCGGCGCACCGGAGCGCGCTGCGGTCGTACCAGGGTGGCTTCACCGTCCTGGTCGTGGGCACCGACAACGACCCGGACCAGGGCACCTCCTACGGCGAACGCGACGCCACCCTGAACGACGTCAACATCCTGGTGCACGTGTCCGCCGACCACACGAACGCCACCGCCGTCAGCATCCCGCGCGACCTGGTGGCGCCGATCCCTGCGTGCGAGAAGCCCGACGGGACGGGCACGGTCCCGTCGCCCGGGCAGCAGCCGATCAACACGGCCTGGGGTGCGGGCGGGCTGAACTGCGTCGTCCAGACCGTGCAGGGCCTGACGGGCGTCGACGTGCAGTACTCGGCGGCCGTGTCCTTCAACGGCGTCATCGAGATGTCGAACGCGGTCGGCGGCGTGCCCGTGTGCGTGGCGCAGCCGATCACCGACCCGTACACCGGACTCGACCTGCCGGCGGGTACGACCACACTGCAGGGTGCCGATGCCCTGGCGTTCCTCCGCTCCCGGCACGGCGTCGGCGACGGGTCCGACCTCGGACGGATCTCGAGCCAACAGGCCTTCCTGTCCTCGCTGCTGCGCACGGTGAGGTCGGACCGGACGCTGACCGCGCCGCCGACGCTGTACAAGCTCGCCCGCGCCGCAGCCTCGAACATGTCGCTCTCCCAGAGCCTCGGCGACGTCGGCACGATGGTGCAGATGGGCCGCGCCCTGCAGGACCTGCCCCTCGACCACGTGAACTTCGTGCAGTACCCCGGGGCTACGGGTGGCACCGGAATCTACGCCGGCAAGGTGCAGCCCGACGCGGCCATCGCCACCCGGCTCTTCGCGGCGATCCGGGCCGACCGGCCGTTCTCCCTCGGCGCGGACAGCACCGGTATCGGGTCCGAGGCCGACCCGGAGGCCGCCACGGGCCCGGACCAAACGGCCGCGCCCGCGGCCGGACCGTCGACGGCGACCCCGGCACCCGACGGCCCCACCGCGCCGGACGCCCCGGCGCCGTCGGGCACACCGGGATCGACGAGTGCATCGGGTTCGTCGAGTGGATCGGGTTCGTCGAGCGCACCGGGGTCGACGAGCACGCCGGCGCCCGAGACGATCGACGGACTGCAGGGGCAGTCGGCCGACGAGCGGACCTGCACCAGGGCGTTCGGCTCGTGACGGAGCCGCGCGCTCACACCTGATCGGTCGCGCCCCAGACGACGTCGCTCCCCGGGCGGGCGCCGGGCGATCGGGGACGCCGGGCCCAGGCCACGGGGAGCGACATCTGGGTGCTGTGTCGCAGCGACAGGGCACGGATGCCCCGGAATGTGATCGCCACGTCCCGACGAGACTATGCAGCGGGGTACAGGACGGCAACCCTTCGGCGTCCCCACTTCAGGGGACCGCGTTCCATGGCCATCGCCGTCCGGGAGGCCGTGGTTTCGTTCCGGTGCTCGTCCTCCTGTATGGTGATGGGAGTGCCGTCAGGCACCTGGAGACGTCGCATAGTCAGGCCGAGTGCACCACCCTGCTAAGGTGGAGTCCCCTCTAGGGGACCGAGGGTTCAAATCCCTCCGTCTCCGCACTCCACGAAGCCCCGGTTCCGCAGCAGCGGCACCGGGGCTTCGTCGTTCTCCAGGGTCGACCCCGGCGCCAGCCGAGAGCCGGCGCCGGCGCCTTCCGGCGACCGGCTGGGCGTGCTTCTGGCCCGCCCGAGCAGCGCTCCTTCCTGACAGGACGCCGGACTCTTCGTCCGGGTCGATCGCCGAGTTGGTTCGCGCGTGGAACGAACCTCCGCGCCCACCTGGGGTTTCCGTCGCGCTGCTCCACGGTGTCCCCACTCGTACCCCGGGGTACGTTTTCTGCCCCCCGATCCGGGGACTGGTGCATCCGAGCATCCCCGGAATTCGCTAGGAATCGCCCGCTGTTCACTTGCGGGCCACGAACCCGACGCCATCGGGAGGGCTCTGGTTCGCCCTCCGACTGCCACTGTGATGCCGCCGAACCGGGAGCAGACGCTCCGGCGGACGGCCCGAGTCGCAGCCCCCGGAACTCCCGAAGGATCACGTTGTCCACAGATCACCCTCGCCTCCTCACGGTCGTGCGGGACCCGTCGGACGTCAGGTTCCGCATCATCGCCCGAGCCGGCGGTGTCGCGGTCCTGACGATCATGTCGCTCGTCGGCCTGTTCCTGGCGTTCCGTGCCTCTGAGGCCCTGCGGGTCGCCGGCTTCAGCTTCCTGACGACCCAGGCGTGGGACCCCGACGCCCACCGCTTCGGGATCGCGGCCGTGCTCGTCGGCACGATCCTCATCGCCTGCGTCGCGATCGCCCTCGCGGTGCCGCTCTCGCTCGGCACCGCGCTCTACATCACCGAGTACGCGCCGATCCGGGTGCGGAAGGCCTTCATCGGGCTGGTCGACCTGATGGCCGCCATCCCGAGCGTGGTCTACGGCCTCTGGGGCTTCTTCTTCCTGCAGGGCCAGATCACGCCGGTGTCGCGCTGGATCTCGCAGTGGTTCGGTTGGATCCCGCT
Organism: Curtobacterium sp. L6-1; assembly: GCF_018885305.1. Lineage (NCBI taxonomy): Bacteria > Bacillati > Actinomycetota > Actinomycetes > Micrococcales > Microbacteriaceae > Curtobacterium > Curtobacterium aetherium. The sequence goes on from NZ_CP076544.1 coordinate 237,151, forward strand.
GTTCCGGGTGGACGGCATCGACCTCGACGACCCGCTGGCGTCCTCGACCGTGTACACGGCGTCGACCTTCATCGCGGGCATCGTCGTCGGCCTGATGATCACGCCGATCGTCACCTCGATCATGCGCGAGGTCTTCTCGCAGGCGCCGCTCGGCGAGCGGGAGGGGGCGCTCGCGCTCGGGTCGACGAAGTGGGGCATGATCCGCTCGGTCGTGCTGCCCTTCGGCCGCGGCGGGATCATCGGTGGCACCATGCTCGGCCTCGGTCGGGCGCTGGGCGAGACCATCGCGGTCTACATGATCATCTCGCCGGTGTTCGCCATCCAGCCGCACATCCTGCAGGCCGGCGCGAGCTCGGTGTCCTCCCTCATCGCCCTCCGCTACGGCGACGCGACGCCCTTCGGCATGTCCGCGCTGATGGCCGCCGGACTGACCCTCTTCCTCATGACGCTGTGCATCAACTTCGCCGCGTCGGCGGTCGTCGCCCGGTCCCGATCCGGAGCGAGCAGCTGACCATGACCGACACCACGCAGGCACCCGCCGCCGCAGCTCCCGCTCCCGTCGCAGCCGTGCCCACCGGCGCCACCACACCCCTGCCCACCGTCCGCGCGCGCACCGCCGTGCCGACGAGTCCCGTGACGGCGTCGGAGCCGTCGGGTGCCGGGGCCGGGACGGTCCTGCCCACGGCCGAGCGGGCCTCCGGACCGGCCCCCGGTCCCGAGCTCCGCCGGGTGAACGGCACCCGCATCAGCGACGTGCTCTGCCACGTCGGCGCGGCACTGGCGTCCCTCGCCGTCACGGTGGTGGTGTTCACGGCACTCGCACCGGTGTCCGGCCCGATCGCCTTCGCCGCCGTCGCGTACGTCATGTTCCTGGTGTTCTACGCGCTGCTCGTCGCCACCAGCGAGAACGCCGCCGTCGTGCGGGACCGCGTCGTGGCGGCGGCCGTCCACTCGCTGGCGTTCGTCGTCGTCGCCACGCTCGTGTTCGTCGTCGGGTTCAGCGTCGTCCGCGCCACGAAGGCGTTGCCGCACCTCAACTTCTACACGCAGGACATGGCGCTCACCGGGCCGCTCGACCCGATGACGTCGGGCGGTGTGCTGCACGCCATCGTCGGGTCGCTCATCCAGATCTCGATCGCGCTCGTCATCACCGTCCCGCTGGGCATCACCACCGCCCTCTTCCTGACCGAGGTGCCGGGGCCGTTCGCCCGCTTCGTGCGCACCATCGTCGAGGCCATGACCGCCCTGCCCTCGATCGTCGCCGGCCTGTTCATCTACGCCAGCGTCATCGTCGGCCTGGGCGTCGACAAGTCGGGCTTCGCCGCCTCGCTCGCGATCAGCGTGATGATGCTGCCGATCATGATCCGGTCCGCCGACGTCGTGCTCCGTCTGGTCCCGGCGACGCTCAAGGAGGCATCGATCGGCCTGGGTGCGGGGCAGTGGCAGACCGTGTGGCGGGTCGTCCTGCCGACGTCCCGGTCCGGGCTCGTCACGGCGATCATCCTCGCGACCGCCCGCGGGATCGGCGAGACCAGCCCCGTGCTCCTCACCGCCGGGTACGCGCCAGACCTCAACATCGACCCGACCTCCGGCCCGATGATCTCGCTGCCACTGGCGATCTTCGAGTTCGTCAAGTCGCCCGAACCGAACATGATCGCGCGCGGCTTCGGCGCCGCCGCGGTCCTCATGACGCTCGTCCTCGTGCTCTTCGTCATCGCCCGCGTCATCGGCGCGCAGACGGTGGCCACCCGAGAACGACGCAACCAGCGCCTCCGTGCCGTCGGTCGGCTCGTCGGCCGCGGCATCGCGGCCGCCACCCCCGCAGCGCACGCCGTCCGCCGCTTCGTCGACCACCACGTCGACCGCCTCGCCCCCCGCCCGACCGACTCCTCCCCGAAGGACCCCTCGTGACCACCCGCAGAAGACGCACACTCGGTGCGCTCCTGGCCGCCGCCGTGCTGGCCCTCACGACCCTGCCCGCCACCGCGGCGAGCGCGGCCGAGAACTACGTGCCCATCTCGGGCGCCGGTTCCTCGTGGAGCTCCGTCGCCATCCAGCAGTGGGCGGTGAACGTGCAGCAGTACGGCATGAAGGTCCGGTACGCGAGCACCGGGTCGTCCGACGGCCGCAACCAGTTCAAGGCCGGCACCGTCGACTTCGCCGTCTCGGAGATCCCGTACGGCATCAAGGACGGCGGGGTCACCGACACGCCCCCGACGGTCGGCTACGCCTACATGCCGGTCGTCGCCGGTGGCACCTCGTTCATGTACAACCTCAGCTCCGGCGGGAAGCAGATCACGAATCTGCGCCTGTCCGGGCCGGTGCTCGCGGGTGTGTTCACGGGGAAGATCACCAGCTGGGACGACCCGGCGATCAAGGCCGACAACCCCGGCCTCGAGCTGCCGAAGCGCCCGGTCGTGCCGGTGGTGCGGTCGGACGGCTCCGGCTCGACGGCGCAGTTCACCACCTGGCTGAGCAAGAAGTACCCCGCCGAGTGGAACGCCTACTGCAAGCAGGCCGGCCGTCCGCTGCCGTGCGGTGTGACGTCGAACTACCCGACGGTCCCCGGCAAGGGCTTCATCGCGCAGCCGAACTCGCAGGGCGTGTCGGGTTACGTGGCCCAGAAGGCGAACGTCGGCACGATCACGTACGTCGAGTACTCGTACGCGCTGAAGACCGGGTACCCGGTCGCGAAGGTCCTCAACAAGGCGGGCTACTACGTCGAGCCGACGGCCTCGAACGTGGCGGTCGGGCTCCTCGGCGCGAAGATCAACCAGGACGAGAAGTCCTCGTCGTACCTGACGCAGGTGCTCGACGGCGTGTACGACAACGCGGACGCCCGCGCCTACCCGCTCTCGTCGTACTCCTACATGGTCATCCCGACGACCACCGACGCGAGCCTGACGCCGGCGAAGGGCAAGACGCTCGCCGCCTTCGACTACTACTTCCTCTGCGAGGGACAGCAGCAGGCCGAGGTGCTCGGGTACTCGCCGCTGCCGATCAACCTGGTGCAGGCCGGTCTCGACCAGGTGCGACGGATCCCCGGGGCCGTCGCGAAGGACATCGACATCGGCAAGTGCAACAACCCGACGTTCTCGGCGGACGGCTCGAACACCCTGGCGAACAAGGCGCCGCAACCGCCGGCGTGCGACAAGCAGGGCGCGGCCCAGTGCACCATCGGCACGGGCGGCGCGAAGACCACCGAGACGCCCACCCAGACCACGGGCGGCGCGTCGGGCGGTGCCGGCACGTCCGGCGGCGGCAGCGCGGGCTCCGGCGGCTCGGGCTCCGGCAAGGGCGGCTCCTCGAGCGGCTCGGGGTCCTCGGGCTCCGGCGGCGAGGCGCTCTCCGGCGGGAGCGGCGGCGGGTCGGGCGGCTCCGGCGTCGCCGCGAACACGGTCGGCAACGGCTCACCCGTGCAGTGCGACGCCGACAGCGGCGTCTGCCAGAACGTCGCCGCCCTGCCGGTGTCGGTCGACGCCCTCGACGGCTGGAGCCCCCGGCAGACGCTGATGCTCGTCGCCGTCGCGGCACTCCTCGCACTCGTCCTGCTGCCCCCGTTCATCGGCGTGCTCATCTCCCGACGGAGGCTCCGGAAGTGAAGAACCACCACCTCGTCCGACTCGGCTCGGCCGCGCTGGCCTTCGGCGTCGTGACCACGACGATCGCCGGGTCCCTGCTCGTCGTCACCGCACCCGCCTCGGCCACCGGTCCGACGGACAGCTCCGCCGTGACGCAGACGTGGACCGACGCACAGGCCGCCATCGGCGCCGGGCAGGACCCGGACGGCGGTACCACGGACCCGGACGGCGGCACGACCGACCCGGACGCCGAGGCGTTCGCGGGGACCACCTTCACGGTGAGCCAGACGAAGGACCTCACCGACCAGGGCATCACCGTCAGTTGGACGGGCGCGAAGCCGACGTCGCCGAGCGAGTACGCCACGGACTACATGCAGGTCATGCAGTGCTGGGGCGACGAGCCGACCGGCCCCTCCCCGCAGCAGTGCGTGTGGGGCGCCCCGTCCGCCGCCGTCAGCGGTCGCACCGGTGTCGGCGCCGCCAAGCGCGACCTCGTCCGCGGCGACGACCCGGTGCAGGACGCGACCCTCGTCGGCGACCACGCCGACCCGGACCTGATGCTCGAACCGCCCGTCGAGAACCCGTTCCTCAAGGCCTACCGGATGCCGTTCCGCGCGGTCGACGGCACCCTCGCGAAGACGTCCACCGAGCTGTCCAAGCAGTTCGACGCGAACACGTCGAACGAGGTCACGGCCGCCCGCACCGCGAGCGACGGCACCGGGCAGGTCACCTTCGAGACCCAGTCCGGTCTCGAGGCGCCCCAGCTCGGGTGCGGCCAGGACACCACCGTCGCCAGCAGGACCGGGCCCCGGTCCTGCTGGCTCGTCATCGTCCCGCGCGGCTCGCACAACCTGGACGGCACCCCCGCCGACTCCACCGCGGCCGGGCGCGTCACCGGGTCGCCGCTGTCGGCGTCCGCCTGGCGCAACCGCGTCGTCTTCCCGCTCGCGTTCCAGTCCGTCGCGCAGTCCTGCCCGATCGGCAACGCGGAGGAGCGGCTCGTCGGGTCGGAGACGGTCACCGAGGCGGTCACCGCGTGGCAGCCGGCGCTCTGCGGCCTCGGCACGACGTACGGCTTCTCGCAGATCGGCGACGGGGAGGCGGCGAGCCAGATCGTCTCGGACGTGGACGGGTCGTCGCGCCTCGCCCTCGTGACGAAGCCGCTCGACGAGCAGGCGGCGAAGGGCACCAGCATCCGGTACGCGCCGGTGGCGCAGTCCGCGATCGTGATCGCCTTCACCATCGACTACCGCCTGTACCCGGACGCACCCGCGAAGGTGCGCGACGGCCTCCAGGCCCTGGACCTGACCCTGGACGCACGGTTGGTCGCCAAGCTGCTGACGCAGTCGTACCAGGCGGACGTCCCCGGCCGCGGCAGCGGCGACGCGACCGTGCAGGGCAACGCGGCGAGCCTGGTGACCGACCCGGAATTCCTCGCCCTCAACCCCACGTTCGTCGGGTCGAAGAGCGACACCGCGCCCGCCGGTCTGATGGTGGCGCTCGGCAACGCCGACGCGAACGCCCGGGTGTGGTCGTGGCTGCGGTCCGACCCGGTCGCCGCCGCGTTCCTCGACGGCCGTCCCGACGAGTGGGGCATGCGGATCAACCCGGCGTACCGGTCGCTGGCACTCGCCACGGACACGAGCACGGACAGCTTCCCGAAGGCGGACCTGACGATCGCGAAGGGCGGTGACCCCGACGAGACCGGCTACGGCACGCTCGACATGCGGCCGTACATGAACGACATGCACGAGGGCGCCTACCGCACGCTCAAGGCGGACCCCAACGAGAAGGACTCCTGGAACCCGTTCGGGCAGCCGAAGGGCTACACGTCGCTCGGTGCCCAGGTGCCGGGGGCGCGGTTCGTCCTGTCGATCACCGACGCCGCATCGGCGGCGCGGTACGGGCTGCCGACCGCCAAGATCGTCAACGGCGCCGGCGAGGCGGTCGCACCGACGGCGGAGGCGGTGGCCGCGGGCATCGCGACCATGCGGCCCTCGTCGGTCCCCGGCGTCGTCGCGGCGGACCCGGCGGACCGCACCCCGGGCGCCTACCCGCTGTCGATGCTGAGCTACGCGGCGGTCAATGTCTGCGCCGCATCCCCGGACGAGCGCCGTGCCTACGCGGCGTTCATCGACTACGCGGTCGGTCGCGGCCAGGTGCCGGGGGAGCGGCAGGGCGAACTGCCGGCCGGGTACGTGCCCCTCGCCGCCGCGGCGGTGACCGGGGCGCGGGTCACCGCAGCCGGACTCCTCGACACGGCCGCCGTGGCCACCGCGTGCCCCGACGCCCCGGCCCCCGCGCCGTCGGCGACCCCGGGCGCCGAGGCGCCCACCGCCTCCGGCGTCGCAGACCCACCGGCCGTGACCGGCGGGTCCGCGTCCGGACCGGGCGCCACCGGCGTCGGGACGACCCCGGAGCTCCCCGCCGCACCGAGACCGTCGACCAACGACGTCGACCAGGCCCCGGCGTCGGCGGACGGGCCCGACCACCGCACCACGGACCAACCGCTCGCGGCGACCCGCATGGGTCTCGCGGCCGCCCTCGGAGCCGGCGTCCCGGCCCTCGGGATCGGTCCGTTCCTGATCCGCCGTGGCCGGAGGCTGGCGATGCTGGCCGCCGCCCACGTGTGACCGAGTTCCACCCCATCGACAGCTGCCACCTGGGCGGCGTCGGAACCCACGAAAGGAACCACCAGCCATGAAGGCGAACACCTTCTGCAAGATCGGCGTCACGTTCGGGGCGACCGCCCTGATCGTCGGTGCCCTCGCCGTGCCGGCCGCCCAGGCGGATCCGGCCGGCAACGCGTTCGGCACCCTCGTCGGACTCGGTTCGGACACCACGCAGGACGTCATGAACGGCGTCGCGGCGTCGGTGGGTGGCAACGCGATCGCCTCGTACGACGCGGCGAACGCCGGCCCGAGCGTCGTCACCCGTCCCGGTGGCAAGGCGATCCCGCGCGTCTCCGGCTCGGGCGCCGGCCGCGACGCGCTCCTCGTCTCGATCGGTGCGATCGCCAGCAAGTCCGGCGTCGCGCTCGCCGACGGCACGAGCACGACGGTCGACTCCTCGGTGGTCGGCCAGCTCGACTTCGCCCGCTCCTCGAGCGGTCCGTCCAGCACCGCGTCGGACGGCGTCGTCGCCTACGTCCCGTTCGCCCGCGATGCCGTCGACGTCGCCTACGCCCCGGGCAGCAAGCTCGCGTCGGTCCCCTTCTTCGTCGGCGACGGCACGCAGGCCAAGACCGCCCCGACCCTGTGGAACGTGTACCGCGGCGACGTGACGCACGCCTACTTCAACGCCGACGGGTCGTACAACTCGGTCGGCTCGGGCGTCACCGGCCCCGACGGCACGACCGCCAAGGCGATCAAGCCGCTCCTGCCGAAGTTCGGCTCGGGCACCCGCAGCTACTTCCTCGGCAAGCTCGGCCTCACCGACGCCTCCGGCTTCACGGCGACCAGCCCGTTCGTCTCGGACACCGTCGACGGGCAGCCGATCGAGGAGCACAACGGTCAGGCGATCGTCGACAGCACGACGGCGAACACGCTCGCCCTCGCGCCGTTCTCGGTCAGCCAGTGGGTCGCGCAGGCGAACGGCGTCGGCTCGGTGAAGGACCGTCGTCACGGCGTGGTGCTCGCACCGCTGAGCGTCGTCGACGGCAAGCAGGCCCCGGCCACCACCGGCAGCGGCACGGCCCACGCGACCAACCCGGCCTACGCCGGGTTCGTCCGCGACGTCTACAACATCGTGCCGTCGCGGCTGGCCGACGACCCGTCCAGCGCCGTCGCGAAGACCTTCGTCGGCAAGGACTCGCTCGTCTGCAAGCAGACCGCGACCATCGCGGCCTACGGCTTCCTCCCGGAGCCCGCGACGAGCCCCTCGACCACCTGCGGCTACGACCAGCTGCGCTCGATCACCGCGTCGCCGAGCACCACGAAGCTCAGCGTCCCGGCGAGCGCGACGGCCGGTCGTCCCGTGTCGGCATCGGTCTCGGTCGAGTCGTTCGGCGCCGGCGGCGGCAGCGTGAAGGTCTTCTCCGGCACCAAGCTCGTCGGCACCGGCACGATCGCCCGCGGCGCGACGACCGGCACCGCCGCCGTCACCCTGCCCGCCGGCACCGCGTCGCTCACGGCGCTCTTCGTCCCGTCGCTCGCCGGTGTCGCCTCGAGCACCTCGGGCGCCTCGTCGGTGACGGTCACGCCCGCCACCGCCGTGTCGGTCACGGTGCCGAAGCTCACGGTCGGCAAGACCGCCAAGGTCGCCGTGACCGTCACCGGGGCCGACGCCGCCGGTGGCACCGTCACGCTGCGGAACGGCACGCAAACCCTCGGCACCGCGAAGGTCACCGCCGCCGGCACCGCGACGATCTCGTTCGTCCCGAAGGCCGTCTCGTACCGCTTCACCACCACCTACACGGGTGCGGCGTCCGGCAACGTCGCCCAGAGCACGACGGGCACCGTCACGGCCGCCAAGGGCGCCGCGACGCTCAAGGTGAACTCGGTGAAGTCGGTCAAGGCGTCCGCCAAGGCGAAGGTCACCGCCACCGTCAGCGGCTCCGGTTCGGTCCCGACCGGCACGGTCACCGTCAAGGAGGGCAGCAAGAAGCTCGCCACCGGCACCGTCTCGAGCAAGGACGGCCGCGTGACGGTCACCCTGCCCAAGCTCAAGGCCGGCACCCACAAGCTGACCGTCTCGTACAGCGGCAGCACGACCTGGAACGGCACCAGCAAGACGGCGTCGCTCAAGGTCACCAAGTAACACCCCCTCCGTCCGGCCGGCCGCACCCGCGGCCGGCCGGACACCCCACCTCCCGATGGACGAGACGATGACCAGCACCCCCTCCCGGCGCCGCCGGCCGAGCCGACGACGGCCGCTCCTGCGCCGCCCGACGCTCCGCCGCCCGGCCGTCCGCCGTCCGACCAGCGGCTGGTCGCCCGAGCCCGTCGGCCCCGCGGCCCGCGCCCTGCCGGTCCTCGGTCAGCCCGACCGGTGGCGCTTCGGCGGATCCGCGGTCGTCGTAGTGGGCCTCCTCCTGGTCGGCTTCGCGCTCCAGTTCATCGGCGTCTCGCAGGTGTCGTACGTCCGCGACCAGCAGCTCGCCCTCGACGCGCTGCGCTTCCAGCTCGCGAACGCGACGGCGCCGGTCGGGCAGACCGGCCCCGACGGCCGCCTGGTCGCCGACGGCACCCCGGTCGCGATCCTCCGCGTCCCGGCGATCGGTCTGCGGTCGGTCGTCCTCCAGGGCACGACCTCGGACGTGACGCGCTCCGGGCCCGGCCACCGTCGCGACACCCCGCTGCCCGGGCAGGCCGGCGCCAGCGTCGTCTACGGTCGGCAGACCGCCTACGGCGGACCGTTCGGTCGCATCGCGGAGCTCCGCCGCGGCGACGTCGTGACCGCCACCACCGGACAGGGCACCGCCCGCTACCGCGTGACCGACGTGCGGCGGACCGGCGACCCCGTCCCCGCCCCGATGTCGGCGGGCGACGGACGCCTGACGCTCGTGTCGGGAGCCGGACTGCCGTTCCTGCCGGACACCGTCGTGCGCGTCGACGCCGAGCTGGTGTCCGATGCCGCCCCCACCCCCGCGCCCGCGTTCGGCTACTCCAGTCTCGAACCCCGCGAACTGACGATGGCGGGGGACGGCACGGTCTGGCCGTTCCTCACCCTCGGGCTCATCGTGCTCGCCGCCATGGTCGCGCTCTTCGCGGTCGGGATGCGGCTGTGGGGCCGCCGGCAGACCGTCGTCGTCGCCGTCCCGGTCGTGCTCGCGGTGGGGCTCTCCGCCGCCGCGCAGCTCACCCTCCTGCTCCCGAACCTGATGTGACCGGGCACCCGACGTGACCGCACGAGCGCCCGCCCCCGCCGGTGCCGACACCGCCGCCCGCGCCGCAGCCCCCACCGGCGCCGACACCCCCGCCCGCGCCGCCGCCCCCGACTGAGAGACCACCATGACCGACACCGCCACCCTGGCCGACGAGTTCGACAGCTGGTTCGCACCCGACGACGGCACCACCACCGAGGCGATCCCGACCATCGCCCCCGCCACCCTCGACGCCCGCGAGGTCTCGGCCTGGTTCGGCGACCACAAGGTCCTCGACCGGGTCTCCCTGACCATGCCGGCCGGCCAGGTCACCGCGCTCATCGGGCCGTCCGGCTGCGGCAAGAGCACGTTCCTCCGCACGCTGAACCGCATGCACGAGCTCGTGCCGACCGCGTCCCTCGCCGGCGAGGTCCTGCTCGACGACGTCGACATCTACGACGCCTCCCGGCGCATCACCGAGGCGCGTCGGCAGATCGGCATGGTGTTCCAGAAGCCGAACCCGTTCCCGGCGATGAGCATCGCGGACAACGTGCTGGCCGGTCTCGCGCTCACCGGCGTCAAGCTCGACAAGGCCGCGAAGACCGACCTGGTCGAGGAGACCCTGACGAAGGCGGGGCTCTGGAACGAGGTGAAGGACCGGCTCCGGCAGGCCGGCGGCGGGCTCTCCGGCGGACAGCAGCAGCGCCTCTGCATCGCCCGGTCGCTGGCGGTCCGGCCGCGCGTGCTGCTCATGGACGAGCCGTGCTCCGCCCTCGACCCCACGTCGACCCGCCGGATCGAGCAGACCATCACCGAGCTCGCACGCGACGTCACGGTCGTCATCGTCACGCACAACATGCAGCAGGCCCAGCGGGTCTCGGACCGCTGCGCGTTCTTCCTGGCCGAGGCCGGCACGCCCGGCGCGATCGTCGAGCACGGCCCCACCGCGGCGATGTTCGAGGCGCCCCGGGACCCGCGCACCTCGGACTACGTCAACGGCCGGTTCGGGTAGGCGGACGCGCGCCGCGTCGGTGGTGACCCGACCTGGAGGCCCGACCCGCGCCTCCAGGTCGGTTACCGTGAGCGGGTGATGCGACGGACGACGACGGCCGCGGCGACCCTGGCGGTCGCCGCCCTCCTGCTGTCGGGCTGCAGCGCCGGCACGGCCGCCTCCGGCAGCGGCGTCGAGGGCTACGTCGAGCCGGGCGGCGGCGCGCTCGAGCGCGTCCGCACCGCGGTGGACCGGGGCGCGACGGTGATCGGCGTGGACGGGGCGGGCCTGTCGGACGACGGCACCCACCTGCTCGACGCGCCGGAGGGCCTCGGCGAACTCGTCGGGGCCGCGGCCGACGCCGGCGCGACGACCGAACTGCTCTTCAGCAACTACTCGGCGACCATCGGGGACTTCTCGCCCGAGGCGGCGACCGCGCTGCTCTCCTCGGCGTCGAACCGGGCCGACGTCGTCGGGGAGCTCGTCGACCTGGCCGACCGCCTGGGTGCCGACGGCGTGCAGATCGACCTCGAGTCGATGCGCGACCAGGACCGGTCCGGCCTCGTGTCCTTCGCGGCCGAGCTGCGGACGGCCGTGCACGACCGGCTCGGCGACCGGGCCGAGGTGTCGATCGCGATGATGGCCTCGACCGACCCGGCGGAGTACCGCTCCCGCGGGTACGACCTCGCCGACCTCGCCCCGCACCTGGACCGGGTCGTCCTCATGACCTACGACCAGCACGGACCGTGGAGCGGCCCGGGCACCGTCGGCGCCCTGCCGTGGACCCGGAAGGCCGTGCGCACCGCGATCGACGGCGGCGTCCCCGCCGAGCGGATCGACGTCGGCGTCGCCGGGTACGGCTACGCGTGGGGGCCCGGCGCGGACAGCGCCCCGATTGCTGCCGCCGCCGCCGCGCACCTGGCGGGGGACCGGGCCGAGTGGTCGGAGCGCGACGGGGAGTGGTCCGCGACGCTCGACGACGGGCGGGAGCTGCACTGGTCGGACGCCCGCTCGTACGCCGTGCGCCGTGACCTCGCCCGCGAGCTCGGCGTGCACGGGGTGGCGCTGTGGTCGCTCAACCTGTCGCCGCTGCCGGAGGACTGAACCCGGCCGGCGCCGCGCGGTCCGCGCCGCCCGGTCCGCGCCGCCCGGTCCGTCCGCGCCGCCCGTCCGCCCGGCGCGTTCGGTGACGCATCCTCCGGTTGCTGTCGGCGAGCCGTTGTAGCATCACCGCACATCGACCCAGCGGCGAGGAGACCTGCGTGCCGGAACTGACCCACCAAGCCTTCCCGATCGACCGGATCCAGGACGCCGGGGCGGACATCGTCGCGTCGGTCGCGACCGTGGTGGACGGCAAGGACGACGCCATCCGGACCGCCCTGACCGTGATGCTCGCCGAGGGACACCTGCTCGTCGAGGACGTCCCGGGCGTCGGCAAGACCGTCCTCGCGAAGGCCCTCGGCGCCTCGGTCGGCGGCTCGGTGAACCGCATCCAGTTCACCTCGGACATGCTGCCGTCGGACGTCACCGGGGTGAACATCTACGACCAGTCCTCCGGCACGTTCCGGTTCTCGCCCGGCCCGGTGTTCGCGAACGTCGTCATCGGCGACGAGATCAACCGCACGAGCCCGAAGACGCAGTCGGCGCTGCTCGAGGCGATGGCCGAGTCGCAGGTCACCGTCGACGGTGTCACCCGACCGCTCGAGTCGCCGTTCATGATCGTGGCGACGCAGAACCCCGTCGACATGGAGGGCACGTACCCGCTGCCCGAGGCGCAGCGCGACCGGTTCATGGCCCGCATCGCCATGGGGTACCCGAGCCCCCAGGCCGAACGGCGGATGCTCGCGGCCCGCGGTGCGCACGACCCGCTCGCCGACCTCCGCCCCGTGGTCGACGTCGACACCCTGCGCGCGATGATCGCCGCCGTCCGCACCGTGCACGTGGCGGCCGACGTCGAGGCGTACATCGTCGAGGTCGTCCGCGTCACCCGCACCCACCCCGACCTGCTCCTCGGCGCGAGCCCCCGCGCGACCCTGCACCTGGCACAGGCGTCCCGCGCGTACGCGGCCCTCGCCGGCCGTCCGTTCGTGACCCCCGACGACGTCGCCGCCCTCGCACCGATCGTCCTCGCGCACCGACTCGTGCCGGTCGCCCGGGGCCTCGGCGGGTCGGCCGAGGACACCGCCCGCGAGATCGTCGTCCGCATCGTCGCCGACACCGCGGTGCCCTTCACGGCCACGCCCGTCCGGTCCTGATGACCGACCATCGGCCCGTCGCCCGGCGGCTCTCGCGCCGTGCCGGTGCCGTCGGCTCGGTGCTGGCCCGCTACGGCCGGCGGGGCACGGGCATGCTGCGGCGGACGCCGTTCCCGCGTCCGACCGTGCGTGGCTGGACGGTCCTCGCGGTCGGCCTCGGCCTCGTCGGCGGCGGGCTCGTCGCGTCGATGGGTGTCGCCGTGTCCGCCGGACTGCTGCTGGTCGTGCTGGTGGTGCTGGGCGTCGTGGCCGCACTCGCCGTGGCGGCGCCGCTCCGCGCCTCCCGGCAGGCGCCCCGCGTGGTCGTGCAGGTCGGCGAGGTCTACCGCGGACGCGTGACGGTCCGTGGTTCCGGCGTCCGGTTCGCCCCGCGGTCGACGCTGCTCGTCCGCGAGCAGCTCGACGACCTGTTCGTCAGCACGGCCGAGGCGGCGGCCCTCGTGACGATCGGGCCGGCGACCCCGCCGGCGGTGCTCGACGTCGAGGCGCTCGCGATCCGCCGCGGTCGGGGCCTGGTCGGACCGGCCACCGTCCGGGTCGAGGACGCCTTCGGTCTGCTCCGCATCGACCGCCCGGTCGTCGCCGCCGAGGAGGTCGTCGTCGTGCCCGGCTCGACCCCGATGTCCGGCCTGGACGCCGGCGCCCTGGCCGGTGCTGTGTCCGCCGACGAGGGCCGGGTCGGACAGGGCGGCTCGGCCGACGACAGCGAACTCCGTCCGTACCGCCCCGGCGACCCGATCCGTCGCGTGCACTGGGGACAGAGCGCGAAGCGCGGGGTCCTGCACGTGCGGCAGACGACGCAGGCCCAGCCGCCGGAGGCCGTGGTCGCGCTCGACGTACGGCGCGAGGCGTACCAGCAGCTCGGCCGCGACGACCTCGCCGAACTGGCGGACCTCGGCGGCGACCAGGCCTTCGAGCACGCGGTCGTCGTGGCGGCGAGCGTCGCACGGGCCCTGGCGGCGCGGACGTCACGCGTCGTCCTGGTCACCGACGGGCCGGGCGGGGACGTCCGCCACAACGGTGACGCGGGCGGGCTGTCCGAGGTGCTCGTCGGCCTCGCGGACGTCCACGTGCGCAGCGACGCCCGGCACGTCACCGAGGTCCTGCACGGGGTCCGCGGCCGCGACGTGCACGGCATGACGGCCGTCGTGACCGGGCACTGCACCGCCGAGCAGGCCGCCGAACTCGTCTCCGCGACCAACGGGTCGAGCCGCGGCGTGCTGGCCACCGTGACCGCACCGGACCCCGTCGTCCGCGGCATCCTCGACCGTGCCGGGTGGCGGGTCGTCGTCGTCCCCGTGCCCGGCACCACCACGGACGGACACCGCCGATGACCGCACCCCGCACGGACGGACACCGCCGATGACCGCCACCAGCCCGAGCCGACAGCGTCCCCGGGTGGACGTGCGCGAGGTCCTCGACCGCGACGACCTGCCCGACGACGCCCCCGCCGCCCGCGTCGTCGCGCTCGCGCCGGTCCCCGTGCTCCTGGCCGCCCTCGCGATGCGCCCGCTCGTGCAGGGCGTCGCGTGGTGGGTGTCCGGCGTCGTCTTCGTCGCGCTGCTCGTCGTCGTCGTGCTCGCCGTCCGCACCCGCCCGCGCGGCGTCCGGTTCGTCGCGCTCGTCGCCACGCTCGTCCTCGGGTCCTGCGCGGTGGCGCTCGTCAACGGGTCCGGCCCGCTCGGCTGGCTCGACCAGGGCGGTGCGCTCGGCCAGACGCTCGCGTCCATCCGGCTCAACCCCGCGCCGCTGCCGCAGTCGGACGCGGTCCGCCTCGTCGTGACGGTGGCGATCGCCTGGGTCGCGGGGGCGTCCCTGTTCCTCGCCGCCGTCGCCCCCACGGCCGCCCTCGCCGCGGCCCCGGCGCTCGTGATCCTGCTCGTACCGGGCATCATCACCGGGCAGGCACCGTCCACCTGGCTCGTGGTCCTGACCGCGCTGGCGTTCCTGGCGCTGCTGTGGACCTCGGTCCGGCCGGTGCAACGCGCGTTCCCGGCCGTCGTGGTCGGGGCGATCGGCCTGGTCGTCGCGGTCGGGCTGCCCACCCTCGTGCCGCTCGACGCGGGCTTCCTGTCGGGTGTGACGGGAGCGATCCGGTCGCCGATCCAGCCGGGCCGTCCGGGCACGCTGCTCGAGCTCGGGCAGGACCTCCGTCGCCCGAACGAGCTCGAGGTCTTCCGGTACCGCTCGTCCGACGGGCAGCCGCAGTACCTCAAGCTCGCCGACCTCGACGAGTTCGGCACGGGCGACTGGGTCCCGACCGTGACCGACGCCTCGACCGCCGACACCGCCGAGCAGGCCCGGTGGGCGGAGGGCGTGAACCCCCGGCTCGCGGACCGCGGCGACGTGACCGTGCAGATCACCGGCCTGTCGAGCAACTACCTGCCGCTGCCCTCCGGTGCGATGTCCATCGAGTCCAAGTCGACCAACCTCGACCTCGGGCAGTGGCGCTGGTCGGGGTCGGCGAACACCGTGCGCTCGACCGGCCCGGCGACCGCGCGCGGAGCGACCTACGAGGCGTACGGCGCATCGGTGACGGCGAACCCGTACCTCGACGCCGTGGCCGCGGCGGGGCGGTTGGACGATGACGGGGGCCGGTCGTTCCGCGCCCCGTCGCAGGAGCAGCTGCGCATCGACACGACACTGCCCGACGACCTGCCCGCCGTGATCCGCGACACCGCCGGCCGGGTCCGCGCGGGTGCGACCTCGGACTACGAGCAGGGCCGCGCGCTCGAGCAGTGGTTCCGCAGCGGCCTGTTCACCTACTCCGAGACGGCGCCGGTCGAGCAGGGCTACGACGGTGACAGCATGGACGTCGTCGCGCGGTTCCTGCAGGAGCGCTCCGGCTACTGCGTGCACTTCGCCTCGGCGATGGCGGTGATGGCCCGGACGCTCGGGATCCCGTCACGGATCGCCGTCGGGTACCGGGCCGGCGCCGCCCGTGAGGACGGCCAGTACACGGTCTCGAACCGCCAGCTCCACTCGTGGCCCGAGCTGTACATCCGCGGGGCCGGCTGGGTGGCCTTCGAGCCGACCCCGGACTCGGACGCCGCAGCGCAGTCGCAGCCGTCGGCCTCCGCGACGCCGTCCGCCTCGGCGGCGACACCGCTGCCGGCGCCCGGCGAGACGACGGCGCCCTCGGCGTCACCGAGCGCCACCCCGAGCGCGTCCGCCGGCGCGGACGCGGCCGGCGAGACCGGCGGTGGGGGAGCCTCCACGCCGTGGGGTGTGCTCGTCGGGCTGCTCGTCGCCCTGGCGCTCCTGGCCGCGCCGTCACTGGTCCGCGGCTGGCGGCGCCGCCGTCGCCTGGCCGCGATCGCGACCGGGCACCAGCCCGCGGCGACCGCGTGGCGGGAGCTGCTCGACGACCTCGCCGACCACGGGCTCGCCCCGGACGCGCCGCCGCCCGGGGACGCCGCGGCGGCCGCACGGACGGCGCGCGCCACGTACGGCCGGCTGCGGTCGTCGGTGCCGGCGTCGGTGCTGCCGCACCTGCGGTCCGTCGTGGACGCGCTGGACCGCGAACGGTACGCGGCCGCCGAGCCGGCGGATCCGCAGGCGCTCGGCACGGCGGTCCGGGAGGCGCGCACCGCCCTGGACGCATCGGTGTCACGCCGCCAGGTGGTCTGGTCGCGTCTGTTCCCGCCGAGTCTGCTGCCGTCGGCCGACCGCCCGCCGCGGGGACGGGGCACCCGCGTGACGGCGGGCTGAGGCGACGGCGGGCTGCGGTGACGGCGGGCTGCGGCCGCACGCCGGCGGCTCAGCGCGGCCGCACCACCGCCTCGACCAGGGCCGCGACCGCCTCGCCCGGGTCGGTGCCGTCGACGGCCGGCGCGTCGAACACCATCCCGGTGTTGGCGGCGATGAGCAGCACCGCGAAGACGTCGAGCGGCATGCCCGGGTCGACCTCGGGATGTGCGCCGAACCAGGTGTGGACGAGGTCGCGCACGCCGTCCTGCAGGTGCCGCCGCTGCCGCACGAACTCGGGCAGGAACTCGGGGTGCCGCATCGCGTACCCCCGGAGTTCGGAGAGCAGCGCGAACTGGGCCGCCTGGTCGTGCCGGTCGAACGCTGCCCGGACGACGTCCCCGATGCGGTCGGGCGTCACGTCGGTCCCGACGAGTTCCTGCAGCGAGTGGAGCACGGTGTTCGTGGCGCGCTGCATGACCTGCGCGACGAGGTCCTCCTTCGACGCGAAGTTCGAGTAGACGGCACCCTTGCTGAAGCCCGCGGCGGCGGCGATCTCGTCGAGCCGCGCCTCGTGCACGCCCTGCTCGGCGAAGACCCGGGCACCGGCGGCGAGCAGGCGCTCGCGGACCTCGGCGCGGGGGGTGCGGGGGACCGACGGTGCGCGGTCCTCGTGCTGCCCGGACAGTTCCGGGGTGGGTGCGTCGGTCATCAGGACCTGTTCCGGGCTCTGCTGGCGGTGCGGCGGCTGGCGGGGTGGAGCGCGGGGCGGGGGAGCCGTGCCGTGCGTCTGACCTCGCGCGGAACGGTGACCCCTCGTACCCGCTCGCCACGGTCGGTACCGGCGTTCTCGGGTCACGTCGGTGCGCTGTCCGTGGTGGTGCGGCCGGTTCGGTACCCGGCGGTACCGAGTGTACGACGGCCGGCACGCGGTGCCCAGTGCCGGGTCAGTCCTGGTCGGGGTCCGCGGGAATCGGCGCGTCCGCGTCGGTGTGCACGCTGCCGGCGCCGGCCCGGCGTCCGGGGCGACGGAGCAGGCGGACCGCGTCGGGTCGGGCCAGGCGGAGCCCGCGTCCCCGGCCACGACCGCGACGGAGCAGCGACGCCAGGCGGGACTGCGGCTGCCAGTTGCGGCCGTTCGGCAGGCCCCACCCGCGTCGCACGGCACCCCAGCGCAGCAGGAGCGAGAGCAGGATGGCGACGAGGATCCCGATCGACGGCGACCCGAGCCACGACGCCACGACCATCACGAGCGAGGCCGCCACCGCGACCGTGGCGTAGAGCGCGTTGCCGCCGAACACCGCGGGGACCCGGCGCAGGAGCATGTCCCGCATCGCCCCGCCGCCGACGGCCGTCACGGTGCCCATGATGACCGCGGCCGGCCACTCGAGTCCCGCGTCGAAGGTGCGCTGCACGCCGACGACCGCCCAGAAGCCGATGACGGCCGCGTCGAGCACCGTGAACAGCCGGTCCCAGGTGCGTTCGGAGAACGACACGAAGAACGCCACGAGCGCCCCGGCGACCGCGACCGGCAGGTAGAGCGGGTCGGTGAGGGCGACGGGCGGGCCGTTCTGCAGCAGCACGTCGCGGAGCAGACCGCCGCCGAGCCCCGACACGAACCCGACCACGAGGAACCCGAACAGGTCGAAGTCCATCGTCCGCGCGATCGACCCGCCGAGCAGTGCGGACGCGAAGACCCCGGCGAGGTCGAGCACGTTCGTCACGGACGCCAGGCCGTCCACGGTCAGCAGGTTCATGAGGACCATCAAAGCGCACCCGCCCCCGGCTGGCGGGCCGAGCGCTGGTTAGGTTAGCCTCACCTTCGTCATGCTCGCCACACTCGTCATCGGTCTCCGCGAAGGCCTCGAAGCCACTCTCGTCGTCGGCATCATCGCCGCGTTCCTCCGCCGGAACCGCGTCCCGCTCGCGCCGATGTGGACCGGGGTCGGCGTCGCCGTGCTCTTCAGCATCGCCGTCGGGCTCGGGCTGCAGGCCGTCGAGCAGGCGCTCCCGCAGGCGCAGCAGGAGGCGATGGAGGCCGTCATCGGCATCGTCGCCGTCGTCTTCGTCACCGGGATGATCGTCTGGATGCGCACCCACGCGCGCACGCTCGGCCGCGAGCTCGAGGCCAGCGCGTCGGCCGCCGTCGGACGGGGCACCGCGTGGGCGCTCGCCGGCATGGCCTTCCTCGCCGTCCTCAAGGAGGGCTTCGAGACCGCGGTCTTCCTCCTCGCCACCCTGCAGGCGTCGAGCGACACCGGACTCGCCGCACTCGGCGCCGTGGTCGGGATCGCCGCGGCCGTCGTCGTCGGGTACGGCATCTACACCGGCGGCGTCCGGCTCGACCTCGGCCGGTTCTTCACGGCCACCGGCGTCTTCCTGGTCTTCGTCGCGGCGGGCCTCGTCCTCACCGTCCTCCGCCGGGCGCACGAGGCCGGGTGGATCGTCGTCGGCCAGCAGCGCACCGTCGACCTGTCCTGGCTCGCACCGAACGGGTCCGTGCAGGGCGCCCTCGTCACCGGGGTGCTCGGCATCCCGCCGGACCCGCGGGTCGTCGAGGTCCTCGGCTGGGTCCTGTACGTCGTCCCGGTGCTGGCACTGACCCTCTGGCCGCGCGCCTGGCGTCCGTCGCCGGACCGCGTGCCCCGGGTGCGCGCCGTCGTCGCCGGTGCACTCGCCGTGGCCGCGGCGGTGCTCGCAGTCGCCGTGCCGACGGGCGGTGTCGACCTGCCCCGCACGACCGCGGTCAGCGGCGGTGCCGGCTCCGTCTCGGCCCGCGTCGACGGTGCGACCGGCGTCCTGCGGGTGACCGGCACCGGGACGGGCCAGGAGGCTGGGCCCATGCGGTCCGGTCCCGGCGCGTCGCGGAGCCTGCGGAGCGACGGCACGGCCGAGACCGTGGGGATCGCCCTGCCGACGTCGGCCCACCGCCGCGTCACCCGCGCAGGCGTGACCGCCGACCGGTGGCGCGTCGTGCGGGACGGCACCGGTGCGCAGGGGAGCGGAGCCGACCGTCCGTCGACGCTGACCCTGGACGACCTCGTCACCCTGTTCGGCCGCCTGCCCGTCGGGGTGTCCCCGTCGACGAACCCCGGTCCGTTCGCGGCCCGCTGGGCCGTGCGCGACACGGTGACGCTGTGGACGATCCGCGGTGGGGTCCTCGACGCGACCCGCGACGAACGCGAGGTGCTGACGCTGAGCGGTGGGGGCCTCCCGTCCGCGCGCACCACGACCCTGGACCGCATCGTCTGGTCCGTCCCCGACGCCCGCGTCGAGCGGTCGGCCGCCTCGGTGGCCGCAGCGGACGCGCGGTCCGCCGACCTGCTGCTCTGGAAGGCCTGGCTGCCGATCGCCCTCGGCGTCGCCGCCGCCGCCCAGGCGCTGCTGGCCCTCCGTGACCGCCGTCGCCGGCGACTCCCCACCACTCCCACCCCCGAACCCGTCCCCGCTCGTGGCCCTCCGGCCGCGGACCCTGCAAGGAGCACCGCCCATGTCCTCCGGTAAGCCCGTCCGACCCCTGATCACGCTCGGCGCCCTCGGCGCCCTCGGCGCCGTCGTCGCCCTCGCTCTCACCGGGTGCGCCGATGGGCCCACCGAGGCCGGCGGCTCCGGCTCCGGCGACGCGAAGGTCTCCCGCGTCACCATCACGCTCACCGACGACGGGCAGGACGCCTGTGCGGTGTCCTCGACCAAGGTCCCCGCGGGCCCCGTCACCTTCACGGTGGAGAACGAGTCGTCGACCGCGATCACCGAGGTCGAGCTGCTGCAGGACCAGCGGATCCTCGGCGAGAAGGAGAACCTGGCGCCCGGCCTCGACGCCGTCCGCTTCACCGCCACGCTGACCGGCGGGAAGTACCAGGTGTACTGCCCCGGCGCCGAGACCGAGCTGACGGACTTCACCGTCACCGGCACGGCGGCGTCCACCGCGAACAGCAGCGCCTCGACCCTGCTCCGCGACGGGGCGAAGAGCTACGCGACCTACGTCGACGGCCAGGTCACCGACATGGTCGCCGCGGTCCAGCAGCTGCAGGAGGACATCGACGCCGGCGACCTCGACGCGGCGAGGACCGACTACGCGAACGCCCGTCCGTTCTACGAGCACGTCGAGAGCGACGTCGACGGCTTCGTCGAGAAGGGCTTCACGGCCACCGACAACGCCGGCAACCTCGACTACCTGATCGACATGCGCGCCTCGAACCTCGACCCGGCCGTCGGCTGGAGCGGGTTCCACGCCGTCGAGAAGGACCTGTTCCAGGCGGGGAAGATCACCGCGTCGACCGAGCAGACCGCCGCGCACCTGACCGAGGACGTGCAGTTGCTCGCGAAGCTCGTGCCGACGCTCGACTACAAGCCGGAGGACCTGGCGAACGGGGCCGCGGGCCTCCTCGAAGAGGTGCAGTCCAACAAGATCACCGGCGAGGAAGAGGCGTACAGCCACATCGACCTGGTCGACCTCGCCGCCAACGTCGAGGGCTCCCGGCAGGCCTTCGCGTCCCTCAAGCCCGGCCTGACGAAGCTCGACCCGGCCCTCACGGAGCAGATCGCGGAGCAGTTCGACGCGACGAACACCCTGCTCGACGGGTTCCGCGACGCCGACGACCTGGGCGGCTTCACCACGTGGGACGCGGCGACCCGGGCCGCGCACGCCAACGCGGTCTCGCAGCAGGTGCAGGCGCTCCAGGACCCGCTGTCCCGGCTCGCCGAGAAGGTCGCCACCGCGTGAACGACCAGCACGGCATGTCGCGTCGGGGGCTCCTCGGCGCGGGGCTCGCGGCGGCCGGTGCCGGCGTCGGGGCGGCGGCGGGCATCGTCGGCTCCGCGGCGGCCAGCGGGGTCGACCCGTTCACGGCGGCCGCGAACGGCGACGAGTCCCTCGACCTTTCCCGCAGCCACCCCTTCTACGCGACCGCGGCACGACAGCCCCAGGGCGGGATCCGCACCGACCCGCAGCGCCACTGCGTCTTCATGACGTTCCACCTCACCGTCGACACCGCGGCGGAACTGCAGGTGCTCCTCGCCCGGTGGTCGGCCGCCATCGCGCAGCTGCAGGCGGGACGGACCGTCGGCAGCGTCGAACCCGCGCACGGGGACGGCGTCGGTGCCGACACCGGCGAGGCGCTCGACCTCGGGCCGGCGTCGCTGACCGTGACCGTCGGCCTCGGCCCCGGGGTGTTCGACGGACGCTTCGGGCTGGGGAGCCGACGGCCCGCCGCCCTCGCCGAGCTGCCGGCGCTGCCGAGCGACCGCTTCGAGGACGGGCTCACCGGCGGCGACCTCTCGCTGCAGGCCTGCGCCGACGACCCGCAGGTGGCCTACCACGCGGTCCGCGACCTCGCCCGGATGGCCCGGGGGAGCGCGACCGTGGGATGGACCGTGCTCGGCTTCGGCCGGGCCTCGGCCGGACCGACCCAGGCGACGCCCCGCAACCTCATGGGGTTCAAGGACGGCACGCGGAACGTCACCGGCGACGCCGAGCACGACCGGTTCGTCTGGCTCGGGTCCGACGCCGGGTGGATGGCGGGCGGCTCGTACCAGGTCGTGCGGAAGATCCGGATGAACCTGGAGATCTGGGACGCCGACGTCGTGAGCGACCAGCAGCGCGTCTTCGGCCGGACGAAGGTCTCGGGAGCGCCGCTGTCCGGCGGCGGGGAGCACACCACCCCGGACTTCGCGGCCACGGCGCACGGTGCGCCCGCGATCGACCCCCGCTCGCACGTCGCCCTCGCCGCGCACGAGGCGAACGGCGGCGTGAAGATCCTGCGCCGCGGCTACAACTACACGGACGGTCTCAACCAGTACGGCCAGCTCGACGCCGGGCTGCTGTTCGTGGCGTACATGAACGACCCGGACCACTTCACGCGGCTGCAGCGGAAGCTCGGGGCGTCGGACCGCCTCAACGAGTACATCGCGCACATCGGCTCGGCCGTGTTCGCGGTCCCGCCGGCGCCCCGCAAAGGCTCGTACGTCGCGGAGCAGCTCTTCCGCTGACGGGGGAGAGGGGGTGCCCTCCGCCGTTTCCCTGGAGGCGGAGGACACCCGCGTCGCGGAGTCGCAGCGGGCGGAACCACCGTCCAGCGACCCAGCGCGGCGCATCGCGTGTCGCGACCCCTGGATCGTACCGCGTGCCGTCGTGACGACCGAGCGACCGTCCGGGTCACGCGGACCGGTGGGCGCCGTGCGCCGTGCGGGTCGCGTCCGGCGTCGGGAACGGGCGACGGGCCCGCCCACCGAGGGGTGGGCGGGCCCGTCAGGGTGCCGGGAGGCGCGTCACCGCTCCGTTCGGACCGTCGCCTCCCGACGGCGACGCGTCCGGACCAGCGTGGTGACGCCGGCGAGCAGGAGGAGCACCGCGGCCAGGGCCGGCCCGGCGACCTCCGCACCCGTCCAGGCGAGCGAGCCGCCGTCCGTGTCGTCGGCCCCGGCGACCGGCACCGCGACCACGCCGTCGTCGGGGGTCGTCGCGCCGGGGTCGACCACGCCGGGCACAGCCGGGTCGGTCGGCGTCCCGGGGCCCGGCGTCGTCGGGTCGGTCGGCGTGGGCGTCGGGTCGGTGCCCGGCACCGGCTCGGTGCCCGGGTCCTCGCCGGGCTCGGGGGCGACGACGACCGGCACGGTCACGGCGAGGGTGATCTGCTGCCCGTTCGGCAGGTCGACGACGAGGGGCTCGTCCGAGGTCTCCGCCGTCGCGGCGACCCGGGTGGCGGCCGTCGGGACCGAGGGCGTCCCCGGCACCGCGGTGCCCGACGTCGGGACGGTGAAGGTCAGCGAGGCGCGGCCCTGCTCGTCCGTCGTGTCGACCACGGTCGTGTCGACCGGGCCGGACGCGAGCTCCTGGCCACCCGCCGAGACGCTGACGGTGCCGCCCTGGTCCTCGTCGCTGCTGAAGACGAGCGACGACAGGTCGACGGTCACCTCGTCGCCGGGCTGGAAGCCGCCCTCCGGCTCCGCGGTGGTGCGGACGCCGACGGCGCGCTGGTCGCGGGCGACGGTGACGTCCCGGTGCGCGTCGAAGTACTCGACCTGTGCCTCCAGGTCGACCTTGCCGCTGTCCTGCTTCACCGCGGCCTGCTTGAAGGCGCCGAAGTTGTCCCCGCCGCCGGCGAGGAACGAGTTCACCGTCACCTTGAGCGTCGCGTCGAGCGCGACCGGCTCCCCGTCGAGCGTCATCGCGGTGATGCGCTCGCCGGCCGGGGCCAGCGGGTCGTAGGTGTACGAGAAGCCCTCGGAGGCGCCGAGCTTGAGGAACGGACGGGACGCGGTGGACGGCTGCCACTGCTGCTCGAGCGCCTGCCGGACCTGGTCACCCGTGAGGTCGAGGACCACGAGCGTGTTGGCGAACGGCTGGACGACCGCCGCCTCCTTGTAGGTGACGGCACCCGCGGCGACGTCCGCGCGGAGACCGCCCGGGTTCATGAACGCGATCTGCGACCCCTGACGCTGCGTCGCCTGGCGCTGGACCTCCGCGACGAAGTTGCCGAGCGTCGACTCGCCGCCCCGGTTCTCGGACCGGTTCGTCTGCACGGCACGGCGCAGGTCCCGGTCAACGGTGCCGAGCTCGACCGCCCCGCGGACGTCGGCCTCGGCGACGGCCGCGTCGACGGTGGCTTGCACCGCCGGGTCCGGGGCGAAGG
The DNA here is from genome assembly GCF_018885305.1 of Curtobacterium sp. L6-1. Classification (NCBI taxonomy): domain Bacteria; kingdom Bacillati; phylum Actinomycetota; class Actinomycetes; order Micrococcales; family Microbacteriaceae; genus Curtobacterium; species Curtobacterium aetherium. The sequence continues at coordinate 261,099 of NZ_CP076544.1, forward strand.
TGCCGTCGACGAGACGGATGTTCTCGGCGACCGTCGGCATCACCGTGCCGTCGGCCGCGACCGAGAGCTGCACGTGCCCGAGGTTGAAGCCGTACGACCCGGTCTGGATCACCGGGCGCGCGAGCGTGCCGCCGTCCGGGACCACCGAGTGCACGTAGGTCTGGTGGGTGTGCGCGGAGAGGATCGCGGACACCTTCGGCGTCACACCGTGCACGGCGCGGGCGAAGTCGGAGTCGTCGTCGAGGTCGGCGACCGCGGAGGTCTCCGCCCCGTCGTGGACGAGGAGCACGAGCACGTCGGCCTCGCCGTTGCCCTCGTCGCCGTCGGTCAGGTCGTCCGCGACGCGGTTCACCTCGGTGGTGATGTCGCCCATCTCCAGACCGGTGATGCCGTCCGGGCTGACGAGTCCCTGCCCGACGAGGTCGACCGTCGCGCCGATGAACCCGACCCGCTTCCCGCTGATCTCCTGGACCGAGTACGGGTCGAACGCCGGCTTCCCCGTCGCACTGTCGAGGATGTTCGCGGAGACGTGGTCCCACTCGGCGTTGCGGGCGCCGTCCGGCCCGATCACCCGGTCGCGGAGGTCGTCCTGGCCCTTGTCGAGCTCGTGGTTGCCGATCGCGCTCACGCTGAGGTCGATGTCGTTCAGGACGTCGATCGTCGGCTGGTCGTCCTGGATGAACGACTCGAAGGTGGAGCCACCGATGTTGTCGCCGGCGCTGACGAAGGCCGACGTCGAGGTGTCGGCGCCGCGGAGCTGCCGGAGCGCCCCGGCGAGGGTGGCGGCACCGGCCGCGTCGCCGTCGCGGGGCGTGGGCTTGCCGTCCGTCGTCGAGATCGACCGGGCGATGCGACCGTGGAAGTCGTTCACGTCGTACAGGTCGATGGTCGCGGGTGCGGCGGCCGCTGCGGCGGAGCCGACCTCGGCAGCCGGGCTGGTGCCGGCCGTGGGGCCGGCGCCAGCTGCGGGTGCTGCGCTCGCGGTGGGTGCGCCGAGGGCGACGAGGACGCCGGCGGTGACGAGGGCGGTGCCGGCGACGAGGCCGCGCCGGGGCCTCGTGGTGCGGTCGGGGGTGTGGGACGGGCTCATCGGTGTGAGGACTCCTGGTGTGGTGGTTCTGCCCCCGGACGGGGGACGTGACCTTCCGAACCTAGGAGGATGCACAGGCGACACGCCAGGGTGTCGTCGACGGCGTCACGTGTTGTTCAACTGCTCGGAACACGGTCGCGCCGCGGAACCCATCGGCTCCGCGGCGCGGCGGGTCCTGCACGTGCGACCGTCCTGCACGTGCGACCGTCCTGCACGTCCGGCCGTCCTGGACGTCCGATCGTCCTGGACGTGACCGCTTCAGTCCCGGCCGAGCACACCCTTCGCGCGCTCGACGACCTCGGCGGCCATCGCCTTGGCCGAGTCCTTCACGACGTCGAGCTCGACCGGGTCGCCCTTCAGCAGGCTCTTCGCCGTGTTCACGGCGTACTCGGCCGTGATGTGCGGCGGCAGCGGTGGCACACTCCGGCTGACGTACGCGTCGATGAGCGTCACGCCCTGGTGGGCGAACGCACGCTCCACGGCAGCCTCGACCTCGTCGTCGCCGTGCACCGCGATGCCCTGGAACCCTAGGAGCTCGGCGTACCCGGCGTAGTCCATCGTCTCGACGTCCTGCGAGCCCCGCCACATCGGGTTGCCGTCCTCGGTGCGCATCTCCCACGAGACCTGCCCGAGGTCGTCGTTGTGCATGACGACGACGACGAGCTGCTTGTCCTCCCACCGGTCCATGTACTTCTTCACGGTGATGAGCTCGTTCATGCCGAGCATCTGGAACGCGCCGTCGCCGATCGTGCACACGGCGGGCCGGTCCGGGAAGGCGAACTTCGCGGTCACGGCGTACGGCATCGCGGCGAGCATCGTCGCGAGACGGCCGGACATGTCGCCGTGCATGCCGCGGCGGAGTCGGATGTGGTGCCCGTACCAGTCGGCGGTCGTGCCGGCGTCGCACGTGACGGTCACGCCCTCGGGCAGGTGGTCGTTGACGGCCTGGACCACACGGCGCGGGTTGACCCCGTCGCTGTAGGAGACCTCGGCCTGACGGCGCATCTCGGCCTCCCACTCGCGCATCTCGGAGGCGAGCTGCTCCTGCCACGCGAGGTCGTGCCGCTGTTCGAGCAAGGGCAACAGCGCGTCGAGCGTCGCGCCGACGTCGCCCCACACGTTGAGCTCGTTCGGGTACCGCAGGCCGAGCTGCTCCGGCTTGATGTCGACCTGGATGCCGCGCGCCTGCCCGCTCGCCGGCAGGTACTCGCCGTAGGGGTAGTTCGTGCCGAGGAGGACGATCGTGTCGCACTCCTTGATCTGCGTGAGGCTCGGACGCGACCCGAGCAGTCCGACCTGCTGCGTGTGGAACGGCACGTCGGAGGGGACGACGTCCTTGCCGCGCAGCGCGGTGATGATGCCGGCGCCGGCCTTCTCGGCGGCGGCGAGCACCTGGTCGGTGGCACCGCGGGCACCGGCCCCGACCAGGAAGGTCACCTTCCGACCGGCGTTGATGATCTCCGCCATCTTCCGGACGTCCTCGGCCGGCGGGGTGATGCGGGTGGATGCCGGCACGTGGCTCGACCGGGACACCCAGTGCTCGGCGCCCGGCTCCGACCACGGCATCGCCTGCACGTCGTGCGGGAGGACCACGACCGCGGGCTGCTTACGGAGCATCGCCGTGCGGAACGCCGTGTCGATGACGACCCCGGCGGCGTCCGGCGAGGCGATCGTCTCGACGTAGCAGGCCACGTCGGCGAACACCCGCTCGAGGTTCGATTCCTGCTGCGTGAACGTGCCGACGGCGGCGAGCCCCTGCTGCCCGACGATCGCGACGACCGGCTGGTTGTCCATCTGCGCGTCGTACAACCCGTTGAGCATGTGGAACGCACCGGGGCTGGACGTGGCGATGCAGACACCGACCTCGCCCGTGAACTTCGCGTGCGCCGTCGCCATCAGAGCGGCGATCTCCTCGTGCGTAGGCCGGACGTACTCGACGCCCTCGCCCTTCCCGTCGGCCTTGCCGAGGGCGCCGTCGAACTCGCCGATCCCGTCGCCCGGGTACCCGTACACGCGGGTGACGCCCCACGCCTTGATGCGGTCGAGGACGAATTCGCTGACGTTCTGGCTCATCCGCCCATGGTGCTCGCCCGGGTCCGTCGCGCTCCCAGCGCGCGCTCACCGGCGGCCGGAGCCACCAGCCGCCTAGGGCCGCTCGTCGACCGCGATGAGCGGCCGCAGCGTGCGGTGCGCGATCCGGAGTCCTTCGAGGACCTTCACGTCCTCGCCGCTCCAGAGCGGGTCCTCGTGCTCGACGCTCAACGTGCCGTCGAAGCCCGCCTCGTACAGCCGGTCGACCACGTGCGGCCAGTCCACGACGCCGCGGCCCGGCACCCGGAACCGCCACCAGCCCATCTCCCACGGGTCGTCGCCCTTGTCGACCTTGCCGAAGAAGCCGTACCGGTCGCGCCGGTCCGGGAACAGCTCGACGTCCTTCGCCTGCGCGTGCACGATGTGCTCCGCGAACGGCAGGATCGTCTCGACCGGGTCGATGCCGATCCACGTCAGGTGCGACGGGTCCCAGTTCAGGCCGAAGCCGAGCCCGGTGACCCACTCCCAGAGCTCGGGGGAGTACGCGATGTTGCCCGGGTAGCCGTCGGGGTGCCAGCCCTCCATGACGCAGTTCTCGATGATGAGCCTGACGCCGCGCTCCCCGGCGTAGTCGACGAGCTCGGGGAGCACCCGGTCGCCCTCGGCCATGTTCTCGCGCACGCTCTTGGTGTTGTCGCGCCCGATGAAGGTGCCGACGTAGGGCACCCCGAGCACCTGCGCGGCGTCGATCGCGTGCCGGAGGTGCGCGCGGACCTCCTCGCGGCGGGCGGGGTCCTGGTGCAGGTTGTTCTCGTAGTACGCGAGCGCGCTGATCTCGAGGCCGGTGCGGTCGAGGAGGTCGCGGGTCGCGGAGGCGTCCTCGTCGGTGAAGGTCGCGACGGGCAGGTGCGCGGCCTCGAAGTCGCGTCCACCGGTCCCCGGCCACACGGCGACCTCGAGCCGCTCGTAGCCCTCGGCCGCCGCGAACGTCGCGATGCGGTCCAGGTCCCAGCCCGGCAGACAGGCGGTCAGCATCCCCAGCTTCATCGGATCTCCCTCCAGGCGTGCTCGCCGGCGCTGGCGACCACGGCGTCGATGATGCGCGCCGACCGGGCCCCGTCCGCGAAGGTCGGCAGGCCCTCCGGCGCCGTGCCCGTCGTGACGGCGGTGTAGGTGTCGGCGACGAACGCCGCGAAGGCGTCGACGTAGCCCTGCGGGTGCCCGGACGGCACGACGGCCAGGCGGCGCTGGTCCGGAGCGCCTTGCGACGGGTCCCGAACGACGATCTGGGCACCGGTCTCGTTGCCGAACCAGGCCGACTCCGGCTGTTCCTGGTCGAAGGCGGCCGACCCGAGGGTGCCGTCGACCTCGAACCACAGGCGGTTCTTGCGACCCGCGGACACCTGCGAGATCACCACGTTGCCGATCCGTCCGGTGCCGGTGCGGAACGTCGCGACGGCCGTGTCCTCGGTGGTGACCTCGGCGCGCTCGGCGGCGTCCGCGACCGGGTCCGGGTCCGGGGCGCCGGAGAACGAGGGGCCGGACGCCGCCGGCCGCGTCGGGTAGACGATGTCCGTCGCCGCGCTCACCGAGGCGAACGGCTCGCCCGTCACGAACTCGACCAGGTCGCACCAGTGCGACCCGATGTCGGCGAACGCCCGCGAGAGCCCGCCCGCGCCGGAGTCGACCCGCCACGAGGACGCGTCCGAGTCGAGCATCCAGTCCTGCAGGTAGTGGCCGTGCACCGCGAGCACTCGGCCGAGGGCGCCGTCGGCGACGCGCGCGCGGATCTCCCGCACCATCGGGTGGTAGCGGTAGACGAAGGGGACCGTCGCGACGACACCCGCCTCGGCAGCGGCCCGCTCGAGCTCCTCGGCCTGCTCGGCGGACACCGCGAGCGGCTTCTCGCACACCACGTGGATGCCCGCACGGATGAGCGCGAGGGCCTGCGGGTGGTGCTGGTCGTTCGGCGTGCAGACGTGCACGACGTCCGGACGGTCGGCGATCACCGCGTCGAGGTCCTCGTACCCGCGGTCGAGTCCCAGCTGCTCGGCGACCTGCTCGGAGCGGGCGGGGGTGCGGCCGAGGACACCGAGCACGTCGGCTCCGGCGGCCCGTGCTGCGCGGACGTGCACGGCGGCGATCATGCCGGTACCGACCACGGCGACCCGGAGTCGTCCGCCCCGCTCCCGCTCCGCCCGCGGTGGACCGGCCAGCTGCTGGTCCGTCCCGGGTGCGTAGACCGTGCCCTCTGTCGTCATGGTGCTCCCTCGCGCCGTGTCGACGCTCCCGCGCGTCGTCACCGCGACCACCGTACCGGCGGGACCCGGACCTGTTCGGGAACCGGTGAGTACGGTCTGGGGCATGGCGAGCCTCCAGACCACACTGCTCATCCTCGGAGCCAGCGGCGACCTGTCCAAGCGCCTCCTGCTGCCGGGCCTCGCGACCCTCCTCGAGGTGAAGGAGGACTGGGACGTCCAGCTCGTCGGCGCCGGTGTCGAGGACCTGTCGGATGCCGAATGGAAGCACCTCGTGCACGAGGCGTTCGAGAACGCGCAGGCGTCGAAGAACGAGGAGGACGAGGGCGCGACCGGCGAGACGGAACTGGCACCGCGCCTCCAGGCCGTCATCGACGCCTCGTCGTACCGCAAGGCCGACGTCACCGACGCCGGCGACCTGACGAACCTGCTCGCCGACTGCCGGCACGACCCGGCGGTGTACTTCGCCCTGCCGCCGGCCGTGACCGAGAAGAGCTGCGAGCAGCTCGCGCACCTCGACCTGCCGGCGCGGACCCGCCTGGCGCTCGAGAAGCCGTTCGGTACCGACGCCGCGAGCGCCGAGCACCTCAACGACCTGCTGCACTCGTTCCTGCCCGAGGAGCGCATCCACCGCGTCGACCACTTCCTGGGGCGGTCCACCGTCCTCAACCTGCTCGGCCTGCGGTTCGCGAACCGCATCATCGAGCCGCTGCTGTCCTCGCAGCACGTCGCGCGCGTCGACATCGTCTACGACGAGACCCTCGGCCTGGAGGGACGTGCCCGCTACTACGACAAGGCCGGCGCGCTCGTGGACATGATCCAGAGCCACCTGCTGCAGGTGATGGCCGTCGTCGCCATGGAGGCGCCCGCGTCCATCGACGCCGACGACCTGCGCACGCAGAAGGAACTCGTGCTCCGGGCCGTCCGCCCGTGGGGTGGCGACGCGGTGTCGGCGAGCAAGCGTGCACGGTACACGGCCGGATCGGTGGGGGACCGGCCGATGCCGTCCTACGCCGACGAGGACGGGGTGGACCCGTCGCTCGAGACCGAGACCCTGGCGCAGCTGACCCTCGAGGTCGCGAACTGGCGCTGGGCCGGCGTGCCGTTCACGCTCCGCTCGGGCAAGGCACTCGGCAAGCAGCGCCGCGAGATCCTCGTCACGTTCAAGGACTCGCCGCACGTGCCGAACGGCCTCTCCGGCGCCGTGCTGCCCGACCGGCTCTGCATCTGGATCGCACCCGACGAGATGCAGCTCGAGCTCAACGTCAACGGTCCCGGCGACCCGTACACGATCGACCACACCGCCCTGTCGACGACGTTCAACCCCGGGCGGCTCAGCGCCTACGGGGAGGTCCTGGCCGGGGTGCTCGAGGGCGATGCGACCCTGTCGGTCCGCGGGGACAGTGCGGTGCAGGGCTGGAAGGTCGTCGAGCCGTTCCTCACCGCCTGGCGGGACGGCGACGTGCCGCTGGACGAGTACGCCGCCGGGTCGGGCGGGCCGGACGGCTGGGACAACATCGACGCGTGACGGCCCCGGCGGCGTAACGTGCCGTGACGTGACCACCACTGACGACGTCCTCTCCACCGTCCCCGAACCCGCCGGCGCCGACATCCGCGTCGAGACCGTGCACTACGACTCCGACGGAGCAGCCCTCGAGGGCGTGCTCGCGAAGGACACCGCCGTCGCCGGACCCCGTCCCGCGGTGCTCGTCATCCACGACTGGCACGGCGTGAACGAGCACGTCGAGGCCCGCGTGACGATGCTCGCCCGCCTGGGCTACGTCGCCTTCGGCGCGGACGTCTACGGCGCCGGGGTCCGTCCGGGCGACGACACGGCGGCCGAGGTCGCGGGTCGGTTCTACGGCGACAACGCCCTGTTCCGCACGCGCCTGCGCGCCGGGCTCGACCGCCTGCTCGAGGACCCCGACGTCGATGCCGCGAAGGTCGTCGTGATGGGCTACTGCTTCGGCGGCTCGGGTGCGCTCGAACTCGCCCGGACCGGTGCCGACCTGGCCGGTGCCGTCTCCTTCCACGGCGGCCTGATCACCCACGACCCCTCGGACGCGCACGAGATCCGCGCGAAGCTGCTCGTGCTCACCGGCGGCGCCGACCCGGTCGTCCCGGACGAGGCCGTGCACGCCTGGCAGGACGAGATGCGCGGCGCCGCCGAGGTCGACTGGCAGGTCGTCACCTACGCCGACGCGATGCACGCGTTCGCCGTCCCCGGTACCGACGCGCCGGACCACGGCGCGCAGTACCAGGAGCGCGCCGACCGCCGCTCGTGGCAGGCGCTGCAGGTCTTCCTCGCCGAGGTCTTCGACGAGGAGCCCGTCGTCGCCTGACCCCCGCGACACGCCGAAGGGGCGGGCTCGGGGCGCTCGATTGGCGCTGCGACCGGAGCTGTTGTAGAGTCTTCCACGGCTCGCAAGGGCCACGCGCTCGTAGCTCAATGGATAGAGCATCTGACTACGGATCAGAAGGTTGGGGGTTCGAGTCCCTTCGAGCGCACAGCAGTGGAACGACGAAGGCCCCGGAGATCATCTCCGGGGCCTTCGTCGTTCCATCGGTGCTGCCGGGCGCGCACCCGGTCTGTCGTGCCCCGGTCGCCGCGTACCACGCCGCTTGGTGGGCAGGACGCCGCTCTCGGCGCGAGACGCTGCGGAAGACGGCGGCGTCCCAGACGTCGTGCGGCGTCTCGAGAGGCTCAGTCCGTCTCGAGAGGCTCGGTCCGTCTCGGGAGGCTCGGTCCGTCTCGGGAGGCGCGCACCGTGTCGACGCGCAGACCGCGGTCAGTGCGCCCGGTTCAACCGATCCGCCAGGCGGCCGAGCGCCCAGTTCACCAGGAAACCCAACGCGCCGACGAGCGGCAGCGCGAGCACGACGACGGTCCAGACCACCTTCGCCAGCTGACTGCGGGTCCGGTCACGCCACAGCAGTACGAGCGCGCCGACGTCGACCAGCACGACCAGCACCAGCACCACCAGGTGCGATCCGACCACGACGTTCCCGAACATCCCATTCCCCCTGTCCGAGCGCTCGATCACGCTCGATCGGGAGTGTAGCGGTGCTCCGGGAACGGCCCGACGTCGTTCCCGCCGTGGAACCACAGAACGACGGAACGCCGTCCCGCTGGTGCGGGACGGCGTTCTCGTGTGGTGCTGCGTCTGGTGACGCCGGGGGGGGGTGTTACTTGATCTGGGCGGTGATGGTGGCGGTGCCGACGAGCAGGCCACCCTTGACGGCGTCGGTCTTGAAGGTGTCGTTGAGCAGCTTCGCGGCGTCGTCGGAGACGTGGACCGTGGTGCCGGTCAGGATGGCGTTGTCGCCCTCGAGCTGGAGCGGCTTGAGGGTGCCGCCGTGCAGCGAGAACAGGTACGCGTTCGGCGCGGCGACCTTGCCGTTGACGAGGACGTCACCGTAGAGCTTCGAGGAGCCCGGGTTCACGACGAAGTTCTCGAGCGTGACGGTGGTGTCGCCGGCCTTGAGGGTCAGGCCGGAGTCGTCGTGGTTCAGCAGGCCCTGCACGTAGGGGCGGTAGTTGCCGTCCGGGCTCCAGTACGTGACCGAGCCGGAGGTGATCGGGAACGACACGGCGCCGTCCTCGAGCTTGCCGTCACCCGAGACGCCCGGGGTCAGCTTCAGCGAGGCCAGGGCGTCGGTGAAGCCCTTGTCGAGCGCGACGGACGTGTCGCCGCCGAGGACCTCGGGCACCGAGGCGACCGGGGCGGGGATCTTCGACTCGGAGCTCGAGACGGTGTGCACGGCCGGGGTCGACGCGTTCGCGGCGGTGACACCGAACGCGGCGCCGCCGAGCACGAGGGCACCGGTCGTGGCGAGGGTGATCGAGGTCTTCAGAGACTTGCGCATGTCTTCGTTCCTTTGCTTGTTCGCGCTCGGCGCGGTCGTTGGATGCGCGCCGAACACACCCCGTGACGGGGTGGAGAACCAGCAACGTGCGGCTGGTGAGCGCTGCGGGTGTTTCCCGGCTTGTGACAGTGATTCGGCACCACCCGCGAAGTGGTTTGGACGGGTTCGGCGTCGTTACCGTTCTGTGACAATCGGGCGCTCGATCAGGGGTGGCACACGACGCTCCCAACCGCTGGATTCGGCACCACGAATCCTCCTGACCAGGTATTTCCGTTCGTGGCGGTACCGAGGTGCGTGGCAGGATCGACAGGTTCCGAGACGACGGCGTCTCCGTCGTCCGTCTCGAGAGGCACCACTCCATGTCCTTCTGGGCCCTGTTCCTGATCGCGCTCGGTGTCTCCGCCGACGCCTTCGCCGTCGCCCTGGGCAAGGGCCTGCACATGAAGCGGTTCGCCCCTCGGCAGGCCGTGGTCATCGCCGTCGTGTTCGGCGCGTTCCAGGCGCTCATGCCGCTGGTGGGCTGGCTCCTCGGCACGACCTTCGCGCGGGCGATCGCCGACTACGACCACTGGGTCGCCTTCGGGTTGCTCGCCCTGGTCGGCGGCAAGATGCTGTGGGAGGCGTTCCACCCGCACGAGGACACGGACGAGGACACCGACCGTCTCCGGGTGCGGGAGCTGCTCGTGCTCGCGGTGGCGACGAGCATCGATGCCCTCGCGGTCGGCATCACGCTGGCGTTCCTGCCGGTCTCGATCGGCTGGGCGGTCCTGCTCATCGGCGTCACGACGGCCGTCCTGAGCTTCGTCGGCGTCGCGGTCGGGCGTCGGGTCGGTGCGCGCTTCGGCAAGCCGGCCGAGATCGCCGGCGGTGTGGTCCTCGTCCTCATCGGCGTGCAGATCGTCCTCGAGCACACCGGCGTGCTCGGCTGAGTGTGACGGCGACGGCGACGGCGACGGCCACGGCCACGGCCGCGGGCGACCCGTGCCCACTGTCCCGCTCCACGGGACGACGGGAGGCCCGTGGCGGATCTGCCACGGGCCTCCCGTCAGGTGGGGTTGCCGGTCAGGCGACCGACGCGCGCGCCTCGGCCAGCGTCGGGTAGTCGGTGTACCCCTCCGCCGACTGGCCGTAGAAGAGCTCCGGGCGCGGCTCGTTGAGCTCGGCGTCCTGTTCCCAGCGCTCGGCGAGGTCCGGGTTCGCGATGGCGGGACGGCCCACGGCGATCGCGTCGGCGACGTCCTCGTCGACGACCATGATCGCCTCGTCGCGGGTCGTCATGGCGCTGAAGCCCGAGTTCACGACGAACGGGGCGCCCGCGGTGCGGCGGATGTGCTGCACGAGGTCGCCGGCCGGCTCGGCGTGCAGGACGTCGATGAAGGCGAGGCCGAGCGGCGCCAGGCCCTCGGCGACCGCGGTGTAGACGGCGCGCACGTCGTCGGCGTCGTCCTCGACGACACCCTGGATGCCGTGCTCCGGCGAGAGCCGGATGCCCGTGCGGTCGGCGCCGACGGCCTCGGCGACGGCCGTGGTGACCTCGATCGCGAAGCGGGCGCGGTTCTCGGCCGAGCCGCCGTACTGGTCGGTGCGGGTGTTCGACCTGCTCGACATGAACTCGTGCACGAGGTAGCCGTTCGCGCCGTGCACCTCGACACCGTCGATGCCGGCGGCGATCGCGTTGCGGGCGGCCTGGGCGAAGCCACGGACGGCCTCGGCGACCTCGTCGGTGGTCAGGGCGTGCGGCACCGGCATGTCGGCCTTCGAGCCGTCGGCCAGGTGGGTCTGCCCGGGGGCGGCGACGGCGCTCGGGCCGACGATGCGCGGGGTCTGCGCGATGTCCGGGTGCGAGACGCGGCCACCGTGCATGAGCTGCATGACGATCGTGCCGCCACGCTCGTGCACTGCGTCGGCGACGCGACGCCAGCCGGCGATCTGCTCGTCCGTCTCGATGCCGGGCTGGCCGGGGTAGGAGCGGCCCTCCTGCACGGGCCAGGTGCCCTCGGTGATGATCATGCCGAGCGTGGCGCGCTGCGCGTAGTGCTCGACGAGCAGGTCGTTCGGCACACCGTCGGCGCCGGCGCGGGTGCGCGTGAGCGGGGCCATGACGATGCGGTTGCTGAGTCGGAGGGCGCCGAGTGCGGCGGGTTCGAAGAGCTTCACGCGGGTGGGGAACGCCGGGGGTGTGTTGCGCATTCCGACTTCGATCGACCGCAGCTGTTCCCGGCCGCGGGACCGGGCGGGTGTCAGGGACGCGGGCAGACCAGCGTGGAGGACCGGACCTGGCCCTCGGGGCGGATCACGGTGTGCAGGGACAGCGGCTGGTGGCAGATCGGGCAGCCGCGGTCGATCGTGCGGTCGTCGATGCCCTCGGGGTGGCCGGCGCCGATCTGGGACGGGCCCATCTTGTCGATGAGCGTCGAGTTCCAGCGCTCGTACCACTGCGCGAAGCGTCCCATGGCCGTCCTTCCGTTCGTGCCCTGATCGTTAGTGTACGCGCTTTCTCGTGCGTCAGAGGTGGTCGACGACCTCGAGGAGCGCCGTCAGCTCGTCCTTCAGCGCCTCGAGTCGTGCGACCGGCCACCCCAGCCGGTCGGCGACGGCGACCGGGACGGTCTCGGCGCGGTCGCGGAGGGCGCGTCCGGCCGTCGTCAGGGTCACCGCCAGCTGCCGTTCGTCCTCGGTGCTCCGCGTGCGTCGGACGTAGCCGGACGCCTCGAGCCGCTTCAGCAGCGGGCTGAGGGTCGCCGACTCGAGCCGGAGCTCCGCGGCGATCTCGCGGACCGACCGCGGGTCCCGCTCCCAGAGGGCGAGCATCACGAGGTACTGCGGGTGCGTCAGGCCCATCGGCTCGAGCAGCTCCCGGTACAGGCCGACGATGCTCCGGCTCGTCGCGGCGAGGGCGAAGCAGAGCTGCCGGTCGAGCAGGAGCGGGTCGGTCTCGGTGTGGAGCATGCGCCCACCGTACCCTTCGTGCACGAACCGACCCCCCGGAGTGCAGGAACCGGCCCGGCGGCTGCCGACGCCGCCGGCGCACTGGTGACGCACGGGAGGCCCGGTGCCGGTCTCGTGGACCGGCACCGGGCCTCCCGGTGGTGACGCTGCTGCCTACGCGCGGTGCGCCGGCGGGTGTCCGGAACCGTGCGTCGGGGCGTCCGGCTCGGCCGGTGCAGCGTGCGAGCCGTGGTGCTCGTCGCCCGAGCCGTGCTGCGCGTCGGGCTGCGACCGCTCGAGCTTCGCGCCCTCCACGTCGACGTCCGGCAGGATCCGGTCGAGCCACTTCGGGATCCACCAGGCACTCCGGCCGAGCAGGTGCATCACCGCGGGGATGAGCAGCATCCGGACCACGAAGGCGTCGAGCAGGACACCGAACGCCAGGCCGAACCCGATCGGCTTGATGGTCGAGGACTCCGAGAAGATGAAGCCCGCGAAGACCGAGATCATGATGATCGCCGCCGCCGTGACCACCGCGCGACCGGCGTGCAGACCGCGCTGCACGGCGACCTTCGCGCTCGCGCCGTGGGCGTACGCCTCACGCATCCCGGAGACCAGGAAGAGCTGGTAGTCCATCGCGAGACCGAACAGGATCCCGATCTCGATGATGGGCAGGAAGCTCAGGATCGGCGCCGGGTCGTGCACGCCGAACACGCTGCCGAGCCAGCCGAACTGGTAGATCGCCGTCAGCCCGCCGAACGAGGCGAGCACCGACAGGATGAAGCCCGCCGTGGCCGTGATCGGCACCAGGAACGACCGGAACACGATGATCAGGATGATGAGCGATAGTCCGACCACGACCGCCAGGTAGAGCGGCAGGACGTCGGCCAGCTTCTCGGAGACGTCGATGTTCGCGCTCGCGTTGCCGGCGACACCGAGCTCGAGCTCGCCGTCGTCGGTCGAGACACTCTGCGCCCGGAGGTCCTTGACGAGCCCCTCGGTCGAGACGCTGTCCGGGCCGCCGTGCGGCTTCACCTGGAAGGCGATGATCGAGCGGTCCTTCGAGGCGCCGATGGGCAGGACCGCGTCGACGTCGTCGTTCTTCGACAGGGCCTGCCCGATGGTGACCTCGGTGGCGACGACGTCGTCCTCGCTGATCGCCTCGGGCAGGGTGGCGACGACGAGGAGGGGGCCGTTCTGACCGGCGCCGAACTCCTTCTCGAGCGTCTTGTACGCCTTGTACTGGCTCGACTCGACGGCCTCCGAGGAGCCGGACGGCAGGCCGAGGCGCATCTGCGTCGCGGGGAGTGCGATCGTGCCGAGGACGGCGACGCCCGCCACGAGGGTGACGACCGCGCGCCAGGTCGACATCGGCTTGTTCGGCACCCGGACCGAGCCGGTGTCGCCGATCTGCCGACGCTCCTTCTTCCGCAGGACCCGCATGCCGAGCAGCGACAGCAGGGCCGGTGTGAACGACGTGGCGATGAGGATCGCGAACAGGACCGCGACGGCGCCGACGGTGCCCATCAGGCCGAGGAACGGGATGCCGGTGATGTTCAGCGCGAGGAGCGCCACGATCACCGTCGTGCCCGCGAAGACCACGGCGTTGCCGGACGTGCCGTTGGCCAGCCCGATCGACTCGTGCACGCCGATGCCCTGCTTCAGCTGGGTCCGGTGGCGGTTCAGGATGAACAGCGAGTAGTCGATGCCGACCGCCAGGCCGAGCATCACCCCCAGCACGGGCGTGACCGAGATGAACTCGACCAGGTCCGAGAACGACAGCGACGCCAGGGTCGCGACACCGACGCCGAGCACGGCGCTGAGGAGCGGGATCGCGGCACCGATGACGGTGCGGAGCATGAGGAACAGCACGAGTGCGGCGATGACGACGCCGATGATCTCGCCCGGTCCGAGGATCGACGGGACGCCCTGCGCGATGTCGTTCGAGACGAGCACCCGGACGCCGCTGATCTCCGCCGACTCCGCGCGGTCGGAGATCTCCTGCTTGGTGGTCTGCGGCACCTCGTACGTCGACTGGGTGAACTGCACGGTGCCGATGGCGGCCGAGTCGTTCGACGAGACGAAGCGGATGTCCTTCGACAGGTCAAGCAGGTCGGAGCCCTGTTCGAGGTCGCGCTGGCTGTCCTCGAGCTTCTGCGTGTTCTCGTCGATCGTCTTCTGCGCGTCGGCGATCTGCTGCTCACCCGAGGTGATCTGGGCCTTCTGGGCGTCGATCTGCGCCTGGGCCTGCTCGAGCTGCTGCTGGCCGGCCTGGGCCTGTGCCTGCGCGGCGGGGCTCGATGCGGCGGCGGCACCGGCGGCACTCGCCTGTGCCTCCGACTGGGCCTTCTGTGCGTCGAGCTGCGCCTGCGCCTGCTCGATCTGCCGTTTGCCGGACGCGAGCTGGTCCTCCTGCGCGTCGAGCTCCGCCTGGCCGTCCTCGATCCGGTCCCGTCCGTCGGCGATCTCCTTGCGTCCGTCGACGATCTTCTGCCGCTGGTCGTCGAGGCGCTTCTGGGTGGTGAAGCCGTCGGTGGTGCCCTTGACGCCCGGCAGGTCCTCGAGGTCCCGGAGGAAGTCCTTCACCTCGGCGCGCTGCGTGCGGGTGAAGGCCTCGCCGTCGGTGGTCTGGAAGACCAGGGTGCCGTTGCCGCCGTTCGCGCTCGGGAACTTGTCGGCCAGTTCGTCCTGCACCTGGCTGGTCTTCGTGCCCGGGATCGTGATCGAGGACGAGATCGTGCCGGAGAACAGGCTGAAGGTGACACCGGCGATCGCCATGAGGACGATCCAGGCGATGATCACCGTCCAGTGTCGGCGGGCCGCGAAGCGACCGAGGCGGTAGAGGAGACCGGCCATGCTGGGCCCCGTTCCTTTCGTCGTGGGTGGTGCTGTCGGGCGGGGTGCGCCGGTGGACCCCTGGGAAGCCGTCGGTGGAGTGGTCAGTGTTCGGGCAGGTAGCCGCTGCGGACGCTGTGCACGAGTCGTCCGAGCAGGGTGTCCCAGTCCGCGCGGGCAGCGTCGTCGAGGCGTGGGCCGGTCGTCTGCAGCCAGTGCTCGGCGATCACGACGATGCCGCTCATCAACGAGTCCACCAGGAGCGCGGTGTCCAGGGGGTCAGCTGCGCGGTGCCGACGGGCGACCTCGCTCCGGAGTCGGCCGGTGACGCGTGCGAACGCGGTCTGCGTGAGGGCGGCCGCCTTCGGGTCGTCCTCCTCGGGTTCGCCGAGGATCCGGTGCAGTCGGACGATCGCCCCGGCGAGGTCGGTGCCGCGGGCGGCGCTCTCGAGCTCGTCGAACATGGCCGCGCGGGAGCCGTCGCCGACCGGGGTGTTGGCGATCTCGGCGAGGAACCGGTCGATGATCACCGACAGTGCTTCCTCGCAGACCGAGAGCCGGATCTCGTCGAGCGAGGCGAAGTGGTTGAACACCGTGCGACGGGCGACGTCGGCACGTGCGGCGAGTTCGTCGACGCTGAACTCCCCGCCGCGCTCCTCGATGAGGTCACGCGCGGCCTGCAGGATCGCCTCCCGGTGTCGCGCCTTGAGGGCAGCGCGGCGGTCGGGTGAGAGGGTCACGACGACGACACTAGGTGCATCGATGCACTCGGTGCACCTTCACGAGGTGGATCCCCAGGAACGTCCCCCGCAGCTCCGGGGTTCCACCCGGTGGCCG
The DNA here is from genome assembly GCF_018885305.1 of Curtobacterium sp. L6-1. NCBI lineage: Bacteria > Bacillati > Actinomycetota > Actinomycetes > Micrococcales > Microbacteriaceae > Curtobacterium > Curtobacterium aetherium. The sequence goes on from NZ_CP076544.1 coordinate 276,945, forward strand.
GGAGGCCCGTGGCGGCTCCGACGTGCCGGCACCGCCCGGTCCGCGGCGTCGGTTCAGTGGGGCGACCGGCGGTGGCGCCCGTGGCGCTGCAGCAGGGCCACCCAGCGCGGGAGACGACGGTCGCCCGCCACCACCGCCTCGGCCGTCGGGGACGGCGCGAAGGCGAACCAGGGGCACCCGGGGCAGACGTGCAGCCACTCGTGCACGGCCAGTCCGACGCCGTAGTACTGGTTCCGAGCGACCCGGAGCGGGCGCGAACAGCGGGGACAGGACAGCCGGGTGCCGTCCCGGTCGGTCGCGATCGCGGGGGTGGTCGCGGTCGTGCGTGTGTGGTCGACAGCAGTCATGGCCCGAACCTCTCCGGTGTCCCGTCACGCTCCGTCGCGTGGCTGTGCCGGGAGGCTACGACCGATCCCGGCCGCGCCGCACGCCGATCGCTCGTCCTGTCCGCCGGACGCGGACCCGACGTCCGGTCCTGTCCGCTGGGCGCGGACGGGGCTCGGGGGCGGACGCGGACGGGGCCGTGCGGGGGCCTCCGTCCGCGGCCGTGTCGGCCGTGTCGGCCGTGCCGGGAGTGCTGCCTCGACGGCTGGTCAGGGGCGTGCGCGGAACGTCTCCCGGATGTCGGCGACGAGCAGCTCGGGCTGTTCGAGGAGGGCGAAGTGCCCACCGCGGGCGACCTCGGAGAAGTGGACGAGGTCCGTGTACCGACGAGCGGCCCAGCGACGGGAGCGTCGGACGTACTCGCCCGGCATGATGCTCAGGCCGACCGGCAGGGTGAGCGGCTCCTCGACGGTGCCGGGTGACGCCCACCCGGTCCGGTTCGCCTCCCAGTACATCCGCGCTGCGGACGCCGCCGCGTTCGGCAGCCAGTAGAGCATGACGTCGTCGATGACCTCGTCGAGCGGGAACACCCGCTCGACGTCGCCGTGTTCGTCGTGGGAGCCGCCGACGTCCTGGAACATCGCGTAGATCCACGCGGCCAGTCCGACGGGGGAGTCGGTCAACGCGTACCCGATCGTCTGGGGTCGGGTCGCCATCTGCTGCGAGTAGGCCGACAGCTCCTGCCAGTACCGCCCGCTCTCCTGCAGCATGACCTGCTCCTCGGGTGAGGCGTGCCGGACCTCGTCGTCGGTCGGCGTGAAGAGCGCCATGTTCAGGTGGATGCCGGCGAGGCCGATGTCGATCCGGGCCTGCAGGGCCGCGAGTTCCGCGGTGACCGTGGCGCCGAGGTCACCTCCCTGGGCGAACCACTCCGGGTACCCGAGGCGCTGCATCAGGACCGCCCAGGCACGGGCGGTGCGGGCGAGGTCCCAGCCGGGTGCGGTGGGCTTCCCGGAGAACCCGAAGCCGGGCAGGCTCGGGATGACCACGTGGAAGGCGTCCTCGGCCGTGCCACCGTGCGCGACCGGGTCGGTCAGCGGTCCGATCGCGTGGCGGAACTCGAGCACGGAGCCCGGCCAGCCGTGGGTGAGCAGGAGCGGACGCGCCCCTGCTTCGGCCGACCGCACGTGCAGGAAGTGGACGTCCAGCCCGTCGATCGTCGTCGTGTGCTGGCCCCAGCCGTTCAGCAGGGTCTCGGCCCGGCGCCAGTCGTAGTCGGACGCCCAGTGCTCGACGAGGGCGCGCACCTTGTCCAGTCGCGGCCCCTGCGAGGTGTCCTCGACCGTCTCGCGCTCGGGCCAGCGCGTGGCGAGCAGGCGGCGTCGGAGCTCGTCGAGGTCGCCCTGCGGGACGTCGAGGGTGAAGGGCGTGATCGCCGTCTGGTCGCTCATGGCTGTCTCCTCGTGCGGGGGAGCGGATGCTCCCGTTCGGAGATGATCTTTGCACAAGACGATCTCGGAGGTGTACCGTCTGCGGCATGGACGATCGAGCGACTGCGGGAGGGACGGACGACCTCCCCGAGATCGACTGGGACGCGCAGGGCATCGAGACCGAACTCGGCTGGGCGGTCCCGCTCGTGCTCCAGGGCTACGTCCGCCTGGGGTCCGAGGCGGTGGCCGAGGTCCCCGGCGGGCCACGCGGGTACCAGGTGCTCGTCGCCACCACCACCGAGGAGGCGTCCTCGCAACTCCTGCTCGCCAACCGACTCGGCATCGACAAGACCCAGATGACCTACGTCATCGACGCACTCGAGGCAGCGGGCCACGTCGAACGTCGTCCGGACCCTGCGGACCGTCGCGTGCGCCAGGTGCACCCGACCGACGCCGGTCGCGCCCTGCTCGCCAGGACGCGGACGGCCCTCCGCGACGCCGAGGGCGTGCTGATGCGGCACCTCAGCGCCGACGAGCAGCGGTCGATGCGTCTGCTCCTCGCCCGTGTCGCGCTCGGTGCCGGGACCGCCGGCACCGGACCGGCTCCCCACGATCCGGCGTTCGAGCACCCGCTCGCCGTCCCGGAGCGCTCCCGACGGCGCGCCCCGTCCCCGACCACGTCGACCCGGTCGACGACCCCAGAGTGAGGCCCCTCCCATGACCAGTACCGTGCTCGTCGCCGGCGCGACCGGCGACCTCGGTGGACGCATCGTCCGCGAACTCCTCCGACACGACGTCCGCGTCCGGGTGCTCACCCGACCCGGCAGCGCCACCGCCGCCGACCGCTTCCGCGACGACCCGCGCGTCGACGTCGTCGCGGCCGGGTACGACGACCGCGCCGCGCTGACGGAGGCCGTGGCCGGTTCCGACGTGGTGGTGTCCGCGGTGAGCGGCACCCGCCCGGTGATCGTCGACGCGCAGCGTGCCCTGCTCGCGGCGACGGTCGCGGCCGGCGTGCCCCGGTTCCTCCCGTCGGACTACTCCGCGGACTACCGGCGGATCGCCCCCGGCACGAACCGCAACTTCGAGCTCCGCCGCGAGTTCGCCGCCGAGGTCGACGCGGCGCCCGTCCAGGCGACGTCGGTCCTCACCGGCATGTTCACCGACCTGCTCACCGGCCAGGCGCCGATGGTGCTGTTCGGCCGACGCCGGGTCCTGTTCTGGTCCGACGCCGACCAGGTGCTCGACTTCACCACGAAGGACGACGTGGCCCGCGTGACCGCCCTGGTCGCCCTGGACGACGACGCTCCCCGCGTCGTCGAGATGGCCGGCGACCAGGTCTCGGCCCGCGGCGTCGCCCGCACGGTGAGCGAGCTGACCGGCACGCCCTTCCGGCTGCAGTGGGCCGGCACGACGGGGACCCTCTCCGCGATGAGCGCGGTCGGCCGACGGCTGTCCCGGAACCCGGACGAGACGTTCCCGGCATGGCAGGGGATGCAGTACTTCGTGAGCATGTTCAGCGGACAGGCGCAGCTGCGGCACGTCGACAACGGTCGGTACGGGGCGCACACCTGGACCACCGTGCGCGACGTGCTGCAGGCGCACCTCGCCACCACGGACGGGTCGACCGCGTCCTGAGCCCGGACCCGGGCGGACCCGGAGGGACCCACGGAACGGAGGGTTAGCGTGTCGGTCATGACGCAGATCGACCTGACCGACCGGACCGCGCTCGTCTCCGGGTCCACCCAGGGGATCGGGCTCGCGATCGCCGTCGACCTCGCACGTGCCGGAGCGACCGTCGTCGTCAACGGCCGTCACCTGGACGGCGTCGAGCGGGCGATCGCCGCCGTGCAGGACGCGGTGCCCCGCGCCCGGGTGACGGGCGTCGCGGCGGACCTCGCCACCGCGGAGGGCGCCGCGGCGGTGGTCGAGCAGCACCCCCACGTCGACGTCCTGGTGAACAACCTCGGGATCTTCGGCAGCGCCGATCCGCTGACGATCACCGACGACGAGTGGCGGCACTACTTCGAGGTGAACGTCCTCTCCGCCGTCCGGCTTATCCGCGCCCACCTGCCCGGCATGACCGAGCGGGGCTGGGGACGGGTGGTGTCGATCGCCAGCGACTCCGCCGTGGTCACCCCCGCCGAGATGATCCACTACGGCATGTCGAAGACGGCGCTCCTGGCCGTGACCCGCGGGTTCGCGAAGGCAGTGAAGGGCAGCGGCGTCACCGTCAACACCGTCATCGCGGGACCGACGCACACCGCCGGCGTCGAGGACTTCGTCGCCGAGATGGTGGGCAGCGACCTGCCGTGGGACCAGGCCCAGCGCGAGTTCATGCGGCAGCACCGACCCCAGTCGCTCGTCGAGCGGCTCCTCGAACCGGAGGAGGTGGCGCACATGGTCACCTACCTCGCGTCGCCGCTGGCGTCCGCGACGACCGGCGGCGCCCTGCGGGCGGACGGCGGTTACGTCGACGCGATCCTGCCGTGACGGCCGTCGGACCGACCCGGACGGGGCGGGCGTGACACGGCGGACCGCGCTGGCCGCGGTCGCCGTGGCCGTCGCGCTCGGTCTCGGGCTCGCGGGCTGTCAGGCGACGGCGCGGGCGCCCGTCGGCACCGCCAGCGCGCCGACGACCCGGACGAGCGCGCCGTCGGTGACCCCGACCGCAGCGCCCACGACGGACGCCGCGACCACCCGTGCGCTGGACGCGCTCGAGTCCGACCACGACGCGCGGCTCGGGGTCGTGGCGATCGACACCGGCACCGGGGCCACCGTCACGCACCGCGCCGGTGAGCGCTTCGCGTTCGCCTCGGCCGCCAAGGTGTTCATCGCCGCGACGGTGCTCGCGGACGCCTCCGGGCCGGACCTCGACGTCGTCGTGCCGATCACGCAGGGTGACGTGCTGGCGTACGCCCCGGTCACGTCGCAGCACGTCGGCACCGGGATGACCGTCCGGGCGCTCCTCGACGCCATGGTCCGGTCGAGTGACAACACGGCGGCGAACCTGCTCGTCGCCCGCGTCGGGGGACCGGCGGCCGTCGAGCGGTGGCTGCGCGGCATCGGGGACGACGTGACGCGCGTCGACCGGGTCGAACCCGACCTGAACGAGGCGACGCCGGGGGACGAGCGGGACACCACGACCCCGGCCCAGTTCGCGGTCGACCTGCGCGCACTGCTCGTCGGGGACGCACTCGACCCGGCCGACCGGGCGCTCCTCGTGGACACCATGCGCGGTACCACCACGGGTGCCGGGACCATCCGCGCCGGGGTGCCCGGCGGGTGGACGGTCGCGGACAAGACCGGGACCGCGTCGTACGGCGTGCGGAACGACGTCGGTCTCGTCACCCCGCCGAGCGATGCGCCGATCGTCCTCGTCGTGATGACCGGCCACGCCGGGGCGGACGCCGAGCCGGACGACGGCCTCGTCGCCGCCGCCACCCGCGCCGTCGTCCACGCGCTCGACCGCTGACCGCGTCCCCTGTCGCCGCTGCTCAGCGGGGCAGCGTCGCCGCCCACCGGCCGACGGTGTCGTACGCCCGCTCCCGCACCGGTCCGGCCGACAGGACGACGTCGTGCAGCGCACCGTGCAGGCGCCGCACCGTCACCTCGTCGCCGAGGGACAGGGCCCGCCGCGCGACGGCGTCCACGTTGAGGGCCACGTCCGCCCGTGACATCCCCTCGTTCCACCGCGGCTGCAGCATGCTCCGGTCGCTGAGCAGGACGAGCACCGGCACAGCGATGCCCAGGCCGCGGGCGACGTGCTCCTGGCCGGTGAACACCGCGGCGAGCCACCCCGGATGCAGCGGGAAGCCGCGTTCGGGCCGCCAGTGCTGGTCGTACGTCCACGAGCCCTCCGCCGAGCTCGACACGGTGCGGGTGTAGAAGCCGGGGTCGACCGCGGGCATCGGGGCGAGTGGGTTGCGCTTCGCGCCGAGCTTGACGACCGGCGCGACGACGGCACGTCCGATCGCGTCGGCCTGGAACTCCAGCCACGGGCTGTTCAGCACGAGGCCGGCGACCAGGTCCGGGTGGCGCGCGGTCCACAGGGCGAGGGTGAGTCCGCCGGTCGAGTGCCCCATCGGTACGAGGCGACGCTGCTGCCCCGCGTGCCCGGCACGGATCGCGTCGAGGGCGGCGGCGATGTCCTCGTCGTACGTGTCGAGATCGGTCACGTGGCCGGGCGTCTGGTGCGGGCGCAGGCTCCGACCGTACTTCCGCAGGTCGAGTGCGTGGAACCGGGCGCCGAGCCGTTCGACCCGCTCGGCGAGCTCGGTCTGGAAGAAGTAGTCGGACCAGCCGTGCACGTACAGCACGTCGACGTCGTGGAGGGGCCCCGGGTGCGGCCGCAGGTGGTCGGCAGCGTGTCGCCGTCGGCGGACGAGGGTGGCGACGACCGGTCCCTCGGCGTCGTCACCGAGCGGGAGCTCGAGTCGTTCGTAGGACGGTCCGAGGACGTCCTCGTGCCACCCCGTGTCCGTCATGGGTCGTTCCTACCCCTCGTCGCTGCGCGACCACGGACGGACGGGAGGCTCCCCACCGGCTGGTGGGGAGCCTCCCGTCCGTCAGGCCGCACGGCCGTCGGACCGCTCGGGTCAGGCGACCGGCTTGCTGTCGTCGATCCAGCCCGCGAGCTGCGTCATGTACTCCGCCTGCGAGGCGTAGTCGAGGGCCGGGAAGGTCCAGCTGTGCACCTGGCCCGCCTCGAGCGCCGGGTTGTCGGCGAAGGTCGGCTGCTTCTCGAGGTCGGCGACCTGGTAGCCCTGCTGGGACAGCAGGATGACGTCGCCCGAGATCTGGCCCGCGTTCTCCCAGCTGTAGATGCCCCAGTACCAGCCCTTCGGCTTCGGGACGACGAAGTCCACGCCGAACTCGGTGTACATCTGCAGGGTGGGCTCGTCGGACGGGCGCGTGACGTAGGCGCCGTCGCCGTCCGCGTACATCGACACGATCGAGACGTCGTTGTCCTTCGCGGCCTTCTCGAGCGCGTCCTTCGCGGTGTCGAAGTCCTGCTCGGCGGCCTCGACGGTGGACTCCTCCGCGCCCAGCGACTCGGCCAGGTCGGCGATGTGCTCGATGACGTCCTCGCCCTCGCCGCCCCACTTCACGGCGGCGACCGGGGCGATGGCCTCGACCTGCTCCTGCTGCTGCTTGTCCTTGAAGCCGTAGAGGGGCGACTTCGGGTCGAGCGTGCCCTTCTCGTCGGTCGGGTACACGGAGGTCACGACCAGGTCGGGCTGGAGCGCCGCGAGCTGCTCGAGGTCGATGTCGCCGTAGCCGGTGCCGAGCTGCGTGATGCCGTCGGTGTCGAGTCCCGCGAAGCGCTTGTCCTTCGCCATGGTCAGCTGACCGAACGTGCCGACCGGGCGCAGGCCGTACTCGATGAACGAGATCGCGACGTCGTTGAGGACCACGACCCGCTTCGGCGTGTGGTCGACCTGCACGGTCGCGCCGGTGGCGTCCTCGTACGACCAGGGGCCGGAGGACGCGCTCGCGTCGCTGCCGGCGTCGTCGGAGCCACCGGTGCTCGAGCAGCCGGTCAGGATGAGGGCCGTCGCGGTGACGGCGGTCAGGAGGGCGGCACGTACGGAGCCGCGGCGGGGAGTCTTCACATTAGGTGAGCCTAACCTAACCTGTACGGATGCACCAGTTCCGCGCCGCGACCCCGGCCGGGAGGCGCGTCAGACGTCGTGCTCGTCGGCCTCCGGCACCACCATGGGCGCGCCCGTCACCGGGTCCGGGACCACGCGGGCGTGCAGCCCGAACGCCTCCTGCAGGACGGCCGGCGTGAGGACGTCGACGGGTGCCCCGTCGGCCACGACCCCGCCGTCGTGCAGCACCACGAGGCGGTCCGAGTACCGCGCGGCCAGGGTCAGGTCGTGCAGCACCATGACGACGGTCGCGCCCTGCTCGCGGTTGATCCGCCGGACGAGCCGCAGCACGTCGAGCTGGTGGGCGAGGTCGAGGTAGGTCGTCGGTTCGTCGAGGAGCAGGGTGTCCGCGCGCTGGGCCAGGACGAGCGCGATCCAGGCACGCTGGCGCTGCCCGCCGGACAGGCTGGCGACGTCCCGGTGCGCGACGTCGGTCAGACCGGTGGCGGCGATGGCGTCCTCGGCCACGGCCGCGTCCTCGGCCGTCCACGGGCGTGCCCACGACTGGTGCGGGTTCCGCCCGCGCATCACCAGGTCGAGCACGCTGGTGCCGGACGGGGCGAGCGGGGACTGCGGGAGGATCGCGAGCTTCCGCGCGACGGCCCGGTTCGCCTCCTTCCGGATCGGCGCTCCGTCCAGGAACACCTCGCCGGACTGGGGTTTGAGGACACGGCCGAGCGCCTTGAGGAGCGTCGACTTGCCGCAGCCGTTCGCGCCGAGGAACGTCGTCACGGTGCCGCGGGTGATCTCGAGGTCCAGGTCGCGGAGCACCGGGTGCCGGTCGTACCCGACGGACAGGCCACGAGCCTCCAGCACGGGCGCCGCGTGCGGTCGGACCGTCGTCGTCGCGGTCGGGACCGAGGGGGTCGTCGTGGTCATCGGGACATCTCCTTGCGGTGACGGATGAGGAGCCAGATCAAGTAGGGCGCACCGATCACGGTCGTGACGATGCCGACGGGCACCTGCCAGGGGAACGCCGACCGGGCGAGCAGGTCCGCGCCGAGCACGAGCACCGCGCCGAGCGCCGCGGACAGCAGCAGCGGCGGCCGGTTCGTGCCCGCCAGCCGGAGTGCGACCTGCGGGACCACGAACGCGACGAACCCGACCGGGCCCGCGGCCGCGACCGCCGCGGCCGTGAGGACGACCGCGAGGCCGATGACGAGCAGGCGGTGGCGCTGGACGCCGAGCCCCACGCCGGTCGCGACCTCGTCCCCGAGCTGCCCGATGCCGAGCGCGGCCGAGGTGGCGAGGGCGATCGGGACCCCGACCGCGGCGATGACGAGCAGCGGCCAGACCGTCGTCCACGAGGTGCTCGAGAGGCTGCCGACGAGCCACTGCGACGCGGCCGTGGCCTGGGTGATCTTGGCGCGGACGAGCAGGTAGCTCGTCAGGGCGTCGAGCGTCGCGCTCACGCCGATGCCGACGAGGATGAGCCGGTGGCTCTGCACGCCACCGCGCCAGCCGAGGCCGTACACGATCGTCGCGGCCACGAGGGCGCCGATCGTCGCCGCCACCGGGATGCCACCGCCGAGCACGAGCGCGCCCACCGAGTAGCTCCCGCCGCCGAGCACGACCGCGGCGACCGCACCCACGCTCGCGCCCGACGTCACACCGATGATGTCCGGCGTCCCGAGCGGGTTCCGCGTGAAGGTCTGGGTGAGGGCGCCCGCGACCGCCAGGGTCACCCCGACGAGGGCACCCGTCAGCACGCGGGGGAGGCGCAGGGTCGTCACGATGAACTGGTCCGGCCCGGAGCCCAGCCCGAGCAGTGCCCGGACGACGGTGCTCGGTGCGATGAACGTGGACCCGATCGCGACCCCGAGCACGACGAGCAGCAGGGCGGCCACGACGGCGACGACGGACGTGGTCAGGACGCGCGGACGCCAGGCGAGCCCGACCGGTCCGATCCGGACACCGCGGCGGGCACCCCGGTCGGTGCCGGTGCCGGTGCTCGTGTCGGTCCTCGTGCTGTCCGGGACGCCGGAGGCGGTGGTCCCGCGGGTGGCCGTCGGCGCGCCGCTCACAGCGACACCAGCGATCGGCGACGGGCGACGGCGACGAAGACCGGGCCGCCGATGACGGCGAGCACGATGCCGACCGCGACCTCGGCGAACCCGCCGATGAGTCGACCGACCACGTCGGCGAGCAGCACGAGTGCGGCACCGAGCAGCGCCGACGCCGGCAGGGTCCACCGGTGGCCCGTGCCGACGACGGCACGCGCGACGTGCGGCACCGTGAGGCCGACGAAGCCGATCGGCCCGGCGGCGGCGGTGGCACCGGCGGCCAGGAGCGTGATCCCGCCGAGGCCGACGAGTCGCGCGGTCAGCAGGTCCTCGCCGAGTCCCTTCGCGAGCTCCGACCCGAGGCCGAGCGCGTCGAGGGCGCGCGTGTTCCAGATCGCCAGGACGAGGCCGACCGCCATGAACGGCCACGCGGCGGCGAGCACGTCGAGCTGCCGGCCGGACAGCGAACCGACGACCCAGAGGCGGTAGGCGTCGAGGGAGTCCTGGTCGGTGAGCACGATGAAGGAGGTCAGCGCCCCGAGCAGGGCGGACACCGCGGCCCCGGCCAGGGCGAGGGGCACCGGGCTCGCGGTGCCGCTGCCGGCGACGGTGACCGAGAAGACGACGACGCTCGCGACGATCGCCCCGACGAGCGCGAACCACACCGACGCACTGGTGCTCGTGACGCCGAGGACGAAGACGCCGAGCACGACGGCCAGTCCCGCACCGGCCGAGACGCCGAACAAACCGGGATCGGCGAGCGGGTTCCGGGTGTGGCCCTGCATGAGCAGCCCGGCGATCCCGAGCGCGGCACCGACGGCAGCGCCGATGAGGGTGCGGGGGATGCGGGAGCCCCAGACGATCGCCTCGTCGGTGCCGGACCCGCTCCGCGTCAGCCCCGCGAGCACCCGGTCGACGCCGATGTGGTTGCTGCCGAGGAGCATGCTCGCCACCGCCGCGCCGAGGACCAGGACGGCCAGTCCGAGCAGGACCGCGATCCGCCGACGGGCGGTCCGACGGTGCACGCCGGTCGCGCCGACCACCGCTCCGGGCGGGGCGGGCGGCGCGGTCGGGACAGCGAGGGGAGGGGGTGGCACGGAAGCCATATTAGGTTAGCCTTCCCTCATGGCGAAGATCCCGAGGCTGATGCCCGAGAACCCGCGGCTGTTCCGGGCACGGGTCGTGCGCACCGGACGGCACACCCCGTCGATCCAGCGCGTCACCATCGCGAGCGACGAGATCCGCGACTTCCCCTTCCTCGGCTTCGACCACTGGTTCCGCCTGTTCCTGCAGCGGCCCGAGCAGGACGCCTTCCGCATGCCCGACATCGACGGCAGCAAGTGGTGGCCGCAGTACCTCCGCATCCCCGAGGACGCCCGGCCGCACTGCGCGAACTACACCGTCGCCGGGCACCGGCCCGAGCTCGGCGAGATGGACGTCGACTTCGTCGTGCACACCACCGCCGACGGCGAGCTCGAGGGCCGCGCCGCGATCTGGGCGTGCGGCGCCCGACCCGGCGACGAGCTCGCCCTGCTCGACCAGGGCTGCATCTTCGACTGCCCGGACGACGCGAGCGAGGTCGTCATCGCCGCCGAGGAGACCGGGCTGCCCGCCGTCGTCGGCATCGCACGCTCCCTGCCGCGTGACGCCGTCGGCCGCATCATCCAGGAGGTCCCGACCGCCCTGGACGTCCGCGACCTCGACGCCCCCGCCGGCGTCACCGTCACCTGGCTCGTCCGGACCGAGGGCGCCGTCCCCGGCCGCGCGGCGCTCGCCGAGCTCCAGCGGCACGTGCCCTGCGACGACCTCGGGTACGCCTTCGTCGTCGGGGAGTCCCGGCTCGCCACTGAGGGCCGTCGCCACCTGCACCGGGCCGGACTGCCGAAGTCGCGCATCACGTTCTCGGGCTTCTGGAAGCACGACGCCCGACTGCCCGTCCCCGCCTGAGCCGGACCGGCCGCGCACCGCTGTGGCACGCTGTGCCCATGGGGGAACAGCAGCGACGACACGTCCGACGCACGACCACGACCACGGCCGCGGCGGGGGTGTTCGCGGCGCTCGTCCTGCTCGTCACCGGGTGCGCCTCCCTGCCCGTCGGCGGGCCCGCCACGGACCCGACCGACGCCGCGGCACCACGACGGACCGCGCCGGCCAGCCCGCGGCCGACAGCGTCACCGACGCCCACACCGACCGCGACCACACCGCCCGTCGCCGAGCTCGTCGGGGTCACGCTCGACGCCGGTGACGTCGGCGAGGGCGCCCCGGCCACCGTGTCCGGCACCGGCCCGTCCGACGTCGCCTTCCACGTCCGCGGGGACTTCGCCGTCGTGATGGACCTCGACTGCTCGCGCTGTACGGGCACGGCCACCGTCACGGCACCCGGACGGATGACCCCGTTCGGCGAGGCGACGGCACCCCTGCGGGCCTCGTTCCTCACCGGCGTGATGCAGGCGGACCCGGCGGAGCAGATGCTCATCGTGCAGGCGGACGGCCCGTGGTCGATGACGATGCGGAGCTGGAACGACCTGACGACGGTGTCCGGGCCGCAGTCCGGCACCGGTCCCGCCGTGCTCTTCTTCTCGGACGACGTCGCGCACGTGCAGGTCGACTACACGCCCGCCGACGGCGACGACCGGTTCGCCGCGCGGGTGTTCACGACCTCGGACCGCACCCGGCTGTTCGGCGACACCGAGGCGTTCTCCGACACCTTCGACGCGGACCTGCCGGGCGTCGTCGCGATCTCGACGAACGGGTCCTGGTCGGTCCGCCCCACACCGTGACGGCCGTCCGGCGGCCGGGTAGCCTCGCGCCATGAGCTGCCGTCTGAGCGAACTCGTCCTCAACTGCGACGACCCGGCGACCCTGGCGCGCTTCTGGTGCGCGGTCCTCGACCACGTCGTCCTCGGCGAGGACGAGGACGGCATCGAGATCGGCCCGGCGTCCGGCTTCGGCGGGGCCGCGCCGACGATGATCCTCACCCGCGTCCCGCACGCGAAGCGTCAGCCGCTCCGCCTGCACCTCGACGTCAACCCGGTCGACCGCGACCAGGACGCCGAACTCGAGCGGCTCCTCGCCCTCGGCGCGCGCCCGGCCGACGTCGGCCAGACCGGGGACGAGTCCTGGCACGTGCTCCAGGACCCGGAGGGCAACGAGTTCTGCCTGCTGCGCAGACGGCTCGCGCCGCTCGCCGACTGACCGTCCGACGCGCGCCCGGTGGTCACGAGCCGACCACACGACGGACGGGAGGCTCCCCACCAGCCGGTGGGGAGCCTCCCGTCCGTCGTCCGGTCCGGACCGTCGGTCCGGCCGTGCCCTCAGCCCTTCAGTCCGGACCCCGTCACGCCCTCGACGATCTGGCGCTGGAAGACGAGGTACAGGATGATCAGCGGCAGCGCCGCGAGGAGCGCACCCGCCTGGATGTCGGCGTACCGCTGGCCGAAGCTGCCCTGGACCGTGGCGAGCCCGACCGGGATCGTCATGAGGTCCGGGTTCGACAGCACGAACAGGGGCAGCAGCAGGTTGTTCCAGACGCCCACGAACGTCAGGATCGTCACCGCGGCGATCACCGGACGCGACAGCGGCAGGATGACGGACCAGTAGACCTTCCAGATGCCGGCGCCGTCGATGCGCGCGGCCTCCTCGAGCTCCTTCGGGATGCCGTCGAAGAACTGCTTGAAGATGAACACCGCGATCACCGCCGGGACCTGCGGGAAGATCACCGACCAGTAGGTGTTGAGCAGGCCGACGGCGTTGAGCTCCTGGAAGATCGGGATGATCAGGACCTGCGTCGGGATCATGATGCCCAGGATGATGAGCAGGAACGCGACGTTCCGGCCGCGGAACACCAGCCGGGACAGCGCGAAGGCCGCCATCGACGCGAACAGCACCGTCAGCACCGCGGTGATGACGCTCGTGATGCCGCTGGCCAGGTACCAGTTCCAGATGTCGCCGGACTGGAACAGCGACGCGTACGAGTGCAGCGTCGGGTTCCAGTTCGACAGGATCGCGCCCGCGCCGAGGGCGGCGACGCCGTTGTCGGACAGCGACGTCTTCAGGGCGAACAGGCTCGGGATCAGCCAGATGATCGCGAAGACCGTCAGGACGACGCCCGATGCGATCGTGAAGCCGCGGCCGCTGACGCCGATCTTCGCGGCGCTCGTGGGTGCTGCCGACGAGACGCCGGTGCGGAGCTTGGCGCGGCCGGTGGTGATGCTCTCGGTGGCGGTCATGTCAGGCCCCGATCTCTCGCTTGGCGGCAGCGCGCTCGACGAGCTGCCGGATGACCGCGATCGCGACGATCACGATGAACAGGAGGACGGACGCCGCGGACGCTGCGCCGAGTCGGTTGTCGGTGAAGCCGACGCCCGTGATGAGCTGCAGCGAGACCTGGGTCGAGATGCCCGGCCCGCCGTTCGTCATCAGGTACACCTGGTCGAAGATCTTCAGGGAGGCGATGATCTGCAGCAGGATGACGAGCGTCGTCGTGCGGCCGAGCAGCGGCAGGGTGATCGACTTGATCTGCTGCCAGTTCGAGGCACCGTCGACGGCGGCGGCCTCGTACAGCTCGCGCGGGATCTCCTGCAGGCCGGCCAGGTAGAGCACGAAGTTGAAGCCGAGCGTCCACCACACCGTAGCGATCGCGACACCGATCATCGCCGTGTTCGGGCTGGACAGCATGCCCGAGCCGGGCGTCATGCCGATCGCGGACTGCAGGGTCGCCCACAGACCGGTCGCCGGCGTGAAGATGAACACCCAGATCAGCGAGATCGTCGCCGAGGGCAGGATGAACGGCAGGAAGAAGGCCAGGCGGAAGAACCACTGGCCCTTGTTCATCCGGTTGGTCAGCACGGCGAACACGAACGCCAGGACGACCAGCGGCGGCGTCGTGTACAGCGTGAACTGCAGCGTGTGCCAGAGCGACGACCAGAAGTCGCTGCGGCCGAGCATCTCGGCGTAGTTCGCGAGTCCGGCGAAGCTGCCGAGCCCGGTGCGCACGGTCGAGGTGTTGAAGAAGCTCGTGACGATCATCCAGACCGTCGGGCCGAGCAGGAAGGCCACGTAGAACAGGCCGAACGGGGCGAGGAACAGCCATCCGCTGCGCCCCTGCCCACGGGTGAGGCCGGCCCGGTTGGTCCGGAGCCGCCTCGGGGCGGTGGCCGCGTCGGTCGGCCGGTCGAGGACTGGTGCTGTGGTCACGTCATCGTGCCTTTCGCGCGGTGTTCACGTCGTCCGGGCCGGTCACAGGGGGCTCGGGGTGTTGAGGTAGGTCGCCAGCTGGCTCTTGATGGCACTGAGCGCCTGCGCCGGGCTGGAGCTGCCCTGCTGCACGAGCGCCAGCTGGGCACCGACGGTGCCCTCGAAGGTCGATCCCGACCCGCCGTACCAGGCGGGGTCGTCGAACACCGCGGTCTCGGCCGCAGCGGCGTAGTTCGACTGCGGCTTGAGCTCCTTGTAGGCGGTGCTGTCGAACGTCGGCATGTACGCGGGGACGTGCCCGCCCTCGGCCCACGTCAGGCTCTGCTCGAGCATCTGCTTGATGAACAGCATGTGCTGCTTGCGCTGCTCGGGTGTCCGGTCCTTCTTCGGGAGGATGAAGGTGTGCGCGTCGGCCTGTGTGGCGGCCTTGTCGTACAGCGTCGGGATCGGCGCCATGCCGAACTTCAGCCCCTTGATCGACTGGGCGGTGCTGATCTCCCACTCGCCCTGCATGAAGAAGCCGGCCTTGCCGTCGAACATGAGCGACTGCGCCGTCGCGTAGTCGAGCGCCTTGTTCATCCAGCCCTGCTTCACCCACTTCTGGGTGCGGCTCGTCACCTCGTTGTAGGCGTCCTCGTTGACGGTCAGCTTCGCCCCACCGTCGCTGATGAACGGGGTGGCGCCGTCGATCTGGTTGTACATCGTCCAGAAGAAGCGCCACGGGGTGGCGGTCTCCGGCACGACGTTCGCGACGTTCAGGGCGGTCCCGCCGGTGACCTTCGACACGGCGGCCAGCGCGCGTTCGAAGTTCTCCATCCCGTCCAGGTCCGTGAGCTGGTCGTCGGCGTCGAGCAGGCCGGCCTTGCGGCAGACGTCGACGTTGTAGAACAGGACGAACGGGTGCGTGTCGAGCGGGATGGCGATGTTCCTGCCGTCGGTCTTCTGCGCGGTCCAGGCCTTCTGGTTGAAGTCGCTCGCACTGAGGCCGACGCTCGCCAGGTCGTCCGCGGTGATCGGGTCGAGCAGGTCGCCGTCCCAGAGCGGCTTCGCCCGGGTGAGGTGGGCGATCGCGACGTCCGGCGGCTTGTTCCCGACGGTCGCGAGTGTCACCTTCGAGTAGTACGGGTTGCCCCAGGCGAACGTGGTGGCCTGCAGGGCGGAGGAGCCGCCGTGCTGCTTCGCGTACCCGTCCTCCATGGTCTTCATGCGGACGCCGTCACCGCCACCGAACAGGTTCCAGAAGACGAGCGTCTCCGGGTTGAGGGGGCTGCCGGCGAGGCCCGCCGACAGGGGGCTCGCGCAGGCGGCCAGCGGCAGCACGGTGGCTGCCGCGGCTCCGGCGGCGAGCAGGCTCCTGCGGGTGAACGCGGACCCGCGGGGTGGCGGGACGGGACGGTTCGGCATGGCATCACTCCATCGGGACGGGCCGAAGCGGGACGTCATCCGGGGGAGGAGTGCTGTCCCGTTCTCGGGGCATCGGTGCCCCGTGAGCGCTCACGTTAGCGCCGCGCCGACGCGCGCGCCAGCCCTTCCGTCCCGTGTCGACACCCGGTAGCGTTTCCTGTAGGTGAGCGCTCACTTCCGTGACACCGCGGAACACTCGTGCTCGACGCACCACCTGATCGAAGGAGATCCATGCCCCGCACACACCTCGTCCTCGACTCTGCGTTCACCGTGGGACCGGTGCGGCGCCGACTGTTCGGCGGCTTCGTCGAACACCTCGGGCGTCACGTCTACGACGGCATCCACGAACCGGCGCACGAGACGGCCGACGAACACGGGTTCCGCAAGGACGTCATCGACCTCGTCAAGGAGCTCGGCGTCACGACGATCCGCTACCCCGGTGGCAACTTCGTCTCCGGCTACAAGTGGGAGGACGGCGTCGGCCCCGTCGAGCAGCGCCCCCGCCGCCTCGACCTGGCCTGGCACTCCACCGAGACGAACGAGGTCGGCCTGCACGAGTTCCAGCAGTGGCTGGACTCCGTCGGGTCCGAGCTGATGCTCGCCGTGAACCTCGGCACCCGCGGCGCCGCCGAGGCCATCGAGCTGCTCGAGTACGCGAACATCCCCGGTGGCACCGCCCGCTCCGAGGAGCGCAAGGCGAACGGCCGCGAGGAGCCCTTCGGCATCACCATGTGGTGCCTCGGCAACGAGATGGACGGCCCGTGGCAGCTCGGCCACAAAAACGCCGAGGACTACGGCAAGCTCGCCGCCATGACCGCGAAGGCGATGCGGCAGATCCAGCCCGACCTGGAACTCGTCGCGTGCGGCTCGTCCGGGGCGTCGATGCCGACGTTCGGCGAGTGGGAGCGCACCGTCCTCGAGCACGCGTACGAGGACGTCGACTACATCTCGGCGCACGCCTACTACGAGGAGGACGAGGACCTCACGTCGTTCCTGGCCTCCGGCGCGAACATGGACCACTTCATCAAGACGGTCACCACCGCGGCGGACCACGTGCAGGCGCACAAGGGCTCGGACAAGCGGATCGACATCTCGTTCGACGAGTGGAACGTCTGGTCGATCAAGCGCTGGGAGGCGCAGGCCAAGACCTTCACGCTCGAGGAGTGGCCCGTCGCCCCGCGCCTGCTCGAGGACGTCTACACCGTCGCCGACGCGGTCGTCCTCGGTGGCCTGCTCATCTCGCTGCTCCGGCACGCGGACCGCGTCGCCTCGGCGTCGATCGCGCAGCTCGTGAACGTGATCGGTCCGATCATGACCGAGCCCGGTGGCGAGGCCTGGCGCCAGACCACGTTCTTTCCGTTCTCGGTCACGTCGCGACTCGCCCACGGCACGTCGCTGAACGTCGTCGCGTCGGGTGACACGGTCGACGGCGGCAAGCACGGCACCGTCCCCGTCGTCGACTCGGCCGCCACGGTCGAGGACGGTCGCGCCGCGGTGTTCCTGGTCAACCGCCACCAGACCGAGAGCACCACGGTCACGATCGACCTCGGTGGTCTCGACGTGTCCGGCGACGTGCACGCGGAGGGCATCTGGGACGACGACCTGCACGCCGTGAACGACCTGTCGAACACCGCCCGCGTGGGCCTGCGGACCAACGAGTCCGTCCGCCGCGAGGGCGACACGGTCACGATCGAGCTGCCGCCGGTGTCCTGGACGGCGCTCTCAATCGGCTGAACGCCTCGGCGCACGCTGCGTACGGCGGGCGTCGAGTGAGCAGAGGACGCCGGGTCCCTTCGGGGGCCCGGCGTTCCTCGTGTGCGGGGCGCGGGTGCGGGGTGCGGTGCGGGTGCGCGGTCCGGGTGCGGTGCGGGTGTGCGATTGCGGGATTCGCGCTCAGCGACACCCCGCGGGGCCGCTGTCGCGAATCCGGTCGTTCAGCGCGAATGGACGTGAGCGGCGGCGGCCGGGAGGCGCGTGGCGGGTGCGCGGTTCGGGTGCGCTGTTGCAGGATTCGCGCTCAGCGACACCCCGCGGGTCCGCCGCCGCAGATCCAGTCGCCCAGCGCGAATGGTCGCGAGCGGCGGCGGACGGGAGGCGCGTGGCGGGTTGGGCACGCACCTCCCGTGCGGTGCCGCGCAGCTGGCGCGAGCCGCACCGCACGGTTCGCGCTCAGCGACACCGCGCGGGGCCGCCGTCGCGGATCCTGTCGCCCAGCGCGAATGGTCGCGAGCGGCGGCGGCCGGGAGGCGCGTGGCGGGCTGGGCACGCGCCTCCCGTGCGGTGCCGCGCAGCTGGCGCGAGCCGCGCCGCGCGGTTCGCACTCAGCGACACCGCGCGTGGCCGCCGTCGCGGATCCCGTCGCTCAGCGCGGACCTCGCCGACGCTCACGGCCGAGTCCGCCTTCGCCCGTCCGGCGTCAGCGCGCCGGCGGCGCCGCCGTGCTCGCCCGCTCGACCAACCGCACCGGCACCAGGTCGGTCGCTGCCGTGGCTGCGCCGCCCTCGATCTGGGTGAGCAGCGTGGCGACCGCGCGGCGCCCGACCTCGTCGAACGACTGGTGCACGGTGGTGAGCGGCGGCCAGAACGAGTCGGACTCGGGGGAGTCGTCGAAGCCGACCACGCTGAGCGACGACGGGACCGGGCGGCCGAGCTCGTGGCAGGCACGCAGCACCCCGAGCGCGGTCTGGTCGTTCGCCGCGAAGACCGCCGTGATCTCGGACCGCGCCGCGATCGACAGGCCGGCCTGGTACCCGGACGAGGTGTTCCAGTCGCCCTCGAACACCGGGGGGACGGGCCGGCCGGCGGCGGTGAGGGTCGCGGCCCACGCCGCCTGGCGCCGCGCTGCCGAGTACGACGATGCGGGACCCGAGACGTGCCAGACGGTCTCGTGGCCGAGGTCGAGCAGGTGCTGCGTGGCGAGCCGAGCGCCGTCGGCCTGGTCGGTGTCGATCGCGGGGTGCTCGGTGGTGCCGGTCGAGTCGACGACCACCATCGGGACGCCGTCGGGCAGCGCGACCTCGGCGGTGTCGATGACGTGCGACTCGATGATGATCACGACGCCGTCGACGGCCTGTTCGTGTAGGCGGGAGAAGGCGCTGCGGACGCCCTCCTCGGTGCGGGAGGCCATCGGCAGCAGCGTGATCGTGAAGTCGGCGGCCCCGGCGGCGTCCGCGATGGCCTCGAGGGTGCGCATGTTGCCGAAGGACGCGAGGGTGAACATGATCACGCCGATGGTGCGGAAGCGTCCGGACCGCAGGGCGCGGGCGGCGCGGTTCGGGCGGTAGCTGAGCTCGGACATTGCCTGCTGGACGCGCGTGCGGGTCTCGGGGCTGACGTTGTCGAAGCCGCGGGCGACACGGGAGACGGTCTGCATCGAGACACCGGCGGCCTCGGCGACGGCGGAGAGCGACGGCGCGCGGCGGGGGACGGCCGCGGGGTCCGTGGTGGTGGGGATGGTCACGCGCCCCCTTCGTGCGATCGGTGGTGAGCGGCACCGGAGCCGGTCACTCCTGCGAACGCTAGTGCATGTTGACGTTGCCATGCTATGGTCGCTCCGTTCGATGTTGACGTCAACATCGGCCGTCGCGGCAGCAGCACCACCGCGGTTCGGCCGGTGGTCCCATCGACGTCACGCAGGACACGACGAAGGAGTCACATGAGCACGCTCACCGCGCGGAGCCCCGAGGCCGCGCCGCGACGTGGCGAGGGCACGGCCCCCGCTCCGCGTCGCCGTGGGAAGCCCCGGGGTCGACTGACCGGCTGGCTGTTCGTCGGCCCGTTCGTGGTCGTCCTCATCGCGATGCTCGTCGTCCCGATCGGCTACGCCCTCTGGCTCAGCCTGTTCCGCGACCAGCTCATCGGCGGCAACCAGTTCGTCTGGTTCGCCAACTACGTCCAGCTCTTCCAGGACACCAAGTTCTGGGCCGGCTTCGGTCGGGTCGCGATCTTCCTGGTCGTCCAGGTGCCGATCATGCTCGGCCTCGCGCTCGTCGCCGCCCTCGCGCTCGACAGTGCGCGGCTCTGGGGCACCGGCTTCTTCCGCATCGCGGTCTTCCTGCCCTACGCGGTCCCCGGCGTCGTCGCCGCCCTCATCTGGGGCTTCATCTACGGCAACCAGTTCGGCCTGACCGGTGCGGCGAACGACGCGCTCGGCATCGACCTGCTCCAGCCGTTCAGCCCGAGCTGGGTCCTCACGTCGATCGGCAACGTGGTCACGTGGGAGTTCCTCGGCTACAACATGCTGATCTTCTACGCGGCCCTCCGCACCGTCCCCGGCGAGCTCTACGAGGCCGCCGAGCTCGACGGCGCCGGCCCGATGCGCACGGTCTTCTCGATCAAGCTCCCGGCCCTCCGCGGCCCGATGGTCATCGCCACGATCTTCTCGATCATCGGCAGCTTCCAGCTCTTCAACGAGCCGAACCTGCTCAAGACGCTCGCCCCGAACGTGATCGGCAGCGCCTTCACCCCGAACATGTACGCCTACTCGCTGTCGTTCAGCGGGCAGCAGTTCAACTACTCCGCCACCGTCGCGATCGTGATGGGCGTCATCACCGCCGTCATCGCCTACGTCGTGCAGGTCCGCGGCACCCGACAGGAGAACCGATGAGCACCCTGCAGGGTCCCGCCCCCCTCACCGTGACGGAGGCGACCACGACGCAGCGCGACCCGCGCGACGGCGGTGGGCGCGCCTCCCGGAAGTCCCGCAAGCCCGTCGACGGCCGCAAGGTGAAGCGCTCCGGTCTCCTGACCGCGGTCATGGTCGTGTTCGTCGTCTACTCGTTCGCGCCGCTGTTCTACCTGCTCGTCAACAGCACCAAGACGCAGGTGTCGCTGCTGTCCACGTTCGGCCTCTGGTTCGGCGGGGACTTCAACCTCTGGCAGAACATCGTCGACACTCTGACGTACAACGACGGCATCTTCGTGCAGTGGCTCGGCAACACGCTGCTCTACGTCGTGATCGGCGCCGGCGGGGCCACGCTGCTCGCCACGGTCGCCGGCTACGGCATGGCGAAGTTCCAGTTCCCCGGCCGTCGTGCGGTGTTCGCCGTGGTCCTCGGCGCGATCGCGGTCCCCGGCACCGCCCTCGCCGTCCCGACCTTCCTGCTCTTCTCGCAGGTCGGCCTGACGAACACCCCCTGGGCGATCATCCTGCCGTCGCTCATCAGCCCGTTCGGCATGTACCTCATCTGGACCTACGCGGTCGAGGCGATCCCCACCGAGCTCATCGAGGCAGCCCGCATGGACGGCGCCGGCGAGTTCCGGATCTTCTTCACCATCGCGCTCAAGCTCCTCGCCCCCGGCGTCGTCACCGTCCTGCTGTTCGCGGTCGTCGCGACGTGGAACAACTACTTCCTGCCGCTCATCATGCTGAGCGACCCGAAGTGGTACCCGCTGACGGTCGGCCTCAACCAGTGGAACGCGCAGGCCACCGGCTCCGGTGCGCAGCCGATCTACAACCTCGTCGTCACCGGTTCGCTCCTCACGATCATCCCGATCGTGGTCGCGTTCCTCTTCCTGCAGCGCTTCTGGCAGTCCGGCCTGGCGGCCGGGTCCGTCAAGGCCTGATCCCGCCGCCCGGCCCCGGTCCACAGCACCGGACCACGGCCGGGAGGCACGGGTCGGCCCCGCAGAGCACCGCACCGACCCAGCACCAGCAGTCCCTCCCACGAAGAAGTCCCTTCTTCACGATGAAGTGAAAGGCACCACCATGCAGAAGCGTCTCCGGCGCGGGCTCAGCGCCCTCGCCATCGGCGTCACCGCCGCCATGGCCCTCGCCGCCTGCGCGTCCGGCGGCTCCGGCTCCGGCGGCTCGGCCTCCGACATCGACAAGGCCCTCGACCAGGGCGGCACGCTGACCTACTGGTCGTGGACGCCGTCCGCGAAGGACCAGGTCGCCGCGTTCGAGAAGGCCTACCCCAAGGTGAAGGTCAAGCTCGTCAACGCCGGCACCGGCGCCGACCAGTACACCAAGCTGCAGAACACGATCAAGGCCGGGTCGGGCGCTCCCGACGTCGCCCAGGTCGAGTACTACGCGCTGCCGCAGTTCGCCCTTTCCGAGTCGCTGCTCAACCTGTCCGACTACGGGTTCGGCGACCTGGAGGACAAGTTCGCCGCGAGTACGTGGAACTCCGTGTCGATGGACGGCAAGGTCTACGGCCTGCCTCAGGACTCCGGCCCCATGGCCATGTTCTACAACAAGAAGGTGTTCGACGAGTACGACATCTCGGTCCCCAAGACGTGGGACGAGTACGTCACGGCGGCCGAGAAGCTGCACGAAGCGGACCCCGAGAAGTACCTGGCCGCCGACTCCGGCGACGCGGGCTTCACCACGAGCATGATCGCCCAGGCAGGCGGCACCCCGTTCACCACCGACGGTGACAAGGTGACCATCGACCTGCAGGACGAGGGCACGAAGAAGTGGACGAAGACCTGGGACCAGCTCGTCGAGAAGGGTCTCCTGGCCAAGACCGTCGGCTGGACCGACGACTGGTACAAGCAGCTCGGCAACGGCCAGATCGCCACGATGATCACCGGTGCCTGGATGCCCGGCAACCTCGAGGCCAGCGTCGCCGACGCCAAGGGTGACTGGCGCGTCGCCCCGATGCCGACCTACGACGGCGGTACCGCGACCACGGCGAGCAACGGCGGCAGCGCCGAGGTCGTCATGGAGCAGTCGAAGAACTCGGCCCTCGCCGCCGGCTTCCTCAAGTGGCTGAACTCGTCGAAGGAGTCCACGAAGGTCTTCATGGAGTCCGGCGGCTTCCCGTCGACTACCGCGGACCTCGAATCCTCGGCCTTCCTGGACGAGAAGCCGGAGTACTTCGGTGGCCAGCAGATCAACAAGGTGCTCGTCGACGCGTCCAAGGCGTCGGACAACGACTTCACCTACCTGCCGTACCAGGTGTACGCGAACAGCGTCTACGCCGACACGGTCGGTCAGTCGTACGAGAAGGGCACGTCGCTCGAGTCCGGCCTGAAGGCCTGGCAGGACGCGCTCGTGAAGTACGGCAAGGACCAGGGCTTCAGCGTCTCCAGCAAGTAGCACCACCCCATCGACGCGGCCGTGCGGGCTTCCCGCACGGCCGCGTTCCCACGAAGAAAGGCGCGAGATGCGCTTCGCCATCGGCGACACCGACTTCCTGCTCGACGGGCAGCCGCACCGCGTCCTCTCCGGTGCGATCCACTACTTCCGCGTGCACCCCGACCTGTGGGCCGACCGGATCCGCAAGGCCAAGCTCATGGGCCTGAACACCGTCGAGACCTACGTCGCGTGGAACGCCCACGAGGCCACACCCGGCACCTTCGACTTCTCCGGCGGACTCGACCTCGGCCGCTTCCTCGACCTCGTCGCCGCCGAGGGCATGCACGCCATCGTCCGCCCCGGCCCGTACATCTGCGCCGAGTGGACCAACGGCGGCCTGCCGTTCTGGCTGTTCACCGACGGCACGGTCGGCATCCGCCGCGACGAGCCGCAGTTCCTCGCCGCCGTCGGCCGCTACCTCGACGCGCTCGCACCGATCCTGGTGCCCCGGCAGATCGACGCCGGCGGCCCGATCGTGCTCGTGCAGGTCGAGAACGAGTACGGCGCGTACGGGTCCGACCCGGTCTACCTCCAGAAGCTCGAGCAGATGCACCGTGACGTCGGCCTCACCGTGCCGTTCACGAGTGTCGACCAGCCGATGGACTCGATGCTCGAGGACGGGTCGCTCCCGTCGCTGCACAAGACCGGGTCGTTCGGGTCCCGCTCGTCGGAGCGGCTGGCCCGGCTCCGGCAGGCGCAGCCGACCGGTCCGCTGATGTGCTCCGAGTTCTGGGACGGCTGGTTCGACAGCTGGGGCGAGCACCACCACACGACGCCCGCCGCGGCGAGTGCCGAGGACCTGGACGTCCTGTTGGCGGCCGGCGGTTCAGTGAACATCTACATGTTCCACGGTGGGACCAACTTCGGCTTCACGAACGGTGCCAACGACAAGGGCGTGTACCGGCCCATCGCGACGTCCTACGACTACGACGCGCCGCTCGACGAAGCGGGCCGTCCGACCGAGAAGTTCCACGCCTTCCGTGCGGTCATCGCCCGCTACGCGCCCGTGCCCGACCTGCCCGCCACGATGCAGCCGGGCGGATCCGGTCGGCTCGGATCCGACGTGGGTGTCAGCGACGGTCAGGAGGCCCGACCGACCCCCGCCGCGGACGTCGCCGTCAGCCTCGACCGCGTCCTGCCGCTCGCCGAGCTGCTGCCGGCCGTCACCGCGTGGACGACCCACGAGACGCCGCCGACGTTCGACGAGCTCGGCGCCGCGTCCGGCTTCGTGCTCTACCGGACCGAGGTCGACCTGCCCGAGGGCGGCGTGCTGACCGTCGACGAGGAGGTCCGCGACCGGGTCCTCGTCCGCGTGGACGGTCGGCCGGTCGGCGTCCTGGAGCGCGAGCACCACGACCGTGCCGTCGCCCTGCCACCGGTGACGGGCCTCCTGGAGCTGCTCGTCGAGGACCAGGGCCGCGTCGACTACGGGCCGCGCATCGGGGAGCCGAAGGGCCTGATCGGTGCCGTCCGCGTCGATGGCGTCGAGCTGTCGCGGTGGACGGTGTCGCCGCTCGCGCTCGACCCGCTCCCCGAGGGTGCCGTCGAGGTGCTCCGCGCGGCGACGACCACCGCGGGGGAGACCCTGGCCGGACCGGCGTTCGGGATCGGCACGTTCGACCTGCCCGTGAGCGGTGCGACGATCGACCGCTACCTGGCGCTGGACGGGTTCCGGAAGGGTGTCGTCTGGGTGAACGGTTTCTGCCTGGGCCGCTACTGGTCGCGGGGACCGCAGAAGACCCTCGCCGTGCCGGGACCCGTCCTGCGCTCCGGGCGCAACGAGGTCGTCGTGTTCGAGGTGCACGCCGCCGCGGCACGCACTGTCTGTATGTGCGTGGAACCTGAACTGGGCCACACCGAGGCCTGACTGGGACACGTCTCACGGACGACGACAACGCCCCGGGGTGTCCCGGGGCGCTGTCGTGTCGTCGGGGTCGGCCGTGTGGCCGCGGCGTCCGGGTCAGCAGGTCGGTTCGGGGACGAGCACCGCGATGCGGCCCACCCGGATCAGCGGCACGCCGGCGTGGTCGCCGAGTCGCTTCCCGGCGAAGCGGACGAGCACGCCGGGCTCGGTCCGTTCGGCCTCGACCAACGCCGCGGCCTGTGCGGGCGTCACGAGGAGCTCCCACGGTCGACGGACCCCGGCGCTGTCCTCCGAGCAGAGCTCGAGCAGCACGCCGACCCGCGCGCCGTCCGGCCCCTCGGCGGTGGTCGTCCCGGTACGCAGCCCCACCAGCGTGCCCGTGTGCGTGACGATGTCGTTCATGGTCCCCCTCGTTCCTCGGCGTCCTCGCCGCGATGAGCCTACGGCCGCGAGGATCGCTCGCACCTCATCCGGAAGGTGGGGAAA
Source organism: Curtobacterium sp. L6-1 (assembly GCF_018885305.1). Classification (NCBI taxonomy): domain Bacteria; kingdom Bacillati; phylum Actinomycetota; class Actinomycetes; order Micrococcales; family Microbacteriaceae; genus Curtobacterium; species Curtobacterium aetherium. The sequence goes on from NZ_CP076544.1 coordinate 302,387, forward strand.
CCGGGTGTCGCGTCCGCCGTCCGGCTGAGGTGGTGCCGTCGCGCGCGTGCCGCTCGGCGTGCCGCTCGGCGTGCTGGTGGGGAGCCACGGGGCGGGACGGCCCCGCGCCTCCCGTCGCTCCGGCCGGCAGGCGCGGGCGCGAGTCGCCCGTGGGCCGAGGTCGCACGACGCGCCGTCGCCCCTCGGCCGAGGTCGCACGACGCGCCGTCGCCCGGTCGCTGAGGTCGCACGGACTGCCGGGTCGGACCGGGTTGAGCGGCAGATCCTGCGACTTCGGCGGCCGCCGGCCCGGCGCGGCCGCGCGGGCGCGAGCCCGACCGCCTGCCGATGTCGCGGGAACGGCCGCTACCCGTCCAGCGAGGTTGCAGGATGCGCCTCGCCTACCCGCCGCCGAGGTCGCACGACGCGCCGTCGCCTGTCCGCCGAGGTCGCACGACTCGCCGTCGCCGGACTGTCGAGGTCACACGACGCGCCGTCGCCTGTCCGCCCAGGTCGCACGGACTGCCGGGTCAGAACGGGTTGAGCGGCAGATCGTGCGACTTCGGCAGCCGCCCGCCCGCCCGGGGCGGCCGCCTGGCGCGGCCGTGCGGGCGCGAGCCAGCCCGCCTGCCTACCGAGGTCGCAGGACCCGCCGCCGCCCGTCCGCCGGAGTCGCACGGACGGCCGGGTCGGACGAGCCGGAACGGCAGATCGTGCGACCCCGGCGCAATCGCCGGCCGACGACCCCGGCGCAGCCGCCAGCCGACGACCCCGGCGCAACCGCCGGCCGACGACCCCGGCACAGCCGCCGGCCGGACGGCCCCGATCAGGACCGGGGCGAGCCCGCTCCGTCCAGGCGGTCGAGGTCCGCGAGGGCCTGCTCGGCCTGAGCGAGCCGCTCGGACTCCGGACGCGTCCACCACTCCCGGCCGCGTTCCCCGAGCCCGTTCTTCGCGAGGCCGTTCCGGTGCCGGGCGGCAGCGAGGGCGTCCTCGTCCCCAGCCCGCTTCGCCTGCTTGACCGCGTTCCGACCACGACCGAGGTGGGACCGGAGCCGCGCGGCGAGGTCCTCGGGTATCGCCGGGTCGGTGCGTCGCCAGCGCCGCCCGTCCACGACGAAGAAGTGGTCGTCCTCCACGCCGGCGGTCATGCCCCGAGTCTGCCCGACGAGCCTGGCGGGACCGTCGGACCTGTCGGTGGTGACCGGTAGAACGGACGGTGATGACCGACTCCCGCGTGCGCCCCCTGCTCGACGTCAAGCGGATCTACGCCGAGGACGCCGCCCTCGAACTGCCTCGCGGGCAGGAGATCGTCGGGCGGTGGCCGGACGCCGAGATCGTGCCCGTCGCGTCGCACTGGCAGATCCCCGAGGTGCACGGCGACGAACGGAACGTCTCCCGCTGGGTGCGGATCAAGACCGAGGCGCTCGTCCTCGGCGTGAAGAAGTCGATCGTCACCCGTCCGAACGGTCGGTCGGCCGACTTCATCGCACCGTCCACCGCGAACGGCTGCGCCATGGCCTGCGCGTACTGCTACGTGCCCCGCCGCAAGGGCTACAGCAACCCGGTCACCGTCTTCGCGAACATCGAGCAGATCACCAAGCACCTCGCGCGCAACATCCACAAGCAGGGCCCGAAGACCGAACCGAACCAGTGCGACCCCGAGGCCTGGGTCTACGACATCGGCGAGAACAGTGACTGCTCGGTGGACGCGATGCTCAGCGACAACGTCCGCGACCTGTGCGACCTGTTCCGGATGACGCCGACCGCGAAGGCGTCGTTCGCCACGAAGTACGTCAACCGGGACCTCCTCGACTGGGACCCGATGGGCCGGACACGCATCCGGTTCTCGCTGATGCCGCACGAGCCGGCGAAGGTGACGGACATCCGGACGTCGCCGATCGCCGAACGACTGACGGCCGTGAACGACTTCGTCGAGGCCGGGTACGAGGTCCACCTGAACTTCTCGCCCGTCATCCTGACGCCGACGTGGGAAGCCGACTGGGCCGCACTGCTGCGGGAGGTTGACGACGTGCTCTCCCCGGCAGCGAAGGCACAGCTCGCGGCCGAGGTGATCTTCCTCACCCACAACGAACAGCTGCACGAGGTGAACCTCGGGTGGCACCCGAAGGCCGAGGACCTGCTCTGGCGCCCGGACCTGCAGGAGCAGAAGCTGTCGCAGAACGGCGCCGTCAACATCCGGTACCGCGCAGCGATGAAGGCGCGGCACCTCGACCGCTTCCGGGCGCTCGTCGCCGAGAACCTGCCGTCCTGCCGCATCCGCTACGCGTTCTGACGGTGCACACGATCCGTGTCCACGTGGACCGATCGGCGGTGCACTCCGGACAGGCCGCTCGCCACCCCGCTCGCCACCCTCGTCGGGCCGACCCAGGCCGACGCCCTCCGCGTCCTCGCCCGCACTGACGCTGGGTCGACGGGGCGCCTGGTCGTTCGCGTCGCGCGAGCCGCACAGCACAAGGGGATCGACCGTGCGCTGGGGATCATCCAGTCCGCCCCGCACGACGAACGCCCGCACCGCGAGCGGTACGGGCGTTGCGTGGTGGAGCGTCGATCACTTGCCGTCGACGGCGTCCTTCGCCTTCTCGGTCTGCATGCGCGCCTCGCCCATGCCCTGGTCCTTGTGGCCCTGCGCGGTGAGCTCGGCGTCGTCGGTGTGCTTGCCCACGGCCTCCTCGGCCTTGCCGGCGAGCTTCTGGGTGGCGTCCTTGGCCTTGTCTGCGAGCGACATGGTGTTCCTTCCTGCGGGGATCCGCCGAGGATCCCCGGCGCGTGCTGCTGACGCTAACCCCGGCTCCGGCGTCGTTCACGGCGGGGTCCGAGCGACGTGTACCCCGCGGTCGCCGACCCGGCGTCCAGCGTGGTCGTTCAGCGCGGGCGGCGGATGCGGATCGGGCCCTTGGCGGTCGACGGGTCCACGACGTTCCCGCCCTGCGTGATCTCGACCTCGCCCCGCGCGACCATCCGGCGGGCCGCTCGTCGGGCGGGTTCCATGAGGTCGCGCCAGTCCTCGCCGCCGATCGCGCGGGCGGCGTCCGAGGGGCAGATGCTCGACGTGAGGGCCCGGGCGTCGAGCAGGTCGTCGATCGTGCGCTCGAGGGTGCGATCGGTGTCGTCGAGCTTGTGCCGGCGGCAGGCGTCCGAGCACCACTTCGCGTCCGGCCCGGCCATGTCGGGCATCCGGCGTCCGCACGAGGCGCACGTGCGTTCCGCGTGCGCCTGCGCTGAGCGGCGTGCGTCGTCCTCGGTGCGGATGGCTCGTCCCATGCCGCCATGATCGTCCCGACCACCGACGCGCTTCCAGGCTGGCGGTACCCCGATCGCCGGTGTCGGCCAGGGCCGCCTGGCAGCATGCAGGGATGGACTCCGCAGCCGCAGCGCCGAACGCCGTGCCCGGGACGAGAACGGGCGAGCCCGCCTGGGTCGAGCACGTGATGTGGTGGCACGTCTACCCGCTCGGGTTCGTCGGCGCGGAGGTCCGCCCGGACTCCGCCGTCGAGGACCGGCAGGTCGAGCACCGGCTCGGTCGCATCGAGGGGTGGCTCGACCACGTCGTCGACCTCGGTCTGAACGGGCTGCTGCTCGGGCCGGTGTTCGCGAGCTCGACCCACGGGTACGACACGGTCGACCACTTCCGGATCGACCCGCGGCTCGGTGACGACGGCGACTTCGACCACCTGGTGCACGCGGCGCACGAGCGGGGCGTCCGAGTGCTGCTGGACGGCGTCTTCAACCACGTCGGCCGCGACCACCCCGCGTTCCGCGCCCTCGCCACCGACGGGCCCGGGGCGACCACGGCCGACCTGTTCGCGGTCGACTGGTCCGGGTGGCAGCCCGGACAGCCGGTGCCGGTCGGGTCGTTCGAGGGGCACGACATCCTGGTGGCCCTCGACCACGCCACGCAGGCGACCGAGGACCTCGTCGTCGCGGTGATGACGCACTGGCTCGAGCGCGGCGTGGACGGCTGGCGGCTCGACGCGGCCTACGCGGTCCCACCGGCCTTCTGGGCGCGGGTGCTGCCGCGGGTGCGCGAGCGCTTCCCGGACGCGTGGTTCTCCGGCGAGGTCATCCACGGCGACACCGCGGCGATCGTCCGCGAGTCGACGATGGACTCCACGACGCAGTACGAACTGTGGCAGGGCATCTGGCACGGCATCGCCGACCGGAACTGCTACGAGCTCGCGCACGCGATCGAGCGGCACGACGAGCTGCTCGCCACGTTCGCCCCGAGCACCTTCGTCGGCAACCACGACGTCACCCGGATCGCGAGCGCGGTGGGGGAGGGGTTCGCCGCCCACGCCCTCGCGGTGCTCTGCACGGTGGCCGGCACACCGTCGGTCTACGCGGGCGACGAGTTCGGCTGGACCGGCGTGAAGGAGGAGCGGGAAGGCGGCGACGACGCCGTCCGACCGGCGTTCCCGGACGTGCCGCCGGTGCCGACGGGAGCGGCGGCAGACCTGCTGCACGCGCACCAGGCACTCATCGCGCTCCGACGTCGGCACCCGTGGCTCCACCGTGCACACACCGACGTGGTGCACCTCGACAACACCGCGCTGGTGCTCCGCACCGCGACCGACCGGGAGGCTGTGGTCACCGCCCTGAACCTCGCACCCGAGCCGGTGGTCCTGCCCGCAGCGGACGCGACGCGCGTGGAGGTCGGCGCAGGCGACCTGTCGGAGGGGCGGCTGCGCCTCCCGGCCGCCGGTTGGGCCGTCCTGACGGCCTGACGGCCCGACAGCCCGGCGCACCCGCGAGGGGAACGCGAAAGCGACAGATCTCCGTGGGTGCTCCACGGAGATCTGTCGCTTTCGGGTGCGGTCGGGACGACCGCGGCCGGACTACTTGCGGGCCGAGGCCGCGCGGCGCTTGTTGAACACGTCGAACGCGACGGCGGCGAGGAGCACCAAGCCCTTGATGAGCTGCTGGAACTCGGAACCGACACCGAGGATCGACATGCCGTTGTTGAGCAGACCGATGATGAGACCACCGACGATCGCGCCCGGCACCGTGCCGATGCCGCCCGTGACGGCCGCGCCACCGATGAACACGGCCGCGATCGCGTCGAGCTCGAAGCCGTTGCCCGCGCTCGGCGAGGCGAGGTTGAGCTGGCCGGTGAACACCACGCCGGCCAGGGCCGAGATGACACCCATGTTCACGAAGAGCAGGAACGTGACGCGCTTCGTCTTGACGCCGGACAGCTGCGCGGCGAGCGGGTTGCCGCCGATCGCGTAGATGTGGCGGCCGAACACGGCGCTGCGCATGACCATCGAGTACGCGATCACCAGGACGCCGAGGATCACGAGGACGATCGGGGTGCCGTTGTAGCTGGCGAGCAGCAGCGCGATGAAGATGACCAGCGCCACGGTGAACGCCATCTTGGTGATGAACCATGCGAACGGCTCGTCCTCGAGCTGGTACTTGCGACGGGTCGCACGCCCACGGAAGCCCGTGATGACGAGGATCGCCGCGGCGGCGAGGCCGAGCACCATGGTGAGCGGCTCGTAGCCCGAGGTGCCGAACGACGGCAGGAAGCCGGAGCCGAGCGAGCGGAAGCCGTCCGGGAAGGGCGAGATCTGCTGGTTCTGCAGGGCGATCTGGGCGGCACCGCGGAAGGCGAGCATGCCCGCCAGGGTCACGATGAACGCCGGGATCCCGAAGTAGGCGATCCAGAAGCCCTGCCATGCGCCGACGAGCGCGCCGAGGACGAGGCAGAGGACGACCGCGATCGGCCACGGGATGCCCCACTGCGTAATCATGACGCCCGCCATGGCGCCGGTGAACGCGACGACCGAACCGACGGAGAGGTCGATGTGGCCGGCGATGATCACCATCACCATGCCGATGGCGAGGATCAGGATGTAGCTGTTCTGGACGATCAGGTTCGAGACGTTGATCGGGGCCAGGGTGATGCCGTTCGTCGTCACCTGGAAGAAGATGACGATGACGATCAGCGCGATGAACAGGCCGATCTGTCGGAGCTGCCCGGTGAGGTAGCTGGCGGCGGACTTAAGCGCGTTCATTGACTGGGGTCTCCCGTTCCTGGGTCATGTACTGCATGAGGACTTCCGGCGACGCCTCGGAGCGCGGGACGTCGGCGGTGATGGTGCCCTCGGAGAGCGTGTAGATGCGGTCGCAGATGCCGAGCAGCTCGGGCAGCTCGGAGGAGATCACGATGATCCCCTTGCCCTGGTCCGCGAGCGCGTTGATGATCGTGTAGATCTCGTACTTCGCGCCGACGTCGATGCCTCGGGTCGGCTCGTCGAGGATGAGCACGTCCGGGTCGGAGTACATCCACTTCGACAGGACGACCTTCTGCTGGTTGCCGCCGGAGAGCTTGCCCGTGATCGCGTTGACCGTCGGGGCCTTGATGTTCATGTCCTTGAGGAACCCGCGCGCGACGGTGGTCTCCTGCGAGCCGTTCACGAAGCCCCAGTTGGCGAGCTTGCCGAGGGCCGAGCCGGAAACGTTCCGCTTGATGTCGTCGATCAGGTTGAGGCCGTAGCGCTTCCGGTCCTCGGTCGCGTAGGCCAGACCGTTGTCGATCGCGGCGGTGACGGTGTTCGTCTTGATCGGGGTCCCGCGCTTGTAGACGGTGCCGCTGATGCCGGTGCCGTACGAGTGCCCGAAGACGCTCATCGCGAGCTCGGTCCGGCCGGCGCCCATGAGGCCGGCGATGCCGACGATCTCGCCGGCGCGCACCGTCAGGTTGGCCTGGTGGATGATCTCGCGGGAGGCGTCGAGCGGGTGGTGGACGGTCCAGTCCTCGATGCGCAGGAGCTCCTCGCCGATGACCGACTCGTGCTCCGGGTACCGGGTGGAGAGGTCGCGACCGACCATGCCGCGGATGATGCGGTCCTCGGAGACCTCGCCGGCGTGCATGTCGAGCGTCTCGATGGTCTGGCCGTCACGGATGATCGTGACCTTGTCCGCGATCGCCTTGATCTCGTTGAGCTTGTGGCTGATGATGATCGCCGTCATGCCCTCGTCCTGCAGCGAGCGGATGAGCTCGAGCAGGTGTGCGGAGTCGTCGTCGTTCAGCGCGGCGGTGGGCTCGTCGAGGATGAGGAGCTTCACCTTCTTCGACAGCGCCTTCGCGATCTCGACGAGCTGCTGCTTGCCGACGCCGATGTCCGTGATCTTGGTGATCGGGTTGTCCTTGAGGCCGACGCGCTTCAGGAGCGTCGCGGCCTCGAGGTTCGTCTTGTTCCAGTCGATGAAGCCGCGCTTGGAGCGCTCGTTGCCGAGGAAGATGTTCTCGGCGATCGACAGGTAGGGGCTCAGAGCGAGCTCCTGGTGGATGATCACGACGCCGGCGTCCTCGGAGTCGTTGATGGTCGAGAACGAGACTGGCTTCCCGTCGAGCAGGATCTCGCCCTCGAAGCTGCCGGCCGGGTACACGCCGGACAGGACCTTCATGAGCGTGGACTTGCCCGCGCCGTTCTCACCGCAGATCGCGTGGACCTGGCCCCGTTCGACCTGGAGCGAGACGTTCTGCAGGGCCTTGACGCCGGGGAACGTCTTGGTGATGTCGCGCATCTCGAGGATGGTGTCCGCCATGGGACCGCCTTCCGTTGGGCGCCGGGACGGCGCGCGAGTGGGTGGGGACGGACGGGAGGCCCGGTGCCAGCCCGGCACCGGGCCTCCCGTCCGAAGAGGAGTCGCGACCTACTTGAGGTCGGCGTCCGTGTAGTACCCGGAGTCGACGAGGACCTTCTCGTAGTTCTCCTTGGTGACGATCGTCGGCTGGAACAGGTAGGTCGGGACGACCTTGGCCTTGTTGTCGTACGTCTTGGTGTCGTTGACCTCGGGCTTCTTGCCCGACAGCAGGTCCTGGGCCATCGACGCGGACTTGTCGGCCAGCTGGCGCGTGTCCTTGTAGATGGTCGAGTACTGCTGGTCGTTGATGATCGACTTGACCGAGGCGGCCTCGGCGTCCTGGCCGGTGATCACCGGGAGCGGGCGGTCGCCCGAACCGTAGCCGGCACCCTGGAGCGCCGAGATGATGCCGATCGAGATGCCGTCGTAGGGCGACAGGACACCGTCGAGCTTGGTGCCGCCGGAGTACGACTTCGCGACGAGGTTCTGCATGCGGGACTTGGCGAGCGCCGGGTCCCACTGCTGCGTGGCGGCCTGCGTGAAGCCGTCCTGGCCGGAGCCGATCTTCAGCGTGCCGTCCTCGAGGTACGGCTTGAGGGTGTCCATCGCGCCGTTGAAGAAGAACGTGGCGTTGTTGTCGTCGGCCGAACCGGCGAAGACCTCGATGTTGAAGGGGCCCTTCTCGTCGGTCTTCTTGCCGTCCGAGTCGAGCAGGCCGAGGCCGGTGAGGAGGGAGGTGGCCTGGTCGACGCCCACCTTGTAGTTGTCGAACGAGACGTAGTAGTCGACGTTCTTGTTGCCGGTGAGCAGGCGGTCGTAGGAGATGACCTTGATGCCGGCCTCGGCCGCTGCGTCGAGCTGGTCGGAGAGCGAACCACCGTCGATGGACGCGACGATGAGGACCTTCGCGCCCTTCGTGATCATGTTGCTGACCTGCTGGACCTGCTGGGGGATCTTGTTGTCCGCGTACTCGAGGTCGACCTTGTAGCCGGCCTTCTCGAGGCTGCTCTTGACGGCGTCGCCGTCCTTGATCCAGCGCTCGGAGACCTTGGTCGGCATGGCGACACCGACGAGGGCGCCCTTGTTGCCGTTGCTCTCGTCGCCGCCGTCAGAGCTGGTGGCACCGCGGCCGCCAGCGGAGCAGGCGGCCAGGGAGAGGGCGAGACCGAGAGCGGTGACGCTCGCGACGATCCTGCGCTTCTTCATCGAAGTACCTCTGTTCCTCTCGCGTCGACGTCGACGCGCTCGGGTGCGGGGCTGCTGTGTCCCGCTGGGGATGTGATGCTCGAAGTGAGCGCTCACATCATGTGCGTTGTGTTCCACCGTGTCAACTCGTCGTGACCGGATCGGGATGTCCCGTCCCCGAACTGGTGTCGCGGTACGGTGACCGGATGACGACGACAGCGGCGCCGAACGGCAGGGGACGCAAGGCCCCGACGATCTTCGACGTCGCCGAGCGCGCCGGTGTCTCGCACCAGACGGTGTCCCGCGTGATCAACGGTGACCCCACGGTCCGGGACGGTTTCCGCTCGCGGGTGACCACCGCCATCGGGGAGCTCGGCTACCGACCCCGCGCCGCTGCCCGGGCCCTCGCCGGCGGGCGGAGTCGGGCGCTCGGCCTGGTCAGTGCCGGCGACGCGCTCTACGGACCGTCGAGCACGGCGATCGGCTTCGAGCGTGCCGCCCGCACCGCCGGGTACCACGTGCTGCTCTCGACGCTGCCGGACGACCCGCGGCCCGTCGACCTGTCCGAGGCGCTCACGACGCTGCTCGCCCAGGACGTCGCCGCCGTGGTCCTCGTCGCGGCCGACAACCGGGTGCTCGAGGCGCTGGCGTCCCTGACCCTCCCCGTCGCCGTCCCGGTCGTCGTCGCGAACGCCGTGCAGCGGGACGCGCTGCCGACGGACCTCGTCGTGCCCGGGACCGGCGGCGCGACGATCGCCGCCGTCGCGATCGACCAGGCGGCCGGCACCACGCTCGCGCTGCAGCACCTCATCGACCAGGGACACCGCCGCATCGTGCACATCACGGGGCCGGCGGTGTCGCAGGAGGCCGAGGTCCGCCGGTCGACCTACGAACGCACGATGCGCTCGCTCGGCCTGACGCCCGTCGTGTTCCAGGGGGACTGGACCCCGGCGAGCGGCTTCGCGGCCGGTCGGGCGATGGACACGGCCGCCGTCGACGCGGTCTTCGCCGGGAACGACCAGATGGCGCTCGGCGTCCTGCACGCCTTCGCCGAGGAGGGGCTGCGCGTCCCGGACGACATCGCGGTCGTCGGCTTCGACGACCTGCCGGAGGCGGCGCACTTCACCCCGCCGCTGACCACCGTGCGGCAGGACTTCCAGGCGATGGGGGAGCGGGTGCTGGCGTCGGCTCGGGCGCTGCTCGAGGGCGGCCAGCACGACGACGCGCTGCTGCAACCGGAGCTGGTGGTCCGCCGCTCGGCCTGACGCCCTGCGTCGCGGCACGACACGGTCGGTACGAGTTGTCCGGGTGAGCGCTCACGCGCTACGGTGTGAGCGCTCACTCGACGGCGAGAGCAGGAGGCCCACCATGAGCGACGACCGGACCCGCGAGATCGCGGACGGCCGCACGACCCTCGGCATCGAACTCGGTTCGACCCGCATCAAGGCGTGTCTGGTGGGTGAGGACCTCACGGTCATCGCCTCCGGCTCGCACGAGTGGGAGAACGAGTTCGTCGACGGCCGCTGGACCTACCCCCTGGCCGCCGTCGAGACCGGTGTCCGCGCGGCCTACGCCGCCCTCGTCGCCGACCTGGAGGCCCACAACGGCTCCGCCCCGACGACGTTCCGCGCCGTCGGCGTCTCGGCCATGATGCACGGCTACCTGCCCTTCGACGACGCCGGGGACCTGCTCGTACCGTTCCGGACCTGGCGGAACACGTCGACCGGCCCGGCCGCCGCCGCCCTCAGCGACGCCCTCGGCTTCAACATCCCGCTCCGCTGGTCGGTCGCGCACCTGTACCAGGCCGTCCTCGACGACGAGCAGCACGTCGCGCACACCTCGGGCATCACGACGCTCGCCGGCTACGTGCACCGTCGCCTCACCGGGCAGGACGTCCTGGGGGTGGGCGACGCGTCGGGCATGTTCCCGATCGACCCCGCCACCGGCGACTACGACGCGACGATGCTCGCGACCGCGCAGGACCTGATCGGCGTCCCCGACCTCCGCGCACTCCTGCCCGAGGTGCGCGTCGCCGGTCAGGACGCCGGCTCGCTGACGCCCGAGGGTGCCGCCTGGCTCGACCCGAGCGGCACGCTCCTGCCCGGGGCGCCGCTGTGCCCGCCCGAGGGCGACGCCGGCACCGGTATGGTCGCCACGAACGCGGTCGCCCAGCGCACCGGCAACGTCAGCGTCGGCACGAGCATCTTCGCGATGGTCGTCCTCGAGCGCCCCCTCGGCACCCCGCACGAGGAACTCGACGTGGTCACCACCCCCGCCGGGGACGCCGTCGCGATGGTGCACTGCAACAACGGCGCGAGCGAGATCGGCAGCTGGGCCCGTGTGTTCGGACGCTTCGCCGACGCCGCGGGCGCCCCGGTCGACGCCGACACGGTGTTCCGCACGCTCCTCGACGAGGCCGCCGACGCGGACCCCGACGCCGGCGGACTCATCGCCGTCAATTACCTGGCCGGCGAACCCGTCACCGGCGTCGAGGACGGCCGCCCGCTGCTCCTCCGTGCACCCGACGCCCGCTTCACCCTGGGCAACCTGGTCCGCGCCGAGCTCATGGGGGCGTTCGCGACGCTCGCGATCGGCATGGACGTCCTGCACGGCGAGGGCGTCGCCGTCGACCGGATGACCGCGCACGGCGGACTCTTCCGGACGCCCGGGCTGCCGCAGCGCCAGCTCGCCGCCGCCCTCCGCGTGCCCGTCGCCCTCGAGGCCACCGCGAGCGAGGGCGGAGCGTGGGGCATCGCCGTCCTCGCCGCCTACCTCGAGCACGCCGCGGACAGCTCGCTCGCCGAGTACCTCGACCAGACCGTGTTCGGCGCCGCCGCGACGAACGTCGTCGAGCCCGACCGGCGTGACGTCGACGGCTTCGCGGCGTACCTCGACCGCTTCCGCGCCGCTCTGCCGATCCAGGCGCTCGCCGCCGCGGTGCCCACCGCCACCACCACCGCCACCACCGACACCGAGCAGGAACAGGACGTGACCCGATGACCGACACCGCCACCCAGGAGGCCGTCGCCGCGGCCCGTGAACGCGTGGCCCGGCTGCACGGCGAACTCGTCCGCTACGGTCTGGTCATCTGGACCGGCGGCAACGTCTCCGAGCGCGTCCCCGGCACCGACCTCTTCGTCATCAAGCCGAGCGGCGTCTCGAGCGACGACCTGACGCCCGGCAACCAGGTCGTCTGCACCCTCGACGGCGTGCCGGCCGAGGGGTGGGGCAACGCCCACGGCCCGTCGAGCGACACCGCCGCCCACGCATACGTGTACCGGAACATGCCCGAGGTGAACGGCGTCGTGCACACCCACTCGACGTACGCCACCGCGTGGGCCGCCCGCGCCGAGGAGATCCCGTGCGTGATCACCGCGATGGCGGACGAGTTCGGTGGCCCGATCCCGGTCGGCCCGTTCGCGGTCATCGGTGACGACACCATCGGCCGCGGCATCGTCGAGACGCTGTCGGGACACCGCTCCCGTGCCGTCCTCATGCAGAACCACGGCGTCTTCACGATCGGCAAGGACGCGAAGGACGCTGTGAAGGCCGCCGTGATGTGCGAGGACGTCGCGCGCACGGTGCACATCGCGAAGCAGGGCGGCGAGCTCGTGCCGATCGCCCAGGAGAACATCGACCGGTTGTTCGACCGGTACCAGAACGTCTACGGACAGAACCCCGAAGGAGCCATGCGATGACGCAGGACATCGACCCCCAGGCCACGCTCGACGGCTACGAAGTGTGGTTCCTCACCGGCTCGCAGGGCCTGTACGGCGAGGAGACCCTCCGCCAGGTCGAGGAGCAGAGCCGCGCGGTGCACGCCGAGCTGGCGCCGCACGTCCCGGTGAAGCTCGTCTGGAAGCCCGTCCTGAAGGACGCCGACGGCATCCGCCGCGCCCTGATCGAGGCCAGCGCGGACGACAGGGTCATCGGCGTCACCACCTGGATGCACACGTTCAGCCCGGCGAAGATGTGGATCGGCGGCCTGAACGCGCTGACCAAGCCGCTGCTGCACCTGCACACGCAGGCGAACGTCGCGCTGCCGTGGGCGGACATCGACTTCGACTTCATGAACCTCAACCAGGCCGCGCACGGCGACCGGGAGTTCGGCTACGCCCTGGCCCGCATGGGCGTCCGGCACGCCACCGCCGTCGGCCACGTCTCCGACCCGCGCGTCCAGCAGCGCGTGTCCGACTGGACCCGTGCGGCCGCCGGTGCCGCCGCGATCCGCGAGCTCAAGCTCACGCGCTTCGGTGACAACATGCGCTACGTCGCGGTCACCGAGGGCGACAAGACCGAGGCCGAGATCGAGCTCGGCGTGCAGGTCAACACCTGGGCCGTCAACGACCTCGTCGCGGCCGTCGAGACCGCGACCGCCGACACCGCCGCCGTCGACGCGCTCGTCGCGCAGTACGACGCGGCCTACGACCTCGTTCCGGAGCTGCAGGACGGCGGCGAGCGTCGCCAGTCCCTCCGTGACGGTGCCGCGATCGAACTCGGCCTCCGCGCGCTCCTGGCGGAGAACGGCTCCGCCGCGTTCACCACGAACTTCGAGGACCTCGGCACGCTCAAGCAGCTGCCCGGCCTCGCCGTCCAGCGGCTCATGGCCGACGGCTACGGATTCGGTGCCGAGGGCGACTGGAAGACCGCCGTCCTCGTCCGCGCGATGAACGTCGCCGGCGCCGGCCTGCCCGGTGGCGCCTCGCTCATGGAGGACTACACGTACGACCTCACGCCCGGAGCGGAGAAGATCCTCGGCGCGCACATGCTCGAGGTCTCGCCGACCCTGACGTCGTCCACCCCGACGCTCGAGATCCACCCGCTCGGCATCGGCGGCAAGGACGACCCGGTGCGCCTGGTCTTCACCGCCGACGCCGGACCCGCCGTCGTCGCCGCGCTGTCCGACACCCGCGACGGCTTCCGCCTCACCGCGAACGTCGTCGAGGTCGTCGAGCCCACCGATGCGCTGCCGAACCTGCCCGTCGGCCGTGCCGTCTGGGAGCCGCAGCCGTCGTTCCCCGTGTCCGCCGAGGCCTGGCTCACCGCCGGTGCCGCGCACCACACGGTCATGACGACTGCCGTCGGCATCCAGGTGGTCGAGGACCTCGCCACCATGATCGGCACCGAGTTCCTGGTCATCGACGAGCACACCACGCTGCGCGGCTTCCGCGACGAGGTCCGCACGCAGCAGACCTGGCACCGGCTCGACCGCGGCTTCTGAGACAGGTCGGGAGGCCTAGCATGAGCGACGTGATCGACGACGACACCACCACCGCAGCCCACACCCGCACAAACTGGGCGGGGAACGTCACCTACTCGGCGAGCCACCTGGCGGAACCGAGGAGCGTGGCGGACCTCCAGCGGCTGGTCGCCTCGACCCCGCGCCTCACGGCGCTCGGGTCGCGGCACTCGTTCAACACGATCGCCGACACCGACGCGGTGCAGGTGACGCTCACGGGCCTCCCGCCCGAGCTCGACGTGGACGGTGACCGGCGCGTGGCGCGCGTGGCCGCCGGGCTCACCCACGCACAGGTCGCCGCCGGCCTGGAGGCCCGTGGCTGGGCCCTCGCGAACCTCGCCTCCCTGCCGCACATCTCCGTCGCCGGCGCCGTCGCGACCGGCACGCACGGGTCCGGGGTCGGCAACGCCTCGCTCGCCCAGTCGGTCGTCGGGCTCGAGATCGTCCGGGCCTCCGGCGAGCTCGAGGTCGTCGGCGCCGACGACCCGCGGCTCGACGCGCACCGCGTCGCCCTCGGCGCCCTCGGCGTCGTCGTGGCGGTGCACCTCGCCGTCGAACCGACCTACCGCGTCGCGCAGACCGTGCACACCGGACTCGGCTGGGACGTCGTCGACGCGCAGTTCGAGCAGGTCATGTCCGCCGGGTACAGCGTCAGCATGTTCACCGGCTACACCGACGACGGCATCCGCCAGGTCTGGACGAAGCGCCGCGAGGACCGGGACGACCCGGTCGTCGACCTGACCGCCCTCGGCGCGGTCGCCGGGCTCGAGCCGATCCACCCGGTCCCGGGCAGCGAGACCGCCGGCGTCACCGAGCAGGGCGGCGTGCCCGGACCCTGGCACGAGCGACTGCCGCACTTCCGGTCGTCGTTCACGCCCTCGGCCGGTGCGGAGATCCAGGCGGAGTACCTCATCGCCGCCGAGGACGCCGTGCCCGCGATCCAGGCACTCCGACGCATCGGTACGGCCATCGCACCGGTCCTGTACGTCTCCGAGATCCGACGCATCGCGGCCGACGACGCCTGGCTCGCGCCGAGCTCCGAGCGGGACTCCGTGGCGTTCCACTTCACGTTCCGGCGGCAGGCCGAGGACGTGGCCGTCGCGCTGCCCCTCATCGAGAACGCCCTCGCGCCCTTCGGACCGCGGCCGCACTGGGGCAAGGTCACCGCGGCGAGCCCGGAGCAGCTGCACCAGGTGTACCCGCAGCTCGGGGCCTTCGCGGCACTGGCGCGGGACCTCGACCCGGAGGGGCGCTTCCGCAACCCGTTCCTGGAGCGCGTGCTCGCCTGACGGGCGCGCCACGGGCCTCCCGAACGGAGCGCGCGGTGGGCGGCGGCGACCTGTGTTCACAGGGGATGCCGGGGGACCGCACTGCTCCTCCACCGGGGCAGCGCCGGCGCTGCACATGTGAGGACGCAAAGGTTCATGCATGGCGAACCTGAACCGCATCCTCGGCATGGCCTCGAAGGTCATCGACAAGCAGCTCCAGAAGCGCTCCGGCCAGCAGCCCGGTGGGCAGCACGGCGGCGTGCAGCAGTACCGGCAGTCGGGGCACTCCGGTGCGACCGACTGGCGCGGGCTGGTGCGGACGGCGGCGGACCGGCTGACCGGTGACGCCCGCGGCGGTCAGGCGGACCCCGGTGTGCAGCCGCGCGGCCAGCAGTACGGTCAGCAGCCGGGTCAGCAGCCGGGCCCGCAGCCGTCCGGCCAGGCGCAGCACCCCGGCCGACGGAGCGGTACGCCGTCGAGCGAGGCCGACCGCGTCGCGATCGCCAAGTACGACTACCTGCTGAAGACCGCGGACCCCGAGCGGCTCGAGCAGGCGCACCACGACGCCTTCGCGCGGCTGACCCCCGAGCAGCGGCAGCAGGTCCTGCAGCGACTCAACGCCGAGGTCCCGCAGCACGACCGCTCGACCGACGCCTCACCGGCGGGACTGGCGCGGGCGGCGACCCGCGGTGAGACGAGCCGACCCGGGACGATGCGCAAGGTGCTCGGTGGTGCGGCGCTCGGCGGTGGCGCGCTCGCGGTCGGTGGCCTCGCGGTCGCGGTCGCCGGTGGAGCAGTGCTCAGCGCAGCCGCCGGACCGGTACTCGCGCAGGCGGCCGACCTCGGCGTCGACTTCGAGGGGGTGGCGTCCGGCCTCGGCGAGACCGTCACCGGTGGGCTGGGCGACCTCGGCGGCGGCGTCGAGGGCATCGCGGCCCAGGGTGAGCAGGCGCTCGGCGGGCTCGGCGAGCAGGTCGGGTCCCTCGGCGAGGGGTTCCAGTGGCCGGGCATCGGGGACTTCTTCGACCGCTGACGCACCGCTGACGCACCGCTGACGCACAGCTGATGCATCCCCGACGGGCTGCCGGCAGGTGGCCGACCGGCCGGTGGTGGTCGGGATGACGACGGGCGGCTGGTGCTGCCGACGTCGCCCGCCCTCGGGCGGTGGGCAGAACGCGACCGGCGTTCGGGAATGGCGGGGGACGCCGACGACTTGCAATGTTTCGTCGTGCGTCGTCCCGCATGCGCGGGATTCGGAACGGGTCCGAGCGCGGTGTCAGGATGGACGCCGCCCACCCGGCACACCCCCCTGAACGAGGAGATCCGTCGTCATGAGACGTCCCAAGCGCCTGACCATCACCGCGGCCGTCGCCGCAGCAGCGGCCCTGGTCCTCACGGGCTGCTCGGGCGGCAGCGCGTCCGACGACGCCAGCGGCGGGACGAGCAAGGGCGGGACGCTCACGATCCTCACGCCGCAGACGTCGTTCCACCTCGACCCGGCCACGAGTCAGAGCCTCGGCATCACGTCCATGGGCCTCGTCGCCCGACGCCTCACCACGTGGGACGTCGAGCCGGGCAAGACCGCCAAGGTCGTCCCGGACCTCGCCACGAACACCGGTGTCTCGAGCAACGGCGGGAAGACCTGGACCTACACGCTCAAGGACGGCCTGGAGTACCAGGACGGCACCCCGATCACCACGAAGGACATCAAGTGGGGGATCGAGCGCTCGTTCGCGCCGACGCTCTCGGGTGGCCTGAGCTACCACAAGTCGCTCCTGGTGGGCGGCAGCGCCTACAAGGGGCCGTTCGAGGGGAAGACGCTCGACAGCATCGAGACCCCCGACGACAAGACGATCGTCTTCACGCTGAACCACGCCTACGGTGACTGGCCGTGGCTCGCGTCGATGCCGGCCTTCACGCCCGTCCCCGAGGGCGAGGGCACGGACACCGGCGCCTACGACCTGAAGCCCGTCGCCTCCGGCCCGTACCAGGTCGAGTCGAACCAGCAGGGGTCGCAGGTCACCCTCGTCCGGAACAAGGCCTGGAGCGCGAAGACCGACGCGGTCCGCACCGCCGGCCCGTCGAAGATCGTCTTCAAGGAGAGCCAGGACGCCTCCACGATCACGCAGACCCTCATCGCCGACAACGGGGACGCGAAGGACTCGTTCGGCGCGATCTACCTCGGCGCGGCCGAGCTGAACCAGGTGCGCAGCAACCCCGCCGCCCAGGACCGCCTCGCCACGTCGAAGGCCGGGCCGATCAGCTACATGGCGATCAACACGCAGCGCGGCGAGCTGAAGGACCTCAAGGTCCGACAGGCGTTGCAGTACGCGGTCGACCGCAAGTCGTTCCGCATCGCCGCGGGTGGTGCGATCGCCGGGACCTACGCGTCGACGCTCATCACGCCGGGCATCGCCGGTCGCGAGGACTACGACCTGTACGAGACGAACCCGACCGGTGACGTCGACAAGGCGAAGGCCCTGCTCGCCGAGGCAGGGGTGTCCGACCTGCGGCTGACGCTCGTCACGCAGAACGACCCGACGTACCTCGCGCAGGCGCAGGCGCTCCAGGCCGGCCTCAAGCGTGCCGGCATCACCGTCACGCTCAAGCCGCTCGACTACGACTCGTTCACGCAGGCGACCACGAACGGGACCGACTTCGACCTGTCGCTCTCGAGCTGGCAGCCGGACTTCCCGAGCGCGAACGCGAACCTCCAGCCGCTCTACGACTCGTCGCAGATCGGTGGCGGCGGCTACAACGTCTCGAAGTACAGCAACCCGGAGGTCGACGCGCTCATCGCGAAGGCCAGCGCCACCGTCGACCAGGACGAGGCGCAGAAGGTGTGGGCCGAGGCCGACAAGGCGATCATGGCCGACGCGCCCGTCGTGCCGCTGATGTACGCCAAGCAGTCGTTCCTCGCCGGTTCGGACGTCGAGAACTTCCAGATCGCGGACTTCCCGGCCTACCCGAACTACCTCAAGGTCTCGCTGCAGCAGTGACGGATCCGATCCTCGAGGTCACAGGGCTCCGCGTCGCGTTCGGCGACGCGGAGCCCGTCGTCCGTGACGTCTCCTTCGACCTGACCCCCGGCCGCGTGCTCGCGCTCGTCGGCGAGTCCGGGTCCGGCAAGTCCGTGAGCGCGATGAGCGTGCTCGGGCTCCTGCCGCCGCAGGCACGGGTGACCGGCAGTGCCCGCTTCCGCGGCGAGGAACTCGTCGGTGCCCCCGTCGAGGCGCTCCGCGAGGTCCGCGGTGCCGGCATCGGCGTCGTGTTCCAGGAACCGATGAACTCCTTCACGCCCGTGCTCTCGATCGGGACGCAGATCGCCGAGGCCGTCCGGGCGCACCCGACCTCCCTCGACCGCAGGGGTGTGACGGCGCGTGTGGACGAGCTCCTGCGCTCCGCCGGCATCGACGCACCCGGAGCGATCCGGAGCGCCTACCCGCACGAGCTCTCCGGCGGGCAGCTCCAGCGCGCGATGATCGCGATGGCACTGGCCGGGGACCCGGTCGCGCTCATCGCGGACGAGCCCACGACGGCGCTCGACGTCACCGTGCAGGCCGGCATCCTCGACCTGCTGCGGGAACTCTGCCGTGACCGCGGACTCGCCGTGCTCCTCATCACGCACGACATGGGCGTGGTCGCCGACGTCGCCGACGAGGTGCTCGTCATGCGCCGCGGCGACCCCGTCGAGCACGGCCCGGTGGCCGACCTGTTCGCGCATCCGCAGGCCGAGTACACGCGAGCGCTCCTCGCCGCGGTGCCCGCCCTGGAGGCCCGCCCCGCCTCCGCCACGGACACCGCGGACCACACGCCCCGCGTGGAGCGGCCTGCCGCCGACGCGACGGTCGGCGACCGACGTCCGGCGACGGCTCCCGTGGTCGCGCGCATGCGCGACGTCAGCGTCCGCTACTCGCGCCGCGGCGCACCGACCGTCTCGGGCATCGACCTCGAACTCCACGCCGGCGAGACCCTGGGCCTCGTGGGGGAGTCCGGCTCGGGCAAGACGACCATCGGCCGAGCCCTCGCCGGTCTCGTCCCGGTGGCCGAGGGGATCGTCGACGTCGACGGGCAGGACCTCCGCGCAGCTCGCGGCCGACGCCTCCGCGCACTGCGCAAGCGCGTCGGGATCGTCTTCCAGGACCCGGCGTCGTCGCTCAACCCGCGCCAGAGCATCGGCTGGAGCATCGCCGAACCGCTCCTCGTGCACGAGCCGGACGCCGACCGTCGGGGCCGGGTGCGCGAACTGCTCGAGGCCGTGCAGCTCGACCCGTCCTGGGCCGAGCGGTTCCCGCACCAGCTGTCCGGCGGGCAACGACAGCGCGTCGCCGTCGCCCGTGCCCTGGCGCTGCGGCCGGCCCTGCTCATCGCCGACGAGCCGACGTCCGCACTGGACGTCACCGTGCAGGCCGCCGTGCTCGACCTGCTGCGGGACCTGCAGCAAGACTTCGGGTTCGGCTGCCTGCTCGTCAGCCACGACCTGGCCGTCGTCCGACAGCTCGCCGACCGGGTCGCGGTGCTGCACCACGGACGGATCGTCGAGCGCGGCACCACCGAGGCCGTCCTGGACGACCCGCAGGAGGACTACACGCGCATGCTCATCGCCGCGGCACCCGTCGCCGACCCCGCGCGACAGGCCGAACGCCGGCGTGCCCGGCGCGCGTCGGAAGGAGTGGTCGCATGACCGCGAACGTCGTCGACCGTCCCGTCCGTCCGGCGCCGGGGTCCGCCACCGGTCTCCGTGCCGTCGTCGGGCGGATCCGTCGCGACCGCTGGGCGGTGGCGTCGGCGGTCGTGATCGCCGTGTTCGTCCTCGTCGCACTGGCCGCTCCGCTCATCGCGCGGATCTCCGGGCAGGACCCGTACGACTACCACGTGGACGCGCTGAACGACTTCGGTGCTCCTCGGGGTGCCCTCGGCGGGGTGGACGGGACGCACTGGTTCGGTGTCGAGCCCCTGACCGGACGGGACCTGTTCGCGATCGTCACGTACGGCGCGCGCACCTCGCTCGGCATCGGTCTCGCCGCGACCGTGGTGTCGCTCGTCGTCGGCGTGCTCGTCGGCGTCACGACCGGGTTCTTCGGTGGCTGGTACGACCGGGTGCTGAGCCGGGTCGTCGACGTCATGTTCGGGTTCCCGTCGCTGGTGTTCATGATCGCCCTCACCGCGATCGTGCCGACGTCGTTCCCGAAGCCCGTCCTCGTCGTGCTCGTCATCGGGTTCTTCGGCTGGCCGGCCGTCGCGCGGGTGATCCGCGGGCAGACGCTGTCCCTCCGCGAACGGAACTACGTCGTGGCCTCGACCGCGATGGGAGCCGGCCGTTGGCACGTCATCCGCACGCAGCTGCTGCCGAACCTCGCCGCCACGATCACGGTGTACGCGACCATCTCGATCCCGTCGATGATCGGTGCCGAGGCAGCGCTGTCCTTCCTGGCCGTCGGCGTCACCCCGCCCACCCCGTCGTGGGGGCGGAGCATCGGTGACGCGGTCGGGTGGGTGCAGACCGACCCGATGTACCTCGTCTTCCCGGGAGCCGCCCTGTTCCTCGTCACGCTGGCCTTCAACGTGCTCGGCGACGCGCTCCGCGACGCCCTCGACCCGCGAGGAGGCACCCGGTGACCGCGCTCCGCTTCGTCCTGTTCCGGGTGCTCGGCGCCGTCGTCGTGCTGTTCGTCGTCGCCGCGATCACCTACGCACTGTTCATGCTCCTGCCGACGAACCCGGCGCGGGCGATCTGTGACAAGCCCTGCACGCCCGAGCGTCTCGCCCAGGTCCAGGCGTTCCTCGGCACCGACAAGCCGTGGATCCTGCAGTTCCTCGCCTACCTCGGCGGGATCTTCTCCGGTCGGTCGTTCGGCAGCGGGGTCTCCGCCGTGCAGTGCGCCGCACCGTGCTTCGGCTACTCGTTCCAGCTGCACGAGAGCGTCACGACGCTGATCGTCGACCGCCTGCCGGTGACCGCGTCGATCGCGATCGGTGCAGCGCTGCTCTGGCTCGTCACCGGGGTGCTCGGCGGTACCGTGTCGGCGCTGCGCCCGGGGTCGGCGCTCGACCGCACCGTGATGACGGTCGCGGTCGCCGGGGTGTCCTCACCGGCGTACCTGATCGGGCTGCTGTCGATCCTGCTGTTCGGCTTCGTGCTCGGGGTCCTGCCGACGAGCGGGTACGTGCCGCTCACCGAGGACCCGATCGGTTGGCTGTCACACCTGGTGCTGCCGTGGTGCGTGCTCGCGTTCATCAGCGCGGCGATCTACGCGCGGCTGACCCGCGGCGAGATGCTCGAGGCGATGAGCCAGGACTTCGTCCGGACGGCCCGCGCGAAGGGGCTCCGCGAACGCCAGGTCGTGGTGCGGCACGGGCTGCGGACCGCGATCCTGCCGGTCGTCACGCTGTTCGGGCTCGACCTCGGCACGCTGCTCGGCGGGGCCGTCATCACCGAGAAGGTGTTCTCGATGCAGGGCCTCGGGGCGCTGCTCATCGACGCGGTGCACAGCCTGGACCTGCAGGTCGTCGTCGGCTTCACGGTGTTCTCGGCGTTCCTCGTGGTCACGGCGAACGTCGTCGTGGACCTCGTCTACGCCGTCGTCGACCCGCGGGTCCGCCGCCGGGCCTGAGCCGCGCCTCCTGGCCCGTCTCGTGCCCGCGAGCGACCACCCGGCCGGACGGCCGCCCATCCGGGCAGCCGCCGGCCGGGCAGCGGGCGTTCGTGCTCAGGTCTGCGGGACGAACCGGTACGCCGACCCGTCGGCCGTCCGCTCGAGCACGCCGAGGTCGACCGCGTCCCGCCGCACGAGGGCGACGTCCGCGGCGAGCATCGCGATCGCGGCGTTGAGCACCGCCTCGGACACGGGACGCGACACCCCCAGCCGGGCGGCGACGACCCCGATGATCCGCACCGAGAGGGCGTGGCGCGCGTCCTCCTTCGCCGGCATGCGCTCGATCCGGTCGAACGCGAGGACCGCCGACGGCGCCGTGAGGTCCTGGAGGGCGCGACCGGTCTCGGCGAGCAGCACCCGGTCCGGGGCGCCCGCGTGCACCCAGTCGAAGCCCCCGAGCGCCGCTCGCGTGCGGTCGTCGAGGGCGGCCTGGTCGGACGCCGTCGACCCGACCACCGCCGAGCGGAGCGACGGGTCCGCCATCACGGACACGACCTGCCGTGCCCGTCCGAGGACCCGCCGCACGTCGCTCGCCGTGGCCGCACCCACGGGGCCCGTCATCAGAAGTACGTGATCCCGTGCGGCGTCCGCGGCGGGGTCAGCATCGCGCGGAGCAGTGCCGGCGCCGCGGGGTCGGCGGCGTGCAGCAGTCCGGCCGCCGCGAGCGTCACGGGCGAGACCGACCCGATGAGCAGCGCGCCGAGGTCGGCGACGTCGAGTGCCACGTCGGCCGTGCCCGAGCCGGCCACCTCGGCGTCGTCGGCCAGACGCGTGACGGTGCCACGGGCCTCCCGGACGTCGAGCCGGTACATGCCGGCGGCGTGGCCGAGCGCATCGGTGACCGCGATGGTCAGCGAGCCGTCGACGGCGTACGGCCGCGACTCGAGCACGGCGGCGACGTCGAGGACGCGGAGCCACACGTGGTCCTCCTCGTGGTCGACGTCGAAGGCGCGGTTGTCGGCGATCGCGGCGACGATCGGGTCGTCCAGGCGCGCCCGGTCGTACACGACGACGTCGTTGAGGTCGATGGAGAGCAGGAACTCCCACAGCGACAGGTACGCCTGGTCGGTGGCGTACACCAGGTCGACGACCTGGACGCGGGTGTCCTCGCCGCTCTTGCCCTCGACGACGCGCCACGTGACGTAGCCGTCGACCTCGTCCTCGCCGTCGGCGCGGTGCACGGCGGCGCGGACGTCCTTGGCCGGCTGGCCGTCGCGGCCGATCTCGCCGAACACGATCGGCCAGGTGCCGGCGTTCCGCACCATGGAGCCCGGGGTGCGCGCGTCGAAGCGGGCGAACACGTCCTTGCCGACGCCGTCCGCGAGCCACGCGGTGGTGACCATCGTGACGGTGCCGCTGGTCGGGGCGAGGAACGGGAGGGCACGGTCGCGGCGCACGCGGACGGCGCGCTCGCGGATCGCGCAGCCGAAGCCGAACCGGCGGTAGATGGTGCCCTCGGACGCCGTGAGCGACGCGACCGCGTAGCCCTCGGCGACACCGCGTTCGAGCGCGTGCGTCATCATCCGGCGGAGGATGCCCCGTCGACGTTCGGTCGGCCGGACGGTCACGGCGGAGACCGCCTGCGTGTCGATCGACGAGCCGTCACCCCAGCTGAGCGCCTTGCGGAACCAGGTGAACGTGCCCGCCGGCCAGGTCGCGTCGACGGAGCCCGGGGCGGGCTGCCGGACGTACACGCCGAGGAAGGTCTCCTGGTCGGCGATGAAGTGCGATGCCATCCGGGCCGCGGCTTCGTCGGTCTCGGTCGGCTCGTGGAAGCCGAGGCCGACGGCGTCCATCCACGGTCTGGTCCTGCTGTCCGGTGCCCCCTGGTCGTCGGTCCCCGGCCGGAACTCCCGGAGCTCGTAGCGGTCGTCGAATGCGTCGTTGATCGATCCCACGGGGCGACCCTACCGGCGCCGGGCGGGCGGCGTCAGGGCATCCGGCGGGCCGCCTCCTGGGCGACGACCTGCTCGAGGTCGGGCATCGCGCGCATCTGCTGGAGCGGTCGGTGCATCCGCGGGTTCCGCCGGAGCGCGGGTTCGGCCCGCTCGAGGAAGGCCCAGTAGCCGGCGGTGAACGGGCAGGCGTCCGGGCCCAGGCGCTTCGTCGGGTCGAACCGGCAGCCGCCGCAGTGGTCGGTCATCCGGTCGATGTAGCGGCCCCCGGCGGCGTACGGCTTGGTGGCCACGACCCCGCCGTCGGCGTGCTGCGACATCCCGATGATGTTCGCCGGCATCACCCAGTCGGTCCCGTCGACGAACACGTCGGTGAACCACTCGGTCAGCTGCACGGGGTCGTAGCCGCGCTGCAGCGCCCAGTTCCCCAGCACCATGAGCCGTTGGATGTGGTGCAGCCAGCCGTGGTCCCGCACCCCGTCGAGGGCGACGGACAGGCACACCGCCTCGACGTCGCCGGCGTCGAGCGTGCGCCACCACGCCGGGAGGCCCGTCCCGCCTCCCGCGGACCGGCTTCCGTCGTGCGCCTCGGGACCCGGGTGCCGCGCGCCGAGTGCCTCGACGTCGGCGCCGTACTCGTCGCCGAGCCACCAGTACAGGTGCCAGACGTAGTCCCGCCACCCGGCGATCTGCCGGACGAACCCCTCGACGCTCGCGAGCGGCGCCGCGCCCGACTCGTACGCGGCGACCGCGGCGCCCACGGCGTCCCGCGGGTCGAGCACCCCGAGGTTCAACGGCACGCTGAGCAGCGAGTGCGCCATCGTCCAGTCGTTCGTGAGCACCGCGTCCTCGTAGGGACCGAAGTCGCCCAGCCGGACGGCGACGAAGTCCTCGAGCGCCGCACGGGCCTCGTCGGGTGTCACGGCGAACCGTCGTCGGTCGTCCCGGCCGACGAAGTGCACGAGTCCGTCGCGTTCCCAGCGGTCCAGGTCCGCGCGCACCTCGTCGTCGACCTCGTCCTCGGTGGGCCACCACGGATCGGGCAGGCCGAGGGTCGTCGCGCCGCGGGGTGGTGGCTGCCGGTTCTGCGCGTCGAGGCTGAACGCACCGCCGACGGGTGCGTCGTGCTCCATGAGCCAGCCCTCGCGACGGCGGACCCGTTCGTAGTGCGTCTCCATGAGGAAGCGGCCACCCCGACCGGCCGCCCACGCGGCGAAGTCGTCCTCGCTCGTGACGAACCCACGGCTCGGCAGCACGGTGGTGTCGTGCCCCCAGTGCCGCACCTGCCCGCGCAGGACCCGCGACGGAGGGTCGACGACCTCGAGGTCGTGCTGGCCGACGAGGGCGTCGCGGAGCCGGTCGACCCGGACGTGCTCGGCGCGGTCGCCCAGTGCGCGGACACGGTGCCGGAGGGCGCTCAGCCAGAGGTGCGCCTTCGTCCGGTGCACGGGGCGGGCGGTGAAGAACTCGCGGGCCTCGACGACGACCATCGGCCCGCCGTCGTCGAAGAGCGGCCCGTACTGACCGGGCAGGACGAGGCGCCGGCGCGTGGTGTCGGTCACCCCCGGGACGCTACGCGTGCGGACCGACGGCCGCCCGAGCGGCAGTCCCTGCCGGGCCGGTGGGGGCGAGCGGCCCGTCGGCGGTCAGTCCGTCGCGCCGCGGGGCGGGTCGACGAGCAGCCCCACCCGGTCGTCGAGGTAGGTGCGCAGGGGGACGTCGGTGCCGGCGGTGGCGGACCAGCGCACCCGGGGCTCTCCGTCGCGAACGAACAGCACCGAGTCGGCGTCGACGAGCGTCCCGTCGAGGGGGATCGGCGTCGCGCCGTGGTTCACCGTGTCGCCGGGGGCGAAGTGCCCCTTCGCGGCGGCGGCCCGGTAGGCACGGCGGACCTCCGCGGACACCGACACGAACTGCGAGCGGCCGGCCTCGGTGACCCGGGTGATCGTCCCGGTGGCCCACACCTGCCCGGCGGTCTCAGGGGAGGACCCGAGCAGCAGCGCACCGACCCGCCACACGCGGCCGAGCGAGCGGATCGTCGGGTCGCGCCGGATGCCCAGCACGGGCTTCGGCTCGACGTACTCGCCGAGCGCCTCGTCGCGCGCGTCCGCCTCGCCGAGCCGTGCCGCCGCTCCCGCGAGCAGTCCGCGCGCCCGCTCCACCCCGTCCGCCACGCCGTCCGTCACCCCGCAGAGCCTAGACGGCGGACGGCGCCGCCGGACGGGGGACGCGACGGCTGTGGTCGCGCTCGGACACGCCCGCGTTGCATGGACGACCCGGGCCTCCGTCGCGGTGACCACCGACGGACGGTTCCGTTCCCCATCCCACCCTCGCCGAGGAGGACCCCGTGCCACACGCCTTCGACCCCGACCGCCCGCGGACGACCGCGGTGCGGGACGTCGCGGTCGCCGCCGGGGCGTCGGTGCCGGTGGTCGCCGCCGACGTCACGGTGACCGGCGCGGCGGTCGCGACCGCGGACCTCCGGCCGGGCTGGCTCTTCGTCGCCGTCCCCGGACGTCGCGGGCACGGTGCCGGACACGTCGACGCCGCCCGGAGCGCCGGTGCGGTGGCGGTCCTCACCGACCCGGCCGGCGCGGAGGCCGCCGCGCGGTCCGGGCTGCCCACCGTCGTCGCCGCCGACCCGCGGGCGGTGCTCGGCGCGGTCGCACGGCTGGTGTCCGGGACCGCCGACCCCGGGTTCCCGCTGCTCGGTGTGACGGGGACGAACGGCAAGACCTCGACGGTGTCGGTCCTCGACGCGGTCATGCGCCGGCTCGGGTGGCGGTCGGCGATGACCTCGACCGCCGAGCGCCGGATCGTCGACCAGGTGGTGCAGAGTCGACTGACGACGCCGGAGACCACCGAGCTGCACGCCTTCCTGGCCCGTGCGGTGGAGCAGCGGGTCGACGGTGCCGCGATCGAGGTGAGCGCGCAGGGGCTGACCCGGCACCGCGTCGACGGCGTGCACTTCGACGTCGCCGGGTTCACGAACCTCAGCCACGACCACCTCGACGACTACGCCGACATGGACGCGTACCTCCGCGCGAAGGTGCAGCTGTTCCAGCCGGACCGCGCCGGGCGGGGGGTCGTCTCCCTCGACTCGGCCGCGGGCCGGGCGGTCGTCCGGGCTGCGGGCATCCCGGTGACGACGGTGTCGAGCAACCCCGACACGCAGGCGGACTGGCAGGTCACCGTCCTCGAGCAGCGCGTGGACGGCACCCGCTTCCGGCTCGACGGACCCGACGTGCACGTCGTCACCGACGTGCCGCTGCTCGGCCGGCACATGGCCGCCGACGTCGCCCTGGCGGTCGCGATGCTCGCCGCCGCCGGGGCGCCCGGGACCGCCCTGGAGTCGGCGGTGGCCGGACGGCTCGACGTCGTCGTGCCCGGGCGGATGGCGGACGCGTCCCTCGCGACCGGGCCGCGCGTGTTCGTCGACTTCGCGCACACCCCCGACGCCTTCGCGAAGAGCCTGACCGCGATCCGCGCCTTCAGCACCGGGCCGGTCGCGATCGTGCTCGGGGCGGACGGTGACCGGGACCCGACCAAGCGGGAGGCGATGGGCGCGGTCGCCGCCCGGCTCGCCGACGTGGTCGTGGTCGCGGACCACCACCCGCGGTTCGAGGACCCGGACGGCATCCGTGCCGCGCTGCTCGCCGGGGCCCGCGCCCCCGGTGGGACCGCGTCCGTCGTCGAACGAGCGGACCCCGCCGCCGCGATCCGCCACGCGCTCGCCGCGGTCGGGGACGAGGGCGTCGTCTACTGGGCCGGCCCGGGGCTGACCGACTACCGCGACGTCCGCGGCGTGCACGTGTCGTACTCGTCGTTCCGCGACGCACAGGCCGCCCTGGCCGAGGCCGGTCACGCCGCGCGGGAGGCCGTCCCGGTGCGCTGACCCCGGCGACCGACGCGGTCACGACGCTGGCGTCCCACGTGGTCGCGTCCGGCTCGACGACGCTCGGCACGACGCCGCCGCCGACGGACCGCCGAGACCGTGCCGCTCACGATCAGGGTGACGCCGTAGGCCAGGAGGAGGCCGGCGACCGCGGGCAGCAGCCAGCTCCGAGCGCCGTTCACCACCTGGTTCACGGTTCCGAGCCCCGGCACGCTGTACCAGACCGCGCCGCGGATCTGGGCGGGGACGACGGGTCGGGCGTCGACGGCGGCGTTCGCGTCGCCCCGGAACACGAAGGTCCGCGAGCCGTCCGACTGCGCGCCGACGGCCACCACCCGGTGCGTGACGACCTCGGGACGGCCGGAGACGAGCTGGTAGGTGACGACGTCGCCGACCCGGATCGACGCGGGGTCGACCGGCCGCACGACGACGAGCGTGCCCGCGGGCAGGGCGGGTTCCATGGAGCGGGTGAGCACGGACAGGGGCACGGCGCCGGTGCTCTTCGGGACGACCACCAGGACGACGGCGAGGGCGGCGACCAGGAGCACCAGCCCGGTGCGCAGGCCGACGCCGACCGCGCGGAGCGCGGGGGACACCCCGGACCGGACCGGAGGCGCGGAGCGGCGAGCCGGGTGACGGTGGCGACCACCGCCTCCCGGCCGGGTCCGGAGCACCGACAGCGTCACGCGCCGCACCGGATCGCGGGGCCGTCGTTCTGCGTGAACAGGGTGACCGGGCCGCGCCCGACGACGTCGCCGGTGCGCTGGCCGGCGTCGTCGACGACCGCGACGTCGACGGAGACGGTGCCGGCGGTGGTCGTCGTGACCTGGTTCGGTGCGAGTGTGATCCGGCCGAAGAACCCGAGCTGACGGTCGCCGACCTGCGTGGTCCCGACGAACGCGGCGTACGCGGTCGACTGGTCCCGGCCGCCCTGGTCCCAGGTGAGCTCGACCCAGTTGCCGTCGTGGTCGGTGCAGGTGAGCGCGGGTGCGCCGGCGTCGGTGTTCAGGTAGAAGCCGCCCCAGACGGGTTCGGACACCCAGCTGCCGGTGGCGGTGGTGGCGACGAGGTGCACGTCCACCGTCGCCGACGGCGGTGCGTCGGCGCGGACGGTCGAGCGGACGCACCAGACCGCCGCGGCGCCGGGCGCGAGCCGGGCCTGCAGGCTGGGGAGGTCGGCCCAGGTGCCGCTCACCGGCCCCGACCCGACGTCGGCGGCGTCCGTGCACGCGTCGGCCGAGGACACGCGCCAGGCCTGCACGTCGACGGCCTGGGCGAGTGCCGCGGACCCGGTCGCGACCGCCGCCCTCGTCGCGGTCGTGCCCGCGACGTTCCCCGCGTTCGTGATGGTGACCGGCCGGGTCACCCGCGGCGCCGAGGTGGAGAAGGTCGTGGTGATCGCCTCGGTCCCGCTGATCGCCACGGCGAGCTTCCCGATCGTGGCGCTCGAGGCGGCCGTGCCCGTCGCGGTCCAGAGCGCCCAGGCGACCGAGGACCCGCCGGTGACGAGTGCGGTGGTGAGCGCGGCGACGAGGGCCACGCGGAGCAGCCGGCTCACCGGACCACCTGCGTCCCGGTCACGGTCAGCGTGAAGTCGGTCACCGCGCCGGCGACGGACTGCGGGGCGTCGGCGTCGAGGACCATCTCGAGGCAGGCCGTCCCGGCGACCCCGACCGGCAGGGTGTAGTACCCGGAGCCGGTGTCGAAGGCCGCCGGTCGGGCGCTGTAGCCGCCGAGGCCGCTCCGGCAGTCGGACGCCCGACCGACGGCCGACAACCGGAGCGTCAGCTCGTCGAGCACCGCTGCGGCAGGGACGTCCCCCGCGTAGGCGACCTTCGTGCCGGTCAGGGACAAGCGGATCGAGAGCGGCACCGAGCCGGTGTTGCGCACCGAGAACGTCCCCGTGGTGCTGTCGCCGGGTGCGAGGGGGGTCCGGTACATCGCGGTGAGCGGACTGACGACGACCGTGGCGGTGCCGGACCGGACGGTCGACGCCCGGGTGCTGGCACTCCGGTCCCAGAGGGCGTAGGTGCCGCCGCTCCCGACCACCGCGACGAGGACCGCGGTGCCGAGCGCGAGCCCGACCGGCCACAGGCGTCGCCGGCGCACGGCGCGGTGTCGCCCGGTCGGTGGTGCGGTCCTCGTCATGGTCGTCCCCCTCGGACGTCGTCGTCCTCGTCGTGGTGCGGTGCGGTGGGTCCACCGGGCCGACGAGGGTCAGCGGGTCAGGACCCGATCGCGGTCTGGGTGAGGGTGAACGCCAGGGCGCCGACGTCCACCGATCCGCCCTGCCCGGTCGTCGCCGACTCGGGCAGCGCGATGGTGAAGACGACGCGGACCGTCGACCGACCCTCGGCGGGCGTCACCTCGAACACGGTGTCCGAGGTCTTGCGGAGCCCGGCGCTCGACGACGTGACCTCGAGCGTGCGCGTCGTCGCGGCGATCAGCCCCTGGTCGCCCGTGATGCTCTGCGGGGCGTAGGTGAGCTGCGCGCGCATGTCCTTGCCGGTCGCGCCGACGACGAGGGTCTGCGTGAACCGGTACGTGTTCCCCGGGACCATGAGCACCTTCGTCGGGTCGATGGTGTCGGTCCGGCCGTTCGTGATGTCCGTCCACGCGCCGTCGTCCAGGGTCGTCAGGGTGAGCGTGCCGGACCGCACCCCGGTCGCGGCGCTGCTGGCCTCGGCGTTCCAGAGGGCGAAGGAGCCGGCACCACCGAGGAGGAGGGCGACCCCGGCGGCGCTGGCGATGGTGCCGGTCATGATCTTGTGCATGGTTCTTCCGTTCTGCGCAGGGCAGCGCTGTGGACGACATCGGCTCTCCCGGAGGACCCCGACGGACCGGGCAGCGTCGTCCCGTGGGGTGGGGCGACGGCCGACCGGTGCCGGAGGACGGCGGCCGCACTCCGGAGCCAGGGAGCTCGGGCGGGCCGGACCGTTCTGGCCAGGACGCTACGCCGTCCCCCGAAAGGCGGACACGCCGATGTCCGGTCGTCCCCGCCCCAGTCCGGGGGGCACTGCTCGTCCGCGCGCGTCGGACGGGCCCGACGCCGGCGGACGCGTGCCCCGGGGTGGTCGACGGGGCGGTGCCGGTCGCCACCGGTCAGCACGGGTCGGCCCCGGCCGTCGTCGGTCCGCTGGTCGGCGCCGGTCGGCCGGTCGGCGCCGGTCAGGCCGCGGAGGTGGCCGATCCGTCGGCCGGAGCGTGCTGCGTGGCGTCCCGCGCGACCGCCGCCCGTCGCTCGCTGGTCCGCCGACGGGCGGCACGACGTCGGCGGCGCCGGACGGTGGAGACCGTCCCGGCCGTCATCATCACCGCGCCGTAGCCCAGGAGCAGGACTGCCGCGGTCGGGACGAGCCAGCTCCGGGAGCCGTTCACGAACTGGTTCACCGTGCCGAGGGCGGGCAGGCTGTACCAGACCGTGCCGCGGACCTGCGCCGGGATGACCGGCCGGGGATCGGCGACGTCGTTGTTGTCGCCCTTGGTGGTGAAGGTGCGTCCGCCGTCCGACGACGACGCGATGCCGACGACGCGGTGGGTGACCACGGCCGCCTGGCCGGAGGCGATCTGGTAGGTCACGACGTCCCCGACCTCGATGGTGTCGACCGCCACCGGTCGCACCACCACGAGCGTGCCCGGCGGCAGCGTCGGCTCCATCGACTGGGTGAGCACGGACAGCGGCATGGACCCGGTGGCCTTCGGGACGACGACGAGCACGACCGCCAGCCCGGCGACGAGCAGGACAAGTCCGGTGCTGAGACCGAACCCGACGGCCCGGAGCACGGCGCCGAGGGTGCTGCGGCGTGCGGTCGGCGCCGACGGCGAGGCATGCCCGGCCGCCGGGGACGGAGCCCGACGCCGGCCGCGCGTGCGCCGGACGTCGGCGAGGTGCGCGCTCACGCTCCGCACCGGACGGCCGCGCCGTTGTTCTGCGTGAAGAGGGTGAGCGGGCCGGAGCCGGCGACGGTGGTCGTCGGGCGCCCGGCGGAGTCGAGGACGAGCACGTCGACCGTGATCGTGCCGCTCGTCGCCACGGACGCCGGGATCTGGCTCGGCGCGAGCGTGATGCGCCCGAAGTACATCTGCTGCCGGTCGCCGACCTGCACGCCCTTCACGAAGGCGCCGTACCAGGTGTCCATCGGCCGTCCGGCGCCGTCCCACGCGACCTCGACGTAGTTGCCGCCGTGATCGGTGCACACCAGGGCGGGGGCCGGCGTGGTGAGCGAGAAGGCGCCGCGGACGCCCGTCGTCCAGGTCCCCGCGGTCAGCGTGACGTCGAGGGTGACGTCGGAGCGCGAGGCGGCCGGGGCGCTCGTGGACGGGGTGGACCGGACGCACCAGACGGCGCTGCCACCGGGCGCCAGGCGCGAGGACAGGCTCGGCAGGGCGGCCCAGGTGCCGCTGACCGCGCCGGTGCCGACCGCGGTGCTCGTGGTGCACGCCCGGGTGGAGGCGACGGGCCAGGCCTGCACGCCGACGGCTGCGGCGAGTGTGCTCGAGCTGCCCGGGGCCACGGCGACCGCGGTGCCGACGGTGCCGGCGACGGTCCCGGTGTTGGTGAACGTGAGCGGCTTGGTGGAGCTCGTCACCGTCGGGGTGAACGCCGTGCTCAGCGCGTCCGTGCCGGCGAGGGTCGCGGTGAGCCGGCCGACGGTGACGCCCGCCGTGGTCGTGCCCGACGCGGTCCACACCGCCCAGGCCGCGGAGGACCCGGCGCCGACGAACACGGCGACGAGCACGACGGCCAGCAGCACGCGCAGCCGGGCGGTCACGACGCCACCTGCGTCCCGGTGACCGTGAGGCCCACGTCGACGCCGGCGCCGGCCACGCCCTGCGGTGCATCGGCGTCGAGGACCACCTCGACGCACCCGAGGCGCTGACCGCCGACCGGTACGGCCGTCCGGTCCACTCCGCTGTCGAAGGAGGCGGCCCGCCCGCTGGTCGCGGTGAGACCGGCTCGGCACGACGCCGCCGACGAGACGACGGACCAACGGAGGGTCACCTCGGCGAGGACGGCCGCGCTCGCCGTCGAGGTGCCGGAGACACGGGCGCTCGTCGTCGTGACGCGCGTGGTGAGGGGGACGGATCCGGTGTTCGTGATCGTGACGGTCCCCGTGCTGCCGGTCCCCGGGGCGAGGGGAGCGGACGACATCACCAGTTGGCTGACGGAGAGCGTGGCGGTCCCGGAGCGCACCGTCAGCGGTGCCGTGCTGGCGGCCTGGTTCCACAGCGCGTAGGTGCCGGCCGAGCCGAGGAGTGCGGTGCCGACCGCGACGACGAGGGCGAGTGCGAGGGGCAGGACCCAGCGGTGACGGCGGGACGCGCGGTGGCGTCCGCCGGCCGTCGAGGTCCCGCTCATGGTCGTCCCGTCCGTGGTCGTCGTGGTCATGGTGTGGTCGCGCGCACGGGCGTCCGTCCGGACTGCCGTCGTCGCGTGCTCAGGGGTCGGCGCGTGCGACGGACGGATCAGCAGCCCGTCGCACGCGGTCGGTCACCGTCGGGTCAGGACCCGATGGCGGTCTGGGTGAGCGTGAAGGCGAGGGCGCCGACGTTGACCGTGCCGCCCTGTCCCGTGGTCGCCGACGACGGCAGTGCGATCGTGAAGACGACCTTGACCGTCGAGGTCGCGGTGGACGGCGACACGACGAAGGTGTTGCTGCTGCCGCTGGCCGGCACCACCGAGGCGCTCGAGGACGTGACCGCGAGCGTCTTCGTGGTGGCGGCGATGAGGGCCTGGTCGCCGGTGATGCTCTGCTGTGCGTACGTCAGGTTCGCCTTGAGGTCCTGACCGGTGGCCCCGACGGTGAGCGTCTGGGTGAACTGGTACGTGTTGCCGGGGACCATGAGCACGGAGGACGGGTTGATCGTCGCCGAGCGCCCGTTGGTGATGTCCGTCCACACGCCGTCGTTGTTCGCGGTGAGGCTGAGGGTGCCCGAGCTCACGGCGGACGCGGCGCTGCTGGCGCTCGCGTTCCACAGGGCGAAGGAGCCTGCTCCGCCCAGGAGGAGCGCGACGCCTGCTGCTCCGGCGATGGCTCCGGTGACGATCTTGTGCATGGGGGTGTGTCCGTTCTGCGCCGGGAGGGCGCGTGGAGCCGTCCTCGGCATTCGGGGGGATGCCTCGGGCACGACGACGTGCCGGCTCCGTGGGTGGCGGGGCCGTGGCCGGTCGTGCGAGAGGTGGGCGGTCGCCGGGCTCCGAGGCGTTCACGCTGCTCGGGCGGGCTGGACTCGCTCGTGGTCTCCACCGTACGCGTCCCCCAAATGGAGGACAACCGGAGAGGGGCTCTGGAGTGCCCCCAGAAGGGGGGTGATCTCGGTCGGCCAGATGGAGGACTGTTTTGTACCCCTTCGATGCGCCGGCCCGTCCGGAATGTCGACCAGGTCTGTGCAGTTGCATGAACCGGAACGAGGAGAGTGGCACATGGGCATCGTGCGGTGGTTGTTCGACGCGCAGCTCGTCATCGGCGACCAGACCGTGCTCTGGCGCGAGGTGATCGGCAACGTCTTCGGCCTGCTCAGCGCCCTGGGCGGCATGCGCCGGAGGGTGTGGGCGTGGCCCGTCGGCATCGCCGGCAACGCGCTCCTGTTCACCGTCTTCATGGGGGCGCTCTTCGACACCCCCAACCCGGTCAACCTGCTCGGGCAGGCCGGGCGACAGGTGATGTTCGTCCTGGTCAGCGTCTACGGCTGGTACCGCTGGACGCACCGGGCGGACGAGACCGCGACCGTGCTCGAACCCCGGTGGGCCTCGTGGCGTGCGCGCGCCTTCCTCGTGGTGGCCCTGGTCGGCGGCACCGCGCTGCTCACCCCCGTGTTCCGCGCGCTCGGCTCGTACGAGCCGGTGTGGAGCGACGCGTGGATCTTCGTCGGGTCGCTCCTGGCCACCTACGGGATGGCGAAGGGCTGGGTCGAGTTCTGGCTCGTCTGGGTGGCCGTCGACCTGGTCGGGGTGCCCCTGCTGTTCTCGGCCGGCTACTACGCCTCGGGCCTGATGTACGTCGTCTACGGCCTGTTCACGCTGACCGGGTTCTTCGTGTGGATGCAGCAGCGTCGGAAGCCGTCCGCCGCGCCGGTCACCGTCGGCTGACCCGCCGCCGGTCGTCCCGTCGTCCGCCGGTCGCCCCGTCGTCCGCCGGACGGGTGACCGGTCGTCGGCCGGGAGGCGCGGGGCGGCGCCGCCACGGGCCTCCCGTCAGCGGGACCGCGGCATGGCGCGGGACCGACGCCAGCCCGCGATCTGCCGCAGGCTCACCTTGGTGCCGTACTGCGCGACCGAGTGCCGGAAGAGGTACTCGGCGAACCAGAGCAGCACGGTTGCGACGACGAACACCTCGACGATGCACACCACCGTCTCGACGACCGAGAGCGACCCGACCGCGTTCCGCACCATGGCCGTCACCGGGGTGAAGGTCGGGAAGTACGTGAAGAACGCGGCGACCGGCGACGAGGGGGTCGTCGTCACGAAGAACGCCGCGTACAGCGGGATGATCACCGCGAACAGCGCCGCGGACTGCAGCGTCGAGGCGTCCTTGATCGTCGGGACCGACGCTCCCACCGCGACGAACAGGGCGGACGCGAGCAGCACGCCGCCGACGAGCAGCAGCGCCCCGGCGACCATCCGCCACGGGTCGACCGCCAGCGTGCCGACCCGTCCCGCGACGAGTGGCAGGACGACCGCGAGGGACAGCAGACCCGGCACCAGGAACACGCCTACCTGCACGAGCCCGACCAGGAGCATCGCCAGGACCTTGCCGCGGATGAGCGTGCCGGCGGTGACGGTGGTGAGGATCATCTCGGAGATGCGGTTCTCCTTCTCCTCGACCACGACGGTCACCATCCGGCTGGCGAGCAGGATGACGAGCCCGAAGAACGCGGCCACGTAGAGCAGCGGCGGGACGACGGACAGCCAGCCCGGGGCGACGTGTCCGTCGGCGTAGGTGGTGACGTCGGCGTCCGGCGGCGACCGGAGGATGTGCACGGCCTCGGCGTCGTCGACCTGTGCGGCGACGCTCTGTTCGAGCACCCGGCTCGCGAGGGCGCCGTACCCGTTGTTCGCGAACAGGCCGCGGTCGGCGCCGAGCACGGTGACCGGCGTCGACGACGGCTTGGCGGGGAACTCGATGAAGGCGTCGAGGTGCCCGGACCGCACCGCCGCCCGGTCGCCCGCAGGGTCGTCGGACGGCGATCCGCCCCACTTCGCCGCGACCGTCTCGGACACGAGCCCGGAGTGGTCGACGTAGTGGAACGGGGTCTTCGTGGCGGAGCCGCTCGACACGGCCGAGTCGGTGCCGGCTGCCTGCCCGATCCCGACGAGCAACGACACGACGACGACGACGAGGGGGAGGGCCAGGGTCCCGATCCAGAACGCGGGCTTCTTGACGGCGCGGACGAACTCGAAGCGCACCACCGTGCCGAGGCGGCTCATCGTGCTGCTCCCGCCGGCGCGGCACCCGGGGTGCGGCGGTCGGTCCGGAGGGCGTCGGCACGGAGCGCGTCGGTCCCGGCGTCGTGCCCGTACAGCTGCACGAAGATCTCGTCGAGCGGGATCCGCCGCATCTCGAAGCCCGTGACGTGCACACCGGCGCCGACGAGCTCGGCGAGGATGTCCGACCCGTCGCGCGCGGCGGCGGCGGTCGGGACGAGGTAGGCGACGTGCCCCTCGTGCCGGGCCGTGCGGTAGCGCTCGGACCGCGGCACCGGACCCGTCAGGCCCACCTTCGCGACCGCGCCGCCGAAGGCGTCCTGCACCTCGGGGATGGTGCCGTACGCGGCGGCCACCCCGTCCTTGAGGAGCAGGATCCGGTCGCACAGCCGTTCGACCTCGTCCATGTGGTGGGTGACGAGCACGACCGTCGCGCCGTCCGCCTTCCGCTCGTCGACCAGGTCGAGCAGCAGTCGGCGGTTCACCGGGTCCAGGCCCTTCGTCGGCTCGTCGAGGATGAGCAGGCGCGGCCGGTCCATGATCGTGATGCCGAGCTGCACCTTCTGCTGCTGGCCGCCGGAGAGCTTGTCGATCCGCACCTTCGCCTTGTCGGCCAGGCCCACGCGTTCCAGGTACTCGGTCGACCAGCGGGTCGCCGGGCCCCGGGGCGTGCCGCGGAGCGCCGCGAAGTACGTCATGACGTCGATGACGGTCTCCTTGCGGTACAGGCCGCGTTCCTCGGGCAGGTACCCGATCCCGCCCGTCGCCGGACGGTACGGTTCGCCGTCGATCGTCAGGGTGCCCTCGGTCGGCGCGGTGATGCCGAGGAGGGCGCGGATCGTCGTGGTCTTGCCGGAGCCGTTGCTGCCGAGCAGCCCGAACGTCTCGCCCGGCGCGATGTCGAACGTCAGCCCGTCCACCACGGTCCGTTCCCCGAAGCGCATGACGAAGTCCTGCACCCTGATGGCTGCTCCGGCCACACGGCCCCCTCTCGACGTGCCGACCCTACCGAGCCCGACTGACGGCACCGGCACCGCCTCCCGCCCCGGGGCGGGAGGCGGCCACGGGGCGGACGGGAGGCGCGGTGCGGGTCGTGCGTCGCGCCTCCCGTCCGGTCGCGGGTCGCGTCACGCGACGAGACCCGCCTGGTACGGCGTGTCGACGCGCGCACGACGACCGCCACCGTCCGCGCGTCCGGGTCTGCCGAGCACGCGCGACCAGAGCGCGAACGCGGCGAGGCAGGCGCCCAGGTCGGGCGGCCGGCGCCGCGCTCGCCGTTCCTGCCGCGTTCGCCGCGCTCGCCGTCTCCGCCGCGTTCGCGCTGGGCGACATCCCCCGGGTGCCGCCGCGCGAGCGGTGTCGCTGCGTGCGCGTCTCGCGTGGCGGGTCAGCGGGGGAGCGCGGCGAGCACCTCCGCGGCACGCTCGGCGTCCGCCGCCGACACGTCGAGGTGCGTCACGAGCCGCACCGTCGTCCGGCCGAGCTGCATGACACGGACCCCACCGGCGGCGGCAGCGGCGACGAAGGCGGCCGGGTCCGACACCCGGGCGAACACGATGTTCGTGTCCACCGTCGCGGGGTCGACGTCGAGGGCGGCGGCGAGCACCCGTGCGTTCGCGTGGTCCTCGGCCAGCCGGTCGACGTGCTCGTGCAGCGCGTACCGGGCCCCCGCGGCGAGGATGCCGGTCTGCCGCATGCCCCCGCCGTAGCGCTTCCGCCAGGTCCGCGCGGCGGCGATCCGCTCCGCCGTGCTGACGAGCACCGAACCGACCGGGGCGCCGAGGCCCTTCGACATGCAGACCGACACGGTGTCGAAGCCGGCGGCGAGCGTGCGGAGCGGGGTGCCCGACGCCACGTGGGCGTTCCACAGCCGGGCCCCGTCCAGGTGCATCCCGATGCCGTGCTCCCGGGCGTGGGCCTGCACCGCCCGCACCTCGTCGAGGGGCTGGACCGTGCCGCCGCCGAAGTTGTGGGTGTTCTCGACCGCGATCGCGGTGGTCGACACCGAGTAGGCGCCCGCGTTCGGCTCGGCCATGTCCCGGACCGCGTCGGCCACGAGCAGGCCGCGTTCCGATGCCCAGGTGCGCGTCGTGATGCCGGAGAAGACCGCCGCCGCCCCGAGTTCGGCACGGACGACGTGGGCCTGCACGTCGGCCAGGAGTTCCTCGCCCGGACCGACGAGCAGGCGCAGGCCGAGCTGGTTCGCCATCGAGCCGGACGGGGTGAAGAGCCCGGCCTCGTGCCCCAGGAGCTCCGCGACCTCCTGCTCGAGCCGGGTGGTCTCCGGGTCCTCGCCGAACACGTCGTCGCCGACCTCGGCCTCCATCATGGCGCGGCGCATCGCCGGGGTGGGACGGGTGACGGTGTCGGAGCGCAGGTCGATCACGGGACACAACGGTAACCCCGCCGACGGGCTCCGGCAGCACGCCCCGGCTACCGTGGCCGACATGCAGACCCCCGCTCCCGGAACACTCCGCATCCTGCACCTGTCCGACACCCACCTGACCGGCGACGGCGCGCTGCACCAGGGCACGGTGGACACCACGGCCGCGCTCGAGGCCCTGCTCGACCACCTCGGTGCGGTCGACGGCGTCGGACTGGTCGTCGTCTCGGGGGACGTGTCCGAGGACGGGTCCCCGGAGTCGTACGCGACCGTGCGCCGGCTCGTCGGCGGGTGGGCTGCGCGGCGCGGGGCGGCCTTCGTCGCCGTGCCGGGCAACCACGACCAGCGCGCGGGCTTCCGCCGGGTGCTGTTCGACGGGCACGTGCTGGGCGAGGGCGGGCAGGAACTCCTGCACACCATGGAGCACCACGACCCCTCGGTACCGGTGCGCGGCCGGTCCCTCGTCGCCGGACGCCGGGTCGTCACGGTGGACACGAGCGTCCCCGGCGCCGGGTACGGCGAGGTCGGAGCGGCAGCGCTCGAGCACCTGCGCACGGCCCTGGCCGAACCGGCACCGCACGGGTCGGTCGTCGTGCTGCACCACCCGCCGCTGCCCGCGCCGACCTCGTTGCACGACGCCCTGAAGCTCCGGAACCCCGGGGAGCTCGCCGCCGTGCTGCGCGACTCCGACGTCCGGGTCGTCCTCGCCGGCCACTACCACCACCACTTCGCCGGGTCGCTCGCGGGCGTGCCCGTCCTCGTGGCTCCCGGGGTGGCGAACGACGCCGACGTCACCGGTCCCTACGACGAAGAGACCGCCCTCGTCGGCACCGGCGCCCTGGTCGTCGACGTCGCCGAGGACGGGTTGCTCTGGTCGACGCCCGTCCGGGTCCCGCGTCCGGACGCCGACCAGCGGGCGCTGCACCTCGACGCCGAGACGTCGGCGCGCATCGCCGCCGACTCCGGGCCGGCCTGACCCGCTCCGGCGGACGCGTCACCGGCGGACGGAGGACGCCCGTCGGACCGGCCCCCGCCTCCCGTCCGGAGCCCCGCCACCGGGAGTACCGCGCTGCGTCCGGGACCGACTCGGCCGTGGCGAGTATGACGGACAGCACACGACGTCCGAGGAGGATGAGATGCGAACCGGTAGCGCAGTGCAGTACGAGCGGTACGGCGAATTCGACGTGGTCGAGGTCGTCCCTCAGGAACGCCCCACCCCGGGACCCGGCGAGGTGCTCGTCGAGGTCATCGCCGCGGGCCTGAACCACATCGAACGGTTCCTCCGCGAGGGCAAGCTCCAGGACCACGTGCAGGTCGAGTTCCCCGCACGGCAGGGCGTCGACCTCGCCGGCATCGTCCGGGCACGCGGCGACGGTGTGAAGGACCTCCGCGTCGGCGACGAGGTCATGGGCCACGCACCCGAGGGCGGCTCGCACGCCACCTGGGTCGTCGTGCCCCGCGACGCGGTCGTCACCAAGCCGGCGCACGTCGGGTGGGAGGTCGCTGGCGGCCTCTACCTGGCCGGATGCACCGCCGTCGACGTCGTGCGGAAGCTGCGCCTCGGCCCCGACGACACCGTCGTCATCAGTGCCGCCGCCGGTGGCGTCGGCCACATCCAGTGCCAGCTCGCCCGCGACGCCGGGGCGACCGTGATCGGTCTCGGCAGCCCCCGGAACCACGACTACCTGCGGCAGATCGGCATCCTGCCCGTCGCGTACGGGGACGGTGAGGAGGCCCGGATCACCGAGATCGCGAAGGGCCGGCCCGTCACGGCCTTCATCGACAACCACGGGGACGCGTCCGCTCGCGAGCTCGCGACGCGGCTCGGCGTCGCCGAGGGGCGGTTCGTCTCGTCCGAGGACCGACGCGACGCGGAGCTCCGGTTCCTGCGGGCACCGGCGTCCGACCCCGAGGCCCGGGAACTCATCACGTACCTCGTGAAGGCCGTCGAGGACCGCCGCGTGCAGGTCCTCATCTCGGGGTTCTACCCGTTCGAGTACATCGTCGACGCCTACGAGGACCTGGCCGAGATGCACTCCCGCGGCAAGGTCGTGGTCGGTATGCAGCCCGTCGAGACCGGCGCCCGGCAGGACTGGTACCGCTCGGAGAAGGCCCGCGACCTCCGCGACGTGTACGCGCACGAGAAGGCCGAGGGGACGCTCGAGAGCGGGTCGCCCGCCTCCCGCGGGGCCGAGTGAGCCGACCCGTCAGCTGAGGACGTCCTTACTCGCGAAGCGGCCGTAGGCCAGGGCGCCGAACACCGCCACGTAACCGAGCTGCAGCGCGGCGTTGCTGCCGAACGAGTCGAACGAGATCGGGTCGCGCAGCAGGTCGCCGAAGCCGAGCCACAGGTGCGAGAACAGGAACGGGTGCAGCCAGTCGAGCTGCGGGAGCTGGTCGAGCACCTGGGACGCCCCCGCCAGCACGACCGTCGCCGCCATCGCCCCGACGGGCACGTTCGTCAGGGTCGAGGCGAACAGCCCGATCGCGACGAGCCCGAGCATCGACAGGGTGACGTAGAGCGCGAGCAGCAGCGCACGGCCCGCGTACGACCAGCCGTCGACCTGCGTCCCGGAGAGCAGGGTCACCGGTCCGATCGGGAACAGCGCCGCCCCGATCGCCGCGCCGACCAGCACGACGAGCAGCGTCGCCGCGAGGCAGAACGCGATCGCGCCGGCCGTCTTGACCAGGATGAACCGCACGCGACCGGTCGGTGCGACGAGCAGGTACCGCAGGGTGCCGTGGCTCGCCTCGCCGGCCACCGTGTCACCGGCGACGACACCGACGGTGAGCGGCAGGAAGAGCGGGATCGACACCGTCAGCGCGGTGAACGACACGAAGAGCCCGTTGTTCGTGATGTCGCCGAGGAACGCGGGGCCACCGCTGTCCCCGTCGGTGGCCAGCTTGACCGCGACCGCGATGAGGATCGGCACGAGCGCGAGTGCGCCGAGCATCGCCCAGGTGCGGCGCCGCCGGAACACCAGGGCGAGCTCCGAGCCGAGCAGCGCGAACGGACGGGTGCGTCGGCCGGGGGCCGCGGCGGAGCCGTTCGCATCCCCGGCGGCGGAGCCGTTCCCGTCCCCGGCGCCGGGGCCGTTCGTGGTCGGACGACCCGGTTCAACCAGCGACATCGAAACCCTCCCCGGTGAGTGCGACGAACAGGTCCTCGAGGGTCCCGCCGCCGACCGCGAGCCCACGGACGCGGACGTCGGCCCGGACCAGCTCGGCCGTGATGGTCTCGGGCGCGACGTCGGCGGTCAGGTCCGCGACCAGCACGTCCGATCCGCCGTCCCGTCGTGGCTGCAGGCCCAGACGGGTCAGGACGACCCCGGCCTGCCCGACGTCGGGCGTCCGCACGGTCACGGTCCGCGCTCCGGCTGCGCGGAGCTCGTCGAGCGGCCCCTGCGCGACGATCGAACCCGTGCGCATGACCGCGGCGTGCGTGCACACCTGCTCGATCTCGGCCAGCAGGTGGCTCGACACGAACACCGTCGTGCCGTCGTCGGCGAGCGAGCGGATGAGGTTCCGCACCTCGCGGGTGCCCTGCGGGTCGAGACCGTTCGTCGGCTCGTCGAGCACCAGGAGTTCGCGCGGGGTGAGCAGGGCGTTCGCCAGGCCCAGACGCTGCTTCATGCCGAGCGAGTACGCGTGCGCCTTCTTGTCGGCGGCGTGCGTGAGGCCGACGCGGTCCAGGGCTCCGGCGACGCGGGCCTTCCGGGTGCGCGGGTCCGACGTCGGGTCGGCGGCGTCGAAGCGGGCGAGGTTCGCACGACCGGACAGGTACGGGTAGAACGCCGGACCCTCGACGAGGGCGCCGACCCGGGGGAGCACCGAGCGCAGCGCCCGCGGCATGGGTTCGCCGAGGACCTCGATCGTGCCGTCCGTGGCGCTCGACAGGCCCAGGAGCATCCGGATCGTGGTCGTCTTGCCCGACCCGTTCGGCCCGAGGAAGCCGAAGACCGAGCCGCGCGGCACCGCGAGGTCGATGCCGTCGACGGCGCGCTGCTTCCGGAAGACCTTGCGGAGGCCCGTGGTACGGATCGCGAGGTCCGTCGTCGTCGCCGCGGTGCCGGTGTCAGCGGCCGCGGTGTCCGTCCCGGTGGTCACTCGGCAGCTGCCACCAGGGCGGCGACCGGCACCGCGCCCGCCAGGACCCGGCCGTCGTCGGTCAGGTACACGGAGACGAGTGACGTCTGCACGGCACGTCCGCCGTCGACGCTGGTGGTGAGCTGGTCGAGGAGCCCGGAGGCGTCCGACCCGGTGTCCTTCGTCGCTCCGGTCCCCGCGGGGAGCGTGACGACGGTGTCCCAGCCGCTGCCGGAGACGGTCGCGCCGCCGTGGTCGTGGCCGCGCGCACCGTCGCCGTGACCACGGGCCGCACCCGGGTCGACGTCGGACAGGTCCTTCGTGGTGACGTCCGCACCCGCCGGCGGGGTGAAGTCGAACAGGCGGGCAGCGGGTGCGCCGTAGTCGAGGCTCGTGAAGCCGACCTGGAAGGCCGGGTCGTCCGCACCGGCGGCGGTGACCGAGGCGCGCAGCGGCAGCCCGGTCTGCTGGTCGACGGCGAGCTGCACGCGTCCGACGAGCGTGTCCGACGACTTCGGCGTCAGGGTGAGCAGCCAGGCGTCGTGCCCGGCGACCGAGGTCGCGACCGGCTTCGACACCGTCGTGGTCGGGGTGATCGCGTCGATCGCGCGCTCGGCCACGTCGGTCGGGGTCGTGGTACCCGCGGCGGGGGCGTCGGCGGTCCGGCTCGGCAGGGTGACCTGCGTCGCCGTGCGGTCCTTCGAGTCCCAGGTCCAGACGCGGTCACCGTTGCGGACGAGGTCCTGTTCGGCGAGCTGCTCGGTCACCTGGATGCGCTGCTTGCTCGCCCCGTCGACGTAGACCCGAGCGG
Source organism: Curtobacterium sp. L6-1 (assembly GCF_018885305.1). Taxonomy (NCBI): domain Bacteria; kingdom Bacillati; phylum Actinomycetota; class Actinomycetes; order Micrococcales; family Microbacteriaceae; genus Curtobacterium; species Curtobacterium aetherium. The sequence continues at coordinate 345,822 of NZ_CP076544.1, forward strand.
TGTGCGGCGCGGTGAGCAGGCCGAGGACGTCCGAGGCGTCGCCCTCGAGCGAGGACCCGCCGGCACCGGCGGGGAGTTCGGGGAGGCCGAGCGCGCTGGTCTGCGTGAGCTTGCCGGAGTACCGGGCGTCCGAGGACTCGGCGATGCTCGCGATGACGGCGGCGGCGGTCGGGTGCGACCCGGCGATCGGGGTCGCGGCGGCCTGGGCGAGGGCGGGAGCGGCGACGGCACCGGCCACGACGACGGGTGCGATCACGGCCGGCAGCCAGACGGACTTCTTCATGGGTACATCCCCTCGGTGGAGCAGCGGACCCACGGTGGAGCATCGCGGGACGCGAGCACCGTACGTCCGACAACCGACAGAACGCTGTGCTCCGGCCGTCGTGCGGGGCCGGGACACAGCGGGTGGACCGTCAGCGGGCGGGGTGCTCGTAGGAGCGGATCGCGTCGACCTTCCCGGCGCTCGGGGAGTCGGGGTCGAACGTGTACCCGAGCCACTCCCGCACGAGGCGACGGGCGAGCTCGGTGCCGATCACCCGCTGCCCGAGGCAGAGCACCTGGGCGTCGTTCGACAGCACCGAGCGCTCGACGCTGAACGGGTCGTGCGCGGTGACCGCCCGGATGCCGGGGACCTTGTTCGCGCTGATCGCGACGCCGAGCCCGGTCCCGCAGACGAGCAGTGCCCGGTCGGCGGACCCGTCGGCCACCAGCCGCGCAGCCGCGACGGCGACGTGCGGGTACGCGGTGTGGCCGTCGGCGTCGACCCCCACGTCGACGAGGCTGCTGACCCGCGGATCGGCGGCGAGGTCGTCGCGGAGGACCTCCTTGAGCGCGAAGCCGGCGTCGTCGGACCCGACCACGATGCGGAACGTCATGCGTGGACTCCTTCGGTGTGCACTGCGGTGGTGGTGTGGTCGGGCCCGCCGGCCCGCGCGCTGAGGACGGCGCCGGTGCAGGTGAGGACCATGCTCATCGACACGGCACCGGCGTCGGGCGTGCCCACGCTCTTCTCGGCGAGGGGGCGCGCCCGTCCGACCCGCGGGGTGAGGGCGGCGGTGGCGGTCGCCTGGACCTCGGCGACCGTCGCGGCTGCGGTCCAGGCCTCGGCGAGCGACGAACCGGCGGCCACCCCCTCGTCGAGCGCATCGACGAACGGCAGCAGGGCGTCGAGCAGCGTCTTGTCCCCGCGCTGCGCACGCCCGAGCTGCACGATCGCGTCGGCGAAGGCCCGGGCGGCGTCGACGACGAGGGCCGGCGTGACCTCGTCCACCTCGTCGCCGATCGCCGCCCCGAACGCCTCGAGCGCCGCACCCCACAGCACGCCGGAGGTGCCGCCGGCCTGCGCCGCCCAGGCCTCACCGGCCCGTCCGAGCAGGAACCCGGTGCCCGCCGCCGGGTCGGTGCCGTCCACCGCGCGCCGGGCGGCGCCGATGCCCTTCACCATGCCGCGTCCGTGGTCGCCGTCCCCGGCGACCGCGTCGATGCGACCGAGCTCGTGCTCCTGGCTGCGGAGGAGCGCGTCCATCGCCGCCACGACGTCGCGCGCGGTGGCCGCGGCCCGCCGGGAGGCACGGCTCGCCGCCGGCACGACCGTCGCGGTCGCCGCCGCCTCGGTCACGGCCGCCGCGGGGACCAGGGCGGCGAGGGGAGCGGCGGCCTTCCGGTAGGCGGGCGTGTGGGCGTCGGCGCGCCAGAGTCGCTCGAGCTCGTCGTCGAGCCACTGCAGGGTGAGTGAGCACCCGCCCATGTCGAGGCTCGTCACGAGTTCCCCGACCTTGGGCTCGACGACCTCGAGGCCGGCCCTAGCCAGGAGCGGGGCGATCCGGCCCCAGAGCAGGAACAGCTCCTCGTACTTGGTGTCCCCGAGGCCGTTGAGCACCGGTGCGACCCGGGTCGTGTCGGTGGCGTCGTCCGGACGCTCGGCCAGCAGCCGTCCGACGAGCAGGTCCGCGAGCTCCCGCGCCGGCAGCAGGGGGACGTCGCGGATGCCCGGCTCGCCGTGGATGCCGAGGCCGAGCCCGAGGTGCCCGTCCGGCACGGTGAACAGCGGTCCGTCGGCGCCCGGCATGGTGCACCCGGAGAACGCGACGCCGATGGTCCGGGTGCGCTCGTTCGCGCGGTTCCCGATGCGTTCGACCTCGTCGAGGGAGGCGCCCTCGGCAGCGGCCGCGCCCATGGCCTTGAAGACGGCGAGGTCACCTGCGATGCCCCGGCGCCGGTCGACCTCGTCCGCCGAGGCGACGTCGTCGGTGACCACGACGATGCGGGTGTCGGTGCCGCCCGCGCGGAGCCGCTCCGCCGCGAGCCCGAAGTTCATCGTGTCCCCGGCGTAGTTGCCGAAGGACAGGACGACCCCGCGCCCCTGGTCGGCGGCCTTGGCGACGGAGTAGACCTGCGCGGCCGACGGCGACGTGAAGACGTTGCCGACGACGGCGCCGGTGGCGAGGCCGGGACCGACCAGGCCGCTGAACGCGGGGTAGTGCCCCGAGCCTCCGCCGACGACGACGGCGACCTGCGGGTCGGCGCCCGCGGTGGGCAGGGTCACGACGCCGCCGGTCACGCCGCGGACCCGGTCGGCGTACAGGGCGAGCCAGCCCGCCAGTTGGTCCTCGGCGAACTCGTCGGGGTCGTCGCAGATGGTGGTCATGGTGCGGTCCTCCTCGGGACGGATGGAGTGGGGTCGGAGCAGGTCAGGAGGCGTCGCCGTGTGCGGTGTCGCGGTGCTGGGGGACGTGGAGCCGGCCGACCAGCACGAACGCGCAGGCGTAGAGCCCGACGAAGGTCCAGGTCACGGCCGCGCCGTCGCCGCCGAGGGCGAACACGACGGCGACGACGCCGGTGCCGAGGAACGCGGCCCCGCCCGCGGCGGTCGTGTACATCGCCATCGCGGCGCCCTTGTGGCAGGGTTCGAGCGCGGGCATGATCGCGCCCATCGGCACGAAGCCGGCCAGGGAGCAGCCGAACACGCAGCCGGCGACCACGGCGGCGACGTAGCCCCAGTCGGAGCCGGCCGGCACGAGTTGCGGCACGTACCACCAGGCGAGGAGGCCGACCGCCGAGCCGACGACCCCGAACCACCGGACGGTGCGCACCCAGCCGATGCGGTCGCCGACCCAGCCGAACAGGGCGTTGACGAGGATGTTCGTGGAGTAGACGCAGACGGTCATGAGCAGCCAGCGCTGCTGCCCCCAGCCGCGGTCCTCGGCGGGGCGACGACGTTCGACTCGACGCCGACCCCCGTCATCGTGAGCAGGACCCCGAGGAAGCCGGGGGCGAGGGGGCGGGGGATCCCGAGACGGTCGAAGCGACCCGTGGTCGGTGCCGGCGCGGTGTCGGGCAGGGGTTTCGTCGTCGTTGACATGGACTCTCTCGATCGCAGAGGTATCTGACATCGAGTATGTTACCCACTCATGTCCACGTCTCCGAACCACCAGCCCGCACCCACCGCCGAGGAGTTCGCCGCCGCACTCCGTCCCGGCCCCGAGCACCTCGACCACGGCGGCTCCTTCGCCGGCCGGGTCGCGGTCGTCACCGGCGGCGCGTCCGGCATCGGGAACGCGATCGCGCACGCCCTCGCCGGTCGCGGGGCCCGCGTCGCCGTGCTCGACGTCCGCGCCGACGCCTCGGCCGCCGCCGCCGACGCGCTCGCCGGCTCCGGCCACCTGGGCACCGCGTGCGACGTCACCGTCCAGGACTCGGTCGACCGGGCGGTCGCCGGGGTCCTCGCCGCCACCGGGCGCGTCGACGTCCTCGTCAACTGCGCGGGCGTCGTCGCGCTCGCCCCGGCCGAGGACCTCGGTGCCGACTCCTGGGACCGCACGCTCGCGGTCAACCTGACCGGCACCAACCGGGTCACCCAGGCAGTCGGGCGCCACATGCTCGCCGCCGGGTACGGGCGCGTCGTGACCATCGCGTCGCAGGCGGCGCACGTCGGCATCGACGGGCACGCCGCCTACTGCGCGTCGAAGGCGGGGGTCCTCGGGCTCACCCGGGTGCTCGCGCTCGAGTGGGGCCGCCGCGGCGTGACCGTCAACACGGTGTCGCCGACCGTCGTGCTCACCGCGCTCGGCCGCTCGGCGTGGGCGAACGACGCCGGACTCCGCCACCAAGAGGAGATCCCGACGGGCCGGTTCGCGACGCCCGACGAGATCGCGGCGGCGGTACTGTTCCTGGCCGGGGAGTCCGCGGCGATGGTGAACGGTGCGGACCTCCGCGTGGACGGGGGGTTCACGATCCGGTAGGGCGGCCGACGCTACGATCGCGGTGTCGTCGCGGCGTCCGCCCGACGACGTGACCCCCGGGAGGCCCGCGCTCGATGTCCGTCCCAGCCCCGTCCGGCCAGACACCGACCGGTCCGACACCGACCGGCCAGACACCGTCCGGCCAGACCCCGTCCGACCGCACCGGTCCCGGCGGCGCCCCACGCGGGACGGTCCGTCCGGGTGGTGGTACGCCGGAGCCCGCGGTCGTCGCCTCCGACGGCGGCCGGTCGCGCTTCCCGCTCGACACCGTGTACCAGGCGGCTCGGATGTACTACCTCGAGGACGCCACGCAGAGCGAGATCGCGGCGCGGCTCGGGGTCTCCCGGCCGACCGTGAGCCGCCTCGTCTCCGAGGCCCGGCGCGCCGGTCTCGTCCGGATCGAGGTCGTCGACCCGTTCCAGGACGAGACCGTCGGCCTGGCCGAGCGGTTGCGTGTGGCACTCGGGCTGCAGGCCGTGTACGTCACCGCCGTGACGCACGCCGCGACCCTGGGCGTGGACCTCGCCGAGCCGGTCGCCGCCGCCGTCGAGGCGATGCGGCTCGTGCCGGGCGACGCCGTGCTCGTGTCCTCCGGCAGCACGGTGCACGCCATCGCGCACGGCGCGGTGCCGCCGATGCCCGGCGTGCAGCTCGTCCCCACCGTCGGTGGCCAGGCGGACCCGAACCAGTGGTTCCAGACGAACGAGATCACCCGGGCGGCGGCGGAGCGGTCCGGTGCGATCCCGGCCTTCCTGTTCGCGCAGGCCCTCCCGTCGGAGGCGCTGCGGGCCTCCCTCGACGAGGACCCGGCCTTCCAGCACGTCGTCGGCCTCTGGAGTCGGGCGAAGGGCGCCGTCCTCGGCATCGGCGCGCCGGTGGCGATGCGGGACGCGATGGCGCGCGGACTGCCGGTGGACGACGCCGTGTTCGACCGGGCGACCGGCGACGTGTGCCTCAACTTCACCGGCCCGGACGGCGAACCGATCGAGTTCCCGGGCAGCGACCGGATGGTGCGCACCTCGCGCGAGGTCCTCGCCGCGGTGCCGCACGCCGTCGGTGTGGCCGTCGGGGCGGTCAAGGTGCCGAGCATCATCAGCGCCGTGCGGGGCCGGTTGGTCAACGAGCTCGTCACGGACGCGGCGACCGCGCGAGCGCTGCTCGACGCGCTGGACTGAGTCCCGGACACCCGGACACCCGGACACCCGGACCGGTCGGACGGGCACCGGTGCCCGGAGGGCCGTGGCGGTCAGCGGGACCGGCGCACGTCCCACAGGTGGTGGACCGGGTCGTGCGCGTAGTAGACGGCGAGCGTCGCGACGGTGAAGACGCTGCCGTCCGAGCGGCGTCCGGTTCGCTCGAGCTGCCCGTCGTGCACCGCGCCGAACGCCGACACCGCGCGGTCCGCGGCCTCGCCGAGCTCCCGGGCGACGGTCGCGGGGTCCTGCTCGGCGTAGCGCTCGGCGACGGCGGTGGCGTCCTGGTCCCAGTCCGGGAAGAGCGGGTCGTCCTGGTCGAGCAGGAGCGCGAGCCGCTCGGTCATCTTCCGGTGCACGTCGCGGACGTGGGCGCCGTACTCGAGCGGTGACCAGGTGGCCGGGTCCGGGCGCTCTCGCACGTCGGGACGGGCGAGCTGCTCGGGCCAACCGTCCGAGTTCGCGTCGATGATGCCCGGCACGTCGCGGATCGACACGCTCGCGCCGTCGAACCCGCAGTCGGGGCAGGCCGCGTCGATGACCCAGGTCCAGTTCTTCGTGTCCGGTGCGATCGCCACGGCGCGACCGTACCAGTCGGCGTCGTCCGCGCAGGGTCGTGTGACGCCGCCGCGGGGCCCGTCACTCGCGGTCGAGCGCGGGCCAGACCGGGAACGGGTCGGCCCACGACCGCCAGAGGTCGGGGCCGGCCAACAGTTCGGGTGGGGTGATGAGGGCGCCGTCGAGCGCCCGCGTGATCCGGTCGACGTCGAGGTCCTCGCCGACGAACCACAGCGCCTGCCCGACCGGTGCGTCCTCGTCCCACGACGGGTTCGCGGTCGGGTCGAGCGCGAGCATCGCACCGACGCTCGACCACGAGCCCACGTGGTCGGGTCGGGAGGCCAGGCGGAAGAAGCCGCGGGAGCGCAGGACCCGTCCGTTCGGTCCGGCGGCCAGGTCGTGCTCGACGACGTCGGCCAGACGGGCCGGGTGGAACGGCAGCGGCTCCCGGTAGCGCAGCGACACCAGGCCGTCGAGCGTCCGCGGGCGGGCGTCGTCCTCCACGGCCGAGAGTGCGCGCATCCAGCCCGCGCCACCGGCGAGGACCCGGGCGGCCCCGCCGTTCGAGGCCGGCAGGTCGTCGGCACCGCGCACCCGGGCGTCGGCGAGCACGACGGCCTGCGGTGCGCACCGGTGCACGAGGGCGACCAGCGCGCGCCGGCGGGCCGGGCGCAGGCGGTCGACACGGTCGAGCACGATGACGGTCGCGTACTCGAGGAGCGCGGCCAGGCGTTCCCCCTCCACGAACGCGTCGTCGACGCCCGACCAGAGCAGGTGGTCGACCTCGTCGGCGCGGAGCACGGACACCACGTGCCGCAGGACGCGGTCGTCGCCGGTCTCGGCCCGGGCGGCGTTCGCGAGCATCATGCCGACGGCGCGGGCGTCGCCACCGACGGGCAGCGTCACGACGAGGGAGTGGCGGGCGTCCGGACCGCAGGCGTCCGCCAGACGCTCGGCACGGTCAGCGATGGTCCGGGCGGCGTCGAGGGCGCTCCCGGCCGCGTGCAGCCGGTGGCCGTCGGACAGCCGTGCGGCGATGCGTGCGGCGTCGACGTCGTGGAGTGCGGAGACGAGGGTGATCGGGGCGACGGGCATGTGCAGTACGGTACATGAAAACCGTTATCAACAAGGAGGCCCCGATGAAGGTCCGCAACTCGCTCAAGGCGCTCAAGCAGATCCCCGGCTCGCAGGTGGTCCGCCGCCGCGGTCGCGTCTACGTCATCAACAAGAAGAACCCGCGGTGGAACACGCGCCAGGGCTGACGCCCCGGACGGGTCCGTAGGGTGAGGCCATGCGACTCCTGCTCGTCCGCCACGGACAGACCCCCGCGAACGTGACCGGCCTGCTCGACGCCGAGGTGCCCGGACCCGGCCTCACCGACCTCGGGCAGGAGCAGGCCGACGCGCTGCCCGCCGCCCTCGGTGACCGGGGGATCGAGCGGCTCTTCACCTCGTCGATGGTCCGGACGCAGATCACCGCCGCACCGCTCGCCCGCGCACTCGACCTCGAGCCCGTCGTGCTGCCGGGCCTCCGGGAGATCGAGGCCGGCGACCTGCAGGGCAAGCGCGACCACGTGTCGGTGCAGAGCTACCTGGCGGCCGCGTACGCCTGGGCGGCGGGCGACCTCGACGAGCGGATGCCCGGCGCCGAGGACGGCCACGCCTTCTTCGACCGCTACGACGACGCCGTCCGGCAGATCGAGGCGACCGGGGTCGAGGTGGCGGCGGCGTTCAGCCACGGCGCGGCGATCCGCATCTGGGCCGCGGTCCGGTCGCAGAACGTGCCGAACGACCTCGGTCGCGAGCGGCACCTCGAGAACACGGGCGTCGTCGAGCTCGAGGGCTCCAGCGCGGACGGCTGGCGGCTGGTGGACTGGGCCGGCGAGCCCATCGGCGGCGACGACCTGACGGACCTCACGGCCCAGGACCCGACCGGCGAGCGGTTCTGAGGGTCCGAGCCGACCGGCGGGCCGGCGCGGTGCCTGCAGGACCCGACCCGGGCCTCCCGTCCGGACCGAGCGGTCCCGGCGGACCCGACCCGGGCCTCCCGTCCGGACCGAGCGGTCCCGGCGGACCGGACCCGGGTCTCCCGTCCGGACCGCGCCGACCAGACCCCTCAGCGCAGCGCGACGTGGGCGGTCCCCAGCAGCGGGAAGTGCTGCCGGGGACCGCCCATGTCGTGATGCGGGGGGGGTGATCAGGCGGGCTGCGACGCCGACGTGAGCGGCACGATGACGCCGTGCGACTCGCGCAGCACGTCGAGCGTGCGCTGGACCTCGTCGGCACGCTCCTCGGTCGTCCAGTCGAGGGACTCGGCCATGACGTCCGCCAGCTCGTCGAGCAGGTCGATCGTCACGCCACCGACGAACGCGAGGTTCGTGCGGCGGAGCACCACGTCGACCAGGTGCACGGCCTGCTCGCGCTCGGCGAAGTACCGGACCTCGCCGCGGGTGAGCGTCGGGTCGGACTCGAGCGGCTCGACCGGACCGGTGATCAGCGTGTCGACGACCTCGGCGGCACGGGTGCCGTAGCGGTCGAGCAGGCGGTCCACGGTCTCGGAGGCGAGGCCGTCCCGGTGCGACTTGATCCACAGGGCACGCTGGCCGTCGGTGGTGGGGAAGTCCTTGCCGCCGCCGATCGGCATCCCGGTGGTGTCGACCTTGCGGGCCATCCCGAGCTTCTGCGTCGCCTCGGTGGACAGATGCGCGGCGAGGGCGCGGAAGGTCGTCCACTTGCCGCCGACGAGCGACAGGACCGTGCTCGACGGCAGCCCGGCGATCGGGGTGTCGACGATTCGGTAGTCACGCGACACGAACCCGGGGGCGGTGTCCTCGTGGCGGGGGAGCGGACGGATGCCGGAGTAGCTGTAGACGATGTCGTCGCGCGTGACCTCGATCTGCGGGAACACGTGCTTGACGAGCCCGAAGAAGTACTCGATCTCCTCGTCGGTGGTCACGACGGGCTTCGACGGGTCGGCGTCGATGTCGGTCGTCCCGATGAGCACCCGGCCCTTGAGCGGGTAGATGAGGACGATGCGGCCGTCGTTGTTCTCGAAGAACAACTCGCGGCCCTTGGTGGCCTCGAGCAGCTCGTCGTTGTGCACGACGATGTGCGAGCCCTTCGTGCCGCCCATGTACTTCGTCTCGCCGCCGAAGGCCGCGTTCGTCAGGTCGGTCCACGGCCCGGAGGCGTTGACGACGATGTCGGCGGAGAAGACGAACTCGTCGCCGGTCTCGCGGTCGCGGAGGAGCACGCCGCCGTCGCGGGTGCCGACGGCCTCGACGTAGTTCACGGCGCGGGCGGTGGCGTCCGAGCCGGTCCCCGTGCCGGCGGCCAGGCCGTCCTTGAGGACGTCGAGGGCCAGGCGCTCCGGCTCGTGCACGCTGGCGTCGTAGTAGGTGCCGGTGTACTTGAGGTCCTTGTTGAGCGCCGGCATGTCCTCGAGCGCGGCCTTCTTCGTGCGGAAGACGTGCTTCGGGACGGAACCGCCGTCACGCGAGAAGGAGTCGTAGATCGTCATGCCGATCTTGATGAGCATCGCGCCGCGCTCCTTCGTGGAGCGCTGCTTGTGCGTCAGCATGCGCAGCGGGGCGTTCATGATGCCGGAGAACGTCGAGAAGATCGGCATCGTCGTCTGCAGCGGCTTGACGTAGTGCGGGGCGATGCGGATGAGGCCGTTGCGCTCCTGCACGCTCTCGCGCACCAGGCGGAACTCGCCGTTCTCGAGGTAGCGGATGCCGCCGTGGATCATGTGGCTCGACGCGGCGGAGGCGCCGGAGCCGTAGTCACTGCGCTCGACGATGGCGACGTCGACCCCCTGCAGTGCGAGGTCGCGGAAGGTGGCGATGCCGTTGATGCCACCACCGACGATGAGGACCTGTGCGTTCGGGCGTCCGGTGAGGGCGGTGACCGTGTTCCTGGGCTGCGTCTTCTTCGACATGGTCGTTCGCATCGCTTTCTGGGGTCGATTCCGTTGGTACTCCATCGATCGTGCGCTCGTCGGAACGATCGGGCAACTTCCGTGCACGGACGTGCAGAACGCCTGTCGCGCCTCCGTCGCGAGCCGCGCGGCGGCGGACGGGAGGCGCGGACGGGGTTGCAGAGGTCGTGCACGTCCGTGCATGCTCGGTTCCATGAGCGACGCCGCCCAGCCCGTGCGCACCCAGCAGGCCCTGCGGGCCGCGCACCTCTACTACCTGCAGGACCTGACGATGGACGCCATCGCCGACGAGCTCGGCACGTCCCGTTCGTCGGTGTCCCGGCTGCTCAAGTACGCCCGCGACACCGGGCTCGTGGACATCCAGATCCGGTCGCCCCTCGACCAGGCGGCGGCCCTCAGCCGGAGCATCCGTGCGCGCTTCGGAGTGCACGCGCACGTCGTCCCGGTGCCCGACCACACGAGTGACGTCGACCGGCTCGAGCGGGTCGCCCTGTCCGCCGCCCGCATCCTGACGCAGTACATCGAGTCGAACATGGTGATCGGCATCTCGTGGGGCTCGACGGTCAGCGCGGTCAGCCGGTACCTCGTGCCGAAGACGACGCACGGGTCCACGGTCGTGCAGGTCAACGGCGCCGCGAACACCCGCACGACGGGCATCGTCTACGCGTCCGAGATCCTCCGGCGCTTCGGCGAGGCGTACGGCGCCCTCGTGCAGCAGTTCCCCGTGCCGGCGTTCTTCGACGACCCCGCCACGAAGGCCGCGCTGTTCCGGGAGCGCTCGATCCGCCGCGTCCTGGACCTGCACGAGCGGATGGACGTCGTGGTGTTCGGCGTCGGTGCCCCGCAGGCCCCGGTGCCGTCGCACGTGTACTCCGGCGGCTACCTCGACCCCGCCGACCAGGAGGAGCTGCGGCACGCCGGCGTCGTTGGTGACGTCTCGACCGTGTTCTACCGCGCCGACGGGTCGTGGAAGGACATCGGGGTGAACGCGCGGGCCGGGGCGCCGGACCTCGACACGGTGAAGCGGGCGCCGCGCCGGATCTGCGTCGTCGCCGGGCGGGGCAAGGCGGCGTCGCTGCGCGGGGCGCTCGCCGCGGGGCTCGTGACGGACCTCATCCTGGACGAGAGCGTCGGACAGGCGATCCTGCAGAACCCCCAGGGCTGATTGTCGGTGGTCTCCCGTACGGTCGGAGGATGGTGCTCACTCACGAAGCCGGTCCGTCCACTGCCCCCGTGCCCACCGGCGTCGGCCGGGCGGACACGCGGTCGTACCGGCGGCTGGCGGGCACCGACATCGACCAGGCCATGGCGTTCTTCACCTCGGACTACGAGCTGCGGGCGCCGTCCATCCGCCGCACCCACGCCGACACCATCTGGGACTTCGCCGGCGTCACCGACGAGCGCATGTCGCTCCGGACGTCGCGGTTCGGGGTCGACCTGCGCAGCCAGAGCCAGTCGGACGACGTCATCGTGGCGTGGCTCCGGAGCGGCAGCAGCACCATCACCTTCGACGGCCGGTCCGTCGACCTCGAGCCCGGCGTCCCCGTCGTGCTCCCCTCCGAGCGCTACGACCTGCACCACCGCGACATCGGCCTGAACCTCGTGCACCTCGACCGCGGGTTCCTCACCGAGCTGGTCGGCGAGGACTCCTTCGCGTTCGAGCCGCTCGAGCGTCCGGACGCCGGCGGCATGCGCATCTGGCAGGAGACCGTGCGCCGCTACTCGTCCACCTGGCTGCAGGTCGACACCGCGATGTCAGCCGTCGTCCGGCACGACATCGCCTCCGCGTTCGCCGACGCGGCACTCCGGGCGTTCCCCCGACGGAGCGCCTGGCGCACGTCGGTGTCCGGTTCCGCTCCCGAGCACCAGCGGCTCCGGAAGGCCCTCGACTACGTGCACGCCCACGCGCGCGAGCCGATCGGGACGCCCGAGATCGCCGCCGCCGCGGGGCTCAGCCCGCGTGGGTTGCAGCAGTCCCTCCGCCGTCACCTCGACCAGACGCCGGGCGACCTGCTGCGCAGTGTCCGACTCGACGGCGCGCTCGAGGACCTGCGTCGTGCCGAGCGCGATGAGACCTCGGTCGCCGACATCGCCCGCGGGTGGGGGTTCGGGCACCTCGGACGGTTCTCGGCCGCGTATCGCTCGCGCTTCGGGGAGCTGCCGAGCGACACACTCCGCTCCCGCCCGCGCCGCTGACGCGCGTTCGGTGGGAGCGCTCCGCGCCGTGTCGGTACCGAACACGGTGACACCGAACGGGCGACGGGCAGCGGGTCCTTCGGTCCGTCCACGGTCGGGGCGAACGCGCGGCTGAATGGGCGGTGCCCGAGCACCTGCCCACGAAGGAGTCCGTCATGCGCATCGGCGTCCCCACCGAGATCAAGAACAACGAGTTCCGCGTCGCCGCCACGCCCGCCGGCGTCGCCGAACTGTCCCTGCACGGGCACGAGGTCCTCGTGCAGGCAGGAGCCGGTGCGGGATCGGCCTTCACGGACGACGAGTACCGCGCCGCCGGAGCCACCATCGTCGACGAGGCCGCCGCGGTGTGGGAGCGTGCCGAGACCGTCCTCAAGGTGAAGGAGCCGGTGGCCGCGGAGTACCCGCTCCTCCGGGAGGGGCAGACCCTCTTCACCTACCTGCACCTGGCCGCCGACCGGCCCCTGACCACCGCGCTCGTCGAGTCCGGCGCGACCGCGATCGCCTACGAGACCGTGCAGCTGCCGGACCGCTCGCTGCCCCTGCTGTCCCCGATGTCCGAGATCGCCGGGCGGTTGTCCGCCCAGGTCGGTGCGAACCACCTCATGCGCGCGAACGGCGGACGTGGTCTCCTCCTCGGTGGGGTGCCCGGGACGCCGAAGGGCCGCGTCGTCGTGATCGGCGGCGGTGTCGCGGGCGAGCACGCCGCGACGATCGCCCTCGGCATGGGCGCCGAGGTGACCGTTTTCGACATCAGCCTGCCGCGCCTCCGGGCCCTCGACGCCCGGTTCGACGGCCGCGTGACGACGCTCCGGTCGAACCCGCTCGCGATCGCCGGCGCCGTGGCCGACGCCGACCTGGTCATCGGCTCGGTCCTCATCCCGGGGGCGTCCGCGCCGAAGCTCGTGACCGACGCGATGGTCGCAGAGATGCGTGCCGGATCGGTCCTCGTCGACGTCGCGATCGACCAGGGCGGGTGCTTCGAGGGCTCGCGGCCGACCACGCACGACGACCCCACCTTCGCCGTGCACGCTGCCGTCTACTACTGCGTGGCGAACATGCCCGGCGCTGTTCCCCGGACGAGCACGATCGCGCTGACGAACGCGACGCTGCCGTACGCCGTGGCGATCGCCGACCAGGGGTGGGAGCGCGCGCTGGAGGCCGACCCGGCGCTCGCACACGGGCTCAACGTGCACGCGGGCCGGGTGACGAACGAGGCCGTCGCGGCTGCGCACGGACTGGTGGCGGCGGCGCGCTGACGAGCTGCGCGCTGCTGCCGCCGCCGTTCTGCCGCGCTGCGCGCGTCCGGTGCGGAGGCGCGGGGCGCGCCTCGGGGTGGGCCAGGCACGCCGGGACCCGGGGACAGGTGCGCGGAAGCGACAGATCGCCGCCGGTGGTCGGCACCGATCTGTCGCTTCCGCGTCCGACTCCGGCAGCGCAGGCGGCCACGGAGGCGCGGGGCGCGCCCCCGCTACGCGGTACGCAGGGTGGCCGGCCGCGCCACCCAGCCGGCGCGGGCGCGGGTGACGAGGGTCACGACGACGACGGCCGCGGTGGCGACGAGCGCTGCGACGGCGGTCGGCACCGAGACGAGGGGGCCGTCGAGGCGTGCGACCGCGACCCACGCGAGCCCCCACCCGAGCGACAGCGTCGGCGCGATCCGTCCGCGACCGGTGACCGCGACGAGCACGCCCACCAGGCCGGCGACCGCGGCGACGACGACACCCCAGGCGTCCTGTCCGATCCCGAAGCCCCGGAAGCCGGCCGCCGTCAGGACCGCGGCGGTGTTCGCCGCCGTCGCGACGCAGACCCAGCCGAGGTAGAGCCCGAACGTCCCGTCGGTGACGATCGCCTCGACCCGGCCGGACGGCTCGGTGCGCCGGAGCACGACGAACGCCCACGCGAGCACCCCGAGCAGGGCGACGATGATCGGCTCGCTGGCCCAGAGCAGACCGAACTGCACGGAGAGGATCCACGCCGCGTTGAGCAGCAGGGACAGTGTCGCGGGCACGGCGAGCCGGTCGTGGCGGGCCTGGTCGTCGCGGCGCGGCAGGAACTGCCAGACGGCGAAGGCGATGAGCCCGACGTAGATGACGCTCCAGATGCCGAACGCCGGTCCGCCCGGAGCGATCGCCGTCGACGACGCCGACAGCGCTCCGCCCGCGGCCTCGGCGATCGGTGTGCCGCCCGCCGCTCCGGACCCGATGGTCGAGCCCACCACGGCGACGACAGCGCTCACCGCGATCACGATCTTCCGCATCCACCGCATGGTCGTCCCTTTCGTCAGCATGCTGAGGACCTGGACGCTACGCCGCTGCCATCGGCGCCGCGCAGGTCGCGCTCAGGGTGCGTACGGTGGTGCCGTGACCGTCGAGTTGAACACCGTGTACGTCGACCGCATCGCCCCGACGACGAGTTCCTCGCTCGACGACAGCTTCCGGATGATCGAGGAGCACGGCGCCTCGGCGTGCATCGTGCTCGACCGCCCGGACGCCGAGGAGCTCGGGGACGTCGCGGTCGCCCTCGGCCTGCACGAGCTCGCGGTCGAGGACTCCGCCGAGGGGCACCAGCGCCCGAAGCTCGAGCGGTACGGGTCGACGCTGTTCGCCGTGCTGAAGCCCGCCGTCTACCGGGACGCCCAGGAGGAGGTCGAGTTCGGCGAGGTGCACGCCTTCGTCGGCGAGGACTTCTTCCTCGCGGTCGTGCAGGCCGACCCCCGCGGCACGCAGACCGTCCCGCGGGCCCTGCAGCGGATGAGCGGCAAGCCCGGCCTCGTCACCGCCGGGGCGCAGGCGCAGCTCTGGGCGCTGATGGACTCGATCGTCGACGACTACCGGCCGGTGATCGACGGGCTCGAGGAGGACATCAACCAGATCGAGGGGCAGCTATTCTCGGGCGTCCCCGGGGTCTCCCGCCGCATCTACGAGCTCTTCGGCGAGGTCGTCGACTTCCAGCGGGCCGCCCGTCCGCTCATCCGGATGATCGAGGACCTGCACCGCGGCGCCGAGAAGTACCACCTGCCCGTCGAGCTCCAGCGCCGCTTCCGGGACGTCCTGGACCACGTCATCCGCGTCGTCGAGCGGCTGGACACCTTCCGGCAGCTGCTGCAGAACGCCCTGACGGTGGACTCGACCCTGGCGGCGCAGAAGCAGAACGACGACACCAAGCGGATCTCGGGCTGGGCGGCGATCCTGTTCGCGCCGACCCTCATCGCGGCCGTGTACGGGATGAACTTCACGCACATGCCCGAGCTGTCGTGGACGTGGGGGTACCCGCTCGCGATCATCGCGATGGTCCTGTTCGCGGCGGTCCTCTACGCGGTGTTCAAGGTGAAACGCTGGTTCTGACCGGCAGCGCGGGGCGCGCCGCGCCCGTGACCGGCAGCGCAGAGCGCGCCGCCGTGCGCCCGGTCACGGGTGCAGGGCGCGCTGCCCTGCGCCCGTGACCGGCAGCGCGCGGCCGGCCCCGCGCGCGTCGGCTTGCGGTGCCCCGGTCCGGACCGGGAGGCTCGACACCGTCCGTCCGCCCCGAGGAGACCCGATGACGCAGCTCCCCACCGCCCCCGTCCACCTGACCGCCGGGGGAGTCTCCCTGGTCCTCGACTGCTCCGACGGGCGGCTGCCCGCCGTCGTGCACTGGGGCGCCGCCCTTGGCGAGCAGTCCGACGCGGAGCTCCGGGCACTCGCCGCCGCCGACGTGCTACCGCTGCAGCCGAGCACACCCGACGTCGCCGTGCGCCTCAGCGTGCTGCCCGAGCCGCACACCGGGTGGACGGGACGCCCGGGGCTGACCGGGCACCGGGACGGCCACGACTGGTCACCCGCGTTCACGGTCACCGACCTCACCGTGACGGACATCCCCAGCGCCACGAGCGAGCAGGCCGCCAGCGGCCCCGACACCAGCGGCTCCGCCAGCGGCACCGCGACCTCCGGCGCCGCGACCTCCGGCGCCGCGACCTCCGGCGCCGCGACCTCCGGCACCGCCGCCTCCGGTGCCGCCCAGCGCCTCGTCGCCCTGGCCGAGGACCGGGTCGCCGGCCTCGCCCTCCGCATCGAGGTCGAGATGCTCGTCTCCGGCCTGGTGCGCCTCCGCGCCGCCGTCACGAACCGGGCCCCGGGCACGTACACGGTCGACGACCTCACCGTCGCGCTGCCCGTCCCCGGACGCGCCCGCGAGGTCCTCGACTTCGCCGGCCGCTGGGGCAAGGAGCGCACCCCGCAGCGCCACGAACTCGTCGTCGGGACCCACCAGCGCGAGGGACGCCGTGGTCGCACGGGCCCCGACGCCGCGACGGTCCTCAGCGTCGGCACGCCGGGCTTCGGCTTCGCGAGCGGCGAGGTGTGGGGCGTGCACGTCGGCTGGAGCGGCAACCACCGCCACCACGCGGAGCGCCTCGCCGACGGCCACCAGGTCATCGGCGGTGGCGAGCTCCTGCTGCCCGGCGAGGTGCGGCTCGCCGAGGGCGACACCCACACCGGGCCGTGGGTCTACGGCGCCCACGGGGACGGTCTCGACGCGCAGGCCCGGCGCTTCCACGACTGGCTCCGGCAGCGTCCGCAGCACCCGGTCCGTCCGCGCCCGATGACGATCAACGTCTGGGAGGCGGTCTACTTCGACCACGACCTGGAGCGCCTGACCGACCTGGCCGACCGCGCCGCCCGGATCGGGGTCGAGCGGTTCGTCCTCGACGACGGCTGGTTCCGCGGACGCCGCGACGACCGTGCCGGCCTGGGGGACTGGTTCGTCGACGAGGACGTCTGGCCCGACGGCCTGGCCCCGCTGGTCGACCACGTCCGTGCGCTCGGCATGGAGTTCGGCCTGTGGTTCGAGCCCGAGATGGTCAACGAGGACAGCGACCTGGCACGGGAGCACCCCGAGTGGATCATGCAGGCGGACGGTCGTCTGCCGGTCCGGGCGCGGAACCAGCAGGTGCTCGACCTGGCGATCCCGGCGGCGTACGAACACGTCCTCGCGCGCCTGACCGCGGTGATCGGCGAGGTGGGCGTCGACTACGTCAAGTGGGACCACAACCGGGACCTGGTCGAGGCCGGCACCCGGGGCGCGGGTGCCGCCGTGCACGAGCAGACCCTCGCCGCCTACCGCCTGATGGCGGCGCTCAAGGAGCGGTTCCCGGCGCTCGAGATCGAGTCGTGCTCGTCGGGCGGCAGTCGCGTCGACCTCGGCGTCGTCGAGCACACCGACCGCGTCTGGACCTCGGACTGCATCGACCCGCTCGAGCGGCAGCAGATGAACCGCTGGACCATGCAGCTCCTGCCGCCGGAGATGCTCGGTTCGCACATCGCGAGCGGCACGAACCACACGACCGGACGCTGGCACACGCTCGCGTTCCGGGCGGGCACGGCGCTGTTCGGGCACCTCGGCATCGAGTGGGACCTCGCGACCGCGACCGAGGCCGAGGAGCGCGAACTCACCGAGTGGATCGCGCACTACAAGGCGCACCGCGACCTGCTGCACCACGGCGACCTGGTGCGCGTCGACCAGGCCGACCCGACCCAGCTCGTCTACGGCTCGGTCGCCCCGGACCGCCGCGAGGCCCTGTTCTTCCTCGCCGTCATCGGCCGCTCCGAGGTCAGCCCCCGCGGGCGCACCACCCTGCGCGGACTCGACCCGGACACCCGCTACCGCGTGGACCCGCTCGTGGCCGGGGACGTGCCCGGTCTGGAGCCCGCACCGTGGTGGTCCGGCGACCGGGTGTTCTCCGGTCGCGCCCTCGAGGTCGTCGGCGTCCAGGCACCGATGACGTTCCCCGAGACCGTGGTGCCGTTCCGCGTCGTCGCCGTCTGACGACCCGCCCCGCCGGAGGCGCGGCAGGGCCGCTCGGACGGGAGGCCCGGATCGCCACCCTCGGACCGCCACCGGTCCGCGGGTGGCGGGTCGTGCCTCCCGGCCGGGCGGACGCAGCACGCCGACGCGCGCCGCTACGCTGGCCGACATGCCACACAACGGACCCGCCAGCCCGGTCTGGGCGATCAAGCTCGCCGTTGTCACCGGGCTCGTCGGCGTCGCCGGCGGTGTCGCCGGCATCGCGGTGTGGCTCGCACTCCAGCTCATCCAGTTCGTCGCCTTCGGGTACCCGTTCGGCGGGCACCGTGAAGCAGCCGACGCGCCGTCGGGGCTGAACCGGTTCCTGGCGGTCCTCGCGGCCGGTGTGCTCACCGCCGTCGCCTGGTGGGCGATCCGCCGCTGGGGCCGACCGGTCGTCGGGGTGACCGCGGCCGTCGCGGGTAAGCGGATGCCCTCGCTCGTGAGCCTCGGCAACGCGGGCGTGCAGATCCTGGCGGTGGGGCTCGGCGCCTCGATCGGGAAGGAGGTCGCTCCGCGCGAGATCGGCGCCTGGGCCGCCCAGCTGCTGACCGTCCGGGCGGGTCTCACCGCCCGCGAGACCCGGGTCCTGGTCGCCTGCGGTGCGGCTGCCGGCCTCGCGGCGGTGTACGACGTCCCGCTCGGCGGCGCACTCTTCGCCGTCGAGGTGCTGCTCGGCGAGTTGACCCTCGCGACCGCACTGCCGGCGTTCGTGACGAGTGCGATCGCGGCGTTCGTCGCGCGGCTCGTGATCCCGGACGAGGTGCTGTATCACGTGCCGGCGATGCACCTCTCGCCGTCCCTGCTCGTCTGGGCGGTCGTGGTCGGTCCGCTGCTCGGGTTCGCCGGGGTCGGCTTCGTGAAGACGACGAACCGCCTGCAGGGCATCGCGCCGACCGGGTGGAAGCTCCTCGTCGTGCTGCCCGTCGTGTTCGCGCTCGTCGGCCTCGTCGCGGTCCCGTTCCCCGAGGTGATGGGCAACGGCCGTGCCCTCGGGCTCGCGGCCATGAACGCCGACCTCGACGGACCGACGCTGTTCGGCATGGCGCCGCTGCTCGCCCTGCTGGTGCTGGGGCTGCTCAAGACGGTCACCACCGCCGCGACGATCGGCGCCGGGGCGGTCGGGGGCACCCTCACGCCGTCGATCGCGATCGGATCGGCCCTCGGCGGGTTCCTCGGCGCCGCCTGGCTGCTCCTCTGGCCGACCGACGGCGGGAGCGTGGCGGCGTTCCCGTTCGTCGGGGCGGCGGCCTTCCTCGCCACGACCATGCGCGCGCCCTTCACCGCGCTCGTGCTCGTGCTCGAGTTCACGCAGGAGGGGACCGACATCCTCATCCCGTCCCTGCTCGCGGTGAGCGGTGCGGTCGCCGTCGGGTACGTGCTCGCGCGTCGGCGCAGCGCACAGATGGTCTGACGGCGCTCGGCTGGGCATCCGGTCACAGGGCGGTCCGATCGCCGGCGCGGTGGTTAGCATCGGCGCCAGGACGCGGAGCACCAGGTTCCGCGGCGACTCGAGGAAACGGTCATGGCAGGGTTCGACGACATCACGAAGAAGGCCCAGGCGTTCCTGCAGGACAACAAGGTCCAGGACGCACTGCAGAGCGAGAAGGCCGAGGGCATCAGCGACAAGGTGTTCGACGGGGTCGCCGACGCCGTCAAGAAGGCCACCGGCGGCAAGTACGACGACAAGATCGACAAGGCCCGCGACGAGGCCGACAAGCGCGTCGGCAACGAGTAGGCCCGACGAGTCGGAGCCGGACCGTCCGGTGCCGGCCCGACTGGACGCCACCGGGAAGAACGACCACCATTGACGGGTTGTCTCCCGGAGACGGCAGGAGGGCCAGCACCGTGACGATCGTGGCACCAGCGCCGACGGACGACTCCGTCGAACCGCTCACCGAGGACGAGGTCGCACGCATCCGTGCGGACTTCCCGATCCTCCAGCAGGAGGTGAACGGGCAGCCGCTCGCGTACCTCGACTCCGGCGCCACCGCCGAACGGCCCGTGCAGGTCCTCGACGCGGAACGCCGGTTCCTCGAGCACGACAACGCCGCCGTGCACCGCGGGGCCCACACCCTCGCCGCGCTGAGCACCGACGCATACGAGGACGCGCGCGCCACCGTCGCCCGCTTCATCGGCGCGGGGAGCCCGTCCGAGGTCGTCTGGACGGCCAACGCCACCGACGCCCTCAACCTCGTCGCGTTCGGCATCCGCGCCGCGAGCGCGGGCCGGGGCGGGCCCGAGGCGGACCGCTTCCGGATCGGCGCCGGGGACGAGGTCCTCATCACCGAGGCCGAGCACCACGCGGACCTCGTGCCGTGGCAGGAGCTCGCCGCCGCGACGGGCGCCACCCTGCGCTGGGTGCCCGTCGACGACGCCGGCTGCTGGACCGCCGAGGGCGCCGTCGCCCGCATCACCGAGCGCACCCGCGTCGTCGCGTTCGCGCACGTGTCCAACGTCACCGGGATGATCGCCCCGGTCGCCGAGGTCGTCGCCGCCGCCCACGCCGTCGGCGCCCTGGTCGTGCTCGACGCCTGCCAGTCCGCACCGCACCGGCCGCTCGATGTCCGCGCGCTCGACGTCGACTTCGCCGCGTTCTCCGGGCACAAGATGCTCGGACCGAACGGCATCGGTGTCCTCTGGGGACGGGGTGCGCTACTCGACGCGCTGCCGCCGTTCCGCACCGGCGGCTCGATGATCACCACCGTGACGATGGAGCACACCGACTTCATGCCGGCTCCCGAGCGGTTCGAGGCCGGCACGCAGTCCGTGTCCCAGGCGGTCGCCCTCGCCGAGGCCGTCCGCTACCTCGAGCGCATCGGCATGGACCGGGTCCAGGCGCACGAGGAGCACCTCGCGCAGCGGATGCTGACCGGCCTCGCCACGGTCCCCGGCGTCCACGTCGTCGGTCCGGCGGTCGGGGTCCCGCGCAGCGGCCTCGCCTCGTTCGTCGTCGACGGTGTGCACGCGCACGACGTGTCGCAGTACCTCGACGCGCAGGGCATCGCGGTCCGCTCCGGCCACCACTGCGCGCAACCGCTGCACCGCCGCCTGGGCCTCACCGCGACGAGCCGGGCGAGCACGTACGTCTACACGACCGAGGACGACGTCGACCGGTTCGTCACCGCCGTCGGCGAGATCCGCGCCTACTTCGGGGCGGAGGACGCCTCGTGAACGGGCTCGACGGGCTCTACCAGCAGGTGATCCTCGACCACGCCAAGGCACGGCGGGGCGACGGGCCGCTGCCCGACGCCGACGCCGAGCACTTCGAGCGGAACCCGACCTGCGGCGACGAGATCACCGTCCGGCTCCGGCTCGAGCCCGGTACCGACCGGATCGCCGCGATCGCCTGGCAGGGTGACGGGTGCTCGATCTCGATGGCGTCGGCCTCGGTCCTGACCGACATGGCGGTCGGGCGCACCGTGCCGGAGCTCCTGGCCCTGACGGAGGAGTTCCGCACGATGATGCGCTCCCGCGGGGTCGGCGAGCCGGACGAGGACGTGCTCGAGGACCTCGTCGCGTTCCAGGGCGTCTCGAAGTTCGTCATGCGCGTCAAGTGCGGGATGCTCGCGTGGGTCGCGGCCGAGACGGCTGCGCAGCAGGCGGTCGCCACGCGCTGACCCGCTCGGTGCTCCGCTAGCCTGCAGCGCATGAGCGACGAGCGGCCCGGCAGCCGCGGCGGAGGGACCGTGTTCCTGCACGCCTCGAACCGCTCGCCCCGCCGGGCTTGGGGCGACCTCCTCGACCTGCCGGACGCCCGGGTCGCGTGGATGCCGGGCTACGACTCCGAGCTGGCCGTCCGGTTCGACCAGGACCGCTGGGAGGAGCGGCTGCTCACCGCCTGTCGGAGCGGCAGCACGGTCGTCGCGCACTCGTTCGGCGGGGCGGTCGCGATGCGCGCGGCGGTCCGTCGACCAGACCTGGTGGCAGCGCTCGTGCTGCTGGAACCGGCCGCGTACGCACTGGCGCGTGGTCACGAGGCCGTCGAGGAGCACATCCGCCGGGTGCAGCCGGTGCTCGACCGAGCGTCGGACCGCACGGCCGAGGAGTTCGCCGCCGACTTCGCGGCGGCGATGAGCGGTGACCGGCTCACGCCGCCGCTCGGCGCCGACGGGCTCCTCGCTGCCCGGCGACAGCGCATGCTGCCCGGCCCGTGGACGCTGGACACGCCGTCGGAGCTGGACGTCCCCACGCTGGTCGTCACCGGCGGGTGGAACGACGAGTACGAGGTGATCGCCGCGCGCATCCGCGGTGCCCGACACGTGACGCTCGTCGGCCACGGGCACCGGCCGCAGGACCACCCCGAGGTCGTCGACGTCGTCACGGACTTCCTCGTGCGCTGACGCCTTCGGCAGCGGGGGTCGGCCGGGGACGCCGACCGCCGGACGGGAGGCGCGGTGCCGGCTGGTGCCGTGCCTCCCGTCCGGCGTCCGGTGCGCCGAGAGTCCTTCCCGGGTCAGTCCCCCTGCCGGAGTGCGTGCACCATGCTGCGCAGCAGCCGTCGCGCCGTCGCGCGGTCGTCCTCGTCGAGCTCGCCGAGCATCCGGTCCTCGACGGAGCGGACGGCAGCCGTCGCGGCGGCCAGGTCGCGGCGGCCACGGTCGGTGAGCTCGGTCGGCATCACCCGGCCGGTGCGGGCCTCGGACGGCCTGGCGACGACGCCGTCGCGTTCGAGGGTCTGCAGGAGCACGTTCATCGACTGCCGGGTGACGAAGGTGCCGCGGGCGAGCTCGGAGTTCGACGACCCGGGCCGCTGTGCGAGCAGTTCGAGGCAGGCGTAGTGCGTGACCGTCATGCCGAGCGGGCGCAGCACGGACTCCATCGCCGCCCGGAGCGCGCTGGCGGTCTCCTTGAGCAGGTACCCGATCGAGGTCGGGAGGTCGACGCCGGTCTGCTCTTGACTCATGTCAGTAGTCTGACATACGCTCCTGCATGTCAGAAGACTGACACGAACTGGAGGAGCACCCATGCCCGTCACCGGCCCCGACTTCATCTCCCTGCAGGTCCGCGACCTCGGCGCCGCGCAGGCGTTCTACGAGCAGTACCTCGGCCTCGTCCGCTCTCCGGCCGGGCCGCCGCACGCCGTCGTCTTCACCACGGCGCCGATCGCCTTCGCCCTGCGCGACATCGTCCCGGGCACCGACCTGGCCGCGGTCGAGCAGCCCGGGATCGGCGTCGCACTCTGGCTGCACGCGACGGACGTCCAGGCAATCCACGACGCCCTCGTGGCCGACGGACACCGCATCGTCGCCGACCCGATCGACGGTCCCTTCGGCCGGACCTTCACGTTCGCCGACCCGGACGGCTACCACGTGACGCTGCACGACCGGGCCTGACGACGGGTGGTCGGTGCAGTGTGAGGAGAGCGCGCCGGAGGACGGTCCGGACCGATCCGCCACGGCGCGGAGAGCAGCGACCGCAGGTCGCGCAGTTGCTCACCCGTCGCGTTCTCGTTCCGTCTGGAGTGCTCCTGGTCAGCAGCACGATGAGGCACTCGACCCGTTCCGCTGCACGATCGGCCGTGAAGACGGTGCGGAGAGCAGGTCGGCGGTGTGGCGGGGGGTGAAGCGCTGCTCGAAGTCTCGTTCGTTCGGGAGCCAGATGTCGTGCCAGAGAGCGTCGTGGCTGCGGCCGAGTCTCCGGTCTCGGGCAACACCGCGGCGGGCAGCAGTGTCAAGGTCGACGTCGCACCAGACGGTCACGTCGAGTGTGGGCAGCGCCTCGGGGTGGAACAGGCCGATGAGGTCGACGACGAGGGTTCTCGCCTGCGGTAGTGGCTCCTCGGGGCCGAGGGCTCGCCGGGCCCAGTCGTACCGCTGGAAGCGGCTGGTGCGTTCGTCTCGGAACGGTTCCAGCACCGTCGCGACCAGGCGCTCACGCCCCACCCCGTCCCAGTCCGAGGAACGTCGGTGTGAACGTTCGGGGTCCAGGAAGTCGTCTCCACGCATCCGCACGGCATCGGGAAGTGCTGCGACCAGGCTGCGGGCGAGCGTCGACTTGCCGGACCCACAGTAGCCAGAGACGCCGACGACCACCGGACGTTCGAGAACCCGCTCTCGCTCCACGATGTGCTCGAGGACGTCGCTCTGGTTCATCTGCCGAGGTTACAAGGAGCCCTCACTCCCTGCACCGTCTCGGTGAGCGGAGGTCTCCTGGGACAAGAGCTGGGCTGTACTCCTGCTGCAAGAAACGGCAGCTACAGGCCCCCGGCAACCCTCAGAGTCGCCCCCGTGGTGTAGGCCGCGTCTGGTGAGAGCAGCCACGCCACGGCTCCTGCGATCTCGTCCGGCATCGCCGCTCGTCCAAGGGGTACGGACGACGCAACCTTTGCCGGCCGGTCAGGGTCTTGGTGGAAGTCCGTCCAAACGGTCCCCGGCTCAACACAGTTGACTCGTATGCCCTCGGAAGCCACTTCTTTCGAAAGCCCCAGGCTCAGAGCCGCAACCCCGGCTTTGGCCGCGGCGTAGTGCACGTAGCTCCCAGGGCTGCCGAGGGTCGCCGCTGCCGAACCGATCAGAACGAGAGACCCCGCTCCTCGGGCCAGGTGGTGCACTGCGGCACGGCTGGTCAGGACGGCACCCAGGAGGTTGACCTCGAGGTCCTGCTTGACATCGCTCGGGTCGAGATCGAAGAGACGGCCGACGCCTCGGACGGCACCTGCCGCAGCGACGACGCCGGTCAGCGGCCCCAGGTTCTGCGCTTCGCCGAAGAACGCGTCGAGCGAACGGGGGTCTGTGACATCGACGGCGGCGATCACCGCTCCGCGCCCGAGGGCCTGGACTTCAGCTGCCACCTGGGCTGCGGCGTCGACATCGTCGCGGTACCCGATGACCACGTGATGCCCTTCGGCTGCGAGTCGTCTCACGACGGCTGCTCCGATGCCGCGGGACCCGCCCGTGACTGCTGTGACAGGTGAAGGGTTCTGCATGCCGCCATCCTCACCTACGGAAGCAGCATGGCTGACATCGCCCGTGCCCGGGTAGCCGATCCTCGGCCGAGGCACCGACGCAGCGGTCAGTACTCGAGCACTGGCCACTCCCGCAGCCGTGAGAACCGGGGGCGCGGTGGCACCGGTTCATCGTCGTCCATCACCCGAACCTCCGTGAGCACGGTGATCTCGGTCGTGTCGTACGAGCGGTGCGCAACACCGTCCCGCTCGTCGACGACCACTGTCACGCGGTCAGCCGGATCGCGCTCGTGCTCGAACGTCACGAGCAGCCAGTGCCCGTGGATCCGTTGGACCAGGATCGGTGCGAAGCTCCCGGGCGAGCCCCACAGCAGGAGGAGCTCCGGGGTGAGCAGCCGAACGGGAGGAGCCACCGCGCCGCTTCGGGCGAAGCCGACCTCCACCGGCCCGTCGACCGAATGCAGGACGCCTTCCGCGTACTGGTCGCGGTGGTGATCGCCCTGCCGATCGAACGTCCAGCTCTGGTCACGCTCGTCGACGACGACCTGGAACTGACGCGGTTGCGCCGAGCCGCCCCGCAGCGCTGTCAGGCCGCGAGCAAGTCGTCTGGCCGGGCGTCGGAGCGCGGCGACCTCGGCCTGGAGGGTCGGGACGTCAGTTGCAGCCAGAACGGTGTCGAAACGCACGCGTTCAGTCTGGCGCGCACGGCGAACGATCGACGAGCACGACGTCTCGTCCGCGGATCCAGGGCATCACCCGGGTCGCCTCCTTCGCGGTGGCCACCGCCCGCTGCGGGACGGCCGGGCGCCGGTCGTGTCACGCGGCGTCATCGTCCGTGACGGACCCGCGGGCCCCGACGTACGGTCGCGACGTGACCACGAACCGCGAACCCCGGCAGATCCGCTTCAACGCGTTCGACATGAACTGCGTCGCCCACCAGTCCTCCGGGCTGTGGCGGCACCCGCGCGACCGTTCCCGGCACTACAACGACCTGTCGTACTGGACCGGCCTGGCGAAGATCCTGGAGGGCGGCTCCTTCGACGGCATCTTCATCGCGGACGTCCTCGGCACGTACGACGTCTACGGCGGCACCGACGAGGCAGCCCTGCGCACCGGGTCGCAGGTGCCGGTGAACGACCCGATCCTGCTCGTGTCCGCGATGGCCGCGGTCACCGAGCACCTCGGGTTCGGCATCACCGCCGGCACCGCCTACGAGCACCCGTACCCGTTCGCCCGACGCATGTCGACGCTCGACCACCTGACGAAGGGCCGCGTCGGCTGGAACGTCGTCACCGGCTACCTGCCGAGTGCCGCCCGGAACATGGGGCAGACCGACCAGCTCGGCCACGACGACCGCTACGACGTCGCCGACGAGTACCTCGAGGTCCTCTACAAGCTGTGGGAGGGCTCGTGGGAGGACGACGCCGTCGTCGAGGACCGCGAGACCGGCGTCTTCACCGACCCCGCCAAGGTGCACCCGATCGAGCACCACGGCACGCACTTCGACGTGCCCGGCATCCACCTGTCCGAGCCGTCGGTCCAGCGGACGCCGGTCGTCTACCAGGCCGGCGCGTCGCCGCGGGGCATCCGCTTCGCGGCCGAGAACGCCGAGGCCGTCTTCGTCGGCGCCCCGACCCTGCCGCAGTTGGCCGCGACCGTCGCGAAGATCCGGGACGCCCTGGAGGCTGCTGGTCGCGACCGGTACGCCGCCCGCGTCTACACGCTGCTCACCGTCATCACCGACGAGACCGACGAGGCCGCGCAGGCGAAGTACCGCGACTACCTGTCCTACGCGTCCGAGGCGGGTGCGCTCGTGCTCAACTCCGGGTGGATGGGCGTCGACCTGTCGCAGTACGACCTGGACGAGCCGCTCGGCAACATCGAGTCGAACGCGATCCAGTCCGCCGCCGCCAACCTGTCCGCGGCGACCGGCGAGGACGGCACGACCTGGACGGTGCGGGACATCGCACGGCAGACGGCCATCGGCGGACTCGGGCCGGTCGAGGTCGGCAGCGGGGCGACGATCGCGCAGCGGCTGATCGACATCCAGGAGCAGACCGACGTCGACGGGTTCAACCTCGCCTACGCGGTGACCCCGGGCACGTGGGAGGACGTCATCGAGTTCGTCGTGCCCGAGCTCCGCGCACGGAACGCGTACCCGGACGGCTACCGCGAGGGATCCCTCCGCCACAAGCTGCTCGGCCGGGGCGACCGGCTGCCGGAGGAGCACCGCGGGGCGTCGTTCCGTGTCGGGGTGTCCGCGACCGCGTGAGCGACCACGACCGTGCTGCTGCCGGGCGGCCTCGTGACCGCCCGACGCACCGAGGCCGCGGGCCGACGGCGCACGCAGCAGCACGGTCGTAGGGTGGGCCGATGATCGAGTCGACGGCAGCCGTACGGGTCGCGGAACCCGGGGCCGACACCGACTCTGCCTGCATCGACCTCTGGGTCGCCGCGGTCGCCGTGCGGGACGGCCGCGCCGAGGACCCCGCGGTGCGTGCCCGGGCAGCGACGAAGTTCGCGGCCGACCGGGTTGCGCTCGTGGTCGCACCCTCGTCGGACGACGGCGTCCGCGGCTTCGCGCTGGTCACGGCACCCGGGACCGGTGGCGACGGACCGGCCGGTGCCGCCTACCTCAGCCTGCTGGCCGTGGATCCGTCGGCGCAGGGGAGCGGTCTCGGTCGAGCGCTCCTGGTCGCGGCGGTGGACGCTGCTCGGGCCGCCGGGTACGCGCACTGCTCCTTGCACGCGCTCGAGGACAACGCCCCCGCACTCCGGCTCTACCGCAGCGCCGGCTTCCGTCCGGTGGGGGAGCCCTTCCCGCACGCGCTGAACGGCCGTCCCACGCGGACCTACCTGGTCTGACGCAAGGGGACCGCCCCGGCCGCTGCTCCCGGACAGCCGGTCCCGCCGGCACCGACCGGTCAGCTGTTCCCGGTCAGCGCCGTCCGGCCGGTGCGACCAGCGTCCAGTCGCCGTGCGACGCGACCCGACCGTCGCCCGACGACCGGCCCGTCACCCGGCGGCGGACCCACGGGACGACGTGGTCGCGGTAGTAGCGCAGCTCCGCGGACACCGACGTCGGCGCGGCGTCCGGGACCGACGGCACCGCAGCCTCCGGTCCGCTCGCGATCTCGTGCAGGGCGAGGTCGGCCACGCGCTGGTGCCCGAGCGGGTTCATGTGCAGCCGGTCATCGGACCAGAACTCGGCGCGACGCAGGTGCCGGTCGCGCGAGACGTCCACGAACGGCAGACCCCGGTCGCGGGCGAACCCGGTCAGGGCCTCCGCCCACGCGTCACCCCGGGCGTTGATGAGTCGGCCGAGCGGCAGGCGGGCGCTCGGGTCGGCGGGGCTGAGCAGCGCGAGCCGGACGCCCTGCGCCGCGACGGCGTCCGCGGCCCGTGCGAGTCGGGCGAGCAGCACGTCGACGTCGTAGCCGGGGCGGAGCATGTCGTTGCCGCCACCGCAGAAGGTGATCAGGGTCGGCGCGGGGTCGAGCGCGAGGGCGGCGTCGAGCTGCCCCTCCAGCACCCCGGCGAGCAGGCGCCCGCGGATCGCGAGGTTGGCGTAGGACACCGGGCCGGACAGGTGGTCCGCGAGGCCGGACGCCAGCCGCCCGGCCCACCCCGGGAAGGGGACGTCCCCGTCGTCGCCGACGCCCTCCGAGAAGCTGTCGCCGATCGCGACGTAGCGGACGGGATCGGTGCGGGCGGGGACGGCGGACATGGTCCTCCTCGGGGACGACGAACGAGCTGACCCCATCGTGCTCCTCGGTCGACGACCGCGACCGCGACCGCGACCGCGCTGGCGACGGCGGTGACGACCGCGGCGGCGACGGCGGTAACGAAGGCGGCGACGGCGGCTGGCGCGGCGGTGAGGGAAGGCTGCCCTCACCCGGAAAGTCCCGGTCAGGGCAGCCTTCCCTTGCTGGTGGGGATGGCTCGCACGTGCTTTGCTCTCCCCATGTCCACCGCTGCCGACCTCGCGCTCCCCGTCTCCGAGCACGACGACGCCACGAGCGCCGCACGACTCAACTGGCTCCGCGCCGGCCTGCTCGGCGCGAACGACGGCATCGTGTCCGTCGCCGCCGTCCTGGTCGGCGTCGCGGGTGCTGGCGCCTCGACCGGACCGGTCCTCGCCGCGGGCACCGCCGCCCTCGTCGGCGGCGCGGTCTCGATGGCCCTCGGCGAGTACGTCTCGGTGAGCGGTGCCCGGGACGCCCAGCGCACCGGGCAGGCCGCGCACCAGGCCCAGCTCGAGGCCGAGTCCGAGGACGCCGCCACCATCGCCGCCCACTACCGCGGCCTCGGCGTCTCGGACGACGTCGCCCGCTCCGTCGCGGCGGAGCTCGTCCGTCCCGAGGTGCGCGACCGCCGTGCCGCCGCAGCCCTCCGTGACGCCGAGGACGAGGTCGTCAGCCCGTGGCGTGCGGCCTGGGTGTCCGCCGCGACCTTCATCGTCGGGGCCGCGCTGCCGTTCCTCGCCATGCTGCTCGCCCCGGCGTCGAGCAAGATCCTCGTGACGGTCGTCGCCGTCCTCGTCGCCCTCGCCGTCACCGGGACGACGGGCGCCACCCTCGGCGGCGCACGCCGCGGCCGGGCCACGGTGCGCGTGGTCGCCGGCGGGGCGCTCGCGCTCGCCGCCACCTACGCGGCCGGGGCGTTGCTCGGGACGCACGCGTTCTGACGCGACCGCGACGACGGACGGGAGGCCCGGACCACGTGACCGACGTCGGTCACGTGATCCGGGCCTCCCGTCCGTCCACAAGCGGTCAGGCCGCCGGCGTCGGCTCCAACACCGCCTTCGGCACCCGGTGCAGGGTCACCGCACCGACCGCGTCGAAGGGGTGCAGCGGATCCGGCGTGCCGGACCCTGTCGGCCCGCCGAGCTTCGAGTCGCCGACGGCGCTGAGCACCGCGTAGGCGTCGTCCGCCGTCCAGCCGTGCTCGTCCACCAGGAACGCGAAGGCGTCCTCGTACCCGCGGCGGATGCTCTCCTGCACCGGGTCGCCCAGGCCGACGAACAGCCACTCGTCCGCGGTCTCGATGCGCGGGGCACGCAGCTCCGGGCCACCCTTGACCAGGTCGACGGAGACGACGGCGGTGCCCTGCGCCTCGATCGCGACGAAGGACGACTCGCCCTCGGCCATGAGCGCGTGGATGTCCCCGATCGACAGCAGGGCTCCCGGCACCCGGACCGGCAGGTACACCGTCGAGCCGGGGCGGGCCTCGGTGACGTCCATGTTCCCGCCCTCGGCGTGCGCGGGCATGATCGTGGAGTTCTCGCCCTCGGCGGGGGCCGTGCCGATGCAGCCGATCATCGGGCGGACCGGGAAGGCGTGCCGGTCCGTGACGTACACCACGCCGTCCTCGATCGAGCAGCGTCGGGTGAAGACGCGGTCGCCCATCACGTGCTGCAGTGCTCCCGAACCGGGGAGCGACACCGACCAGCCGTGCGTGGTGAGCTCGATGTCGTGGATGGTGACCGCGAGCGTGTCGCCCGGTTCGGCGCCCTCGACGTACACCGGGCCGGTGACCGGGTTGATCGGGGCCTGCAGCTGCGCCATGTCGTGGTGCACGTCGAGTTCGGCGTAGACGGCGTCGGTCGTCTCGAAGCCGATCGTCTCGCCGGTGCCCGGGGCGATGGTCAGGACCGGCTCGCGGTCGGCGGTGTACCCGGGGCGGCCGAGCGTGTTCGGCAGGTGGTGGTCGGCGGTCATCGGGGGTCCTCGTCCGTCGTGCGTGGGGCGGCGGGTCCGCTGGCGGTGCCGGCGGCCGGGGTGGTGGCACCGGTCGCGGCGGTGGCGGCCGGGGTGGTGGCCCCGGTCGGGTCGCCTTCGCCCAGTGTGCCCGGTTCCTCGGAGCCGACCTTGGTGGAACGGCCTGTGGCCCGGTAGTACAGGAACACGGCGGCGCCGACGACGAGCCAGATGATGCCGCCGACCTTCGCCTCGACCGCGGCGTTGAGCAGCACGTACCCGATGATGAGGAACCCGATCAGCGGCACGACCAGGTGCAGCACCCAGTTGCGGGACCTGCCCTTCACGACGTGGTGCACGACCACGGACACGTGCAGCAGCATGAAGCCGAACAGCGCACCGAAGTTGACCAGCGACGAGATCGTGTCGATCTGCCCGACGAAGAACAGCACGAGGATCGCAGACAGCACCGAGACGACCAGGATCGCGTTCTGCGGGACCTTCCGACCGTTCAGCTTGTGCAGGAAGGCAGGCAGCTGCCGGTCGCGGCTCATCGAGAAGAGCAGGCGGCTCGTGGCGGCCTGCGCAGCCATCGCGTTCGCGATGCCGACGGCCAGGACGTTGACGGCGAAGAACGCCGTCGCCCACCCGCTGGACGAGGCCTGCTCGACGATCGTGAAGAACGCGTTGCCTGCCTCGCTGTCCGAGAACGAGTCCCGGCCGGCGGCCAGTGCACTGGCGAGCCAGGTCTGCACGACGAACAGGAACGCGACGATGACGAGCGCCAGGATCATCGCCAGTCCCGCACCGCCGCGGCGTCCGGTGGACTCCTCGGACAGGGTCGAGATGCCGTCGAAGCCGAGGAAGCTGAGCACCGCGATGGACAGCGCCGAAGCGATCAACGGCGCCGACACCTTCGCGGGGTCGAACACCTGGTCGGTGCTGAACGAGGCGCCCGGCACCGTCCCGCCCGTCAACGCGACGACCGCGATGATGACGAAGACGACCACGAAGACGAGCTCGATGAGCAGGAAGATCCGGTTCGCCAGCTTGAGGGACGACACGCCTGCCAGGTTGATGACGGTGTTGATCGCCACGAAGACGAGTGCCCACAGCCAGCGCGGGGTGCCCGGGAAGATACCGACCATGCTCTCCGCCGCGAACACGTAGAGCAGCGTCGGGACGAGCAGGTAGTCGAGCAGGATCGCCCAGCCGGCGAAGAACCCGGCGGTGGGGTGGATGCCGCGGCCGACGTACGAGAACACACTGCCGGCGAGCGGGATGGACTTCGCCATCTGCGCGTACGCGAGGGCGGTGAAGATCATCGCGACGAGGCCGACGACGTAGACCAACGGCACCATGCCGGAGGACGCGTTGTAGACGGTGCCGAAGATGGCCCACGGGGCGATCGGCACCATGAAGACGAGCCCGTAGACGAGCAGGTCGGTGGTGGAGACGGAGCGCTTGAGCTCCTGCCGGTAGCCGTAGGCCTCGAGTTGCTGTTGGGGGGAGAGTTCGCTGTGCTGCTGCGACATGTCGGTTCCGTTCGTCGGAAGGAGGGACGGTGCAGGGAGTGTGGTGGTCGGACGGGAGGCGCGTTCCGGGTCGGTGGGACGCCTGCGGTCCGGTGCGTGGCCGGCCGGGGTGGTGCCGGTGCTGGGGTGCTGAGGTGCTGGGGTGCCGGGTGTGCGTGCGGGGTGTGGACGCGTCGGGGTGGGGAGCGCCGGTGTCAGGCGGTGGGCTGGGCGTCGTGCTCGGCGAGGAACGCGCCGACGACACGGCGGAACTCCTCCGGCTGCTCCAGGTGCGTGCAGTGGCTGGCGCCGGGGAAGACGTGCTGGCGGGCGTCCGGGACGTGCGTGACGAAGGGCTCCCACGTGGCGGGGGTCGCCTCGTCGTGCTCACCGGCGACCACGAGGGTCGGCACGTCGACCTGGTCGAGACGGTCGACGACGGACCAGTCGCGCAGCGAGCCGATGACGTGGAACTCGTTCGGCCCGTTCATGGTGTGGTAGACCGTCGGCTCGGCCTCCATCTGCTCCTCGGAGGCGACGAAGTCCGCGGGCATCGGCACGACGCGGCACACGTGGCGCTCGTAGAACACCTGCGTCGCCGCGAGGTACTCCGGGTCGTCGACGGTGCCGGCGGCCTCGTGCCGGGTCAGTGCGTCCTGCACGTCCTCGGGCAGCTGGGCGCGGAGCTCGGCGGCGCCGTCCACCCAGAGCTGCATCGACGCGGGGGAGTTGCAGATCGACAGGCTCGCGATGCCGCCCGGGCGACGGACGGCGATCTCGGCGCCGAGCATGCCGCCCCACGACTGCCCGAGCACGTGGTGGTCACCGAGGTCGAGGTGTGCCACCAGCGCGCGGTACTCGTCGACGAAGAGCTGCGGCTGCCAGAGGTCGGCCGGGGCGTCCGGACGGTGGCTGCTCCGGCCGCACCCGAACTGGTCGTGGTGTACGACGGTGCGCCCGGTCTCGTCGGCGAAGGCCTCGAGGTTGCGGACGTAGTCGTGCGCCATGCCGGGCCCGCCGTGCAGCACGACGAGGGGGAGCGCACCCGGGACGGGGCGGTCGGGTTCCGTGACGCGGTACCAGGTCTCGCCGTCCTGGAACGGCATCGTGCTCTCGGTGATGCGGGACATGGGGTGAGCATGGTCCCTCGAAAGGTCCCAGGCAAGACCTTTTCTCCTCGTTTAACGTGGCCGTAACAGGACTCCGCGCCGCTGGCCGTGCTGCTGGCCGTGGAGCGCGGACACGACAGGGAGGGGCGCCGTGGTGGACCACCCGACCGAGCCGCGCGGCCCGGAGACGCGCGTGGACGAGGTCGAGGACCGGCTCGTGACCGCCGTCGCGGTGGGGGAGTACCTGCCCGGCTCCCGCTTCCCACCCGAGCGCGAACTCGCCGCCCTGCTCGGTGTCGCCAGGGTCACGGTCCGCGCCGCCCTCGCCCGACTCGTCGACCGCGGGCTGCTCGAGACCAGACGCGGGCGTGGTGGTGGCACCTTCGTCCGCGAGCAGGAGGCGGGTGCCGTGCCGGACGCGATCGGCCGCACCCTGGCCGCTCGGTGGGTCGGCATCCGGGACACCGCCGACGCCATCGCGGTCCTGCACGGAGCACTCGCCGCGGTCGCCGCCGAACGGATCACCCCGGCCGAGGCCGAGGACCTACGCGCGCGCCTCGAGACGTTCCGGACCGCCGGCTCGGGCTTCGCGAAGCAGCAGGCGGACGCGGTCCTGCACCGGGGGATCATCGACGCGGCGCGCAACGACGCGCTCCGCAGCACCCTGGCGGCACTCGAGGCGCAGATCTCCATCGCGGCACCGGCGCACCTGTGGGGGACGGCGGACGGCATGGCCGAGATGGAGGCGCGAGCGCTGCGGGAGCACGAGCACCTGGTCGACGCGGTGTGCTCGGGACGCCCGGCGGAAGCGGGGGACATCGCCCGGCGCCACGTCGGCATCGACCTCGAGCTGCTCGAGCAGGCGATGCGGCGTGCGGGGCAGGTGCCGACCGTCGGCGCCTGAGTCGAGCGCGGCCGGGCGAGGCCGAGCGCGGGGGACTGCGCCGGGCGAGGCCGACCGTGGGGGACTGCGCCGGGCGGCCGACCGCGTCGGTCCGTCCTGACCCGATCCGACCGAGGTGACGGACGACGGGAGGCCCGTGGCGGAGTCGCCACGGGCCTCCCGTGTGTGGTCGGGTCGCGCTCCGCGTCAGACGTCGCGTCGGCGCGCCACCGTCATCGCGACGGCGTTGACGGCGAGCACCTCGGCGAGGAGGACCCCGGCGCCGCTCCAGCCGTTCAGCACCACGCCGTCCTGCGGTGGTGTCGCGGCTCCGGAGTCGAACTGGAACAGGTGCGAGCCCGCTGCGTCCGGCAGGAACGCCATGACGTCGGCCAGCCAGCCGAGGCCACCGATGGAGGACACGAGCCCGATCACGACGGGCAGGACCAACAGGATGCCGAGCGTGATGGCGATGCCGCCCGCACTCGACCGGACGAGCAGACCGATGCCGAACGCGAGGAGCGCGAGGAGCGTCACGTAGACCGACGCGCCCAGGAGCGGCATCCAAACGGCGGGATCGGCCATGTCGGGTTCCAGGCCCTTGCCGACCTGCATGCCGGTCGAGGCCGCGACACCGATCGCAGTGGCGACGACGCTCACGACGAAGGTGGACGCGGCCAGGACCGTGGCCTTCGCGAGCAGTGCGCCGAGGCGGCCCGGGTCCGCGGTGAACGTCGAGCGGATCTGCCCGGTCGCGTACTCACCGGTGATGATGAGCACGCCGAGCACGCCCACCACCAGGGCGGACAGGTACACGCTGATCGTGTTCATCCCGACGATCATCGCGTTCGCGCCGGTGGCTGCGGCCTCCTGGTCCGTCGGCTCGGACACGGCGCCCAGGAGCACCGCCAGACCGATCGTCAGCAAGACGATGATCGCGAAGCACCAGAACGTCGAACGGATGCTCCAGAACTTGATCCACTCCCCGCGGACGAGCCTCGAGAACCCGAGGCGCACGTCCTGCGCTGCGGTGTCGTCCCGGTGGCGGTGCTGGTCGACGGCACGCTCGTCGGTGTGCTTCGGAGCGCTCATCGGGCTCCCTCCGATCGGTACTCGACGTCGTCGCGGGTGAGGGCCATGTACGCCTCTTCGAGGCTGGCGCCGGTGGGCGTGAGCTCGTGCAGGACGACACCGGCACGGGCCGCGATGGCGCCGACGGTCGGGGCGTCCGGCCCGACGACGAGGAAGGAGCCGTCCTCGCGCTGGGTGACCGACGCCGCGGGACCGATGGCCGAGAAGAGCTCGTTCGGCATCGGGGTCCGGACGACGACGCGGGCGAGGGCGGGGCTGCCGTCGGCGCCTCCGGCACCGGCGACGAACTCCGCGATCGGCGCGTCGGCGAGCACCTTGCCGCGGCCGAGCACCACCACGCGGTCCGCCGTCTGGGCCATCTCGCTCATGAGGTGACTGGAGAGGAAGACGGTGCGCCCCTCGGCGGCCATCCGGCGGGCGAGCTGGCGGACCCAGAGCACGCCGTCGGGGTCGAGGCCGTTCACCGGCTCGTCGAGGATCAGGGTGCGCGGGTCGCCGAGCAGCGCCGCGGCGATGCCGAGTCGCTGCCCCATGCCGAGCGAGAACCCGCCGACCCGCTTGCGGGCGACGGACTCGAGCCCGGTCATCTCGATGACCTCGTGCACACGCCGCTTCGGGATGCCGTGCGTCGCCGCGAGGGCGAGGAGGTGGTTGTAGGCGCTCCGACCGGAGTGGACGGCCTTCGCCTCGAGCAGCGCGCCGACCTGCCGGAGCGGGTCGCGGAAGCTCTGGTACGGGCGCCCGTTGACGGTGGCGCTGCCGGAGGTCGGCCGGTCGAGTCCCATGATCATGCGCATCGTGGTCGACTTGCCGGCGCCGTTCGGGCCGAGGAAGCCGGTCACGCTCCCCGGGTGCACGACGAACGAGACGTCGTCGACCGCGAGCTTCGGTCCGTAGCGTTTGGAGAGGTGCTGTACTTCGATCATCGCTGGCCACGGTAGGGGAGGCGGTCCCGCCCGTGCCTCCCCCTCGAGGGGGAGATCGTGGCGGCGTCCCACCGCCGTGGGCCGCCGAGGACGCCGCACACGTCGACCAACGGGCGCTGGAGGCGCGGAACCTCGACGCCGCCTTCGCCTCCCTCGCCCGCGCCGACCGACCGCGGTTGGCGAGGCGGGTCATGCGCGCACGGCGGGTGCTCGTCCTCGGGGAGCGCGGGGCGTACCCGATCGCCCTCCAGTCGCGTGCGCAGCTCGCACAGGTCCGGCCGGACGTCCGCATCGGCCCGACGCCGGGACAGCGTCTCGGCGAGGAGGTCGCCGACCTCGACCGCCGCCGTCATCGCCGCGCCCGCCGCGACGGCCGTCCTGTGTCCGGTGGACTCACCGTCGGCGTTCGACTCGATGGCTGCCGTGTTCGCCGTGGTGGCCGCGATCGCCAACGACGTGGACGAGGCCTCCGGACCGTCCGGGCGCACGCGGGTGGACGCCGTCGCGACCGCCTACGACACCCTCGGCGAGCTCACGGGCCGGTGAGGGCCCGCACCGACGCCGCACGGGCCGCTCGGGTCGGGGTCAGGACCCCGACGCTGCGTGCAGCTCGGCGGCGAGCGAGCGGTTGCGCTCGACGATCAACGCACGCAGGTACCGGCGCAGGACGAGTCCCTCGGCGATCCGGCCGAGCGGGCCGAAGGGCGCATGGAACGCGATCTCGTCGACCATGCGCGTCCCGTCAGCGGTCGCCGTGAACCGGTGCTCGTGCCGGAACCGGGCGAACGGCCCACGGACCTGCTCGTCGACGAAGGCGGTGGGCGCCTCCAGGGCGGTGATCTCGCTCGTCATCCGCCAGACGACACCCAGGTGGCGGGCGCGCCACGTGACGGTCTCGCCGAGGCCGATGGTGCCGCTGGTCCGACCAGCGACGGCCCGTTCGCCGCTCGCGGCCATGGACCGCAGGTGCGCGCCGATGTCCAGGGACAGCGCGAACGCGCGCTCCGGCGGCACCGGCAGGTGGGTGACGACCCGGAAGGCAGCGCTCATGACACGATCCTGGCGCACGGACGGCAGGATGGTCACGTGACCGATGTCCCCGCGCGCCCGCTCGACCGTGCCGGGAGGCTCCTCCCCGGTCTCGCGCTCGCCACCGGCATCGCCGTGGTCGCCACCGTCATCGGTCGGTTCCTGCCCGTCGTCGGCGCGCCGGTGAGCGGCGTCGTCCTCGGTGCGGTCCTCGGCACGGTCCGCCGTCCGGGCGCGGTCGTCCGGCCCGGGATCACGACGGCGAGCAAGACCGTCCTCCAGTGCGCGGTGGTGCTGCTCGGTGCGCAGCTGTCGCTGCTGCAGGTGGCCCGGGTCGGGGTCGCCTCGCTGCCGGTCATGCTCGGCACCCTCGTCGTCTGCTTCCTCGCCGCGTGGGGGATCGGCCGGGCGCTCGGCGTCGTCGGGAACCTGCGCACCTTGATCGGCGTCGGGACCGGGATCTGCGGGGCGTCCGCGATCGCCGCCGTGACGCCGGTCATCGGGGCGCTCTCGGTCGAGGTCGCCTACGCGGTGTCGACGATCTTCCTGTTCAACGTGGCCGCGGTCGTCGTCTTCCCCGTCGTCGGACACGCCCTCGGGATGAGCCAGCACGCCTTCGGGCTGTTCGCGGGCACCGCGGTGAACGACACGTCCTCGGTCGTCGCGGCGGCGAGCACCTACGGTCCCGGCGCAGCGGACTTCGCCGTGGTCGTGAAGCTCGTCCGCACGCTCATGATCATCCCGGTGGTGGTGGCGCTGGCGTGGCTGGTCGGACGTCGGACCGAGGCAGCACCCACCCCGGACGGTGCGGCCCGGCCGGCCTGGTCCCTGCGCCGGGTGTTCCGCCTCGTGCCGTGGTTCCTCGTCGGCTTCGTGCTGGTCGCCGCCGTCAACTCCACGGGCGTCATCCCGGGGCCGGCGCACCCGGTGATCGCCGCGGTCGCCGCCTTCCTCATCACCGTCGCCCTCAGCGCCATCGGCCTGTCGACCGACGTCGCGGGGTTCCGCCGCGCCGGGTTCCGCCCACTGCTCCTCGGCGGGTCGCTGTGGATCGTGGTCTCCCTCTCGAGCCTCGGGCTGCAGGCACTGACCGGCAGCACCTGACCGACGCTACGGTCGGGGGATGGACCTCGACACGTTCGCCTTCCCCGTCATCGACGGCCACAACGACCTGCCGTGGGAGCGTCGCGAGACGCACGACTCCGGCGTCGAGGGCATCGACTCCGAGACCGACTCCCTCCACACCGACCTGCCGAAGCTCCGTGCCGGCGGCGTCGTCGGGCAGTTCTGGTCGGTCTTCGTGCCGGTCGAGGAGGCCGACCCGGTCCGGACGACCCTGCAGCAGGTCGACCTCGCACACCGGATGATCGACCGCTACCCGGACGACCTCGCGCTCGCCCGCACGGCCGACGAGGTCCGGGCGGCGATCGGCTCCGGCCGGATCGCCTCGCTGCTCGGCGCGGAGGGCGGGCACTCGATCGGCGACGACCTGGCGGTGCTCCGCGTCCTCGCCCGCCTCGGCGTCCGGTACATGACGCTGACCCACAACGAGGACACCCCGTGGGCCGACTCCGCCACCGGCGCCCGGGCCCACGGCGGCCTCACCGACCGCGGTCGCGAGGTCGTCGCCGAGATGGAGCGCCTCGGCATGCTCGTCGACCTGTCCCACACGGCGCCCGCGACCATGCGGGACACGCTCGACGTCGCGACCCGGCCGGTCGTCTTCAGCCACTCGTCCACCGTCGCGGTCGACGACCACCCGCGGAACGTGCCCGACGACGTGCTCGCCCGGCTCGCCGACAACGGCGGCGTGGTGATGATCACCTTCGTGCCGAAGTTCGTCTCCCGCGCGTGGGCGGACTGGGAGGAGGACGGTTCGCTCGGGGAGCCGCCGCTCGTGACGGTGTCGGACGTGGCGGACCACGTCGACCACGCGCGGGAGGTCGCCGGCCTCGCGCACCTCGGTCTCGGCGGGGACTACGACGGCACCCCCGTGCTGCCGCCCGACCTGCGGGACGTCTCCCGCTACCCGGTGCTCGCGGACGAGCTGCGCCGCCGCGGGTGGGGCGACGCGGACCTCCGGGCGCTCGCGGGCGGCAACGTGCTGCGCGTGCTCGAGGCCACCGACGACCGGTTCGCCCGCTCGGCCGGCCTCCGCTGACCACCGCGGTCGCGGACGCACCCGTGCACCCGCGCACGACCGCGGCCCGGACGCACCCACGCACCACCGCGCTCCCGGCCGCCGACGAGCCACCGGACGCCGACGCGCTCCCGGCGGAACCGGGCGTCACGGACAGGGCCACCCCGGCTCCGATCGCTAGGATCAGGCCGCACACAGCGCCTCCGGCACCGGGGGCCACCGGACCGACGTGAGGACGCAACGGATGACCGGCACCATCTACGACGACATCTCCCAGGCCTTCGGCAACACCCCGCTGGTGCGGCTCAACCGCCTGCCGCAGGAGGGCGGGGCCGAGGTCCTGGCCAAGCTCGAGTTCTACAACCCCGGCGCGAGCGTCAAGGACCGCCTCGGCGTCGCGATCATCGACGCGGCCGAGGAGTCCGGTGAGCTGAAGCCCGGCGGCACGATCGTCGAGGGCTCGTCCGGCAACACCGGCATCGCGCTCGCACTCGTCGGCGCTGCCCGCGGCTACCGGGTCATCGTGACGATGCCCGAGACCATGAGCGTCGAGCGCCGGGCCGTGATGCGCGCCTACGGTGCCGAGATCGTCCTGACGCCGGGGTCCGAGGGCATGAAGGGCGCCGTCGCCCGCGCCGGTCAGATCGTCGACGAGACGCCCGGTGCGATCCTCGCCCACCAGTTCGAGACGACGGCGAACGCCGCGATCCACCGCCGGACCACCGCGCAGGAGATCCTCCGTGACACCGAGGGGCACGTCGACGTCTTCGTCGCCGGCGTCGGGACCGGTGGCACGATCACCGGTGTCGGCCAGGTCCTCAAGGAACGCGTGCCCGGCGTGCAGA
Organism: Curtobacterium sp. L6-1; assembly: GCF_018885305.1. Lineage (NCBI taxonomy): Bacteria > Bacillati > Actinomycetota > Actinomycetes > Micrococcales > Microbacteriaceae > Curtobacterium > Curtobacterium aetherium. The sequence continues at coordinate 385,913 of NZ_CP076544.1, forward strand.
TCGTCGCCGTCGAGCCCGCCGACTCGCCGCTCCTGACCAAGGGCACCGCCGGTCCGCACAAGATCGCGGGCATCGGCGCGAACTTCGTCCCGGAGGTCCTGGACCGCTCCGTCATCGACGAGGTCATCGACGTCGAGCTCGACGACGCGCTCCGGGTCGCCCGGGCGCTCGCGACCGACGAGGGCATCCTGTCCGGCATCTCCTCGGGCGCGATCATCCACGCGGCCCTGCAGGTCGCCGCCCGTCCGGAGAACGCCGGCAAGCGGATCGTCGCGATCGTCTGCGACACGGGGGAGCGCTACCTCTCGACGGTGCTCTTCGAGGGACTCTCTGCGTGACGACGGCTCCACGCCGCGGCGTGCTGCGGACGGTCCGGGAGGACCTCGCCGCCGCACGCCGCGGTGACCCCGCAGCACGCGGGGACCTCGAGAACGCGATCGTCTACTCCGGGCTGCACGCCGTCTGGTCGCACCGGGTGGCGCACCGGCTCTGGATCGCGCGTGGGCTCCCGGGCTCGCGCACGGCGGCCCGGGTGCTCGCACAGCTCACCCGCACGCTCACGGGCATCGAGATCCACCCCGGCGCGCGCATCGGTCGCCGGTTCTTCATCGACCACGGCATCGGCGTCGTGATCGGCGAGACCGCCGTCGTCGGTGACGACGTCCTCGTGTTCCACGGCGTCACGCTGGGCGGTCGGGGCGGAGGCCCGGGGCCGCGTTCCAAGCGGCACCCGACGGTGGGCGACCGGGTCGTCCTGGGCGCCGGGTCGGCGCTGATCGGCGGCATCATGGTCGGCGACGACTCCGTCGTCGGCGCGGGCACCGTCGTGACGAAGGACGTCCCGGCGAACTCCGTGGTGACGGGGATCGCCGGGACGGCACGGCCGCGCTCGGGCGGCGAGGGCGTCCCCGAGCTGTGAGGCCCGCGGAGCCCGGGGAGCGTCAGCTCTTCTCGCAGGCGATCCCGTCGGCGTCGCGGTCCATCTTCTTGTTCGCGTTGTAGAGCGCGTCGTCCTTCTTCACGGTGCCCTTGAGCGCGCGGTAGGACGTCTTGCCGGCGGAGGTCACCTTGTTCCTCGTGACGGACTTCTTGGCGATGCCGCCCGAGTAGACCTTGTTGACGGCGGTGCAGTTCGCGAAGGTCTTCGGCGCGGCCGAGGCGCTCGCGGCGGTGCCGGCGACGCCGCCGACGGTAAGGGCGAGCGCGAGGGTGGCGACGCCGAGGGTGCGGATGATCTGCATGGGTGCTCCTGGAGGACGGTGCTCGGCGTCGGGTACGCGCGGCGGGACGAGCGTACCCACGTTCATGAGAGAACTTCACCCCCCGAACGGGGTCGCCGTCGTGTGTCCGTGGCGGCGGGCATGCTGGAGGCATGGACGGGAGCACCCTGCACGAGGTCGTCGACCGGACCGCGACGGCCCTCCCCGCGGTGACCGTGACCCAGCCGTTCGGCGAGGGCGCCGACGTCTACAAGGTCGTCGACAGGATGTTCGCCATGACGACCGAGCTGCGCGGGGTCCCGATCGTGAACCTCAAGTGCGCCCCACCGCACGCGGTCGCACTGGTGCGGGACCTGGCCGAGGTCACGCCGGGGTGGCACATGGACAAGCGCCACTGGATCACGCTCGCGCCGGGCGACGGCCTCGACGAGACCACCGTGCAGGACCTCGTGGCGAACTCCTGGGACCTCGTCGTCGCCGGTCTGCCACGCGCCCGTCGCCCCCTCGACCCCACCCGCGGCGCACCGCCCGACTGAGCGCCCCACCACGCGGCCGGCCGACCCGCGGTTGCTCGACCACGGGGGCGTCCGACTCGCGCGCGTCCGAGCAGCCGACCGCCTGCGATCAGTCGACCGCCTGCGGTCAGCCGACCGCCTGCGGTCAGCCGGCCGCCCGCTGCAGGGCGAGCTGCGCCTCCCGGACGACCTTCGGCGCGAGCCCGTCGCCGGACGCGAGCACGGCACGGGCCTGCTCGGCCGTCAGGCCGGCGGACATCTGCCCGATGGTGACGCCGTGCTCGGGCCGGGACAGCACCGTGACGGTGTCCCCGGCGGCGACCGGCCCGGACCGGCGGACCCGGAGGTACGCGCCCGGCCGACCCTCCTCGGCGAACCGCTTGACCCACCTGTCGATCCGCATCCGGCGCGCGAAGGTGCCGCACGGCGTCCGGGGGATCGTCACCTTGAGTTCGAGCGTCTCGCCGATGCGCCAGCGTTCGCCGATGACGAGCCCGGTGACGTCGACACCGGTCGTGCGGAGGTTCTCGCCGAACAGCCCCGGCGGGATCGGCCGGTCGAGCTGCTCGGCGAAGTACGCGGCGTCCTCGTCGGCGTAGACGTACACGGCCTGGTCCTCGCCGCCGTGGTGCTTCCGGTCGGCCTGCACGTCGGCGTGCAGCCCGAGGGGGCGGACCCGGACGGGGCCCGCGACGGGGCGCTTGTCGATGGCGGTGACCCCGATGACCCCGGAGTCCCGGAGCAGGGCCTCGACGCGGCAGACGGCGGTGACGACGGACATGCGCCCAGCCTGCCGTACGTCGACCGGCGACACGCGGGCCGTCCGTCCCCGCGGCCGGTAGAAGGAGAGCGTGCACGAGCAAGGACACCGGACGGACCTCGTCGACCTCGACGACCAGGTCCTCGCCGACCGCGCCGCCGACGGCGACGTGCGGGCGTTCGAGGTGCTCATCCGTCGGCACACGCCGCTGCTCCGTGCGTACGCGCGACGGACGCTCGGCTCGACCGACGAACTCGACGACGTGGTGCAGGAGACCTTCATCACGGCGTGGAACCGCCTCGACGCGCTCGAGGACCGCCGCCGGGTGAAGGCCTGGCTCATGCGCATCCTCAGCCGGAAGTGCCTGGACCGCATCCGGGCCCGCCGCGACCACGACGACGTCACCGAACTCGAGGTCGCCGCCCCGGCGGACGGGGCCCCGGAACGCGTTGCCGAGGCCCGTTCCCGCGAGGACGCCGTCGACCGCGCCCTGGCGGAACTGCCGGCCGACCAACGCCGGTGCTGGGTGATGAAGGAGGTCCTCGAGTACCGCTACGAGGACATCGCCGAGGAGCTGGGCCTGCCCACGTCGACCGTGCGCGGGCTCCTGTCCCGCGCCCGGAAGAACATGATCCGACTCATGGAGGGATGGCGATGACCGCCGCACCCGAACCGTCCGCGTCGCCCGGAGCGGGGGACGTCGGCGCGAACGAGCCCGACCTGTCCGCGCTCGAGCCGGAGGACCTGGACGGGCACACCATCGACGAACTCGCCGACTACCTCGACGCGGGCATGCGGCCGGCGGACCCGACGATCGACGACTCACCGGCGTGCCAGAACGCCCTCGCCGCCATCGTGCGGCTGCGACAGGCCTCGCTCGGCTCCCTCGACGAGGCCGCGAAGGCCGAGGCGCCCGCCGACGAGTCGTGGATCGGCGGGGTCCTGGCGAACATCTCGCTCGAGGTCCGCGCCGGCCGGGACATCCCGCTCCGCGCCGAGGCCCCCACCGAGCACATGGTCCTGACCGAGGGTGCCGTCCGGTCGCTGGTCCGCCGCGCGGGCGACGGGGTCCCGGGCGTCGTCGTGTCCCGGTGCGTGCTCGACGGGGACGTGACGGCCCTCACCGCTCCGGTGCGGGTGACCGTCGAGATCGCGGTCGTCTCCGGACGCCGGATCATCCCGACCGCGGACGCCGTCCGGCTCGCGGTCGAGGAGACCCTCGCCACGCAGACCGACCTGACCGTCGTCGCCGTCGACGTCGTGGTCCGCGACCTCATCGTCCCCACGCAGGCGACGGGCGGCAGCACGACCAGCAGCGACCCCGACGAGGAGGCAGCACGATGACCGACCCCACCACCGCCGACGGGGTCGCCCTCCCCGCCGACACGACGGACGCCACCGGCCCCGCGTGGACCGACGACGCGCTCCTCGTCGTCGAGGCCGCGGTCCTCGCGGTCCCCGGCGTCTCCGACCTGTACCGTGCGCGTCCCACGATCGGCAGCGCGGTCGCCGCGGTCCGTCGGCTCGGTTCCGCCGAGGCGGGGCCGCGGATCGTGGCCGACGGGTCGGTGCTGCGACTGGTCATCGGGACGGACGGTGCCGCACCGGCCCCGGGCGTCGCCCGCGCCGTGCACGACGCGGTCCTCGCCGAGGCCGCGGCGTCCGGTCGGACCCCGACGCGGATCGACGTGCGCGTCGCCCGCGTCGGCTGACCGGGTCACCCACGACCGGGAGGCGCGGCACCGTCCCGCTCCGCCGGTCCCGTCCTCAGCCGGGTCGCCGACCGGGAGGCGCGATGCGGTCGCGACGGATCAGTACCAGTTGACGGCCTGCGAGTGCGACCACGCGCTGCACGGGGTGCCGTACGAGCCCTTGATGTACTGCAGGCCCCAGGCGACCTGCGTCGAAACGTTCGTCTGCCAGTCCGCGCCGACCGAGGCCATCTTCGAGCCCGGGAGTGCCTGCGGGATGCCGGTCGCGCCACCGTTCGGGTTCACCGCCCGGTAGTCCCAGCCCGACTCCTTCGTCCACAGGCTGTCGAGGCACTGGAACTGGTCGGCGCCCCAGCCGTAGCGGGAGGACGCCATCGAGGCAGCGACGCTCTTCGCACCGGCGGGGGTGTTCGCCTGCGCCTGGGCCTCGGCGGCTGCGCGTTCGGCGGCTGCCTGCTCCGCGGCGGCCTTCGCGGCTGCTGCCCGGTCGGACGCCCGCTGCGCCGCGGCCCGGCGCTCGGCGGCGGCACGGGCGTCGTCGTGGTCCTGGTCGGCGCTCGCCTGGGCGACGTCCTGCGTGGTGTCGACGGTCGACGCGATGCGCTCGGTCAAGGCCGAGCCGGACAGCGAGGAGTAGTCGGCCAGCGAGGCGATGCGCTGCTCGAGGCGTCCGGTGTCGGTCTTCTCGTTCGCGTCCTGCAGGACGGCCCGGGCGCTCGTGATGGTCGCGGCGGCCTGGGCGCGGTCGAGCTCGGTGCCGGACAGGCCGGGGGTGGCGGAGGCGCTGGGGACGCCGAGCGCCTCGCCGAGCGCGGGCTGGGTGACGGTGAGGGCGCCGCCGGCGATCGCGACGACCGCTGCGCCGCCAGCGAGGAGGAGGCCGTGCTTGCGGAGGGTCCGGCGCATGCGGCGGGACGGGGTGTCGTGGGTGGCGCGGCGGCTGCCGGGCACGGGGGTGCTGGAGCGGGGAGTGGTTCGCGTCATGGTTTCCGGGTGTCGGCCGGCTCGTGCTGCGGGTCCTCGTGGCGGCGCGTGGCGGTCCGGCTGCTCGTGCGCTCGGGGCGCACGCCGGACACCGGTACTGCTGGACCGTGGTGGACGGCCGGGCACCGGGGAGACGGTCGGGGTGGGGATCCGAACCGTCCGCGTCGTCGCGTGGACCCGCGAGCCGGGGTGGGAGCGGACGGTGGTGTGGGGGCCCGTCCGGTCCGCCTCGGTGCGGCGACCGTCAGGTCACCCGCGGGGCGAAGCGGCAACGATGACTCGTCATCCTGGACGCGTCGTCAGCAACCGCTCCCAGAACGGTCGGTCCACCGGCCGGTAACGGTTCGGTAACGACCCGGTGACGTCAGGACGCGGAGGCCGTTCGAGCGCTCGGGCTCTGCGCGACGCGCTCGAGGGCGTCGAGTGCTCCGGCGATCGCGTCGACGTCGTCGGGGGACAGCTCGGCGATGAGGCCGGCGACGATCCCCGTCCGCTCCGACCGGGCGGCGTCGACGGCGGCGACACCGGCCGGGGTGGCGCTGACCATGAAGGCGCGGCCGTCGCGCGGGTCGGCGTCGCGGGCGATGAGGCCGCGCTGTTCGAGCTCGGTGAGGATGCGGGTCATGGTCGGCTTCGTGACCACCTCGATCCGCGACAGGTCGCCGGGGCGGAGGGGTCCGTGCTGCACGATCGACGCGAGCGCGGACACGATCCCGTAGCCGAGGGACGCGGAGTCGGTGCGGGCCTTGCGGTTGATCCGGCCGACCGCCGCGGCGAGGCGTGCGGCGACCTCGGTGCGGTCCGGGTGGAGGTCGGTCATGGCTGCTCCGGGGCGTCGTTCGGGTGGTGGGACCGATCGTAGCGGTCGGTGCGACGGCGTCGATCGGGGGACACGACGGTCGGGCGGCGCGTCTTCGTCCTGTCCGGCCAGCGCGGTCCGATCGGGCGCGGACGGCGCGTCCGCCACGAGCCTGTACGGACGCTCAGGAGATCGGGTCGACCAGGGTCAGCGCTTCTCGCCCGGGAGCATGTGGATGGCCTCGGTCGCGAGCTCGGCGGCGACGTTGTCGCCGTCCGCCGTCGCCGTGCGCAGCCGTCGGAACTCGTCGGTCATGAGCTGCCAGTCGAGCAGCTCGTCGAGGTTCGGCAGACGCAACCGGAAGGCCAGGCCGTCCATCGTGTCGCGGCAGACGCGCTGCAGGTTCTCGTTGCCGCATTCGTCGACGTACAGCGAGAACACCCCGAGGGCGTCGCGGTTCACGGCCGCCACGTCGTGGGCGTCGAGTTCGCCGATCGTCGTGTCGAGGGCCGAGAGGATCCGCTTGCGCGCCGCCGCGGACAGGCGGGGGACCGCGAGCCGGACCACGCCGCCGAACAGCACGCCGAGCGTCTGGATCGCCTCGGTGACCTCGGCCGGGTCGGGCGTCGTCACGCGCGTGTAGCGGTTCGGCGCCATCTCGATCAGTCCGGCGCGGGCGAGCTGGCTGAGGGCTTCGCGGATGGGGGTGCGGGAGACGCCGAGCCAGGCGATGAGCTCCTCGTCGTTGAGGCGTTCCCCGGGCTCGAGGGTGCCGTCCATGATCGCCTCGTGGATCTTCTGCCGGACGGTGTCGCGCAGGAGCCTGTGCTCGGTCGGGGCGGTGCTGGGGACCGGCATGACGGGACCTTCCGGGATCGGGACGGGTGCCCGCTCACCGTACCTGATGTGGTACCGGACGGTCCCTGTCAGTCGAGACCGAGCAGCCGCAGCGTCGCCGGGTCCTCCGCGCCGGCGAACCAGCGGTCGAGGACGGCGCGGAAGGGTGCCGGGTCGTCGGCGGCGCGGGCCGCGAGCGTCATCGACGAGCGGGCCTTCACGGCGTCGATGCCGCCGAAGAGGTCCTCCGCCGAGGCGGCCGGTGCGTCGCGTGCCACCGCGGCGGCCTCGTGCAGGCGCGGGCCGAGCACCGGGTGGGCGAGCAGCGCCCGCGCCTCGGGCAGCCCGCGCACGGCGTAGTGCCGGGCCGTGGCGCTCCGGCCGAGTCCGGCGACCTGCGGGAAGACGAACCACATCCAGTGCGAGCGCTTCCGTCCGGCTCGGAGTTCCGCGAGGGCCGTCTCGTACACGCCCTCCTGGGCCGTGACGAAGCGGGCCAGGTCGGACGGGTCGTCCTGCTGCTGGTCGGCGGCGGTCGGGGTCACCGGACCACGTCCCCCCACGCGTACCGGACCGTCGTGCCGTCGACCACGAGCACCGAGTCCGGCGCGCGGTCGAACAGGGTGGGCAGCCCGACGGCTGCGGGCAGGTCGCCCTCGAGCTGCTCGAGCCGGGCGGACCGCACGGTCAGCGGTGCGTGCTGGCGTTGCCAGAACAGCGTCTGCGCGAGCAGCCGGGCGTGGATGCCCGCCCGGGTGGTGAGGTCGGCAGCCAGCGGCGAACGGTCGACCTCGCCGGCCACGACGCGGACGGAGGCGGCGTGACGGGCGCTGGACGAGCCTCCCGTCCGACGGGTCGTCCGGACCTGCCGCAGGGCGCGGAACGGGTGCCGGGCGCGGCCCGGGTGGCGGATGGAGCGGTGGCCGACGGTCTCGCCGCGGCGCCGGGAGCGGGCCCACGCGAAGACGTAGGGCACACCGAGCAGGGCGTGCGCGGCGACGATCGCGGGCACGTTCGGGGTGTCGACGGTGAGGTAGGCGATCCCGCGGCGGCCGGCGTCGTCGACGGTGAGGACCTCGATGGTGACCTCGGTCATCGAGCCGAGGCGGGTCGACGGTGGGAAGGGCGGCACCTGCGTCTCGCGGAAGACGTAGGCGACGAGGCCGACCCACGCGCTGCCGTCGACGATGTCCGGACGGGTCCCGCGGGGGACCAGGTGCGCGACCGTCTCCGGGTCGCAGCGCCAGTGCGCGAAGACGACGTCGTCCCAGGCGTGCACGGTCACCGGGCGGTGCAGCAGCGGGACGGCGGCCCGTGTCCGCGGCTCGCCGGGGGAGGGCGGCGACGTGACGGCACGCGTCATCGGCGCGCGGCGTGCCGGGCGACGCGCAGCGACCAGACGACGAGCGGTGCCTGCAGCGGCAGCCGGAGGACCGAGACCAGCCGCATGGTGCGGGTCGAGCGGGGGCTGTCGAGCAGGTCGGCGGCCATCTTCACGTTCGCGGGGAAGACCGCCAGGAAGAGTGCGACGGCGGCCCACCCGGCACCGCGACGGGTGGCCGGGACGAGGAGGCCGGCGGCGATGCCGAGCTCGGCCAGGCCGGACGCGAGGGTGGTCGTGCGGGGCGGCAGCGCCTCCGGCACGCTGCGGTCGTAGTGCCGCGGTCGGGTGAAGTGGGTGACGCCCGCCCCACCGAGGAGGACGGCGAGGGCCGCGGCCGTCCTGGTGGCACGTCGTGCACGTCGAGTTCGCCGTCGCATGGTCCCATCCTTCCCGTGCGACCCCGACCGGCGCTCAGGTCCGGCTCAGGCCAGCGCGGTCGCGACCAGGTCGAGGACGGCGGTGGCGACCTCGGCCTTCGAGCCCGCGGTCTCGCGCACGACCTCGCCGTTGGGGGTGAGCACCTCGATGGCGTTCTCCTCGCGCTCGAAGCCGTGCGACCAGCCGACGTGGTTCACGACGAGCAGGTCGGCGGGCTTCCGGGCGATCTTGGCGCGTCCGAGTGCGATGCGGGCGTCGCGGTCGGGCTCGGTCTCGGCCGCGAAGCCGACGACCACCTGGCCGACCCGACGTGCGGCGACGAGCTCGGCGAGCACGTCGGGGTTCTTCACCAGCTCGAGCGTCATCCGGTCGCCCTGCTGCTCCTTCTTGAGCTTCGACTCGAGGACCTCGGCGGGCCGGTAGTCCGCGACCGCCGCGGTCATCACCAGGACGTCGGCCTCGGGTGCTGCTGCGTGCATGGCCTCGGCGAGTTCCTGTGCGGACCCGACCCGCACGATGCGCACCGGCAGGTCGGCGGTGAGGCCCGGGTCGGTGTTCGCCGCCACCAGGGTGACGTCGGCACCGCGGCGCGCGGCCTCGGCGGCGAGCGCCACGCCCTGTCGGCCGCTCGACCGGTTGCCGACGAACCGCACCGGGTCGAGGGGTTCGCGGGTGCCGCCGGCGCTGACGACGACGCGGACGCCGGCCAGGTCGCCCTGCTCGCCGCGCGCGCCGGTGTGGAGGCCCGTGGCCGCGTCCGCCGTGCTGTCCGTTTCCGTCGCGTGGCCGTGCCGGTCGCTCCGTGCGTCGGTCTGGTCGAGCACGGCGAGGGCTGCGCGGACGATGTCCTCGGGCTCGGACATCCGCCCGATCCCGGCGTCGTCACCGGTGAGGGCGCCGACGACGGGACCGACGACGTGGACGCCGCGGTCGCGCAGGGTCGCGAGGTTCGCCCGGGTGGCGGGGTGCTCCCACATCTGCGGGTGCATCGCCGGCGCGACGACGACCGGGGCCTCGGTCGCGAGCAGGGTGGTGCCGAGCAGGTCGCCCGCGAGGCCGGCCGCCATCTTCGCGAGGCTGTCCGCCGTCGCGGGGGCGATCACCACGAGGTCGGCGCGACGACCGAGGGCGACGTGGCGGACCTCGGCGACGTCGTCCCAGACGCTGGTGGAGACGGGGTTGCGGCTGAGTGCCTCCAGGGTGGGCAGTCCCACGAAGCGGAGGGCGCCCTCGGTCGGCACCACGTGCACGTCGTGGCCGCGCTTGACGAGGTCGCGGACGACGCCGACGGCCTTGTACGCGGCGATCCCGCCGGTGATGCCGACGACGACGGTGCGGGAGCGGTCGGTGTGCGGAGCTGCCTCGTTCACGGCGCTCACGCTACCCGCGCGCACCGGGCGGCGGGCACCGGCGCGGCCCGGGTGACGGCGTGGCCGGGCGCCCGTCAGTCGAGCGCCGGCCCGGGCGCAGAGCGGCGGGTGGAAGGATCGCCGTCATGTGCACCGTCGTCGTCCGTGTCGATCCCGGCGCGGCCTGGCCCGTCACCGTGCTCGCCCTCCGCGACGAGTCGCCCGACCGGCCGTGGGACCCGCCGGCGGCGTGGTGGCCCGACCGCGACCCCGACGTGCGGGGCGTCCGCGACCGACAGGCCGGTGGCGCGTGGCTCGCCGCCTCGGACCGGAACGGCCTGGCGGTGGTGCTGAACCGCTGGGAGGAGACGCCCGGCGACGGCGAGGGCACCTGGACCACCCGCGGCACGCTGCCGCTGGACGCGGTGGTCGACGACGCGGCACCGGGCGGGGACGGCTCGCTGCCGACGAGCCGCGCGTTCAACCTGGTGCGCGCGACCGCGGCCGGCGCCGAGGTCGTCACGTGGGACGGCGCCTCGGTGCGGACGACCGTGCTCGGACCCGGCGTGCACATGGTGACGCACGGCGACCCCGACGACCCCGGGGCTGCCCGGGTCGGTCGGTGGCTCGACGCCTTCCGTGCCGCGCCCGCCCCGACCGGCCCGCCGGCACGCGTCCCGGGCGACGAGCCGGTCGCTGGCGACGCGAGCGCGGACGCTGGCGGACCGGATGCTGCCGGCGACGGGTGGGGCGGGTGGTTCGACGTGCTGGAGCGGTCGACCGTCCTGCCGGCGGACGACCCGGACGCGATCCTCCGCGACACGGTCGAGCCCGAGGGGCACTTCGCGACCCTGTCGATCGTCGCCGCCGCGGTCGGCCCGGGCCGCACGGCGCTGCGGCACACCCGGCTCGCCGACCCCGGCGTCCTGCACGGGCCGGACGTGCACCACCATGCCTGACGCCAGCAGCACCAGAAAGTACTTGCCGGAGTGGAAAGTGGGTGTCATGCTGGAGCCAGCCGAAGGGGGCACACTATGACCGACCACACCCACACCAGCCCGACCGACGCCCGTCGCCTGCTCGACGAGGCCGAGCGCATCAGCCGACGCGCGCACGACGCCACCCGGTGGCCCTACGTCACCTTCCTGCTCGCCCTCGGGACGAGCACGTCGCTCGGCACTCTCGCGATGGCGGTGACCGAGGGGTCTGCGTTCGGCCTCGCCTACGTCGGGACCCTCGTGGTGGGCTTCGCGCTGGTCCTGTTCTTCTGCGTGACGATCCAGGGTCGACGGGCCTTCGCGTGGAGCCGCCGGTGGTCGCTGTACATCGGCGCGTGGGCCGTCACGTACCTCGCCGCCATCGCCGTCGTCGCCTGGTGGCACGGCGACGTGCTGGCAGCCGGGGTGACGTCGGGCCTCGTGCTCCTCGTCACCACCGCCTGCGCCGCGGTCGAGGCGCGACGGTGACCGCCGAGCAGGTCCACCCGCGGCACCGCCTGGTCGACGTCCTGCAGCACCCGGTCCGGTTCTCCGTCGTCGCTGCACTCGACAAGGCCGAGAAGCTCGGGTTCGCCGAGGTCCGGGACGCCGTCGAGGTGAGCGACTCGGTGCTCTCCAAGCAGGTCTCGCAACTCGAGGCGGCCGGCATCGTCGACGTGCAGAAGGGCTTCGTCGGCAAGGTCCCGCGGACGACCCTCGTCCTCAGCCGGGCGGGACGCGCAGCCTGGCGGTCGCACCTGGCGGCGCTCCGCGAGATCGCCGGGGGCGACTGACCGGCGGCCCGCCGGGGCGGGGCGGGCGCGGGGCGGGCCTCCCGGACGGAGCGGCTCGTGCCGGGACCGCCGGGAGGCCCGCCCCGCGTCGTGCGGGCCGGCGTCAGTCCGGCAGGCGGGTCCCGGTGAGGTCCTCGGCGACCGCCCACAGCGACCGGGCGAGGTCGACACCACGGGCCGAGCGCGGGACCGGCGCGAGCGTCGCCGGCCCGGTCAGGCCGAAGGGGCCGGCGGGGCCGTAGTACGCGCCGGAGACGGCGCCCGGGCCGACCGCCGCGTAGAGCAGCGGCTCGGTGCCCTGCTCGACGTCCTGCGTGAACGGCATCGCCCGGTCGGACGGTTGGAGCGGACGGTCGCGGCCGAGCGAGCGACCGGCCGTCTGCAGGTTGGTGCGGGTGAAGCCGGGGTGCGCGAGCGTCGAGGTGAGGCCCCAGTCGCGGGTGACGGCGACCTGGTGCAGGTGCAGGCCGAGCAGCAGGTCGGCGAGCTTCGACTGGGCGTAGGCGAGCCACGGCTGGTAGCCGCGCTCCCACTGCAGGTCGGCGAAGTGGATCCTGCCCGGCACCGCGGCGATGCTCGACATCGTCGTGACGCGCGGGGCCTCGGCGCGGAGGAGCGTCGGCAGCAGCAGGTTCGTCAGGGCGAACGGGCCGAGGTAGTTCGTGCCGAACTGCAGCTCGAAGCCGTCCGTGGTCTCGAAGCGCTCGCGGGGTGCCATGACGCCGGCGTTGTTGACGAGCACGTCGAGTGGTCGGTCGTCGGCGACGATGCCCTCGGCGAAGCGGTGCACGCTCGACAGGTCGGCGAGGTCGAGCTGGCGGACCTCGAGGTCGGCGTCGGGGTGCTCGCGGCGGATCTCGGCGGCGGCGTCCTCGCCCTTGGACGGGGTGCGGACGGCGAGCACGACGCTCGCGCCGGCTCCGGCGAGGCGGCGGGCGGCCTCCTTGCCGGTGCCGCTGTTCGAGCCGGTCACGACGATGCGTCGGCCGGTCTGGTCGGGGAGGGTCGCAGGCAGCACCATGGCGTGGACGGTACACACGCGTGCTGGACCGCACCCGCTCGTGCTCGCGCGTCCAGGAGGGGGTGCGGTGGTGGCCGGATCGTAGTAGTTTTCATGCGTTCGCATTGATCGACTGCGAGATCCGGGAGGGTCACATGAGCAACGCCTTCGGTACCGACCGACCCTCGGACGTCCCGCCCCCCGCGCCGGACCGCATCGGCCCCGTGCAGCTCGGCCTCGACACCTTCGGTGACGTCACCGAGTCGCCCGACGGCGGCCCGAAGACCCATGCCGCGACCCTGCGCGACCTCGTCGACGAGGCCGTCCTGGCCGACCAGGTCGGCATCGACTTCATCGGTGTCGGCGAGCACCACCGCGGGGACTACTCCGTGAGCGCCCCCGAGGTCGTCCTCGCCGCGATCGCCGCCCGCACCGAGCGCATCCGGATGGGCTCGGCCGTCACCGTGCTGTCCTCGGACGACCCGGTCCGCGTCTACGAGCGCTTCGCCACGGTCGACGCGCTGTCGAACGGCCGCGCCGAGGTCATCCTGGGCCGCGGGTCCTTCACCGAGTCCTTCCCGCTGTTCGGCTTCGACCTGCAGGACTACGAGGTGCTGTTCGAGGAGAAGCTGCAGCTGTGGAGCGCCCTCCGCGGCGGGGACACCGTCACCTGGCAAGGCACGAAGCGCGCCTCGCTCGTCGAGCAGGACGTCTTCCCGAAGCTCGAGCACGGCCCGATCCCGACCTGGATCGGCGTCGGCGGATCCCCCCAGTCCGTGATCCGCGCAGCGTCCTACGGGATGCCGCTGTTCCTCGCGATCATCGGCGGGCAGCCCGCGCAGTTCGCACCGTTCTCGCGGCTGTACCGCCAGGCGCTCGACCAGCTCGAGCTCCCGCAGCAGCCGATCGCCATGCACTCGCCGGGCTTCGTGGCGGAGACCGACGACGAGGCCGCCGAGCGCTACTGGCCGTACCACAAGGCCGTCACCGACCAGCTCGGCCGCGAGCGTGGGTGGCCGCCCCTCGACGTCGCCGGGTACCGCGCGGGCCTGTCGGCCGGCGGCTCCCTGTACGTCGGGTCGCCGGAGACCGTGGCGCGGAAGATCGCCCGGAACATGCGGATCCTCGGCGTCTCGCGCTTCGACATGCGGTACGCGACCGGACGGCTGCCGCACGAGGACATGATGCGGTCGATCGAGCTGTACGGCACGCGGGTGGCCCCGCGGGTGCGCGAACTGCTGGCGGAGCCGGTCCCCGTTCCCTGACGCCGACGGGCGGTGCGTCCGACTCGCGGGGGGACCGACCCGCGGTGTGACCGACCTATGGTTGTGGCCGGGCCGTGGCGCGGCCGACTCGCGAGTGGCCAGCCCGCGGGTGACCAGCCCGCGGTCCGGTCGGGCGCAGCGCAGCCAGGGGGCGCGGGGTCCTTCCGCACAGTGGCTCACGGGGTCCGCGGGTACCGTCGGGCGCATGTCGCCGAGCAACGAGACCACCGAACGACGGTTCCGCGGGCGGATCCTGGGCGCCGGGAGCACCTCCGGCGTCCGGTTCGTCGTCGGCATGTGGGACGCCTCGCCGTTCGGCGCCTTCACGGACGTCTTCGTCGAGCTGCCCGACGGGTCGAGCGTGCTGCTCGCCCCGGACGAGATCGTCGCCGCGTACGTCTCCGGCACCTACCGGTTCGACGCCGTGTCGGTGGTCGACATCAGCGCGCGTCGGACCGCCCGCGGGCTCGAGCTCGACGCCGGGCCGCTCGTCGCCTCGGTCGACGTCGGGGCAATCTCACCGCTCGGCCGTGTGCTCCGCATCGTCCCGAAGCGCATCGCCCGCGACCCGCGCTGGCTGACCGTCATCGACCCGGTGGCCAAGCTCGTCGCGCCCGGCGCCGGCACGGCGGGCACCGCGGGCAACGGCCGCCGCGAGTACTACGGCGTCACCGGCGCCCACGACGTCGTCGGTGTCCGCGGCACCTGGGCGGGGGAGCCGCTCGGGGAGCTCGCACCGCTCGACCCGCCGGTCCGGTTCGGCTTCGCCTCGCTGCCGCGGATCCCGCAGGTCGTGGACGTCGAGACGACCATCCGCGAACGGGCCTGAGACCGCCCTCCGAGGACGGGCCTGAGACCGCCGTCGGCGGACGGGCCTGAGACCGCCGTCGGCGGACGGGCTCCTGTCGCGCGCTCCGCGACCCGGCCACCGGCGGACGGGTGCCGGACGCCCGGAGCGGGGCGTGCCTCCCGTCCGGTGGCGGTCGCGCGCCCGGTGCCGGGCCGGTGGTGCTCGCGCGCGCCCAGTCTCGAGGGGCACACTGGTCGGAACGGTTCGCGCCCCGACGTCGGCCGGTCGTGTCGACGACGGGGTGCACGACGCAAAGGAGCATCATGACCGACACCCAGACCGACCACCGCGCCGCCATCTCCGACATCGTCCACGGCGCCCGGACGGCACTCCTCACGACCGTGAGCGAGGACGGGCAACTCCACGCCCGACCCCTCGCCGTGCAGGACAAGTCCTTCCACGGGTCGCTGCGCTTCCTCGTGCAGGACGGCAGCGAGAAGGTCGAGGACATCGCCCGGAACCCGCACGTCAACGTGGCGATCGAGTCGCAGGGCGGCTACCTGTCCATCGCGGGGACGGCGACCGTCACCGAGGACCGGGCGGTCGTCGACGAGCTGTGGTCCCCGTTCGCCGAGGCGTGGTTCCCGGACGGACGCGACGACCCCTCCATCCGGCTGCTCACGGTCGAGGGCGTCTCGGTGGAGTACTGGACGCAGGACACCGGGCCGGTGGGGAGCCTCGTGCAGACCCTCAAGGCGGCGCTCGGCCACCAGTCGCAGCCGGACGTCGGCAGGCACGGGACCCTCGAGGTCTAGCGGCGACGGCGTCGCCCGGGTCCGCGCGTCGGCCCGGGCGGCGCGGGCGTCCCTGGCGGCCCGGGCAGCGCGGCGGTTCGGGCGGCGCGGGCGGCGCGGCGGCTCGGGCGGCGCGGGCGGCGCGGCGGCTCGGGCGGCCCGGGCGGCGCGAGGGCCCGACGGCCGTCTGGCCCGGGGTCAGGGCGGGCCGAGCAGCCAGAGGATCGAGACGAACACCGGCTGCAGCACGAGCGCGCCGATCACCAGGGTCCACCGCATCGCCGGCTTCGCCACGAGCTCGGGCGACCCCATCAGCGGTGCCAGGGGCATGAGCAGCCGCGGCGTCGACGCCATCGGCAGCGACACCGCGAAGACGTACAGCGCGTACCCGGCGGCGAACACGATCGTCGTCGTGCCGAGCGTCCGCGTCGAGCGGCGCGACAACCACAGCGGGTACAGCACGAGCAGCAGCACGACCATGAGCACGCCGCCCACGCCGAGCCACTTCGCGGTGGTCAGGAACCACGGCGACAGCGGGACGAAGTGCACGCGGCCGATGAAGTTCACCCACCACGACATCTCGGTCGCCAGGTACGCGTCAGGACGTCCGGTCGCCCAGCCGGCGATGAGCGGCCACGCCGAACCGGCCGCAGCCATCACGAGCCCGGCGGCGACGACGCGCACGCGCTCGCCCACCGGGAACACGTCGAGCGTCCGGCTGCCCGAGCGACGGGCCGCGACGTACCGGACGAGCGCGAGGACCCCGAGGGTGAGCGGGATCGCCAGGGCACCCGGCCGGGTGAACGCGGCGACGACGCCGAGCACCGTGAGCAACCCGTACCGCCGCCGCTCCATCGCGAGCAGCGCCCCGAAGGTGAGCGCCAGGAACGCGGTCTCGGCGTACCCGACCTGCAGCAGGAACGACAGCGGGCCGCACGTGAAGAAGAACACCGCCCACAGCGCCGCCGTGCTTCCCGCGTGCTCCTGCACGAGGCGGTGCAGCAGGAACGTCGCGACGAGACCGGCGACGACCGCGACCGCCGGCGCCCCGATGGAGAAGGGCAGGCCGGTCGACACGGTCAGCAGTCGGATCGTGAAGGGGAACGCGGGCAGGAAGGCCCAGGCGTTCTGCGCGACGTGGCCCGTCGCGTCGAGCGGCAGCACCGACGGGTAGCCGTGCAGTGAAATCGCCTCGTAGTACTGGCCGTCCCACGAGGTCAGGAACGCCGTGAAGCCCTGGTCGTTGCCCCAGATCGCGTTGTCGGGCTGCACCCGGCTGACCAGGGGGTAGGCGACCATCAGCCAGGTCGTCGACACCAGACGGCCGACGGCCCAGAGCACCAGGACCGCCGCCCACGCAGGCAGGCTGAGCACGGTGTCGACCACACGGCGGTGCCCCGCGGCGACCGAGCCGGTCAGGACCCCGTCCAGCCGGCTCATGCGCGCGGTCCGTGGAGGTCGGGAACGGCAGACGGCACGACCCCACGGTAGTCGTCGATCGCTGAGGAGCCGGAACGCGCGTCGCCGCGCCGTCGTACCGGACCCGGCCACGGGCCTCCCGGCCGGAACCCGAGCGCGACTAGCATTCGAGGCGATGACGACGACGACACGACGGACGAGCAGCACGGCGGTCGCCGTGCTCGTGGCGGGCACCTTCTTCATGGAGCTCCTCGACGGCACGATCCTGGCCACCGCAGCACCCGCGATGGGACGCGACCTCGGCGTCGACTCCGCCGCCGTCGGCGTCGCGATCACCGCCTACCTCGTCACCCTCGCCGTGTTCATCCCGGTCAGCGGGTGGATCACCGACCGGGTCGGCTCACGCACCGTCTTCGTCGGCGCGATCGCGCTGTTCACCGTCGCGTCGGCGCTCTGCGCCGCCTCCACCGGCCTCGTCGAGCTGACGCTCTGGCGCGTCCTGCAGGGCCTGGGCGGCGCGCTCATGGTGCCGGTCGGGAGGCTCGTGGTGCTCCGCAGCGCCGGTCGCGAGCGTCTCGTCACGGCCATCGCGATCCTCACCTGGCCGGCGCTCGCCGCGCCGATCATCGCGCCGTTCCTCGGCGGGGTGCTCGTCGACACCCTGTCGTGGCACTGGATCTTCCTCGTGAACATCCCGCTCGGGGTCGTCGCCGTCGTCGCGGCGCTCGTGCTCGTGCCGCAGGAGCGCGCGCCGGAACGGGTCCCGTTCGACTGGCGCGGGTCGCTGCTCGCCTGCCTCGGGCTCGGTGCGCTCGTCGTCATGGCGTCCCTGCTCGCCCTCGAGTCCGTCCCCGTCGTGCCCGCCGCCCTGGCCGGCGTCGTCGGCGCGGTGTGCACCTGGCTCGCGATCCGGCACTTCCTGCGGGCACCGCATCCGATCATGGGGCTCGAGGCGTTCCGGCTCGAGACCTTCCGGGTGTCCCACGCCGGCGGCAGCCTGTTCCGTCTGGCGGTCTCCGCGGTGCCGTTCGTCCTCCCGCTGCTGTTCCAGGACGCGTGGGGGTGGAGTGCCCTGCAGGCCGGGTCCGCCGTGCTCTGGGTGTTCGTCGGCAACCTCGGGATCAAGCCCGCGACGACCCCGTTCCTGCGCTGGTGGGGCTACCGACCGGTCATCGTGGTGTCCTCCGCCGTGGCCGCGCTGTCCGTCGTCGCGATGGTGTTCCTGACGCCGGAGACGCCGTTCTGGGTGCTCGCCGTCCTCCTGGTCGTCAGCGGTGCCGCGCGCTCGGTCGGGTTCACCGCGTACAACACCATCGCCTTCGCCGACGTCGAGCAGCCCGGGATGACGGCGGCGAACACGCTCTCCTCGACCCTGCAGCAGACCGCGGCGGGCTTCGGGGTCGCGGTCGCCGCGGTCGTGCTCCGGGCCGCGTCCGGCATCGGTGGGGAGGGGCTCGCCGGCACCGCCCCGTACGCCGTCGCGTTCGCGGTCATCGCGGTGCTGCTCGTCGTGGCCTGCGTCGAGGGACTGCTCATGAGCCGGACCGCGGGGGAGACCGTGCGACCGGCGCGTCAGGTGCGGGTGGGCGCGCGGGGTTGAGGGGGCGGGTGTTCCTGCGTGGCGCGCGTGGCGCTGGGGCGCCGGGGCACCGGTGGGTGCCGGTGCGCGGGGGCGGGAGGCTCGTCACCGGGCGGCCACCGGGCGGTCACGTGTCCGGAGACCGCACCGCGCTACAGTCTCAGCAACCTGCTGTGGTGCCCGAGTACCGTGACCGCGGCAGGCGAGCGGGCCGACCAGGGCCCAGGACGGAAGGCAGCATGGCGGCGCCACACGAGCAGGCAACGACCGACTCGACCACCGAGGTCCAGCAGACAACGTTGCGTGTCGTCAGCTACAACCTGCGCGAGCACACCGCGAACGGTGAACTCGCCGCACTGGCCGAGTCCTCGCAGGCCGACGTGCTCTGCGTCCAGGAGTGCGACAGCACCGACCTCGCCAGCACCGTCGGCGGACTGAGCCTCGCCGCCTCCACCCAGGCGAACCGTCTCGGCCTGGCGATCTACAAGCGCGACGACCGCTTCGAGGTCCGCGACGTCGGCATCCACTCGCTGCAGAAGTCCCTGCACGACCGGGTCCTGTCACCCGCGCACGAGCGCCTCATCGCCATGCACCTGTACGACCGGCATGCCCAAGCCGAGGTCATCGTCGCCTCCTTCCACGCCTCACCCCTGACCGCGACGAACTCGCTGCGGCGCAAGCAGATCGAGGCCGCGCACGACTTCGTCCGTGACCTGTCGAGCGAGGCGCCGGCGATCATGGTCGGCGACTTCAACTACCCGTGGTTCCAGACGAACCTGCGTCGGAAGATCGAGGAGTCCGGCTTCGCGCTGTCCCTCTCCGACCAGCCGACCTACCTGCGGTACCGGAAGTTCACCGGGCACTTCGACTTCGCCACGAGCGTCGGGCTGCACATCGCCGGCGTCGAGACCCTGCCCGCGGGCATCTCCGACCACCGACCGATCCTGGTGCGTGCGAACTACGAGGCCCCCGCCGTCGCGGACGCCCCCGCAGCGTCGGACGCTCCCGCCGCGTAGCGCCGTCGGCACCTGGCCCGCTGCCGCCGGTCCCGGCGGCACCACCGGTGCCACGCGCCTCCAGGTCGCACGACGCGCCGCCCGCCGGTCCCCGAGGTAGCACGACGTGCCGCGCGTGTCTCGTCGAGGTCGCACGACGTGCCGCTGGCGGTGGCATTCGGCGACGGATCGTGCGGCCCGGCAGGGGCCGGGGGCGGACCGGCGGCGGTCTCGTGACGGAGGTCGGGCCTCCTGGCAGTACCGATGGGCTGCCGGGGTCGCACGACGTGCCGCGCGCGTGTCGCCGGGGTCGCACGAACTGCCGCTGTGCCCGGCAGCTGGCGGCAGATCGTGCGACCTCGACGGGGGCGGCCGCGCGCGTCGCCGCAGATCGTGCGACCTCGACGGGGCGGCCGCGCGAGTCGCCGCTGGCTGGAGCGCTCGGCGACGGAACGTGCGACTTCGTTAGGGTCCGGGACGGACCGGCGGCGGTCTCGTGACGGAGATCGGGCCTCCTGGCAGTACCGGTGGGCTGCCGAGGTCGCACGACGCGCCGCGCACGCGCCACCGGGGTCGCGCGAACTGACGCGTCCCGCGGTGTCGTGCGGCACTTCGTGCGACCTCGGCCCGGAACGGCGACCGGACCGGCGGCGGGTTGCCGGGCGGAGGCCGGGCCTCCTAGGGATGCCGGCCGCCTGCCGAGGTCGCACGACGCGCCGCGCACGCGCCACCGGGGTCGCGCGAACTGACGCGTCCCGCGGTGTCGTGCGGCACTTCGTGCGACCTCGGCCCGGAACGGCGACCGGACCGGCGGCGGGTTGCCGGGCGGAGGCCGGGCCTCCTAGGGATGCCGGCCGCCTGCCGAGGTCGCACGACGTGCCGTGCGCGTGTCGCCGGGGTCGCACGAACTGCCGCCGGGCGCGGGCGGGGGCGGCAGTTCGTGCGACCTCGACCACAGCCGGCCGCCGCCCCGCGCCCGCCGTCCCGCGCCCGGCGCCCCGCGCCTCAGCGCCGGAGCGTCGCCCGCGCCAAGCGGTTCCCGACGAACTGGCCGAGCTGCACGATGACGACGATCGCGGCCACCGACACGTACACGACCCACCAGTCGTACCGCTGCGACCCGTAGGTGATCGCGTACTCGCCGAGCCCGCCGCCGCCGACCAGGGCGCCCTGCGCGGTCATGTCCACGATCCCGATGTAGATGAACGTGTACCCGAGGATGAGCGGCCCGAGCCCCTCCGGGATGAGCACCGTCAGCAGGATGGACACCGGGTGCGCCCCGGAGGCCCGAGCCGCCTCGACGACGCCGGGATCGACCGCCAGCAGGTTCTGCTCGACGATCCGCGAGACCGCGAACGCCGCCGCCAGGGAGATCGCGAACGTCACCGCGGGGACGCCGATCGTCGTCTGGACGACCACGCGCGACAACGGTGCGATCGCGGCGAGGAAGATCACGAACGGGATCGGCCGCACCAGGTTCACGACGAGGTTGATGACCGTGTACGCCGTCCGGTTGCCGAGCAGGTTGCCCGGGCGGGTGGCGTAGAGCAGGAGCCCGAGCGCGAGGCCGATGACGCCGGCGATGACGAGCGACACCAGGGACATGACGATGGTGTCCCGGATAGCGGCGAGGAACACGTCGAACGTGTCGACGACGCTCTGGAACGAGTTGTTCATGCGCGGACCTCCTCGTCGACCGTGATGCCGTCGGACCGGAGTGCGGCGAGGGCGTGGTCGGCGGCGGTGTCGGTGCCGCCGAGTTCGTACGTGAGGGACCCGATCCGCCGCTCGCGGATCTCGGTGACCCCGCCGAACACGAGCTCGGCAGTCACCCCGGCGTCGCGGAACGCCCGGTCGATGCGGGCCTGCAGCCCGGTCTCGTCCGTGATCCGCACGGACACCAGGCGTCCGGGGTGGCGCTCGTGGAGGCGCGTGACGGTCTCGGCCGAGGGGCGGTCGTGCAGGGCGGTGCGGACGAAGCGCTGCGCGGCACCGGTCGTCGGGGCGGAGAAGACGTCGTACACGTCCCCGACCTCGACGACCCGGCCCTTCTCCATGACGGCGACCCGGTCGGCGATGCGGCGGACGGCGTCCATCTCGTGCGTGATGACGATGATGGTGATGCCGAGCTCGCGGTTCACCCGACGCAGGAGCGCCAGGACCTCGGACGTGGTCTCGGGGTCGAGGGCGCTCGTGGCCTCGTCGGCGAGCAGCAGCTCGGGGTTCGACGCGAGCGCCCGGGCGATGCCGACGCGCTGCTTCTGGCCGCCGGACAGCTGCTCCGGGTAGGCGTACGCGCGGTCGAGCAACCCGACGAAGTCGAGCAGCTCGGCGACGCGACGGTCCCGTTCGTCCTTCGCGACACCCGCGACCTTGAGCGGGTACGCCACGTTGCCGGCGACGGTGCGCGAGCGGAACAGGTTGAACTGCTGGAAGACCATCCCGATGCGGCGACGCGCGGTGCGGCGGTCACGTTCCGGGATCGCAGTCAGCTCCTGGCCGGCGACCGTGACGGTCCCGGAGGTCGGCAGCTCGAGGGCGTTGACGAGTCGGACCAGGGTGGACTTGCCGGCACCGGAGTACCCGATGACGCCCAGCACCTCGCCCTGGTGGACGTCGAGGTCGACACCGTCGACCGCGGTGACGGTCTCTCCGGTGTCGGCGCGGCGGTAGCTCTTGGTGACGCCGCGGAGTTCGACGAGGGCAGCCACTACTCCGCTGCCGCCTTCGCGTCCTGCTCGACCGTGGCGAGCTCCTCCTGCAGCGTCGTGGCGCTCTCGTCGCGGGCCACGGCGTCCGGGTAGTCCTTCGTGAACGCCCGCTGGACGGCCTGGTCCTGGAACAGCTTCGCGAGGTCGATGTAGGTCGAGTTCGCCTTGTCCTCGTTCCGGACGGCGAAGACGTTGACGTACGGGGCGGCGGACGAGCTCGACGGGTCGTCGGTGAAGATCTTGTCCGACGCGGGCAGCCCGGCGGCGGTGGCGAAGTTGTTGTTCACGACGGCGGCCTGCACGGAGCCCTGCTGCAGGGCGTTCGCGGTCTGGGAGGCGTCGAGCGGCTGGACGTCCACGACGTGCGACTCGATGTCGTCGGTGGTCGAGAACGCGTTGCCGCCGTCCTTCAGCTCGAGGAGCTTCGCGGACTGCAGCACGAGCAGGGCGCGGGCCTCGTTGATGGCGTCGTTCGGGATGGCGACCTTCGCGCCCTCGGGCAGGTCGGACGGCTCGTCGACCTTCGTCGCGTACAGCGGGAGCGGGTAGACGGCGGTGGAGCCGATCGGCTGCAGGTCGTCCTTCGAGGTCACGTTGTAGTTCGCCAGGTACTGGATGTGCTGGAACTGGTTGATGTCGACCTGCCCGTCCTTGAGCGCGGGGTTCGGCAGCGAGTAGTCGGCGAAGTTGGTCAGCTCGACGGTGACGTTCAGCCGCTCCTTCGCGAGCTCCGTGTACGTCTTCCAGTAGGGCAGCGCCTTGTCCGCGACGCCGATGGTCACCGTCTGGGGCTTCCGGTCCGACCCGGCCGCACCGGCCTGGTCGGTACCGCCACCACGGACGGCGACGACGACGATCGCCACGACGATCGCGACGACGACGACGGCCGCGGCGACGATCCACCCGATCGGGCGCTTGCGCTTCGGACGGTCGGGCAGGACGGGTGCTGCGGTCATGGGTGCTCCTCGAGAAGGGGTCGCCCTGCGGGCAGGGACGGGTGCTGGGGGACCGCTGCCGAAGGGTGTCCGGCGCGGACCACCCGAGTGTGCACGGCGGGACCGGCACGGGTCGATTCGCGTTCCGCCGTGTTACGGACGGCCGCGGACCCGGGCAGGCTCGGTGGTGTGCACAGCATCGAACTCGTCCTGGACCCCGCCGCCGAGCAGGCGGTCCGTGCGGCCTGGGCGGCCCTGGTCGCCGCCGACCTGCCGAGCATGGGACGGCACACCTCGGAGACGAACGCCCCTCACGTCACGCTGGTGGCGGGGGAGGACCTGGTCGTCCCGACCGGGCTCGACGCCCCGCTGCCGGCACGGATCCGCCCCGGCGGGTTGCTGCTGTTCCCCGCGGGACCGGGCCGGCACGTGCTCGGGGTCTCCGTCGTGGTCGACCGGGCGCTCGCGGACCTGCACGAGGCGGTGCACCGCGCCGCGCCGGGCGGTGTCGACACGTCGCTGCCCGGGCGGTGGGCGCCGCACCTGACGCTCGCCCGCCGACCGCGGGACGTCGACCTGCCCCGCATGCTCGAGGTGCTCGCCGCCGTCCCGCTGCCCGAGGAGCTCGGTGTCGCGGGGCTCCGGCACTGGGACGGGGAGACGAGGACCGTCACGCCGGTGGCGTGAGCGGGACGGCCGGGAGGCCCGGGTCAGCTCCCCAGGACCCGCGCACCGAAGGCGGACGCGAACTTCCGGTCCGGGTCGCGCCGTGCGACGAGGTCGCGGAAGTCCGCCAGGCGCGGGTACAGCCCCGCGACGGCGGCGCCGTCGAGGGAGCTCATCTTCCCCCAGTGCGGGCGGCCGTCGAACGGGGCGAGTCGCGCCTCCAGGTCGGGCAGCAGGGCGGCGACCTGCTCGGGGTGCTTGCGCCAGGTGAAGGCGATGCAGAGCACGTCCTCGCCCTGCGTGGGACTGAGCCACAGGTCGTCCGCGGCCATCGTCCGCAGTTCGCAGACGTGCAGGTGCGGCTGGATGCGGTCGGCGAGCCCGTGCAGGGCGTCGAGCGCGGCGGCGGCGTGCCGGAGCGGGACGAAGTGCTCGCTCTGCACCTCGGACCCGACGGAGGGCACCGCCTCGATGGGGAAGTGCGGCAGGCGGTCCCACCAGGGGCCGACCGACCCGTCCCGGGCCGTGTGGTGGCCGTCCCCGGGTGACCCCGGCAGGCGCGGGGCGCCCAGGAGGCCCGAGGGCACGTCGACGTCGTCCGCTCCGTCCGGCACGCGGGACTTCACGAGCACCTCGGACACGGTGTCGCCGAACAGCGTGTACGCGCAGACGGAGTACCCGGCCGCGAAGACCGAGGCGGCTGACGCGGTGAAGGTGTCCCACGGGATCGGCCCGTAGGTGTCCTGGCGCATCCGGTACGCGGGTTGCACGTCGACGGTGACGCGGGTGACGATGCCGAGCAGGCCGAGGTGGATCGCGGCGCCGGCCATGTCGGGGTCGCCGCGGCGGACGGTGCTGGTGGTGCCGTCCGGGCCGACGAGCTCGAGGGCGGCGACGGCGGTGCTCAGCGACCCCAGCGTGGTGCCGGACCCGTGGGTGCCGGTGGCGATCGCGCCGCCGAGCGAGATGTGCGGCAGCGAGCCCTCGTTGTGCAGGGCCACCCCGGCGGCGTCGAGGTCGGGGGCGACGAGCCCGTACCGGGTGCCGGCGCCCATCGTCGCGGTGCGGCGGTCCGCGGCGACGACGAGGTCGGTCGGCACGGCGGTGAGGTCGAGCAGCACGCCCGGGGTGTCGGCGACGTCGTTGAACGAGTGCCGGGTGCCAAGCCCGTGGATGCGCGGGGAGGCGGCGACGACCTCGGCGACGGCGTCGAGCGACGTGGGGCGGAGGACCCGTTCGGCCGTGTAGGTGACCGTGCCGGACCAGTTCAGTTCGCTCGTCGTCGACCGCATGCGCCCACGATGCCACGTGGTCGGGAACGACGACGCGCCCCCTCCGGGGAGAGGGGGCGCGTCGTGTGCGCTGGGTGGCTGGTCGCGATCAGTGCACGACGGGTGCGGGGGCGCCCTCCGGGGTGACCGGCTTCCGGACCATCGCCGAGGCGACGATGCCGAACAGGGAGATCACGGCGCCGACCAGGAACGCCGAGTGCGCGCCGGACGCGGTCGCCCGGGCGGTGGCCTCGGCGGCGGTCGCGGCACCCGCGACGTCGCCGTTCGTCGCCGCAGCGGTGGCGCCGAGCGTCAGCAGCGTGACGAACAGTGCCGTGCCGGCCGCGCCGGCGAGCTGCTGGGCGGTGCCGAGGACGGCGCTGCCGTGCGAGTACAGGCGCGGCGGCAGACCACCGAGTGCCGCGGTGAAGAGCGGCGTGAAGGTCAGCGCCAGGCCGAGGCTCAGCACGATGTGGGCGATCAGGACGAAGGTGACGCTGGTGTCCGCGGTGACGGTCGAGAGCGCCCAGAGCACGGCGCTGATGATGACCGAGCCGGGGACGAGCAGCATGCGCGGGCCGAAGCGGTCGTAGAGACGGCCGACGATCGGGGACAGCAGGCCCATGAGCAGACCACCGGGGAGCAGCAGGAGTCCGACCTGCAGGACCTCGAGGCCGAGCACGCGCTCCAGGTAGATCGGCAGGAGGATCAGCGTGCCGAACATCGCCATGAAGCTGATGGCCATCGCGACGATCGGGATCGTGAAGCCCTTGGTGCTGAACGTGCGGAGGTCGAGGAGCGCGGCGTCGCGGCGCTGCAGGCGGGTCTGGCGGACGATGAACACCGCGAGGGCGGCGAAGCCCACGACGAGTGCACCGATCGGCACGCCGTACCCGGTGTCGCCGGCCTCGCCGATGCTCGACAGGCCGTAGACGATTCCGCCGAACGCGAAGGCGGACAGCACGACCGAGAGTACGTCGATCGCGGACTTCCGCGGGGCCGAGACGTTGCGCACCTTGACCATGCCGAGCACGAGCGCGGCGACGGCGATCGGGAGCACGAAGCCGAACAGCCAGCGCCACGAGAAGGCGTTGAGGATGAGCCCCGAGATCGTCGGGCCGACGGCCGGGGCCACCGAGATGACGATCGAGATGTTCCCCATCACGCGACCGCGGTGGGCGGGCTCGACGAGGGTCAGGACGGTGGTCATGAGCAGCGGCATCATGATCGCCGTGCCGCTGGCCTGCACGATGCGCCCGACCAGCAGCATCGTGAAGCCCGGTGCGAGCAGCGCGATCAGCGTGCCGACGGAGAACAGGCTCATCGCCCAGACGAACACCGGGCGGGTGTTGAAGCGCTGCAGCAGGTAGCCGGTGATCGGGATCACGACCGCCATGGTGAGCAGGAAGCCGGTGGTCAGCCACTGCCCGGTCGCGGCGCTGATCTCGAGGTCGTCCATCAGTCGCGGCAGCGCCACGCCCATGATGGTCTCGTTGAGGATCACGACGAACGCCGAGACGAGCAGCAGTCCGATCACGAGGCGGTTGCCCGCGGGGGTGGGCGCTTCGACGCTCCCGGTACGGGGTGCGGAGTCGACGGCCTGGGTCAAGGGGGCTCCTGGAGGATCTGGGTGCGGCACGGACCCGTGACGTACGGGTACCGAGACTGGAAGAGCTGAGCGGTCCTGATCATTCCCGACCCGGGGAACGGCGGGTGGACGGTCAGTGCAGGATGCGGAAGCCGTCCTCGTCCCCGTGCGGCACGACCTCCCGCACGTCGACGCCGGTGACGGTGGCCGAGGGCGGTCCGGAGCGGAGCATGACGACGAGGGCGTCGACCGCGGGCGCCGGTCCCTCGGCCTCGACCTCGACCGTGCCGTCGAAGAGGTTCCGGGCGTACCCGGCCAGTTCCAGCCCGTCGGCCTTCCGCGCGGTCCAGTACCGGAACCCGACGCCCTGCACCGTCCCGGTCACGACGGCGTGCTTCCTGGTGGTCGTGCTCCCCATGCGGCCGATGCTAGGTGGCGCGTGTTTCGCGGTCGTCACGCGTGCGTTTCGGTCTGGTGACCCGCGTGATACGGTCATCAGTACCCGAACACTTCTGGTCAGCATGACCCGAACAGGACCGAGCAGGAGCCCGATGGACGAGACACCGATCCGGCTCGCCGTCTCGACCGTCATCGTGGCGCTCCGCCCGCACCCGGACACGGGCGTCCCCGCACTCTGGATGCCGCTCGTCCGCCGGATCACCGAGCCGTTCGAGGGCTCCTGGGCGCTCCCCGGCGGATGGGTCGGTGCCGACGAGGCCCTCGACGACTCCGCAGCCGCCCGACTCCGCGAGACGACGAAGGTCCAGCCGCGGTACCTCGAGCAGCTCTACGCCTTCGGCGACGTCGACCGCTCCCCGAGCCGCGTCGTGTCCGTCGTGTACTGGGCGCTCGTGCACCCGGACGAGGCGAGCGTCGTGCCGGACGACTGGAACGTGCGCTGGTTCCTGGCCGACGAGCACCCGCCGCTCGCCTTCGACCACGACCGCATCGTCGACTACGCCCTCTGGCGCCTCCGCAACAAGGTGTCGTACTCCCGGATCGCGCAGGCGTTCCTCGGCGACCGGTTCACCCTCGCCGAACTCCGCGGCGTCTACGAGGCCGTGCTCGGACGGACGCTCGACCCCGCGAACTTCCGACGCCAGGTCGCGCAGGGCGACGCCGTCCTGCCCACCGAGGAGACGACGAGCGGCGGACGGCACCGACCGGCCCGGCTCTACCGCTCGAACCCCGACCTGTCGTACGCGGACAACGGCCCGTTGACGACCCCGCGGCAGCCCGCGGACCCCTCCCGACCCACCACCGCGCACTGAACGGGGACACCGTGTCCATCGCGACCACCATCGAACGCATCTCGAACGGCCAGGCG
This sequence comes from Curtobacterium sp. L6-1, assembly GCF_018885305.1. Taxonomy (NCBI): domain Bacteria; kingdom Bacillati; phylum Actinomycetota; class Actinomycetes; order Micrococcales; family Microbacteriaceae; genus Curtobacterium; species Curtobacterium aetherium. The sequence goes on from NZ_CP076544.1 coordinate 413,962, forward strand.
GGCGGCAGCACCTGCACGCCCGACCTCGCCGCCCCGACTTGGACCTTCGACGCCGTCCCCGGCTACGGCCCGGGCTCGTCGATGTCCGACGTCATCCCGACCACCGCACCACGGCAGGGCGTGCTGCCGGACGAGTACCGGACCGCCCCCGACGACGAACTGCACGAGCGCATCGAGCGCGCCAAGGCCACGCTCGGGGACCGCGTCGTCGTGCTCGGGCACTTCTACCAGCGCGACGAGGTCGTCCGGCACGCCGACTTCCTGGGCGACTCGTTCCAGCTCGCCAACGCCGCGCTCACCAAGCCCGACGCCGAGGCGATCGTGTTCTGCGGCGTGCACTTCATGGCGGAGACGGCCGACATCCTGGCCCGCGACGACCAACGCGTCATCCTGCCGAACCTGGCAGCCGGGTGCTCGATGGCCGACATGGCCGACATCGACAGCGTCGAGGCCGCCTGGGCCGAGCTCACCGCGCTGTACGGCACCGAGCCCGACGCCGACGGCCGCGTCCCGGTCGTCCCCGTCACGTACATGAACTCCGCCGCCGACCTCAAGGCGTTCTGCGGCCGGAACGGCGGGATCGTCTGCACCTCGTCGAACGCGGCGACCGTGCTCGAGTGGGCGTTCGAGCGGGGGCAGCGCGTCCTGTTCTTCCCCGACCAGCACCTCGGCCGGAACACCGCGAAGGCGATGGGCATCAGCACCGACCGGATGCCGATGTGGAACCCGCGGCTGGCCGGCGGCGGCAACACCGCGGCGGAGCTGCTCGACGCGCAGGTCGTCCTGTGGCACGGCTTCTGCTCGGTGCACCGCCGCTTCACCGTGGAGCAGATCGAGCAGGCCCGGCGCGCCGACCCGGACGTGCGCGTGATCGTGCACCCGGAGTGCCCGATGGCCGTGGTGGACGCGGCCGACGTGGCGGGCAGCACCGACCTCATCCGGAAGACCGTCGCCGCCGCCACCGAACCGACGAGCTTCGCGATCGGCACCGAGATCAACATGGTCAACCGCCTCGCCGCCGAGTACCCGCAGCACACCATCACCTGCCTCGACCCCGTGGTGTGCCCGTGCTCGACGATGTACCGGATCCACCCGGGCTACCTGGCGTGGGTGCTCGAAGCGCTCGTCGACGGCGTCGTCCTCAACGAGGTCGTGGTGCCCGCCGACGTGCAGGTCGACGCGAAGGTGGCCCTCGAGCGGATGCTCGCGGCGAAGCCCCGCCCGCTCGCCGGCCAGCCCGACCCCGCGGTCCCCACCGTCTGATGCACGTCGTCGTCGTCGGGTCCGGCATCGCCGGGCTGACCGCCGCCGTGCGGGCGAGCACCACGCACGACGTCACGCTCGTCACGAAGGGCGCCCTGGCCGACGGCGCCACGGCGTACGCGCAGGGCGGCATCGCGGTGGCGCTCGGTGCGGACGACAGCGCCGTGCTCCACCAGCAGGACACCCACGTCGCCGCGGCCGGCAGCGCCGACGCGCGCGCCGTCGACGTGCTCTGCACCGACGGTCCCGCCCGGGTGCGGGACCTCCTCGCACTGGGTGTGCCGTTCGACCGGACCACGGACCCGGACGCCCTCGACCGCCACGGCGACGACCTCGCGCGCGGTCGTGAGGCGGCGCACGGCCGGTGGCGGGTCCTGCACGCGGACGGCGACGCGACGGGAGCCGCGGTGGAGCGGACGCTCGTCGCCGCCCTGCACCGCCGGCACGTCACCATCCTCGAGCGGACCTGCCTCACCGACCTCGTGGTGCGCGACGGACAGGTCGTCGGCGTGGACGTCCTCGACCTGCTCGGCGAACCGCGTCGGATCACGGCCGACGCGGTGCTGCTCGCCTCCGGCGGCGCCGGGCACCTGTACCGGGAGACGACGAACCCGCTCGTCGCCACCGGGGACGGTGCCGCGGCCGCCTGGCGTGCCGGGGCGGTGCTCGCCGACCTCGAGTTCGTCCAGTTCCACCCGACCCGTCTGGCCGTGCCCGGCGGCGGGCTCGTCTCCGAGGCCGTCCGCGGCGAAGGGGCCGTCCTCCGCGACGCCCGTGGTCACCGCTTCATGACCGACCGGCACCCGGACGCCGAGCTCGCTCCGCGGGACGTCGTCGCCCGCGGGATCGCCGCCACCGCGCGCGACCAGGGCGGTGCACCGGTGGTCCTCGACGCGACCGGTCTCGACCCCGCGTTCCTCGTCGCTCGCTTCCCCGGGCTCACCCGTGCCACGCTCGCCGCCGGGTACGACTGGACCCGTCAAGCCGTTCCCGTCGCCCCCGCCGCGCACTACGCGATGGGCGGCGTGGCGACGGACACCGAGGGGCGCACGAGCCTGCCCGGGCTGCTCGCCGTCGGCGAGGTCGCCTGCACCGGCGTGCACGGCGCCAACCGACTCGCCTCGAACTCCCTGCTCGAGGGGCTCGTCTTCGCGGTCCGGGCCGCCGACGCGCTCGGCACCCCGCGGCCGGGTCGGCTCCGGCTGCGCGGGGACGCGACGCTCGTGCCGACGGTGGTGCCCGCCGTGGCGGCGGTGGGACGGGCCTCCCGTCCGGCCGTCACGGAGCGTCCGTCCGCCGGGGGACGGCAGGGAGGCCCGCAGCACCCCGCCGACGACGCCTCCCTCCGTCACGTGCTCCAGTCCGTCATGACCGACCGTGTGGGTCTGCTCCGCGACGCGGACGGGCTCGCCGGTGCACGGCGACTGCTCGACGCCCTGCCGTCCCCGGCCCCGACGACCGTTCGCGACGCCGAGGACCGGGCGTTGCTCGACCTGGCCCGGGTGACCGCGCTCGCCGCCGCGGCCCGGACCGAGTCCCGCGGTGCCCACGCACGGACCGACCACCCCGACACCGACCCCACCGCCCCGCCGTCGACGGCCTGGGTGCTGGCCCGGCCCGCCGACCCCGTCCGACCCCGCCCGACCGCCGCACTGCAGGAGACCCGCGCATGACCACCGCGACCAGCCCCGTCCTCGACCCGGGGACCATCCCGCCGCACGCCCTCCGCCGGGTGATCGACACCGCGCTCGAGGAGGACGCGCCCTGGGGCGACGTCACGAGCGAGACCCTGATCCCCGCGTCGGCGACCGCGACCGCGACCCTCGCGGCGCGGGAACCCGGCGTCCTGGCCGGCGGCGAGGTGTTCGTCGCGGTGATGCACGCGGTCGACCCCGGCCTCGTCGTGTCGGTCGCCGTCCGTGACGGCGGGGTGTTCGCCGCCGGGGACGTCCTCGCCACCGTGACCGGGTCGGCACGGTCGGTGCTGCGGGCGGAACGGGTCGCGCTCAACCTCGTGCAGCGGATGTCGGGCATCGCGACGCTCACCGCGCGGTACGTCGACGCGGTGACCGGCACCGGAGCGCGCGTCGTCGACACCCGGAAGACCACCCCCGGTCTGCGGGCACTGGAGCGGCACGCGGTCCGCTGCGGCGGCGGCCACAACCACCGGACGTCCTTGTCCGACGCGGTGCTGGCGAAGGACAACCACCTGGCGGTGCTGCTGGCCGAGGGTGTCGGCATCGGGGACGCGATCCGCGCCGCCCGACAGCGGCTCGGTCACACCGTGCACCTCGAGGTCGAGGTGGACCGCCTCGACCAGGTCGAGGCGGTCGTCGCAGCCGGCGTCGACACGATCATGCTCGACAACTTCACCGTCCCGATGCTCGAGGAGGGCGTGGCACTCGTCGCCGGCCGGGCGCTCGTCGAGGCGTCGGGCGGGGTGTCGCTCGACACCGTCGCCGCGATCGCCGCCACCGGGGTCGACATCGTCTCGGTCGGCGCCCTGACGCACTCGGCGCGGGCCCTCGACCTCGGCCTCGACGTGGACGTGGACGTCGCCGCGGGCCGGGCCGTCGACGTGCCGCTGGGCTGAGCGGTGTTCTACCTCGACCGCGCCGCGACCACACCGGTCCGCCGGGAGGTGCTCGAGGCGATGTGGCCGTACCTCGCCGGGACGTTCGGCAACCCCTCGTCGACGCACGAGGTCGGGAGTGCCGCGGCACGGGGACTCACCGCGGCCCGCGCCGTCGTCGCCGCCGCGATGGGCTGCCGTCCGGGCGAGGTCGTCCTCACCGGCGGCGGCACGGAGGGCGCGAACACGGCCGTCAAGGGGATCGCCCTCGCCACACCCCGCGGTCGTCACGTCGTCACGAGCGCGATCGAGCACGAGGCGGTGCTCGAGAGCTGCCGGTACCTGGCACGGTTCCACGACTTCGCGGTCACCGTGCTGCCGGTCGAGCCGGACGGCACCGTCACCTCCGGGGCGCTCCGCGCCGCCCTCCGACCCGACACGACCCTGGTGTCGATCGCGCACGCGGACAACGAGATCGGCACGGTGCAGGACGTGGCGGCGCTCGCCGAGGTCGCCCACGCGGTCGGCGCCCGGTTCCACACCGACGCGGTCCAGTCGGCGTCCTGGCTGCCGGTCGGGCTCGACGTCCTCGGCGTGGACGCCGTGTCCGTCTCCGGGCACAAGCTCGGCGCGACGAAGGGCACCGGTGCACTGGCGGTCCGGACCGGGGTGCCGCTCGAGCCACTCGTCCACGGTGGCGGGCAGGAGCGCGGTCGGCGGTCCGGCACCGAGGACGTCGCGGGTGCCGTCGGGCTCGCAGCGGCGTGGAGGAGCGTGCTCGCCGGGCGGGAGGCAGCGGCGGCCCGGGCAACGGCCGTCCGCGAGCACGTCGTCGCCGGGGTGCTCGAGCGGGTACCGGGGGCGGTGCTCACCGGGCCGCGGGACCGACGACTGCCCGGGCACGCCTCGTTCTGCTTCCCGGGCGTGCACGGCGAGACCGTGCTGCTGGAGCTCGAGCGGCGCGCCGTGGTGTCGTCGTCGGGGAGTGCCTGCGCCGCCGGGAGCACCGAGGCCTCGCACGTGCTGACCGCCCTCGGGCTGACCGAGGACCTCGCGCGCTCCGCGGTGCGCCTGACCTTCGACGAGACGCTCTCCATGAACGACGCCGAAGCCGTGGTCGACGCGGTCGCATCGGCGGTGGACACGGTCCGGATGCTCGGCTGAGACGGTGTACTAGACGTTCTACTCCAGGTCTGGGGCCGCGTCCCCCCTTCTGCGGACCGGCGTTGTCGGCCAGAGTGGGGACATGGCGAACGTGACCACCCGACCGGCGGCGCAGGACGACCGCTTCCGCGCGGTCCAGCTCCTGCCCGCGCCGGCGACGGTCCTCGCGCTCGCCCTCGGTGCGGCACACGGGCTGGACGCGGTGCCGCTCGCGGTGGTCGCCGCCGTCGGGGCGGTCGCCACCGTCGCCAGCGCCCTGCTCCCCGGGCAGCTCGCCCGGACCGCACGGGCCATGCCGGCGCCGACCGAGTCCCACCGGTACCGGGAGGGTCGCGATCGTCACTGACCGCCCGACCGCACCGACCGACCACCGGCGCTGACGACCGCGTCGTCCGCGCCCACCGGACCGCACCGCCCGCAGGGACGGTGCACGCCGCCGGACGCATCCCCTGATGCGCGTCCGGCCGGGACGACGGCCCCTACCGTCCTGTCCCGGAGCGACCGGGCCCGCCGAGGATCCGGGACGATCGACCCCTGAACGATCGTTCCCGTTCCCCCTGAGATCCGCGGCGGGCTCGGTTCGACCAGTGCGTGCGGCGCCGACGGGAGGGCGGTGGCGTCAGGCTGAGGTGCGGTGCTCCACGGTCCCGGGCCAGTGGTACTCGAGGTCCTCCGGCACGTCGGGGAACAGCGGCCGGTAGTGCTCCGGCGCCTTCTGCACGAGCTTCGACCGGTGGGAGCGGTGCACGCGCTCGTCGGTGTTCCACGACGGCACCTCGAAGTCCCCGCGCTCGTACGCCTCGAGGTCCTCCGGGACGCGGGCGAGGTCCGCCAGGGTCTTCTCGAGGCAGGTGTCGACGTGGCCGCGCTCGAGCCAGACCCGGCACGTGGCGTCCTGGTACGCCATCAGCGCCGGCCGGAAGCCCCGCCACATCGCGGTCACGGGGTGGTGCTGCCAGCCGTAGTCCGGCAGCGTGAGCGCCCGCATGACCTGCAGAGTCTCGACCCGTTGCTTGCCGAGCCGCTTGTCGTCGAGGACCTCGGCGGAGGCGCGGAAGTCGGCGAACGGCAGGAAGGTCTGCATCTGCCGGACGCTACGCCGACCGCCCGGGAGTCCGACACAAGTCGTCACATCGCGACCGTGCCGGACGGGTGCGTGTGAGCATCGGGTCCATGAGCGGAACCCTCGTCGTCGGCGTCAGCGGCAGCCCCTCGGACCCCTCCCGGACCACGACCCTCGTCGGCGCGACGGTGGAGCGGCTCGCGGCCGAGCTGCCGGACGCCGAAACCGTCACGGTGGAGATCGGGCCGCTGCTGGCGGACCTCGGGGCAGCGACGGACCGCGAGCACATGTCCGAGCGGACGCGGGCGGCCCTCGCCGCGGTCGAGGCCGCGGACGTCCTGGTCGTCGGGAGCCCGGCGTTCCGTGCCGCCTACTCCGGTGCGTTCAAGCTGTTCTTCGACTGGATCGGGCAGTACGACCTGGTCGACACCCCGGTGCTCCTCACCGCGACCGGTGGCAGCGACCGGCACGCCCTGCTCGTCGAGCACCAGATGCGGCCGCTGTTCGGCTTCTTCCAGTCGACGACGCTGCCGCTCGCGGTGTTCGGCAACGAGCGGGACTTCACCAAGCGCGTCGGCGGCTACGACATCGCGAGCGTCGACCTCGAGCTGCGGATCGACCAGGCCGTCCGTCGGGCGCTGCCGATCATCCGCGGTGGGTTCGTGGCGGCGGGCGTCGACGACGTGCGGCGGCCCGCGGACTTCTGACGGGCCTCCCGAGAGCCGTCAGGCGCGGAGCAGCGCGGCGACGTGCGCGACCGCCAGGCGGTACCCGTCGGCCCCCGCGCCCGCGATGACCGCCGTCGACGCGGTCGCGACGTGGTCGACGTGCCGGAACGGCTCGCGCTTCCACGTGTTCGACAGGTGCACCTCGACCACGGGCACGGTCAGCGCCTCGACGGCGTCGTGCAGCGCGACCGACGTGTGCGCGTAGGCGGCGGGGTTCACGACGACGGCGTCGTGGTCGTCGAGCGCCTCGTGCAGCCAGGTGACGAGTTCGCCCTCGTGGTTCGTCTGCCGGAAGTCGACGTCGAGCCCGTGCTCGGCGGCCTCGGCGCGGACGATCCCCTCGAGGTCGGCGAGCGTCACGGTGCCGTACTGCGCCGGGTCGCGGCGGCCGAGGATGTCCAGGTTCGGGCCGTTGAGGACGAGGATGCGCATGGCCAGAGCCTACTGGCGACGGCCACTCCGAGCCGATGCATGTCCCGGCTATGTGAACGGTCACAATAGGCGAGACCGTGAATCTGCGCAAAGTCGTCTCGACGTCGGCTGAGGTGTAGTGTCGCCGCTCGGATCGGCGGTGCTGCCGTCACGACCCGTCCCGACGGGCGCCGGTTCGACCCGTCGACCGCGCCCCGACGAGGCAGCGATGCCTCACCGACGCACTACATCGATGTGGAGTTGAAGTTGAACATGGAGCTCGCTGCATCAGCGACAGAAGGGATCCGGCTGCACCTCGGCTGGGTCGACTACGTGATGATCCTCGTGTACTTCGGGGTGGTCATCTGGATCGGGTTCACGGCTCGGCGGCAGGTCCGCACGAGCATGGACTTCTTCCTCTCGGGCCGGTCGATGCCCGCGTGGATCACCGGGCTGGCGTTCGTGTCGGCGAACCTCGGCGCGACCGAGATCCTCGGCATGGCGGCGAACGGTGCCCAGATCGGCATGGCGACGCTGCACTACTACCTCATCGGCGCGGTGCCGGCGATGGTGTTCCTCGGCCTCGTGATGATGCCCTTCTACTACGGCTCGAAGGTCCGCAGCGTCCCGGAGTTCATGCTCCGTCGCTTCGGCAAGGCGCCGCACCTGGTGAACGCCATCGCCTTCGCGGTGTCGAACGTCCTCATCGCCGGCATCAACCTCTACGCGATGGCGATCGTCATCGAGGCGATGCTCGGCTGGCCGGAGTGGCTCGCGATCATCGTGTCCGCCGGCTTCGTGCTCGCGTACATCACCCTCGGCGGGCTCTCGAGCGCGATCTACAACGAGGTCATGCAGTTCTTCGTGATCCTCGCCGGGCTCATCCCGTTGACGATCGTCGGCCTGCACCGCGTCGGCGGCTGGAGCGGGCTGACCGAGGCGATCAAGCAGACGCAGGGCGTGCAGCACCTGCAGACCTGGGCGGGCACGGGTATCGGCAACGTGACGAACCCGATCGGGGCGAACTGGCTGGCCATCGTGCTCGGCCTGGGCTTCGTGCTGTCGTTCGGCTACTGGACGACGAACTTCACCGAGGTGCAGCGTGCGTTCTCGGCGAAGAACATGTCGGCCGCACGCCGCACACCGCTCATCGCGGCGATCCCGAAGCTCTTCATCCCGTTCATCGTCGTCGTGCCCGGCCTCATCGCCGCCGCCGTCGTGGGCAACCAGTTCGCCGACGGCACGCTGACCTACAACGACGCGATCCCGAAGCTCATCCAGATGTACCTGCCGACCGGTGTCCTCGGTGTCGCCGTCACGGGCCTCCTGGCGTCCTTCATGGCCGGCATGGCCGCGAACGTGTCGAGCTTCAACACGGTGTTCACGTACGACATCTGGCAGCGGTACATCAAGCCGGACATGCCCGACGTGCACTACCTGACGACCGGTCGCTGGGTCACGGTCGTCGGTGTCGTCGTCGGCGTCGGCACGGCGTTCCTCGCCGCGCAGGCCGGCAACATCATGACGTACATGCAGACGCTGTTCTCGTTCTTCAACGCGCCGCTGTTCGCCGTCTTCATCCTCGGTCTGCTCTGGAAGCGGATGACGACACAGGGCGCGCTGTGGGGCTACGTGCTCGGCATCGTCACGCCGACGATCACCTGGATCGCCTACCTGGTGGACCCGGACCTCTTCTCGACCGCCACGGCCGAGACGATGTACGGTGCGATCATCTCGTTCGTCACGGTCATCATCGTCGCCGTCGCGGTCTCGATGGTCACGAAGCCGAAGGACGTCTCGGAGCTCGGCGGCCTGGTCTACGGCATCGGGAAGATCGACATGAGCGCGGGCGCCGTCGCCACCGACACCGCCTGGTACCGCTCGCCGGCGCTGCTCGGCACGGTCGCGCTCGTGCTCTGCGTCGCCCTCTACCTGCCGTTCCTCTGATCGACGTCCTCTGAAGGAGAACCCTCATGCGTGACACCCCACTCACCGAGGAGCAGAAGGCCGACCTCGTCCGGTCCACCCGCCGCCTCGACCTGCGCCGCATCCTCGGCGGACTGTTCCTGGTCTACGGCGTCATCACGACCGTCGTCGGCATCGTGCATTGGGACAGCGACCCGGAGATGACCGGCGGCATCCACATCAACCTGTGGGTCGGGCTCGCGATGCTCGCCGCCGGCCTGCTGTTCTTCCTCTGGGACCGTCTCGCGCCGGTCCCGGCCGAGGACATCGTCGGCCAGGCCGAGGCGGAGGCGCACCAGCGCGCCGCCGGCGAGGGCCGCGACCTGGGCTAGGCCGCGGACGGTCGCCACGGCGACCACGACCGGACGGGAGGCCCGTCACCAGCTGGTGACGGGCCTCCCGTCCGTCGTCGGTGCGGTGGTGCGGGCGGTTCCGCCACGGAACGGTTGCGGAACGGACTCGGCGGGGCCAGGTTGGGTGCGACGGAAGGAACCGCACATGTCGACCATGGTGTTCATCAACCTGCCCGTGTCCGACCTCGGCCGGGCGACCACGTTCTACCAGGCCCTCGGGTACCCGGTGAACCCGGTGTTCAGCGACGAGACCGCGACGAGCATCGTGATCAGCGACACGGTGTACGTGATGCTCCTCACGCACGCGAAGTTCGCGGAGTTCACCGACAAGGCGATCGCGGACCCGGACACCATCGAGGTCATCAACTCGCTCACGGCCGAGACGCGCGACGAGGTGCACCGCATCGTCGACGCGGCCGTCGAGGCCGGCGGCGCCGAGGACCGGCCGGAGATGGACCTCGGGTTCATGTTCCAGCGCAGCTTCGTCGACCCGGACGGCCACCGCTGGGAGTACGTCTGGATGGACCCCGCCGCTGCCGACGAGGGCCCGCACGCCGACTGACCCGCCCCGGCTCCGCCAGGATGGGGGGATGACCGACGATCTCGTGACGGGGGAGGACGGCCTCGCCCGTCCGGTGTGGGCGTCGACGGACCCGATGCTCCGCGCCTACTACGACACCGAGTGGGGCATGCCGGTGCGCGACGAGCGGGGCGTCTTCGAACGGCTGTCGCTCGAGGCGTTCCAGTCCGGGCTGTCCTGGCGCACGATCCTCGCCAAGCGGCCGGCGTTCCGGGCGGCGTTCGCCGACTTCGACCCCGACGTCGTCGCAGGCTTCGGGGACGACGACGTCGCCCGACTGCTCGGTGACGCGGGCATCGTCCGGAACCGTGCCAAGATCGCGGCGACCATCACGAACGCGAACGCGACGGTCGCCCTGCGGACCGACGGCGGGCTGGCCGACCTCGTCTGGTCCTTCCGGCCGTCGGACACGCCCCGACCACGGACCGCCGCCGAGGTCCCGACCACCAGCCCGGAGTCGACCGCCCTGTCGAAGGCGCTGCGGAAGCGCGGGTTCGCCTTCGTCGGACCGACGACGATGCACGCCCTCATGGAGGCGCTGGGCATCGTCGACACCCACCTGCTCGGCAGCCACCGGCGCGCGACCTCGGGGGTCTGGCCGGACTGACCGGCGCCGAGCCCGACCCGGTCAGTCGAGCGGGAGTCGCATCTGCAGCGAGGCGACCTCGTACCCGAGCTGCTCGTAGCGTTCCCGCGCGCCGGTGTTGTACCCGAAGACGTTGAGGCCGATGCTCGTCGCACCCGCACGCCGGGCGACCACGTGGGCGAGCTCGAACGCCCGTCGTGCGTGCCCCTGCCGGCGGTGGTCCGCGTCGACCTCGACGTCGAACACCCACCAGTCGTTGCTGCCCGGGGTGAACGGGCCGATCCAGAGGTGCCCGACGACGGTGTCCTCGTCGTCGGTCAGCTCCCACACGTGGTGCCCCGCCGCGGGAGAGCCGCCCGGGAACCAGGTGTCGAGGGACCGCTGCTTGTTCGCCTCGGCCTGCTCACGGCGCTCGCCGGACCGCACGCGGGACTCGACGTACGCGGCCATCGATCGGTCGAGCCATCCGGGCAGGCGGTCCGCCGGCATCTGCACGAGCCGGACTGCACTCACCGGAGGCTCCGCTCGCCCGCCGTCCGGGTGGTCACCGGTTGCCCTTGGAGCCGCGCTTCGGCTTGCCGGACATGCCGCGCTGCGTCCGGCCGCGCCCCGTCGAGTTCTTGCCGCCGCCGCTCTTCGCGCCGGTGCCCTTCGTCGCGCTCCGCTTGGCGACGGTCTTCGCGTTGGCGGCCGTGGCCTTGCCGCCGGCCTTCGCCGGACGGGACCGGTCGTCGCCGCCCTGGTCCGTGCCCGCGGACTGGTCGGACGCGTTCCGTGAGCTGTTCGAGGTCCGGCCGCGCACGACGCCGATGAACTCCTCGGTGAGGTCGGAGGCGTCCTCGTCCCGCCAGACCAGCGCGACCCGCGTCCCGGGGGAGTCGGCGAGCGGCCGCGACACGAGGTCCTTGCGGCTGGCGGCGCGGAAGAGCGACTGCGGCAGGACGACGACGCCGACGTTCGCCTCGACCAGGTCGAGGGCCGCCGCGACGTCGGCCGGGACGGGCCCGGCGTCGAGGACGGTGACGTCGGCGAGGTCCGCCTCGGTGACCTCGTCGAGGTCGGCGAGCGGGGAGTCCTTCGGGGCGGCAACGACCGCGGTCTCGGTCCAGAGCGGGATCGCGTGGTGCTGCTCGGGCACGGGCATGCGGGCGAAGACCATGTCGGCGTCGCCCTCGATCGCGGCGGTGACCCCGTCGGCGTCCACGGGCATGAGCACCAGGTCGACGTCGGCGCGGCGCTCCCGCCAGACCCGCACCCACTTGGCGGGTGAGACCCCGGGCACGAAGGCGATGGTGAGCGCGGTCATGCACCCGAGCATAGGGGCCGTACGCTGGTCACCATGGCCCAGGACCAGACCATGAAGCCCGAGACCGCTGCCAAGAAGCTCGGCATCCTCCTCTCGGCGACTCCCGAGTCGTTCCGCGCGGGCCCGATCGCTCGCACGACGTTCGACGAGCTGCAGAACGAGCCGCCGACGTGGTTGCAGGAGCTCCGTCGTGACGGGCCGCACCCGCGCCCCGTCGTCGCCGCACGGCTCGGCGTCTCGATCTCGGGTCTCGCCCGGGCCGGGGTCGACGACGTGCTCACGACCGAGCAGATCAAGCAGCTGCTGCAGGAGATGCCCGAGTGGCTCGTGCGCGAGCGCTCGACGCAGGCCGCGGTCCGCACCGAGAACGTGCGCGTGAAGCAGGAGCGCGCCGCCCGCACCGAGGGCTGACCCACCGTGCACGCGACCGTCGCCGACGCGGTGCTCGTCGTGCCGCAGTTCGCCTCGGTCTGCTGCATCGTCGGTGACCGGTACCGTCCGCGGCCCGCCGTCATCGTGCCCGCGGCCGTGATGCTCGTCGCGATGCTCATGCCCGTCGTCCAGGCGGGCCCGTCGTGGACGATCCTGGCCGCTGCGCTCCTGCTCTTCCTCGCACCGATGCCGGTCGTGCGCCGCCGACGTCGCGACGGTCGTCGGGCGGAGCCGATGGACGTGCACCGCGCGCTCTCGGCCGTCGTGATGGCCGGGATGCTCCTCATGGGGCACGCGTCCGGCCTCGCGGGGAGCGGGGCACACGCGCACGCCCTCGTGCTCACCGCGGTGCTCGGTGCCGGCGTGATCGGCTACTGCGCGTTCAGCGGGTGGCTGCTCCGGTACGAGTGGGCGCGGGAGGACCGTCGGGCGATCCGCAGCGGCGAGGTGTTCGCGATGACCGTCGCCGTGGTGGGGATGACGCTCGCCATGTGACCGGCGGCCGTCAGTCCGTCGGCCTGTCGGCCTGTCGGACCGTCGTTGCGTCGATCGCCACCGACGCCGCCGACCCCGCGGTCGATCGGGGTGGGCGTTACGGTGGAGCCGTGTCCGACCGCCCCGTCCGCCGCCCCGACGTCCCGCAGCCCCGTCTCGACGAGGTCGACGAGCGGATCCTCTGGGTGCTGGCCTCGGACGCCCGGATCCCGAACAACCGACTGGCCGCAGCCGTCGGCATCGCCCCGTCGACGTGTCTGGTGCGGGTGCGGGCGCTCGAGGACGCGGGCGTGATCTCGGGCTACCGGGCCGAGGTCGACATCGCCCGGCTCGGCTTCTCGATCGAGGCGATGGTCTCCGTCCGGGTGCACGCCGCTGCCCGGCACGAACTCCGCGACTTCGCGAAGCGCCTGCTGCGGGTGCCGGTGGTGCTCGACGTGTCGTTCCTGGCCGGGGACAAGGACTTCCTGGTGCACATCGCCTGCACCTCGACCGAGCAGTTGCGGGACTTCGTCGCCGACGAGCTGAGCGGTGACCCGTCGGTCGCGACGACGCAGACGTCGATCGTGTTCGAGCGGCTCGTCGCCGACCGGGAGCACCAGGCGCGCTCGTACGGCGAGCTGCGGCGCTGGCAGGCCTGACCCGTCAGCGCCGCTCGCCCTGGTGGGTCAGCGCGTGCGGACCATCGGGGTGTGGGGGATGGCGTCCTCGAGGAAGTCGTCACCCGAGCGCTCGAAGCCGAACTGGCCGTACCACTCGCCGAGGTGCGCCTGCGCGTTGATCGCGATCCGCTCGGAGCGGCTCTCGGCGATGGCGGCCGTCATCAGCGCGGCGCCGAGACCCTTGCCGCGGGCGTGCGCGGCGGTGGCGACCCGGCCGATCCGCTCAGTGCCGTCGGACTCGCGCAGGAGTCGGAGGGTGGCGTCCACCGAGCCGGAACCGGCCCAGAACTGCACCGTGCCGGGCTCGAGGTCCCGTCCGTCGATGTCGGGGTAGGCGCACTCCTGCTCGACCACGAACACGTCCTGCCGCAGGCGGAGGATCTCGTGCAGGGTGACGACGTCGAGGTTGCGGGTGGGGGCACTGAAGGTCGAGGGCACGCCTTTTCCTGACTTTTCCTTGTGAATGGTTCGCGCGGTCGCCGTCGAGGCGTACCGTGCCGGTCAACCACTCTACGTGCGCAGCCGAGATCAGGAGGTGAGCGCATGGACGCGTCGATGCGTGCACCCTGGCGCGCGGTCCTGCGATGGGCTCTCATGGCCTCCGGGATCGCGGCGGCGGTCGTGCTGCTCTCGCTGGTCCTGGGCGCTCGCCCGGCCGCGGCGGCAGGCGGACCGCTCCTCGGTGGTGCGCAGTCGGGTGGTCCCTCGAGTTCGTCGGCGCAACGCTCGGACGGGCTGTTGCGCGGCGTCGTCTCGGGCGTCGGCGGCACGGTCCAGGGCGTCACGGACGGCGTCGGCGGCATTGTCGACCGGGCGGTCGCCCCGGTGCGCAGCGTCGTGCCGGCCCCCGCCCCGGCTCCGGCCCCGGCCCCCGCGGCTCCGGCCCCGGTCGCACCGGCTCCCGTCCCCGTGGCACCGGCAGCGCCCGCCGCCCCCGCCCCCGCCGTTCCGGCTCCCGCACCTGCCCCCAGCGCGGCGGCACCGGCCGCCCCGGCACCCGCTCGTCCGGCACCGGCGCCGTCCACCACGGCGCCGGCCGCACCGGCTCCCGCGGTCGCAGCCCCCTCCGGCGCCGGGCACGGTGCTCCGGCGACCCCGTCGCCGGCCGCCGACCACGATTCGTCGACCCCTCCGACGCACACCGCCCACGGTGCTGACGACGAGGCGGTCACCCGCCCGGCCACGTCGCTCCTCGGCGGTGTCGTGACGGGCGTGAGCGGCGCCTCCCGGCCCGTCACCGACACGGTGTCCGACCTCGTCGACCCGCTCACCGGCACCGTCCGGACCGTCACCGCCGACCGGCCCGTGACCGCGATCGTGGCGACCGTCGACCGGGTGGTCGGGAGCCTCCCGGTCGTCGGCGCGCTGCTCGGTGACGAGCCCCTCGGCACCGTCACGGCACCCGTGACCGGCACCGTCGACGACGCACTCGGTGCGGTCGGCGACGTCGTCGATGCGGTGCCGGACGTCGTGGCCGAGGTGCCCGACGTCGTCGGCTCGGTGCCGGGTGTCGTCGGCGGTCTGCCCGGTACCGGCGGCGGTCTCCTGCCCGGAGGCCCGCTCCCGGTCGTCGACGTCCCCACGGTCCCGACCGTCCCCGGCTCCGGCGTCCCCGTTCCGACCGCTCCGGTCGTCGGACCGGTGCTGCCCGGCAGCGACGGGGACGCCGGTCAGGACCGTCCGGCGCGACCGGTACCGGACGGCACCGCGGTCGACGACCGGACGTCCGTCCCGGTCGGCACCGACGCCGTCGTCCGACCGGAGGCCGAGACCACGACCGCCGTCACCCGCGCCGCCAGCGCGGTCGCAGCTGAGCGGGTCGTCCTCGGCCCGGTCGCTGCCTCCTCGGCCGTCACGACGCCGGCGTCCGCGGCGTTCGGCGGCGAGGCGCTGGTCCTCCCGGAGGGTGGCTCGCCCGTGCACGCTCCCCTCGAGGGCGCGACCGGAGGCACCGCGGGCGGCTCGACCGCCTCGGGCTCCGGCGGCGCGACCGTCCTCGGCACCGTCGGTGTCGAGGCGTCCGCCGACCCCCTGGCCGCGGCGCTCCGCGGTCCGGTCTCCGATGACGCCGTCCCGGCTTCGCTCGTCGGCGACCACGACGTCGCTCCCGATTGAGATCGGCGCACCTGCCCGTCACGGCAGGACGCGCCATCGGCCGCACGTGCGGTCGACCAACCATCTCGATCAGGAGTGAACGACCATGAACAAGAACGTCTCCCGAGGGCTGTGGTTCGCCCTCTGCGTGGGCGGGCTGACCTTCGGTGGAGCCGTCGCGGCGAACGCGGCGACGACCACCGGCGAGGACGGCACCGTCTCCGGAACCCAGGTCGCGCCGACCATCGACGCACCGGTCTCCGTCACCCGCAACGCCTTCGGCATCGTCGGCGACGCGGTCTCCACCGCCACCGGGACGGGGGCACCCGCTGCTCCGGCTCCGGCTCCGGCACCTGCTGCGCCAGCCCCCGCTGCTCCGGCACCTGCTGCTCCGGCTCCCGCCCCGAGCACGAGCGGCTCCCAGGGCATCGGGTCCGGCACCCAGGTGGTCCCGGACGTCAGCGTCCCGGTCGAGGTCACGGGCAACGCCGTCGGCGTCCTGGGCGACGCCGAAGCTGCTCCGGCTCCGGCTCCGGCTCCGGCCGCTCCCGCACCGGCTGCTCCGAGCCCGGCCGCCCCGGCGACCACCTCGGGTTCCGAGGGTGTCCTCTCCGGCACCCAGGTCCTGCCGGACGTCTCGGTCCCGGTCACGGTGTCGGGCAACGGCATCGGTGTTCTGGGCGACGGTGCCGCATCGGGTCCGTCGTCGGCTCCGACCTCGACGCCCACGACCGGTGCCAGCGGAAGCTCGACCTCCGGTACCGATGCCCTCCTGTCGGGCACGCAGCTGCTCGGGACCGTCTCCGTGCCCGTCACCATCGGCGGGAACGGCATCGGTGTCCTCGGCGAGGGCACGAGCACCGGCACCGGCAGCACCGGCTCCGGTACGGCTCCGGTGGCCGATGGTGGTTCGACCTCGGGTGCCGACGGCATCGGTTCGGGCACGCAGCTCGCCCCGGTCCTGAGCGTTCCGGTGACGGTCGGTGGGAACGGCATCGGTGTCCTCGGCGAGGGCACGAGCACCGGCACCGGCACCGGCAGCACCAGCTCCGGTACGGCTCCGGTGGCCGGTGGTGGTTCGACCTCGGGTGCGGACGGCATCGGTTCGGGCACGCAGGTGACCCCGGTCATCACGGTCCCGGTGACGGTCGGTGGCAACGGCATCGGCGTGGTCGGTGACGGCACGAGCACCGGTGGCACGACGACCGGCGGCACCGGTGGCAGCAGTGCTCCGGTGGCCGGTGGTGGTTCGACCTCGGGTGAGGGCAGCATCGGTTCGGGCACGCAGGTGTCGCCGGTCATCACGGCCCCGGTCACGGTCGGTGGGAACGGCATCGGCGTGGTTGGTGACGGCACGAGCACCGGTGGTACGAGCACCGGTGGCGGGACGACCCCGGTCCTCGGCGGAGGCACCACCTCCGGTGAGGACGGCATCGGTTCGGGCACGCAGGTGTCGCCGGTCGTCACGGTCCCGGTGACGGTCGGTGGGAACGGCATCGGCGTGGTCGGTGGCGGTACGAGCACCGGTGGCACGACCACCGGCACCGGCTCCGGCTCCGGTGTGGTTCCGGTGGCCGGTGGTTCGACCTCGGGGGAGGACGGCATCGGTTCGGGCACGCAGGTGTCGCCGGTCGTCACGGTCCCGGTGACGGTCGGTGGGAACGGCATCGGCGTGGTCGGTGACGGTACGAGCACCGGTGGCACGACCACCGGCACCGGGACGACCCCGGTCCTCGGCGGAGGCACCACCTCCGGTGAGGGCGGCATCGGTTCCGGGACCCAGATCATCCCGGTCATCACGATCCCCGTCACGGTCGGCGGGAACGGCATCGGCGTGGTCGGTGACGGCACGAGCACGACGCCGGTCACCTCGGACCCGGGCGCGAACCCTGGTACCGACCCGGGCACTGGCCCTGGTACCGACCCGGGTACCGACCCGGGCACCGACCCGGGCACCTACCCGGGCACCGACCCGGGCACCGACCCGGGCACGGACCCGGGCACGGACCCGGGCACGGACCCCGGTACGGACCCGGGCACGGACCCGGGCACGGACCCTGGTACCAACCCGGGCACCGACCCTGGCACGGACCCCGGCACGCAGCCGGTGACGGGGACGCCCGCCGACTCCGGTGACGGCACCGGCGTCAGTACCACGCCGATCGCCCCCGCTGCGACCGTGACGACGGGCACGACGGGCACGACGGGCACGACGGGCACGACCCGCACCGCCGCTGCCACGGTCGACCGGACGGTCGGTACGAGCACCGGTGCCACCACGGCCACCGCCGCCACCGCGACGACGTCGGGCTCGACCACGACGCCGGGCACGCTCGCGTACACGGGGTCCGAGCGGCCGGTCCTCCCGGCCCTGGCAGCGCTGCTCCTGCTGCTGATCGGCCTCGGGACGCTGGGGAGGCTGCAGACCGCGCGGCACCGCCGCCAGGGCTGACGTCCCGACGGATGCGGAGCACCGGACCCCGGTGCTCCGCATCCGCCTGCCCTCGTGCGCCCGCCGGCGTGCGTCCACCCGCGTGCGCATGCCGCACCCGCACCCGCACCTGCACCACGTGCCGCACGACCGCCGCGTCCCGTCCGCGGAGGCCGTCCTGGGGACTCGCTGCGTGCCTCCTGGACACCCCGCCCCCGATGCTGAGCACAGCGGAAGCCGACAGGCGGCTGTGCGCCAGCTGGACGGCAGGACGATGAACCCGTGCTCCTCGACCCGCTGCAGATCCCGATCGTCGCCCCCGCCGTGCTCGTGCCGGTCGACGTCGTCGCCGCCGTCCTCGTGCTCTGGACGCTCCTCGGTCCGCGGCGTCGCGGGCACGGGGCGTCGTGGTCCCGCGGCCGGACGGCGGTGCTCGTCCGGGTCGCGGCACTCGCGGTCGGGGCGGCGATCGGGCTCCTCGCCGTCTGGTGGTTCGGCGACGTGCAGGACCTGTTCGGCGTCGCGTTCACCGCCGTGACGCGCATGTGGGTCGCGGTCGCCGCAGCGGGTGTGGTGCTGTTCCTCGTCGTCCTGGTGCAGGGCGGCTGGGGCCGGCGGGTCGTCGCGCTCGCCGCCGGCGCAGCGGTCGTCCTCGCGGCGGGCCTGGGCATCAACGTCGACTTCGGGGCCTACCGGACGATCGACCAGGCGATCACCCCGGACCCCTACCCGTCGGGCACGCTCGACCACCAGCACGCGGCCCGGCCGGGAGCACACGTGGTGGACGCGGCCGAATGGCACGCCCCGCAGGGGATGCCCCGCCACGGCCGCACCCTCGCGGTCCGCATCCCCGGGACCGTCTCGCACTTCCACGCCCGGCCCGGCGTGGTCTGGCTGCCACCGGCCGCGCAGGTCGCCGACCCGCCGACCCTCCCGGTGCTCATCGCGCTCTCCGGGCAGCCCGGCCAGCCGTCCGACATGTTCGAGACCGGCCGGATCGGCGTGTTCCTCGACCGGTACGCCGCCGCACACCACGGCCTCGCACCGATCGTGGTGTCGCCGGACCAGCTCGGTGCGCCCGGCCGGAACCCGATGTGCGTCGACAGTCGGCGGCTCGGGCGGAGTGCGACCTACGTGATGACCGACACGGTGCACTGGGTCGAGCAGCACCTCGACGTCGCCAGCGGAGCGTCCGCGTGGGGCATCGCCGGGTTCTCGCAGGGCGCGACGTGCAGCATGCAGTTCTCGAGCGCCCACCCGGAGGTCTTCGGCACCACGCTCGCCATCTCCAGCGAGCTGGCTCCGTCCAACGGGTCGCTCCAGCACACCATCGCGGTCGGGTTCGGCGGCTCCCGTCGCGCATACGAGCGGGCCGTCCCGGAGGCGCTGCTCGCCGCCCACAAGCCGTACCGCGACCACCTGACCGTGTTCGGCTACGGCCAGGACGACGCCCCCTACCGGCAGTCGACCCTCGCCCTCCGCGCGGCGTCCGAACGAGCCGGCGTCTCGACCGACCTGATCGTCTCGCCGGGGTCGGCCCACGACTGGAACACCGTCGAGTACGTGCTCGAGCACGGTCTGCCCGCGGTCCTCGCCCACCTCGGGCTGCCGGTCGACGACACCCGGACGCCGCTCACCGGGACCGGTCGATGACGGCGGAACGGGGGAGCGCGCAGCCGACCACCGCCGCACCGACGACGGAGGCCGACCACGCGTCGCCCGCAGGCGTGCTGCAGGCCGTGGGGCGGGCCTCCCGGCCGGTCCTGCAGACGGTCCGGCGGCATCCGGTGACCGCGGTCCTCCTGCTCCTCGTGCTGGCGACCTCGGTCGCCGCCGTCGCCCTCCGGGTGACGCACGGCCGACCGGTGCCGGAGGCCCTGGTGCCGTTCCGCGCGTTCGCCGTCACGACCGGGGTGCTCGCGCTGGTCCTCACCCTCGCCGGCGTCGTCCTGCTGGTCGGGAGTGCCGAGCGGCTGATGGGGTCCGCGCGGACGGTGCTCGCCTTCGTCACCGCCGCGCTCGTCGGCGCCGCCGTCGGCGCCGTGGTCGGCGTGCTCGATCCCGCCCGCCGGCACGCCGCGGCGCTGGTGCTCGGGGCGGCAGTCCTCGATCCCTGGACAGCGATCGTCGGCACGACCACCGCCGCGAGCGCGTTCGCCGGCCCGCTGTGGCGGCGGCGCATCCGGGTGAACGCACTCGCCGTGGTGCTCACCCTCCTCCTGTACGCGGGGCACGTGTCCGACCTCGCCGCGGTCGTCGCCGCCGTCGTCGGGTGGGGTCTCGGCGAGGTCCTCCGACGGACGCCGAAGCGCACCGGCTGGACCCGCAGCTCCCACCGCGAGACCCGGGTCCTGCTCGGCACGGTCGTCCTCGTCTCGGCGGTCGGCCCCGTGATCGCGCTCGTGTCCCGCGCGCGGGTCGGGCTGCTCGCGCCGATCGCCGCCGTCGTCGGGCTCGGTCCCGCCGACCGGACGGCGGTCTGCCGGGCGGACGGCGTCGCGGGGGAGTGCCTGCACCGCCTGCTCACCTACCGGGCGACCGACCCGTGGACACTGCTGCTCGCGGTCGCGCCGTTGCTCGTGCTGGTCGTCGGCGGGCTCGGGCTCTTCCGGGGCAGCCGGTTCGCGGTGTGGCTCGTGGTGGTGGTCGACGTCGCCACGGGCATCGCGGCCGCGCTCACCTACACCCACGTCCCGGGGCGGGTGGAGCGGCTCCGCGCGACCGAGGACCACGTGGTGGTGACGCTGTCGATCGCCGCCTCGGTGGCCGTGCCGCTGGTGACCGCCGTCGTGCTGGTGCTCCTGCGGCGCTCGTTCACGGTCGTGCTGCCGCGGCGCCGGGTGCTCGCGTTCGGGGCGACGGTCCTCGGTGCCGCCGTGGTGCTCGCGACGGTGGTCTTCGTCGTGGCCGACGCCTCGCCGGTCCGCGTGCAGGACCCGATGCGGTTGGCGATGGCGGTGCTCGGACCGCTCGTGCCCATGGTGCACCGCGCCGACCTGCCGGCGCTCGACCCGGTCCTCCGCCTGGTGGTCGCCCTGGTCGGACCGGTGCTGTGGACGGTCGTCGCGATCGCCGCCGTCCGCCCGTCCGGCGCCGCCCCGCGCGTCGCCGACGCGGACGTCTCCACGGCCGACCGGGAGCGTGCCCGTGCACTGCTCGTCGCCGGCGGCGGCGACACGTTCGGCTGGATGGCGACCTGGCCCGGCACCGCGCACTGGTTCAGCGCCGACGGCCGCGCCGGCGTGGCGTACCGACGGAACGGGACGGTCGCCGTGGCCCTCGGTCCGTTCGGGTGGCCGGACGCCCGTGTCCCGGCGCTGACGGCGTTCGCGCGGTACTGCGACGACAACGGGTGGACGGCGGTCTTCCACGGCATCGACACCGTGGCTGCGGCGGCGCTGACCGACCTGGGCTGGCGGACCCTGCCGGTCGCCGAGGACGCCTCGTTCGACCCCCGCGACTGGACCACGAGCGGCAGCCGGAAGCAGGACGTCCGCACCGCGGTGAACAAGGCCAGCCGTGCCGGCACCACCGCGACCTGGTCGTCCTGGCAGGACCTGCCCGTCGGCACGACCCGGCAGATCGAGGCGATCTCTGAGGAGTGGGTCGCCGAGCGTGAACTCCCGGAGATGGGGTTCACCCTCGGCAGCACCGACGAGATGCGCGACCCGGCCGTCCGCACCCTCGTCGCGCAGGACGCCACGGGCACCGTGCTCGGGGTGACGAGCTGGCTCCCGTCCCACCGCGAGGGCCGCGTCGTCGGCTGGACCCTCGACGTGATGCGGCGGCGGGCGGACGCACCGAACGGGATCATGGAGTTCCTCATCGCGAGCGCCGCCGCCGAGATGCGCGAGCAGGGCGTCGAGCGGCTCGGCCTGTCGGCCGCTCCGCTCGCACGGACCCCGGGCACCGCGGCGGGCGACGGCGTCGAGTCGCTGCTCGAACTTGTCGGCGGGGTGCTCGAGCCGGTCTACGGGTTCCGCTCGCTGCTGCGCTTCAAGCGGAAGTTCGGCCCCGAGCTGGAGCCGCTCGTCATGGCGTACCCGGACCCGGTGGCGCTGCCCGCCATCGGCGTCGCCGTGGTCCGTGCGTACCTGCCGGACCTGTCGCTCCGGCAGGCGCTCGCACTGGTGCGCGGCCGTGGGTGACCGGCCGTGTGGCACGGGGACCTCGTGACGCGACCCACGGTCGCCGTCGCCGGGACCCGCCGGGAGGCCCGCCCCGCCTCCGCGACGCCGCGTGACGTCCGGCGCGTGGCCGGGGCGCGACCATCGGGGGCCTGGGGTATCGTCGCGGGTACGCAAGCGCTCCGGGGTCGGTGCAAGTCCGAACCGGTGGTGACAGTCCACGAGCGCCGCGCCGGGTCCGCCCGGTGCGGGGTTGACCCGGTGGGATTCCGGGACCGACGGTGAGAGTCCGGACGGGAGGAAGCGCTGACGGAAGGTGACGGTCGTTCCGCGACCCGTGCCTCCCGTCTGCCGACGACCGTCGCGCGCACCCGGAGTCCCGTTGAGAGGACACCAGTGTTCACCGGCATCATCGAGGAACTCGGCACCGTCACCGCCGTCGACGAACGAGGCGACTCCGTCGCGCTCACCGTGCGCGGCCCGCTCGTCGTCTCCGACGCGGGGCACGGCGACTCCATCTCGGTCTCGGGCGTCTGCCTGACCGTCGTCGAGCAGACCCCGGAGACCTTCACGGCCTTCGTCATGAAGCAGACGCTCGACATGAGCGCGCACGGTGCACTGCGCTCCGGCGACCGGGTGAACCTCGAGCGTGCGGCCTCGGTGGGGGACCGGCTCGGCGGCCACATCGTGCAGGGCCACATCGACGGCACCGCGACCGTGCTCGAGACCGACGACGGCGACGGCTGGCGCCGGGTGCGGTTCGCGCTCGGTCCCGAACTCAGCCCGCTCGTGGTCGACAAGGGCTCCGTGGCGATCGACGGCGTCTCGCTGACGGTGAGCGCGGTCTCGCCGGAGACCACCGCTCCCGACGCGGCCTGGTTCGAGGTCAGCCTGATCCCCGAGACCCTCGCCGCGACCACGCTCGGCGCCCGTGTGCCGGGGGACCGGGTCAACATCGAGACCGACGTCCTGGCGCGGCACGTGCGGCGGATGCTCCGGCTCGACGCAGCCTCCGCCGGCGCCGGTGCGGGCGCGGCCGCCCACGCGGAGGACGCTGCCGGCACGGGTGTCGCCGCGCACCGGGCGGACGTCCGCTGATGACCGCCGACACGACGCAGCCCGCCGGACCGGACCAGGCCGAGCGGACCACGAGCACGGGCGCGGCCGGCCTGCCGGGCGAGCGCGTGACCGAGGGCCTGTCGACGGTCGACGAGGCCGTCGCCGCCATCGCCGCCGGACGGCCCGTCATCGTCGCCGACGACGAACACCGCGAGAACGAGGGCGACGTCGTCCTCGCCGCGGAGCTCGCGTCGCCGGAGTGGATCGCCTGGACCGTCGCGCACTCGTCGGGGTTCATCTGCGCCCCGGTCAGTGCCGCGATCGCCGACGCCCTCGACCTGCCGCCGATGGTCCAGCACAACGAGGACGTCCGCGGCACCGCGTACACCGTGACCGTCGACGCCGCGGTCGGCGTGACGACCGGCATCAGCGCCCACGACCGGGCCCGCACGCTCCGGGTGCTCGCCGACCCCGCCTCGGTCCGCGACGACCTGCACCGCCCGGGACACATCGTCCCGCTGCGGGCACGGGCCGGTGGCGTCCGCGAACGCGCCGGTCACACCGAGGCCGCGATCGACCTCGTCACGGCCGCGGGGCTGCGGCCCGCAGCGGCGATCTGCGAGATCGTCGACGAGCGGGGCGACATGATGCGCCTCCCGCAGCTCGTCGGACTCGGGGCACGCGAGGGCGTGCCCGTCATCACCATCGCCGCGCTGGCCACCTGGCTCGACGCGGCCGACCGGGCGGCCGACGACGCCGTCCGCACGGAAGGGACACACGCATGAGCGGAGCAGGAGCGGCCGAGCGCGAGCTCGTCGACGGCAGCGGGATCCGGGTCGCGGTCGTCGCCGGGCAGTGGCACGACGTCATCGCGACGGGACTGCTCGAGGGCGCGCAACGCGAGATCGAGCGGCTCGGTGCGACCGCGCAGGTCATCCCGGTCCCGGGCAGCTTCGAGCTCCCGGTCGTCGCGAAGGTCGCCCTCGAGTCGGGCTTCGACGCGGCGGTCGCCCTCGGGGTGATCATCCGCGGCGGGACGCCGCACTTCGAGTACGTCTCCGACGCGGCCACGAGCGGATTGACCCGGGTCGCGATCGACACCGGCAAGCCTGTCGGGTTCGGGGTGCTCACCCTCGACGACGAGCAGCAGGGCATCGACCGGGCCGGACTGCCCGGGTCGAAGGAGGACAAGGGTGCCGAGGCCGCACACGCCGCGGTCGCCACCGCGGTGACCCTCCGCGGGCTGCGCGACGGCGCCGGAGCATCCGCCGACTGACGACTCGGTGACGACGACCCGGTCACGACGACCCGGTCACGACGGCCCGGTCACGACGGCCCGGTCACGACGGCCCGGCGACGACGACGGCCCCGCACCGATCAGGTGCGGGGCCGTCGTGGTCGTGCTGAGGTCAGCGCTTGCCGAAGACGTGGATCGGCAGGTAGAACGAGAGGCTCATCAGGAGCACACCGGCGATGAACACCAGCGCCTGGCCGGAGTCGACCTGGAACGCGAACCCGAACAGGTACATCGACACCAGCAGCAGCAGGATCGAGAAAACAGCGGCGATGACGCGGCCCACGGTGGTACCTCCGGGAATCAGCGGGTGGATCGCCCTCAGTCTATCCCCAGGAGCGGGTGCGCTGGTTCACGCGGTGGGCTTGGTGGCGATCAGACGGTCGACGACCTCGAGCAGGGCCGACATGTCGACGCTCGCGCGGTCGGGGCGGACGTCGCTCGCGGCACCCAGGGACGCCGCGTGGTAGAGCCCGTCGCCGAGCAGCTTGACGGCCTGCGCGGTCGGGACGTCGCCGAGTGCCTCGACGAGCGTGGCGAGCCAGGCGTTCTCGGTGTCGTCGAGGGTCCGGCCGGCCTCCTCGTAGCCGGCCTGCTGCAGCCGCGAGGCCGCGAGCAGCGCGAGGTCGAGCTCACTGCCGACGAACTGGCAGTTCTCGACGAAGTAGCGCGCGGGACCGTCCTCGGCGGCGCGCATCCGTTCGATGTCGAGCGCGGACAGGTCGGCGAGTCGCTCGCAGAGCCCCTCGACCAGGGCTGCCTTCGATCCGAAGTGGTACAGCAGTCCGCCCTTCGACACCCCGGCGCGAGCGGCGACGGCATCGAGCGTCGCCGGCCGTTCACCTTCTTCGCACACGATGGCGACGAAGCTGTCGAGGACGCGGTCGCGAGCACTGGCCATGCGCTGATTCTACGGACACGCGACTCTCCATCGCGCCCGTGAACGTTCACGACCGCTTGCCCAGCAGCCGGTCTGCCGTTAGCCTCGCCGAGACCGTGAAGGTTCACGACGAACAGGATCCGCATGTCAGCGCAGACCGCGACCACCCCGACCACCCCCACGTCCCCGCGGTGGGCCGTCCTCGGCCCGGGCAGCATCGCCCGCCGCTTCCTCTCGCAGCTGTCCGCGAGCGGAGGCGCCCTGGTCGCCGCCGGCAGCTCGTCGCCCGAGCGGGCGCAGGCCTTCGCGGACGAGGCCGCCGAGCGGGGCTTCACCGACGTCACCGCAGGCACGTACGACCAGGTGCTCGCGGACCCGCGGGTCGAGGCCGTCTACATCGCTACCGTGCACACCGGCCACGCCGACCTCGTGCTCGACGCGCTCCGAGCGGGCAAGGCCGTGCTCTGCGAGAAGCCGCTCACGCCGAACCACGGCACCACGATGGCGCTCGTCGACGCCGCACGCCAGGCCGGGTTGCCGCTCGTCGAGGCGTTCATGTACCGCTTCCACCCGCAGACGGCCGCGCTCCTCGACCTCGTGCGGGACGGGGCCGTCGGGACCGTCAGCCACGTCGACGCCTCGTTCGCCTTCCGTGCGGGCGAGCGCACCGGCCGGCTCTTCGAGGTCGACACCGCCGGTGGCGGTATCCTCGACGTCGGCTGCTACCCCGTCACCATGACCGCGGCGGTCGTGCAGGCCGCCACCGGCCTCCCCGTCGTCGAACCCGTCGAGCTGACCGCGACCGGCACCCTCGGCCCGACCGGGGTCGACGAGTGGAGCGTCGCCCACGCGACCTACGCGTCGGGCGTGACCGCGAGCCTCCGCACCGGCGTCCGGGTGGAGGACACCAACGCCGTCGTCGTGCACGGCAGCCGCGGCACGATCACGCTGCGCGACCCGTGGACCATCGGCGGCGAGCCGGTCATCGAGGTCCGCACCGTCGACGCCGAACCGACGACGACGTCGTACGCCGACGCCGCGCCCTACGGACTCGAGGCAGACGCGACCATCGCCGCGCTCCGTGCCGGCCGCGTCGACGCCCCGCAGATGACGACCGACGAGACCCTCGCCACCGCCCGCACGCTCGACCGCTGGCGTGCCGCGATCGGCCTGCGCTACCCGTTCGAGGCCGAGACCGCCGACATCCCGACGGTCGGCGGACGACCACTCGCCGTCGCCGCGGACGCCCCGATGGCGTACGGCGAGCTGCCCGGGATCGACAAGCGGGTGTCGCGCCTGGTGATGGGTGTCGACAACCAGCCCGACCTCGCCCACGCCAGTGCGATCTTCGACCACTTCGTCGAGCAGGGCGGGACGGTCTTCGACACCGGGTACGTGTACGGCGGCGGTGTGCTCGAGGGTCGACTCGGCGCCTGGATCCGGAACCGTGGCATCCGCGAGGACGTCGTCGTCATCACGAAGGGCGCGCACACACCGTTCTGCGACCCCGAGTCCCTGACCCGCCAGCTGCTCGAGAGCCTCGACCGGCAGGGCACCGACTACGCGGACGTCTACATGATGCACCGGGACAACCCGGACATCCCGGTGGGGGAGTTCGTCGACGTGCTCGACGAGCACCGCCGCGCCGGACGCATCCGCGTGTTCGGCGGCTCGAACTGGACACGCGACCGGTTCGACGAGGCGAACGCGTGGGCGGCGGCGAACGGCAAGTACGGTTTCGAGGTGCTCAGCAACCACTTCGGTCTCGCCGAGGCCCTCGACGTCCCGTGGGCCGGCTGCGAGCACGTCACCGACCCGGCGTCGAAGCGGTGGCTCGAGGAACGCCAGGTCCCGCTGCTGCCCTGGTCGTCGCAGGCACGCGGGTTCTTCACCGGCCGGGCACGTCCGGACGACACCAGCGACGCCGAGCTCGTCCGCTGCTACTACTCGGACGCCAACTTCGAGCGGCTGCGTCGTGCCGAGGAGCTCGGTTCGCGGTTCGGCGTCCCGGCGACGGCGATCGCCCTGGCCTACGTGCTGCACCAGCCGTTCCCGACCTTCCCGCTGTTCGGACCCCGCACCATCGCCGAGGCCCGGTCGTCCATGCTCGGCCTGACGGTCGACCTCACGCCCGAGCAGGTGGCATGGCTCGACCTGCGCGACTGAGCGGCGCCGGCGGGCGGGCGACGATCCTCGACGTCGCCGCGGCCGCCGGGGTGTCCCGGCAGACCGTCACCCGCGCGGTGAACGACCTGCCGGGCATCAGCGTCGCGACCCGGCAGCGGGTGCTCGCCGCGGCGGAGGCGCTCGACTACCGACCCTCGCGCTTCGGCCGGGGGCTCGTCTCCGGCGGCGCGCACCAGCTCGGACTGCTCGTCGACGACCTGCGGAACCCGTACTCGCCGGAGCTCGCCGCGTCGGTCCTCCGGCTCGCCGCGGCGCGGGGGTGGACGGTCGTGCTCGCCGACGTCGGGCTCACCGGTGACTCGGACCGGTCGGTGCAGGACCTCGGCGCCCAGAGCGACGTCGTGATCGGGTACCTCGGTGCCCGCGCGCCGGAGTGGTTGGAGCGGCTCGGCTCGGTACCCGTGGTCGAGCTCGACCCGGCCGGTCCGGCGCTGCGCGGCGCCGTGCGGCTCGACCCGTCCGAAGCCGTCGAGACCCTGGCGGACCACCTCGTGACCGTCGGCGTGAAGCACCCCCTCGTGCTCGACGCACCGTCCGCCGCGGTCGGTGCGGGCCAGCCGAGCGCCCGCGGGCAGCTGCTGCTCGACGCACTCCGGCGCCGCGGGTACCTGCCCCGGCACGTGCTCGCCGGGGCCGCGTCGGCGGATGCCGGTGCCGCGGGGACGAGCGCGGCCCTCGCGGCGCACCGCCGGGTGGACGCCGTGCTCGCCTTCAACGACGTGATGGCCCTCGGCGCGCTCGCGGCGTGCCGTCGGGCGGGCGTCGACGTCCCGGAGCGCGTCCGCGTGGTCGGCATCGACGGGCTCACCCTCGGCACGCTCGTGGCGCCGACGCTGACGACCCTCGCGGTGGACCTGGACGAGGTCGCCCGGCACGCGGTCGACCTGGCACTCGGCATGCTCGACGGCTCCCTGCCCCGTTCCGGCGACGCCGTGCAGCGGGTCGTCCGGCACCGGCTGTTGGTGCGCGAGTCGGCGTAGCCGGGGGAGCGGGCGGGGCCGGGCGCCACGGCTGGCCGGTCCGCGCCGCCGTGGCCGGCGGCCGGAGGGCCGGGCGGTCCTGACGGTCTGCTCACCTCGTCGGGCGGTGGCCCCGCCGGTCGGGAGTCGCGTGGCGGCCGCGATCCGCGCCTCCCGGCCGCTTTTGGTTGCATTTGCAACCGTAACCGTCCGGACGGTACACTAACGGGACCCTGACGGGACGCGTGACGACTTCCGCGTCCCGTCTCGTCTGCGTCCGGCCCCTGCGGCCGGGGACGCCGATACGCTCGAAGTCCTGGAGTCCGCCATGTCCGCACTGCTCACCAGCCCCGTCGCCACCCGGATCACCGCGAGTCGCGGGTCCCGGTTCGCCGCGCTCGCGGTGCTCATGCTGCCGGTGCTGCTCATCTCGGTCGACAACACCGTCCTGAGCTTCGCGCTTCCCTCGATCGCTCGCGCCCTGCACCCCGACGCCACCACGCAGCTCTGGATCGTCGACGCCTACCCGCTCGTGCTCGCCGGCCTCCTCGTCGTGATGGGCAGCATCGGTGACCGGATCGGCCGGCGTCGGATCCTGGTCATCGGGGCGACCGGGTTCGCCGTGCTCTCCGCCGCCGCAGCGTTCGCCACCGAGGCCTGGATGCTCGTCGCGGCCCGCCTCGCGATGGGCGTCTTCGGCGCGATGCTCATGCCGGCGACGCTCTCGATCATCCGCAACGTCTTCCCCGACGCGGGGGAGCGACGTCTGGCGCTCGCCGTCTGGTCGACCATGTTCGCCGCGGGCAACGCCCTCGGCCCACTGGTCGGCGGCGTCCTCCTCGCGCACTTCCACTGGGGCAGCGTCTTCCTCGTCGCCGTGCCGATCCTCGTCGTGATGCTCGTCGCCGTGCCGTTCTGCGTGCCCGAGTCCCGCGACCCCGAGCCCGGACCGGTCGACGTGCCGAGCATGCTCCTCTCGCTCGGCGCCCTCGGACCGCTCGTCTGGGCGATCAAGTCGCTCGTGCACCCCGAGGAGCGCGGTCTCGCGATCGCGATGGTCGCCGTCGGCGTGCTGTGCGGCGTGGCGTTCGTCCGCCGGCAGCTGCGGACCCGGACCCCGATGCTCGACATGCGTCTGTTCCGGAGCACAGCGTTCACCGGCAGCGTGCTCATGAATATGGCCGCGATGTTCTCGCTGACCGGCTTCCTGTTCTTCATCGCCCAGCACCTGCAGCTCGTCGCCGGGCTCGACCCGTTCGCCAGCGGCCTGGTCCTGGTCCCCGGGGCCGTGCTCACCGTCATCGCCGGACTGGCCGTCGTGCCGGTCGTCGCCCGCGTCGCCCCGCGCTGGGTGGTGTCCGTGTCGCTGCTGTTCTCCGCCGCCGCGTACGCCCTGGTCGCCGTCCTCGGCCACCACGCGACGATCCCCGCGCTCGCGTTCGCCTTCGTGCTGCTCGGCATCGGCATCGGCGCGTCCGAGACCGTGACGAACGACCTGATCATCTCGACGGCCCCGGCGGACAAGGCCGGTGCGGCGTCGGCGATGTCCGAGACCGCGTACGAGATCGGTGCCGTCCTGGGCACCGCCGTCCTCGGCACGATCCTGGCGACGGCCTACCGCGCCAACGTCGTCGTGCCCGAGGGGCTGTCCTCGACCGCGCACACCGCCGCGGGGGAGACCCTCGGTGGTGCGGTGGACGCGGCCTCCGAACTCGGCGGGTCGGCGGGACGGGTGCTCCTCGAGTCCGCACGCGCCGCGTTCGACTCCGGTGTGACGACGACGGCGGGCGTCGCCGCGGTGCTCATGGTGGTCGCGGCCGCCGGCGCGGTCGTGATGCTCCGCCGACGCTGACCGGCACGGCCCCTCGCTGAGCGGGAGGGGCCTCCGCCGACCGGCAGGAGTCCTCGCCGGCCGGCGTCGTCGCGTGCCGCGGACGGGCCGCGCGGCACGCCCGGGATGCGCTGATCCTGTGAATCGTGGACCGCCACCATGGGTCAGGTCCTACGTTGGGAGGTGGCCGCGAGCACCGCGGTCACACCCACGAACGAGGAACGACCACGACTGACACGACCGACGCCGCCGCTGCGCACCAGCAGCCCGACGTCCCCCGCACCGACCCGACGTCCGCCGCGGCCGCTCCCGCGGCAGCCGAGGCCACCCCGGCCGACATGACCGCCGCGTACAAGGCCGCCTTCCGTGGGCACCCCGCCGGTGTCGCCGTCATCACCGCGGAGGGGCCCGACGGGCCCACCGGGCTCACGGCCTCGAGCGTCGCGTCCGTCGCGGTCGACCCGCCCGTCCTGGTCTTCTCGCTCTCCACCAACTCCGGGTCCGCCGGCGTCGTCCTCGGTGCGCCCGTGTTCGTCGTGCACCTCATGGACGCCCGCGGTGTGGCCCTCGCCAAGCGCTTCGCCTCCACCGGCAGCCCCGCGGCCGACGACCCGATCTGGGACCGGCTGCCCTCGGGCGACCGGTACCTGCCCGACGCCGCCAGTGCCCTGCGCTGCCGTCCGCTCTCGACCACACCGATCGGCAGCTCGACCGTCGTCGTCGCCGAGGTGCTCGACATCGTCGTCGGGTCCGACCGCGGCGAGCCGCTGGTCTACCACAACCGGGAATTCCACTCCCTGACCGATCGTTCCCGCCTCTCGTGAGCCGCGGGACCACACGCCCCACATCACCGATCGAAAGGACCGCACATGGCTGAGTACACCCTGCCCGAGCTGCCGTACGACTACGCCGCCCTCGAGCCCCACATCAGCGGCAAGATCATGCAGCTGCACCACGACAAGCACCACCAGGCCTACGTGACCGGCGCCAACACCGCGCTGCAGCAGCTCGGCGAAGCCCGCGAGTCCGGTAACTTCGGTGCGATCAACAAGCTCGAGAAGGACCTCGCGTTCCACCTCGGTGGCCACGTGAACCACTCGATCTTCTGGACCAACCTCGGCCCGGACACGAAGGTCCCCGAGGGTGAGCTCGCCGCCGCCATCGACGAGTTCTTCGGCTCGTTCGAGAAGTTCCAGGCCCAGTTCGCCGCGGTCGCCAACGGCATCCAGGGCTCCGGCTGGTCCGTCCTCGCCTGGGACGTCGTCGGCCAGAAGCTCGCCACGTTCCAGCTGTTCGACCAGCAGGGCAACATCCCGTTCGGTCTCGTGCCGATCTTCATGCTCGACATGTGGGAGCACGCCTTCTACCTCGACTACCTCAACGTCAAGGCGGACTACGTCAAGGCCGTGTGGAACATCGTCGACTGGGAGAACGTCGCTGCTCGTTTCGACAACGCCAAGGCACAGCGCTTCGTCACGCTCTGACCCGCACGGGTCGCTGACGCGACCGACGGACGGACGGGAGGCCCGGTACCAGCTGGTACCGGGCCTCCCGTCCGTCGGTGGTCCGCCGCGGCAGCGGCGACGGGCCTCGGTGTCCTGCCGCGGCAGCGGCAACGGATCAGTGGACGGCGACGCTGACCTCGGACGCGATGCGCTGCGCGACGCCGCGGAGCACGACGTCCGTGTGCGCGACGTCGCCGTCGAGGACC
The DNA here is from genome assembly GCF_018885305.1 of Curtobacterium sp. L6-1. Classification (NCBI taxonomy): domain Bacteria; kingdom Bacillati; phylum Actinomycetota; class Actinomycetes; order Micrococcales; family Microbacteriaceae; genus Curtobacterium; species Curtobacterium aetherium. The sequence goes on from NZ_CP076544.1 coordinate 446,115, forward strand.
GCACCCCACTGGGCGCCGCGGCAGGCGAGCACCGCCGCCCGGGCCACCCGCTGAGCCGACCGGTCGTCCGCCCCGTGCGCCCGGCACCACGCGGCGAGGGTCTCGATGTGCGCCCGGTGGAGCCTGCGGTGCCGGTCGTGCTCCGTCAGGCACTCGACCGACCCGAGCTCGAACGTGAGCCGGGCGGCGAGGAAGCGGTCCCGCTCGCCGAGGTGACCGAACACCGCCTGGAGGTACTCGGCCAACCCGGTCTCGTCGGCGTCCGGGTCGAGCCGGACGGCGTGCACGTGGCGGTTGAGGTGCTCGACGACGGCGTCGATGAGGCCGTCGCGGGAACCGAAGTGGTAGACGATCGGGTACGCGCTGGTGCCCAGGGCCCGACCGAGACTCCGCACCGAGACGTCCTCGAGGCGGGTGGCGTGCAGGTGGTCGGTGACCTTGCAGACGATCGCGGGCTTGAGTGTCGGGTCCGGTTTGCGCGGCATGGTCTCTTCCAGGACGAGGTGCGGAGGCAGCTGACCGCCACGAGGACGAGCGAGCATGTGAGATGTTACCGTACGCTCCTGGTCGGCCGGTGACGAGTGCTCGCACCCGAGGCGAACCGGTGCCTCAGGCGATCACCGGTCCGAACCAGAGCAGGACCGGACCGAGGGCGAGCAGGACCGCGCTCAGGGCGGCGACCATCCCGCTGTGCCTGCCGACACCCACCTTCCAGGCGCGACCTGCCAGCACCAGGGTCACCCACCCGCCGGCCCACGGACCCGTGGCCAGCAGGAACACGACCGGGTACAGGAGCGGGCTGCCCTGGCCACCGGTCAGCAGCACGGGCAGCCACAGGACCGCCCAGAGGACCGCGAAGCCTGCAGCGGAGCAGATCAGCAGGACCCGTGCTGCGGTGTACCACCCGGTGCCGGGCGGCTCGGACTGGACGCTCGAACCCACTGCTCGATGCTCCTTCACTCGGGATCGCGATCCCTGTCGTCGTCGTGACGGTCGGCGGTTCCGTCGGGTCGACCCGGGGCCGGCGCACGGGCACCAGCCTCCTCCTGCCGTGTCAGGCGGAGGCCTGCTCCCACGGGGCTGGCTCGGCCCGCACGAGCAGGGTCTGGACCGAGCCCGCGGCCAACGGCGCCAGCCGGATCTCCACCCGCAGACGGCTACGCGCGCCCGGCAGCCACCAGCGCAGGTGGGTCGGGGACGCGGACTCCTCGGCGACGGGCTCGGCGGTCAGGTCGACGTCCACCGCCTCGACGGCCTGCGTGACGGCCGCCCGTCGCCGGTCCCACGGCACGTCCATGGGCACGTTCGGGGTGCAGATCGACGCAGCCCGTTCGTCGGACCAGTCCGCCAGCAGACGGCGCACGGCTCCCTGGGCCGCACGGGTCTGGGGCAGCACGGCTGCGGTGCCGGGTGCTGCAGGGCGGGGTCCGGCCGCAGCCCGTGCGGGGGGAGCGGTGAACGCAGGGAAGGCATCGGCGAGGACGAGGTCGAGCGCCTGCCCGGCAGCGACCGACACCTTGGCCTGCGTGGCGTTCTCGAAGGCCACGACACCGAGGCCGGTCGACGTCGACCACCGCATGTGAGCCGAGAAGCCCGGGTAGCCCCCGGAGTGCGAGACGATCGGACCGACGAAGGGGTCGTGCTCGACGAACAGCCCGAAGCCGTACCCGGTCCCGCGAGCGGAGCCCGGGAGCGCCTCGGCCGGGATCGCCCGCATCGCCTGCTGCATCGCACGCCGGTCAGCGGTCCCGATCGGGTCGGTGCCGGGGCCACCTGCGGTCCCGGCCCCGGCCCCGGCCCCGGTCCCCGTCGAGGTCGCGGTCCGGGTCGGGGTCCCGATCACCGTCGGGTCCGGGCGATCGGCGCCGAACGGCGGTGCCGACCCGTCGAAGGCCGACGCCAGCCACGTGCCCCAGCGCGCGAGGTCCCGCACGGTCGAGAACAGGCCGCCGATCGGCGAGAACGCACCCGGCCCGGTCGTGGGCAGGGCCTCCCAGGCGTCACCGACACGACGGTGTCCGGTCACGACGTGCCCGCGGGCGTCGGCGGCGGCGAAGACGGTGTCGTCCAGTCCGAGCGGCCGCAGCACCCGCTCGGTGGCGAACCGGGTGAACGGCACGCCCGTCACCGCGGACACGACGCGGCCGAGCAGCGCGTACCCGAGGTTCGAGTACGCGAAGCGCGTGCCCGGGACCGAGTCGAAGAGCAACCCGGCGCGCAGGACCTCGTCGAGCTCGGCGTCGGAGATGGACTCCTGCCGGTCGCCCCACGGGTCGTCGGTGGGGAAGCCGGCGGACATGGTCAGGAGCATCCGCACGGTCGGGACGGGGGAGTCCGGCGTGGGGAGGCGGACGGCTGCGAAGGCGGGCACGAAGTCCGTGACGGGAGCGTCGAGGGACAGTACGCCCCCTGCGACGAGACCGAGCAGCGCGGTGGCGGTGACGCTCTTCGTGCAGGACGCGATCCGGTACACCGTGTCGGCGTCCGGCGTGGCGCCGTCACCGCGGTCGCCGTGACCGCCCGAGGCGATGAGCCCACTCCGGTCGAAGACGCCCCACACGCTGCTGGGGGCCACACTCGACTCGACCCGCTGCCGGTGCAGCGCGTCGACGGCCTCGAGTGCCCGTGCGGTGACCGCCGTCATGCGCGTCGCATATCGGCGTAGGCGTCGAGCGCGCGCTGCCGGGTCGCCTTGAGGTCGAGCATCGGCTCCGGACGGTCCTCGTCGGCGGGCACCCAGCGACGGACGTACTCGCGGTGCGGGTCGAACCGCTCGAGCTGCCGGTCCGGGTTGAAGACACGGAAGTACGGAGCGGCGTCGAAGCCCGAGCCGGCGACCCACTGCCAGTTCGCCGCGTTGTTCGCCGCGTCGGCGTCGACCAGGGTGTCCCAGAACCACTGCTCCCCGATGCGCCAGTCGACGAGCATGTTCTTCACGAGGAAGCTCGCCGTCGCCAGGCGGACACGGTTGTGCATGGCCCCGGTGTGCCACAGCTCGCGCATGCCGGCGTCGACCAGGTCGAACCCGGTTGTTCCGGCACGCCACCGGTCGAGTTCGTCGTCCGAGGCGTCCCGCCACGGGAAGGCGTCGAACTCGCCGCGCACGTTGGTCCGTGCGATGTCGTCGCAGTGGAAGTACTCGTTCCAGTTGAACTCGCGCCAGGCGAGTTGACGCAGGAACGCCGGCGCCGCGCGACGCTGGTCGGGCTCGAGCGTCTCGTGCAGGCGGTGCCACACCTGGTACGGGCTGATCTCACCCCACCGCAGGTGCGGCGAGAGGCTGCTCGTCGCCGCCTGTGCCGGTTCGTCACGCTGGTCGTAGTCGGCCAGGGCCTCGTCGATGAACCGCTCCATGCGGTCCCACGCGCCGTGCTCGCCGGGCGTCCACGCGTCACGCATGCCGCCGGCCCAGTCCGGGGTGGTCGGCAGCAGCGCCCAGTCGTCGAGCGCGTCGGAGTGGACGTCGGCCGGCGCGGCGATCGTCTCCGGTTCGGGGACGGGGTGCCGGGGCTCGGGCATCGCCTGGGCGGCCCGCCAGAACGGGGTGAAGACCTTGAACGGCTCGCCCTTGCCGGTGAGGACCGTCCACGGTTCCCAGAGCAGGGTCGCCGCGGCGCTGTGGGCGTCGATCCCGCTCTCGACCAGCCCGGACTTGATGCCCGTGTCGATCTCGCGTTCGACCTTGCCGTAGCGGCGGTTCCAGAACACCGCGTCGGCGCCGGACTCCTGCACGAGGGACGGGATGACCTCGGCCGCCGGGCCCCGTCGGAGCACGAGTGCCGAGCCGTGCGCGCGCAGGTCGGTGTCGAGCGCGGCGAGGGACTGGTGCAGCCACCAGCGGGCCGCGGCGCCGAAGGGCCGGATGCCGTCGCTCTGCTCGTCGAGCACGTAGACGACGGTGACGGGGCCGCCGCGGTCGACGGCCGAGCGGAGTGCCGGGTTGTCGGCGATGCGCAGATCGTCGCGGAGCCAGACGACGGAGCCGCTCATGCGCTGGCCCGGTCCGACACGGCGGTGGGGACGCCGACGACGGAGCGGCGGCTCGGCGTCGTGTTCGCGGCCGCGACCCGGAGCTTCGTGCAGAGTTCGGTGAGGGTCCGCAGTTCGGCGTCGTCGAGCCCGGCACCGACCTGCGCGGCGATCGTCGACGCGTGCTGGACGGCGACCGCCCGGTACACGTCGAAGCCGTGCGCGGTGAGGGCGACGATGACACCGCGGGCGTCGGTGGGGTCGGGCTGCTTCTCGACGATGCCCTTGGCCGCGAGACGGTCGACGAGCCGACTGACGCTCGGCTGTGTCAGGAGCAGGTGGCCGGTGAGGTCCCGCATCCGGCAGCGACGGCCGGGCTGCGTGGACAGGTTGAAGCAGACGTCGTACTCGTTGAACGAGATCTCGGCGGAGGGGAACTCCGTGTTGAGGTTCCGCATCACGGTGACCTGTGCGCGGAACAACGACTCCCACGCGGCGACCGCCGTGGCCTTCTCACTGCGGTGATCGCTCACGGACCACTCCCTCCGACTGGTGGACCACCACCCTACCGACGGGGTCGGACAACAGAACGCGGGCCGGCCGTCCTGGTGGACGACCGGCCCGCTCCCTTGCACCAAGAGATTCCTGCAATCACATTCCACAGCCGGTGCCACAGCAAACACCGACTGCACGACCGACTGTATAACGAAGCGGTAACGCCAGGGAAGGCGGCCACGCCGTCTGTTCCTGCGAGTTCCCCGAACGCCGGGCGAGAGCGGGCTCAGGACCGACGGCGAGGACGGGCTCAGAACAGGTCGGGCGACGGGGTCGAGGCGTAGCGCACGGAGACGTCGGCGTGCCGGTCGAACCGGTAGCCCACCCCGCGCACGGTGCGGACGATCTCCTCGAAGGCGCCGAGCTTGGCCCGGAGGCGCCGCACGTGCACGTCGATCGTGCGCTCGTTCGGCGTCTCGTCCTCGCCGTCGGACCACAGGCCCTCGATGATGGCGGTGCGGTCTACCGTGCGGCCCTCGCGGAGGACGAGGAACTGCAGGAGCTCGAACTCCTTGAAGGTCAGCGGAGCGGCCTCGCCGTCCAGGACGACCCGCTTGCGGGAGATGTCGATGACGACGCCGGTCTCCTCGGGCTCGGGCTTCTCGGTCTGCTTGCGCGCCGCGACCGCGGATCGGTCCTGCAGGGCGAGCCGGACGACGTCGACGTCCCGTCCGCCGGACCCCTCGGCGGCGACGGCGACGGCCGCGTAGGTCTGGGCCGAGGGCACGAGCTGGGCGGTGAGCGCCTTGAGCTGCTCGACCACGGCCGCCAGCGTCGTGCCGGCAGCGGCGGCGGCGGCCTCGTCGAGACCGACGTACAGCGCGAAGCCGCGCGCTTCGGTGCCCTCGGGCAGGGCACGGTTCCGGACCGGCGCGACGACGGGGCTGGTCGGTACGGCGGCGTGGTCGGCGGTCGGACGGGCGGGCTGGGCCGGCGTGCGACGGGGGCGGATCGGCGTCACGCTGCCGAGGCTCGTCGGGGCGGACGCTGCGGTCCGGCGCGCCGGGGCGGTGCGGGGCTGCGTCGGCAGCGCGGTGTCGGCGGCGGCGGCGGCGGTGCGGGGCTGGGCGATGGTGAGGGACATGGTGCGGTCTCCGGGGGGGTACGGCCGAGCTGCGTGGTGGCGCGTCGGTCGGTGTCGAATGCGTCGGCCCGGACCGGCGGTACGCCGATGTGCCCTGCGGTCCGTGGGGGAACCGGGGCTGGTCCGGGGGAGCGGGGTCCGACCTCGTGACGGTGGTGCGCGTCGTCGACGGGGTCGTCACCGAGGGATCACGCGCGCGCGACGGGGGTGGTGTCGCGGCGGATCCGGCTGGAACGGGTACCGATCAGGCACACATTCGACAACGCATGACCGCTGTGGCCGGCATCGAGATGCCGGCAGTCCCCTTGGCCTCGTGCAGGGCTCGGGTGGACACGGTTGCAGTCATGGCACGAGTATCCGCGGTATACCAACGCCGTGTCAACCGTCCGAGCGGACGGTGACGGAAGCGGACAGTCGCCCCGCCGCGGCGGGGCGGGAGTCGTCGGTGCCGGTCGGACGACGGACGGGAGGCCCACCACCGGACCGGTGGCGGGCCTCCCGTCAGGAGGTGGTGCGGACGCTAGTCGGCGAGCCCGTAGAGGCGGTCGCCCGCGTCGCCGAGTCCCGGCACGATGTACCCGTTCTCGTCGAGGCGCTCGTCGAGTGCGCCGAGGACGATGGTGACGTCACGGTCGCCGACGGCCTTCTCGAGCGCGGCGAGGCCCTCGGGTGCACCGAGGATGCAGACGCAGGTCACGTCGACCGCGCCGCGGTCGAAGAGGAAGTCGATGGCGGCCGCGAGCGTGCCACCGGTGGCGAGCATCGGGTCGAGCACGAAGCACTGGCGGTTCGACAGGTCGTCGGGCAGGCGCTCGGCGTAGGTCTGCGGCTCGAACGTGACCTCGTTGCGGGCCATGCCGAGGAAGCCGACCTCGGCGGTCGGGACGAGCTTGACCATGCCCTCGAGCATGCCGAGCCCGGCGCGCAGGATCGGCACGACGAGCGGACGCGGCTTCGCGATGGCGACGCCCATGGTCTGGGCGACCGGGGTGCTGATCGGCGTGGCCGTCACCCGGACGTTCCGCGTGGCCTCGTACGCGAGGAGCGTGACGAGCTCCTCGGTCAGGGCCCGGAACGTGGGGGAGGGAGTGGTCCGGTCGCGGAGCACCGAGAGCTTGTGGGTGATGAGCGGGTGGTCGGCGACGTGGACTCGCATAGGGTCGAGCGTACCGTGCCGCACCCCGACCGGCGGTCGCGGCCCTCGTCGGTGTCGGGTCGGAGGACGTGTGGAGCACCCAGCCGGACGGCCCTTCGTCCCCGCCATGGAGCGCGCGCTCGTCGAGGCGCGGGCCTGCCTGGCGACGGGGGACGTGCCGGTCGGGGCCGTCGTGCTCGACGCGTCCGGCGCCGTCGTGGCCGTCGGCCGCAACGAACGGGAGGCGCGGCAGGACCCGACCGCGCACGCCGAGGTCCTGGCGCTGCGCGCCGCGGCTGCGGTCACGGGCGACTGGCACCTGGCCGAGCACACGCTCGTCGTCACGCTCGAGCCGTGCCCGATGTGCGCGGGGGCGCTCCTCGCGGCCCGGGTGCCGCGCGTCGTGTTCGGTGCGTGGGACCCGAAGGCGGGTGCCAGCGGGAGCGTCTACGACATCACGCGGGACCGTCGACTGCCGCACCGGGCCGAGGTCGTGGCCGGGGTGCTCGAGGACGCGTGTGCCGCGGTGCTCGACGACTTCTTCGCCGAGCGGCGCTGACCCGGCGGCGGTTCGGCGGCCGGTCGGAGCGATCGAGTCGATCGAGTCGATCGAGTCGGCCGCTTCGGTCGGGTCGGTCCGGTCAATCGGCGGCGCGGAGGACGATCGCCTCGGTCGACGGGTGCGGGCCGTCGTGCAGGACGTCCGGCTCGATGTAGATCACCCGAGCGATCGGCACCGCCGCACGGACCCGCTGCTCGACCGTGTCGATGCCGGCCGCGACGTCCCCGAGGCGTCGGTCGCCGTCGACCGCGACCTTCACGCCGACCATCAGCTCGTCCGGGCCCAGGTAGAGGGTCTTCAGGTGGATGACGGAGTCGACCTCGGGGCCGTCGAGGACCGCCTGCCGGATGCGGGCGACGTCGCCGGGGTTGGCACCTTCACCGACGAGGAGGCTCTTCGTCTCGACGCCGAGCACGAGCGCGACCGCGATGAGGAGCACCGCGATGAGGACCGTGCCGATCGCGTCGAAGACCCCGTTGCCGGTGATCGCGGTCAGGCCGACGCCGAACAGTGCGAAGACGAGGCCGGTCAGGGCCGCGGTGTCCTCGAGCATGACGACCGGGAGCTCCGGCGCCTTGGCCCGGCGGACGAACTGCACCCACGACTGACTGCCCTTGTCGGGTCGCGCCTCCTTCAGCGCGGTGCGGAGCGAGAAGCCCTCGAGCCCGATCGCGATGACGAGCACGGTCACCGGGAGCCACCAGTTGTCGAGCGGGTGCGGGTGCGCGAACTTCTCGATGCCCTCGTAGAGCGAGAACACGCCACCGACCGAGAACAGCACGATCGACACGACGAACGCGTACACGTAGCGCTCCCGGCCGTGGCCGAACGGGTGCTCCTCGTCGGCGGCCTTCCTCGCCCGACGACCACCGAGCAGCAGGAGCAGCTGGTTCGCGGAGTCGGCGAGCGAGTGCACGCCCTCGGCGAGCATCGAGGCGGACCCGCTGATCGCCGCCGCGATGAACTTCACGATCGCGATCCCGATGTTCGCACCGAGTGCGGCGAAGATCGCCTTCGTCCCTCCGGAAGCGCTCATGTGGCTGTCCGACCCCTTCTCGTACCGACCTGGACCACGATCCTAGGCCGACGGTGGTCGGTAGGGTCGGGCCATGACCATCGACCTGCCCCGCGTCGCCATGCTCGGCGTCGGTTCCATGTCCGGCGCCGTCCTCCAGGGGCTCCTGGCCGCGGGCGTCACGCCCGGGACCGTCGCGGTGACCACCCGGTCGGAGGCCTCCGCCGCCGCACACCGGGCCTCCGGGCTGCTCGCCACCGCGTCCGAGACCGACCCGGACGCCAACCGCGCCGCGGTGCGCGGCGCCGGCGTCGTGGTGCTCGGGGTGAAGCCCTTCGGCATCGTCGACCTGCTCGACGAGGTCGCGGCCGACCTCGAGCCGGGGACCGTCGTCGTGAGCGTCGCGGTGGGCGTGACCTGCGCCTCCATGGAGGCCCACGTCCCGACCGGCGTGCGCGTCGTCCGCGCCCTGCCGAACACGCCGATCGGCGTCGGGCTCGGCGTGACCGGTGTGAGCGGTGGTGCGTCGGCCGACGCCGAGGCGGTGGCCCTCGCCGCGCACCTGTTCGCGGTGTCCGGCGAGGTCCTCGAGGTGCCGGAGTCGCAGCTCGACGCGCTGTCCGCGGTGTCCGGGTCCGGGCCCGCCTACGTCTTCCTGCTCGTCGAGCAGTGGCAGCAGGCCGCACAGGCGCTCGGCTTCACGCCCGAGCAGGCGGCCACCATGGTGCAGGGCACGGTCCGCGGGGCCGTCGAGCTCCTCGCACGCTCCGGCCGCGCCCCCGCCGACCTGCGCCGTGCGGTGACGAGCCCGAAGGGGACCACCGAGCGGGCCGTCGCCGTGCTGCAGGAGGCCGACCTCGCGACGACGCTCGAGCAGGCCGCGCGCGCGGCGATCGCCCGGGCCGAGGAGTTGTCCCGCCTCTGAGGTCGAGCCCGCTGCCGCCGGCGGGCCCCGGCTTCACTCGAGCGCGGCGAACCGCTCGAGGTCGGTCTCGGTGCCCGAAACGATGATCACGTCGTCCTCGCCGATGACACTGTCCGGCGTCGCGGGGACGAAGGCCTGGCCGGGCGGCTTGATGCCGAGCACCGTCAGGCCGTAGCGGGTGCGGATGACCGTCGTGGCGAGGTCCCGTCCCCGCACGGCACGCGGCGGGAACATCTTCACCACGGCGAAGTCGTCGTCGAACTCGATGAAGTCGAGCATCCGGCCGGACACCAGGTGCGCCGTGCGCTCGCCGGCCTCGCGCTCCGGGTACACGACGTGGTTCGCGCCGATGCGGCTGAGGATCGTGCCGTGCGAGCGGCTGATCGCCTTCGCCCAGATCTGCGGCACGCCGAGGTCGACCAGGTTGGCGGTGATGAGGACGCTCGACTCGAGGTCCGAACCGGTGCCGACCACCGCGATGGCGAAGTCCTGCGCGCCGATCTGCCGCAGCGCGTCCATGTCGGTCGCGTCGGCCTGGACGGCGTGGGTCACGCGGTCCGACCACTTCTGCACGAGGGCGGCGTCGGTGTCGACCACCAGGACGTCCCGCCCCTGGCGTTCGAGCTGCCCCGCGGTCGCGGCGCCGAAGCGGCCGAGCCCGATCACCAGGACCGGGGCGTCGTGGCTGACGGGACCCTGCTGCGGGTGCGGACGGTGTCGGTCAGCCAACGATCGGCCTCTCCTCGGGACGGCGGAACAGCTGCCGGCTCTGACTGGCAGCGAGCGCGGCGGCGATCGTCACTGTACCGACACGGCCCAGGAACATGGTGGCCGCGAGCACGTACTTGCCGGACTCCGGCAGGTCGGAGGACACCCCGGAGGACAGACCGCACGTCGCGAACGCCGAGATCACCTCGAAGAGCACGCGGTCGAGCGGCTCGTGCGTGATCTGCAGGAGCACGACCGTGGCGACGGCGACGATGGTCGACCCCCACAGGACGATCGCGACCGCCACGCGGAGGACGTCACTCGGGATCCGCCGGCCGAACGCCTCCATGCTCTGCCGGCCACGGGCCTCCGCAACGGCCGCCAGGAACAGGACGGCGAGCGTCGTCACCTTGATGCCGCCGGCGGTGGAGGCGGAGCCGCCACCGATGAACATGAGCATGTCCGTCACCAGGAGGCTCGACCCGTTCAGCTCGTCGAAGTCGACGAGCGAGAACCCACCCGAGCGGGTCATGGTGGAGAGGAAGAGCGCCTGGAAGGCGGTGCGGCCGGCACCCTCGCGGCCGAAGGTCTCGGGGTTCGACGCCTCGAGGGCGATGTAGGCGGCTGTCCCGCCGAGGAGGAGCACGGCACTCGTCGCGAGCGTCAGCTTCACGTGGATGGGCCAGCGGCGCGGAGCGCGGAGCTGCTTGGTCAGGGTCCGGATCACCGGGAAGCCGATCGAGCCGGCGACGACGCCGATCATGAGCAGGGTGAGGAACCAGTAGTCGTGCGCGAAGGGGTCGAGCCCCTCGGCGTTCGGCGCGAAGCCCGTGTTCGTGAACGCCATCGCCGCGTAGTAGAAGGAGTCGCCCACCGCGGTCCAGAACGGCACACCGGTCACCAGGACGCTCGGCAGGAGCAGCAGGCCGAGCACGATCTCGATGGTCAGCGTGCTCACCGCGACGGTGAGCAGGAGCGTACCGACGTCGCCGAGCCGGACCGCCTGGCCCTCGGGCACGGCGCCGTGGTGGGTGCGCAGCGGGTTCGAGTCGCCCGCCGCGATGAGCTTCGCGCGGAGGCCGAGCCGACGCGTGACCACGAGGCCGAGGATCGACGCGAATGTCAGCACGCCGAGCGCCCCGATCTGCGTGCCGATCACGACGAGGACCTTGCCGAACACGGACCAGTGCGTCGCCATGTCCACCGTCGCGAGCCCGGTCACGCAGACGACGCTCGCGGCGGTGAACAGGGCGTCCGAGAAGTGCGTCGTCGTGCCGTCCGCGGTCGCCATCGGTGTCATGAACAGGAACGTGAACAGGAAGATGAGCACGATGAAGACGAGGATCGCCAGGCGGGAGGGCGACGACCGGAGGGCCGTCAGGAGGCGGCTCGGCCGCGCACGACCTGCCGCGGCACCCACGGTGGGGACCGGCTCGGTGCGGTCGAGCATCGTATGCCTCCGGGGACATGGGCGGGACGGTTCGTCATGGTACATCCGCACCGCGGCGGATAGCCTTGCCGCATGGCCGACATCTTCAGCGTCGTCGCGGACCCGACGCGGCGAGCACTGCTGGGCGAGCTCCTCACCGCGTACGGTGCGGACGCCACCGGCGGTGAACTCAGCGTCGGACAGCTCGTCCTCCGACTCGGTGTGAGCCAGCCCACGGTCTCGAAGCACCTCCGCGTCCTCCGGGACATCGGACTCGTCACGAGTCGTGAGGAGGGGCAGCACCGCTACTACCGCCTCGACCCGGAGCCGCTGCTCGGCATCGAGGAGTGGGTCCTGCCGTTCACCAACGCGGTGGACGCCGACGGCACGCCGGCGACCACGTCCTGGACGCTCGACGGGCAGCCGGTGTCGTTCCGGAGGAACGGTGCGGGCGGCAAGTCGTCGGTCGAGGTCGGCACCGAGCTGGGCCGGGTGATGGCCGAGGCGTCGCACCGCGCGACGGCCGCGTTCACGGGCGCACAGCAGGGGTGGGAGCGGGTGGTCGACCGCAGTCGGCGCCGGTTCACCAAGCGCCCCGAGGACGACTGACCGACTGCTGGACACCGAGCCGCACGCGCCTCTACAGTGTCCAGTGACCACACAGGTCACAACAAGCAAGCCAGCCCGAAGGCGGACCATGACCGGCAGTTTCGACGACGTGCGCTTCCTCACCGTCGCGGAGGTCGCCGAGATGATGCGCGTCTCCAAGATGACCGTCTACCGCATGGTGCACGCCGGAGAACTCCCCGCCATCCGCTTCGGTCGCTCGTTCCGGGTGCCGGAGTCGGCGGTCGCGGAGCTCCTCCGCGGTGGCATCGCCGACGTCGGCTGAACCGACGCGGTCCGACCGCATCCGCCCCGGGCGTCCACCGTCCGTTCCGGCGCCGTTCGACATCGCAGCAGCCAGCCGGTAGACTCGGGCAGGTTGATTTTCCGCGGCTTCATCGGCCCGGTGTCCGTACATCAGCATCAGTCCGAGCGAGGTCCACATGGGTTCTGTCATCAAGAAGCGTCGCAAGCGCATGGCGAAGAAGAAGCACCGCAAGCTCCTTCGCAAGACGCGCCACCAGCGTCGCAACAAGAAGTAGGTCGAGAGACCCGCAGCAGGAGCCCCGGTTCGCCGGGGCTTCTGCGTTTCCCGGGCAACTTCAGGCGCATCGGGCGGCGGTAGCCTGAGCCCATGCCAGCCGTGACGCTCCTCACCAAGCCCGGATGCCACCTCTGCGACGACGCACGACCGATCGTCGAACGTGTCGTCGCCGCCCACCCCGGGACCACCCTCGACGAGCGGTCGATCCTCGACGACGACGACCTCCGCACCGAGCACGCCGAGGACATCCCCGTCGTGCTCGTTGACGGACGCGTGCACAGCAACTGGCACGTCGACGCCGACCGACTCGCCCGGGCGCTCGAGCAGGCGGAGGCCCGCGCATGATCCACCACGTCGTCTCCTGGACGCTCCGCGAGGACCTCGACCGTGACGCTGGCATCGCGCGCATCCGCCAGTTGCTCACCGACCTGATCGCGGTCGTCCCGTCCGTCCGGTCCCTGCAGGTGGTCCAGAACGTCGCCTACCCGGGGAAGAACCAGGACGTCGCCGTGGTCGCCACGTTCGACGACCTGGCCGGGCTCGACGAGTACCAGGTGCACCCGGAGCACCAGGCCGCCGCGGCGGAGATCCGCGGGCTCGTCACCTCACGGGCTGCGATCGACTGGCAGGACTGAGCGCGGCCGCGCGGCGGTGCGCTGCGCGCGGCCGTGCGGCGGTGCGCTGCCGCTGTGCGCTGCCGCTGCCGCTGCGCGCTGCCGTCGCGCTCCGTGCCGCAGCACGACAGAACCGGCTCGCTCCACGGGGATCCGTGGAGCGAGCCGGTTCGTGTCGTGCGGGTGCGTCCGGTGCCGGGTCCGCCGCCAGGAGGGTCCGGCTGCCGGGCCGCCGATGCCTACGGCGTGAGGCGCGTCGGGCCGCGGAAGAGGTACGTCACCTCGCGGATGGACGGTTCGCCCAGCATGAGCATGAGCACACGCGCCAGGCCCATGCCGAACCCACCGTGCGGCGGGACGCCGTAGCGGAAGAAGTCCAGGTACCAGCCGAGCTCGGCCGGGTCGAGACCCTTCTCCTCCGCCTGTGCGGTGAGGACGTCGACGCGGTGCTCACGCTGGGCACCCGTGGAGATCTCGGCGCCGTTGAACAGCAGGTCGTAGCTGTTCGTGAGCGTCGGGTCGTCGGCGTGGCGCATGTGGTAGTACGGGCGGATCGAGGCGTCGTAGTCCGTGACGAAGACGAACTCGGAGCCGTGGTGCTCCTTGGCCCAGGCGGAGACACGACGCTCGCCCTCGGGGTCCAGGTCGCCGTCGGCCCGGACGACCTCGTAGCCGCTGTCGGCGACGATCTGGCGTGCCTCGGCCAGGGTCACGCGGGGGAACGGCGTCGTCGGGACCTGCAGTTCGAAGCCGAAGACGTCCTGGATGGCGTCGCCGTACTTCTCCTTGACGGCGGTGATGCCGGCGACGAGGACCTCCTCGTGCATGGCCATGACGTCCTCGTGCGACTCGATCCACGAGAACTCGGCGTCCACGCTCGTGAACTCGGTGGCGTGGCGGGAGGTGAACGACGGGTCGGCGCGGAAGGCGTCGGCGATCTCGAACACGGCACCGAAGCCCGCGGGCTGCGCCATCTGCTTGAAGTTCTGCGGGGACTGCGCCAGGTACGCGGTCGTCTCGAAGTACTCGAGCTGGAAGAGCTCGGCGCGGGACTCCGACGCCGACGCCATCAGCTTCGGCGTGTGGATCTCGATGTAGTCGCGCTCGACCCAGTACGTGCGGAACGCGTGCTCGAGCGTGGTCTGGATGCGGAAGATCAGGTTCTGCTTGCGGTTGCGCAGGTCGAGGAAGCGCCAGTCGAGCCGCTTGTCGAGCGAGGAGTCGTCCGCGATCGGGGTCTCGGGGATGGCCGCGCTGACGACGGTCAGTGCGCCGACCTTGACCTCGAGCCCGCCGAGCTTGACGCGCTCGTCGTGCTTGAGGGTGCCCTGCACGTGCACGAAGGTGCCGTGCGCCAGACCGGAGATGCTCTCGGTCGTGGCGAGGGCGGCGGCGGAGGCGTCGTCACCCTCGACCGCTTCGCGCGTGGCGGGGTTGACCAGCTGGACGGCGCCGCTCTCGTCGCGGAGGACGACGAACTGCACCTTCTTCTGATCGCGGACGGTCTCGACCCATCCGGCCACGGAGACGGGGCCGTCGGGGAGGCTTGCGAGGTCGGCGATGCGGGTGCGTTCGATCACGGTCGTCGAGTCTACCGGCCGGGCGCGCCCGTGGCGTCGCCCGGGGAGAACTCGCGCTCCCTCCTGCACAGGCAGCTCCTGTCCCGCGGTTCTCCACAGACCGGCCGGGAGGCCCGTGGCGACTCCGCCACCTCCGTAGCGTCGTCGTCGTGGCCAGGTCGCAGCGCAGGAGGGGCGGTACCCGTGACGGAGGGACCGAGGGCGCTCTGCGGCCTGGTCACACCCCTCGGGGACGTCCGCTCAGGCGGGGGAGGACGGGAGCGAGGAGCGCAGCGTGCCGAGCGTGCCGATGAACTCCTCCGCCATCGCCGCACGTTCCAGGAGCTTGGCGTGACGACCCCGGGCGTCCTCGAGGAAGGCGTCGAGCTGCGCGGCCAGCCCCGGCGACTCGTCCGGGTCCGCCGCGGCCAGGCTGTCGACGACGCGCAGCAGCCCGGCCATCTCCTCGAGCGTGAAGCCGAGCGGCTTCATCCGACGGATGACGAGCAGGCGGTCCAGGTCGCCGGCCGTGTAGACGCGGAAGCCGCCCGCCGTGCGACCGCTCGGGACGAGCAGGCCGACCTCGTCGTAGTGCCGGATCGACCGCAGGGACATGCCGGTGCCCTCGGCGAGCTCGCCGATGTGCATGGTCGCGGGGACGTCCGGTGCGGTCATGTCCGCCATGGTGGCAGAACGCGACGTGGGCCCGCTGGACCGCCGCACGCCCCCGCCGGACCTCCGACACCCTCACGTGACGGTAGAGTCCACGGCGATGTCGACCTCCACCACCACGCCCGTCGCACCGAGCGTCCTCTCCGCCCTGCGGTCCCCGCGCCTCCTCACCCGGGAGGTCCTGGCGGGCGTCGTCACGGCGCTCGCCCTCATCCCCGAGGCGATCTCGTTCTCGGTCGTGGCCGGCGTCGACCCCGCGGTCGGGCTCTTCTCGAGCGTCGTCATCGCGGTCGTGATCTCCGTCGTCGGCGGTCGCCCGGCGATGATCTCCGCGGCGGCCGGGTCCGTCGCGCTCGTGATCGCCCCGCTCGTGCACGATCACGGGGTCGCGTACCTCGTCCCGACGATCGTCCTCGGGGGCGTGTTCCAGCTCGTGCTCGGGTTCCTCGGTGTCGCCCGGCTGATGCGGTTCATCCCGCGCAGCGTGAACGTCGCCTTCGTGAACGCGCTGGCGATCCTGATCTTCACCGCGCAGCTGCCGAACCTGTTCGGCGACGACGTGCCGCTCGTGGTGTGGCCGCTGACCGCCCTCGGCATCGCGCTCATCGTCGGCGTGCCGTTCCTGACCAAGGCCGTCCCGGCACCGCTGGTGGCCGTGGTCGTGGTCACCGCGATCACCGTCCTGTTCCACGTCGCGGTCCCGACGGTCGGCGACGAGGGCGACCTGCCCACCGCGCTGCCGGGCTTCAGCGGGATCACCGTCCCGTTCACGCTCGAGACCCTCCGGCTCATCGCGCCCTACGCGTTCGGTGTCGCGATCGTCGGGCTCATCGAGACCCTCCTCACCGCGCAGCTCGTCGACGCCGTCACCGAGACCCGGTCGAGCGCGTGGCGGGAGTCGTGGGGTCAGGGTGTCGCGAACATCGCGTCCGCGTTCTTCGGTGGCACCGGCGGCTGCGCGATGATCGGTCAGACGGTCATCAACGTGAAGACCGCGGGCGCCCGCACCCGGGTGTCGACGTTCACGGCGGGTGTCGCGGTGCTCGTGCTGACGATCGTCCTGCACGACCTCGTGGCACAGATCCCGATGGCCGCGCTCACCGCGGTGATGCTCATGGTCTGCGTGGCGACCTTCGACTGGCACAGCATCCGGCCCCGCACCCTGCGCCGCATGCCGCTCGGCGAGACGGCCGTCATGGTCATCACGGTGCTCGTCGTGGTCGCGACGGACAACCTCGCCACCGGGGTCCTCGCCGGCGTCGTCGTCGCCGCACTGGTGTTCGCCCGCCGGGTCGCGCACGTGGTCGAGGTCGTCCGCGAACCCGTCGACGAGCACACCGTCCGGTACCGGGTCCGGGGTGCGCTGTTCTTCGCCTCCTCGAACGACCTGGTCACGCGGTTCTCGTACGCCGAGGACCCGGCCCACGTGGTCATCGACATGTCCGACGCGCACGTGTTCGACGCAAGCACGGTGGCGGCCCTCGACGGCGTGGAACAGCGGTTCGCGAAGCACGGCTCCACGGTCGAGGTCGTCAACCTCAACACCGGGTCGGTCGCGCTGCACGGCAAGCTGTCGGGCCACCTCGGCTGAACGGTCCCGAAGCCCGTGGATCTGCTGTGCGGGCGGTGGGCGAGCGGGACCGACCTACACTGGAACCCATGCCCGCGACCAAGATCCACCTCGTGCGGCACGGCGAGGTCCACAACCCCGACCGTGTCCTCTACGGGCGGCTCCCGGGCTTCGGTCTGAGCGAGCTCGGCACCCGGATGGCCCTCGCCTCCGCCACCGCCTGGAAGGACGCCGGCACCGACGTCCGCGCGATCGTCGCCTCGCCGCTGCAGCGCACGCAGGAGTCCGCCGCCCCCTGGTCCGCCGCGTACGGGCTCGACGTCCGCCTCGACGAGCGCCTCATCGAGCCGACCAACCGGTACGAGGGGCAGCCCCCCGGGTTCACGAAGCGTTCCGTCCGGCGTCCGACCGAGTGGCCCTGGATCGCGAACCCCCTCCGACCCAGCTGGGGCGAGGCCTACGAGTCGATCGCGAACCGGATGCTCGCCGCGGTCACGACCGCGTGGGAGAGCGTCGACGGCGGCGACGTCGTCCTGGTCAGCCACCAGCTGCCGATCTGGATGGTGCACCGTCGCCTGGCGGGGGAGCCGCTCTGGCACGACCCCCGGAAGCGTCGTTGCGACCTCTCGAGCATCACGACCCTCGTGCGGACACCCGACTCCGTCGCCGGTCACTTCACCGAGGTCGGGTACGCGGACCCCGCGGCCGACCTCCGTGCGTCGGCCGTCGACGAAGGAGCAGTGTGAGCACCACCACCCGGACCCGGACGACCGCGGTCCTCGCGATCGCGACCGCAGCAGCCCTGGCGCTCGTCGGCTGCACGTCGAGCAACGACGGCATCGCGGCGCAGTACGGCAGCGGCAGCGGCCAGAACTACATCTCGGGCACCGGTGCGGTCACCGAGGTCGCCGCCGACGAGCGCACCGACCCGATCGACTTCACCGCCGAGTCGATGGAGGGGGACCGGCTCTCCGCGGCAGACCTCCGCGGCGACGTCGTGGTCATCAACTTCTGGTACGCCAGCTGCCCGCCCTGCCGGGCCGAGGCGAAGCACCTCAACGCGGTGCACGACGCCTTCGCCGACGACGACCACGTGCAGTTCATCGGCGTGAACGTCCGCGACGAGGCCGGGACGGCGAAGGCGTTCGAGCGGAAGTTCGGCGTGGACTACCCGACCGTGCTCGACGCCTCGAACGGCACGATGCAGCTGGCGCTCTCGGGGCAGATCGCCCCGAACGCCGTGCCGACGACGATCGTGCTCGACGAGAAGGGCCGCGTCGCCGCTCGCGTGCTGGGCGCCGTCGACGGCCCGGGCATCCTCAAGACCCTGGTGTCCGACGAGCTGTCCGGCAAGGCGTCCTGACCGGTGTCCAGCGGCAACCCCTTCGCTGACGCGATCTTCAGCGGACAGCTGCTCGTCGGCCTCCCCGTCGCGGCCCTGGCCGGACTGGTGTCGTTCCTGTCGCCGTGCGTGCTGCCCCTCGTGCCGGGCTACCTCGGCTACGTGAGCGGCATCGCCGACGGCAGCCGGCACTCCCGCGGGCGTGTGCTCCTCGGCGTGCTGCTGTTCGTGCTCGGCTTCACGGTGGTCTTCGTCCTCGGCTCCGCGGCCGCGGGCGCCGTCGGCTTCTGGCTCGTGCGCTGGCGGGACCTCATCGTGCAGCTCATGGGCGTCGTGGTCATCGCGATGGGCCTCGTCTTCATCGGCCGGTTCACCTTCCTGCAGCGGACCGTGAAGTCGACGTTCACGCCGCGGACCGGGCTGCTCGGGGCACCGTTGCTCGGCATCGTGTTCGCCCTCGGCTGGACCCCGTGCATCGGCCCCACACTGGCGGCCATCAACCTCATCAGCTTCCAGTCCGGCAGCGCCTGGCAGGGCGTCGTGCTCGGCATCGCGTACTGCCTCGGCCTCGGCGTGCCCTTCCTGCTCGTCGCCCTCGGCGCGGGGTGGGCCTCGAACGCGATCGGTGTCGTCAAGCGGCACATGCGCACCGTCAACATCATCGGAGGAGCGATCCTGATCGTCATCGGTCTGCTCATGGTCACCGGTATCTGGTCGGCCGTCATGTCGAGCGTCGGGGCGGTGATCCAGAGCTATGTCCCCGCAGTCTGATCCCGACGAGGTCGACCGGACCGACGACGCCGGCACCGGCGCGGACCGGACCTCGGACCCGCAGAGGCCGTCCGACCACGTCGACGGCACCCCGGTCGCCGCGTCCGACCGTGCCGACGGCATCACGCAGCCGAAGCTCGGTGTCGTCGGGTGCCTCCGGTTCGCCTGGCGCCAGCTCACGAGCATGCGGACCGCGCTCTTCCTGCTCATGCTCCTCGCCCTCGCGGCGATCCCGGGGTCGCTCGTGCCGCAGCGGCAGGCGGACCCGAACGGCGTCGTCCAGTACAAGAACGACCACCCGGCGCTCTTCCCGGTCCTCGACAAGCTGCAGGTCTTCGACACGTACACCTCGGTGTGGTTCTCGGCGATCTACCTCCTGCTCTTCGTCTCGCTCATCGGCTGCATCGTGCCGCGGACCCGCCACCACTGGCAGGCCCTCCGCACCCGTCCGCCGCGGACCCCGGCACGACTCGGCCGGCTCGCCGGCTTCCGCTCCGTCGCGGTGACACCGGAGACGGTGACCGGCGGCGCGACCGCGACCGGCGGGTCGGACGCGACCGCGGGCCTCCCGTCCGTCGACCACGCGGTCACGACCGCGATGACGCAGCTGAAGAAGGCCGGGTACCGCGTCGAGCGGTTCGGCGACTCCGTCAGCGCCGAGCGCGGGTACCTGCGCGAGACCGGCAACCTGGTGTTCCACGGGGCGCTCGTCGGTGTGCTGGTCGCCGTCGGCCTGGGCGGCGGGTTCAGCTACACCGGCCAGCGCCTGCTCGTCGAGGGCCAGACGTTCACCAACGTCATCGGCGCGTACGACTCCTTCAACCCCGGCCGCTGGTCCTCGCAGGCGGACCTGCAGGGCTACAACCTGACGCTCGACGACTTCACGACGAAGTACGAGGAGCGCAACCTCGACGCCCTCGGACAGGCCACCGACTACTCGGCGACCGTCACCGCCCGGACGCGTGACGGGGCCGAGAAGACGAGCCGCCTCGGCGTCAACGAGCCGCTCGCGATCGGCGGGACGAACGTCTACCTGCTCGGCAACGGCTACGCGATGCAGGTCACCGTGCGCGACGGCGAGGGCGACGTGGCGTTCAAGGACGTCGTGCCCTTCCTGCCCGAGGACGCCAACTACACGTCCACGGGCGTCATCAAGGTGCCGGACGCCGTCCCCGACCAGCTCGGGATGATCGGCTTCTTCTACCCGACCGCCGTCAAGCAGGCCTCCGGAGCGAACGCCGGTGCGTTCGCGTCGTCCTACCCGGACACCGAGAACCCGGTGCTGTCGCTGCAGGTCTACACGGGCGACCTCGGCCTCGACGACGGCGTCCCGCAGAGCGTCTACCAGCTGTCCACGAAGGGCATGCAGCAGATCGCCGGCCGCCAGTCGCCTGACCCGAGCATCACCATGAAGCCCGGGCAGACGAAGCAGCTGCCGGACGGCGCGGGCTCGATCACCTTCGACGGCGTGAAGCGGTACGTCTCGCTCGACGTGCACCACGACCCCTCGCAGGGCTGGGTCGCCGCGTTCGCGATCCTGTCCGTGCTCGGCCTGCTCACGTCCCTGTTCGTCCCGCGCCGCCGCGTCTGGGTGAAGGCCGTCCGCCGCAGCGGGGCCGAGCACGGGGAGTACGACCTCGAGTACGCGGGCCTCGCGCGCGGCGAGGACCCGAACCTGGAACGTGCGGTGGCGGACATCGCCCGACGGCACATGTCGGACCTCGGAGTTAGGATCGAAGTCCGAGGCGAGTAGTGTCCGCGCGGAAATCAGCTGTTTCGGGCCTGCTGGTCCGCGAGGAGTCCGCAGCAACGCGGGAAGACCGCATCAGGTCCGCAGCAGCGGTCCGGGTGCGGTCTTCTGCTGTTCCCCAGAGGTGGCTGTACGTGTTGAGCGTCGTCGTCGCCTTCGCGTGCCCGAGGGCACGTTGCACCGTGACCACGTCGGCTCCGTGCGCGATCAGGCCTGAGGCGAAGTAGTGACGCAGATCGTGGGGTGTGAATCCGCTGACACCGGCGCGCTCGAGCGTTCGCGTGAAGTGCCACCGCAGGGAGTCCGGGTTCGGCGGTCGCCCCGGCAGGAGCCAGCAGTCGTCGCCGTGGACGCCGATGTCCGCGACGTGCTTCGACAGCAGGGCCACGAGGTCGTCAGGCAGGTATACCGGGCGCTCACTGCCGTGCTTCGGAGGGATGACGGACAAGGTGCCCGGCTCCTTCTGCACTTGCCGGGTGACGTGCAGCGTGCGCTTGAGGAACTCGACGTCGCTCACCTGCACGCCGGCGACCTCGCCGATACGGAGGCCGGCGAAGGCTGCGAGCGCGACGAAGGGCCTGAACCAGTCCTCGGCGGCATCCATGATCGCCCCGACCTGCTCAGGCGACGGGATCACCATTGCGACCTCGGCGCGACGTGTGCGGGGGAGACGGACACCCATCGAGGGGTCGACGGTCAGGATTCGGTCCGCCATCGCTGCACGGATCACCGTGCGGACGTTGCCCATGCGGGTCTTGATTGTCCCCGGCGCGAGGCGCGCCTGCATGTACTTCACCCACGACTCCACGTGGCTGCGCCGGAGCTTGCCCGTCTCGATCGCAGCGAACGTGCAGTCGTTCATGGTGATGTCGTACGAGTCACGCGTCGACGACGCCCAGATCTGCCTGGGAGCCCAGTCGTCGTAGAACGCGCGCAGAGTCGTGCGTGCAGTCCTCGGGTCCACATAGTTACCGGTGATGATGGCGCTCGCCGTGGTGTCGAGCCAGTCCTGCGCGTCCCGCTTCCGGTCGAAGTGCTTCGCGTGCTCCCTTCCGGCGTCGTCGCGGTACCGCGCCCGCCACTTGCCGTTCGGCCGCTGCTTGATGCTGGACATGGCTACTCGTCCACCGTCCACTTGATCTCTTCGAGGCCGTCGAGCATCGCCTGCGCGTAGGGGCCGCGGTGCTCCTGTGCCCTCAGTTTGAGCAGCACGTCGGTCTGTTCGTCGCGGATCAGTTCGACGGGCACGACGCCGAGTTCATAGCGGATGCGCTTCCCGAGTTCGCCGGCGTCGAGAGCTGTCGAATCCCTACGAACCAGCGCGTCTGCCTCAGTGGCCAGCCGCCGCTGCAATCGCAGCACCTCCGCGGCCTGCGCCTCCATCTGGGCCTGCGCAGCGGCGAGCTGCTTCATGACCTCGAATACCCGCTCCTGTACGTCTGTGACAGTGAAGGTGTGGATGCTCAGCACCTCAAGGATCTCGGCGAGCGAGTTCGCCTCGCTGAGGCGCAAGGGACGCTCTCCGCGCTCGACGTTCCACACGGTCGCCTGTGACCACCTGTGACCGCGTTCGCGCATAGCAACGGCGAGCTCCTTCTGCGACCTCGAACCTCGCGCTCGAGCTACGTTCCGACCGATCTGGGCGTCATCAATCTCCACGGGACTTGACCATACTCCAAAGGTAGTCGGAGTCAACTCTCGTGTGTCGTAGTTGACCACGACTACGATCGCGTGCATGCTGTCGATACGAAGTCGTCCGTGACAACGAAAGGACCACTATGCAGAAGCTGCTGACCATCGTCGAGGCGGCACCGCTCGTGCGGAAGACCGAGGCTGCCATGCGGTGGTGGCTCGCGCAGAAGGACTGCCCGGTGAAGGCCGCGAAGATCGGCGGCCGAGTGTTCGTCCGAGAGACCGACATCGAGACGTACATCGAGGCGCAGTTCGCGGAGGCATCTTGATGACCCGCACCGCAACGAGAAACGCCCCCGAAGCCGGCCAGGGCTTCGAGGGCAACGACCAGAACACCTACAAGGGAGAACCGATCGCCATGAAGACTACTGCGCCCAGAGTCGCACACGCCCCCGACAATGAGGAACTCGCCAGTTCAAGGGACAGCGCGCTCGTCCCTTGCGTCGACGAGTCGTGCGCCTACTTCCACCAGGGCCACTATGCGGACGCCTCGGAACCGCTGTTCGTCCACCGCTTCGTCTCCGTCCGCGAGGAGGGGTTCCGCGTCTCGGTCGAGCGCTTCTCCACGGACGACAACTGGGACCTCTCGATCAACGTCCTGGACGAGGACCTGACCCCACAGCGCGCACGGCTGCTTGCTCGAGCGCTCGTCCGATGCTCCGATATCACCGAGTCGCTCAACGCCGAACGTCACCACAACGCCGAGGTCGCCTGCTAGTGGACGAGTCCACGTACGAGCGGTGCCGGCAGCGCGGGTGCATCCGGTTCGGCCTCTGGCACACAAGTCGGGAGACGACGCACCGCTTCCGCACTGTTCACACGGCGCTCGCCGCGGTGTCAGTCGAGAAGCGCACCGAGGACGACCCCTGGGCGGTCTGGCTGGTTCGGGGCGACGACGAACCGGTGCAGCTGACTGCACCGCCCGACCCGACCCCTGACGTCGGTCATGAGGACCACATGGAGCTCCGTAGCGCCGTTCTGTACGCCCTGCGCACCGCGGAGAGGTTCAACGGGTAGGCGAGTGAGCTTCAAGGCGATCGAGTGGGCAGTGAAGCAGGAGACGTCACCGACGCAGAAGGCCGTACTCATGATGATCGCGTTCCACTTCAACGACGCCGAGCACTGCTCCTGGCCCTCGCACAGCCTGGTGGCGACGGAGACCAACCTCGGCCGATCAACTGTGATTCGAACTGTCGCCTCGTTGCAGGGCGATCTCGGTCTCATTGAGATCGAAGCGCGCGAGGACCCATCCGGCAGGAAGACCAGCAACCGCTACTACCTGCCTGACTACGACCCTCTGTCGCGCCCCACCTCGACGGCTGCCTGATGGTCCCGGAGCGAGTAGTACCCGGTCCCGGAGCGGGCAGTGATGGTCCCGGAGCGAGTAGTACCCCGTCCCGGAGCGGGCAGTACGACGGTCCCGCTCCGGGACCTGAATAGAAAGAAGAACCGCAAGACGAACCGCAACTTAACCGCAAGTGAAGGCGAGGCGGTCAGTTCGAGCTCATCGGCCTCGCGCTGATCGCGTCCCTCAGCACCACCAACCCGACCAGGAAGGAAGCCACATGCCCAGTGAGATGAGCCACGAACAGTGGGTTGCTCGCACCCGCCGCATCGAACGCATCAACCAGAAGCAACGCGATCTCCTCATGGACCTCCGCGCAGACCTCATGGCGCAGGTCCGTCGACTCGACCGGATCCTCAGCCACTCCACGAGTAAGACACCCGACCGGAAGGACACCTGACCATGACCACCGACGACACCACGCCCAGCGTCGACCAGCAGGGCGCAGCATCACCGGCACCCGCACCGGTACCGGCCAACGAGACGCCGAAGAGCGGCAACGCGGAAGCCGCGAAGTACCGCAACCAGCTCCGCGACGTCACGACGGAACGCGACGCGCTCGCCGCATCCCTCACCGCCGCTAGAAAGACGATGGTCGAGGGCATCGCCGGGAAGAGCCTCGAAAAGCCCGAGTCGCTCTGGGCCTCCGACACCAAGCTCGAGGACCTCCTCGACGAGGACGGCAATGTCGACAGCGAGAAGGTCACCGCGGCCGCCACGAAGGCGGCCGACGAGCTCGGGCTGAGGAAGGCACCGACCGGCCCGATCGTTCGTCGTGCCGGCAATGAACCATCCGTCGGAGCAGGACTCACCGGCGGGGGCTTCGCCGGCGCGTTCGCTCCGCGGTAGAGTGAGTTCGGTTTCGGGTAGACCCAGGCGGTCGCTCCGGAGCCAACGAGCTTGATCCCCAGGTGGGATCTTCGGATGAGGCCAGGTGCCCGCCGAACAGTCAACTGTTCGCGCGGCCCTGGCCTCATCTCGTTGAGGCGGGCCGCCTGAGTCGAAAGACCAACGATCATGTCCCCGAACCCCATCACGACCACCGACTCCGCCAAGGCGTGGTCCCCCGACCTGCAGACTTTCGCCGCCCAGGACGTCATCCCCGAGGCCCTCGTTCTGCAGACCTCTACCGTCGCCGGCAGCATCGAGGGCGACGAGCCCGCGGTCCGCGTCGCCTACGTCGACGACGCCGACGCCCAGTTCACCGCCGAGGGGGCCGACATCCCCGAAGCCGAGCCCACTCTTTCCGAGGTGCTCGTCCACACAGGCAAGGTCACCCTGCTCGTTCGCGTCTCCCGCGAGCAGTACGTGCAGAACGGTACCGCCGACATCCTGTCGGACAGTGCACGCCGGGCCGTCCTCAAGAAGGCCAATGAGGCCTACCTGTCCCAGGTGATCCCCACCCCGCCGGCAGTCACGCCCCCGGGGGGTGTGCTCACCCACCCAGGTATCCAGGACGGCGGCCAGATCGCCACCAACCTCGACGCCCTCGCCGACGCGTTCACCCTCGTCGAAATCGCCGGCGGCAACGTCACGCACCTGCTCGCAGCGCCCGACACGTGGGGTGCGCTCCGGAAGCTCAAGAAGGGCAGCAGCAGCAACGAGAGCCTGCTCGGCGCTGGTACCGACGACGCCGAGAAGCGCATCCTCAACACGCCCGTGTTCACCTCCAACGCTGTCCCGTCGGGCACCCTCGCGCTGCTCGACAAGTCCGCGATCGTCTCCGCAGCAGGCGCAGTGCAGGTCGCAACGTCTGAGCACGCGTACTTCGGAAGCGACAGCATCGCGCTCCGCGTCACGTTCCGGTTCGGGCAGAACCTCGTCCGCCCGAAGCGCATCGCGAAGCTGAGCCTCAAGCTCTCCTGAGCTCCGCGCCAGCCGGCGAAGAGCCGCTCGCTACCCAGGAAGTAGCGAGGCATGCTCGCGCCGGCCGGCGCGGCCTATCGGGCGATAGGGGGGTACCCCCTCCCGCCCCCGGTTTGGCCCTCCCAAGGTCATAGGGCCAATCTCTCCCCGCGATTTTTTCCAACCAAGCCCAGCGGGACGCCTGCGGTCCGCTGCCGACCGAACAGCTGCCGTTACGACCCTCACGTCGTCCCGCGAGGCTCAACCCCACTCATCACCGCTGACGGGAAAAACCGTCACACACCCGACAGGAGCACCTGTGATCATCACCACTGGTAGCGGACAGGAGATCACGATCGACCGACCGCATGGTCGCGAGATCAATCCCGACGTCTGGGCCATGCCCGACGGCGAGCTGAGGCGGGTGCAGAGGCTGGCGCTTGGCTGGCGCATGGACGTCGTCTACTACGACGACAGCGGCATTCGAGCAATCGGCCAGTACCGGCCAGAACACATCGACGGGTCGCCGTTCCCCACAGGGTGGAACTCCTGCACCCCGAGGGCCGAGTGCTACACGGGACCGTCAGGTCACATGCGGGTCACGCGCTACGTCGCAGAACCGCACCCGAGTCCTCTCCCGCAATGCGGGTGCGGGCTCCGTCTGATGGAGCACATCGGCCAGGTGTCGGAACTGGTTCGGGAACGTGGTGACCAGTTCCTCAGCGAGTGGTCGCTGCCGAGCGAGCCCGTCCAGCACGCGTTGTGCATCTCGTCGGTCGTCGGACTCGGCCTCACCTGCAACGGTGAAGAACTCGACCCCGAGGGCACCATCCGCACGCAGTGGCTCGCCTTGGACGACCATCTGCTGTTCGGTCAGCAGGATGCCCACGTTGCCGAGATGTTCCGGCAAACCTCCATGGACGTGCACGTCGTACCTGACCTGGGAGCGCTCCGCGACGTGTGAAGAGCGGCACAACACGGGCACATGCCACTCATCACCGCTGACGGAGAGCACCGTCACACAGCTCGACAGAAGCACCTGTGATCATCATCACTGGTAGCGGACAGGGGATCACGACCGACCGACCGCAGGGCCAACTCATCAGGAGAGCGGCCGGTCGCTCCCCTCTGAGACTTTGCCTCGCTCCGCTACAGTCATCGGGTGCCTACTGAGCAGGATGGATCGGAGATCGTGATTCGGTTCTCCCCCTTCCTCGCTGACCGCCTCCGGGAGAACGCAGAGGACACCTTCGAGGAGGAGCGCGAGCGGGGCGACGCGTCGCCCCGCTATGGTGTCTCAGTCATCGCGGCCACCCCCGAAGACGGGGAGGACGTTTTGGACACTGTCCGTAGGATCGTCGGGAGCACCACGCTCCGAGGTAAGAAGATCGCCGTCCTGACGGGGAATGAACTACGTGCGGCTGGGTTCGAGGTGGTGGCGGATCCGAACGCGAAGGAACCGCTGCACCACCTCGTCGGAGACGACCCGTTTTCAGACCCGCCAAGGGTAGACGAACTAGCATCGCTGCTGGAGGATCGTCGCTTGACGAATCCTGCTTGGAAGGAAGGCTCGAGATGAACCAGGTACGAGTCGAAGTCGACCTGAACTCCGTGCGCACGGACGGAACCACCCGAGTGCGCCTCGCACGGGCGAGCGGTGAGCTTCACCAGGGGCAGATGGTTACGGCTTACGAGAGCGAAGACGGCATCGCCGGCGAGGCCTACGTCCTCCGAGTCGACGCGACCACGGGATACGCCTTCCTGACGATCAATCGTGCATCTCTCCGCGACGACGATGGGTCGGTCGGTACCATCAACTTCTCGCAGAACGCCAATCGAGCCGTCGCGCGCGTGGCGAATCAGCACGCAACCAGCGCGTCGACCGGTGCCACTGTTCGTCGGTCGGCCCTGCGCCGCACCTACTAACCTGTAAGCGTGATCCATCTAGGAGCTGCCCTCCTCTGCGACGCCGCAACCGTCCGAGAGAACCTTCTCCATGTTCTCGGTGGCGGCGTCACCCGCTTGCCGCGACCGGGATTCCCGGCACCCTTAGGGGCAGATATCGCTCTGCTTCTCTATGTGGACGGCGATTCGGGCGTAGAGGTGGCGCACAAGGTGACAGGCGTTTGTCGCCTACAGGGCTCGGACGACGAGCCCGTCTTTGGCTTCGAGTACACCCTACGGACTGTGCTTGGCACCGAAGACGGTGCGCAGTCCGTTTCGGCCATCCTCCCGGCAGCCAACCTCGGTATCCCGAGCGCTGGGGCGTACCAGGTCGAGATTTCGGTGGATGACAAGTCAATCGGTCGGATCCCGTTCACCGCCACGCTGGACGAGAACATGTTCGCTGACCTGGGGGACCTTTCGGGCTGATCCACCGATTGGTTGGGCACCACTTGGCACTCGTGCAGTGACCTTCTCCTGATCCACGCAGAGTGCCGGCCCGGGTACAAGGCAACGGCAAGACCCCCCCCCACAGGCTTCATTCCGAAGAACGTGGGGGTCTTGCCGCTGCGCTGTCAGTCCTCGCGGACGACCTGGAAGTCTTGAGGACGCAAGCCGGCGTCAATGAGACCGTTGGCTGCCCCGTTCGACCGCAGCCGGTAATGACCCGCTATGCCGCATGCCTTCGCAAACTCGTGAACGTCGAAATTCGGGTCTACGGATGCGAGCTGCTGAGCAACGACCCACATGACGTTGAGTACGACGGTCTCGGTCTGCTCCTGCGAAAGCTGTTCGATCGACTTCTTCTTGCGATCCACGTCGCGCTGGTGGCCAGCGCGGTCAGCCCGGAAGGGCGCGTCGGACCAGTCGTGTCCAGCAATTTCGGCAGCGAAGTTCTGAGCTATCTGACTGAGCATGTTGTCCTCCTCAGGACGCTCTACGGGCCCTGCCGACCAGGTCCCATGGCGTGATGATACTGGAAGACACCGACGATCTCGGCGCGTGCATCCTTCCTCGCGTCTCCAGCCGGCGCTAGCCTGCGAGCATGACTTACCTACAAGCGGCTGACCACGCAGACAAAGCAGCAGACCTTGCCGACAAGGCCGGGATGATGCGGAACAACGACGAACCGGATCGTGCTTTCGAGTGTCTGTCGTTCGCTGTCCTGGAGCTGAGCAAGGCAGTCGCGGAGCTGTCGCGCGCTGCGCACCGCGCGAGCTGACCGATGACCTACGCACTCGAGCATGAGAACACCCTCGAGGGCCAGGCCGACGGCCCGTACCGCACTGGCACGTACGCAACTGTCAACGAGGCGAAGCGCGCCGGCGAGCGTCTCGCAGTGAAGGGCGGGGTAGCGAACGTCCTGATCCGCGACCGAGGTGACGTCATCAGCATCCTGGAGGGGAACCTCGTGTCCGAGTTCATCAATGGGATCTGGCATGACGGCGGCATCGTCGACGTCAAGAGCTGGTGGTCGAAGCTCGACGACAGCACTCGAGCATGGCTGCTCGAGCACACGGACGATCAGCTGCCTGACGAAGTTCTCCACGCCGTCATCGCTGCCGGCGGCACCGTACCCGGGACGAAATGGGAACACCAGAACCAGTACGACTTCCGCCTACCCGAGACCACGGTCGCCTGGATCAAGCAGCATCGGCAGCCGTAGCGCCGGGTTGCCGGGTGCGCTTCGGTTCTTCTCCGGCGAAGCCCCTGCGGCGCTTACCGCACCGCAAAACAGCCACCCGCCCCGCCCGTGAGTCGCATGACACTGCCGTTCCCGACAAGCGGGCGAGTCACGGTCTTCCGGCGGCGATCCACGCGACGTATCGGTCTGCCTCTTGATGCTCAATCACGAACTTCGACCTGCCGTTACGGTGGCCCTCGAGCCTCCCCGCCTGGATGTCGTTTCGGACGTACTGTCTCGACATGCCGATCGCGTCTGCAAGGTCGGTGACGTCCCAGAGCATCCTCGTGGGTGCGCTTGATGCGATCAAGGCGCTGGCCAGCAGGGGTGGCCTCCAGCTCCCGCCTCAACGCGCGCTCAAGTTCCTCGCGGATGACGCGCCGGATGATGCTCTCGATGTCCTCGGCCATGTCCCAAACCGTAGGTCAGGTCCGCAGCGAGTCCGCAGAAGCCTCATCAGGGGGCCGCGTCCGACGTGCCGTCACACCATGTCGATGCGCGCAGGATCAATGATCGCATCACCCGCCAGCACCTGGCACTCACGATGAAAGAGTTAGGATCGCCCAGTGAACACGACGACTCTTGCGACCTACTCGGTCGTGCTGACGTACTCCGCGATGGCGGTCTACGTCATCGCGTTCATCTCCTTCGCGCTGGACCTGGCGAAGCGGGCCGGTGACGTCGGGTCCGCCGCGGCCGGCGCCGGTTCGTCCCGGAACGACGCGTCGGCGACCACGGTCGCCACGGTCCAGGGCGGCACGGTCGTCCTCGAACGCGTCGAGCAGCGGAAGGACGACGGCGGTCGGCGCGGCTCGCGGTTCGAGCGCGTCGGCATGGCGATGACGGTCCTCGCGCTCGTCGTCCACATCGGCGCGATCGTCCTCCGTGGCGTCGCGGCCGACCGGGTGCCGTGGGGCAACATGTTCGAGTTCTCGCTCACCGGGACCGGGCTGATCATCGCGGTGTTCCTGCTCGTGCAGTTCTGGCAGGACCTCAAGTTCCTCGGTGTGTTCATCACCGGGCTGACGATCATCCTGCTCGGCATCGCGACCGTGAACTACTACGTGCCGGTCGTCCCGCTGCAGCCCGCGCTCCAGTCGTACTGGCTCGTCATCCACGTGTTCGTCGCCATCGCCGGCACGGGGTTCTTCGCGCTCGGCGCCGGGCTCGCGGTGTCGCAGCTCGTGCAGACGTACCGCGCCGGCCGCCCAGTCTCGCGCCGCCTCCGCTTCATGGAGACGCTGCCCGACGCCGACCGGCTCGAGGTCCTCAGCTACCGCGTGATCCTGGTCGGCTTCGTGCTGTGGACCTTCACGCTCATCGCCGGTGCCGTCTGGGCCGAACGCGCCTGGGGCCGCTACTGGGGGTGGGACACCAAGGAGGTCTGGACCTTCATCATTTGGGTCCTCTACGCCGGGTACATCCACGCACGCGCGACCCGCGGGTGGCGCGGCGCACGGTCATCGTGGCTGGCCCTCATCGGTTTCGCGGCCGTCATGTTCAACTTCTCGGTCGTGAACGTCTTCTTCAAGGGGCTGCACAGCTACTCCGGGCTCTGAACCGACGTGGTCGCGTCCTCGCGGACGTGACCGTCGACGGGAGCACCACCGGACGGACGGGAGGCGCGGCACCGGCTGGTGCCGCGCCTCCCGTCCGTCGCCGGTCGTGCCGGCAGCAGGTGCCCAGCGCAGGCGCGCCGGCCCCGCCCCGTCCAGCCCGTGCGCGCTACCCGGCGGCGAGGAGCGCGTGCACCCGTTGCAGCCGGGCTCTCCACCACGCCGTGCGCTCCGGCGCGGCAGCCCATCGGTCGAGCAGTTCCCCGTCCGGCTCGACCCGGCGCACCGCGACCCGACCGTCCACCGGCAGCAGCGGGTCGGTCGTGACGTCCCCGGCGAACATCGCGGCGGTACCGAGCCCGGCTGCGTAGCCGGGAGCCATCGCCTCCGCGGCGAGGAACGCCCCCATCCCGAGCCCCACCGACGTGTCGAGCGCACTCGAGACGACGCAGGGCAGTCCTGCCTCGGCGACGATACCTCGCGCCGCGGTGACCCCGCCGAGCGGTTGGGCCT
This sequence comes from Curtobacterium sp. L6-1, assembly GCF_018885305.1. Lineage (NCBI taxonomy): Bacteria > Bacillati > Actinomycetota > Actinomycetes > Micrococcales > Microbacteriaceae > Curtobacterium > Curtobacterium aetherium. Next base: position 477,504 of record NZ_CP076544.1, read on the forward strand.
TGACGACCAGGACGTCCGCGGCCCCCGCCCGCGCGACGGCGAGCGGGTCCGAGGCCTTGCGGACGCTCTCGTCGGCCGCGATCGGGATGCCCAGTCCGGCCAGGCGGCTCCGCAGCTCGGCGAGGTCGGCGACCGAGGCCACCGGCTGCTCGGCGTACTGCAGGCGGAACGGTGCGAGCCGTCCGAGGGCCGCCTCGGCGTCGTCGAGCGACCAGAGCCCGTTCGCGTCGACGCGCACGGCGGCGTCCTCGCCCATCACCCGGCGGACGGCGGCGACCCGGGCCACGTCGTCGTCGACGCTCGTGCCGGGCTCGGCGACCTTGACCTTGGCGGTGGTGCAGCCGGGGTAGCGGCGGAGCAGGTCGGGGACGTCCTCGGCGGCGATCGCGGGGACGGTGGCGTTGACGGGCACGGAGTCGGCGGCGGGCTCGTGCCGCGTCCACCCGAAGTCCACGGCGGCCCGGAGCCACGCGGCGGCCTCGGCGTCGTCGTACTCCACGAAGGGCGAGAACTCCGTCCAGCCCTCGGGCCCGCGGAGCAGCACCGCCTCGCGCTCGGTGATGCCGCGGAACCGGACGCGCATCGGCAACGCGACGACCCGCGCGGACGCGAGCAGGTCCGTCAGGTCGGGGAGACCGGCAGCGGGCACCGGTGCGGACGGTCGGGACGGCGGGGTCACATCGGGCACCCGGCCATCCTCGCAGGAGCGCCCAGGCCTCCTCACGGTTCCTCCGAGGGGACCGCCAGGGCGGCGCACTAGCATCGCTGCGGTCGGCCGCCGGTCGACGGGTCGGACCGGTCCTCCCGGACCCCGACCGGGATCGACGAGGAGGCTCGGTGGCGACCGACGAGTTCGCACGGCTCATGCGTCAGGGCACCGTCGACGTCCGTCGTCAGCCCGCCGCACAGCGCCGACGGAACCCGGTCACCGGCAAGATCGCCCTCGGGCTCGCCGTGGTCGCCGCAGCGGTCGACGCGAGTGCCTTCGCGGTCTTCATGGGCGGCGACACCACCTTCGCGTTCGGCATCTGCTTCGTGGTCGTGTTCCTGACCCTGGTCGCCGCGGTCCTCGGGTTCATCGCCGCGGTGGGGTCGTTCGGGCGCTGGTACGGCGTCGTCGGCGTGGTGCTCGCCTTCTTCGCGAACCCGGTGATCCTCATCGTGCTGGTCGTCGTCATCGCGCCGGAGCTCCTGTCCGGGATGGGGCAGTAGCGCCGCGGTAGGTTCGGGGCATGCCCTCTGCCGTCTCCGACCTGTTCGACCCCGACGTCTGGACCGCCGCCCCGATCGCCGAGCGGTTCACGGACATCACGTACCACAAGCACGTCTCCGGCGGCATCGTCCGCGTCGCGTTCGACCGTCCCGAGGTCCGCAACGCCTTCCGCCCCCGTACGGTCGACGAGCTGTACCGCGCACTCGACGACGCCCGGCAGGACCCCCGCGTCGGCGTCGTGCTCCTGACGGGCAACGGGCCGAGCCCGAAGGACGGCGGGTGGGCCTTCTGCTCCGGCGGCGACCAGCGCATCCGGGGCCGCAGCGGTTACCAGTACGTCGGTGACGAGGGCGCCCCGCCGGAGGGCGTCGACCCGGCGGCCGCGCAGGCGTCGATGGGTCGCCTGCACATCCTCGAGGTCCAGCGCCTCATCCGCATGATGCCGAAGGTCGTCGTCGCGGTCGTGCCGGGCTGGGCGGCCGGTGGCGGGCACTCGCTGCACGCCGTCTGCGACCTCACGATCGCGAGCGCCGAGCACGGGAAGTTCAAGCAGACCGACGCCGACGTCGGCTCGTTCGACGGCGGGTACGGCAGCGCCTACTACGCCAAGCAGATCGGCCAGAAGCTCGCGCGCGAGGTCTTCTTCCTCGCCGAGGAGTACTCGGCGCAGCGCGCGTACGAGATGGGCGCAGTGAACAAGGTCGTGCCCCACGAGGACCTCGAGCGCGAGGCGATCCGCTGGGGCGAGACGATCCTCGGGAAGTCGCCGACCGCCATCCGGATGCTCAAGTACGCCTTCAACGCCGTCGACGACGGGATGGTCGGACAGCAGGTCTTCGCGGGCGAGGCCACGCGCCTGGCCTACGCGTCCGACGAGGCCGTCGAGGGCCGCGACGCGTTCCTCGAGAAGCGCGCGCCGGAGTGGACGTCCTTCCCCTGGCACTACTGATGTCCCGTCCGCTGGTCGCGACGGGCGCCGCCGACCCGTCGGCGGTGCTGCGCGGCCTGGAGGCTGCCCTCACCGGCGGCCCCGCGCTGCTCCCCGTCGACGAGGACGCCCCGGCGCTCCCGACGGCGGCGCCGGCCCACGTCCCGGACGGGGTCGCGGTGGTCGTCGAGACCAGTGGCTCCACCGGCACCGGCAAGCGGGTCGCCCTGTCCGCGGCGGCGCTCCTGGCCGGCGCGGCCGCGGCCGACGCGGCGCTCGGTGGGCCCGGTGGGTGGGTGCTCGCGCTCCCGACGCACTACATCGCCGGGCTCAACGTGCTGACCCGGTCGATCGCCGCCGGGACGACACCGTCCGTGGTGGCCGCCGGTCACTTCACGGGGGCGGCCTTCGCGGACGCCGCCGACCGGCTCGTCGCCGGCCCGACCGTGCCGCGGCGCTACACGTCGCTCGTGCCGGTGCAGCTGGCGCGGGTGCTCGACGACCCACGCGCCACGGCGGCCCTCGCCGGGTTCGACGCGGTCCTCGTCGGGGGTCAGGCCACCCCCGCGGCCCTGGTCTCCCTGGCGCGGTCGGCGGGCGTCCGGGTCGTCACGACCTACGGCGCGAGCGAGACGAGCGGCGGCTGCGTGTACGACGGCGTCCCGCTCGGCCCCGTGCACGCCGAGGTCGTCGACGGCGAACTGCTCCTGGCCGGTCCGGTGCTCGCCGAGGGGTACCTGGGCGACCCGGACCGCACTGCGGCCACCTTCACCGAGCGTGACGGTCGACGCTGGTACCGGACGGGCGACGCGGCGACCGTCGAGGACGGCCGCGTGCGGGTCTCCGGTCGGCTCGACGACGTGCTCATCTCCGGCGGCGAGAAGGTGCCGCTCGGAGCGGTCGAGCGGCTCGTCCGGGAGCTGCCCGGGCAGGACGGCGCGGTCGTGACCCGTCGCGCGTCGGGGGAGTGGGGCGAGGAGCCCGTCGTCGTCACCGAGGCGCCGATCGCCCTCGAGGTCGTCCGTGCGCACGTCGGCGCAGCACTCGGTCGTGCCGCGCGCCCGGCCGAGGTGCTCGTGGTCGAGCGCCTGCCGATGCTCGCGTCCGGCAAGCCCGACCGGCGCTCCATCCGGTCGCTGGCCGACCTCACGACCTGACGCGCCCGACGACCTCGGGCACCCGCCCCACGACGACGTCGCCAGGGCCCGTCCGGCGCGGATACGATGGGCGGTCGTGGCAGGAGCGAAGAAGACGACACGTCCCGCGAGCAGGTCCGGCAAGCCGGCGCGGTCCGGCAACCCGGCACGGTCCGGCAACCCGGCGAAGGCGGCGCAGCGGCGTCCGGTGCGACGGGCGACCGCGCGCGAGTGGATCGGCGGCGCACGCCTCCGGACCCTGACGCTCGGCATCGTCCCCGTCGTGCTCGGCACCGGGGTGGCCTACGTCGACAGCCGGCTCCAGGGCACCTTCGGGTCGTTCCTGGCAGCCGACGGGCACCTCGCGATCGCGCTGCTCGCCCTGGCCGTCGCGCTGTTCCTGCAGATCGGCGTGAACTACAGCAACGACTACTCCGACGGGATCCGCGGCACGGACGAGTTCCGCGTCGGTCCGGCCCGTCTCACCGGTGCCGGCACGGCGAAGCCCCGGACCGTCCTCACGGTCGCCCTGACGTTCTTCGGCCTCGCGGCGGTCGCCGGCCTCGTCATCGTGGTGCTCACCCAGCTCTGGTGGCTGCTCCTGGTCGGGGCCGCCGCGATCGTCGCCGCGTGGTTCTACACCGGCGGCCGGAAGCCCTACGGCTACAACGCCCTCGGCGAGGTCTTCGTCTTCGTGTTCTTCGGGCTCGTCGCCGTGCTCGGCACCCAGTACGTCCTCATCCGTCAGGTCACCCTGAGCGGGTGGGCGGCGGCCGTCGCGGCCGGGCTCTTCGCGTGCGCCGTCCTCATGGTCAACAACATCCGCGACATCGACGAGGACACGGCCGCCGGCAAGCGCACCCTCGCCGTCGTCGTGGGACGTCCGGTCGCGCGGGTGCTGTTCGCGCTGTTCCTGCTGCTGCCCTACGTGGTGCTCGTGTGGTTCGTGCTGCTCTACTTCCGCAGCGGGTACACGTACTTCTCGCTGCTGCTCGCGCTGCCGGCGCTGGCGATCGGCGTCTCGTCGTCGAAGCCGCGCGAACTCATCACCGCGCTGCAGCTCTCGTCGTTCTCGGCGCTCGCGTTCGGCGTGGTGCTCACGGCCACGCTCGCCGTCCAGCCCTAGACCCGCACCCCGGCCGCCGCCGGAGCGAGGACCCTCAGCCGAGGTCGGGACGCTTCGGCGCCGGTCCGTCGGAGTCGGCTGCGTCGATGAAGTCGTCCTCGAAGTCGCTGTCGCCGTCGCGGGCGGGACGCCCCCGGCGGTCGGCGATCGAGCTCGTCACGGCGCCACGGAGGCCCGGCAGAGCGATGTACGACACGAGCAGCCCGATCAGCGCCCCGCCGATCGCCGCCCAGTACCACTGCAGGCCGATCAGGAGCAGCACGAGGAGCGCCGCCGCGAAGATGCCGAGCCGGGCGAGGGTGTAGACGAGCCACGCTTTCACCCTGGCAAGTGTACGGACCGCCTCCGGGTCGCAGAGCGCCGGGGCGGAGGGGGGTCCCAGCCTCCCGACCTACACTGCGGAGATGGTCAGGTTGTGGCTCGTCATCGTCGTCGCCGCCGTGGCGTTCACGGTCTACGCGATCATCGACTGCGCCACGATGCCCCGTTCGCGCGTCCGGTCGTTGCGCAAGGGCCTCTGGGTGCCGCTGATCGTCGTGCTCCCTGTCGTTGGCGGTGTGCTGTGGTTCCTGCTGGGCCGGACCCCGGCAGCCGGACCCCGCGGGGACGGGGGCGGTGGCGCCGGGTACCGTGGTCCCGAAGACGACCCGGACTTCCTCGGGGGCAGCACGCCGCCCGGGCGGAAGAGCGATGACAAGGACCAGGACGACGCAACCCTCCGATCCCTCGAAGACCAGTTCCACGACGGCGACGACGACGGCCGCGTCGGACGCTGACGCTCCCGCCGCCGACACGGCTGCGGACCTCGCACCGATCGCCGGCGCAGCACCGACCGGGGCCGTCCCGGCCGGCGACGACGTGTCCCCCGTGGACGAGACCGCGACGGTACCCGGCGCCTCGGGCAGCCCGGCGACCGACTTCGCCCTCGCCGTCCTGCAGGAGCTCGCCCGCGCGGGCGTGACCGACGTGGTCGTCAGCCCGGGGTCCCGGTCGCAGGCCCTCGCCCTCGCCGCCGTCGCCCTCGAACGTGCCGGCGGCATCAGCGTGCACGTGCGGCTCGACGAACGGACCGCCGGGTTCTTCGCGCTCGGCCTCGCGGTCGAGACCGGACGTCCCGCCGCGGTCGTCACGACCTCGGGCACCGCGGTCGCGAACCTGCACCCCGCCGTGCTCGAGGCGCACCACTCCGGCGTGCCGATGGTCGTCGTCTCCGCCGACCGCCCCGTCGAACTGCGGGGCATCGGCAGCAACCAGACCACCGTGCAGCCCGGCATGTTCGGTGCCGCCGTGTCCTTCGTCCGCGACGTCCAGGCGCCCAGCACCGACGGGGTGGACGACGACGCCCGTTCCACCGTCCGGGCGCTCGTGCGGGAGGCCGTCGCCGCCGCCGCCGGACACGCCGGGCAGCCCGGGCCGGTCCAGCTCGACCTCGCCTTCCGCGAACCCCTGTCCGCCGGCCTCGACCGGGTCGCCGGGGTCGCCGACGAGGACGTCGACCACGCCTTCGCCACCCGCCGCCGCACCGCCGCGCTGCCGGTCGCCGAGCTCGCGCCGGACGACGAGCCCGCGACCGTCGTCATCGCCGGACACGACGCCGGGCCGGACGCCGAGCGCGTCGCGTGGGAGCTCGGTGCGCCGCTGCTCGCCGAGGTGTCGAGCGGGGCGCGCTTCGGCCGCAACCTCGTCGCCGCCTACCGCGACCTGCTCCGCGACGAGTCCTTCGGCGGTCGCGTCCGTCGTGCGGTCGTCCTGGGCCACCCCACCCTCAGCCGGGAGGTCCCGGCACTGCTCCAGCGTGCCGACGTCGAGACCGTCGTCGTCCGCGGACCCGGCGCCGACGCGTTCGACCCGGCCCGCGCCTCCCGTCCGTCGTCGGCCACGCAGATCGTGTCGGACGTCCGCGTGACCGGTCGCACGAGCGCGGCCCACCGCGCCTGGGTCGGACGCTGGGTCGCGGCGAGCCGCGCGCTGCTCGGCGGGGGCGACGCCGGACCCGACCTCGACGCCAAGCGCTCGTCGGACCGGGCGGAACGCAACCGGTTCCTCAAGGACGAGGTCGCCCTGCGGCGTCGTCCGGTCGACCGTGCCATGCTCGCCGAGGCCGTCTGGGGCGTCACCTGGCCGCACGACCGCCTGGTCCTCGGCGCCTCGCAGATCATCCGCGTCGCCGACGCGACGGTCCCGGGCAAGAAGATCCCGGTGCACGCCAACCGCGGGCTCGCCGGCATCGACGGCACGATCTCGACCGCCCTCGGGATCGCCACGGCGCTCGAGGCCGGGTCGGGGGCCGTCGGGACGACCCGCGTCGTGGTCGGGGACCTCACGTTCCTGCACGACCTCGGCGGTCTCGTCACCGGCACCGAGGAGCGCCGACCCCGCCTGCAGGTGGTCGTGGGCAACGACTCCGGCGGCGCGATCTTCCGCGGGCTCGAGGTCGCGGCGACCACCGCGCCCGAGGACATGCGCCGGATGATGACCACGCCGCAGCAGGTCGACGTCGAGCGGGTGGTGACCGGTCTGGGCTGGGAGTACCGGCGGGCCGAGACGTGGGGCGACCTCGAGCGGGTCCTGACCGACCCGGCCGAGCGCGTGGTCATCGAGGTGCCGCTGGCGGACTGACCTGCCGGGCGGCCGGACCGCCCGTCCGGCGCGGCGGTACCGGGCGCACCACGCGCCTCCCGGTCAGGCCAGCGCGTCCGTCACCGGCCGGAACTTCAACCGGGTCTCGGCGACCTCGCGTGCCGGGTCCGACCCGGCGACGATCCCCGCTCCCGCCCAGGCGCGCACGGTCCCGTCGTCGGTGATCTGCGCGCTGCGGAGCGCGAGCATCCACTCGCCGTCCCCGGAGGCGCCGAGCCAGCCGACGGGACCGGCGTACCGCCCGCGGTCCACGCCCTCCAACTCGGCGACGAGCCGTACCGCGACGTCGGTCGGGGTGCCGGCGACGGCGGCGGTCGGGTGGAGCGCGTCGGCGACGTCGAGCGCGGTGACGCCGGCCGGCAGGACCGCCTCGACGTCGCTCGCGAGGTGCCAGAGGTTCGGCAGCTGCAGCCGGAACGGCTCGGGGTCGACCCGCAGGTCGGCGGCGATCGGCCGCAGCGACGCGACGAGGCTCGCGATCGCGAAGTCGTGCTCCTGCAGGTCCTTCGTGCTCGCGGCCAGGGTCTCCGCGGCGACGCGGTCGCTCTCCGGGTCGGCCCCGCGGGCGGCGCTGCCGGCGAGCACACGTGCGGTGAGGGTGCGGCCCTCCGTCCGGGCGAGCGTCTCGGGGGTGGCACCGACCAGGCCGTCGACCGCGAAGGTGACGCACGAGGGGTAGGCGGCCGCGAGGTCGAGCAGCACGGCACGTCGGTCGGCGCCGGGCGGGAGGTTGCCGACGAGGTCCCGGGCGAGCACGACCTTCTGCGCCCGTCCCGCCGTGATGGCCTGGACCGCGGCGGCGACGGAGGCCGCGTAGGCGTCCTCGTCGACGGCGCCGGGCCGCAGCGCGACGGAGACGTGCGGGCCGACCCGGGGGACCGGCACCGAGGTGCTCGTGAAGGGGAGCGCTGCCGGGGCGTCGGTGGTGTCGACGGCGGTGATCCACGCCCGACCGCGACGGCGCCCGACGACGACTCGCGGCACGATGAGGACGCTCGTCTCGGCGGAGTCGTCCGCGAACGTGAACGAACCGAACGCCACGAGACCGCTGCCCCGCAGACGGACCGGGTCGTCGACCGTCGCGGCGGCCACGACCTCGCGCCACACGGCGGAGGCCTCCCGCATCCGCTCGGGACCGGTGAACGTGAAGCGCAGGGCCTCGCCGATGCCGACGATCCCGTCGCCGTTCCGGACGAAGGCCAGGGGGTGTTCGGCGAGCGTGTGGCGGAGCACGGCTCCCGGGTCGTCGAGGATCCGGGTCGAGACCGTGAGCGGGGGTGCCGCTGTGGCGGGTCGGGTCACGGACCGATGCTACGCGTCGGGGCGCGCCCGGGGTGCTGCGCTCCTGCACGCCTGCCGGGAAGCGCCGGGTCGTGGCCTCTAGGATGACTGGGTGAGCAGAGCGGACATGCAGAAGCGGCCGGACGAAGTGGCGGCCATGTTCGACGACGTCGCGGCGAAGTACGACCTGACCAACGACATCCTGTCGGCGGGCAACGCTCCGCTGTGGCGCGTCGCGACGGTCAAGGCCGTCGACCCCCAGCCTGGCGAGCGCGTGCTCGACCTCGCCGCGGGGACCGGGACGAGTTCCGCCGCGCTGGCGAAGAAGGGCGCGGAGGTCACCGCCCTCGACCTGTCGTCCGGCATGATCGCGGTCGGCCGTGAGCGTCACCCCGAGATCACGTTCGTCGAGGGCGACGCGGAGCACCTGCCGTTCGAGGACGAGTCCTTCGACGCGGTCACGATCTCGTTCGGGCTGCGCAACGTCAACGACCCGATGCAGGCCCTCACCGAGATGCTGCGCGTCCTGAAGCCCGGTGGCCGCCTGGTCATCTGCGAGTTCTCGACGCCGCCGTTCGCCGCGCTCCGGTTCGGCTACAACACCTACCTCAAGCGGGTCCTGCCGGGCATCGCGAAGCTCTCGAGCAGCAACCCGGCGGCGTACCGCTACCTGGCCGAGTCCATCGAGGCGTGGCCCGACCAGCAGGTGCTCAGCCAGTGGCTGCGCGGCGTGGGCTTCACGATGGTCGCCCACCGCAACCTGACGGCCGGTATCGTCGCTCTGCACCGGGGCCGCAAGCCGGTCGCGGGCAGCGTGCGCGAGTCCGCCGCCCGCCGTGCCAAGGCGCGCCGCGAGCACCAGGCGACGGGGGAGCAGCCCCGCGTCGACCCCGAGACCCAGGCCTAGGCGCCGCCGGCCCACCGCCACCGCCACACCGAGTACGGAGCAGCAGTTGAACCCGAGTGTCCCGGTCGCACGACGCGCACCGAGTCTCCGAGCCTCCCTCGGCATCGGCGAGCGGCTGTTCGCCACCCCCTCGGACCGGCGCTTCATCGCCGCGGTCGACGACGGCCTCGAGCTCGTCGAGCAGGGGCTCGAGGACGCGATGCGCTCCGCCGACACCCTGGCCGACACGACGAGCCGGTACCTGCTCGCGGCGGGCGGCAAGCGGATCCGCCCGACCCTGACGCTGCTCATCGCCCAGCTCGGCGACGGTGTCACCGACCACGTGGTCAAGGCCGCGGTCAGCGTCGAGATGACCCACCTGGCGTCGCTGTACCACGACGACGTCATGGACGAGGCCCCGGTCCGCCGCGGTGTGCCCGCCGCCCACGTGACCTACGGCAACAACATCGCGATCCTCACCGGGGACCTGCTCTTCGCCCGTGCGTCGCTCATCACGGCCGACCTCGGCCCCGAGGGCATCCGGATGCAGGCCGAGACGTTCCAGCGGCTCTGCATGGGGCAGCTGCACGAGACCACCGGCCCGCAGCCCGAGGACGACCCCGTCGAGCACTACATCCAGGTGCTCAGCGACAAGACCGGTTCCCTCATCGCCACCGCCGCCCGCGCCGGTGTGATGTTCTCCGGGGCCGACCGCGCCCTGCTCGACGCCGTCGGCACCTTCGGCGAGAAGGTCGGCGTCGCGTTCCAGCTCGTCGACGACGTCATCGACCTGGCCCCGGCGAAGGACAAGACCGGCAAGATCGCCGGCAACGACCTCCGCGCCGGCGTCGACACGCTGCCGCTGCTCCAGCTCCGCCGCCGTGCCGCCACCGACGACGGTGCCGCGGCGCTGCTCGCCCGCATCGAGCGCGACGTCCGCGACGCCCCGGACGACGCCGTGCACTCGGCCGCGTACCAGAGCGCCGTGGCCGAACTCCACGACCACGAGGCGACCCTCGCCACCCGGGCCCTCGCCGCGAGCTGGGCCCACGAAGCGGTGGCCGCGCTGGCGCCCCTGCCGGACGGCACCGTGAAACGAGCCCTCACCCGGTTCGCGGAGACGGTCGTCGACCGCAGCCGCTGACCTGAACGAAACTGGAGACCGATCAGTGCCCACCCTCCGACTCGCCATCGTCGGCGCCGGTCCGGCCGGCATCTACGCCGCGGACATCCTGCTGCGCGAAGCCCGGGGCTTCGACGTCTCGATCGACCTCTTCGAACAGCTCCCGGCGCCGTACGGCCTGGTCCGGTACGGCGTCGCGCCCGACCACCCGCGCATCAAGGGCATCGTCAACGCGCTCCGCGACGTGCTCGACCGGGGCGACATCCGGATCTTCGGGAACGTCCGCTTCGGCGAGGACATCACGCTCGACGACCTCCGGAAGCACTACAACGCGGTCGTCTTCTCGACGGGTGCGATCAAGGACGCCGACCTGGACATCCCGGGCATCGACCTCGACGGCTCGTACGGCGCGGCCGACTTCGTCAGCTGGTTCGACGGCCACCCGGACGTCCCGCGCACCTGGCCCCTCACGGCCGAGAGCGTCGCGGTCATCGGCAACGGCAACGTCGCCCTCGACGTGTCGCGCATCCTCGCCAAGCACGCCGAGGACCTGCTGCCCACCGAGATCCCGGCGAACGTGTACGAGGGTCTGCAGGCCTCGCCGGTCACCGACGTCCACGTCTTCGGCCGCCGCGGCCCGGCGCAGGTGAAGTTCACCCCGCTCGAGCTGCGCGAACTCGGCGAGCTCCGCGACGTCGACATGGTCGTGTACGACGAGGACTTCGACCACGACGAGGCCTCCAAGCTCGCGATCCAGACCAACAAGCAGGTCACCGTCATCGACCGGGTCCTGCAGCAGTGGCGCACGCGTGAGGTCGGCGCCGCGAGCCGTCGCCTGCACCTGCACTTCTACGCGAAGCCGCTCGAGCTGCTCGGCGACGAGGACGGCAAGGTCCGCGCCATCCGCTACGAGCGCACGCGACCCGACGGTCAGGGCGGCGTCGAGGGCACCGGCGAGGTCCGCGAGGTCCCGATCCAGGCGCTCTACCGCGCGGTGGGCTACGTCGGCTCGCCCCTGCCCGGTGTGCCGTTCGACGAGCGCTACGGCGTCATCCCGAACCACGAGGGCCAGGTCCTCGACGCCGACGCCACGCCGATCCCGGGCGTCTACGCCACCGGGTGGATCAAGCGCGGCCCGGTCGGGCTCATCGGGCACACGAAGTCCGACGCGATGGAGACCGTGCAGCACCTCGTCACCGACCAGGGCAGCTGGTGGACGCCGGAGGACCCTTCGGAAGCCGCTATCCCGGCACTGCTGCGCGAGCGCGGGGTGGAGTACACCGACCTCGCCGGCTGGCACGCGCTCGACGAGCACGAGATGGCCCTCGGCGCGACCGAGGGGCGAGCCCGCATCAAGGTCGTCCCGCGCGACGAGATGATCGACGTGTCCCTCCGCCGCAGCCCCGCCGGCTCGCAGGCCTGAGCATGACCGTGACGCGCCCGGTGTCCCTCCGCGGGGCACCGGGCGCGCCGTCGTCCGACCGCTTGGTCGGGGTCGACGTCGCCCGGGCACTCGCCCTCCTCGGCATGATGGCCGCGCACGTCGGCGACGTCGCCGAGACCGTCGACTGGTCCGACCCGGCCAGCTGGGGTGCGGTGGTGAACGGCCGGTCGGCAGCGCTCTTCGCGGTCCTGGCCGGTGTCTCGATCGGCCTGGTCAGCGGTCGCGCCGATCCGCCGGGACCACCGCGGATCGGACGCATCCGGGCCCGGCTCGCCCTGCGTGCCGTCGTGGTGGTGGTGGTCGGCATGCTGCTGATGGCCCTCGGCACGCCCGTCTACGTGGTCCTGCCGACGTACGGCGCGCTGTTCCTGCTCGCCCTGCCCGTCCTCCGCTGGCGCCCGTGGGCGCTGCTGCTGCTGGCCGCCGGCTGCGCGGTCGCCTCGGCACCGGTGGCGATCGCGATCCTGCCGGTGTACGCCGACGCCGACATGTTCGGCGTGCAGCTCGGGCTGGTCTACCCCGTGGTCACCTTCGCGACGTACGTGCTGGTGGGCCTGGCGGTGGCCCGGATGCGGCCGGGAGGCGCGGTGCAACAGGTCGTGCTGCTCGCGTCCGGCGTCGTGGTCGCCACCGTCGCCTACATGGTCGGCACGGTCGCCGCGCCGGTCCCGGCGGACACGACCGCGGCGTTCCCCGGCGTGCCGTTCGTGCCGCGCGGCTCGGACGCCGGTCAGGCGTTCGCCCAGGTGTTCCTCTCGCCCCGCGACCACTCGTCGTCCGTCGTCGACGTCGTCGGGACCGCAGCCGTGGCGGTGGCCGTGATCGCCCTCTGCCGCCTGCTCGTCGACGGGCGCGGCCCGGTGGTGGCCCGCGTCGTGTTCCCCCTGGCGGCCGTCGGGTCGATGCCCCTGACCGTCTACGCGCTGCACCTCGTCGTCATCGCAGCGTGGCCGGAGCTGCCGCACGGCGCCACCACCTGGTGGGCCTTCACGGTGGGGGCGGTGGTCGTCGCGATGGCCTGGCGGCGGTTCCTCGGCCGGGGGCCGCTCGAGCGGGTGACCGCCCTGGTGGCCGGGGCCGTCCCGACGGAGCCGGGGCGGGCCTCCCGGCCGGACGCTACTGCAGCGCCGCGGTGAGGCGCGCGACGTTGTCGAACACCCGCGACCCGCGCGGACGGGCGAGCCACTCGTCGAGCGTCAGCTCGCGACTCGCGGCCCGGTAGTCGTCCTGCACCTCGCGGAGGGCGTCGACGAACGGCTTGCCGCGGACCATCACCGAGATCTCGAGGTTCAGCGTGAACGACCGCATGTCCATGTTGCTCGAGCCGATGACCGCGACGTCGTCGTCGATCGTGAAGTGCTTCGCGTGGAGCACGGTCGGCGACCGGTAGAGCCAGATTCGCACACCGGCGCGCAGCAGGCCCTCGTAGTAGGAGCGCTGGGCGTGCCAGGTCATCGCGTGGTCGCCGATCTCGCCGACGAACAGCTCGACCTCGACCCCGCGCTGGGCCGTCGTCGTGATCGCGTAGAGCATCGAGTCGTCCGGGACGAAGTACGGCGAGGTGATGACGACCCGCTCCTGCGCCGCGTAGAGCAGCGCGTTGAACAGACGGAGGTTGTTCTCGCCGTCGAAGCCCGGGCCGGACGGCACGACCTGGCAGTCCAGCGCGTCGGCTCGGTCCGCCCGCTGGACTGGGTCGCTCTCACGCAGCAGGAGCTCGTCGGTCTCGCTGTACCAGTCGGTCACGAACAGCGCGTTGATGCCCGCGACGACCGGACCCTCGAACCGGGCGAACAGGTCACGCCAGCGCAGGCCGCGCTCGATGTTCGACCTCAGGTCGTAGGAACGGTCGATGAGGTTCTGCGAGCCGGTGAAGGCCACCGAGCCGTCGATGACCAGGATCTTGCGGTGGTTGCGGAGGTCCGGACGCTGGAACTTCCCCTGCAGCGGGAGCAGCGGCAGCATGAGGTGCCACTCGATGCCCGCGGCGTCGAGGAACGCCAGGGTCTGCTTGAAGTACGGGTAGCTCTTGCTCGCCCAGTGGTCCATGAGGAAGCGGACGGTGACCCCACGGGCCTGGGCGCGGGCGAGGGACTCGAAGAACGGCCGCGTGGTGTCGTCGAGGGACGCGATGTAGAACTCGACGTGCACGAACCGGCGGGCCTCGTCGACCGCGGCCGTCATCTCGGCGAAGGCGTCGTCGTAGTGCGGGTACAGCTCCGCCTGGTTCCCGCCGACCAGGGGCATCGCGCCGAGGTGCCGGTTCAGGTGCGTGATGCTCTCGAGCCACGGCGGCCACGGGTGGTCCCGGCGCACACGCTCGATGCCCTCGGTCTGCTCGAGGATGTACCGGTTGATCTCGGTCTGCTTCTCACGACGCGCCCTGGGCAACTTGCTCGACCCGAGCAGGAGGAACAGGAAGAACCCGATGTAGGGGATGAGGAAGATCGCGAGCAGCCACCCGGTCGCGGTCTGCGGCTTCCGGTTGATCGGCACGACGACGAGTGAGAAGGCGCGGATCGCCAGGTCCAGCAGGACCAGCACGACGATCAGCGTGACGACGAGCCAGTGCTCCACGGTGTCGGGTGTTCGCGGGGGCGGGCGGTCAGCGGAAGTTGATGAACTGCAGCGGCACGTCGAACTCTTCGCCCTTGAGCAGCTGGATCGTCTGCTGCAGGTCGTCGCGGCTCTTCGAGGACACGCGGAGCTCGTCGCCCTGCACCTGGCTCTTGACGCTCTTCGGCGCCTCGGCCCGGATGAACGCGCCGATCTTCTTCGCGATGTCCTGCTCGATGCCGTTCTTGAACGTCACCTCGATGCGGAACTCCTTGCCCGAGGGGTAGGGGTCACCGGCGTCGAGGCTCTTCAGGCTGATGCCGCGCTTGATCGCCTTCGTCTGCAGCACGTCGAGGACGGCCACCGCGCGCTCCTCGGTCGAGGCCTTGATGAGGACGTCCTCGCCGCTGAACGCGACGGACGCACCGACGCCCTTGAAGTCGTAGCGCTGCTCGATCTCCTTCGCCGCCTGGTTGAGGGCGTTCTCCGCCTCCATCTTGTCGACCTTGCTGACCACGTCGAAGGAGCTGTCTGCCATGCCGGACAGCCTATCCGGCGGCGCGCCGCCCCGTTCCGGAGGCCCGGAGCACGTCCGGCGGACCGGTCGCGGTCCGCCGGTGGTCACGAGCACCTCCGGACATCGGCTATGCTCTTCACCGCGCCTTCGGTTGGTGATCACACGAGCCGGGTGCGCGAACGGCGAGTTACCCAAGCGGCCAAAGGGATCTGACTGTAAATCAGCCGGCGTATGCCTCCGGGGGTTCGAATCCCTCACTCGCCACGCACCTGGTCGACCATCGTGTCGGCCCGACAGAACGGCCCCGTCCTCGGACGGGGCCGTTCTGCGTTCCCGTGCCGGGTCCGCCGCCGTCGTGCGGTGCCCTCGTACCGCGGGCTGCTGTGATCCGGCGTCGCGGACTGCTGTGACGCGGCGTCGCGGCCGTGGGGCAGGATCAGGGCATGACGAACGCCGCCGCAGTCCCCGACGCTCCCGACGCCCTCGCCGACCTGGCCGAGTCGATCGCCCGGGAGGCCGCGGCCCTCGCGGTCCGGCGCCGTGCCGAGGGTGTCGAGGTCGCCGACCGCAAGTCGAGCATCGCCGACGTGGTCACCGCCGCCGACCGCGAGGTCGAGGAGCTCATCCGGCGTCGCCTGCGCGAAGCCCGTCCGGACGACGCCTTCCTCGGCGAGGAGTCCGGCACAGCCGACGGCACCTCCGGCTTCACGTGGGTGGTCGACCCCATCGACGGCACCGTCAACTACCTCTACGGCAGCCCGGTCTACGCGGTGAGCATCGCCGTGGTCCGCGGTGTGCCCGACCCGTCGATGTGGGAGCCGGTGGCCGGGGTGGTCGTCGCGCCCGCCACCGGCCAGGTCCACCGTGCGGTGGCCGGCGGGGCGGCGACGCTCGACGGGCGTCCGCTCGCCGTCTCCGCCCCGACCTCCCTCGCCGAGACCCTCGTGGCGACGGGCTTCGGCTACACGGCGGACCGACGGTGGGAGCAGGCGGCGGTCCTCGCCGGGCTCGTCACCGAGGTGCGGGACGTCCGCCGTGGGGGAGCGGCGGCGCTCGACTGCTGCGCCGTCGGTGCGGGGACGGTCGACGCCTACTACGAGCGCGGGATCAACCCGTGGGACATGGCGGCGGGGTCGATCGTCGCGGCGGCGGCCGGGGCGGAGGTCCGCACGTGGGAGGCCGGCGACACGCGGTCGTTCCTCTTCGCCGCGCCGAGCATCGTCGAGGACCTCGTCACGCTCGTCCGTGCCCTCGAGGACGACGTCCTCGCGTCCTGAGTCGTCGCCACCCGCTCTGGGGGTCCTGCACAGACGTCCACACGACTGGCGGGGGCTGCGGTCCTTTGCTACCGTTCTCGAGTCCCGTTACCTGCTCGTTACAGAACGAGCGCCCGTGCCTCGAACTCAGGATCGCCACCGAACGCATGCTCGACACCTCGCAGAAGCCCACGACCATCGACCGCGACGCCTCCTCGGCGACGCCGTCCGTGCACCTGACGAGACGAGCTCGGATCGAAGCCGAGCGGGCCGCCGCCAAGCCGAACCGGCGTCGCGGTGACGCGGCCCGCCCCGCTGCTGCATCCCGCGGTGCCGGCCCCGCGACGCCCCCGGCGCCATCGTCCCCGGTCCTCCCGGCCTCCAGCGCCGCACCGCTGACGCCCCCGGCGCCCGCCTCCCCGGTCGTCGCCCCGCAGGCCGACAGCCTGCCGGCGGCCCGTCGTGCGGACGGCGCGACCCGTGGCGCCGCGCCCACCGCCGAGCGGAGCGGTGTCGTGGCGCCGGCCGCCGGTCGAACGACCCCGAGTGCGAAGCGTGTGCCGAGCACGAAGCGTGCGGCGAGCACGAAACGTGCCGCTGCCGGTGTACGTCGGACCGCCGCCGTCCCGACCATCGCCGACGGCCCCCGCGTCGACCGCGCGACTCGGCACATCGCCCGCACCGCCGTCGGCACCACCCGTCCCACCGGCCACGGCGCCTCCTTCCGCAAGACCGCCTCGGGTGTGACCGTCGTCGGTGCACTCCTGTTCACCGCGGGTCTCGTCGTCTCCACGTCGCTGCCCGCGCAGGCGCTCTACGTGCCGCAGCCCGGCGCGGCGACCGTGCGCGCATCCGTGCAGGATGTGCAGTCGCTGTCCGTCGGCGACGCCGTCGAGGGCTCGGTCGACCGCGACGCCTACACGGTGTCCGAGGCGCAGCGCGTCGTCACCCCTGCGGCCGGTGCGGTCGCGGCCGGGGCGAGCGCGTCCGGCTCGGCGGTCCCCTCGACCTCCAGCACGTCGACCGGCGGCGCCATCCAGTGGCCGTTCCCGACCGCCGTCCCGATCTCGTCGGGCTTCGGCGGACGCCAGGTCGCCGGCTGCTCGTTCTGCTCGACCTTCCACCAGGGCGTCGACTTCGCCCCGGGTGCGGGCACCCCGATCGGGGTCGTCGCGGACGGCACCGT
The DNA here is from genome assembly GCF_018885305.1 of Curtobacterium sp. L6-1. NCBI lineage: Bacteria > Bacillati > Actinomycetota > Actinomycetes > Micrococcales > Microbacteriaceae > Curtobacterium > Curtobacterium aetherium. The sequence goes on from NZ_CP076544.1 coordinate 494,796, forward strand.
CATCAAGGTCCAGGCCAACGACGGTGCGTTCGGCAACGACGTCTGGGTCGAGCACGACGTCGCGGGCAAGAAGTTCGTCAGCGTCTACGGGCACATGCTCGACAACTCGTTCCAGGTCGTCCAGGGCCAGCAGGTCAAGGTCGGCGACGTCATCGGACTGGTCGGCAGCACGGGCAACTCCACGGGCCCGCACCTGCACCTCGAGATCCGCATCGACGGTGTCCCGGTCGACCCGCTGGCGTGGCTGCAGGCCAACGCGACGTAGGTCAGCGCGGACGGCACGCCCGGGCGTCACGGTGGGTTCGGGACCACCGTTCCGGGTCTGCTATCCTCGTGTGGTGCCGTTCGCGGTACTCGCCCCGATAGCTCAGTGGTAGAGCACTTCCATGGTAAGGAAGGGGTCGTCAGTTCAATCCTGACTCGGGGCTCCGACTCGCAGTGTGATCACTCTCGCAGTGCTGATCACGGCGGATCCTTGGCGGGGTAGCTCAGTTGGTTAGAGCACACGGCTCATAATCGTGGTGTCGCGGGTTCAAGTCCCGCCCTCGCTACCACTCCGTACCAGGACGAACGGTACGACGACGAAGGCCCGGCGCAGCAGCGCCGGGCCTTCGTCGTTCGCGGACCGGCTCGCGCGGGCCCTCCACGCGCGGGCCCTCCACGCGCGGGACCGGCACGCGCGGGACCGGAACTTGCACCCGCACCCGCACCCGCACCGACGGCCGCGCATCGGCGGACGTCAGCGACACGCAGGGTGCGCGGTCGTCAGCGGTCGTACAGCGTGATGCCCGAGGTGTCGATGCGGTCCGTGCGGTGCAGCAGGACGCCACCCTCGTGCAGCGTGGTCTCGAGCAGCGTCGTCGTCCGCTGCCAGGCCGCCCGACGCCGGTTCGCACCGATGATCCCCCCGGCGACCGCCGCACCGTGGTCGGCAGGCCGCAGGGTCAGCACCGCCTGGCCGGGCGCCTCGGACAGCTCGAGGTCGTAGCGCTGGTACTGGCGCGTCGGTGGGACGAGGGCGCCGAGCAGCGCCGTCAGCACACGAGCACCGCCGGTGACGACGAGCCGCCCGTCCACGGCCTCGACGCGGTGCCCCTCGGCGCGCAGCGCAGCGCCCGCCAGTTCCACCGCCGTGCAGCGATCACCGTCGCGCACCGTGTACTCGGTCGTCGTCTCCATGGCCACTCCCCGCCGGACGTGCGCGGCCGCCCCCGGCCTGCGCACCGTCAGCGTAACCGATGCGCACGCATCTCCGCCCTCCTGTCCGGGCGCCTCGGTAGACTGCCGTGGTGTCTGTGAACCCCGAGCTCGTCGGCAGGGCCTTCCCGCCGGCCCAGCCCTACCTGGTCGGTCGTGAGAAGGTGCGCGAGTTCGCCCGCGCCGTCTTCGCGACGAACCCGATCCACTCCGACCCCGACGCCGCCCGCGCCGCCGGGTACGCCGACGTCGTCGCACCCGCGACGTTCGCCGTCGTCGTGCAGGAGGCGACGCTCGCCCAGCTCCTGGCCGAGCCGGACGCCGGCATCGACTTCTCGCGGGTCGTGCACGGCGCGCAGGACTTCGCGTACGAGCGACCGATCGTGGCCGGCGACGAGCTCACCGCGACCCTCAGCGTCACGAGCGTGAAGACCCTCGGCGGCAACGCGATGGTCACGGCCGCGTCCACCGTCGTCGACGCCGACGGCCAGCACGTCGTCACCGCCACGTCCACCCTGGTCGTCCGAGGAGATGACGCATGACCGACACCACGTCCGGCACCGACGCCCCGACCGGCCTCGAGGTCGGTGCCGTCGTCGCCGAGCGCCAGGTCCACCTGACGCGTGACTCGCTCGTCCGGTACGCCGGCGGGTCCGGCGACTTCAACCCCATCCACTACCGCGACGACGTCGCCGCCGAGGTCGGGCTGCCCGGCGTCCTCGCCCACGGCATGCTGACGATGGGCCTCGCGGTCCAGCCGGTCGCCGAGTGGCTCGGGGACCGCGGGTGGGTCGCCTCGTACGGCGTCCGCTTCACCCGACCCGTCGTCGTCGACCCCCGCGACGGAGCCGACGTCGGCGTCGTCGCCAAGGTCGGCACCCTCGACGAGCACGGCCGTCCGCTGCGCATCGACCTCACCGTGACCGCCGCCGGGCAGACCGTGCTCGGCAAGGCGCAGGTCACCGTGGCCTTCCGCTGACCGTGGCGGACACCACCCTCGCCGACCTGACCACGCTCCGCGTCGGCGGGCCCGCCGGTCGTCTCCTGGTCGCCGAGACCACCGACGAGCTCGTGGCGCACGTCGTCGACGCCTGGGCGGACGAGGACGACTGGCTTGTCGTCGGCGGCGGGAGCAACCTGCTGGTCGCCGACAGCGGGTTCCCCGGCACCGTCGTCGTCGCACGGACGCGCGGGGTGACGCACGAGACCGACGCCGACGGCGTCACGGTCCGCGTCGCCGCGGGGGAGCCGTGGGACGCGTTCATCGCGACGACCGTCGAGCGCGGTTGGACCGGACTGGAGGCGCTCAGCGGCATCCCGGGCACGGTCGGCGCCGCCCCCGTGCAGAACATCGGCGCCTACGGGGTCGAGCTGTCCGACGTGCTCACCGCCGTCGACCTCCTCGACGCGGAGACCGGCGAGCGGTCCTGGGTGCCCGCCGCCGAGCTGGCGCTCGGCTACCGGACGAGCACGCTCAAGCACGGCCGTCGCGGCGTCGTCCTGACCGTCGAGTTCCGCCTCGGCACGGCGACCGAGGCGGGGGTGCCGGTCCGGTACGCCCAGCTCGCCGGTTCGCTCGGGGTCGACCTGGGCACGCGCGTGGCACCGACCGACATCCGGTCCGAAGTGCTCCGGCTGCGCGCCTCGAAGGGCATGGTCCTCGACGACGCCGACCCCGACACGTGGAGCGCCGGGTCCTTCTTCACGAACCCGATCGTCTCGTCGGGCTTCGCCGACACGATGCCCGCCGACGCGCCGCGGTGGCCGGCCGGCGACGACGTCAAGCTCAGCGCTGCGTGGCTCATCGAGCACGCCGGCGTGCACCGTGGGTACGGCGTGCCCGGGTCTCGCGCGGCGATCTCCTCGAAGCACACCCTCGCGCTGACGAACCGCGGGGGAGCGACCGCCGCCCAGGTGGCCGAGCTCGCGCGCTACGTGCAGTTGACCGTCGCGAACCGGTTCGGGGTCACCCTCGTGCCGGAGCCCGTCGTGGTCGGCGACCTGCTCGACTGACCACCGGAGGCGCGTGCCGGACGCGGGGCGGGCCTCCCGTCCGGTGGCCCCCGCCGTGCCGCACCGCGCGGCTGGGCCGGACCGCGCGGCTGGGTCGGACCGCGCGCAGACGGCACGGTGCCCCCGCACGCGCTGCGTGCGGGGGCACCGTGGCGACCGGCGTCAGCCGAAGAGGCGAGCCAGGCGCGCGACGCCCTCGGCGATGTCGTCGTCGCCGAGGGCGTACGACAGGCGCAGGTAGCCGGACGGACCGAAGGCCTCGCCGGGGACGACCGCGACCTCGGCGTGCTCGAGGACCAGGTCGGCGAGCTCGAGCGTCGTGGTCGGGGTCGAGCCGGCCCATTCGCGGCCGAGGAGTGCGGTGACGTCCGGGTAGACGTAGAAGGCACCCTGCGGCTCGGGCGTGACGAAGCCCGGGATCGCGTTCAGACCGTCGACGATGGCCCGGCGGCGGCGGTCGAACGCGTCCCGCATGGCCGTGACGGGCTCCTGCGGTCCGGTGAGCGCCGCGATCGCAGCGCGCTGGGACACGTTCGAGACGTTCGACGACAGGTGCGACTGCAGGTTCGACGCGGCCTTGACCGCGTCGGTCGGGCCGATCATCCACCCGACCCGCCAGCCGGTCATGGCGTACGTCTTGGCGACGCCGTTGACCAGGATCGTCGTGTCGGCGAGGGCCGGGACCTGCTCGAGGACGCCGGAGAATGTGACGCCGTCGTAGACGAGGTCCTGGTAGATCTCGTCGCTGATCACCCAGATGCCGTGCTCGAGGGCCCACTCGCCGATCGCGCGGGTCTGCTCGGCGGAGTACACGGCGCCGGTCGGGTTCGAGGGCGAGCAGAACAGCAGCGCCTTGGTGAGCGGTGTCCGTGCGGCCTCGAGCTGCTCGACCGTGACGAGGTAGCCCTGGTCGCTGCCGGCGAAGACGTCGACGGGGACGCCGCCGGCCAGCCGGACCGCCTCGGGGTAGGTGGTCCAGTACGGCGCGGGGAGGAGGACCTCGTCGCCCTCGTCGACGACCGTCTGGAACGCCTGGTACACGGCCTGCTTGCCGCCGTTCGTGACGATGACCTGCGCCGGGTCGACCGACACGCCCGAGACGCGGGCGGTCTTGTCGGCGATCGCGCGCTTGAGCTCGGGGAGGCCGGTCGCCGGGGTGTACCGGTGGTTGGCCGGGTCCTGCGCCGCCGCGACGGCCGCGTCGACGACGTGCCGGGGCGTGGCGAAGTCGGGCTCGCCGGCGGCGAAGGAGATCACCGAGCGACCCTCGGCCTTGAGCGCCTTGGCCTTCGCGTCCACCTTGAGCGTCGCGGACTCGGCGATGGCGGCGATGCGCGAGGCGATGCGCGGGCGATCGGTCGGCGTGGCGGCGTCCGACGTCGGACGCGGGGTCTGCTCGTGGCTGGCGGTGGGCTGAGTGCTGGCGGCTTCGGTGCTCACGCGCCCAGCCTACCGACGCGCCGCGCCGGAGCATCCGTCAAGTGGACACCGCCCTCGGGACTCCCGTACACTGTTCCGCGGTGGTTGAAGTCCACCGGATCACATGCGCCGAGTCGCAGATCAGGCGGCCCGCTCAGCGCGGTCGACGGACTTCCACCGGAACGGCCGACACATCCGCACGGGTGGGACGTTCCGAAGGGCGGTGGCTCAATTGGTAGAGCAGCGGTCTCCAAAACCGCAGGTTGCAGGTTCGAGTCCTGTCCGCCCTGCACATCGGGAAGGGTTGAAGTGGCGAGCAAAGACGTGGAGACGACGGCGGACGACGTCGTTGCCCAGGCGAAGGCCGACCGCGCAGAACGTCGCGGCCCCGTCGCCGCGATCGTGCTGTTCATCCGCCAGGTCTTCGGCGAGCTGCGCAAGGTCGTCACCCCGACCCGCAAGGAACTCTTCAGCTACACGGGCGTCGTCCTGGTGTTCGTCGTCGTGATGATGATCCTCGTGTCGGTCCTCGACTTCGTCTTCGGTCTCGGCGTCGGCTACGTGTTCGGCAACGGCCCCACGGCCTGACCCAGCTGGCGTGAACCCCGGCGCGCTGCACTCCTGGCGCGCCCGGCCTGACCGCAGGTCCGACCGCACCGCGCATCCTCGGGGTACGGTCGCCCGGAGACGGCGACGAGCTCCCCGCCCGGGACGCGAACGCCAACCCGATCCGCACCACCGAACGGAAAGAACCGACTGTGTCTGACTACTCCCGCGACGACATCGACCTCGCGACCGCTGCCGAGCAGTCTTCCGAGGTCGAGGAGAACCAGGAAGGCGACGTCGAGACGGGCGAGCTCCGTTCGACCGACTCCGCCGAGGAGCGCGCGATCACGGTCGAGGACGAGGACGACGAGTCCCTCGGCCTGAGCGACGAGCCCGACGACGGCACCGTCGCCGCCGAGTTCGACGAGACGCTGGACGCCCTGGCCGAGTCCCGCGACCCCGAGGCGGACGCCGTGGTGGACGACGCACTCGAGATCGACACCCCGGACGAGGCCGAGGCCGCCGTCGAGGCCGTCGAGGACGAGGAAGAGTCCGAGCTCGAGGACGAGACCGCCGCCGAGGCGAACGCCGCGATCGCCGACGAGGAGTCCGCGGACGCGCTCGGCGCGATCGCCCCGGAGTCCGAGGTCGACCTGGCTCCCGACACCGAGGTCACGATCACCGCAGAGGACGACGAGGACGCGCCCGAGGCCGACCCGTACGACGCCTTCAAGGCCGAGCTCCGGATGAAGCCGGGCAAGTGGTACGTCATCCACTCCTACGCGGGCTTCGAGCGTCGCGTGAAGGCGAACATCGAGAACCGCATGGTCTCGATGTCGATGGAGGACTACATCTACCAGGCCGAGGTCCCGATGGAGGACGTCGTCGAGATCAAGAACGGGCAGCGCAAGCTGGTCACCCGCGTCCGGATCCCCGGCTACGTGCTGGTCCGCATGGACCTCAACGAGGACTCCTGGTCCGTCGTGCGCCACACGCCGGGCGTCACCGGCTTCGTCGGCAACGCGCACAACCCCACGCCGCTCCGCTTCGACGAGGCGTTCGGCATGCTGAAGTCGCTCGTCCAGGTCGCCGAGGCCGCCCCGACCAAGGGTGGATCGAAGTCCGGCCGTGCCGCGCAGGCCCAGCCGCAGGCCGAGGTCGACTTCGAGGTCGGCGAGACGATCACCATCAAGGAAGGCTCGTTCGCGGGTCTGCCCGGGTCGATCTCCGAGATCAAGCCGGAGAGCGGCAAGCTCACCGTCCTCGTCTCGCTCTTCGAGCGCGAGACCCCGGTCGAGCTCAGCTTCGACCAGGTCACGAAGCTCTAGCGACGAGCATCCACTAGACTGTCCGAGTTTGGGTCCGCGCGCCTCGTGCGCTGCGGGTCCGTCACCGCGATCCGGATCCGCCGGAGACGCGGGAGAGTGCACGGGTCCCCGTGCGTTCGATCCCAGGAGGAAAGCGAAACATGGCACCGAAGAAGAAGGTCACGGGCCTGATCAAGCTGCAGATCAACGCGGGCGCCGCCAACCCGGCCCCGCCGATCGGTCCGGCGCTCGGTCAGCACGGCGTGAACATCATGGAGTTCTGCAAGGCGTACAACGCCGCGACCGAGTCGCAGCGCGGCAACGTCATCCCGGTGGAGATCACCGTCTACGAGGACCGTTCGTTCACGTTCATCCTCAAGACCCCGCCGGCAGCCGAGCTCATCAAGAAGGCCGCGGGTGTGAACAAGGGTTCCGCGACGCCGCACACGGTCAAGGCCGGGCGCATCACGGCGGAGCAGATCCGTCAGATCGCCGAGACCAAGCAGCCCGACCTGAACGCCAACGACCTCGAGCAGGCGACGAAGATCATCGCCGGTACCGCTCGTTCGATGGGCATCACGGTCGAGGCCTGAGCCTCACCCCACACACCCCAGTACTCACCGTGGGAGAGCCGCGCCGGCTCGCCAACCACGTATCTCGCAAGGAGACCACCATGGCGAAGAAGTCCAAGGCGTACCGCGCCGCGGCCGCGAAGATCGTGGCCGACAAGTTCTACACCCCGACCGAGGCCGTCGCCCTGGCGAAGGAGACCGGCTCTGCGAAGACCGACTCCACCGTCGAGGTCGCGCTGAAGCTCGGCGTCGACCCGCGCAAGGCGGACCAGATGGTGCGCGGCACCGTCATCCTCCCGCACGGCACCGGCAAGACCGCCCGCGTCATCGTCTTCGCGACGGGTGCAGCCGCTGAGGCCGCCATCGCCGCCGGCGCCGACGAGGTCGGTGGCGACGAGCTCATCGCGAAGGTCGCCGAGGGCTACACCTCGTTCGACTCCGCGGTCGCGACCCCGGAGCTCATGGGCAAGGTCGGTCGTCTCGGCAAGGTGCTCGGCCCGCGTGGCCTCATGCCGAACCCGAAGACCGGCACCGTCACGCCGAACGTGGCCCAGGCCGTGAACGACATCAAGGGCGGCAAGATCGAGTTCCGCGTCGACAAGCACGCCAACGTGCACTTCGTCGTCGGCAAGGCCTCGTTCACGCCGGAGCAGCTCGACGAGAACATCACCGCCGCTCTCGACGAGGTCGTCCGCCTCAAGCCGAGCGCTGCCAAGGGCCGTTACATCATGAAGGGCGCCGTCTCGACGACCTTCGGCCCGGGCATCCCGCTGGACGTCAACGTCCTGGCGTGATCGCTCGCGGATCGTCCTGATCCGCACCCCACGACGGCCCGCACCGATCCGGTGCGGGCCGTCGTCGTTCGCGGGGACCCGAACCCGGCCGGCGGACCGGAGCACTACCGTTGGTCCGTGCGGATCTTCGTGAACACTCTGCGGCTCGTCGTCGCCGTCGTCATCGTCGCCGCGGTGGTCACCGACCTGCAGGGCGCGCTGCGCAACGACTTCGTGTTCTGGAACTTCTTCGGGTACTTCACGAACCAGTCGAACCTGCTCGTCGCGGCCGTCCTGACGCTGACCGTCGTCGCCGCGATCGGGGACCGACCGTCCGGGCGTCGTCTCGACCTGTTCCGCGGCGCGGCGACCGTCTACATCGCGACGACGGGGCTCGTCTACAACACGCTGCTCGCCGACGTCGGCCAGGCGGTGGGGGAGTCCTGGTCGAACGACGTCGTGCACCGGTGGGTCCCGCTGTACGTGGTGCTCGACTGGGTGCTGTTCTCGGACCGCAGTCGGCTGTTCTTCCGCGACGTCTGGTGGTTCCTCGTCTACCCGGCGGTCTGGCTCGTGGTCGTCGTGGTGCGCGGAGCGACGGACGGCTGGGTGCCGTACCCGTTCCTCGACCCGGTGTCGGGCTACGGCATCGTGGCGCTGTACTGCCTCGGCGTCGCGGTGTTCATCGGCCTGATGGGCATCGTCGTCGTCGCGCTGAGCCGACTCCGGCTGGTGCCGGTCAGCGGGCGTCGCGCAGGCGGTCGAGCACGAGGTCGGCGAGTGCGATCAGCCCGCTGATGGCGTCGTCGTCGCGGTCGATCCACCGGCACTCGGGCTCGTCGGCCACGGGCACGAAGTCGTCGTGCTTCTCCCAGACGAACAGCGTGCGGTCGGCGCCGAGCACGTACTGCTGCCACCAGACCTGCCGCATGTAGTGCCGCGGGACGCGCTTCCACCCGGAGGACGTCGTCTTGATCTCGGCGAGGAGCAGCCGACCGTCGCGGTCCTGCCCGACACCGTCCGGGGTGGCCAGGTGCGCCCGGTTCGTGGCCGCGTGGAACAGGTGCGCCGAGGGCAGGATGCCGTGCGTCGCGGCCACCCACGACGCGATGACGGGTTCGCGGTCCTTACCGTGCTCGGTGTAGGCGTTGCCGGAGAACCGCGACCCGTAGCGCTTGTCGGCGACCACGGCGTCGACGGCGTGCAGCGACGCGAGGCGGGCCACGTCGGTGGCGGTGATGCCCATCGCGCGGGCACGGAGCCAGGCGACCCGGTCCGACGAGTGCGCGACGATCCGCTCGGTGTGGCCGCGCAGGGCGGTGAAGGCGTCGCGGGCCGGTCGCGGGGCGGACGAGGGTGACGCGACGGACCGGAGGTGGGCCTCCTGCCCGTCATCCAGGTCGCCCCACAGGGTGGGCTGCACGATCGTCACCCGACGATTGTCCACCCGACCACCGGCACCGGCGAAACCGGCGCGCGGCGGACCGGTCGGGGACGGTCAGGAGACGAGCTGCCGGCCCTCGGACAGCGTGACGAGTTCGTCGACGCCCGCGGGGGAGAGCGCGTACGCGATGGCCAGGGCGGCGGCCCCCTGCAGCGCGGCGATCGAACCGGCACGCGACTGCGCGATCACGAGGTGCTCGGTGGCGAGCGGCATCGAGCGGGAGTAGACGACCTCGCGGACGCCGGCCAGGAGGTGCTCCCCGGCCTGGGTGATCGACCCGCCGAGCGCGATCACCGACGGGTTCATGAGCGAGACGCAGGTCGCCAGGACCTCGCCGATGTCGCGCCCCGCCTGCCGGACGGCACCGATCGCGTCGAGGTCGGACCGGGCGACGAGGTCGATGACGTCCGCGCTGGTGTGCACGTCGTGTCCCTTGGCGCGGAGCGCGCGGGCGATCGCCGGACCGGAGGCGACGGCTTCCAGGCACCCGGTGTTGCCGCAGTGGCAGGGGACGTCGCCGGCCCGGGACACCCGCACGTGGCCGATGTCCCCGGCGGTGCCCTGCGCGCCGCGCTGCAGGCGACCCTCGGACACGATGCCGGAGCCGATGCCCGTGGCGACCTTGACGAACAACAGGTGGTCGAGGTCCGGCCAGCCGTGCTGGCGTTCCCCGAGGGCGGCGATGTTCACGTCGTTGTCGACGAGGACGTGTGCCTGGACGTGCTGTCGGAGCCACCCGGGGACGTCGAACCCGTCCCAGCCGGGCATGATCGGCGGGTTGGCGGGGCGTCCGGTGGAGAACTCGACCGGTCCGGGCAGGCCGATGCCGAAGGCGATGACGTCGTCACGGGCACGGCCGACCGCGTCGAGGAGCTCGTCGACGACGCCGATCAGCCACTGCAGCGTGGGGACGGGGCCGGCCGCGATGTCGATCCGTGCCTCGCGCGTGGACAGGGGCGTGCCGACCAGGTCCGTGACGGCGACGCGGCCGTGGGAGGCGCCGAGGTCGGCGGCCACGACGAGCCGAGCGGCGGGACGGAGGGCGATCTGCGCGGGCGGGCGACCACCGGTCGAGGCCGCGGTGTCGACGGCGCCGACGAGACCGACGTCGACGAGGGCGTCGAGGCGCACGCCGATGGTCGAGCGGGCCATCCCGGTGAGGGCGGCGAGCTCGCCACGGGTCCGCGGCACACCGTCACGCAGGATCTGGAAGAGCTCGCTCGTCCCGACCGGCGGCGACGTTGCCGTCCGAGTCATGTCGACCATGGTCGGAGTGAACCACACATCCTCCGAGCCGCGCAACGAAGGTCGTCGAACCTCTTCTAACTTTTGCTTGACCGCCGACAGAAGCGCCCATAGTGTGACGATCGGTCAGAGAAGACCACGTCTCGATGAGGAGAACACCTGGTGACCCAACCGCTCTCGGTCCAGCTGTACACAGTGCGTGACGCACTGTCGGCGGACCTCCCCGGAACCCTGGCGACGATCGCCGACATCGGTTTCACGAACGTCGAGCTCTTCGGCTTCGTGGACCGCGCCGACGAGTACGCGGCCGCCCTGCAGCAGGCCGGTCTGGTCGCGCCGAGCGGGCACGCACGTCTCCTAGACGCCGGCGAGCAGGACCTCGAGCGCATCCTCACCGCGAGCGTCACCGTGGGCCTCGGCACCCTCATCGACCCGCACGTGGACGAGACCCGCTGGACCACCCGCGAGGACGTCGAGGCGATCGCCCGACAGTTCAACGACCTGGCCCCCCGCGCCGCCGACCACGGCCTGGTGCTCGGCTACCACAACCACGCGTTCGAGTTCTCGAACCGGATCGACGGCACCAGCGCGTTCGAGGTCTTCGCCGGGGCGCTCTCCGACGACGTCGTGCTCGAGCTCGACACCTACTGGGCGAAGGTCGGCGGTGACGATCCGGTGGCCGTCCTCGGTCGACTCGGCGAGCAGGTCCGCTTCCTGCACGTCAAGGACGGCGACGGATCGCACGACGACAAGCAGCAGGTCGCCGTCGGCCGCGGCGTCATGCCGGTCCGCGAGATCGTCGCGGCGGCGCCCCAGGCCCAGCAGGTCGTCGAGCTCGACGACCACGACGGCGACGTCGTGCAGGCCGTCCGCGACTCGTACGCCTTCCTCGAGGGAGCCCGCGCATGACCACCACCGACAGCACCACCACCGACAGCACCACCACCGGCGCCCGCACCGGTCGGGTCGGCGTCGGGGTGATCGGCGCCGGGGTCATCTCGGACCAGTACCTCTCCAACCTCACGGTCTTCCCGGACATCGAGGTCCTCTTCATCGCCGACATCGACCTCGAGCGCGCCGCCGCCCAGGCCGAGAAGTGGGGCGTCCCCGGCTCCGGCACGGTCGACGAGCTCCTCGCGATCGACGCGGTCGAGATCGTCGTCAACCTGACCATCCCCGCCGCCCACGTCGAGGTCGCGCTGCAGGCCCTCGCCGCCGGCAAGCACGTCTGGGGCGAGAAGCCCTACGCCCTCGACCGGGAGAGCGCAGCGCAGCTGCGCGACGCCGCGGTCGCGGCCGGCCGCACCGTCTCGGTCGCACCCGACACGTTCCTCGGGGCGGGCCTCCAGACCGCACTCCGCACCATCCGCGACGGCCGCATCGGCACGCCGCTCAACGGACTGACCCTGTTCCAGAGCCCCGGCCCGGAGTCCTGGCACCCGAGCCCCGAGTTCCTCTTCGCCCACGGCGCCGGCCCGCTCTTCGACATCGGCCCGTACTACATCACGACCCTCGTGCAGGCGTTCGGTCCGGTCGCGAAGGTCACCGCGACCGCGTCGCGGTCGCGAGCGACGCGCACGATTGGCTCCGGCCCCAAGGCGGGCACCGAGTTCCCGGTCGAGGTGCCGACGAACCACTCCGCGCTCCTGCAGTTCGAGGGCGGCGGGAGCGCGCAGAGCGTGTTCTCGTTCGAGTCCGACCGGGGCCGCACCGGCTTCGTCGAGATCGCCGGCGAGACCGGCACGGTCGTCTTCCCCGACCCCAACGACTTCGACGGCGACACCGCGCTCTACGCGCTGGGCGCCGACGAGCCCGAGACGATCCCCGCCGTCGGGTCCACGTACACGCGGGGGACGGGCGTGGTCGACCTGGCCCGCTCCCTCCGCGCCGGCGAGGAGAACCGGGTCCCCGGTTCGCTCGCCTTCCACGTCCTCGACGTGATGGTCTCCATCGCCGAGGCAGCCGAACGTGGTGAGACGGTGCTCGTGGAGAGCACCGTGGCACCCTCCCCGACCCTCCCCGAGGGCTGGGACCCCGCGGCGCAGACCCTGTCCTGACCACTCCCGTGGCCTGACCGGACCTGCCCGTCCCACACAGCAGCACCCAGCACCACCTTCCCGCACCATCTCAACGACGAGAAAGTAGAGAGTCATGCGCACTGCCATCCGCGCACTGGCCATCACCGCGGCCGCGGCACTCACCGTGTCCGGCCTCGCAGCCTGCTCCTCCGGGTCCTCCGGCGCATCCGGCGACCCGAAGACGCTCACCTACTGGGCGTCGAACCAGGGCACGTCCCTGCAGAACGACAAGGAGGTGCTGACGCCCGTCCTCGAGAAGTTCACCAAGGAGACCGGCATCAAGGTCGACCTCCAGGTCATCGGCTGGAACGACCTCCAGACGAAGATCCAGACCGCCGTCACCTCGGGCCAGGGCCCGGACGTCGTCAACATCGGCAACACCTGGGCGACGTCGCTGCAGGCCACCGGCGCCTTCCAGGAGTTCGGTGACGCCGAGATGAAGGCGATCGGCGGTGCGGACAAGTTCGGCAAGGTCCCGCTGTCGACCGGTGGTGCGCCCGGCAAGACCGTCACGAGTGTCCCGCTCTACGGCCTCGCCTACGGCCTGTTCTACAACAAGGCCATGCTCAAGGACGCCGGTGTCGAGCCGCCCACCACGTGGGAGGAACTGACCGAGGCAGCGAAGAAGCTCACCACCGACGGCAAGTACGGCTTCAGCCTCGCCGGTGGGTCCTACACGGAGAACGCACACTTCGCGTTCATCAACTCGGCGCAGAACGGCGGCGAGTGGTTCGACGGCGACGGCAAGCCGACCTTCACCTCGAAGGCGAACGTCGACGGCATCAAGCGCTACATCGACCTGATGCAGGAGACGAAGGCCGCCAACCCGTCGAACGCTCAGTACGACAACGCGAACCAGTCGGTCGCGGACTTCGCGAACAAGAAGGCCGCGATGATCCTCAACCAGAACAACGCGAACACGACCATCGAGTCGCTCGGCATGAAGTCCGACGAGTTCGGCGTCGTGCCGCTGCCCGCCCCGACCGGTGGCGAGCAGATCGCGAGCTTCCCGGCCGGCATCAACCTGTCGATCTTCAAGAACACGAAGAACAAGGACGGCGCGCTCAAGTTCGTCAAGTACATGACGAGCACGGACACGCAGGCCACGCTCGACAAGCCGTACTCGGCCCTGCCGGTGCTCGCCGCCGCTGCCGACTCGGTCACCGACGAGCAGACCAAGACGTTCCTCGACATCTACAACAACAAGGCGAAGCCGCTCCCGCTGGTGCCCGCCGAGGACCAGTTCGAGTCCACGGTCGGCAAGGCGATGAACGAGATGTTCGCCAAGATCGCCACGGGTTCGACGGTGTCCGACAAGGACATCAAGGACGCGCTGCAGACGGCTCAGGACCAGGTCTCCCAGGCCGCTGGTTGACCCGACGGGAGGCCCGGCCGCGTCCGACAGGACGCGTCCGGGCCTCCCGCCCCACTTCTCGAACCCCCTCCACCCAGCCGAAAGGCCTGCCCATGTCCACGTCGGTCCTGCCAGAATCCGAGGCCATCGACCTGACGCACACCAAGGCGCCGACCCTGTCCGGGCCGCCGCCGCGGGGGAAGCGTCGCATCCAGTGGCTGCCGTACGCGCTCGTCGGTCCCGCGATCCTCTTCGAGCTGCTCATCCACATCGTGCCGATGCTCGTCGGCATCTGGATCAGCTTCGTGCAGCTCACCAAGTACTTCATCGCGAACTGGGGCGCTGCGCCGTTCGCGGGTCTGCGGAACTACTCCGTCGCGGTGGACTTCGACCAGGCCATCGGTCGTGGGCTGCTCAACTCGTTCCTCATCACGTGCGCGTTCACGATCCTCGTCGTGGGGCTGTCGTGGGCGTTCGGCATGGCCGCCGCGGTCGCACTGCAGAAGCCGTTCGCCGGTCGCGGTCTCTTCCGCACCCTGTTCCTCGTGCCCTACGCGCTGCCGATGTACGCGGGCGTCATCACGTGGAAGTTCATGTTCCAGCGTGACTCCGGCGCACTCAACCACATCCTCGTCGACCAACTCCACCTGTTCGGCGACAACGCCCCGTTCTGGCTCATCGGCAACAACGCCTTCGTGGCCGTCGTCGTCGTGGCGATCTGGAAGACCTGGCCGTTCGCGTTCCTCATGCTCATGGCGGGCCTGCAGTCCGTGCCGGCCGACGTGTACGAGGCCGCCTCGGTCGACGGCGCCAAGCCCTTCCGCCAGTGGCGCTCGATCACGCTGCCGATGGTCCGCCCGGTGAACGTCACGCTCGTGCTCGTGATGTTCCTGTGGACGTTCAACGACTTCAACACGCCGTTCGTGCTGTTCGGGTCGACCGCGCAGCCGCCCGCCGCGGACCTGCTGAGCTTCCACATCTACAACGCGTCGTTCATCACCTGGAACTTCGGCTCCGGGGCCGCGATGAGCGTGCTGCTCCTCGTCTTCCTGCTCATCGTGACCGGCATCTACCTGGCCGTCACCAACCGGAGGTCCGTCCGTGCGTGAAACAGTGGGCGCCAAGTCCTTCAAGGTCATCGTCCTCGTGCTGCTCACCGTCTTCACGGTGGTGCCGCTCTACGTGATGGTCACCACGGCGATCAAGCCGCTCGGTGACGTGCAGAACGACTTCTCGTGGATCCCGACGAACATCACCATCCAGCCGTTCATCGACATGTGGACGACGGTGCCGCTCGCGCAGTACTTCGTGAACTCGCTCGTCGTCTGCACGGTCGCCACGGTGTTCTCGCTGATCATCGCGACGTTCGCCGCCTACGCGGTGTCGCGCTGGAACTTCAAGGGCAAGAGCGCCTTCACCACGACGGTGCTCTCCACGCAGATGTTCCCCGGCGTGCTGTTCCTGCTGCCGCTGTTCCTCATCTTCACGAACCTCGGCAACTCGCTCGGCATCCAGCTCGTCGGCAGCTGGCTCGGCCTCATCATCACGTACCTGACCTTCACGCTGCCGTTCTCGATCTGGATGCTCGCGGGCTACTTCGAGACCATCCCGCGTGAACTCGACGAGGCCGCGATGGTGGACGGCTCCGGCCCGATGGGCGCACTGTTCCGGATCATCCTGCCGTCGGCCCGCCCGGGTCTCGTGGCGGTCGGCATCTACTCGTTCATGACGGCCTGGGGCGAGGTCCTCTTCGCCTCCGTCATGACGAACGGGCTCGGGTCGACGCTCGCGGTGGGTCTGCAGCAGTACTCGACGCAGACGAACGTGTACTGGAACCAGATCATGGCCGCGTCGCTGGTCGTGTCGATCCCGGTGGTCATCGCGTTCCTCGTGGTCCAGCGTCAGTTCGTCGCCGGCCTCACCGCCGGCGCGGTGAAGTAGCCGCGACACCCTGACGGGAGGCTCCCCGACGGTCACGACCGGTCCGACGCAGGCGCGTCGGACCGGTCCCGGCCGTTGTGGGCCCAGGTGCGGGTCCGACCCGCACCGCGCCTCCCGTCCGTGTCCGCCGACCAGACGACAGGATGGACGCATGACCGAGACCCGCGGGCGGCAGCTGCTGCCCGGACAGACCAGCCGCGTGCACGTGTACGACGTCGGGGGACGCGCCGCCCGGCTCGTGTTCGCGTCCCGCTCGGTGCTCGTCGAGGCGCCGAACGTCCTGGACGCCGACACCCTCGTCCTGAACGCCGACGGCGACCTCTGGCTGCTGCCGGTGCCGGAGGCGGGCACGGTCCTCGACGAGACCGCCCTCGTGCCGGTCCCGATGGCGGGTGTCCCCGAGATCAACAACGACCACGTGCTCGACCCGTCGGGGGAGTCGGTCGTCGTGAGCGGCCGTGACGGCGAGCTCTACCGGGTGCCGCTGCCCGACGGCGGCACCGGGACCCGGATCACCGACACGGCCGCCGCGCTGCCGGTCGTGCGGAAGTACTACCTGCACGGCATCGCGCCCGACGGGTCGGCCCTCGCGGCGATCGTCGGCGAGCGGTCGGAGCAGGGCGTCTGGACGACCGACGTCGCCCTCGTGGACCCGGCGACCGGTGCGACCACCTTCACCACCCGCGACGAGCACCCCGACGACGGGTGCTCGTGGACCCCGGACGGCGGTGCCCTGCTGTTCAACACCGAGCGCTTCACGCCGGGGACGGCGCAGCTCGCGACGCTGCGGACCGGGTCGGACACGCCCGTGCAGGTCACCGCGGACGAGCGGGTGAACTGGTTCCCGCACGTCTCCCCGGACGGCGCGCACCTGCTCTACCTGTCGTACGAGCCCGGCGTGCAGGGCCACCCCGCCGACCACCGCGTGGAGCTCCGGCTGCTGCCGGGCTCGCTCGCCCGGGGCGCCCGGATCGCCGTCCTGCCCGAGACCCTGGTCGCGCTCGACGGCGGGCAGGGGACGGTCAACGTGCCGCCGTGGGCCCCGGACTCGTCGTGGTTCGCGTACTGCGACTACCCGGTCACCGAGCCGGGCTAGCCGACCGGTCCGGTCAGGACGCGTCGCCGTAGGTCCGGCGCAGGTGCTCGGCGTACCCGCCGGGCGTCCGCCCGTCGAAGCGACCGCTCGTCACGACCGGGAGGCCCGTGGTCGCGTCCACCCGCAGCCCCAGCGCCCGGGCGCGCGCCACCAGACGGACGTCCTCGTGCTCCCGCACCGGGTCGAAGCCGCCGACGGCCCGGTACGCGTCGGCCCGGACACCGAGGTTCGCGCCGTGCACGTGGCCGAGCGTCGCGCCCGGCGGGTGGCTCGCCTGCCACCGGGCGAGCACGACCGGGTCGAGGTCCTCGGGGTCGGGCACGACGGCGCCGACGAGCACGTGGGCACCGGCGGCCAGGGCGTCGGCCTGCTGCACGAGCCAGCCGGGGGCCACCCGTGAGTCGGCGTCGGTGTGCGCGAGCCACCGGTGCTCGAGCGCGGTGTCGTCCCCGACGTCGCGGGCCAGCGCGTGGGCGGCGCCGAGGGACCGCGCTCGACCGACCCCGACGTGGTCGGTCGCGAGCGCGTCGAGCCACGCGGACGTCCCGGCCCGGGCGGCGGCGTGCACGAGGAGCGGGGTGTCGTCGGTGCAGCCGTCCAGGACGACCGTGACGTGTGCCCGCGTGCCCGGTCGCTCGTGGTGCAGGACTGTGACGGCGGTGGCCAGCGCCTCCAGGCAGGCGCCGATGCGGTCCGCTTCGTCGTGTGCGGGCACGACGACGTCGAGGCGGGTCGTCACCGGACCAGCCCCTCGGCGCGTGCGACGCTCGGGACGGCGGGGCCGGGGAGGACGCTGAGGACGAAGTCCTCCTCGACGTGCCGGACCAGGACCGGTCGCGGCCACCGTGCGGTGAGGTGCGCGTCGACGGTGTCGCCGTCGGTCACGGCGTCGTCGTCGGGGTGTCGCCAGTGGCAGGCGACGAGCACGCCGTCGTCGTCGAGGGTGGCGAGCACGTGGTCGATCGTCGCGTCGAGGTCGGCGGGGGACAGGTAGTAGCCGACCTCGGACATGACGACGAGGTCCCAGCGGCCGTCCGGCCACTCGGCGGGCAGGGCGGCCTGCACGAAGCGGGCCCGGGGTGCGCGCCGTCGGGCACGTTCCAGCGGGGCCGCCGCGATGTCGGTGCCGAGGACGTCGTCGGCACGCTCGGTGAGGGCGTCGGTGAGGACGCCGGTCGCGCAGCCGAGCTCCAGCGCCGACCGCCAGCGCTGCCGGGGGAGCGCCGCGAGCGTCACGGCCCGCTTGCGCTGTTCGTACCAGGAGCCGTCGAAGTCCCACCCCTCGGGCTTCCGGTCGTAGTGCGCGTCGAAGGACTCCCGCGACCGGGAGGACGGCGGGGTGGCGGGCCCGGGCGGGGGCACGGTGACGAACCACTCCTCGGTGCGGAGGTGGTGTCGGGCGTGCCGGTCGTCGACGACGGCTTCGTCCCCCGGCGCCGGCGACAGCGGCCGGACCTGCGAGGCGTGGGCGTCGAGCGCGCGCCGCTTCCGGTCGAGCACGGCGCCGGTGAGCAGGAGCGGGCGGAGTCCGGCGACCGGCAGGACGGGCGCGGTCGGGTCGTCCCAGTGCCAGGCCCAGACCGGGTACGCGAGCAGGACGACGTCGGGGTTGCCGGACGCGACGGCCGCCGCGACCTCGCCGGCGACCCGGTGGTCCCGGTGTCCGTCGCCCCGCCACGGAGCGACGAGCATCGTCCGCCCGTCGGTGCCCGCCAGCCGGGCGTCGAGCGCGTCCCGGAGCGTGTCGGGCTGCTCGCGGAGCCCGACGTCCGGCACGTCGAGCACCGTCCAGGTCACGGCGGGGTGCAGGGTGCCGAGGGCGGCGCGGAACTCGGCGGCCCGTCGGTCGGCGAGCTCCGCGGGCGTGGCCGTGGGGGAGTCCGGGTGCGAGCCCTCGCCGCGGGTGACGAGGACGACGTGGACCGGCAGGCCCGCTTCGGCCGCGGTCGCGATGAGCCCGCCGGCCCCGAGCGTCTCGTCGTCGGGGTGCGGTGCGACGACCAGCACTGCGGCGACGCCGTCGAGGTCGAGCGGCGCCGCGGTCGCGGACGGCAGCACGGCGGTCCAGGCGTCCGGGTCGGTGCCCGGTTCCCGGTGGTC
Organism: Curtobacterium sp. L6-1; assembly: GCF_018885305.1. Lineage (NCBI taxonomy): Bacteria > Bacillati > Actinomycetota > Actinomycetes > Micrococcales > Microbacteriaceae > Curtobacterium > Curtobacterium aetherium. Next base: position 513,881 of record NZ_CP076544.1, read on the forward strand.
GAAGCTCACCACGCGACGCCGCCACGCTCGAGGACGATCCGCCCGATGCGGCCGAGGTCGCGGTCGCCGTGGTCCTGCAGCATGTACAGCTCGAGGTCGGCCACCCGGGCCGCGATCGCGGGGTCGCTCGTCAGCGGGCCGGGGCCGACCGTGCGGACGACCCGCGTCAGCACGGCGTCGACGGCACGGCGGACACGCGACCGGACGACCTGGGCGAGGAGCTGCCAGTCGGGTTCGGCACCACCGGCCGCGGTGTGGTCGTGGTCGGCGTCGGGGTGGTCGGCGTCAGGGTGCTCGGCGCTCGCGTCGATCAGGCGTGCGGCGGTGGCGAGGGCGTCCTCGGCGTCGGCCAGGTCGGCGACCACGGCACCGAGGGCGACGCGGAGCAGTTCGGCGTCCGGGCGCGCGGCCGCGTGGTGGCGCAGGACCCGGGCCAGACCGACCGCCCCGCCCCACCAGCACGCGGCGACGCCGATGCCGCCCCACGCGAAGCCCGGTCGGTGCAGGTACCACCCCGGGTCGCCCACGGTCGTCGCGGGGACGGCGGTGAAGTCCACCGGCCCGCTCGGCACGTCCGGCAGACCGCGCGCGACCCACGCCTCGTCGTGCGGCACGACCCCGTCCTGGCGGAGGTCGACGGCGACGAGCTGCCGTTCCCCGTCGACGGTGGCGGTCACGAGCGCGTGCGACAGCGTCGACGCGAGCGAGCACCACGGCTTGGTCCCGTCGAGCACGACCGCCCCGGCCGTGCCCGGGTCCGGTCGGGCGTCGAGACGGAGGCCCGGGGCCTCGGCCGCGTAGACACCCCACGTCGCGTCGGCGGGTACCGCCACCCCGGCCTGCGCCAGGATCGTCAGCGCGTCGAGGTGCGGCTCGACGGTGCGGGCGGTGGCGACGTCGGCCGCGGCGACCGCGGCGAGGGTCGCGAAGCACCGGCCGGCGGTGCCGGCGGTGAGGGGCGGGGTGTCGGCGGCGAGGGCGCGCGCGACGGCGAGCCGGTCCGCCGGAGTGGGGGCGGGCCTCCCGGCGGTCCCGGTCGACGTGGCCGCCGGTGCGGTGTCGGGACCGGTGCACGCGGTGACGAGGGCGGTGATCGCGTCCGTGTCGACCGCGGTCGCGCCGTCGGGCCAAGCAGGGGAAGCCAGCATGACCGCAACGCTAGTGAGACGGCATCGGGAGAACCCCCGCTGATCCACAGGGCGAACAGGGGAGGGCCACAGTCGGCTCATAGGGAACTCTCGATACTCGATGACGTGACCATCTCCCAGCCCTCCGCAGCCCCGCGCCTCACGCGTGCCGACGGTTCGCCGTTGCGCATCCTCGTCGTCGACGACGAGGCCAGCCTCACCGACCTGCTCACCATGGCGCTGCGGTACGAGGGCTGGGACGTCCGCAGTGCGAACGGCGGGCAGGACGCGCTGACGACGGCGCGGGAGTTCCGGCCCGACGCGATGGTGCTCGACGTCATGATGCCGGACCTCGACGGGCTGCAGGTGCTCAGCCGCCTCCGGCAGAACAACGACGAGACGCCGGTGCTGTTCCTCACCGCCAAGGACTCCGTCGAGGACCGCGTCACCGGACTCACCGCGGGCGGCGACGACTACGTCACGAAGCCGTTCTCGCTCGAGGAGGTCGTGGCACGCCTGCGCGGTCTCGTCCGACGCTCGCAGATCTCCGTGTCCGAGGCCGGCGACTCGCGGATCGTCGTCGGCGACCTGGTGCTCGACGAGGAGTCGTACGAGGTCAGCCGCGCCGGACGGCCGATCGAGCTCACCGCCACCGAGTTCGAACTGCTCCGCTTCCTCATGCGCAACCCGCGTCGCGTGCTCTCCAAGGCGCAGATCCTCGACCGCGTGTGGTCGTACGACTTCGGGGGCAAGTCCTCGGTCGTCGAGATCTACATCTCCTACCTCCGCAAGAAGATCGACGTCGGCGAGCAGCCGATGATCCACACCGTGCGCGGCGTGGGCTACGTCATCAAGCCGACCGCCTGAGCCGGTCCCGTGACCCTCCGCCGTCGGCTCGTCCTGAGCATCGTCGCCCTGGTCGTCGCCGTCAGCACGGTGATCGGTGGCGGCAGCATCCTCGCGCTCTTCTCCATCCAGCGATCGGCGATCGACGAGCAGCTGCAGTACGCCACGAGCCGTGCGCAACGGTCCGTCGAGCGGCAGGGGCCGAACGGGCCGGGGCTCGAGATCGGCCGTCCCTCCGGGCAGGCGGCCGGCACGCTCACCGTGTACTTCCTCGACGGCAGCGTGGTGCTCGGCAGCGTGCTCGACAACGCCGGCGACGTCGACCAGCTGGCCGCGTCCGCCGTCCAGCCGCTCGGGACGGTGCGGGTCGACGGGCGGCCGCACAGCATCGACCTCGGCGGCGACCTCGGCCGGTACCGGGTCACAGCGGCGCCCGTCGGACCCGCCGTCCTCGTGGTCGGGCTCCCGCTCGCGCCCGTGTACGAGAGCGTGTGGAAGCTGTTCGGGGTGGTGCTCGTGGTCACCGGGCTCGCGCTCCTCGCCGCCTCCGCAGCCGCCACGGCCGCCGTCCGCCGGGCACTCCGGCCCCTCGACCGTGTCGCCGAGACCGCGTCCACGGTCGCCGGCATGCCGCTCGACCGGAGCGCCGCACTCGAAGGCGTCCGGGTGCCCGACGCCGACCCGCGGACCGAGGTCGGCCGGGTCGGGACCGCCTTCAACCGGATGCTCGACCACATCGCAGGTGCGATGCAGGCGCGGGAGCGGTCGGAGCAGAAGGTCCGGCAGTTCGTCGCCGACGCCTCGCACGAACTCCGCACACCGCTCGCATCCGTCCGCGGGTACGCCGAGCTGACCCGTCGGATGGGCGGCGACCTCCCACCGGACGTCGTCTACGCGATGAGCCGCATCGAGTCGGAGTCGGTGCGCATGACCTCGATGGTCGAGGACCTGCTCCTCCTCGCCCGCCTCGACGAGGGACGGGAGATCCAGTTCGCCGAGGTCGACCTGACCGGACTCGTGCTCGACGCCGTCAACGACGCACACGCGGCATCGCCCGAGCACCCGATCGCGGTCGACCTGCCCGAGGAGCCCGTCGAGGTCCTCGGCGACGCGGCACGCCTGCACCAGGTGATCGTCAACCTCGTCACGAACGCCCGCACGCACACCCCGGACGGCACGCGCATCACGGTCGGCATCGCGCCGTTGCCCGCGGCGGGCGGCGGCGGGGTCGACCTGACGGTCCGCGACGACGGGCAGGGGATCGACCCGGCGTTCCTGCCGAAGCTGTTCGAGCGGTTCGCTCGGGCGGACAGCTCGCGGTCCCGGACGGCCGGGTCGACGGGGCTCGGGCTGGCGATCGTCGACGCGGTCGTGCAGGCGCACGGCGGGCGGGTGTCGGTGACGAGCGAGCCGGGGGACACGGTCTTCACGGTGCGCCTGCCGGACCGGGCGGCGGTGACTGCGGGGGCGGACGCGGACGCGGGCACTGGTGCCGGCGCGGGCACGGGTGCAGGCGGGACGGGCGGTCCGTCCGACGGCGAGGGCGGCGGAGCCGGTGGTCCGGCGACGGTCGATGCGTGGGCCGGGGTACCGGAGCGACGGTGACGGGACTGGCGGGCCTGACGGGCCTGACGGGCGTGACGGGACTGGCGGGCCTGACGGGACTGGCGGGCCTGACGGGACTGGCGGGCAGGGGGCGTGCCTGGCGGGCGTGAGGGGCGTGAGGGGCGTGACGGGCGGGGCGCGTGCCTCCCGGCCGGTCATGGGTTCCGGAACGCCGCGTCGCTGTGGTACCGTTCTTCTCAGCCAAAGACCGCTGGTCGTCGCTGCCGTGCTCACGCTCGGACAGTGACCGAAGGTCCTCGTCACGAGGCAGCCCGCGCAGGTGTTCAGAACCACTCCCACACTCGATGCGGGAGCAGCTCCGAGCCTCTGCGCCGGAGCTTTCTTCATGTGTGGACCAGGGGCTGCCAGCACAACCCCAAGGAGAACCATGGCGAACAAGGAAGCTGCGGTCGCCGAGCTCACGGAGTCCTTCCGTAGCTCGAACGCCGTTCTGCTCACCGAGTACCGCGGTCTCACGGTCGCGCAGCTCAAGGAGCTCCGCAACTCGATCCGTGAGCACGCCACGTACGCCGTGGTGAAGAACACGCTGACCAAGATCGCGGCCAACGAGGCAGGCATCACGTCGTTCGACGACGAGCTCGCCGGTCCGTCCGCTCTCGCCTTCGTCCACGGTGACACCGTCGCCGTCGCGAAGTCGCTGCGTGCATTCGCCAAGGCGAACCCCGAGCTCGTGGTGAAGGGTGGTTACTTCGACGGTAACCCGCTCTCCGCGACCGAGGTGGACAAGCTCGCCGACCTCGAGTCCCGTGATGTGCTGCTCGGCAAGCTCGCCGGCGCCTTCAAGGCCTCGCTGTTCGGTGCTGCGTACCTGTTCAACGCACCCCTCTCGCAGGCCGTCCGCACGGTGGACGCCCTCCGCGAGAAGCAGGAGTCCGCGGCCTGACCAGGCACGCGTTCCACACCCACACCACGCATCAGTAAGTAGTAGGAGAAAATCATGGCGAAGCTTTCGCAGGACGAGCTCATCGAGGCCTTCAAGGAGCTCACGCTCATCGAGCTCTCGGACTTCGTGAAGAAGTTCGAAGAGGTCTTCGAGGTCACCGCTGCTGCCCCCGTCGCGGTCGCCGCGGCCGGTGGCGCTGCTGCCCCCGCCGAGGAGGTCGAGGAGAAGACCGAGTTCGACGTCGTGCTCAAGTCGGCCGGTGACAAGAAGATCCAGGTCATCAAGGAGGTCCGTGGCCTCACGTCGCTCGGCCTGGGCGAGGCCAAGGCCCTCGTCGAGACCGCCGACGCGAAGATCCTCGAGGGCGCCAACAAGGACGCCGCCGAGAAGGCCAAGGCTGCCCTCGAGGCCGCTGGCGCCACCGTCGAGCTCGTCTGAGTCCGACCTTCTGGTCACGAAGGCCGCTGCCCCTCGGGGTGGCGGCCTTCGTCGTGCGCGGGGCGCCACGCGTGCGCGGGCCGCGACGCGCGTGCCGCGTGCGCGCCGCGAGTTTCGCGCTGAGCGACACGTCGCGCGCGCTGCGGGCCGAACAGTGTCGCTCAGTGCGGATTCGGCACCGGCCGCCCTCAGAACCGGATGCCGTGCGCTCGGAACAGTGCGCGGAACCGGTCCAGGTCGATCAGGTGCCACCACGTCACACGGACGACTGCCCGGACGTCTGGTCGGGACCGGAGCCGGTGCTCCCGCAGCTTCTCCCGCCAGAGGACGTCCGTCTGGTCCGCGCCGCCGGTCATCGCCGGGTCGACGTACTTCTGCCTGCCGTCGAACTCGACGACCACACCGAGTTCCGGGATCCAGAAGTCCAGGCGACAGGTGCTGCCGTCGGCCAGGACGAACTCGTGCTGCGGCACCACTTCCGCTGCCCCGAGTTCGACCAGGCGGATCGCCGCGAAGGACTCTCCGACCGACTCGTGGAGGCGGTCGAGCGCGCTGATGACGAGACGTCCTCGTGCTGACCCTCGTGCTGGCGAGCTCGGGAGGGCTGCCGCGACGTCCTCGAGGCGGAGTGATCCGTTACGGACGCTGATGTCGACCGCGACTGCGGCGACGTGTACGGGAGTGGTCGCGATCAGCGCCAATGCGGTGGGCAGCGGGGCGGTCACCGGCACCCCGTCGAGCCGGATCGCATCCAGCGCGGGCAGCGGTCCGGCGTGCCGCACCAAGCCCGACCGGTGCGCTGTCGCGGTCCGTGCCTCGTCGGTCACGTGCACGCGGACGGGCAGTGGACCGACCACGGGCCAACCGTGTGACACCGCCGCGGTGATGTGCGAGAACGCCGTGTCGATCGCGAGCGAGGGTGCCACCGCTCGAGCTCGTGCGAGGTGCCGCCCGGCGTCGTCGAGTCCTTCCCACTCGTCCTTGGCCATGAACACACCACGGTGCACGGGGACGAGTGCGCCGGCGAGGTGAGCACGTTGCACTGATCGAGCGACGCTCTTGTCGGCGACGTCGGTTCGGAGGAGGTGTGGGCGCTTCCGGTAGTGGACCAGGTCCGATCGTGGCCCGCGGATCCGGGTCTCCGCCCCCGGACGCTCGTGCTGTGGACGGCCGACACGCGGTGAGGCGGTGTGGAGGAACGGTGACGTTCGGGCTCCGCGACGTCGCTCGCGGTGCGAGGCGCGAGTGCCGTCGCTGAGCGCAAGGGTCGCAGCGTCGGGTCTCGTACGGCCGCGCGCGGCGCCGCGCTACGCGAGCGTGCTGTGGCGGCGGCCGTAGGCCACGTAGAGCACCGCGCCGGCGACCATCCAGATGCCGAACGCGATCCACGTGCCGGCGCCGAGCGACACCGCCAGGAACAGGCAGAACAGGACGCCGAGCACCGGCACCACGGGGAAGAACGGCACGCGGTAGGAGCGCTCGAGGTCCGGCTGCGTCCGACGGAGCACGATCACCGAGACGTTCACCAGGGCGAAGGCGACGAGGGTGCCGATGCTCGTCGCGTCAGCCAGTTCGCCGAGGGGCACGACGGCCGAGACGATCGTCACGACGATGCCGACGATGAGCGTGTTCGCGATCGGGGTCCCGGTGCGCGGGGAGACGCGTCCGAACACCTTCGGCACGAGGCCGTCGCGAGCCATGGTCAGCAGGATGCGCGTCTGCCCGTAGAGCACGGTCAGCACGACGCTCGCGATGGCGACCACGGCGCCGATCGAGAACACCAGCGCGACGACGGGCTGGCCGGTGACGTCGACCACGATCCGGACGAGCGAGGCCTCGTCGGCGGAGAACGACGTCCACGAGCGGGCTCCGATCGCGGCGACCGCGACCAGGATGTACAGCGCCGTGATCAGAGCGATCGAGCCGATGATCGCGCGGGGGAGGTCGCGGCGCGGGTCCTTCGCCTCCTCACCCGCGGTCGAGGCGGCGTCGAACCCGATGTACGAGAAGAACAGTCGGGAGGCAGCCGCGCTCACGCCCGCGGCACCCATCGGTGCGAGCGGCTCGAAGTTGCCAGCCCGGAACGCCGAGAACGCCACGACGACGAAGAAGACCAGCAGAGCGATCTTCACGAGGACCATCAGCGTGTTCACCCAGGCGCTCTCCTTCGCGCCGGGCAGCAGCACGAGCATCGCGATGAGGACGAGCGCCGCGGCGGGCAGGTTGAGGAAACCGCCGTCCCCGGGAGGCGCGGACAGTGCGGTGGGCAGGTGCAGCCCGAAGACCCGGAGCGTCTCGTCGACGTACTCGCTCGCGCCGACCGCGACGGCAGCGACGGAGACCGCGTACTCGAGGACCAGGCACCACCCGCAGATCCAGGCGATCCCCTCGCCCATCGTCACGTACGTGTACGAGTAGCTCGACCCGGAGGTGGGGACGGCCCCGGCCATCTCGGCGTAGGACAGCGCGGACAGCAGCGCCGCGACCCCGGCGAGCACGAACGAGATCCAGACCGCCGGTCCGGCGAGCGGGACCGCGGTGCCGAGCACGACGAGGATGCCGGTCCCGAGCGTGGCCCCGACGCTGATCATCGTCAGGTGCCAGACACCGAGCGTCCGGCGCAGTGGCTGGCCGTCGACCCCCTGCTCCGCTTCGGCGCGGAGCTGGTCGACCGGCTTGCGCCGGAGGAGCTGGTGGCTGAGAGACGGCGCGGACGACATGGGACCTCACGGGGGCGCTGGCGGGGGACGGGTCATCGTCCCATGGCCCTCCGACGGGGTCCAAACCGGTGCAGTCCCTTCCTCCACACGGGAGGCACGGATCACCGCCGTCCACAGCCCTCGGCGAACGCAGGCGGCCGGGTCCTTCCGCGGGCGTACATTCGTGCGAGGACGGCGCCGGAGGCGCAGAGAGGGTGCGGATGAGCCGGATGGACTCCGTCGCCGGTGGCGGCGGGATGCGTGGTGGTGGTGGCGGGCATGGCCGTGGCCGCATCTCCAGTGGCGACACGGCGGCCCAGCGTGCCGCGAACGCCGAGGCGCCCGAGATCCCGCACCTGCTCCGGCGGATCGCCGGCCTGTTCGTCCCGCACCGCCGCGCCATCGCGCTGACGGTCGTGCTCGTCCTGATCAGTGCGGCGCTGTCCGTGATCCCGCCGCTGCTCACGCAGCAGGCGTTCGACCGCGGGCTGTTCCCACCGAGCGGCGGCCCGGACGTCCCCGTGCTCGCGGTGCTCGTCGGTGCGATGATCGGCCTCTGGATCGCCAGCGCCGGCATCGGTGTCTGGCAGACCTACCTCACCGCGACGGTCGGCAACAAGGTCATGGGCGCCATGCGCATGCGGCTGTTCGGACACCTGCAGCGCATGGAGCTCGCGTTCTTCACCCGCACGAAGACCGGCGTCATCCAGAGCCGACTGCAGAACGACGTCGGCGGTGTCGCGAGCGTCTTGAACAACACGATCTCGTCGGTGCTCGGCAACACGGTGACGGTCATCGCGGCCGTCGTCGCGATGCTGCTGCTCAGCTGGCAGATGACCCTGGTGGCCGTCGTCCTGCTGCCGCTCCTCGTGATCGCGCAGCGCAAGGTCGGGCAGGTGCGGGCCCGGATCGCCGGGCAGACGCAGGAGTCGCTGTCGGACATGACGGCGATCACGCAGGAGACGCTGAGCGTGTCGGGCATCCTGCTCGCGAAGAGCTTCAACCAGCAGCGCAGCGAGATCCAGCGGTACGGCGACGAGAACCGGAACCAGATCGGCCTGCAGGTCCGGCAGCAGATGTCCGGGCAGTGGTTCTTCGCGATCGTGCAGATCTTCCTGTCGATCATCCCGGCGGTCATCTACCTCGTGGCCGCGTACCTGATCCTCGGCGGCGTCCCGATCACCGCGGGCACGATCGTCGCGTTCACGACCGTGCAGTCCCGGCTGCTGTTCCCGACCGTCGGGTTGCTGCGGGTCGTGCTGGACCTGCAGACCTCCGGGGCGCTGTTCGCCCGCATCTTCGAGTACTTCGACCTGCGACCGGCCATCACCGACGCCCCGACCGCGGAGCCGGTCGACGTGACACGGGTCGGGCACGTGGCCTTCGACGACGTCTCGTTCACCTACCCGGACGGCGAGGCGGACAAGCCGACGCTGCGCGGTGTCTCGTTCGAGTTGCAGCCCGGACAGTTCGCCGCGTTCGTCGGGCCGTCGGGTGCGGGCAAGACGACGATCTCGTACCTGGTGCCGCGCCTGTACGAGGCGACCGCGGGCTCGGTGCGGTTCGCCGGGCAGGACGTGCGCGACCTCGAGCACGAGGACCTCATGCGGCACATCGGCATCGTGAGCCAGGAGACCTACCTGTTCCACGCGACGATCGGCGACAACCTGCGGTACGCCAAGCCGGACGCGACCGATGCCGACCTCGAGCGGGCGGCGCGGGCGGCGAACATCCACGAGACGATCGCTTCGTTCCCGGACGGCTACGACACCGTGGTGGGGGAGCGCGGGTACCGCCTGTCCGGTGGTGAGAAGCAGCGCATCGCGATCGCCCGGGTGCTGCTCAAGGACCCGCCGGTCCTGGTCCTCGACGAGGCCACGAGCGCGCTCGACTCCATCTCGGAGCGCGTGGTGCAGACGGCCCTCGACACGGCCGCCCGGGGACGGACGACCATCTCGATCGCACACCGCCTGTCGACCATCCGCGACGCTGACGTGGTCTTCGTGCTCGACCACGGGCAGATCGTGGAGCAGGGCACGCACGACGAGCTCCTCGCCCTCGGCGGCACGTACGCGACGCTGCACGAGCAGCAGAGCGACCCGGTCGTCGCGACGCGGGACTGACCGCTCGGACCGGGCACGCGGGACCGACCGCTCGGACCGGACACGTCCCGTGAGGACGAACGAGGACGCACGATGTCGCGCGAGGACACACGAGGACACTCGGTCGGGCCTGCCGCTTAGACTCTGCGGGTGCGTTACGCGAACTCGGTCGTCGACCTCGTCGGCGACACCCCGCTGGTCAAGCTCAACCGCGTCACCGACGGCATCCGGGCCACCGTCCTGGTGAAGGTCGAGTACCTCAACCCGGGCGGATCGTCGAAGGACCGCATCGCGACGCGGATCCTCGACGCCGCAGAGGCCTCCGGCGAGCTCCGCCCGGGCGGGACCATCGTCGAGCCCACCTCCGGCAACACCGGGGTCGGCCTGGCCCTCGTCGCCCAGCAGCGCGGGTACCGCTGCGTCTTCGTCCTGCCCGACAAGGTCGGCGAGGACAAGCGCAATGTCCTCACCGCCTACGGGGCCGAGATCGTCGTGACGCCGACCGCGGTCGCGCCCGACCACCCGGAGTCCTACTACTCGGTGTCGGACCGCCTGGTGCGGGAGATCCCCGGCGCCTACAAGCCGAACCAGTACGCCAACCCGAACGGCCCCCGCAGCCACTACGAGACGACCGGTCCGGAGATCTGGCGCGACACCGAGGGCCAGCTGACCCACTTCGTCGCCGGCGTCGGCACGGGTGGCACCATCTCGGGCACGGGCCGGTTCCTCAAGGAGGCCTCCGACGGCCGAGTGCGGATCGTCGGCGCCGATCCGGAGGGCTCCGTCTACTCGGGCGGCACGGGTCGCCCGTACCTCGTCGAGGGCGTCGGCGAGGACTTCTGGCCGGGCGCGTACGACGCCGGGGTGCCGGACGAGATCATCGCCGTCTCCGACGCGGACTCGTTCGCGATGACCCGGCGGCTCGCCCGCGAGGAAGGGCTGCTCGTCGGCGGGTCGAGCGGGATGGCGGTCGTCGCCGCGCTCCGTGCCGCGCAGGACCTGACCGAGGACGACGTGGTCGTGGTGCTCCTGCCCGACGGCGGCCGCGGGTACCTCGGGAAGATCTTCAACGACCGGTGGATGCGGTCCTACGGCTTCGCGGAGACCGAGGACGAGCGCTCCGTCGGCGACCTCATCGCGGGCAAGGACGGCCGCCTGCCCGACCTCGTGCACGCGCACCCCTCGGACACCGTCCGCGACGTGGTCGACATCATGACGAAGTACGGAGTCTCGCAGATGCCCGTCCTCAGCGCCGAACCGCCCGTCGTGATGGGTGAGGTCGTCGGGGCGGTCGAGGAGAAGGCCCTGCTCGGACACGTCTTCACGGGGGCCGCGGGCATGGCGGAGGCGCTCACGCCCTTCGTCGGCGAGCCGCTGCCCCTGATCGGCATCGGCGAGTCGCTGTCGGCGGCGCGTCGGGCCCTCGAGTCCGCGGACGCCCTGCTCGTCGTCGGGGACGGCAAGCCGGTGACGGTCCTGACCCGCCACGACCTGCTCACCTACCTGTCCGAGTGACGCCGCCCGGCCGCCGCCTCGGCGGTCGAGCACCCGGACGATCCGAGCACCCCGAGCACCCGCACGACCCGAGCGCCCGCTCGGCCGCACCCACCCACCCAGCCCGCACCGAGCCTCCAGGAAGAGCCCCGCGACATGACCGAGTTCAGCACCCGCGCCATCCACTCCGGTCAGGAGCCCGACGGCGCCACCGGCGCCGTCATCCCGCCCCTGCACCTGACGTCGACGTACGTGCAGGACGGCATCGGTGGGCTGCGCGGTGGGTACGAGTACTCCCGGTCCGGCAACCCGACTCGCGACGCCCTGCAGACGTTGCTCGCCGACCTCGACGGCGGTGTGGCGGCGTTCTCGTTCTCGTCCGGCCTCGCGGGCGAGGACGCGCTGCTCCGGGCGTACCTCGAGCCGGGTGCTCGGATCGTGATGGGCAACGACGTCTACGGCGGCACGCACCGCCTGGCGAACCGGCTGCACGTCCCGTGGGGGGTCGAGCTCGTCACGGTCGAGATGAGCGAGCCGGACCGGGTCCGCGCAGCGCTCGCCGACAGCCCGGCGAAGACGGTCCTGTGGGTGGAGACGCCGACGAACCCGCTGATGAAGATCGCGGACATCGAGACCCTCGCGGCAATCGGGCACGAGGCCGGGGCGCTCGTCGTGGTCGACAACACCTTCGCCTCGCCGGCCCTCCAGCAGCCGCTGTCGCTCGGTGCGGACGTCGTCGTGTACTCGACGACGAAGTACCTCGGCGGGCACTCGGACGTCGTCGGCGGCGCGGTCGTGCTGCGTGACCAGGAGCTCGCCGACCAGGTGCAGTTCGTGCAGTTCGGCGGCGGCGCGATCTCGTCGCCGTTCGACGCGTGGCTCACCATCCGCGGGATCAAGACCCTCAGCGTGCGCATGGAGCGGCACTCGTCGAACGCGCAGGCCATCGCCGAGGCGCTGCTCGCGCACCCGGCCGTCGAGCACGTCCACTACCCGGGCCTGCCCGAGCACCCGGGCCACGCCATCGCCGCGAAGCAGATGTCCGGGTTCGGCGGGATGCTCTCGGTCGCGCTCGCCGGCGGGCCGGAAGCGGCGAAGCGGTTCGCCGAGTCGACCGAGCTCTTCGCGCTCGCAGAGTCCCTGGGCGGGGTGGAGTCGCTCATCGGGTACCCGAGCGAGATGACCCACGCGTCGGTGAAGGGCACGGAGCTCGCGGTGCCGGAGAACGTCGTCCGCCTGTCGGTCGGCATCGAGGACGTCCGCGACCTGGTCGCCGACGTGCAGCAGGCGCTCGACCGCTGACCCGGAGCTCGGGCCCCGGAGCTCAGGCCCCGGAGCCCGCCCCCGGCAGCACGAGCCGGAGCCCGCCCCCGGCAGCACGAGCCGGAGCTCGCCCCCGGCAGCACGAGCCGGAGCTCGCCCCCCCCGGAGCACGAGCCCGCGCACCACGACCCCGCGCACCACGACCCCCACGGCTCGGGCACCGACCCGCCGCGGTGTCCGACCACGGTCCTACGATGACCAGGTGACCACGACGACGGCGGACCGGGCGACCCTGTTCGACCGCCGGTACCTCGTGGCCTCGGTCGGCATGGTCGCGATCGTCGCGGTCGCCGCGTTCCAGAACCTGGCGATGACGACGATCATGCCGGTCATCTCCGCGGACCTGCACGGCGAGACGCTGTACTCCCTGAGCTTCGCCGCACCGCTCGCGGCCGGCGTCCCCGGCATGGTGCTCGCCGGCAACTGGGCGGACCGCTCCGGCGGGCGGGTCGTCGCCTGGGTCTCGGCGGCGCTGTTCGCGCTCGGGACGGCCGTGGTCATGCTCGCCCCGACGATGCCGGTATTCCTGGCCGGTCGCCTCGTCGAGGGCTTCGGCGCCGGGGCCATCGACGTCGTCCTGTACGTCATGGTGGCCCGGGTGTTCCCGCCCGACCTGCACGGCTCGGTGTTCGCCGGCTTCGCCGCCGCGTGGGTCGTGCCGGCACTCGTCGGCCCGGCCGTCGCCGGGTTCGTGACCGACGCGGTCGGCTGGCACTGGGTCTTCGCCGGTGCGCTGGTCATCGCCGTGGTCGCGTTCGCCTGCCTGGTCCCGACGCTCCGCCACCTGCGTCCGCCAGCCCAGGAGGCCCGCCCGCCCTGGCAGCGTAGCCGGATCGGGTGGTCGGTCGGTGCGGCAGCCGCCGTGCTGCTCCTCAACGTCGCACCGGACCTGCCGGTGCCGGTCCGCCTCGCCTCGGTCCTCGTCGGCCTGGTCGGGGCGTGGCTCGCACTCCGTCCGCTGCTGCCCCGCCGGACCTTCACCGGTGGACCGGGGCTGCCGTCGGTCGTGCTCCTGCGCGGGGTGCTCGCCGCCGGGTTCTTCGGCAGCGAGGCCTACGTGCCCTTCCTGCTCCAGGCGCAGCACGGACTGGAACCCTCCGCGGCCGGCCTGGCGCTCACGGTGGCTGCCCTGAGCTGGGCGGCTGCCAGCTGGCTGCACGGGCGGCTCGGCGAGGCGCGCCTCCCGGCCGCCCGCGCCTTCGGGACCGGACTCGCGTTGGTGCTGGTGAGCCTGCTGTCGGCGCTCGCCGTCGCGCTGTGGGACCTGCCGGTGTGGGTGCTCGTCGCCGGCTGGTTCGTCGGCGGCGCGGGCATGGGGGTGGCGTACCCGAGGACGTCGATGCTGACGCTCCGGTTCTCCCGCGAGGGCGACGACGGCTTCGCGAGCTCGGCCCTCACGATCGCGGACGCCTCGGGCAGCGTGGTCGGCCTGGCGGTCGCCGGGCTGCTCTTCACGACGGCCGGCGGGCGGGAGGAGCCCGCAGCCTTCGCGCTCGTGTTCACCGCGATGACGGTGGTCGCACTCGTCGGCCTGGTCGCGGTCCGGCGGCTCGGTCCGGTGCCCACGGCGCCACGGGCGGGGGCCGGGACCGCGTCCGTCCGGACCGACGGGCGGGTAGCGTGACAGGCCATGACCGAGGAGGAACCGTGCGCCGCACCGTCGCCGTGCTGACCGCCGCGCTCGCTGCGAGCGCGCTCGTCCTGACGGGCTGCAGCGGGACCACGACCACCGCGCCGACGCCGGTCCGGAGCACCGACCTGACGAGCTCCGACGGTGGCTTCGACCGGAACGCGGTCATCGGGGTCGTGCTGACCGGGGACGCGGCGACGCCGAGCGACTCGGGCGACGGCCGCTCGCTCGCCACCGTCTTCCGCGAGCAGCTGACCGAGGCCGGGTTCCGGCCCGACATCCGGGTCGCCGGGGCCGACCAGGCGGCACGGCAGCGGTCGGCGGTGCGCGACCTGGTCCGGACGGGCGCGAAGGCGTTGCTCGTGCGGGCGGCCGACCCGTCGTCGCTGCGGACCGAGCTGCGGGACGCGCACGACGCGGGTGTCGTGGTCGTGGCGCTCGGCAGTGCCCTGCCGTCGTCGGGCGGCGGCAACGACGGACTGGCTTCCGACTACCGGATCGACAGTGCCGGTTCGGACGACGAACTGGTCAGCCGCAGCGTCGACATGGTCGCGTCGCTGCAACGTGGCGAGGAGCCGCAGGACGCCGACGATCCGGCGCAGTAGCGACGGCAGCGGGCGGTCGGCCCGGTCCTGACGGTCCGGGCCCGACGGTCCGCTCGAGCGATCGGAAGGCCCGGCTCAGCTCCACCAGGCGGGGAACGACTGCGTGATGGTCGCGACGAGCGCCCTGCGGGAGCGCCGGGGTCCGGCGAGCCACGCCTCGATCGCCCCGACGAAGCCCTGGGCGACGAACCCGGCCGCGACGTCGTCGATGATGTCGGGCTTGGTCGCGGGGTCGAGTTCGGAGATGTGCATCGCACTGGAGACCGTGAAGTGGTCGACGAGCAGCCGGTGGAGCGAGCCGTCGTTCGGGTCGGGGAGCGCCCGCTCGTAGATGTCCCGGTGGGCGGTGACGTGGTCGATCACGGCGTCGATGCCGCGGCGCGTGATGGCGGCGAGGTCCTCGGGTCCGGCACCGCGTTCGACGGCGGCGCGGTGGGCCGCGGCGTCGTCCTCGCGGATGCGGTCGAGCTCGGGGGTGAGCACGTCGGCGAGCAGCGAGCCGGGCGAGACGGCGTGCGAGTAGAAGGTGGCCCGGTTGATGCCCGCGGCCCGGGTGACGTCGGCGACCGTGATCTCGGACACCGGGCGGTCGGCGGCGAGTCGGAGGACGGCCTCGCGCAGGGCGGCCGTCGTGTGCAGGATCCGAGCGTCGACCATGACGCTCCTCCCATCTCGTTCGCGGTGCTCCCGGCGCGCCTCGGCCGGGAGTCCGACGGTACCGCACCACCGCCTCCGGGCAGGTGTCCGCCGCACCTTCGTGCGGGAGGCGGCCGGTCCGGTCGCGTGCCCGGACCCGGACCCGGACCCGGAGGACGGGGGAGCAGCGGACGGGGGAGCAGCGGACGGGGGAGCGGCGGACGGGGGAGCGGCGGACGGGGGAGCAGCGGACGGGGGAGCGGCGGACGGGGGAGCGGCGGACGCGGGAGCGGCGGACGCGCGAGCGGCGGGCGGGGAGCAGCGGACGCGCGAGCAGCGGCGGGGTGGGAGGACGCCCGGGACCCGGGGAACGGCGACGGCCCGGCAGCCCGTCGGGTCCGGGGAGCGCGGTCGCGGTCGACGACGCTTGTCGGCCAGCCCGGGCAACCCGTACCATGGTGGAACGGACCGAATCGATTCGAGCGGCCGATCCCACCCCACTCGACCCCCTTCGGAGGATCTCGCCGTGTCCGCCCCCGCGACCACCGGTCCGCTCACCGTCGTCAAGCACCCCGGTGACTCGTTGACCCGCGCCCAGCGCCTCGTCTACGTCTTCGTGCTCGGCGCCCTCACCGCACTCGGGCCGTTCACGATCGACCTGTACCTGCCGGCGTTCCCGTCGCTCGAGCGGGACCTCGGCATCTCCGAGGGGGCCGTCCAGCTCACCCTCACCGCGACGACCCTCGGGTTCGCGATCGGGCAGCTGCTCGTGGGGCCCTGGAGCGACAAGGTCGGCCGTCGTCTGCCGCTCATCATCGCGACGAGCCTGCACGTGACCGCCTCGGTCTGCGCGGCGCTGGCCCCGAACGTCGAGGTGCTCGCACTGTTCCGCGTGCTGCAGGGCATGGGCGCCGCGGCCGGTGGTGTCGTCGCGATGGCCACGGTCCGCGACCTCTTCGGCGGCAAGCCCCTGGTCCGGATGCTCTCGCGGCTCGCGATGGTGAACGGCCTCGCACCGATCCTCGCGCCGCTCATCGGCTCGCAGATGCTGCGGTTCTTCCCGTGGCGCGGCATCTTCGTGTTCCTCGCCTGCTACGGCCTGGCGGTCGTCATCGCGTCGATCCTGCTCATCATCGAGACCCTGCCGAAGGAGCGTCGCCAGGAGAACGGCCACTCCACGATCGGGCAGCGGTACAAGGCCCTGTTCTCGGACCGGATCTTCGTCGGCGTCGCCCTCATCGGGGCGATGGTGTTCAGCGGGCTGTTCTCGTACCTCAGCGCGTCGCCGTTCCTGTTCCAGGAGGTGTTCGGCCTCGACCCACAGCAGTACGGGCTCCTCTTCGCGGTGAACTCGGTCGGCGTCGTGCTCGGCGTGCAGATCTCGGCGCGGCTCGCGCAGCGCGTGGGACCGCAGTGGATCCTCGCCGCGTCGACCGCGACGCTGTTCCTGGCCTCGGTGACCATCGTCGTGCTCGACCAGCTCGGTGCCGGGCTCGTCGGGGTGCTCGTCCCGCTCTGGTTCTACATCGCGGCCTGCGGGTTCTCGTTCCCGCTCGTCCAGGTGATCGGGCTCGCGTCGCACGGCAAGGAGGCCGGCACCGCCGCCTCGCTCCTCGGCGCGCTCAACTTCGGGGTGGCGGGGCTCATCTCGCCCGTGGTCGGTCTGCTCGGCATCACGCGGGCGACTCCGATGGCGGCCGTCATGGGCACGACGGCGTTCGTCGCGATCCTGCTGCTGTGGTTCCTGGTGCGGCCGAAGACCGTCCCGGCACTGACGCACTGACGCACTGGCGGTCGTCCGCGCGGCGGGTGTCAGCGGTGCGAGAGTCCCGCGGCCTCGGCGACGACGAGGCAACCGACCGTCAGCGCGGCGAGCGTCCCGATGACCACGAGCGCCACCGGCTGCTCGTACCAGGTCCGGAGGCCGGGCCACCGTCGCGCGAACTCGCGCATCGACATCGGCTTCGGCAGCCGGGTGGTCCGCACGTCGAGCGCCTCCACGAGTCGGTCGACCCCCTCGTCGCCCCACATGTCGGCACGGACGCGGAACAGCGCCTCGCCGGCGGGGTCGAGGGCCACGAGCTCCCGGCTCGTCCGCTCGGCCACGGCGCCGTGCGTCGTCGCGAGCACGAGCTCGGCGACGCCGGACCGTGAGAACGTGCGGTTCCCGGTGACCGCGCCGCGCACCGTGACACGGTCGTCGTGCACGGCGACGAAGGCGGTCCGCAGTCGGAGGAACAGGGCGAGGACCACGGCGCCGAGCAGGAGCACGAGCGCACCGACGACGAGCCAGCGCCCGGTCGGCACGGCGACCCAGACGACGGCGACCGCGATCGGCACGGCGGAGAAGACGATGCTCAACGCCGTCGAGCGCACCAGTGCTGCGCGCGGTCGCACGATCGTCTCCACGGTGCTCCTGTCGAGCGGTGTCGCTCGCGCCGTCACGTCCCCCACGGCAGGTCTCCTCGTCCCCGGACTGCACGGCCACGGCGAGAGCGCCGGTCCCGCGACGGCGCCCCTGCCGTCCGATGCTGGTCGAGCCGTCCGGGTCCCTCCGGCGAGCTCGTAGCGGTCAGCATAGGGGACCGTCGCCGGTGGGCACAGGGTGCTGGCCGCTTTCCGGATCGTCCGCGCCGGACGGGGCGCGCGGCGGTCCGCAGCCTGCGGGACCGGACGCGGGGCGGGCCTCCTGGCCGGTCGGACGGAGGACGCAGTGGGCCACAGGCGACGAGACCCCCGCCGGTGGCGGGGGTCTCGGGTGCCGGACCGCGGGTCCGGTTCGTGCTGCGGAGGATGGGGGATTCGAACCCCCGAGGGCTTGCACCCAACACGCTTTCCAAGCGTGCGCCATAGGCCACTAGGCGAATCCTCCGGGCGTCACCTCGCGGTGACGACACCCCATGGTACAGGTCTCCGGGGGTGCTCACGACCACCAGCGTCCTCACGGCCCCTCCGGAGGTCCGTGCACACGCGAGGTCTACCCTGGGGAACGTGTCGACCCGCATCTACATCACGTCAGCAGAAGGACACACCGGCAAGAGCACCGTCGCCCTCGGGGTGCTCGAGACCCTCGCCCGCACGGTCGGGCGCGTGGGGGTGTTCCGTCCGGTCGCGCGGTCGGTCGACGAGCCGGACTACGTGCTCGAGCTCCTGCTCCAGCACACCGCCGTCGACATCCCCTACGACGACGCGGTCGGGGTGACCTACGACGACGTGCACTCGGACCCAGACGCCGCCCTCGCGACGATCCTCACGCGCTTCGCCGGGGTCGAGCGCCGCTGCGACGCGGTCGTCGTCCTCGGCTCCGACTACACGGACGTCGGCAGCCCGACCGAGCTGTCCTTCAACGCGAAGGTCGCGGCGAACCTCGGCGCGCCGGTCCTCCTCGTGCTCGGCGGACGGGACTCGGCCGAACGCGGAGCCCGGTCGGCCGACGACATGGGGCAGGTGGCCGACGTCACCACGAGCGAGCTCCGGGCCGAGCACGCGCAGCTCCTCGGCGTCGTCGTGAACCGCGCCGACCCGGACGCCCTCGACGCGATCGTCACGCACGTCGGCACCGCCGTGCACGACCACCACCCGGATGCGCCGGTCTGGGCCATCCCGGAGGACGCCGTCCTGGTCGCCCCGACCGTGCGGGCACTGCTCGCCGCGACCGGTGCCACGCTCGTGCGCGGTGACGAGGCGCTCCTCGACCGCGAGGCACTCGGCACCGTCGTCGCCGGCATGAGCATGGAGAACGTGCTGCCCCGGCTCATCGAGGGCGGCATCGTCGTGGTGCCGGGGGACCGCAACGACGTCCTCATCGCAACGCTCCTCGCCAACGAGTCCGAGACCTTCCCGAGCCTGGCCGGCGTCATCCTCAACGGCGGGTTCGAGACGGCACCGCAGGTCTCCCGGCTGCTCGAGGGCCTGTCGAGCTCGCTGCCGATCGCGCAGAGCGACCTCGGCACGTACGACACCGCCCTGCGGATCACCCAGACCCGGGGTCGCCTGGCCGCCGACTCGCCCCGCAAGGCCGACCTCGCGCTCGCGTTGTTCGAGCGGCACGTCGACGCCGAGGCGCTGCTCGCCCGACTGCAGCTCACGCCGTCCGGGGTCGTCACGCCGCTCATGTTCGAGCACGGCCTGATCGACCGGGCGCGTGAGCACCGCAAGCACATCGTCCTGCCCGAGGGTGACGACGACCGCATCCTCCGGGCCGCGTCGACGCTGCTGCAGCGGCAGGTGTGCGACCTGACGATCCTGGGCGACCCGGCGGCCGTCACCGCCCGGGCGACCGAACTCGGCCTCGACCTCGAGGGCGCCCAGCTCCTCTCGCCGTTCGACCCCGAGCTGCGCGAGCGGTTCGCGCAGGAGTACACCGCCCTCCGCGCGCACAAGGGGATGAGCGTCGAGCTCGCCCGCGACACCGTCACCGACGTGTCGTACTTCGGCACGCTCATGGTGCAGCTCGGCCTGGCGGACGGCATGGTCTCCGGCGCCAAGCACACCACGGCACACACCATCCGGCCGTCGTTCGAGATCATCAAGACCCGCCCGGACACCTCGATCGTGTCGAGCGTCTTCCTCATGGCGCTCGCCGACCGGGTCCTCGTCTACGGCGACTGCGCGGTCATCCCCGACCCGACGAGCGAGCAGCTGGCCGACATCGCGATCTCCTCCGCCGAGACCGCGACCCAGTTCGGCATCGAGCCGCGGGTGGCGATGCTCAGCTACTCCACCGGCGACAGCGGATCGGGCGCCGACGTCGACAAGGTGCGTGCCGGTACGGCCTTCGTCCGCGAGCGACGCCCCGACCTGCTCGTCGAGGGCCCGATCCAGTACGACGCCGCCGCCGACCCCACGGTGGCGAGCACGAAGATGCCCGGGTCGCCCGTGGCCGGTCAGGCGACGGTGTTCATCTTCCCGGACCTCAACACCGGCAACAACACGTACAAGGCCGTCCAGCGGTCCGCCGGCGCGGTCGCGATCGGGCCGGTGCTGCAGGGGCTCCGCAAGCCGATCAACGACCTGTCCCGCGGCGCACTCGTCAGCGACATCGTCAACACCGTCGCCATCACCGCCATCCAGGCCGGCACCGCGGCCCCGACCCCCGCCGAACCCCGCACAGAAAGCGACCCCTCGTGAGCGCAGCCCTCGTCGTCAACTCCGGTTCGAGTTCCTTCAAGTACCAGCTGATCGAACTCGAGGACGAGCGCACCCTCGCCTCCGGCCTGGTCGAGCGCATCGGCGAGTCCACCGGGTCGTGGAAGCACACCAACGCGCTGACGGGGGAGACCTCGTCGAACGACTCGGCCGAGGTGCCCGACCACGCCGCCGGGTTCCAGGCGATGATCGACGCGTTCGGTAAGGTCGGACCGTCCTTCGACGAGCACCCGCCGGCCGTCGTCGGACACCGGGTCGTGCACGGCGGCACCCGGTTCGACGCCGCCACGATCGTCACCGACGAGGTCGAGCAGCAGATCGACGACCTGTCGAGCCTGGCGCCGCTGCACAACCCCGCGAACCTCGAGGGAATCCGCGCCGCCAAGCAGGTCTTCGCTGACGTCCCGCACGTCGCCGTCTTCGACACCGCGTTCCACCAGACCATGCCGCCGCACGCCTACACGTACGCGATACCGGCCGACCTGGCCGAGGAGCACCAGATCCGTCGCTACGGCATGCACGGCACGAGCCACAAGTACGTCTCCGAGCAGGTCGCGGTGTTCCTCGACCGCCCGCTGTCCGAGCTGAAGACGATCGTGCTGCACCTCGGCAACGGCGCGTCGGCGGCGGCGATCGACGGCGGTCGCTCGATCGAGACCTCGATGGGCCTCACCCCGCTCGAGGGCCTCGTCATGGGCACCCGCTCCGGCGACCTCGACCCCGCCGTGCTCATCCACCTGCACCGCGAGGCCGGGATGTCCTTCGACGACCTCGACACGATGCTCAACAAGCGGTCCGGGCTGCTCGGCCTCACCGGCAGCGGCGACATGCGCGACGTGCAGGACGCCGCCACCAAGGGCGACGAGACGGCCGAGGCGGCGCTCGCCGTGTACCGGCACCGCATCCGCCGCTACGTCGGCGCCTACACCGCCCAGCTCGGCGGTCTCGACGCGGTCGTCTTCACCGCGGGCGTGGGGGAGAACAACGCCCTGCTGCGCCGGCGCGTGCTCGCCGGCCTCGAGCACCTCGGCATCGAGGTCGACGCCGACCGCAACGAGCTCCACAGCAAGGAGGCGCGACGGATCTCCACGGACGGCTCACGCGTCGCGGTCCTCGTGGTCCCGACGAACGAGGAACTCGAGATCGCGCGCCAGTCCGCGGCCGTCGCGCTCTGAGACCCGCCCCCTGACGGACGGGAGGCCCACCACCGGACCGGTGGTGGGCCTCCCGTCCGTGACGGTGGTCGCCTCGGTCAGCCGAGCGCGCGCAGGGCAGCCGGAACGGGGACGTCGCCGCTGGTGACCTCGAACTGCTGGCCGACCGCGGAGTCGTCGAGCAACGCGTGCAGGACCACCGCCGCCACGTCGGCGCGGGGGATCGAGCCGCGCGGGACGGTCCGGCCCACGGTGACCGTGCCCTGCGGGGGTGTGTCGAGCAGGGCGCCCGGGCGGACGATCGTCCACCGGAACCGGCGCATCCGCACGTTGGCGTCCGCCTCAGCCTTGGCGCGGAGGTAGACCTGGAAGACGGCGTCCTCGTCCTCGGCGGGCAGCTTCGCCGCCTCCGGGTCGTACGCGTCGGCGCCCATCGCCGAGACCATCACGTAGCGCTCGATGTCCAGGCGGACCGCGGCCTCGGCGAGCAGCACGGCGGCATCTCGGTCCACGGAGAGCTTCCGTTCGGCGCCGCTGCCCGGCCCGGCGCCGGCGGCGAAGACCACCGCGTCGACCCCGCGCAGCCGCAGGGCGAGCTCATCCTCGGACAGCTGCTCGAGGTCCGCCACGAGCGCCTTCGCTCCCGTCTGTTCGACGTCGGAGACGTGGGCGGGGTTGCGGACGATGCCGATGGCGTCGTGACCGGCTTCGGTGATGAGGCGTTCGAGGATCAGGGCGATCTGCCCGTGACCTCCGGCGATGGCGATCTTCATGGGTTCGATGCTGCTCCTTCCGTCCGGTAGAGTGTTCAGCGGCTCCTCACGTGACGCCATCCAGGCCAACTCCCCCAGGGCGGAAACGCAGCAAGGGTAACCGGGCTCTGGCGGGTGCGTGAGGAGTCTTCTTCGTTTCCAGGGACGGTTCGCCACGGCGACCGGGGCTGTGTCGGTTCCGTGCGTGAGGAGTCTTCTTCGTTTCCGGAACGGGCTTCCGCGCTTGTGGACGACGGTGCCGACGTGTCGGCGGCGCCGACTACCCTGGTCGCGTGGTCACCGCCCTGTATCGCCGTTACCGGCCCGAGAACTTCGCCGAACTCATCGGTCAGTCGCAGGTGACGGACCCGCTCCGCACCGCGCTCCGGACGAACCGCGTCAACCACGCCTACCTGTTCAGCGGCCCGCGTGGCTGCGGCAAGACCACGTCGGCCCGCATCCTCGCCCGCTGCCTGAACTGTGCCGAGGGCCCGACCGACACCCCCTGCGGCGTCTGCCCCAGCTGTGTCGAGCTCGCACGCGGCGGCGGTGGTTCCCTCGACGTGATCGAGATCGACGCCGCCAGCCACAACGGCGTCGACGACGCCCGCGACCTCCGCGACCGCGCCGTGTTCGCGCCGGCCCGCGACCGCTACAAGATCTTCATCCTCGACGAGGCCCACATGGTCACGCCGCAGGGCTTCAACGCCCTGCTCAAGCTCGTCGAGGAGCCGCCGGAGCACGTCAAGTTCATCTTCGCGACCACCGAGCCCGAGAAGGTCATCGGCACCATCCGGTCGCGGACCCACCACTACCCGTTCCGTCTCGTCCCGCCGGCCACCATGCTCGAGTACATCGAGCAGCTGTGCGCGCAGGAGTCCGTCTCCGTCGCGCCGGGCGTGTTGCCCCTCGTCGTCCGGGCCGGCGGCGGGTCCGTCCGCGACACGCTGTCCCTGCTCGACCAGCTCATGGCCGGCAGCGAGGACGGCGCGATCGCGTACGAACGAGCGGTCGCACTCCTCGGCTACACCGACGCCGCGCTGCTCGACGACGTCGTGGACGCCCTCGCCGTCGCCGACCCCGCGTCCGCGTTCTCCGCGATCGACCGGGTCGTGCAGACCGGGCAGGACCCGCGACGCTTCGTCGAGGACCTGCTCGAACGCCTCCGTGACCTCATCGTCGTCGCGGCCACGAACGAGAGCGCCGGAGCCGTCCTCCGCGGCATCTCGCCCGAGGAGCTCGACACGATGTCCCGGCAGGCCGCCGTCTTCGGCGCGACCGCACTGTCCCGCGGCGCCGACATCGCCAACCGAGCCCTCACCGAGATGACCGGCGCCACGTCACCGCGACTGCACCTCGAGCTGATGGTGGCGCGCATGCTCGTGCCCGAGGCCGACGACACCCAGCGCGGAGCCCTCGCCCGGGTGGAGCGACTCGAGCGCCGTGTCGGCGTCGGCGACGCCGGCGGGCACCAGGCCGGTCCCGCCGACCTGCCGGTCGCCGCACCGCAGCAGCCGTCCGCGGCGGCCGTGTCAGCGGCACCGCAGCAGCAGTCCGCCCAGGGTGCCCGGAGCGCGGCACCGGCCGCGCCGTCCGACGGCGCCCGGACCCCGGCACCGTCGCAGGCCGCCGGCACCGTGACCGCCGGCACCGCACCGGCACGGGACGACCAGCAGTCCTCCGCGGACGCGGGTGACGCGGCGCGGAGCGCAGCGGCCTCGTGGGCCGCGGCGGTCCCCGCGGACGCCCCGGAGGCGGCAGCCGGCCCCGGCGCACCGGCATCGGCATCGTCCGGGGACACCGCGCGTGCGGCTGCCCGACCGGAGACGGCTCCCGCGGCTCCGTCCGCTTCCGCTCCCACCTCCGCCGACGGCGCGCCCTCCGCGCCGGGTGGCCAGGCCTCACCGTCCTCGACCGGTGTCGGCACCGTCATCGGGGACGAGCCGGCCGTCCGTCCGGTCACCCCTGTCGGCCTCCAGCAGATGCGGGACACCTGGCCGCAGATCGTCGAGCACGTCCAGCACGCCAAGCGCTCCGCGTGGGCCGTCGTCGCGACCGCGCAGGTGACCGCGCTGCGGGACGACGTCCTCACCCTGACGTTCCCGAGCCAGCAGGACGTCGCGTCGTTCAAGGAGATGAGCGACCCGCACACGAGCGTCAGTGAGCACCTGCGAAGCGCGATCCTCGACATCCTGGGCTTCCGCGTGAAGTTCGTGGCGCGAGGACCGGCGACCGGTGCCCCCACCGCGGGCGCCGGACGGCAGCAGACCGCTCCGGCCCAGGCGTCGTCGGCTCCGACCGCTCCGGCCCAGGCGTCATCGGCTCCGACCGCTCCTGCGCAGACCGCACCGGCGCCGGCCCAGAACGCTCCGACTCAGAGCGCTCCGGCCCAGAGCGCTCCCGGTCGGTCGACGTCGTCGCCGGACGGTCCGGGCACGCCGGACCACGGCACACTCGGTGCAACGGCGGCTCCGGCTCGACCGCAGGGGAGCGGCACGCTCGGCGCGTCGTCGCCGCAGCAGGACGAGCAGCCGGCTGCACCCGAGAACGGGGCATCGGCGACCGACCGATCCGGACGGTCGGAACGCCCGTCGGGAGCGACGCCTCCCGACGCTCCGGCCCGTCCCGAGCAGCAGTCCCAGGACCGGGAGACCGCCGTTCCCGGACGCCCGGACCAGGAGCACCAGGGCCATGGCCCGGACCACCCGAGCCAGGACCGCCCGGCAGCGCAGGCCCCCGCACCCGCCGCGCCGCAGGACTCGGGCCCCGTCACGGAGTGGGCGGTCGCGACCATCCCGGTGACGGACCCGACCGCCGGCGCCGTCCCCGAGCACGTCGAGCCCTCGTGGGGGGCTCCGTTCGGCGTCGTCCCGGGCGACGCCGCCGTCGCGCCGGTCGAACCCCGGTCGACGCAGCCCGCCCCGCCGAACCCGTCGGCCGCCTCGTCCGACGACGGTGGCGGTCCCGACGCTGCCGGACGCGCGCCCGCCGGTGCCGCACGTCCGTCCGGAGCGCAGGCCGCGCCTCCCGTCCGGACCGGCGGGCACGACGGCGGCGGCTCGCCGGCCGGCCCCGTTCCGGTCGACGACTACCCGCTGGACGACGAGCCGTACGACGACGGCGCGCCCTTCCCGGACCCGGGACCGCGCGGCGGACGAGCCGCGCCGTCGGCACACCCGCGTCGGCAGGACCCGGCTCCGGCCGTGCCGCAGCAGCCTGCCCAGGCCGCGCCGACGCAGGCCGCGCCGACGCAGGCCGCGCCGACGCAGGCCGCGCCGCAGCAGCGCCAGGCGCCGCAGCAGGCGGCCGGCGCGCAGTCGGGTGTCCGCCGCACCCCCGTGCCCGGCCGCTACGGCGAGGCCGTGGTGCGTGAGATCCTCGGCGCGCAGTTCATCGAGGAGACGTCGCTGTCCGAGGGGAGTGCCTGATGTACGACGGCATCGTGCAGGACCTCATCGACGAGTTCGGGCGTCTGCCCGGCATCGGTCCGAAGTCGGCGCAGCGCATCGCGTTCCACATCCTGCAGACCGAGTCCTTCGACCCCACGCGCCTGTCCGAGCTGCTCGGTGAGGTCAAGGAGAAGGTCCGGTTCTGCGAGGTGTGCGGCAACGTCACCGAGAACGTCCGGTGCAGCATCTGCCGGGACCCCCGACGGTCCCCGAGCACGATCTGCGTCGTCGAGGAAGCCAAGGACGTCGCCGCCATCGAGCGCACCCGGGAGTTCCGCGGGCTGTACCACGTGCTCGGCGGGGCGATCAGCCCGATCGACGGCGTCGGACCGGACGACCTCCGCATCCAGCAGCTCATGGTCCGGCTGGCCGACGGCACGGTCGACGAGGTCATCATCGCGACCGACCCGAACCTCGAGGGCGAGGCGACCGCGACCTACCTGAGCCGCCTGCTCGTGCCGATGGGCATCCGGACCACCCGTCTGGCCTCCGGGCTGCCGGTCGGCGGTGACCTGGAGTACGCAGACGAGGTGACCCTGGGCCGCGCCTTCGAGGGTCGTCGGGTCGTCGGCGGCTGATCCGTCCGCGCGGGATCGTTGCGTGCCGACCGGTCCCGACGCAACATCCGAGGAACACCGGCTACGATCGATCAGCCGCGTGACGTCGCGGAGAACCGTCCCCAGGAGTGCGTACCAGTGGCCTTGATCGTGCAGAAGTTCGGTGGTTCGTCCGTCGCGGATGCCGAGAGCATCAAGCGCGTCGCGAAGCGGATCGTCGAGACGAAGAAGGCCGGCAACGACGTCGTCGTCGCGGTCTCCGCCATGGGCGACACCACCGACGAACTCGTCGACCTGGCGCACGAGGTCACCCCGATCCCCGCCGGGCGCGAGCTCGACATGCTCCTCACCGCGGGGGAGCGGATCTCGATGGCCCTCCTCGCCATGGCGATCAAGAGCCTGGGGGTCGAGGCGTCGTCGTACACCGGCAGCCAGGCGGGCATGCTCACCGACGCCCAGCACGGCAAGGCCCGCATCGTCGACGTCACCCCGAAGCGTGTGCGTGAGGCGCTCGACTCGGGGCACGTCGCCATCGTCGCCGGGTTCCAGGGCTTCAACCGGACCACCGGCGAGATCACCACCCTCGGGCGGGGCGGCTCCGACACGACCGCCGTCGCCCTCGCCGCCGCGCTCGACGCCGACGTCTGCGAGATCTACACCGACGTCGACGGCATCTTCACCGCCGACCCGCGCATCGTCCCGAAGGCCCGCAAGATCGACCGGGTCACCACCGAGGAGATGCTCGAGCTCGCCGCGTCCGGCGCGAAGGTCCTCTACATCCGCGCCGTCGAGTACGCCCGGCGGCACGGCGTCACCCTGCACGTCCGTTCCTCGTTCAGCAACGTCGAGGGCACCATCGTCTACAACCCTGCCGAGGGGGAAACCGTGGAAGAACCGATCATCACCGGCATCGCCGGCGACCTGTCCGAGGGCAAGATCACCGTCGTCGGTGTGCCCGACCAGCCCGGCAAGGCGGCCGAGATCTTCACGATCGTGGCCCGCGCCGGCGCCAACATCGACATGATCGTGCAGAACGTCTCGGCGGCGTCGACCGGCCGCACCGACATCTCGTTCACGCTGCCGAAGGACCAGGGCCAGAGCGTCCTCACCGCGCTCGAGGTCTCGAAGTCCGACATCGGCTACGAGGGCATCCAGTACGACGACCAGATCGGCAAGCTCGCCCTCGTCGGCGCCGGCATGCGCACGAACGCCGGCGTCTCGGCGCAGCTCTTCCGCGCGCTGCACGACGCCTCGATCAACATCGAGATGATCTCCACGTCGGAGATCCGCATCTCGGTCGTCACCCGCGCCGACACCCTCAACGAGGCGATGCGCGTCGTGCACGAGGCCTTCGGTCTCGACGCCGACAACGAAGCCGTCGTGTACGCCGGCACCGGCCGCTGAACCCGAGCAGGAGCACCATGACCGACACCCAGCTCACCGTCGCCGTCGTCGGCGCCACCGGTCAGGTCGGCGCCGTGATGCGCCGTCTGCTCGAGGAGCGCGACTTCCCGGCCACGACCGTCCGGTTCTTCGCCAGCGCCCGCTCGGCCGGCACCACGCTGCCGTTCCGCGGCGAGGAGATCGTGGTCGAGGACTCCGAGACCGCCGACCCCTCCGGTATCGACATCGCGCTGTTCTCGGCCGGTGCCACCGCGTCCCGGTCGCTCGCGCCGCGCTTCGCCGCCGCGGGTGCGCTCGTCATCGACAACTCGAGCGCCTGGCGGATGGACCCGCAGGTCCCGCTCGTCGTCAGCGAGGTGAACCCGGACGCGATCGACGCCGCCGAGAAGGGCATCATCGCCAACCCGAACTGCACGACCATGGCGATCATGCCGGTGCTCAAGGTGCTGGACACCGAGGCCGGCCTCCGCCGTCTCGTCGCGACCACCTACCAGGCGGTGTCCGGCAGCGGGCTCGCCGGCGTCGAGGAGCTCCTCGGCCAGGCCCGCGCCGCCCTCGAGCAGGACACCGCGGCACTGACGCACGACGGCTCGGCGGTCACGTTCCCGGAGCCGGTCAAGTACGTCCGGCCCATCGCGTTCGACGTCGTCCCGCTCGCGGGCAGCATCGTCGAGGACGGCGAGGGCGAGACCGACGAGGAGAAGAAGCTCCGCAACGAGAGCCGGAAGATCCTCGACCTGCCGGACCTCCTCGTCGCCGGCACGTGCGTCCG
Source organism: Curtobacterium sp. L6-1 (assembly GCF_018885305.1). Taxonomy (NCBI): domain Bacteria; kingdom Bacillati; phylum Actinomycetota; class Actinomycetes; order Micrococcales; family Microbacteriaceae; genus Curtobacterium; species Curtobacterium aetherium. Next base: position 542,526 of record NZ_CP076544.1, read on the forward strand.
TGTCCCGGTCTTCACGGGTCACTCGATCTCGGTGCACGCCGAGTTCGAGCGGCCGCTCTCGCCGGAACGCGCCACCGAGGTGCTGGCGTCCGCGCCCGGCGTCGAGCTGTCCGACGTCCCGACCCCGCTGCAGGCCGCCGGTCAGGACCCGTCCTTCGTCGGGCGCATCCGCGCCGACCAGTCCGCCCCGGCCGGTCACGGTCTCGCGCTCTTCGTGAGCAACGACAACCTGCGCAAGGGCGCGGCGCTGAACGCCGTGCAGATCGCCGAGGTCGTGGTCGCACGCCGCTCGGTCACCGCCTGACCGACGCCACGGTGTGCGGTGGCGCACCGCGCGACGCAGCGCCCGGCGTCCACGACGACGGACAGGAGGCTCGGTACCAGCTGGTACCGGGCCTCCCGCCCGTCGTGGGGTCGGGTCCGACGACCCACGGCCGTGCCGTCGGTCAGGCGCGACGGCTGCGTCGGCTGCGTCGGCGCAGGAGCGGCGGTGGACCCTGTGCCTGTGCCTGTGCCTGTGCCTGTGCCTGTGCCCGTGCCTGTGCGGTGGTCGGGGGTTGGCGTCGCGCTCGACCCGGCCTCAGCGTTGGACTCCGGCGTGGGGAGCGCGCCGTCCCCGTCCGCACCGCCCCGTCGGAACCGCGGTTCCGTCCGCGGTCGTGACGCGCGCGTGCTCAGGTGGGACGACCAGCGACCGAGCCGCGTACGGCGCGGCGACAGCGGTCGGCGGTAGGCTCGCGGGGTGGCAGTGAAGCAGGTGGACCCCATCGATGTCGTCCTCGTCGGCGGAGGGATCATGAGCGCCACGCTCGCCGCGATCATCCACCGGCTCGAGCCGGACTGGACGATCCGCGTGTACGAGCGGCTCGGCAGTGCAGCCCAGGAGTCCTCGAACCCCTGGAACAACGCGGGCACCGGGCACTCCGCGCTCTGCGAGCTGAACTACACGCCCGAGCTCCCGGACGGTCGGGTCGAGATCGCCAAGGCCGTCACCGTGAACGAGCAGTTCCAGGTGTCCCGGCAGTTCTGGTCGCACCTGGTCGAGGACGGCACCCTGCCGGACCCGTCGAGCTTCATCAACCCGACGCCGCACATCTCGTTCGTCTGGGGCGCCGAAAACGTCGCCTACATGCGCGCTCGCTACGAGGCGATGAAGGACCACCCGCTGTTCGCCGGGCTCGAGTACAGCGAGGACGCCGAGCAGATCCGTAGGTGGGCGCCGGCGCTGATCCCCGGACGCAAGAAGGACCAGCCGATCGCGGCCACGTACTCGGCGGCCGGGTCGGACGTCGACTTCGGGTCGCTCACACGGCAGCTCTTCGACCACCTCGAGATCGAGGGCCTGCAGTTCGAGCCGTCGCACCGCGTGACGAAGATCGTTCGGTCGAAGGTGTCCGAGGGCTGGGTGCTCGACGTGCGGAACGAGGTCGGCCGGTCCAAGCAGCGCATCGCCGCCAATTTCGTGTTCGTCGGCGCCGGTGGCGGTGCCCTCCAGCTCCTGCAGAAGTCGGGCATCCCGGAGATCCGCGGCTACGGCGGCTTCCCGGTGTCCGGCGAGTTCCTGCGGACCGACGACCCCGAGGTGGTGCAGAAGCACGCCGCGAAGGTCTACGGCAAGGCCAGCGTCGGCGCCCCGCCGATGTCGGTGCCGCACCTCGATACGCGCATCGTCGACGGCCAGTCCTCGCTCATGTTCGGGCCGTACGCCGGGTTCAGCCCGAAGTTCCTGAAGCAGGGCTCGATGCTCGACCTCTTCACGTCGATCCGCCCGCACAACCTGCGGCCGATGCTCGCGGTGGCGTTCTCGAACTTCGACCTGGTGAAGTACCTGGTCGGGCAGCTGCTCGCGTCGAAGACCACCAAGTTCGACGCGCTGCGGGAGTTCATGCCGAGCGCGCAGCCCGAGCACTGGCACCGCATCACGGCCGGGCAGCGCGTGCAGGTCATCAAGCCGGACCCTGAGAAGGGCGGCGTGCTGCAGTTCGGCACGCAGGTCATCTCGTCGGCGGACGGCTCCATCGCCGGTCTGCTCGGCGCCTCGCCGGGAGCATCGACCGCCGTGCCGATCATGCTCGGCCTGCTGCGGACGTGCTTCCCCGACCGCTGGGACGGCTGGCAGCCCGCCGTGCGCGACCTGGTGCCCACCTACGGGCAGGACCTCGGTGACGACCCCGCACTGGCCGAGGCCACGCTCGAGCGCACCGCCGCCGTGCTCGGACTGCACCGCTGACACTCCTCGCCTTGCGGACCGTTCGAACGTGTGTTCGAATGGGTCCATGCGGTGGGACGGACAGGCGATCACGGCCGAGCGGAGCGACATGCTCTCCGGGCTCGAGTCGAACAGCGGGTTCGTCCGGAGTGTGACGACGCCGGAGTTCGCCGGTGTCACGTTCCACGAGGTCCTGGCGAAGTCGGCGCTGAACAAGGTCGGGGGAGCGGACGGCGGCACGTGGGGGATGACGATCAACCCGTACCGCGGGTGCAGCCATGCGTGCGTCTACTGCTTCGCCCGGCCGACGCACACCTACCTGGAGTTCGACGGCGGCGCTGACTTCGACCAGCAGATCGTCGTGAAGACGAACGTGGCGGACGTCCTCACGCGCGAGCTCGCGAAGCCCAGCTGGGACCGCCACCCGGTCGCCCTCGGCACCAACACCGATCCGTACCAGCGGGCCGAGGGCCGCTACCGGCTCATGCCCGGCATCATCCGGGCCCTGGCCGACTCCGGCACGCCGTTCAGCATCCTGACCAAGGGCAGTCTGCTCCGGCGGGACATCCCGCTGCTCGTCGAGGCGGCGAAGTCCGTCCCCGTCGACATCGCCATGTCGATCGCGGTGTACGACGACGACCTGCAGCAGTCCGTCGAGCCGGGCACCCCGACGACCTCCGCACGACTGGCGACTGTGCGCGCGGTCCGTGACGCCGGGCTCGACTGCTCGGTGTTCCTCATGCCCGTGCTGCCGTACATCACCGACACCCGGGCGCACCTGCAGGACGCCGTGGCGCGGGCCGCGGCCTCGGGCGCGACGAGCCTGATGTACTCCGCACTGCACCTCAAGCCGGGCATCAAGCCGTGGTGGTACGAGTGGCTCGGCCGGACCCACCCGGACCTCGTCGGGCGCTACCGGGCGATGTACCTCGACAACACGTACGCGCCGTCCGACTACCGGCGCTGGCTCGCCGAGCGGGTCCGCCCGATCCTGCGCGAGCACGGTCTGTCCCTCGGGCGGGTCGACCCGGCGACGGGGTCGATGGGCTTCACGGACGACGCCGTGCCGCGGACGTCCGACCAGTCGCCGCTGAAGCGCGCGGACCCGTCGTACGAGCACCGTGCCGAGTACCGGCCGACGAACGGCGCGGCCGGTGCAGGCCTCGGCGCCGACGCGGGCCGCGCTGTCGGTGCGGGCCCCGGCGGTGGTGCGGACCGCGGCGCTGCCGGTGCTGGTGCGACCGGTGTCCGACGCGGAACCGTGTCGACGAGCGGAGCGCCCCGGCTGTTCTGACCGGATGGGGTGTCGGGCCCGAGTCCGGGGGACAGCCGGACGTCGGCGGTCGTCGGTACCATGGGGGTGTCTGCGGCCGAACGACCAGATCGGGGTACATCTCCGAGCACATCGTGGTTGTATCGAACGCGGCGCCCCCGCCACCGACCTGCCACCCCACGGCGATCGGGAGCGGAGAGCACCCGTGGTCCGGGTGCTCCGTGACCCTCGACCGCACGGAAGGACAGCCCGGTGCTCGGCATCCCCACGCATCTCGCCCCTCGGGTGAACGCGTGGTCGACCGTGCGCGCCTTCCACGCGGCCGCGATCGGGTCCCTCGTCGCCGCGGCCCTCCTGCTCCTGCTCTACCGGCTCGACGCCCCCTCCGACCACGTCCTCGGGGCCGTGCTCGCGGTGGTCCCGATGCTCGTCATGATCGGCGTGCACGTCCACATCGGCACGTGGCGGTCGGCAGCGGCCTTCCTCGTCGTCGGAGGGCTCTGCACGTTCTGGTTCGCGACCGTCGTGCAACGGGAGCTGACCGAGGTGCCGTGGGTGGCGTCCTACCTGATGTCCCTCGTCGTCGTGCCCCTCGTCCTCATCGGCGGATCGGGGAGCGGCAGCGCCCGCGTGGTGCTCTGGTCGGTTACCGGCTTCGTGGTCGGCCGGGTCGTCACGGCGATCGCCGTGCTGCAGGTCGGCGGACCGGACCACCCCCTGGTCCTCGCCTGGGTGACGCTCGGGTTCGTGATCGCCCTCGTCCTCGCGGTGGGCCGCTCGACGGCGCGGTCGGAGCGCATCCAGCCGGAGTTGCTCCGGTCTGCCCGGGAAGAGCACGTGACCGCCTACCGTGCCGGCATTGAGGCCGAGGCGGCGGCGATCCTGCACGACACGGTCCTCAACCACCTCAACGCCATCGCGCTCGCTCCGGCGGGGCCGATGGACGAGCACCTGGCACGGACGATGGAGTCCGACGTCGCGATGCTCACCGGACGAGCCTGGCTCGCCGGGAACGCCCACGCCACCGACGACACGGACACCGCGACCGCCGAGGGTGTGGCGGCGTTCGAACGGATGCTCGACGAGCAACGGTCGGCCGGACTGCGGGTCACGGTCACGGGGGACCCGGTGTCGGTCGCGCGCCTGGACACCAGGGCGATGACGGCCGTCCTCCGCGCCGTCGGCCAGTGCCTGGCGAACGTGACCAAGCACGCCGGGACCGACGAGGCCGAGGTCAGCGTCTTCGACGACGGTGTCTCGTGCACGGTCATGGTCGTCGACGACGGCCGTGGGTTCGACGAGCAGGCGACGGGTGCGGACCGGATGGGGCTCCGCAACTCCGTCCGCGAGCGGATCGGTCGCGTCGGCGGTGAGGTGCAGGTGTGGTCGTCGCCCGGTTCGGGCACGAGCGTCATGATGAGCGTGCCGTACAGCGCGGGGACCGAGCCCGTCCCGGTCGACGTCGGCACCGGGAGCACCACCCTCGACTCCGGTAGCTTCGGGATCGAGCGTGCATCGTGACCGGCGACCGACCCGGCCCCGACCGCCGGCGTGGCGTCGCCTGGCCGCGGGCGTCGCACCGCACCGCACAGCAGTACGACCCCCTGGGTGCCATGGGTTCCCGGCCGCTCGCGGTCGTGCTCGGCGCGGGCGGCGTGCTCTGGGCCTCCCTCGTGTCCCTGCTCGACCGCGACGTCCTCGGCAGCCCGACCCTGAGCGCGCTGACCGTCCTGCTGCTCGCGGCGTCGGCGGTCGTGGTGATCACCGCCTCCAGCCCGTTCCGCGCCCCGTTCACCCGCTGGGCGTTCACCGCGCACATCGCCCTGCTCGCCACCGCCACGCTCACGAGTGCGGCGGCGCAGTGGGGCCCGGACCGCTCGCTCGTCAACGACTTCATGGTGCTGCTCAGCGCGGTCGGCATCGTCGCGGTCGCCCCCTACCGGCCGTGGACCGACCTGGTCGTCGGCGGCACCGTCCTCGCGGTCGTCGGCGGGGCCACCTTCGGCACCGTGGCGACCGTGCACCCCGCGGGTGTCCCGGTGCCGGTCGCTGCGTTCCTGGCCGCCGCCCCGACGCTCGTGCTGACCGCGGCGTCGGCGGTGTTCGCCCGCACGTTCGCCGGCCTGGCCGAGCGGGTGCAGATCCGGGCGGGCTCCTACTCGGTCGAGCGCGCCGAGCGGGACGGCATCACCGCGAGTGTCCAGCAGGACCGGTCGACGATCCTGGCCCGCGACGTCGCCCCGTTCTTCGCCGAGCTCCGCACCAGGGCGTCGATCACCGACGCCGACCGGGCCCGGGCGCGGGACATCGCGGACGGCATCCGGCAGGGCATGGTCGCCGAGGCGGACCGCACCTGGCTGGAGTACGCCGTCCGGATCGCCGGGGACGCGGCCGCGACCGTGACCGACCCGGGCGGGCTCGCCGCCGCCATGGACGCCGACCAGCGCACCGTCGTCCGGGCGTTCGTCCGGGCGCTCCTCGCCGCCGACACGGTGGAGCCGGACGAGGTGCACGTCGTCGTCGAACCGCTCGACGAGGGCACCGGTTCCGGGCCGCCACCGGTCCGGATGACCTTCGACGTCGCGGTGGCCGACTCCGACGTCGGCATCCACCGGAGGTTCGACCCGTACTTCGCCGTCCTCCGCGTGACGTTCCCCGACCTGGACGTCGCCGTCCGACCATCGTCACTGACATTAAGGTTCTCGTATGACCAGCACTGACCCGACCCGGTTGCCGGAGGGCGGTCCCGCCATGCCGGCCCCGGGTTCCCGCCGGGTGCGTTTGGCCATCCTCGACGACCACGAGGTCCTGCTCGACAGCCTGTCGAGCTGGATCGCGGTGAACGCCTTCGACTTCGACCTGGCCCTCACCGCGCACACCTGGCTCGAGATGGTGCACAGCGACAGTTTCCCGACCGACCTGGTGTTCCTCGACTTCCAGCTCAAGGAACCGGTCTCCATCGAGGCCCGCGTCCGCACGTGCCGGGCTGCGGGCGCGAAGGTGATCGTGCTCTCGAGCGTCGACGCCCGTGAGTCACGCGACCGTTCGCTCGCCGCCGGCGCCGCGGCGTTCCTGTCCAAGTCGCTGCCGATGCGCGAGGTCATGGACATCGCCCGCGAGGTCATGGGCGTCGCCCGCGAGACCCCGGCCCAGCGCGAGTGGCGGCCGCTGCCGACCGGTGCCAGTGCGCACCAGCGGCCGAAGCTCAGTCACGGTGAAGAGGAAGCACTCCGCCTGTACGTCTCCGGCTACTCGACGAACGAGGTCGCCGCGCAGATGAACGTGCAGTACGAGACCGCCAAGACGTACCTGCGCCGCGTGCGCGAGAAGTACGCGAAGGTCGGCCGTCCGGCGTCGAAGAAGTCCGACCTGATCCGTCGTGCGGCGGAGGACGGCTTCCTCGCGTAGTGGCGAAGCTCTACTTCCGCTTCGGCGCGATGAACAGCGGCAAGAGCACCGGGCTCCTGCAGGCCGCCTACAACTACGAGGAGCGGGGCCAGCGCGTCCTGCTCGCCAAGCCCAGCGTCGACACCAAGGGCGACCGTGAGATCGTCTCGCGCCTGGGCGTGACCCGGACGGTCGACGTCGTCCTGCCCGCCGATGCCGACGTCCGTGCCGCGGTCGCCGACGCCGGAGCGACCGACCCCGAGTCCGATCGCCTGGACGGGATGGTCCGCCCGGTCAGCTGCGTGCTCGTCGACGAGGCGCAGTTCCTCACCCCGCGGCAGGTCGACGACCTCCTGCGGGTTGCCGTCCTCGACGACGTCCCGGTCCTGGCCTACGGCATCCGCACGGACTTCCGGACCGAGGCGTTCCCCGGCAGCCGCCGCCTGCTCGAGGTCGCACACTCCCTCGAGGAGCTCAAGACGATCTGCCGCTGTGGTCGCAAGGCAGTCTTCAACGCCCGCAAGGTCGACGGCCGCTTCGTGTTCGACGGGTCGCAGGTCGCGATCGACGGTGTGGACGTCACGTACGAGTCGCTGTGCGCCAACTGCTACCTCACCGAGTCCGGTGGTCGGTTGGACGGCGAGATCGCCGTCTGACGCCCCGCAGGCGGCGTCCTGACGCGGTACGGCCGACCGTCCGCCGGCCGGGAGGCGCGCGCCGGCACCGTCACGCGCCTCCGAGCCGTCGGTGGGCGCGACGGACGCAGCCCGAGGGACGGAATGCGTCCGGGGCGGACGCTGTTGGCACCACCATGAGCGACGCCCCACTGCACCTTTCCGTCCTCGACCTGGCCACGCGTGAGTACGGCCAGTCGAACACCGAGGCCCTGCAGGGCTCGATCGACATGGCGGTCCGCGCCGAGCAGCTCGGCTACGAGCGCTTCTGGGTCGCCGAGCACCACGGCATGCCCGGCATCACTTCGTCGGCCCCGGCCGTCCTGCTCAGCGCCGTGGGTGCCGCGACCTCCACGATCCGTATCGGGTCGGGCGGCGTGATGCTGCCGAACCACGCACCGCTCGTCGTCGCGGAGCAGTTCGGGACCCTGCGCGCGCTCTACGGTGACCGGGTGGACCTCGGCATCGGGCGTGCGCCCGGGACCGACGGTGCCACCGCGATGGCGCTCCGCCGCACGGACCGGCTGGACGTGGACGACTTCCCGCAGCAGCTCGCCGACCTGGTCGGGTTCTTCACCGGCATGGAGGAGTCGAACCCGCTGTCCCGCATCCGCGCGGTCCCCGGCTACGGTGACGTGCCGGAGTTCTGGCTGCTCGGCTCGTCGGGCTACAGCGCTCAGGTCGCTGGCGCGCTCGGCATCGCGTTCGCGTTCGCCCACCACTTCGCCTCGGACAACACCGAGGCCGCGCTGGCGCTCTACCACCAGTCGTTCCGCCCGTCGCGCTTCCGGTCCGAGCCGCTCGCCCTCATCGGCGTGCAGGTCGTCACGGACGAGGACCCCGCGGTCGTCGAGGAGCAGAGCGCCCCGGGCATGATCTCGTTCATCCGGATGCGCCAGGGCGCGAAGCCCGAGCCGGTGTCGATGGAGGAGGCCCGCGCGTACGAGTTCTCGGACCTCGAGCGTCGGTTCATCGCGGCACGCACCGAGCGGCAGGCGTACGGCTCCCGTGACCAGGTCGCGGCGAAGATCAACGAGCTCGTCGCGTCGACCGGGGCCGACGGCGTGATCGTCGCTCCGGGCGCCGCACAGTCGCGCTACCGGCACCAGGCGCTCGAGGTCGTGGCCGACCTGCACACCGAGGGCCGGCTGGTCCGGCCGGGTGTCGCCGTCGCCTGACGCGGGGGAGTACGCGGTTCCGGCCGCACCGACACGACGAGGACCGGCCCGGGCCACGGACATCCGTGGTCCGGGCCGGTCCTCGTTCTGTGTCTGCGACCTGCACGCGTCGGCGCGACCGTCGCGGTGGGTGCGGGAGGGCTGGACTCCGGCGTGGGACGGAGAAGGCCCCGACTTCGTGAGAAGCCGGGGCCTTGTCTGTCGGGGTGACAGGATTTGAACCTGCGACCTCGTCGTCCCGAACGACGCGCGCTACCAAGCTGCGCCACACCCCGCGGTGTGATCGCTCCGTTCCCGGAGCAACCCCAGAAGTCTATCCGATGTTCGGGGGTGCTCACGACCACAGTGTGACGGCCGGGTGTGTCGCGCACGGGAGGTGCCCAGGAGGCGCGCGGCGGGTCCCCCGTGGAACGACGGCGGCCCGCCTCCTCGTGGAGACGGGCCGTGACGGACGGACGGGGTCAGGCCCGGGCGGTCAGGGTGACGACGACCGCTTCGGGCCGGACGGCGAACCGCACCGGGGCGTAGATCGACGTCCCGAGTCCGGCGGAGACGTTCAGCCAGGACCAGTGCGTCCGGTTCTGCCACTGGTGCAGGCCGCTCGCGTACCGGCGCGGCAGGTCCGAGTTCGTCACGAGTGCGCCGACCCCGGGGACCGCGACCTGGCCGCCGTGCGTGTGCCCGGCGAACACGATGTCGGCGCCCTGCGTCACGAAGGCGTCGAGCACACGTCGGTACGGCGCGTGTGTCACGCCGATGGACACGGGGGAGGGGCCGGTCTCGTCCTCGGACCAGGGCACCTCGGAGCGCATCTCGTCGACGTTCGCCGGCAGGAGGTCGAGACGGTCCCAGTCTCGGTGCGCGTCGGACGTGCCGAACAGCTCGAAGCGGGAGCCACGGACCTCGACGGCGCGGGCGTGGTCGTTGAGGTCGAGCCAGCCGAGCGACTCGAAGAACGCCGTCTGCCGGTCCACGTCGAGCTTCGCCGGCTGGGCGTCCGCGCGCAGGCTGCTCGGACCGGTGAGGTACTTCGCCGGGTTCCGGGGCGACGGCGCGTAGACGTCGTTCGACCCGTAGACGAAGGCACCGGGGATGCCGCGGAACGGTTCGAGGGCGTACTCGACCGCGGCGTTCGCGGTCTCATGGCCCAGGTTGTCGCCGGTGTTCACGATGAAGTCCGGCTCGACCAGGCTGAGGTCGCGGATCCACTGCTGCTTGTCGGCCTGCCACGGGGCCATGTGGATGTCGGACAGGTGCAGGACCGTCACGTCGCGGGAGCCGACCGGCAGGACCGGGACCGTCTCCCAGCGGATGCCGAACCGCCGACGCTCGACGAGGGCACCCCAGGCTGCGGTGGCGGCTCCGACCGCGGCACCGGCGGCGAGGACGCCGAGGGCACCGCGGCCGCGCGTCATCGGCAGTCCTTCGGGGCCTTGCCGCCCTTGGTGCCGTACAGCTTGAGGGTCACGCCGGTGTCCTTCGCGACGGCCGTTCCCGCACCGGGTTCGACCGCGGCGACGGTGCACTCGTTCTTGCCGTCACCCTTCTCGTACTGGTCGGCGACCCCGACGTTGCCGAAGCCGGCGTCGGAGAGGGTCGAACGGGCGTCGTCCACCTTCTTGCCGCCCACCTCGGGCACCGAGGCCTGCGAGCCGTCGGTCGTGTAGACGGTCACGCTCGAGCCCCTGGAGAGCTGCAGGCCCGCACCCGGGTTGGTCGACGAGACCGTACCGGGGGTGCCGCCGCCGGCCTGGACGCCGCCGTCGACGTAGGTGAGGCCGGCGCCGGTGATCGCGGCACGGGCGGCCTCGGGCGTCTGGCCCTGGACGTTCGGCACCGCGATGGCGTTGCCGCGCACCGCCGAGGGGGACGGGTCGGCGAACTGGCCACCGGGGTACTGGGTGTTGACGATCGTCTGCGCCTGCTTCCAGAGCTGGGTGCGGGACCCGGCGTACTGGCCGTTGGGGCCGTAGACGAAGCGGAGGCTCTGCTTGCCCTCGATGTTGCCCATCCAGGTCGCCGTCGCGACCTTTGTGGTGGCGCCGATGAGCCAGATCTGATCGGCTTCGTTCGTCGTACCGGTCTTCGCGAACTCGTCGAAGCCGTCGGCAGTCCTGCCGCCGGGCGCGGTCCCGATCGTGAGGACCTTCTTCAGCGCGTAGATCGCCGTGGCGGCCACCTGCGGATCGATGGCCTGCGTGCAGTCCTTCGGCTGACCGCCGAGCGACTTGCCGTCGGCATCGGTCACGTTGTCGATCGCGATCGGTCGGCAGAAGGTGCCGTTGTTCGCGATGCCGGCGTACGCCGCAGCCATCGTGAGCGGAGCGATGTAGTTGTCACCGAGGACCGAACCGGCGTAGAGCTCGAGGTTCTGCGTGGTCTTCTTGGACATGTCGTCCCCGAAGGCCGCGATGGGCGCGCGCGGCGCCGCGCGGTGGACGCCGAGGGACTCCGCGGTCTTCCGGATGTCGCAGTAGTCGAGCTTCTGCGCCATGTTGATGTAGGAGACGTTCACGGAGCGGTACGTCGCGTTCTCCACCGTCATGTTGCCGCCCTCGCCCGGCGAGTCGTTCTTCGGCGTGTAGTTGGTGGTCGACGGCGACCCGCAGAGGGGGTAGGAGTTGTACGTCCGCGGCGTCCCGTTGACGATCTCGCCGAGACCGTGCCCGTTCTGCAGCCAGTTGAGCAACGTGAACGGCTTGAAGGTCGAACCGGTCTGGAAGCCCTCGCCGCCGCCGTACTCCTGGTCGACGCTCAGGTTGAGGCCGGTGTCCGTCGTGGGAGCGCACGCGTTCGGGTCAGCGCCCTGCGAGCCGCACGCCGCGAGCTGGTTGTAGTTCTTGTTCTGCGCCATCGTCAGGATGCGGCCGGTGTCGGCCTCGACCGAGTTGATGACGCCGCCGAGCTTGAACCGCGCCTCGGTGTTCGGCGCGTACGCGTTGATGAGGTCCTTCTGCGCGTTGTTCAGGTCGAGGTTCAGCGTGGTCTGGATCGTGTACCCGCCGTTGCGCCAGGCAGCGTCGCGCGCCTTCTGCGTCGAGCCGAGCTGCGACATCTCCTTGACGACCTGCACCGCGTAGTCGCAGAAGAACTGCGAGCCGTTGCCCGCGGCGGCCTTGCAGCCCTGCGTCGGGTCGGTGAGGTGGACGTAGTCCTTCGGGTCGGAGGCGATGGCCTCGTCGAAGGCCTTCTTGTCGATGTGGTCCTGGGCGTACATCGACTTGAGGATCACGTCGCGTCGGGCGACGTTCGCCTTGTAGTACTTCGGGTCCGAGAGGTTGCGGGTGTTCGGCGACTGCACGATCGCGAGGATCGAGGCGGCCTCGGCCGGGGTGAGGTCGGTCGCGCTCTTGCCGAAGTACCGCTGCGCGGCGGCCTGCACGCCGTAGGTCTGGTCGCCGAAGAAGGCGATGTTGAGGTACCCGGTGAGGATGTCCTTCTTCGGGTACTTCTTCGCGAGCCCGATCGCGAGCTTCATCTCCTCGAGCTTGCGGGAGACGGAGACCTTGGTGGCCTCGTTGTAGGCCTTGAGCCGCTCCTCCTGCGTGGGGAGCTCGAGGGCCTGCTGCATCTTGATGTTGCGGACCAGCTGCATGGTGAGGGTCGACCCACCACCGGAGTCGCCGAGCCCACCGCCGGCGACGGTGCCGACACCGGCGCGGACGAGCGAGGTCATGTCGACGCCGCCGTGGTCCCAGAAGCGCTTGTCCTCGCCGTCGATCGCGGCGTTCTTGAGGTTGTCGCTGATCTGGTCGTACTTGAGTTCCTGGCGGTTCTGGTCGTAGACCGTCGCCAGGTGCACCGGCTTGCCGCCCTGGTACGCCAGCACTTCGTTGCGCTGGGGGAGGTCACCGAGTTCGATGTACTCCGGCAGGGACTCGAAGACACCGATCGTCGAGGTCGTCGTGACACCGGCGACCGCGATGGCCGGGGTGACACCGATGGTGACGAGCAGACCGGCGAGGGCACTGAAACCGACGAAGCCGACGAAGGCGCCGACTGCGGAGACGGGCTTGGTCCGGCGGGCAGACGTCTTCTGGGCAGACATAGGATGCAGCCTAAACGACACCTCGGACTGAAAGGCTGGCAAGGAACCGCATGAGCCGCTGGGAATACCTCACGACCCCGTTGATCATCCACAACACCACCGCCATCCTCAACAACTTCGGCGACCAGGGCTGGGAACTGGTGCAGGTCGTCACCGGTCCGGAGGGTGGGCTCGTCGCCTACCTGAAGCGCCCGAAGGCCGACGCGTGAGCACCGCCGACCGCCTGACCGAGCTCGGCATCACGATCCCGGAGGTCGCGGCGCCCGTCGCCGCCTACGTCCCCGCCGTGGTCTCCGGGGCGCACGTCTTCACCGCGGGACAGCTGCCCTTCGCCGACGGCGCGCTCCCGGTCACCGGCAAGGTCGGCTCCGCGGTGGACGCCGAGACCGCGACGGCGCAGGCCCGCCAGGCGGCGCTCAACGCGCTCGCTGCGGTGCAGAGCGTCGCCGGTTCGCTCGACCGCGTCGCCCGGGTGGTCAAGGTCACGGTCTTCGTCGCCTCGGACCCGTCGTTCACCGGGCAGCCGGGGGTCGCGAACGGCGCCTCGCAGCTCGTCGGTGACGTGTTCGGCGAGGCGGGCGTCCACGCACGCAGCGCCGTCGGCGTCGCGGTGCTCCCGCTCGACGCGCCGGTCGAGGTCGAGCTGGTCGTCGAGCTGACGGACTGAACCACCTGCGGACGCGACGCGTCCGGAGACGCAGGAAGGGCCTCCCGGCCGGTGCCGGGAGGCCCTTCTCCTGTCGTGCGGACTACATCAGTTCCGCGATGGTCGCCATGATCGTCGGGTCCGCCAGCGTGGTCGTGTCACCGATGCGTCGGCCCTCCGCCGCGTCGCGGAGGAGGCGGCGCATGATCTTGCCGGACCGCGTCTTCGGGAGTTCGGGCACGATGACCACCTGCCGGGGCTTCGCGATCGGGCCGATGCGTGCGCCGACCCAGTTGCGCAGTTCCGCTGCGGAGGCCTCGCGGTCGACGCCCTCGGCCGCCTCGGCGGTGAGGATCACGAACGCGACCACGGCCTGTCCGGTCGTCTCGTCCGCGGCGCCGACGACGGCTGCCTCGGCGACGCCCTCGTGTCCGACCAGCGCGGACTCGATCTCGGCCGTGGACAGGCGGTGGCCGGAGACGCTCATGACGTCGTCCACGCGGCCCTGCACCCAGATGTCGCCCTGTCCGTCGAGCCGGGCGCCGTCGCCGGCGAAGTAGCGGCCGGGGAAGCGCGACCAGTACGTCTCGACGAAGCGGTCGTCGTCACCCCAGATGCCGCGCGCCATCGAGGGCCACGGCTCGGTGATGGTGAGGTAGCCGCTGCCGCCGGGGTCGACGCGGTGGCCGTCGTCGTCGACGATCTCTGCGACGATCCCGGGCAGCGGAGTCTGGGCTGCGCCCGGCTTGAGCTTCGTGACGCCGGGCAGCGCCGAGATCATGATCGCGCCGGTCTCGGTCTGCCACCACGTGTCGACGATGGGCGTGCGGTCGTGGCCGATGACCTGCCGGTACCACTGCCAGGCCTCGGGGTTGATCGGTTCCCCGACGCTGCCGAGCAGTCGCAGCGTCTCGAGGCTGCGGGCCTCCGGGATCTGGCGGCCGGCCTTCATCGCCGCGCGTACGGCGGTCGGTGCGGTGTAGAGGACCGTCACCCCGTAGGCGTCGACGAGGTCCCACCAGCGGCCTGGCTCGGGCTCGTCGGGGGTGCCCTCGTAGAGCACCTGGGTGACGCCGTTCGCCAGCGGCCCGTAGACGACGTAGGAGTGTCCGGTGATCCAGCCGATGTCGGCGGTGCACCAGTAGACGTCCTTGTCGGGGTGCATGTCGAAGACGTTCCGGTGCGTGTACGCCGCCTGCGTGAGGTACCCGCCGGAGGTGTGCACGATGCCCTTCGGCTTCCCGGTCGTGCCCGAGGTGTACAGGATGAAGAGCGGGTTCTCGGCGGGGAAGGCCTGCGCCTCGTGCTCGGGGGCGGCGGCCTCGAACGCGTCGTGCCACCAGTGGTCGCGGTCGGTCCAGGCGACCTCGTTGCCGCCGCGCTGCACGACGAGCACGTGTTCGACGCTCCCGGTGCCCGCGCCCTGCAGTGCCTCGTCGACGGCGGGCTTGAGCGGCGTGACGGCACCGCGACGCCACCCGCCGTCCGCGGTGACGACGACCTTGGCGCCCGCGTCCTCGATCCGGGTGCGGAGGCTCTCCGCGCTGAACCCACCGAAGACGACGGAGTGGATCGCACCGATCCGGGCGATCGCGAGCATGGTGACGACGGCCTCCGGGATGAGGGGGAGGTAGACCACGACCCGGTCGCCACGCCCGACGCCCAGCCCCTCGAGCATGTTCGCGGCCCGCTGCACGTCGGCGGTCAGCTGCGCGTACGTGATGGTGCGGGTGTCGCCGCGTGCGCCCTCGAAGTGGATCGCCACCCGCTCACCGTTGCCGGCCCGGACGTGCCGGTCGAGACAGTTTTCGGCGACGTTCAACTCGCCGTCGGCGAACCAGCGGGCGAAGGGTGCTGCCGACCAGTCGAGCGTGGTCGTGAACGGGGTGCGCCAGTCGAGGAGGGCACGGGACTGCTCGGCCCAGAACGCGACCCGGTCGGCGCTCGCGGCCTCGTGCAGTCCCTGGTCGGCGACGGCGTCGGCCACGAACTCGGGCGACGGGGGGAAGGTCGCCCCCTCGTCGGTGGTGGTGTCGGTCGGCTTTGCGTCGGCCTGCTGCGGAATCGTCATCGATGTCCTTTCGTCTCGTCCGCCCGGGACGCGGTCGGACCACCGAGGCAGACGACGACCGGGCGCAGTCGGAGACTACTCCGGGCGGTGACGTCGGTGGGGGCGGTCCGTGGAGGGCTGTGGACGGATGTCGATCGACGACCCGCTGTGAACGGATCGCCGTCACGTCGGGCGGTCCGTCGGCCGCCGTCACTGCGCGCGGCTCGTCGGCCGCCGCCACTGCGGGGCGGAGCCGCGGCTGTCCGTGCGCAGTCGTGCAGTCGATCTCCGCAGGGCGCCCCCGCACGTGCTCGCAGGTGTCATCGCATCCCGTTCATGGGGTACACTCGTACCTGCCGGGCTCGTTCCCGGTGGCGCCGGCAACGATTCCCCCCAATCAGCCGGTGTCCTGGCGGCACCCGTTCCCCCCAACAGGTGCCGCCTCTTCTTTTTCCTGGGTTCCCCTCACCTGCACGAGTGGTCCGGCAGGTGTCGACACGGCGCTCGATCGGTGCAGGGACGCGGCCGGAGTGGACAGACCGGTCCGCCGAACGGCCGACACGGCAATGCTGCCGCGGTCGGGTCGCAGCAGCCCGGCGGAGCGGCGACACCGGCGCGCCGACCGTCCTGGCCCGCCCCACCGCCCGTCGACTGCAACGGGGTACGGGCGCGCGCTTCGGGGTACAAACGCGCGGTCGCGTTGAGGAGAGCTGCCTTGTCCACCGGCCCGGCCGGGAGGCGCGGTGCGGCCCGACCGGGTCCGTACCGTCCCCGACATGCACCGGCACCGCGCTCCGTTCCTGCCCGGCACCCCTCAGACCGGCCACCTGCGGCATGCCGCCGCCCTGATCGACTTCGAGGAGCTCGCCCCGCTCGTCGCCGACGACCGGGTGACCGACGTGCTCGTCCTCGGCGGACGTGGCGTCTGGACCGACCGGGGGTCCGGGCTCGACGTCGTCCGGGGCCTCGTCCTGTCCGAGGAGCGGACACGCGATCTCGCGCGGACACTCGTCGCACGCGGCGGACGACACGTCGACGAGACCACGCCGTGCGCGGACGTCCGGCACGGAGACGGCATCCGGGTGCACGCGGTTCTGGCCCCCGTCTCGGTGCAGGGGACCGCCATCTCGATCCGGCTGCCCCTGGCCGAACGCCCGACCGTCGCCCGGCTGGCGGCAGGCGGGTTCTTCGAGAAGGTCCCGCGCGCGGTCGTCGAACGGGCGGTGCGCGAGCGACGCAACATGCTCGTCACCGGAGCGACCGGGAGCGGCAAGACCACGCTCCTCGCCGCGATGCTCGCCCTGGTCCCGGCCGCCGAACGCGTGATCACGGTCGAGGACGTCGCCGAACTCCGCGTCGACCATCCGCACGTCGTGTCCCTCGAGGCGCGACAGGCGAACGCTGAGGGGGCCGGGGCGCTCGGGCTCGACCGGCTGCTCCGCGAGGCGCTCCGGATGCGCCCCGACCGGATCGTCGTGGGGGAGTGTCGCGGCGCCGAGATCCGCGAACTGACCTCGGCGCTGAACACCGGGCACGACGGTGGCGCGGGCACCGTGCACGCGAACGGGCTCGAGGACGTCGCCGCCCGGCTCGAGGCGCTCGGGGCGCTCGCCGGTCTGGGGGCCGAGGCCCTGGCACGCCAGGCCGCGAGTGCGTTCGACCTGGTGCTGCACGTCGAGCGGCGCGGTGGTGTCCGACGACTGGCGGCGGTCGGCCGCCTCGGGATCGATCCCGTGGGGCGACTCGAGGTCTCCGCTCTGCACCCGCTGCACGCGCCGCCGGAACGGGCACACCGGGCGCGGACCGCGGTCGGACGGGATCTGTCGGCACGTCGGACCGCGCCGGACGGGCGGATCTCACCGGACGGGCGGATCTCGCCGGACGTGCGCATCTCGCACGATGCGCGGGTCCAGACCGGCGGGCACCACGGAGCGTCCGGCGGCGTGCTCGGCGGGACGTCCGGCCTGCGCCCGGGAGGTCCGTCCGGCCTCTCCGGGCTTCCCGGTCCTTCCCCGGCCGCCGGGTCCTTCGGGGCTGCCGGGTCGTCGACGGCGGCGTCGGGTGGCCGGTCCGGTGGTGCCCATCGCCGGCGACGTGACGGGACGTGAGGGCGACCGGCCGGAGGAATGCTCGGACGAGTGCGGCGCTGGACCGAGCACGCGTGCTGGACCGTGTCGCCGTGCTGGTGAGCGCCGGCGTCCCGCCGCCACGAGCCCGGTGGCTCGCCGGGGACCGCACCGGGGAGGACGTTGCCGTCGGCGACGGCACCGCGGGCGCCGCGGATGACCGCGCTGCGGGCCCCGCGGCCGACAGGTTCACGGTCGGCACCGGTCGCGCGGTCGGCACCGGTCGCGCGGTCGGCGCCGGTCGCGCGGTCGGCGCCGCAGACCGGGACGTCGAGGGTGTCCTCGCGGTCGCTGCTCGCACCGGTGCCCCGGTGGTGCCGGCGCTCCGGGCGCTGGCTGCGTCCCTCCGAGACACCGCGGCGGCGGAGCGGTCGGTGCGGATCGCGCTGGCCGGACCACGGTCGAGTGCGCGGGTGGTGCTGGCGCTCCCGGCGTTCGGCGTCCTGCTGGGCTCGACGTGGGGCGTGGACACGGTCGGCGTGCTCGTCCGGACACCGGTCGGCTGGGGGTGCCTGGCGGGGGCAGCGCTCCTGGTCGCGGTGGCCGGACGGTGGACCGCGCGCCTCGTCACCGCGGCCGCAGGCAGACCGGAGGTCCCCGGGCTGCTGCTCGACGTCTGGGCGGTCGCGGTGTCCGGCGGTGGCGCCTGGACCGACGCGGCGTCAACCGTCGAGGCGGTGTTCCCCGGTCGGCACTGGCCCGCGGAGGACCGCGCCCGGCTGACCGAGACGTTGGCGCTCGCCGAGCGGGCCGGGGTCCCGGCCGCGGCACTGCTCCGCGCCTGGGCCGTCGACAGCCGTGCGGACGCCGCTGCCGAGGACATCGCCCGGGCGGAGCGGCTCGGGGTCCGGCTCGTCGTGCCGCTCGGGGTCTGCGTGCTGCCCGCGTTCGTGCTGGTCGGGGTGGTGCCCGTCGTGCTCGCGATCCTCTCCTCCACATCCACTGGCCTCGGATGAGCCCTCCACCGGATGCGGCAGGGGACGCCGGCCGGCGGGGCTGCTCGCCGAGACTCGGTCCACCGCCGGGACCGGCACCGACCGCGGGCCCGGCGGAGACACCGTTCGACAGAGAGAAGGAAGGACACCACATGGAAGAGGACTCGGCTGCACCCGTCCGCGGCGGTACCGCCGGACCCGACGCGACCCAGGACACCGTCCGACCCGCGCGCTCGCTGCGGCGTCGGCCGACGGCGGAGGTCGACGGCCTCCGCGGGCTGCTGCGCGACGACCGCGGCTCGGCGACGGCGGAGTACGCGGTGGTCATCCTGGCGGCGGTCGCCTTCGCCGGGGTACTCGTCGCGGTGATGCGGTCCGGCGAGGTGCAGGCCATCCTGACCGAGCTCGTGCGGAACGCCCTCACACCGTGACCGGCCCGCGACGTGCCCGGGGCGACCGGGAGCGGGGAGCCGTGACGGTCGAGTTCGCCGTCGCGCTCCCCGTCGTCGCGGTGGTCGTGGCTGCGGGCATCGCCGGCGTCGTGGTCGTCGACAGGCAGGGGCGGCTGCAGTCGGCGGCGGCCTCGGCGGCCCGGGCGTT
This sequence comes from Curtobacterium sp. L6-1, assembly GCF_018885305.1. Lineage (NCBI taxonomy): Bacteria > Bacillati > Actinomycetota > Actinomycetes > Micrococcales > Microbacteriaceae > Curtobacterium > Curtobacterium aetherium. The sequence continues at coordinate 561,652 of NZ_CP076544.1, forward strand.
CGGGCGCGGGGACGAGACGGGCGGCCGGAGCGTGCTCGACCGGGCCGCCGCGGGATCGGTGCGGATCGAGCGTGCGGCGGGCATCGTCTGCGTGCGCGCCACCCGGTCGGCGGGGAGCGGGCCGTTCGTCGGCATCGCGGTCGAGGGGCGTGCGTGCGCCGTGGACGAGCAGGCTGCCGGGGGACCGCCGTGACCCACTCCGACCGGGGTGTCGCTGCCGAACCCGGTCGACGGCCGGACGGCACCGGACGCGGTGCGACCGTGCCGGACGAGCCCTCCGGCCCGGTCGGCCGCGCTCCGCGCACTCCGGTGCGGCGCGCCGAGACCGGTTCGGCCGCGGTCGTGCTCGTCGCGGTGCTCGCCGCCGTCACACTCGTCGTGACGGCGGTGCTGACGGCCGCGGCACACCGCGTCGCGACGGCCCGAGCACAGGGTGCCGCTGACGCTGCCGCGCTCGCCGCGGCGGCGTCCGCGGTCGGGTTGCTGCCCGGCCGGCCGTGCGCGTCGGCGAGCCGCCTCGTCCGGGCGAACCGTGCCTCCCTCTCGACCTGCTCGGTGGTGGGCGCAACCGCTGTGGTCGGGGTCGTCGTCGGGTCCGGACCACTGGCTGCTCGCGCGACGGCGACCGCCGGCCCACGCGGCGACGCCGGGTCGGTGATGCGGACGGCGTCGGCCGTCCACCCGGTGCCGTCCCGGGGGAACGGTCCGGGTCGGCCTCCACCGAGGCATCCCCAGCGGAGTGTGTATGGTGTGCCTGTCGGCCCGCCGGTCACCGAATTCCCGGTCGACCCGGACGCATCGAGACGTCCGTCGGCCGATCAGCACCATCGATCAAGGAGACACGTGCCAGGCACGAAGAAGCTCGTGATCGTCGAGAGCCCCGCGAAGGCGAAGACGATCGCGCAATACCTCGGCGACGGATACGAGGTCCAGGCGTCCGTCGGCCACATCCGTGACCTCGTCGAGCCGAAGAACCTGCCGACCGAGCTCAAGAAGGGCTCCCTCGGCAAGTTCTCGGTCGACGTGGACAACGGGTTCGAGCCGTACTACGTCGTCTCCGACGCGAAGAAGAAGACCGTCGCCGACCTCAAGCGAGCCCTCAAGGACGCCGACGAGCTCTACCTCGCAACAGATGAAGACCGCGAGGGCGAGGCCATCGCGTGGCACCTCCTGCAGGTGCTGAAGCCCAAGGTGCCGGTCAAGCGCATGGTGTTCCACGAGATCACCAAGGAGGCGATCCAGCGCGCCCAGGAAGCCACCCGCGAGCTCGACACCGCACTGGTCGACGCGCAGGAGACCCGCCGCATCCTCGACCGTCTGTACGGGTACGAGGTCTCGCCGGTGCTCTGGCGCAAGGTCGGACCCGGCCTCTCCGCCGGTCGTGTGCAGTCCGCGGCGACCCGCCTCGTCGTCGACCGGGAGCGCGAGCGTCTCGCGTTCGTCACCGCCAACTACTGGGACCTCTCGGCACGCTTCGAGAAGTCCGAGGACGGCTCCTTCGCGGCCAAGCTCGCCCGCATCCACGGCAAGCGCGTCGCCTCCGGTCGTGACTTCGACGACCGTGGTGTGACCACCTCCGACGTCGTCCGTCTCGACGAGGCCGCGGCGAACGCCCTCTCGGCCGTGCTCGAGCGCGCCGGGGACGCCGTCGTCCGCAGCGTCGAGTCGAAGCCGTACACACGCCGTCCGGCCGCACCGTTCACCACGTCGACCCTGCAGCAGGAGGCGGCGCGCAAGCTCCGGTTCTCGGCTCGCCAGACGATGAGCGTCGCGCAGTCGCTCTACGAGAACGGCCACATCACCTACATGCGGACCGACTCCGCCTCGCTCTCGCAGCAGGCGGTCACCGCGGCGCGCAAGCAGGCGTCGGCGCTCTACGGTGCCGGTTCGATCCCGGCCAAGCCCCGCTCCTACGCCGGCAAGAGCAAGAACGCGCAGGAAGCGCACGAGGCCATCCGCCCCGCCGGTGACACGTTCAAGACGCCGTCCCAGATGGAGGGCGTCCTCCGCGGCAACGACCTCCGCCTCTACGACCTCATCTGGAAGCGCACCGTCGCCTCGCAGATGGCGGACGCGAAGGGCTCGACCGCCTCGGTCGTCCTGGGCATCACGTCGACCGAAGCGGTCGAGGGGCTGCCGTCCACGGCCTCCGGCACCGACGTCGAGTTCACGGCCTCGGGAACGGTCATCACGTTCCGCGGCTTCCTCAACGCCTACGAAGAAGGCCGCGACGAAGAGCGCGCCGCGAACGACACGAGCGACGACGCGAAGCTGCCGCAGATGGCCGAGGGCGACCACCTCGGCGTGCACGACGTCCTCGCCAAGGGCCACGACACCTCGGCTCCGCCGCGCTACACCGAGGCCAGCCTGGTGAAGACGCTCGAGGAACTCGGCATCGGTCGTCCGTCCACGTACGCGGCGATCATCTCGACGATCATGGACCGCGGCTACGTCACCCAGCGCGGAACCGCCCTCGTGCCGAACTGGATCGCCTTCAGCGTCGTCCGGCTCCTCGAGGACTACTTCGGCGACCTGGTGCAGTACGACTTCACGGCCGAGATGGAGAGCGACCTCGACCGCATCGCCAGCGGTGACGAGGACCGCGTCGACTGGCTCAAGGGCTTCTACTTCGGCGGCGGCGACCAGCGCGGTCTGCGGACGGTCATCGACAACCTCGGCGAGATCGACGCCCGCGAGATCAACTCGGTCGAGCTCGCGCCGGGCCTCACCCTGCGCATCGGCCGCTACGGGCCCTACATCGAGACGCCGAGTGACGACCCCGAGAAGCCGCGTCGCGTCAACGTGCCCGAGGACATCGCACCGGACGAGCTCACGCTCGAGAAGGCCCGCGAACTCGTCGAGGCGCCCGTGATCGGCGACCGTGTCGTCGGCATCAACCCGGAGACCGGGAAAGAGGTCCTCGCGAAGGACGGCCGCTTCGGACCGTACGTCACCGAGCGCACTCCCGAGCCGGAGCCCACCGTGGACCCCGCGACGGGCGAGGTCCTGCCGGCCGCCGCCGGGGCGGAGCCCGAGGCCGCGACGACGACCACCGCGACGAAGACCACCGCGAAGTCGACGGCAGCCACGGGGACGAAGACGGCCGCGGCGAAGAAGACGACGAAGAAGGCGGCCGCCCCCAAGGAGCGCACCGCCTCGCTCTTCAAGTCGATGGACCCGCAGTCCGTCGACCTCGAGACCGCGCTCAAGCTCCTCGACCTGCCCCGGGTGGTGGGCAAGGACCCGGAGTCCGGCGACGAGATCACCGCACAGAACGGCCGCTACGGTCCGTACCTCAAGAAGGGCACCGACACCCGGACGCTCCCGAGCGAGGACGCGATCTTCGACGTGGACCTGCCCGGCGCGCTGGAGATCTTCGCCCAGCCGAAGTACGGCGCCAAGCGTGCCGCCAGCGCAGCGCTCAAGGAGTTCGACGCCGACCCGGTGTCCGGCAAGCCGATCAAGGTCAAGGACGGCCGCTTCGGTCCGTACGTGACCGACGGCGAGACGAACGCCACGATCCCGCGCGGCGAAGAGGTCGAGCAGGTCGACTTCGAGCGTGCCGTCCAGCTCCTGGCGGACAAGCGCGCCAAGGGCCCGGTCAAGAAGAAGGCACCGGCCCGCCGCGCCCCCGCGAAGAAGAAGTGACCGCAGCGGCAGCGGCACCGGACGACGTCTCCGGTGCCGCCCGCGGCTGGTTCATCACCCTCGAGGGCGGTGACGGCGCGGGCAAGACGACCCAGGCCGAGCGCCTCGAGCAGTGGCTCGGGGAGCACGGCCGGCACGTGGTCCGCACCCGCGAGCCCGGCGGGACGGAGCTCGGACAGAAGATCCGCGAGATCGTGCTGCACGAACGGGGCCACATCACACCCCGCGCGGAAGCGCTGCTCTACGCCGCCGACCGAGCGCACCACGTGGAGACCGTCGTCCGACCGGCCCTCGCTCGCGGATCGGTCGTCCTGCAGGACCGGTACATCGACTCGTCGGTGGCGTACCAGGGCGTCGGACGCGGCCTCGGTGCCGAGCAGATCCGCGGGGTGTCCGACTGGGCCGCCGAGGGGCAGACCCCGGACCTCACCGTCCTGCTCGACCTCGACGTGACCGTCGGACGTGCCCGTGTGGCAGCTGCCCGCGGCGACGTCTTCGACCGCCTCGAGTCCGAGGCCGAGACGTTCCACGAGACGGTGCGTCGGGCCTTCCTCGCGATGGCCGACGCCGAACCGACGCGGTTCCTCGTCGTCGACGCGGCGGAACCGGCCGACGTCGTGCAGGAGCGGATCCGCGCTGCCGTGTCGGGCCTCCTCGGGATCGCCTGATGACGCCGACGCCGACGCCGACGCCCATGCCGACGCCGCCGCCGCCGAAGCGGATGGCGACGCCGGGGCCGATGGCGTCGACGACGCCGGCCCCGTCGGTGGGGACTGGCAGGATCATCCCGTGAGCGTGTGGGAAGGCCTGACCGGGCAAGAGGAGTCCGTGGCGGCCCTGCGCGCCGCGGCGGAGTCGGTCGACGGCACCGGCGGGATGACGCACTCGTGGCTCATCACCGGCCCGCCCGGGTCCGGCCGGTCGAACGTGGCAGCGGCCTTCGCAGCAGCCCTCGTCGGGAACGGACCGGACGACGACCACACGCTCCGCCTCATCTCCGCAGGCACGCACCCCGACGTCGCCCGACTCACCACCCAGCGGGTCATCATCACGATCGACGAGATCCGGCAGCTCGTGACCTCGTCGCAGTTCTCGCCGTCCGTCGGCCGCTACCGCGTGATGATCGTCGAGGACGCCGACCGCATGACCGAGCGCACCTCGAACCTGCTGCTCAAGGCGCTCGAGGAGCCGCCGGAGCGCACGGTCTGGATCCTCTGCGCCCCGAGTGAGGCGGACCTGCTCCCGACGATCCGGTCGCGCGTCCGGTCGGTGCGCCTGCGGGTGCCCGGCATCGAATCCGTCGCCGACCTCATCGTCGCCCGCACCGGTGTCGACCGCGTCCTCGCGACCGACGCCGCACGACAGGCGCAGAGCCACATCGGGATGGCGCAGCGGCTGGCGACGAGCGAGGACGCGCGGGAACGCCGGCGTCGCACGCTGACCACGGTGCTGGCGATCCGCAGCGTGGGCGACGCCGTGAACGCGGCGGCGGCACTGCTCGCGGTGGCCGACGAGGACGCGAAGGCGATCACCCTCGAACGCGACGCGGAGGAACGCGACGCAGCCCTCCGCTCCCTCGGGGTGCAGCCGGGCGGAACGGTCCCGCCCGCGCTCCGGTCGCAGCTCCGCGCCCTCGAGGAAGACCAGAAGCGTCGGGCGACCCGGAGCCTCCGCGACGGGCTGGACCGCATCCTGGTGGACGTCTCCTCGCTCTACCGCGACCTGCTCCTGCTCGGCCTCGGTGCGCCGACCGAGCCGGTGAACCTCGCGATGCGGCACGAGCTCGAGCGCGCCCTGCCGTCCGTGCCGCCCGCCGCCGCGCTCGAGGTGCTCGACGCCATCAGCACGGCACGCCAGCGCATCGGTGCGAACGTCGCCGCGCTGCTCGCGCTCGAGGCCCTGCTCGTCACGGTGGCCCGCGCGGTCCGCTGACGAGCGACCCTCGGCCTGGTGGTCCCGCGTCTCCCCGCACGGGTTCTCATGCCGTCCGCGATGGCGCGCATGGGAGGATCGTGCGCATGACCGATGCCGAACCGGGCCTCCGCGAGCGGAAGCGCCGCGCCACCCGCCTCGCGATCCAGCAGGCAGCCCTGCGCGTCGCGATCGAGCACGGTCTGGCAGCGGTGACGGTCGACGAGGTCTCCCGGCGCGCGGACATCTCCCCACGGACCTTCTTCAACTACTTCCCGAGCAAGGAACAGGCGATCCTCGGGGACGACCCGACGCTGCCGCAGGGCGACGACGTCGAGGTGTTCGTCGCCGGCGGTCCGACGGGCGACCTGCTGTCGGACCTCGGCGCCCTGCTCGTGCACTCGGCGCGGGAGCTCATCGAGGAGCGCGGGCTGATCGGGGAGCGGCAGCGGGTGCTCCGTGCCAACCCCGAGCTGTTCAGCCGTCGGATGGCGTCGATGAAGGAGTTCCAGTCGGAGATCCAGGCGGTCGTCGAGCGGCGTCTCCGCCGCGAGGCAGGGCTCCCGGACGCACGCTCCGCAGGCGCGGCCCCCGGGCAGGGCCCCGGCGCGCAGCCCTCCGGGCATGGCCTCGACACGCAGTCCTCCGGGCCGGCGACCGCCCCGGCAGCCGACACGGTCCTCCGCCGTCGTGCGCGCCTCGCCGCCCTGGTCGGCCTCGCCGCGCTCCGCCACGCCTGGTGGGAGTGGTCCGAGTCGGACGCCGACGCACACCTCGTCGACGAGCTCGAGCGCTCCTTCGACGACCTCGGCGCGCTCGTTTCGCGCTCGCTCGTCTGATCCTGTACAGTTGCTTCTCGTGCCGCTCCGGTCTGACCGGAGCGTCCGCCGCCTTAGCTCAGTCGGTAGAGCGATTCACTCGTAATGAATAGGTCGTCGGTTCGATTCCGACAGGCGGCTCCACAGAACCCCCTCGGTCCCACGGGCCGAGGGGGTTCTCTCGTTCCCGGCCCCGCCAGCCCGTCATCGGCACGCGCGGCCGGGAGGCCCGTCACCGGCACGCGTGCACGCGCGCCTCCCACGGACGGAGCAGCGCCGGCACCGGCGGCGCCCCGAGGTTCCCGAGCACGAGGTCACCCGCACGTCCCGCGACATCCGCGGGCAACTCGAGGTCCTGCGCCGACAGGTTCGCGACGACGACCAGCGGCACCTCGGACGCCGCCGCCCCGTCCGGCAGCGCCCGGGTGAACGCCCACAGCGTCGGGTGCTCGGCCTCGAGCAGCGTGAACGACCCGAGCCGCACCGTCCGGGAGCGGTGCCGTAGGTCGATGAGTCGACGGTGGTGCTCGTACACGGACCGCTCCCCGGCCGCCCGGTCGGCGGCGACGGTCACCCGCGGCCAGCCCTGGCCCATCCCGATCCACGGTGTAGCGGTCGAGAACCCGCCAGCCGGCTCGGTGTCGTCCCAGGGGATCGGCGTGCGGGCGTTGTCGCGGCTGCGGAACGACAGGGCCTCCAGCGCCTCGGCGATCGGCATGCCCCGGCCGACGGCTCCGCGGAACCAGTTGAGCGACTCGACGTCGCGGTACTCGTCGAGCGAGGTGAACCCGGCGTTCACCATGCCGATCTCGTCGCCCTGGTAGACGTACGGGGTGCCGCGGTGCAGGTGCAGGACGGTGGCGAGCAGCGTCGCCGCCTCGTACCGGTACGCGAACGGATCGTCACCAGCACCAGCACCAGCACCAGCACTCGCACCCGCACCAGCCCCGAGCCCGCCCGGCCCGAACCGGGACACCGGACGCGGCTGGTCGTGGTTCGACAGGTACAGCGAGTTCCACCCGCGGTCCTCGAGCCCCGTCTGCCAGCGCGCCAACGAGTGCTTCAGCGTCGGCAGGTCCGTCGCCTGCCGGGTGAACTTCGACGAGGCCGCGTGGTCCAGCCCGACGTGCTCGAACTGGAACACCATGTCCAGCTCGTGCCGGTCGGGGTCGGTGAACAGGGCGGCGTCCTCGACGGTCACGCCCGGCATCTCACCGACGGTGAGCAGCGCGTCCCGGCCGGCGAACACCCGCTCGTGCATCTCCTGCAGGTGGTCGTGGATCCGGGGTTGCATCACGTAGGCGTCGCTGTCGCCGGACAGGGCGTCGGCGTCCTTCGCGATGTGGTTGATGACGTCCATCCGGAAGCCGTCCACGCCGCGGTCGAGCCAGCGGTTCATCATGTCGTACACGGCGGCGCGCAGGTCCGGGTTGTTCCAGTTCAGGTCGGGCTGCTGCGGCGTGAACATGTGCAGGTAGTACTGCCGGGTGCCGGGGTCCCACGACCACGCCGGACCGCCGAACGCCGCACGCCAGCCGTTCGGCTCGTGTCCGTCGACCGGGTCGCGCCAGATGTACCAGTCGTGCTTCGGGCAGGTGGGGGACTGCAGCGCGGCGCGGAACCACGGGTGCTGGTCGCTGGAGTGATTGACGACGAGGTCCATGACGAGCCGCATGCCCCGCCGGTGCACCTCGACCAGGAGGGCGTCGAACTCGTCGATCGTCCCGAAGAGCGGGTCGATGTCCTCGTAGTCGGAGATGTCGTAGCCGTTGTCGGCCTGCGGTGACCGGTACACGGGGGAGAGCCACACGACGTCGACGCCGAGGTCGGCGATGTGGTCGAGGTGCTTCCGCAGCCCGGCGAGGTCGCCCACGCCGTCCCCGTCCCCGTCGGCGAAGCTCCGCGGGTAGACCTGGTAGACGACGGCTCCCGTCCACCACGGTTCCGGTTCGGTCACGGCGCCTCCTCGCGTCCGGAGCGCGCCGCGGCGCGCTCACCACCACCTGACGGACGGGAGGCCCGCCACACGTCCGGTGTCGCGCCTCCAGACCGTCGCCTGGTCACCCGGAGGCTACGCCGACGGTCCTGACGACGGCTCAACGCGGGCGGTGCCGCCACCGGCGGGGTCGCCTGGTAGACAGATGACATGGCCGTTCGATGGGGAGTGCTCGGGACCGGTGGCATCGCCCGGTCCTTCGTCACCGACTGCAGTGCCGCGGGGGTGGAGTTCACCGCGGTCGGGTCGCGCACCGGGGAGAGCGCCCGCGCCTTCGCCGCCGAGCACGGGATCGCCCGCGCCCACGGCGACTACCGCTCGCTCGTGGCCGACGACGAGGTGGACGCGGTGTACGTCGCGACGCCGCACTCCCGGCACGCCGAGGACGCCCTGCTCGCGATCGAGGCCGGCAAGCACGTCCTGGTCGAGAAGGCCTTCACGATCACGGCCGCCGAGGCGCGACGGGTCCGCGACGCCGCCCGCGACCGGGGCGTCCTGGTCGTCGAGGCGATGTGGACCCGCTTCCTGCCGCAGACGGCGATGATGCGCCGGGTCCTGGCCGAGGGACGGATCGGCACCCCGCGACTCGTCGAGGCCACGCACCACCAGGCGCTCCCGACCGACCCGCGACACCGACTCAACGACCCCGCGCTCGGCGGCGGGGCGCTGCTCGACCTCGGCGTCTACCCGGTGTCGTTCGCGGTCGACGTGCTCGGGGTCCCGACCTCGCTCGTCGCCGCCGGCACGCTGAGCGACCAGGGTGTCGACACGCAGATGGGCATCGTCATGACGCACGAGGGTGGTGCCCAGTCGACGGTGCACTTCGCGCTCGACGTGCGGAGCCCGAACAGCGCGTCGATCATCGGCACCGAGGGGCGCATCGACGTCGACCCGACCTGGTACACGCCGACGACCTGGCGCATCCGCGACGCCGACGGTGTCACGGTCGAGGAGTTCGACGGCCGCGAGGACCTGGCCGGCTACGCGCACGAGGCCCGCGCGTTCGAGGCGGCGGTCACCGCGTCCGGCGCCGTGGGCGCGTCCGGCGGTGCGGACGGGGCCGACGGCGGCGGGCGGATGCCGGCCGAGATCGCCGACGGCGCGACGTGCGGGATCGACCACACGATCGCGGTGATGACGGTCATGGATGAGGCTCGACGACAGGTCGGCGTGCGGTACCCGGCGGACGACGCGGTCTGACCGGCTCGCCCGTTCCGGCGGTCCGGACCCGGCCCGTCCGCGCGGTCCCGTTCCGCCCGCGCCCACCCAGTCCCGCCCTGGAGGCCCGGCCGCGCGTCTCGTAGGATCGTCGCGATGTCCGATCAGTCCCCCCAGCCGTCCGCCGGCGGTCCCGTCCGCCGCTCCGTCGCGGCGGTCCGTGCCTCCGCCAACCGCCGACCGGTGCCCTGGGCGATCGGCGGCCTCGTCGCCGTCCTCGTCGTCGGCTCCGGCGGTGCGGTCGCCGTCGGCGCGGTGACGCCGGACCAGCCGGGTGCGACCGTGGCGGCCACCGCCTCCCGGACGCCCACCGCCAGCCCGACCGCCGGGCCCACGCCCACGGCGACCCGGTCGGCCACCGCCACCGCGGAGCCGACGGCGACCCCCACGCCGACGCCGACCGCCACCGCCGCGGCCCGCACCTGCTCGATCGCCGGCGCCGCGTCGGCGAGCGGCCTCGGTCGGTTCGAGGGGTACGTGATGAACGCCTCGACCGGCGAGGAGCTCTTCTCCCGCGACGGCGGCACCCCCGCGCAGACCGGCAGCGTCATGAAGACCCTCACGAGTGCGACGGCGCTCGCGGTGCTCGGCGGCGGGTACACGATCCCCACCACGGTCACGAACGAGGGCGGCGGCACGATCGCCCTCGTCGGCCACGGGGACGCCACCCTCTCCGCGGGCCGGGGGAGCGTCTACGCGGGCGCCCCGACGCTCCCGCAGCTCGCGCAGCAGGTGAAGGCGCGCCTCGGCGACAGCCCCGTCACCACGATCGTCGCCGACGGCACGTGGTGGACCGAGGCCGATGCCTGGCACCCGACCTGGCCGGTCAGCGAGCGGACGATCGGGTACCAGCCCGAGGTCACCGCCCTCATGGTCGACGGCGACCGGGCGAACCCCGCCGCCGCCACCTCACCCCGGTCCGAGGACCCGATCGGCCGCGCCGGGGAGGCCTTCCGGACCGCCCTCGTCGACGCCGGGGTCGTCGGGGCCGCGACGGCGCCGATCGCGAAGCGGGCGACGACCTCGCAGGACGCCATCGCCACCGTGCGCTCGCAGCCGGTGTCGACGCTCATCGGCCAGATGATCCCGAACTCGGACAACACCCTCGCCGAGATGCTCGCGCGCATCGCGTCGAAGGAGTCGGGCGGGGGCGGGACGGCTGCCTCGCTCACCGGCGTGTACCAGTCCGCCCTCCGCGGGTACGGCGTCGACCCCTCCGGCACCACGATCATCGACGGCTCGGGGGAGAGCGCCGCGAACGCCGTGTCCCCGTCCTTCGTCGCCCACCTCATGGTGCCGGTGACGACGGGCGCGAAGGGCCTCGGCACGCTCGCCCAGGTCCTCCCGGTATCGGGGGTGTCCGGCACGCTCTCGAGCCGGTTCACCGGGGCGAACGCCGTCGCCCGGGGGAAGGTCCACGCGAAGACCGGCTGGATCGACAGCGCCAACACCCTCGGCGGGTACATCGACGCGGCGGACGGCACGAAGCTGACGTTCGCGTTCTACGCCATCGGGTCACCGCGGGCGGCAGCGCTCCCGGCGCTCGACGCGGTGACGGCGGCGGCGTACCGGTGCGGGGGATCGCTCTCCGGGTCCTGAGCCGTCCACCGCCCCGCGCCGCGCCGCGCCTCGCACCGCACCCCGCGGCGCCCCGGCTCGCACCACCGTGCGGCGCCGCTCGGGTCGTGCTGACCCATCGGGTGTTGGATGGACACATGGCACGGGCACTGCTCATCACCGACGTCCAGAACGACTTCACCGAGGGCGGCGCGCTCGGCATCGACGGGGGCACGGCGGTGGTCGAGCGCATCACCGCGTTCCTGCGTCGGCACGCCGGCGAGTACGACCTCGTCGTCGCCTCCCGCGACTGGCACGACGCCGACGGGGACAACGGCGGCCACTTCGCCGGCGCCACGGGCCCGGACTTCCGGACCTCGTGGCCCGTGCACTGCGTCGCGGGCACCCCGGGCGCCGAGTACCACCCGGCGCTCGACCTCTCCTTCGTGGACGTCCACGTGCGGAAGGGGCAGGGCGAGCCCGCCTACTCGGCCTTCGAGGGGACGACCGACACCGGCGCCGACCTGGTCGACGTCTTCTTCGACCGCGACGTGCACGCGGTCGACGTCGTCGGCATCGCGACCGACCACTGCGTGCGGGCATCGGCCCTCGACGGAGTACACGCGGGCCTCGACGTGTTCGTCTACGAGGACCTGGTCATCGGTGTCGACCCCGCGGCCAGCGAGGCGGCGCTCGACGAGGTCCGCGACGAAGGCGGCCACACCGGCCGCAGCGACATGGACGAGGGGCGGCAACGCCCGGGAGGAGCGGTCCTGTGACCGACACGACCGACACGACCACGAGCACGACCACCATCACCACCACCGTCGGCGACGAGCACGTCAGCGTCACCGGCGTCCCCACCGGCCTGTTCATCGGCGGGTCCTGGCGACCGGCATCGGGCGGCGCGACGTTCGACGTCCGCGACCCCTCGACCGGCGCCGTGCTGGCGAGCGTCGCCGACGCCACCGCCGAGGACGGCCTCCGCGCGCTCGACGCCGCCGCCGCCGCACAGGAGGACTGGGCCGCGACCGCTCCGCGCCGCCGGTCGGACCTGCTCCGCCGCGCGTTCGACCTGGTGCACGAGCACACCGACGACATCGCCGCGATCATGACGCTCGAGATGGGCAAGCCCCTCGCCGAGTCCCGGGGCGAGGTCGTCTACGGCGCCGAGTTCCTCCGCTGGTTCTCCGAGGAGGCCGTGCGCATCGGTGGTGACTACCGGACCACGCCCGAGGGCACCGGGCGCGGCATCGTGCTCAAGCGTCCGGTCGGGCCCGTCTACGCGATCACCCCGTGGAACTTCCCGCTCGCGATGGCGACCCGGAAGATCGCCCCCGCGCTCGCCGCCGGGTGCACGGTCGTGCTGAAGCCCGCCGACCTCACCCCGCTGACGACGCTGTTCCTCGTCGAGCTGTTCCGTCGCGCCGGGCTGCCGGACGGCGTGCTGAACGTCGTGCCGTCGTCGGACGCGAAGGCCCTGTCGGCCCCGATCATCGAGGACCGCCGACTCCGCAAGCTCACCTTCACCGGTTCGACGCCGGTCGGGTCCGCGCTGCTCAAGCAGGCGGCCGACTCGGTGCTCAAGACGAGCATGGAGCTCGGCGGCAACGCCCCCCTGCTCGTGTTCGACGACGCCGACCTCGACCGCGCGGTGGACGCCGCCGTGCAGGCGAAGTTCCGGAACGTCGGCGAGGCCTGCACCGCGGCCAACCGGTTCTTCGTCCAGGAGGGCATCGCGGACGCGTTCACCGCCGCCCTCACCGAGAAGGTGCGGGCGTTCCGCATCGGCCGGGGCACCGAGGACGGCACCGACATCGGGCCGCTCATCGACGGTCGTGCTGTCGACAAGGCCGCCGGGCTCGTGGACGACGCGGTCGCCCGCGGCGCGCAGCTCGTCACGGGTGGCGAGCGCGTCGACCGGGAGGGCACGTTCTACGCCCCCACCGTGCTCGACGACGTGCAGCCCGGGTCGGACATCCTGACGACCGAGATCTTCGGTCCGGTGGTGTCGATCACGCGCTTCGCCACCGAGGAGGAGGGCATCCGCCTCGCCAACGACACCGAGTACGGCCTCGTCGCCTACGCCTTCACGGAGGACGTGCGGCGCGGGCAGCGACTCGCCGAACGCCTCGAGACGGGCATGCTCGGGTGGAACACGGGTGTGGTGTCGAACGCGGCGTTCCCGTTCGGCGGCGTGAAGTCGTCCGGTCTCGGCCGCGAGGGGTCGCACGAGGGTCTCGAGGAGTACCTCGAGACGGTCTACGTCCTCACCCCGGACCCCTTCGCCGCCTGACGTTCCCCGACAGCCGGAGCGCCCGACGCCGTGGTCCCTCCGGCGTCAGACGAGGAGCTGGTGCTTGGCCAGGTCGCGGTACAGCGGCGTGGTCTGCACCAGCTCCGAGTGCGTCCCGGACCCGACGACGCGACCGTCCTCGAGCACCACGATGACGTCGGAGTCCACCACGGTCGACAGTCGGTGGGCGATGACGAGCAGCGTGCGGTCCTCGGCGACGGCGTCGATCGCCAGGCGCATCTTCTGCTCGTTCACCCCGTCGAGCGAGGACGTCGACTCGTCGAGGAGCAGGATCGGGGGCGCGGCGAGCAGTGCGCGGGCGATCGCCAGCCGCTGACGCTCACCTCCGGACAGCATCACGCCGTCCTCGCCGACCTGCGCGTCGAGCCCCCGCGGGTCGCGGTGCAGCACGTCGCCGAGGTTGACGGCCTCGAGCACCCGGACGCACTCGGGCTCGGACGCGTCGGGCGAGCCGAGCAGCAGGTTCGCGCGGATGGTGCCGGCGAGCACCGGGGCGTCCTGTTCCACGTACCCGATCTGGGCGCGGAGCTCGGCACGGTCGAGCCCGCGGACGTCGAGCCCGCCGAGGCGGATGACGCCCTCCGTGGGGTCGTAGAACCGCTCGATGAGGGCGAGGGTGGTCGACTTGCCGGCACCCGACGGTCCGACCAGGGCGACCCGGGAGCCGCGCGGCACCCGGAACGACACGTCCTGCAGCACCGGGTGCTCGTCCCCGGGTGCCGGGGCGGGCGCGGACACGTCGGCGGCGCCGGCCGCCCCGTCGGCCCCGACGGCGTCGGGCGAGGCGGCGTACCGGAAGGTGACGTGCTCGAACGTGATCGCGTCGTCGGTGGCGACCGCAGCGGCCGGACGCACGGCTGCGTCGTCCTGGTCCTCGGTCGGCAGGTTGAGGATCTCCTCGATGCGGCCAAGCGCGCCGAGCGCCTGGGCGACGGCGACGACCGCGCCGAGCGCCTGCCCGAGCGGCATGACCATCATGAAGAGCAGGAGGATGAACGTGATGAGCGTGGCGATGGTGATCGTGCCGGCGGCCACCTGGGCGCCGCCGATGCCGAGGACGGCGATGAACGCGACCTGCATGACGATGCTCGCGACGGGCACCACGAACGCGGACATCCGCGCGATGACGAGCCCCCGACGGTAGGCCTCCGTCGCGTGCGCGTCGACCTCGCCGACCTCGCGCGCGGTGGCCCCGGCGGCACGGATGGTGCGCACGGCTCCGATGCCCCGCTCGACCGCGGCGGTGAGGTCGCCGACCTTCTCCTGCGCGGCCTTCGACGCGACCCGGATGCGCCGGCTGAGGCCGCCGACGACGACGACCGCGACGATGACGATCACGATCACGACGACGAGCAGCAGGGGGTCGATGACGGCCATCGCGATGACGGCACCGACGAACGTGAGCGCACCGCCGATCGACTCGATGAGCCCCTGGGTGAGGACCGCCCGGAGCAGCGTCGTGTCGCTGCCGACCCGCGAGACCAGGTCACCGGTACGGCGGACGTCGAACTCCGAGATCGGCAGGTTGAGGATCCGGGCGATGAGCTTGCGCCGCGTCGAGAGCACGACGCCCTCGCCGGCGCGCTGCAGCAGGAAGTGCTGCACGCCGTTCAGGACGCCGGCGACCAGGACGAGGACGACGAGCGCCCAGACCAGGGCGGACATGTCGGTGCCCTGCTGCACCGCGGTGACCACCTGGTTCACGAGCAGCGGCTGCGCGAGCGACGCGGCGGCGCCCAGGACGCTCAGCACGATGATGACGACCATCGCCGGCTTGTTCTCGAACAGGTAGGACAGCAGGCGGCCGAAGGTGGCGCGGGGTCCGTCGGTCTTCTTCGGGCGTGCGAACGGGTTGCTCATCGTGTGCCGATTCTCTCACCGCCGGACCGACAGACGGACGGGAGGCCGCCCACCGGTCCGGTGGACGGCCTCCCGTCCGTGTCTGCTCGCGTCCGCGACGCGTCGCCGACGGCCGCTAGGAGCCGACGCGGTCCGGCGCGGTGCCGGCGGCCGTCGCCTCGGCCTCGTCGAGGTCGCGGCCGCGGGTCTCGCGGACCAGGAGCAGCGCGACGAGCGTGACGACGGCCGCGATCGTCAGGTAGAGGCCGACGAGGAAGATGTCCCCGTCCGGACGCCACAGCGCCAGTGCGATCGTCGGGGCGAGGGAGGCGCCGAGGATCGAGGCGATGTTGTACGCCAGCGCCGAGCCGGTGTAGCGGACGTTCGTCGGGAACAGCTCCGGCAGCAGCGCGCCCATCGGCCCGAAGGTGAGCCCCATCAGCGACAGCCCCACGATGAGGAACGTCACGACGGTGATCGGGCCCTGGGACGCGGCGAACCAGAACTGGAAGGTCAGGCCGAAGAGCGCGATGCCGATCGTGGTCGGGATGAGGGTGCGACGACGCCCGAACCGGTCGGCCAGGAGCCCGGCGACCGGGGTGAAGACGCCGAAGAACACGACGCCGATCATGAGGAGGGTCAGGAACTCGCCGCGGGAGTAGCCGAGCCCGATCTTCGGCACGAGGGACGTCGCCGTGGTGCCGTACGCCAGCGTGAACGTCGTCATGAAGTAGAAGAGGACGTACGTGGCGACCATGCCGAAGGTGCCGACGACGACCGCGCGCCACGACGTGCGGAACACGCGGCCCAGCGGGATCTTCGCGACGGAGCCGGACTCCTGCACCCCGCGGAACACGGGGGACTCGACCAGGCGGAAGCGCACGTAGAGCCCGACGAGCACGAGCACGGCGGACAGCAGGAACGGGATGCGCCAGCCCCACGCCTGGAAGTCGGCGTTCGGGGTACCGTCCGCGCCCGCGGGCATGGCGGCGTTGATCGCGATGAACAGGCCGTTCGCGAGCAGGAACCCGATCGGTGCGCCGAGCTGCGGCATCGAGCCGAACACGCCGCGCTTGCCCTCGGGTGCGTTCTCGGTGGCGAGCAGGGCCGCGCCGGACCACTCGCCGCCCAGGCCGACGCCCTGCGCGAAGCGGAGCACGGCGAGGAGCACCGGTGCCAGCACGCCGACCGAGTCGAAGGACGGCAGGCAGCCGATGAGGAACGTCGCGGTGCCCATCACGAGCAGGGACGCGACGAGCGTGGTCTTCCGGCCGACGCGGTCACCGAAGTGGCCGAACAGGATCGATCCGACCGGGCGGGCGAAGAACGCCAGCGCGAAGGTCACGAACGAGGACAGCTGCGAGGCCACCGGGTCCTCGTTCGGGAAGAAGAGCGTCGGGAAGACGAGGACCGCGGCGGTCGCGTAGACGTAGAAGTCGTAGAACTCGATGGAGGTGCCGACGAGGCTCGCGATGACGACCCGCGAGCGCGGGTTCGTCCTCGGGGCGGACGTCGGGGTGGCCGGTGCGGCGGACATGGGCGTGAGGACACTTTCGCGCGGTGCGCGCTCGGAGGGAGCGCTGCGTGCTGCCGGACGGCGGACACCGACCGGTTCGCGCGGGGTGGCGCGGACACCTGGTCGGCGTGCGTTCGGGGGAGTGGTCCCGCTCGTGACGGGGTCCTCAGTGTACGACGGATGTCGCACACCTGCGAATCCGCCCGGAGGACGCCGTCAGTTCGCCGCGCTGGTCCCGAGGTGTGCGGGCAGCTCGTGGCCCATCCGGTCGCGCTTGGTGTCCAGGTACCCGGCGTTCTGCGCGGAGATCCCGACGACGAGCGGCACGAGCGAGTCGACCGTGATGCCGTGCTCGGTGAGCTGGCGGCGCTTCTCGGGGTTGTTCGACAGGAGCCGCACGCGCGTGATGCCGAGGTCGGCGAGGATGCCCGCGGCGCCGCCGTACGCGCGGGAGTCGGCGGGGAGCCCGAGCGCCAGGTTGGCGTCGAGCGTGTCGAGGCCGTCCTCCTGCAGGCGGTAGGCCTTGAGCTTGTTGATGAGGCCGATCCCGCGTCCCTCGTGCCCGCGCAGGTAGACGACGACGCCGCCCTCGGCCGCGATGGTGTCGAGCGCGACGTCGAGCTGCGGGCCGCACTCGCACTTCAGCGAACCGAACGCCTCGCCGGTCAGGCACTCGGAGTGCACCCGGACGAGGGCGCCGTCGGTCGGAGCGGACCCGTCGGGCGCGGTGGCGATGACGGCGACGTGCTCCGCGCTCGTGACGAGGTCGCGGTAGGCGCGCATCTCGAAGGTGCCGTGGGTGGTCGGGACGTTCGTCGAGACCTCGAACTGGACCGGGCTCCCGGGGGTGGCGGAGGTCAGTGCGTCGGTCATGTGGTGCTCCGGTCGGTGGGGGCCCCGTCGACCGGGCTCGTGGTCCGCGGCGGGACCGGACGGGCGCGGACCAGCAGGTCGGGGCCGAGGCTGGACGTTGACAGTACACGCAACGACCGCGCACCGTGGATACTTCCCACGCCGATGTCGTCGAGCGCGACCCGCGGTCCACCGAGGAGCACCGGGGCCAGGTAGACGAGCAGTTCGTCGGCGAGCCCGGCGGCGATGACGGCCGACGCGACGGTGGGGCCGCCCTCGACCAGGACGCTGTGCACGCCCCGGTCGCGCAGGGACCGCAGGGCGGCCTCGAGGTCGTGCCCGGGGATCGTGACGACCCCGCGCGGGTGCCGCCGGAGCGCCGCGTCCGCGGGCAGGGGCCGGTCGCCGAGCACGACGGGCAGCGGCTGGTCGGCCAGGAACTCACCGGCGTCCCCGCGGGCGGTGAGGCTCGGGTCGTCGGCGAGCGCGGTCCCGGTGCCGACGAGCACGGCGTCGTGCGCGGCGCGTTGCTCGTGCACGTGCTGTCGGGCCGCTGCCCCGGTGATCCACCGGCTCGACCCGTCGGCCGCGGCGGCCCGCCCGTCGAGGCTCGACGCCCACTTCACGGTGACCCACGGCCGCCCGAGCCGGACGGAGAGCAGCCAGCGTTCCAGGAACGCCTCGGCCTGGTCGGCGAGGACCCCGGAGACCACCTGGACACCGGCGGCGCGGAGGCGGTCGGCGCCGCCGTGGGACACGGCACCCGGGTCGTCGACGGCGTAGACGACGCGGGTCACACCGGCGTCGAGGAGGGCCACCGAGCAGGGCCCGGTGCGCCCGGTGTGGTCGCAGGGTTCGAGCGTCACGACCGCCGTCGCGCCCCGGAGCTCGGCCGGGTCGACCTGCCGCATCGCGTCGACCTCGGCGTGCGGGGTGCCGGCACCGCGGTGCCAGCCCTCCGCCAGCACGGCACCGTCAGGGGAGAGCACGACCGCACCGACCCGGGCGTGGTCGCCGACGGCGGGACCGCGGGCGGCGAGTTCGAGGGCCCGGCGCATCGCCCGGACCTCGGCGTCGGAGACGGGAGCAGCGCCGGCCCCGGTCGCGCTGCGGGGACCGCCCTGCGGCGCCGGGGTCGTGTCGGGTGCGGAGTCGCTCACGGAGCGAGACTACCGGCGGCACCTGCCGTCGACTCGGGCGGCCAAGGCAGGTCCGAGGCGGGCTCGCCGTCCGCGCGGCGGAGCCCGGTCCAGGCGGCGGCGGGGGAGCCGTCACGGTTCGCCACGAGGGCGTCGGCCGTGCCGGTGTACGCGAAGCCGGCCCGCCGCGCCACCGCCGCCGACGCGGTGTTGCCGACGTAGCACTCCCAGTACACGTCCGGGGCGCCCTGCTCGAACGCCCACCCGACGACGAGCTCGACGGCCTCGTGCAGGAGCCCCGCGCCGCGGGCCTCCGGCGCGAGCCAGAACCCGAGGTCCCGGTGCACGGTCCGGTAGCTGATCACGCCCTCGAGCCAGGTCGACCCCTGTCGCCGGATTGCCCAGGTGTACTCACGGTCGGACGCCCAGCCGGGTCCGACGAGCGCGTCGACGAACCGCTGCGCGTCGGCGGCCCGGTAGGGGACCGGGATCGTGGTCCACCGCACGACCGCGGGGTCCTGGCAGGCCTCGGTGATCGCGGCCGTGTCGGCGCGGGTGGGCAGGTCGAGCCGGACCCGCGCCGACTCGAGGGTGACGGGCAGCACCGTCGGTCAGCGGGCCCGCGGCACGAAGCCGATCGCGTCGTACACCCGGGCGAGCGTGGCGTCGGCGATGGCCTCGGCGCGCTCGGCACCGACGGCCAGCAGGCGGTCCAGCTCGGCCGGGTCGTCGAGGAGTTCGAGCGTGCGGGCGCGCACGGGTTCGAGCTCGGCGACGACGGCGTCCGCCACCGCGCCCTTGAGGTCGCCGTAGCCCTTGCCGACGAACTGCTCCTCGAGCGAGGCGACCGGGGTCCGCGTGAACGCCGACAGGATCGCGAGCAGGTTCGTCACGCCCGGCTTCGCCTGCCGGTCGGCTCGGATCTCGCGCTCGGTGTCGGTCACCGCGGACCGGATCTTTTTCGCGGTCCGCTTCGGGTCGTCGAGCAGGCGGATGAGGCCGTTGTCGGACGCGGCCGACTTGCTCATCTTGCTGGTCGGGTCCTGCAGGTCGTAGATGCGGGCCGTCTCGGTGCCGATCCGGGCCTCCGGCACGACGAACGTGTCGCCGAACCGCGAGTTGAAGCGCTGGGCCAGGTCGCGTGTCAGTTCGACGTGCTGACGCTGGTCGTCACCGACCGGGACCACCGCCGTGTCGTACAGCAGGATGTCCGACGCCATCAGGATCGGGTACGTGAAGAGCCCGACCGAGGCGGCCTCCGCACCCTGACGCGCGGACTTGTCCTTGAACTGGGTCATCCGGCTGGCCTCGCCGAAGCCCGTCAGGGTGTTCAGCACCCAGGCGAGCTCGGCGTGCGCGGGGACGTGCGACTGGACGAACAGCGTCGACTTCGACGGGTCGATGCCCGAGGCGATGTACTGCGCCGCGGTCGCCCGGGTGCTCGCCCGGAGCTCCGCAGGGTCCTGCGGGGAGGTGATCGCGTGCATGTCGACCACGCAGTAGATGGCGTCGTGGTCGTCCTGCAGGTCGCGCCACTGCATGAGGGCGCCGATGTAGTTGCCGAGGTGGAGCGACCCGGCGGAGGGCTGGATGCCGGAGAAGATGCGCGTGCTGGTCATGCGAGGAGTCCTGGTGCTGGGGAGCGAGCGGGGGATCAGAGGTCGTAGTCGACGACGACGGGCGCGTGGTCGGACCAGCGCTGGTCGTACGCGGCGGCGCGGTCGACGGTGTACGAGGTCACCGTGCTGGCGAGCTCCGGCGTCGCGACCTGGTAGTCGATGCGCCACCCGGAGTCGTTGTCGAACGCCTGGCCGCGCCAGGACCACCACGTGTACGGGCCGTCGACGTCGCCGGCCTGGGCGCGACCGACGTCCACCCAGCCGAGGCCCGGTCCGGTGGAGCCGTCGGCACCCTCGACCTGCTCGCCCTCGGCCCCGAAGAAGCGGCTGAAGTAGGCACGTTCACGCGGCAGGAAGCCGGCGCGCTTGACGTTGCCCTTCCAGTTCTTGATGTCGCGCTGGTCGTGCCCGACGTTCAGGTCACCGACGACGACCGCGAGCGGGTTGTGCGCACGCAGGGCGGGCAGGCGCTCGGTCATCGCGTCGAGGAACTTCCACTTCTCGACCTGTTTCGGGGTGTCGACCTCGCCCGAGTGCACGTACGTGGAGACCACGGTGACGGTGCGGCCGCCGATCTCGTAGTCGGCCTCGATCCAGCGGCCGGCCGAGTCGAAGTCCTCGGCCCCGAGCTCGACGCGGTGCAGGTGCGGCCGGTGTCGGGAGGCGATCGCCACACCGGCCCGGCCCTTCGCGGAGGCGGGGTCGTGCACGACGTCCCACTCGTCCCCGAGCAGCCCGGTGAGGTCCTCGGTCGACGCACGGACCTCCTGCAGGGCGAGGACGTCGACGTCGCGGTCCGCGAGCCAGTCGCCCATCCCCTTCCGGAACGCGGCACGGATGCCGTTGACGTTGACGGTCGCGAGGCGCAGGCGGGTCATGCAGCAACCCTACCGGCGGTGTCCGACGCGCCTCCGTCCCGTCGCGGGCGCGACCGGACGACGGACGGGAGGCCCGCCACCGGCTGGTGACCCTCCCTCGCAGGCTCGGTCGGCGCGGCCCGCGTGACGCTGGCGCGTCACCGCTGAGCGGGCCGCGCCCGTCGGGTCGTGGTCGCCCGGGCGACCGGCGCGGCTCAGGCCGCGTCGTGGTCCGTCTGCAGGAAGTCGACCAGGCTGTCCGCCGTGGTCTCGGCGTCGTCGCCGGTCACGGTGAGCAGGACCTCGTCGCCGTTCTCCACACCGAGGCCGAGGAGGCCCAGGATGCTGCCGGCGTTCGCCGACTTCTCGCCCTTCGCGATGGTGACCTGGTGGCCGGACGCGGTGACGGTCTGGACGAAGAGCGAGGCGGGACGGGCGTGCAGGCCGGACGCGCTCGCGACGGTGACGGTGCGGGTGGCTTCGGACATCGATGGTCTCCTGTCGACGGGTGGGACGCTCATGCTAGCGAGCGGCTCGCGGGTGGTTCCCGGACTGTTCCCGGCCGGGGCGGTGGGCTCTGCGGTGGCGGTGGTCAGGAGCGTCCGGGCCAGAAGACCTCCGTGCCCGCGGCCTCGACCTCGCGCACCAGGTCCAGGTTGACGCCCGGGTCCGTGATGATCGTGTCGATGGCGGCGAGCGGTGCGACGCGGCCGAACTCCTCGCGGCCGAACTTGGTGTGGTCGGCGAGCAGGATGCTGCGACGGGCGGACTTGATCATCGCGCTCTTCACGGCGGCCTCGGCCATGTTGTGCGTGGTCAGGCCGCGCTCGGGCGTGATGCCGTTGATGCTCACGAAGGCGACGTCGACGCTCACCATGCCGATGAGCTGGTGCGTCCACGTGCCGACCCCGGCGAGGGAGTCGCTGCGGATGTTGCCGCCGAGCAGGTGCAGGTCGATGCCGGGGCGGTTCGCGACCGCCATCGCCACGGGCAGCGAGTGCGTGACGACGGTCAGCCCGCGGTCGGTCGGCAGCAGCTCGGCCAGGCAGATCGTGGACGTGCCGGCGTCGATCATCACCGAGCCGTTCTCGGGCAGCTCCTCGAGCGCGGCCTCGGCGATCACCATCTTCTCGGTCTGGTTGATGCCGCCGCGGTCGCCGACGCCCGGGTGCAGGGTGATCCGCTCGACGGGGATCGCGCCGCCGTGGGCCCGGCGGACGAGGCCCCGTCGCTCGAGGCTCGTGAGGTCGCGGCGGATCGTCTCCGGCGTGACGGCGAGCAGCTCGGCCAGGTCCTTGACGTCGACCCGGCCGTGGGCGCGCGCCTGCTCGACGATGCGCTGGTGGCGTTCTGGTGCGTACATCGGGGCCTCGTCGGATCGGGTCGTGCGCGGTGCGGGTCGTGCTCGTCGCCGTCGGCGGGCGCCGGGGCGCGGGGAAGACGGACGCGGGGCGGAACGGACACGCTCGGGCACGTACTCCGCCGGTGTCCCGCATCCGATCTGGCCAGCAGACGAAAACGGGCATCTGTTTCTGCATTTTTATCCCCGGATGTGTTTGTTTGTCAACGCGGGTCGATGTACAGTGCAGGAGAACCGTCCGGATGCAGCACGCCCCGGACGCAGCACCGCCCCCCGAACCGCCCACCGCTGCTGCGCGTGAGATGAAGGAGTCTCCCCATGTCCGATCTGCTCGGAACCGGCGTCGGCCGCGGCGTTGCCCACGGCCCCGTGCTCCGGATGGCGGACCCGCTCGGGGAACCCTCAACCGCACCCCTCGAGGGCCCCGCCGATGACGCGAAGCACGCCGTCGCCGCAGCGCTCGCCGCCGTCGCAGAGGACCTCACGAAGCGCGGCCAGCTCGCGGGCGGCGACGCCCAGGCCGTGCTCGAGGCGCAGGCGCTCATGGCGCAGGACCCGACGCTCCTCGACGACGTGCACGCCCGCATCGACGGCGGCACCAACGCCGAGCGCGCCGTGTTCGAGGCGTTCGGCCAGTTCCGGGACCTGCTCGTCGGCATGGGCGGCTACATGGGGGAGCGCGCCGCCGACCTCGACGACGTCGCGCAGCGCATCGTCGCAAAGCTCCGCGGGGTCCCCGCGCCGGGCGTCCCCGAGTCGGCGACCCCGTTCGTCCTCGTCGCCCGTGACCTCGCCCCGGCCGACACCGCCCTGCTCGACCTCGACAAGGTCCTCGCCCTCGTCACCCGTGACGGCGGCCCGACCTCGCACACCGCGATCCTGGCCCGCGCGAAGGGCATCACCGCGATCGTCGGCGTGACCGGCGCGGACGACCTCGCCGAGGGCCAGCACGTCGTCGTCGATGCCGCGGCCGGAACCGTCGTCACCGACCCGTCCGACGAGCTCGTCGCCGACGTCGACCAGCGCATCGCCGACCGCCGTGCCGCAGCAGCCGCACCCCTGACCGCCGGTGCCCTCGCCGACGGCCACGTCGTCCCGCTGCTCGCGAACCTCGGCAGCCCCGCCGACGCCGCCGCGGCCGTGGAGCTCGGCGCCGAGGGCGTCGGCCTGTTCCGTACCGAGTTCCTCTTCCTCGACGCCCCGACCGCACCCACGGTCGAGTCGCAGCAGCGTTCCTACGAGCAGCTGCTCGCCGCGTTCCCGGGCCGGAAGGTCGTCGTCCGCGCGCTCGACGCCGGCGCCGACAAGCCGCTGCCGTTCCTCACCGACAAGGACGAGGAGAACCCGGCGCTCGGCCGCCGCGGACTGCGTGCGCTCCGGAACCACGAGCAGGTCCTCCGCGACCAGCTCACCGCGCTCGCCCAGGCCGACGCCGCGACGGAAGCCGACCTCTGGGTGATGGCCCCGATGGTCGCCGACGCCGAGGAGACCGAGTACTTCGTCGACCTGGCCCGCGAACTGGGCATCCGCACCGCCGGCGTGATGGCCGAGGTGCCGTCGCTCGCGCTGATGGCCGAGCAGGTGTTCCAGTCCGCCGACTTCGTGTCCATCGGCACGAACGACCTGACGCAGTACACGATGGCCGCCGACCGCATGCTCGGCACCGTCGCGCACTACCAGGACCCGTGGCACCCCGCCGTCCTGCGCCTCGTCGCACAGCTCGGCGCGGCCGGGGCGGACGCCGGCAAGGCGGTCGGCATCTGCGGTGAGGCCGCGGCCGACCCGCTGCTCGCCGTCGTGCTCGTCGGTCTCGGCGCCACCACCCTCTCGATGACCCCCGCGGCCCTCGCCGACGTGCGTGCCGAACTCGGCACGCACACCCTCGACGAGGCCCGCGAGATGGCGAAGGCGGCACTGGCCGCGAGCACGGCGGCGTCCGCACGGACCGCCGCCGCCGCTGCGGTCCACGCCGCCTGAGCCGCCCGCACCCAGCACCACAGCACCACACCCCGATCCCTGCAGCAGCACCCACACAGAGAGTCAACGCACATGACAACGTCGTCCGTTGCAGCGCCAGACACCCGCGAGAAGTCGCGGGGAGGCGCGCGCGTCGCCGTCCAGAAGTTCGGCACGTTCCTGTCCGGCATGGTGATGCCCAACATCGCGATCTTCATCGCGTGGGGCCTCATCACCGCCTTCTTCATCGAGACCGGTTGGACGCCCGTCGGCGTCCTCGGCGGCTTCGGTGAGACCGACGGCGTGGCCAACATCGGCCTCGTCGGTCCGATCCTGACCTACCTCATCCCGCTCGCGATCGCCTTCCAGGGCGGCCGGATGGTCTACGAGACCCGCGGCGCCGTCGTCGGCTCGATCATGGCCATGGGCGTCATCATCGGCGCCAACGGCACGATCATGATCCTCGGCGCGATGATCTGTGGTCCGCTCGGTGCGTACCTCATCAAGCAGATCGACAAGATCTGGGACGGCAAGATCAAGCCCGGCTTCGAGATGCTGGTGAACAACTACGCGGCCGGCATCCTCGGCTTCGCGCTCGCACTGGTCGGCTTCTTCTGGCTCGCCCCGCTGTTCAAGCTCATCGCCGAGGGCCTTGGCGCCGCGGTGAAGTTCCTCGTCGACAGCTCCCTGCTGCCGCTCGCCAGCGTCATCATCGAGCCGGCGAAGGTCTTCTTCCTCAACAACGCCATCAACCACGGCGTGCTCGACCAGCTCGGTGCGCAGCAGGTCCAGGAGTCCGGCAAGAGCATCCTCTTCCTGCTCGAGGCGAACCCCGGCCCCGGTCTCGGCATCCTCCTCGCCTTCACCTTCTTCGGTGTCGGCATCGCCCGCTCGACCGCCCCGGGCGCCATCCTCATCCAGTTCTTCGGTGGCATCCACGAGATCTACTTCCCGTACGTGCTGCAGAAGCCGGTCCTCTTCATCGCCGTCATCCTCGGTGGTGCGACCGGTGTCGCGACGAACGTCGCCTTCCAGTCCGGCCTCGTCGCCCCGGCCTCGCCGGGCTCGATCTTCGCGGTCCTGACCGCGACGGCGAAGGACAGCTTCCTCGGCGTCATCCTCTCGGTGATCCTGTCGGCGGCAGTCTCCTTCGCGGTGGCGTCGTTCTTCCTGCTCGCCAGCCGCAAGCGCGACCTGGCCGCGGGCAACGCCGGTGACATGAGCGCCGCGATGGCCAAGCTCCAGCAGAACAAGGGCCGCGACGTCAACGCCGCGACCTCGGGCCTGCTCGGCGACAACTCCCCGCGCAGCGAGGAGGAGACCGAGGCCGCCTTCGGTGGTGTCGGCTCCGCGACCGCCACGACGA
Organism: Curtobacterium sp. L6-1; assembly: GCF_018885305.1. Lineage (NCBI taxonomy): Bacteria > Bacillati > Actinomycetota > Actinomycetes > Micrococcales > Microbacteriaceae > Curtobacterium > Curtobacterium aetherium. Next base: position 587,621 of record NZ_CP076544.1, read on the forward strand.
CGCGCGTCGAGAACGTCGTCTTCGCCTGCGACGCCGGCATGGGCTCGAGCGCCATGGGTGCGAGTGTCCTGCGCAACAAGATCAAGAAGGCTGGTATCGAGGGTGTCACGGTCGCCAACAAGGCGATCGCGAACCTCTCGGGTGACGAGGACCTCATCATCACCCAGGAGGAGCTCACGGACCGGGCGAAGCAGAAGAACCCGAACGCGCAGCACGTGTCGGTCGGCAACTTCATGAACGCGCCGCAGTACGACCAGGTCGTCGACCAGCTGAAGAACCAGTAAGGCAAGAGCACGATGGAGGAGGGGACGGGCGACCGTCCCCTCTTCCGCCGTCACCCACGAACAAGGAGACCCCGAATGCCCGTCCTGCAGGAGAGCCAGATCCGCATCCACACCGAGGACGCCGCGCCGACCAAGTCGGAGGCGATGAAGGAGGCGGCCGCGATCCTCCAGGAGGTGGGTGCGGTCACCGCCGACTACTACCCGGCCATGCTCGAGCGCGAGAAGAGCGTCTCGACGTACATGGGCAACTACCTGGCGATCCCGCACGGCACGAACGACGCCAAGGACGCCATCAAGGCCTCGGCGCTCTCGTTCGTCCGCTACGCCACCCCGATCGACTGGGACGGCAACGACGTCCGCTTCGTCGTCGGCATCGCGGGCGTGAACAACGAGCACCTCGACATCCTCAGCAAGATCGCGATCGTGTTCTCGGACGAGGACCAGGTCCAGGCGCTCACCGACGCCCCCGACGCCGCAGCGGTCCTCGCGATCCTCGGCGAGGTCAACGAGTGAGCACCGCCGTCCACTTCGGCGCCGGCAACATCGGCCGCGGGTTCGTCGGACTCCTGCTGCACCAGGCGGGCTACGAGGTCGTCTTCGCCGACGTCGCCGCCCCGCTCATCGACGCCCTGGCCGCCGCGGACTCGTACGCCGTCCACGAGGTCGGCTCGGGCGCCCAGGACCACGAGGTGACCGGCTTCCGCGCAGTGAACAGCGCGCAGGACGAGGACGGCGTGGTCGCCGAGATCGCCGCCGCCGACATCGTCACCTGTGCCGTCGGGCCGACGGTCCTCAAGTTCATCGCCCCGGTCATCGCGAAGGGCCTGCAGCAGCGCTCCGCCGACGCCGCACCGCTCGCCGTCATGGCCTGTGAGAACGCGATCAACGCGACCGACCGCCTGCGCGAGTTCATCGTCGCCGCACTGCCCGAGGACGAGCGCGACGAGGCGCTGGCGAAGGCCGTGTTCGCGAACACCGCCGTCGACCGCATCGTGCCGGCACAGCCCGCCGACGGTGGGCTCGACGTCACGGTCGAGACCTACTTCGAGTGGGCGATCGACCGCACGCCGTTCCAGGGCGCCGAGCCGACGATCCCGGGCGCGCACTACGTCGACGGGCTCGCCGCGTCGATCGAGCGCAAGCTTTTCACGGTGAACACCGGGCACGCCACCGTCGCGTACCACGGGTTCCTCGCCGGGGCCGACAAGATCTCCGACGCGATCGCCATCCCGGCGGTCCGGTCGGCGCTCGAGGCCGTGCTCGCCGAGACGAGCGACCTGCTGGTCCGCCGGCACGAGCTCGACCCCGAGGTGCACCGCGCCTACGTCGAGGCGATCATCGGTCGCTTCGAGAACCCGCACCTGCCGGACACGGTCACCCGCGTCGGCCGGCAGCCGCTCCGCAAGCTGTCGCGCGACGAGCGCTTCGTGTCCCCGGCGGCGGCCCTCGCCGAGCACGGGCCGGAGCCGACCGCGCTCCTCGACGCGATGGGCGCTGCGCTCCGCTTCGATGTCGCGGACGACGAGCAGAGCGTCGAACTGCAGGCGCTGCTGCGCTCCGACCGGTCGGACGCGGACATCGCGTCCGAGATCACCGGCCTGGGCGGCGAGCACCCGCTGCACGCCTCGTTCACGGGTCGGGTCGGCGCCGCCCGCGCCTGATCCGCACCGCGCACGCGGTCCGCACGCGTCCACGGGACGGACGGGAGGCCCGGTACCAGCTGGTACCGGGCCTCCTGTCCGTCCCGGCCGCGGTCGGCGGGCGCGGTCGCGCGGTCCCACGAGGACGCCCGCCCGCTCCGGACACCGCCTCGCGCGAGCGCAGGCGTGGGTGCACCGGCGCCCGCGTGCAGCGTTGCCCGCGAGTACCGTCACCGGCATGACGAAGCAATGGGTGGCGCCGCGCGCCGGCGGCAGCGAGGTGTTCGAGCTGGTCGACGTCGACGTGTCCGCGCCCGGCCCCGGCGAGGTGACCGTCCGCGTCCGCGCCGCCGGTGTGAACCCCGCCGACGTGAAGCACACGCGGACCGGCGATCCCGGCGACTTCCCCGTCCCGATCGGCTACGAGGTCGCCGGCGTGGTGTCCGCCGTGGGACCGGACACGACCATCGCCTCCGGACCGGTGACCCCCGGCGACGAGGTGCTCGCGTTCCGGGTGCACGGTGGCTGGACCGAGGAGATCACCCTGCCGGCACGGGACGTCTTCGCCAAGCCCGCCGGGCTCGGGTTCGCGGAGGCGGCCAACCTGCTGCTCGCGGGTACGACCGCCGCCGACCTGATCCGTGTCACCGCCGTCGGCGACGGCGACACCGTGCTCGTGCACGGCGCCTCCGGCGCGGTCGGCGTCAGCCTCCTGCAGCAACTCCGGTCGCTCGGCGCCCGGGTGATCGGCACGGCCTCCGCCGCGAACGCCGACACGGTCCGCCGCTTCGGTGGCGAGTGGGTCGCGTACGGCGACGGCCTGGAGGCGCGGGTCCGCGACCGCGCACCCGACGGTGTCGACGTGGCCCTGGACTGCGTCGGGTCCGACGAGGCCGTCGACGTCTCGCTCGCCGTGGTCGCCGACCGGGCGCGGATCGCCACCATCGCGGCCTTCGGCCGGGCGCAGGACGCGGGCATCACGGCCATCGGGGGGACGCAGCCCGAGAGCGCCGCCTTCCGCGACGCCGTGCGACAGCGGCTGGTGGACCTGGCCGGGAGCGCAGGACTCGTCGTCCCGGTCGCCCGGACCTTCCCGCTCACGGAGGCGCGTGCAGCACTGGAGCTCCTCGAGTCCGGGCACCCGGGCGGCAAGATCGCACTCCTGCCCTGATGGCGGTCGGCGGCGGCACGGAAGCCCTGGCACACTGGGTGCAGCGCGCGGGGCCAGCGTGCGGGGGAGTGGGGCGGCCGTGACCGACGTCGCGGCGGGCCCGGCCACCGCCGGCCGCTGGACGGACTCCGGGCGCCTCGACACCGTCTTCGGAAGGAACCCCGTGAGCGACCAGTACCCACCGCAGGACCCCTACGGCAAGCGACCCGGCGACGGGCAGCCCGACGAGCAGTCGTCCGGTGGGCAGGCTCCCGGCGGGCAGGCGCCGTACGGGCAGCCCTCGGGCCAGTCGCCGTACGGACAGGGCTCGGGGCAGTCGCCGTACGGGCAGCCTTCGGGGCAGTCGCCGTACGGGCAGCCTTCGGGGCAGACGCCGTACGGGCAGCCTTCGGGGCAGTCGCCGTACGGGCAGGCATCGGGCCAGTCGCCCTACGGCCAGTCGCCCTACGGGCAGTCGGGGTCGCAGGCTCCGTACGGCCAGTCGCCGTACGCGCAGCCGTCCGGGCAGCAGGCCTCCGGCCCGGGCCAGTACGGCCAGCAGCCGGGCCAGTACGGCCAGCAGCCGGGTCAGTACGGCCAGCAGCCGGGTCAGTACGGCCAGCAGCCCGGCCAGTACGCGCAGCAGCAGTCGTACGGCCAGCAGGCGGCCACGCAGGGTGAGCCGCCGCTCTGGGCCCCCTGGTACGGCATCCCGTTCCCGAAGGCGTTCACCCGTTTCTGGAAGAAGTACGTCCGCTTCGACGGCCGTGCCAGCCGCAGCGAGTTCTGGTTCTGGGCGCTCTGGTGGGTCCTCGGCAACATCGTCACCAACCTCATCGACACCGTCATCGGCGGGAGCGACTCGAACGTGGTCGGCGGCATCTGGGCGATCGCGACGTTCGTGGGCTTCATCGCGCTGACCGTGCGTCGCCTGCACGACCTGAACTTCTCGGGTCTCCTCGCCCTGCTGTTCATCATCCCGCCGATCGGGGCGCTCTTCGCCGTCGTGATCGGCTGCATCCCGTCCGTCCGCGAGGGCGCACGCTTCGACCAGCCGCACCGAGGCTGACCACGACCGAGCGGTCCGCAGCAGCATCGGACCGCCCTCGTTCGGGGGCCGGGGACGTCGACCACCACGGTCGCGGCCCTGGTTGACTCGGACCCGAGCACTACTCGACACCAGGGAGACGACCGTGACCGACAACCCGCAGCAGCCGTACGGCAAGCGCGACGACGAACAGCCGTACGGCCAGCAGGGCCAGTACGGCCAGCAGCAGGGTGGCCAGCAGCCGTACGGTCAGCAGCCGTACGGTCAGCAGCAGTACGGCCAGCAGCAGTACGGTCAGCAGCCGTACGCCCAGCAGGGCACCGGCCAGCAGGGCTACGGCCAGGCCGTGCCGACCGGACCGAACGGCCAGCCGCCGCTGTGGGCGCCGTGGTACGGCATCTCGCTCCCGAACGCGGTCAAGCGCTTCTTCACGAAGTACATCCGCTTCGACGGCCGTGCCAGCCGCAGTGAGTTCTGGTGGTGGTTCCTCGTCCACTCCGTCGTGCTGACGGTCCTCTGGATCCTGGTGGGCGTGGGCTTCGCGATGTCCGAGCGCCAGACGGTGACCACGGGCTACAGCGTGACGTCCGTGATGACGTCGCCCTCGCCGCTGTACCTGATCGCCTACTCGCTCGTGGGCCTCTTCGGACTCGCGACGATCGTGCCGTTCCTCGCGCTCGCGTGGCGGCGTCTGCACGACGCGAACTTCGCCGGCCCGCTGTACCTGCTCGTGCTGATCCCGTTCGTCGGCGCGGTCATCGTCCTCGTGCTCCTGCTGATGCCGTCGAAGCCCGAGGGGCAGCGGTTCGACCGTCCCGAGCGCGGCTGACGGCCACCCGGCAGTGACGACGAAGCCCTCCCCGGATCGGGGAGGGCTTCGTCGTGTGCGGCGGGGTCAGACCACGCGGACGCGGGCGAGCGAGCCGTCGACGACGAGGTCGCGGATCGTCGAGGCCGGGTTCGTGATCTCGAAGCGCAGGGCGCCGCCGGGCTGGTCGAACCAGGGCCGGACGAACCGGACGGTGACCAGGAACGGACGCTCGACGACGTAGCGGTGCACCTCCGGCGACGCGGCGGTGTGCGGCGGCAGGGAACGCGCGGGCAGCGGCGTCTCGAGCGGGTGCAGCAGGTAGCCGTCCGGACCACCGATGCGGTCGACGGGGACACCCGCCGGGATCTGGATGGTCAACCCGGCGTCCCCCGTCGCGGCGACCTGCTGCGCGAGCTGCGGGTACGTGGACGCGGAGCGGTCGCGCATGTGGTCGAGGTCCGACCGGCGGACGTCGCGGGGGTCGGGGAACGGCCGGTTGAGGAAACGGCGGAGCATCTCGACCGCGTCGGCTTCGCCCCGGACGGTGGCCAGGCGGCGTGCGGTGCCGTAGTCCACGACCTCGAGCGCGAACGAGTCGGCATCGACCGGGACGACCCGCAGGGCACCCTCGACCGGCGGTTCGTGCAGGGTCTCGCCCGGGAGCTGCACGTAGCGGACCGTGTAGCCGAGCTGGTCGAGGATGGGACGGGTCTCCGCGAACGTCATGAGTGGGAGCCTAGCGCGCCCGCCCATGACGTTGCTGGCCGATCGGCGCCGCTACGCCCGCCCGCGCATGACGGCCTGCTTGACCTCGGAGATGGCCTTCGTCACCTGGATGCCACGGGGGCAGGCGTCGGTGCAGTTGAAGGTCGTGCGGCAGCGCCAGACGCCCTCCTTGTCGTTCAGGATGTCGAGGCGCACGTCGGCGGCGTCGTCGCGCGAGTCGAAGATGAAGCGGTGCGCGTTCACGATCGCGGCCGGGCCGAAGTACTGGCCGTCGGTCCAGAACACCGGGCACGAGGACGTGCACGCGGCGCAGAGGATGCACTTCGTGGTGTCGTCGAACCGGGCGCGGTCGGCGACGGACTGGATGCGCTCCTTGCCCTTCTCCGGCGCGGACTTCGGCTGCAGGAACGGCTGGACCTCGCGGAACGACGTGAAGAACGGCTCCATGTCGACGATGAGGTCCTTCTCGAGCGGCAGGCCCTTGATCGCCTCGACGTAGATCGGCTTCGAGATGTCGAGGTCCTTGATCAGCGTCTTGCACGCCAGACGGTTGCGACCGTTGATGCGCATCGCGTCGGAGCCGCACACGCCGTGGGCGCAGGAACGACGGAACGTCAGCGAACCGTCCTGCTCCCACTTGATCTTGTGCAGGGCGTCGAGGATGCGGTCGGTCGGCAGCATCATGACGTCGAAGTCCTGCCAGCGCGGCTCGTCGTCGACGTCCGGGTCGAAGCGGCGGACGATCACCGTGACGGAGAACGATCCGGGAGGGGCGTCCTGCACGGTGTCGGTGCGGGGTGCGTCGGAGACCAGGGTGTCGGTCATCTCAGTACTTCCTCTCCATCGGCTGGTACCGGGTGATCACGACCGGCTTCCAGTCGAGCGTGATGTGGTCGTCGGCGAGGGACGAGTGCGGATCGCCCGTCAGGTACGCCATGGTGTGCTGCATGTAGTTCTCGTCGTCGCGCTTCGGGAAGTCGTCGCGCATGTGCCCGCCGCGGGACTCCTTGCGGTTCCGGGCGGAGTAGACGACGACCTCGGCCAGGTCGAGCAGGAAGCCGAGCTCGACGGCCTCGAGCAGGTCGGTGTTGAACCGCTTGCCCTTGTCCTGCACGGACACCTGCATGAACCGGTTCCGCAGCGTGTGGATCGTCTCGGTGACCCGGGCGAGGGACTCGTCGGTGCGGAACACCTGCGCGTTCTTGTCCATCTCCTCCTGCAGCTCCTTGCGGAGCACCGAGACGCGCTCGGTCCCGCTGGAGGCGCGGAGCTGCTCGAGCATGCCGCGCACGTTCGCCGCCGGGTCCTCGGGCAGCGGCAGGAACTCCGCCGTCTGCACGTACTCGGCCGCGTTGTTGCCGGAGCGCTTGCCGAAGACGTTGATGTCGAGCAGCGAGTTCGTGCCGAGCCGGTTCGAGCCGTGCACGGAGACGCAGGCGCACTCGCCGGCGGCGTACAGGCCCGGCACCACGGTCGTGTTGTCGGAGAGCACCTCGGCCTTGACGTTCGTCGGGATGCCGCCCATGGCGTAGTGCGCGGTCGGCATGACCGGGACCGGCTCGACGACCGGGTCGACACCGAGGTAGGTGCGGGCGAACTCGGTGATGTCCGGCAGCTTCGTCTCGAGCACCTCGGCACCGAGGTGGGTGCAGTCGAGCAGCACGTAGTCCTTGTTCGGTCCGGCACCGCGGCCCTCCGCGACCTCCTGCACCATGCACCGGGCGACGATGTCACGCGGCGCGAGGTCCTTGATGGTCGGGGCGTAGCGCTCCATGAACCGCTCACCCGAGGCGTTGCGGAGGATGGCGCCCTCACCGCGGGCACCCTCGGTGAGCAGGATGCCGAGGCCGGCGAGCCCGGTCGGGTGGAACTGGAAGAACTCCATGTCCTCGAGCGGCAGGCCCGTCCGCCAGACGATGCCGACGCCGTCGCCGGTCAGGGTGTGGGCGTTGGACGTGGTCTTGAACATCTTGCCGAAGCCACCGGTCGCGAAGATCATCGCCTTCGCGTGGAACACGTGCAGCTCACCGGTCGCGAGCTCGAAGGCCACGACGCCGGCGGGCTGCTTGCGGGTGACGCCGTCGTCGCCCACGACGTCGACCATGATGAGGTCGAGCGCGTAGAACTCGTTGTGGAACTCGACGCCGAGCTTCACGCAGTTCTGGAACAGCGTCTGCAGGATCATGTGGCCGGTGCGGTCGGCGGCGTAGCAGGCCCGGCGGACCGGGGCCTTGCCGTGGTCGCGCGTGTGGCCGCCGAAGCGCCGCTGGTCGATCTTGCCCTCGGGCGTGCGGTTGAACGGCAGGCCCATGTTCTCGAGGTCGATGACGGCGTCGATCGCCTCCTTCGCCAGGATCTCGGCGGCGTCCTGGTCGACCAGGTAGTCGCCGCCCTTGATCGTGTCGAAGGTGTGCCACTCCCACGAGTCCTCTTCGACGTTCGCGAGCGCCGCCGCCATGCCGCCCTGCGCGGCACCGGTGTGGGAGCGCGTCGGGTACAGCTTCGAGATGACGGCGGTCTTCGCCTTCGGGCCGGCCTCGATGGCGGCCCGCATGCCGGCGCCTCCGGCGCCGATGATGACGATGTCGTACTGGTGGTGGTGGACGGTGATGTCGGTCACAGGGGTCTTTCGATCAGGAGGTGGAGCGTGCAGGACGGCGCGTGCGGGAGGTCGTCGCTACTGCGCGGGGCAGAACGACGGCAGGTCCGCGGCGGCAGCGCCGGCGGGGCACGGGTCGAACGTCCAGCACACGAGCGTGCCGAGGACGATCAGGAGCACGCAGGCGACGAGCACGGCGCCGAGCAGGGTCTTGCGCACGGCGGGCTTGGCCACGTAGTCGTTGATGATCGTGCGCATGCCGTTCGAGCCGTGGATCAGCGCGAGCCAGAGCATGAGCGTGTCCCAGATGCGCCAGAACGGGCTTGCCCACTTGCCGGCGACGAAGGCGAAGTCGATCTGCTTCACGCCTTCGCCGGCGACCATGTTGACGAACAGGTGGCCGAAGATGAGCACGACGAGCAGGACGCCCGACGCGCGCATGTAGATCCAGCCCCACTTCTCCCAGTTGGTGGTGCGGCGGGCGGCGTCGGCGCTGCGGGGCGGTGCGATGGTCTCGGTGGTCATGACTGCCCTCGGTTCAGTTGAAGTCGGCGACGAGGTTCATGAGCTGACGCGGCAGGAAGCCCGCGATCGCCACGGCCCAGAGCACGAGGACGACCCAGAACATGGCCCGCTGGTACTTCGGTCCCTTCGACCAGAAGTCGATGAGGATGATCCGCAGCCCGTTGAACGCGTGGAACACGATGGCGCCGACGAGGGCGATCTCGCCGAGGTTCATCAGCGGCGTCTTGTACGTGCCGATGACCGCGTTGTAGGCCTCGGGCGAGAGCCGGACCAGCGCGGTGTCGAGGATGTGCACGAGCAGGAAGAAGTAGATCGCGACACCCGTGATGCGGTGCAGCACCCACGACCACATCCCGATCGAGCCGCGGTACAGCGTTCCCTGTGGGACGCGTGTCCGAGGTGCGTCGATCGACGTACCGTCGATGGTCACCTGCGGGGTGGCTGTCGCCGTCCCGCCTGCGGTCTGCTCGGCCATGAGCTCGCCTTCCCGTAGGGCCGGCGCACCGATCGGCGCGCCGTTGCCGTCGTGTTCGTGTGGAACACGTCCATCCTACGTCCGAGCACCGACCTTCTCGTTCCACCCGGTCTTGGCAGCGCGCGCGAGGGCGGGGGGAGCGCCGACCGCGCGGGCCGTCTCGTGGTGCGCGAGGAGCTCGTCGCCGACCGCCTCCCACGTGGTGCCCTCGACGCGGAGGCGACCGGCGGACCCCATCCGCTCGGCGAGCGCGCGGTCGGCGTGGAGCCGGGCGACCGCAGCGCGCAGGGCCAGCGGTTCGTCGGGGTCGTAGAGCTCGCCGTCGAGACCCGGGGCGACGAGGTCGAGCGGCCCGCCGGAGGCCGGCGCGACGACCGGCAGGCCGGCAGCGTGGGCCTCCTGCAGGGTCTGCCCGAACGTCTCCGCCGCCCCCGTGTGCACGAAGACGTCGAGCATCGCGTAGGCGTCCGCCAGGGCCTCGCCGCGCAGCGGCCCCGTGAAGGTCACGTCGAGGTGCCGGAGCCGACGTTCGAGGAACGGCCGGGAGGGTCCCCCTCCTGCGACCACGACCCGGATGCCCGGCATGCCGCCGAGTTCGGCGAGCCGCTCGACCTCCTTTTCCGGTGCCAGCCGACCCACGTAGCCGACGATCGTCTCGCCGCGCGGCGCGATGCGGCGGCGCATCGCGCGGACGTGGGCGGACGAGCGGCGAGCCGGGTGGAACAGCGCCGTGTCGACGCCGCGCCCCCACCTGGCGACGCGCGGCACGCCCTCCTCTGCGAGCATCGCCGCGGTCGCGGAGGACGGCGCGAGCGTCAGCGAGGCGCCGGCGTGGATCCGCCCGAGCACCCGTCGGACCAGCGGGGCGGCCGCGGAGAGCCCGTTGCGGCGTGCGAACCCGGCCACGTCGGTCTGGAAGACGGCGACGGAGGGGATGCCGAGCCTCCCGGCCGCGGTGATCGCGCGACCGCCGAGCAGGAACGGGCTGGCCGCGTGCAGGACGTCGGCACCGGAGGCGGCGAGGATCGTGTCGAGGACCGGGTGGGGGAGGGCGACCGGGAACTGGCGGTAGGCGACGGCCGGGATCCGGTGCACGTCGAAGCCGAGGTGCCGTTCCTGTTCGGTCCGCGACCGACGGGCGCTCTGCCCAGGGGTGTCCGGGGCGATGACCACGGCACGGTGGCCGCGTCGTCGGAGGTGTTCGAGCACCGCGAGGACGCTCGTGGTGACGCCGTTGAGGGTGGGCAGGAAGCTCTCGGTCACGACGGCGACGGTCCGGGGGGACTCGGTGCCTCGCTCCACGCTGCGTGCGTTCATGGCACGCCCATGCTCACGACCGAGCGTGGACGACCGGGGGGCGTGGCGTGAACGCGGCGCACGCGCGGGGTGAACAGACCGTGCGCGTCCGGCGCTGCTGCTCACGACACGTCCAGGCGACGCGCAGGTCCTTCCCCGGCTCGCCGGTACGGTGGGCGCGTGACGGACGCACTCGACGACTTCTACGCGATCATCCCCGCCGGCGGGATCGGATCGCGCCTGTGGCCGCTCTCGCGCGCCGACGCCCCGAAGTTCCTGCACGACCTGACCGGCTCCGGCTCGTCCCTGCTCCGGCAGACGTGGGACCGTCTCGCCCCGCTCGCCGGACCGGACCGCATCATGGTCGTGACCGGGCGCGCACACCGTGCCGCGGTCGAGTCGCAGCTGCCGGGTGTCGAGGACCACAACGTCGTGCTCGAGAGCGAGCCGAAGGACTCCACCGCGGCGATCGGCCTCGCTGCGGCCATCCTGCGACGTCGTGAGCCGGGCGTCGTCATCGGGTCGTTCGCCGCCGACCACGTCATCAACGACGCCCGTGGCTTCCGCCGGTCCGTCCGCGAGGCCGTCGCGGCAGCCCGCGCCGGGTACATCAGCACCATCGGCATCACGCCCTCCGAGCCGGCCATCGGGTTCGGGTACATCCACGCGGCCGACGACTCGCTCGGCGTCGACGGTGCACCGACCGCGCACGCCGTCCGGTCCTTCGTCGAGAAGCCCGACCTGTCGACGGCGAAGCAGTACCTGTCGAACGGGTCGTACCTGTGGAACGCCGGCATGTTCATCACGCGGGCCGACGTCCTGCTCGCCGAGATCGGCCGCAACGAGCCCGAGCTGCTCGCCGGGATCGAGGAACTCGCCGCCGCGTGGGACACCCCGGCCCGCGGCGCCGTGGTCGACCGCGTCTGGCCGGCGCTCAAGAAGATCGCGATCGACTACACCGTCGCCGAGCCCGCCGCAGCAGCCGGTCGGATGGCGGTCGTCCCGGGCGACTTCGACTGGGACGACGTGGGCGACTTCGCCTCGCTCGCGAAGCTGCAGTCCGGCGGTCGCCAGAACAACCTGGCGGTGCTCGGCGACAACGCCCGCATCCTGGCCGACTCGGCGAGCGGCATCGTCGTCTCGCAGAGCAACCGGCTCATCTCGCTCATCGGGGTCGAGGACATCGTCGTCGTCGACACCCCGGACGCGCTGCTCGTCACCACGAGCGCGAACGCGCAGCGGGTCAAGGGCGTGGTGGACGCGTTGAAGATCAGCGGGCGGGACGACGTGCTCTGAGGAGCGCCCGTCCGACCACCAGGAGCGGCATGCTGCGTTATCGTGGGTGGTCGCAGCGGGGGCTGCGGGGGAGCCTGGGGAGAACAAATGGTGGACATCAAGTACGACGCGGGGGACGCGTCAGCGTTGAGCAATGCGCTGCGTACCGCGGATGGCGTCCTGCGCGGGCAAGCGTTCCGGGGCGGTGCCGACTGGTCTGCAGGACTTCTCCGGGGCCTACGCGAAGCGGTTCCAGGAAGCCGCGATGATCGAGGCCGAGGACCGGGGCAAGCTCGCCGGGGTCCTCGCCGACTTCGCTGATGACATCGATGCAGTGAGTCGCCAGGCCGTGGAGGAACGTCAGCGGATCAGCGACCACGATGCGTGGAAGCAGCGAGAAGCACAACGCAACGCTTTCGTCCAGGCGTCCGGTGGCGGCGTCGCGGGGGTGGCAGTACCGCTGTGGGAGTTCGTCACGGACCACGAACCCTCGACCACGCCGATCACCCCGAAGCCGCTGACGGCGGCCTTCCACGCACGGCAGCGTCCGCACTCGGCCGGCGGCGATGGCAGCGGGAAGAGTTCGGCAGACCCGACCCACCTGCGCACCTTCGTGTCCACCACCCGCTCGGCCGACAGTGACGCCGACACCGAGCTGCAGCGGCTGCAAACCGCATGGTCGAGCTTCAAGGCATCGTGCAGCTGGGCGGTCGTGGACGGGCAGAGCGCGCTCTCCGGGTTCCGCCAGTACCTGCAGCACAACGAGTCGGACTGCACGTGGAGCGAGCACGTCGCCAGCGCCTTCGAGAAGGCAGGGGGAGCCGGAGCGCTCCCCGACATGGTGCTCGCCGTCGCCACGAACGGGCGGACGCCACCGGTGCTCGATGCGTTGTTCGCGGAGGGTCTGACCCCGGCCGAGGTCGCGAAGCGGTGGGCAGCGCTGGGGCTGTCGAAAGCCGATGCGCCGGCACTCCGCGCTCTACCGCAGTCGGTGCTCGAGAAGCTGGGCAACCTCGAGGGCGTTGCCTACTGGGCACGAGACACGGCCAACCGATCGGTGCTCGGTCTCCGCATCGACCAGGTCCAGAGCCAGCTGGTGACCGCGCAGACCGGGTCCGCCTGGTCGGGTCAGTACGGGACGCCGTTCCAGCAGCAGATCGCCTCGCTCGAGAAGGAGTTGAAGGCCTTGCTCAACATCGAGGCAACCCTGGGGAAGAAGGGCGAAGGCGCCCGGTCCCTGGTGTCCCTGACCGACGACGTCCCGCCGCTTGCAGCCGTCTCGATCGGTGACCTCGACACGGCGGACAACGTGACCTGGGCGGTGCCGGGGATGAACACGACGACTGCTGACATGTCGTCGTGGACGAACGCCGCACAGAACATCTACAACCAGCAGATCGTCGCCGCTGGCGAAGGCGAGCGTGCGGTCATCTCCTGGATCGGGTACGAGACCCCCGGTGTGACAACCGTCCTCGGCATGGACAAGGCGGAAGCCGGCGCCGAGAAGCTGGCGGCGTCAGTACGCGGGCTGGATGCCGTCCGGGCTGACGACATGCCCACCACGAACATCGTCGCGCACTCGTACGGTACGACGACAGCCGGGGTCACACTCTCACGATCGGACATCCACGTCGACAGGTTCGTTGCCCTGGCGTCCGCTGGTCTGCCGGACACGGTCGATGCGGCCGACGACCTGCACGCTAGCGAGGTGTACGCCGGACAGGCGCGGAACGTGCTCTTCGACGAGGGCGGTAAGGGTGACGAGCTGGCGACGGTGGGTCGGAGCTTTAGCCAGAGCCATCACGTCGACCCGTCGAAGCCGGGCTTCGGTGCGATGACGTTCGGGGCGAACGGCGGTACTGCGGCTGACGGCACCACGACGAACCCGGTCCTGCACCACGATCCGTTGAACGCGGATGGTGGCGGGTACCTCGACCAGAACACCGAGACCCTCTACAACGTGGGCGCGGCGACGACCGGACGGAAAGACAAATTGACGGAATTCGATCCGACGCCTCCGACCGTGCGAGACCAGTGGCTGTTGGGCGTCAGAGATCCCGACGGCGGAGAGTGATGTCGATGCGTACACGTGGTGTTCGGTTGGCCGGGATGCTTCTCCTCCTCGCGCTGTTCGGCGGATCGGCTGTCGGCTGTGCACAAAGTCCGGCCCCTGAACCGCAAGCAGAGAGGACACCCGCGGTGGATTCCGAGAGCGCGCAGCAACGAATGGTCGACGTCGTGAAGGACGCGACGGAGAGCCTCGGTGGTGACTGGAAAGTCCGGTCTGGGCCGGACTACGCAGAAGCCTGCCGATTACCCGGCGGGGACACCGGAGCGAAGTGGACGTACTTCCTCACCCGCGCGCAGACCGGCGACGTCTCTGCCGACGCAGCCAAGGTCGAAGCTCGTTGGAAGGCCCTGGGAATGTCCATCGAACACCTGGGCACGAAGACGGAGCCGACAGTCATCGGGCGGGGCGGCGATCGCACCGATTCCATCAGCTTCTCCATCGCGCCTGGGCTCTACGCCATCCAGAGCGTTTCGCTTTGCTTCCCGGGTGATGCAGACCAACTCTGAACGAACGCGCTGCCGGACTGACGGATGACCGGCAGTTCCGGCCTGCGTCGGAGCGCGGTGTGCGCACTGGTACTCGTTCCGATCGAACTGATTGTCGCCGCTTGTGCGCAGCACCCATCGGTCACGACCACCCCGCTCGCGACGGCGGCTGTGACGCCTGCAGCCGCGAAGCAGCAGATGGTCGGTGCGGTGGACGACCTCACCGGACGGCTCGGCGGGGACTGGGAACAGGGCACGGGTCCGGACTACGCCGATGGTGCGCCCTGCCGGGCGGACAGCCGGGTGCGCAGTGGGTGGACGTCCGGACGCGTCCGTCGGTCGGGGCCGTCGCGGAGGACCTGTCCGCGGTCGAGGCGCAGTGGAAGCGGCAGGGCATGACCATCGACCGGTGGGGTTCCACGGCTCATCCGACCCTCGTCGGCTGCGGCGGCGCGGCGACCCACTCGATCAGCCTCTCGGTCGCTGACGACCAGTACGGAGTCCGGGCGCTGTCGCGGTGCTTCCCCGGGGACCCCGATGAGCTCTGACACGATCACCGCACGCCGATGGACCGCGGCCACGATCGGTGTGCTCGTCGTCGGCGCGCTCGTCGGCTGTGCGACGCCCGCTCCGACACCGACACCGAGCGAGACGGCGACACCGGTGCTCGACGCGGACACCGCGCAACGGCAGATGGTCGATGCCGTCGACCAGGTGACCACCGCGTTGGGCGGCACGTGGCAGCACGAGACCGGTCCCGACTACGCGGAGGACTGCCGGTTGTCGAACGGCGAGCCGGGTGCGCAGTGGCGCTTCCTCGTCACACGCGGCTCGATCGGGGACGTACCCGCGGACGTCGCCGCGGTGACGGCACGGTGGAAGGGAGAGGGCATGTCGCTGGACCGGTGGGGCATGCGGCACGAGCCCACGATCACAGGCCGCGGCGGTGGGACGACGAGGTCCATCAGTCTCTCGGTCGCCCCGGACCTGTACGGCGTCGAGGCCGTCTCGCTGTGCTTCCCCGGAGACGCTGATGCGCTCTGAGCGCAGGCTGCGACGATGCGCCGGGGTCCTCGGGACCGGTGTGCTCGTCGTCGGTGTGCTCGTCGGCTGCGCGGCAGCTCCGGCCCCCGCACCGGCACCGACGTCCGAGCACGCTGTCCCGGCCGTCGACCGGGACGTCGCGCAGCAGCAGATGGTCGACGCCGTCGAGGCGGTCACCGGTCGACTCGGTGGGACGTGGCAGCCGCGGACCGGCCCCGACTACCTGGAGGACTGCCGGCTCCCCGACGGAGACCAGGGCGCGAAGTGGCGGTACCTCGTCACCCGTTCGGGCACCGGCGACATCGCCGGCGACGTCGCTGCGACCGAGGCACGGTGGACGGAGCAGGGGATGACGATCGACCACTGGGGGACGGAGGACCGACCGACCATCGTGGGGCGTGGTGGCGGGCGGACCGACTCCGTCCGGTTGACGGTGTCGGACGGACAGTACGCGGTCCAGGCTCTCTCGCTGTGCTTCCCCGGCGACGCGGACGAGGACTTCTGAACCACACTGCGGACCGGTGGGTGTGGGGGATGCCTGCACGATCCTCCAGACCGGCGCCCGGCTGTAGCGCTCCATCACGAAACCCCTCGAACTGGGGTCATGGAGCGGCAGCCGCGTTTCCGGCGCGTTACGGCGCGGTCGCGATCACGTAACCGATCCCGGAGGGGCTCCGGACCGGTCCTGTACCGCCCGGCCGGTCGTGTACTGTCCTCACGATCGCCCGGTGCGCAGTGACTCCGGGCCGACTCCCGATCTCCCCGGAGGAACCCCCGTGTCATCTCGTACCCGCCGCGTCGCCATGAGCGGCCTCGCGCTCGTCGGCACCGTCGCCGTGCTCGCCGGCTGTGCGTCCGCCCCGTCGGACTCCGCCTCGTCCAAGAAGTCCGACTTCCTGCCCTGCATGGTCTCCGACGCCGGTGGCTTCGACGACAAGTCGTTCAACCAGCTCGGCTTCGAGGGCATGAAGGACGCCGCTGCCGAGATCGGTTCGAAGTTCAAGCAGGCCGAGTCCAAGGACGCCACGGTCTACGACTCGAACATCCAGCAGCTCGTGAACCAGAACTGTGGCCTCATCGTCACGGTCGGCTTCAACCTCGCCGCCTCGACCAAGAAGCAGGCCGCGGCCAACCCCGACACCGACTTCGCGATCATCGACGACAACTCGATCGACGCGGAGAACGTCAAGCCGATCACCTTCGACACCTCGCAGGCCGCCTTCCTGGCCGGCTACGCGGCGGCGTCCTACTCGAAGTCCGGCACGGTCGGCACCTTCGGCGGCATGCAGATCCCGACCGTCACCATCTTCATGGACGGCTTCGCGGACGGCGTCGAGTACTACAACGAGCAGAAGAAGAAGGACGTCAAGGTCGTCGGCTGGGACGTCAAGAGCCAGAAGGGCTCCTTCACCGGTGGCTTCGAGGCCGGCACCCAGGCGAAGTCGGTCGCGCAGTCGCTGCTCGACCAGGAGGCCGACGTGATCCTGCCCGTCGGTGGCCCGATCTACCAGTCCGCCGCAGAGGCCATCAAGGACGCCGACAACGGCTCCGTCCTCATCGGTGCGGACAGCGACCTCTACGAGGCCGACCCCCGCTACAAGGACATCGCCTTCACCTCGATCGAGAAGGGCATGCGCCCCGCGGTCAAGGACGTCGTCGAGCAGGCGTCGAAGGGCGACTTCGCGAAGACCCCGTACGTCGGCACGCTGAAGAACGACGGCGTCGGCATCGCGCCGTTCCACGACTACGAGTCGAAGGTCGACTCGGGTCTGCAGGGCGAGCTCGACGAGATCAAGTCGGGCATCATCGACGGCTCGATCACCGTCGAGACCGAGGCATCCGTCAAGTAGTCCGTCGAACGCGGGCGGGGGATCACTCCTCCGCCCGCGTTCTCGCGCGCACGGACCGGTGCGCGCCCGAGACAGAAATAGACTCACCGACATGAAGCTCGAACTCCGCGGCATCACGAAGCGGTTCGGCAGCCTGGTCGCCAACGACCACATCTCGATCACCGTCCAGCCGGGCGAGGTGCACTGTCTCCTCGGCGAGAACGGTGCGGGCAAGTCGACCCTGATGAACGTCCTCTACGGCATGTACCAGGCCGAGGAGGGCGAGATCCTGCTCGACGACGTCGTCCAGCACTTCGACGGACCGGGTGACGCCATGCGCTCCGGCATCGGCATGGTGCACCAGCACTTCATGCTCGTCCCCGTCTTCACCGTGGCCGAGAACGTCATGCTCGGACAGGAGGAGACGGCCTTCGGCGGACGTCTCGACCTCGCCGGCGCCCGCAAGCGCGTCCGGGAGATCTCCGAGCGCTTCGGCTTCGACGTCGACCCCGACGCCCGTGTCGAGGACCTGCCCGTCGGCGTGCAGCAGCGCGTCGAGATCATCAAGGCGCTGTCCCGCGACGCCTCGGTCCTGGTCTTCGACGAGCCCACGGCCGTCCTGACCCCGCAGGAGACCGACGAGCTGATGGGCATCATGCGCCAGCTCCGTGCCGCCGGCACCGCGATCGTCTTCATCACCCACAAGCTCCGCGAGGTCCGTGAGGTCGCCGACCGCATCACGGTGATCCGTCTCGGCAAGGTCGTCGGCGAGGCGTCCCCGGCCGCGTCGAACAGCGAACTCGCCGCCCTGATGGTCGGCCGCAGCGTCGAGCTCGTCGTCGACAAGGCACCGGCGACCCCGGGGGAGGCCGCCCTCGTCGTCGAGGACGTCACCGTCACCGACGCCACCGGCCACGTGCTCGTCGACGACGTGTCGTTCACGGTCCGCCGCGGCGAGGTGCTCGCCATCGCCGGCGTGCAGGGCAACGGCCAGACCGAGCTCACCGAGGCGATCATGGGCCTCGAGCCGGTCCGCTCCGGCCGCATCACGCTCGACGGCCGCGAGGTCACCGGGCGCAGCGTCAAGCAGATCCTCGACGCCGGTGTCGGGTTCGTGCCCGAGGACCGCAAGGAGGACGGGCTGGTCGGCGAGTTCACGATCGCCGAGAACCTCATGCTCGACCGTGCCGACGCCGCCGAGTTCGTCCGCGCCGGCACGATCCGCGCCGCCGAGCGGGACAGCTTCGCCGACGAGAAGATCGCCGAGTTCGACATCCGCACGCCTGGTCGCACCACGGCGGCCGGCCGGCTGTCCGGCGGCAACCAGCAGAAGATCGTCCTCGCCCGCGAACTGAGCCGTCCCCTGCGGCTGTTCGTCGCCGCGCAGCCCACGCGCGGCATCGACGTCGGGTCGATCGAGTTCGTGCACAAGCGCATCGTCGAGACCCGCGACAGCGGCGTCCCGGTGATCGTCGTCTCCACCGAGCTCGACGAGGTCGTCGCGCTCGCCGACCGGATCGCCGTGATGTACCGCGGCACGATCGTCGGCATCGTCCCCGCGTCCACCCCCCGGGACGTCCTCGGACTCATGATGGCGGGCGAACTGCCCGCAGGAACGGAGCTCGCCGCGTGAGCGACACCACGCCGGAGCACGGCGGCGCCACCCCGCCGTCGGACCGCACCCAGCCCGCCGACGCCACCACGGGCCTCCCGGCCGGTGCCGGGACCGCCGCGGACGCGACCACCGCGACCACCGCGGCCGACGCATCCACGCCGGCCGTCGACGACCGCCTGCAGGAGGTGTCGGGCGCCCCGCACCTGATGACCGACTCGGCGACCGACAGCGAACGCCGCGAGGGCCGCTGGAGCGACGCGCTCCGGAGCATCGTGAACGGCTCGGTCCTGACGACCGTGCTCGCCGTCGTCCTCGCCCTCGTCGCGAGCGGTGTCCTCATCGCCCTCACCGACAAGGACGTGCAGGCCGCGGCCGGGTACTTCTTCGCCCGGCCCGTCGACACCCTGCGCGCGATCGGCACGGCCGTCGGCGGCTCCTACTCGTCGCTCTTCCAGGGCTCGGTCGTCAACTTCGGCGCACCGTCCGCCGCCGCCGCGATCGCCCCGATCACGCGCTCGGTCGACTACGCCGTCCCGCTCGTGGTCGCCGGACTCGGCGTCGCCGTGGCGTTCCGCACCGGACTGTTCAACATCGGCGGTCAGGGGCAGGTCCTCGTGGCCGCCGCGGCCGCCGGCTGGGTCGGGTTCTCGTTCGACCTGCCCGCCGCGGTCCACATCCCGCTCACGATCGTCGCCGGCATCGTCGGCGGTGCGGTCTGGGCGGGGATCGTCGGACTCCTCAAGGCGCGCACCGGTGCCAACGAGGTCGTCCTCACGATCATGCTCAACTACGTCGCCCTGTACCTGGTGAGCTTCATGCTCCGCACCCCGGGGCTCCTGCAGGCCGGCGGCAGCCCGAACCCGATCTCGCCGCCCACGCGCGACTCCGCGGTGCTCCCGGCACTGTTCGGCGAGCGGTACGGCATCGACCTCGGGTTCGTCGTCGCCCTCGCCGCCGTCGTCGCGGTGTGGTGGCTGATGAACAAGTCGTCGCTCGGCTTCCGGTTCCGCACCGTGGGCGAGAACCCGCGTGCCGCCCGGGTGGCCGGCATGAGCGTGCCGATGCTGACCATCTGGGTGATGGTCATCTCCGGTGGCCTCATCGGCATCGCCGGCGCCTACCAGGTCGAGGGCGCGGTCACGACCGGGTTCACGTCGGGCATCGACGCCGGCATCGGCTTCGACGCGATCACCGTGGCCCTGCTCGGCCGGTCCAAGCCCTGGGGTACCTTCTGGGCGGCGATCCTGTTCGGCGTGCTGAAGAACGGCGGCTACGCCATGCAGGCCGCCAACGGCATCCCGATCGACATCGTCAGCGTCATCCAGGCCCTCATCGTCCTGTTCATCGCGGCCCCGCCGCTCGTCCGCGCGATCTTCCGGATCCCGCAGCCGGGCGCCCGTCGACGCACCAAGCAGAGCACCAAGCGGAAGGCAGTCGCCGCGTGAGCACCCTCAGCCCCACGGCGGTCCCGGCGACCCCCGTCGACGGCCGCCCGGTCGAGACCACCCGGAGCTGGAAGGCGCCCGTCGCCTTCGCCGTCTTCACGGTGCTCGCCGGCGTCCTGTTCCTCATCGTCGGCGGTGACGGGACCACCACGTTCCGGCTCGCGAACGCTGGCGACTTCGTGCAGCTGCCGAACGTCGGCCTGCCCGCCCGGGCGACCGGCGTGGTCGTCGTCGTGCTCCTCGCCGCCGTGACGGCGGCCGCCTTCGCCCTGGTTGGCAACCACCGTCCGGTGCCGCTCTGGCTGACGAGCGTGTTCGCCGTCCTGTTCGTCGTCGGCTTCCTCACCTGGTCGGCCGCAGGCAAGACCATCCCCCTGCCGGGTCTGCTCGTCGGTGCGATCGGCCTGAGCGTGCCGCTCGTGTTCGGTGCGCTCGGCGGCGTCATCTCGGAGCGCGTCGGTGTCGTGAACATCGCGATCGAGGGCCAGTTCCTCGCCGGCGCCTTCACGTCGGCGCTCATCGCGTCGATCACCGGCTCGGCCTGGGTCGGTCTGGTCGGGGCGCTCGTCGCCGGCGTGCTCGTCTCGTTCGTCCTCGCGGCGTTCAGCATCAAGTACCTCGTCGACCAGGTCATCGTCGGTGTCGTCATCAACGCGTTCATCTCCGGTCTGACCGGGTTCCTGTACTCGCAGGTGCTGTCGCCGGCCGAGACGACCCTGAACGTCGGCATCCGCTTCCCGAAGGTCGAGATCCCGGTGCTGCACCAGATCCCGGTCATCGGCCCGGTGTTCTTCGAGCAGACGGTCATCGTCTACCTGGCCTACGTCGCGGTCGCGGTCGTCACCTTCGCGCTGTTCAAGACCCGCTGGGGCCTGCGCCTCCGTGCGGTTGGCGAGCACCCGGAAGCGGCGGACACCGTCGGCATCAACGTCACCGGCACCCGGTTCTGGAACGTCTCGCTCGCGGGCGCGATCGCGGGTCTGGGCGGCGCGTACTTCACGCTCGACGCCGTCGGCCCCTTCACGAAGGACATGACCGCGGGTGCCGGCTACATCGCCCTGGCCGCCGTCATCTTCGGCCGCTGGGACCCGATCAAGGCGACCCTCGCGGCCCTGCTGTTCGGCTTCGCGTCGAACCTGCAGAACACCCTCGGCGCGATCAACTCGCCGGTGCCGAGCGAGTTCCTGCTCATGCTGCCCTACGTCGTGACGATCTTCGCGGTCGCCGGCCTGGTCGGGCAGTCGCGCGGACCGGCGGCGTCCGGCAAGCCGTACATCAAGAACTAGCCGGGAGGCCCGCCACATGACCGACACGAACGCTGCGGACCGCGACCAGGTCGCGGACGCGACCGCCTGGACGGACCCGGCCACGAGCCTCCCGTCCGACCCGGACGCCGTGATCGACGGGAGCGTCGACGTCGACTGGGACGCCCTGCGCGATGCGGCGACGACCGCCATGGGTCGGGCGTACGCGCCGTACTCCTCGTTCCCGGTCGGGGCCGCGGCGCTCACCGACGACGGCCGGATCGTGTCCGGCTGCAACATCGAGAACGCGTCGTACGGGGTCACCCTGTGCGCCGAGTGCTCGCTCGTCTCGCAGCTGCACATGACGGGTGGCGGCAAGCTCGTCGCGTTCACCTGCGTGGACGGCGACGGCGCGACCCTGATGCCGTGCGGCCGCTGCCGGCAACTGCTGTTCGAGCACTCGACCGAGGGCATGCTCCTCGAGACCGTCTCGGGCATCCGCACCATCGACGAGGTCCTGCCGGACGCCTTCGGGCCCCGCACCCTCGCCACGTACCGACAGGAGCACTGAACCATGGCAGTCGAGCCGTTCGACACCGTCGACCTCATCCGCACGAAGCGGTCGCACGGGACGCTGTCCACCGCCGAGATCGACTGGCTGGTCGACGCCTACACGCGCGGCTACGTCGGCGACGAGCAGATGGCCGCCCTGGCGATGGCGATCTTCCTCAACGGCATGGAGCGTCGCGAGATCAAGGACCTGACGCTCGCGATGATCGCGTCGGGGGAGCGGATGTCGTTCGGCTCGCTCGGCAAGACGACCGTGGACAAGCACTCGACCGGCGGTGTCGGCGACAAGATCACCCTGCCGCTCGCCCCCCTCGTCGCCACGTTCGGCGTCGCGGTGCCGCAGCTGTCCGGCCGCGGGCTCGGCCACACCGGCGGGACGCTCGACAAGCTCGAGTCGATCCCCGGCTGGCAGGCCGCGGTCTCGAACGAGCGCATGACCGAGATCCTCGACCAGGTCGGCGCCGTCATCTGCGCCGCCGGTTCGGGTCTGGCCCCGGCCGACAAGAAGCTCTACGCCCTGCGGGACATCACCGGCACGGTCGAGTGCATCCCGCTCATCGCGTCGAGCATCATGTCGAAGAAGATCGCCGAGGGCACGGCCGCGCTCGTGCTCGACGTGAAATTCGGTTCGGGCGCGTTCATGGCGGACTTCGAGCAGTCGAAGCTCCTCGCCCAGACGATGGTCGACCTCGGCAAGGACGCGGGCGTCGCGACCTCGGCGCTGCTCACCGACATGGAGGTCCCGCTCGGTCTGACGATCGGCAACGCCCTCGAGGTCCGGGAGTCCGTCGAGGTCCTCGCCGGCGGCGGCCCCGCCGACGTGGTGGAGCTGACGGTGTCCCTGGCGGAGGAGATGCTGCGACTGGCCGGCGTCCCCGACGCCGACCCCGCCGCCGCCCTCGCCGACGGCCGTGCGATGGACACGTGGCGACGCATGATCGAGGCCCAGGGCGGTGACGCCTCGGCCACGCTGCCGGTCGCCGCGGAGTCGCACGTCGTCACGGCGACCGAGTCCGGCGTGCTCGCGACGCAGGAGGCGCTGCCCTTCGGCATCGCCGCCTGGCGTCTCGGCGCCGGCCGCGCCCGTGCGCAGGACCCGGTGCAGGCCGGCGCCGGCATCGAGCTGCACGTCAAGCCGGGCGACACCGTCACGGCCGGGCAGCCGCTGTGGACGCTCCACACCGACGAGCCCGCCCGGTTCGAGCGCGCGCTCGAGTCGCTGGAGGGCGCCTGGTCGATCGGCGACGCCGCGCCGGAGCGCGGGCCGATCGTGCGCGAGCGGATCCAGTAGGGGCGGTCACGTCCCGACCGACCGCCGGACCGGAGGCTCCCCGCGCGCGGTGTGGGGAGCCTCCAGTCGGTCGTCCACAGCGTTGTGGCCGTCCCCCTGCGGTGGTCGGTGACCACCGCTAGCCTGGGGGCATGAGCGACGCCGCCCCCATCTACCGCCTGCCCGACGCCGGAGCGGTCATCAACGACCTGCCCAAGGTCTCGCTGCACGACCACCTGGACGGCGGCCTCCGACCGGCCACGATCATCGAGCTCGCGGCGGCGGACGGCGTCGACCTCCCGACCACCGACGCGGCCGAGCTGGCCACCTGGTTCGCCGAGCAGTCGAACTCCGGGTCGCTCGTCGAGTACCTGAAGACCTTCGACGTCACCACGGCCGTCATGCAGACCGCGGCGGGCCTGACGCGCGTCGCTCGCGAGTTCGTCGAGGACCTCGTCGCCGACGGTGTCGTCTACGGCGAGATCCGCTGGGCGCCCGAGCAGCACCTGCAGCGCGGGCTCACGCTCGACCAGACCGTCGAGGCCGTGCAGGCGGGCATCGAGGAAGCGGTCGACGCCGCCGGTGGCTCCATCCGCATCGGCCAGCTCGTCACCGCCATGCGCCACGCCGACCGCGCGATGGAGATCGCCGAGCTGGCCGTCCGCCACCGCGACCGCGGCGTCGTCGGGTTCGACATCGCCGGGGCCGAGGCCGGCTTCCCGGCGTCGAACCACCGCGCCGCGTTCGACTACCTGGCGTCCGAGCTCTTCCCCGTCACGGTGCACGCCGGAGAAGCCGACGGGCTCGCCTCCATCCGCTCGGCGCTCGTCGACGGTCGGGCGCTCCGCCTCGGCCACGGCGTCCGCGTCTACGAGGACGTCACGCTGACCGACGGCGGCGACGGGTCCATGCTCGCCACCCTCGGCGAGGTGGCGTCCTGGGTGCGCGACCGCGAGATCCCGCTCGAGGTCTCGCCGCAGTCGAACCTGCAGACCGGCGCCGTCGCAGCGTGGGGCGACGACCTGGCGGACCACCCGATCGACGTGCTCTACCAGCTCGGCTTCCGGGTCACCGTGAACACCGACAACCGCCTGATGAGCAACACGTCGCTGTCGAAGGAGCTCGCGCTCCTCGCGGGCACGTTCGGCTACGACCTCGACGACCTGGCCGCGTTCCAGATCAACGCCGCGTTGGGCTCCTTCCTGCCGCTCGAGGACCGCGAGGAGATCATCGCCGCGATCACGGCCGGGTACGCGGAGGCCTGAGCTGATGGGGCTGCCGCCGCTGCCGGACCACGCCGTCGTGCTCGGGGCGTCCGCGTCGTCGTGGCGTGATGCGCTGCGGACGGTCGGCGGCGCCCTCGTGACCTCCGGGGCGACCACGGACGCGTACACCGACGCCATGGTCGACATGGTGGAGGAGCACGGGCCGTACATCGTCATCTCGCCCGGGCTGGCCTTCGCCCACGCCCGACCTGGGGCGAGCGTGCTCCGGGACGGGTTGGCGGTCGTCACGCTCGCCGGGCCCGTCGCCTTCGGGCACCCGCACAACGACCCCGTCTCGGTGGTGCTCGGGCTCGCCGTCGCCGAGGTCGGCACCCACCTCGAGTCCATCGGGGCGATCGCGAACCTGTTCAACGACGCCTCGGTCACCGGACGGCTGGCCGCCGCGACGACGCCTGAACAGGTCCGGACCATCATGGGAGTGACGAACGCGTGAAGATCGTGACCATCTGCGGCGCCGGCATCGGCGCGAGCGGCATCCTCAAGGTCAACGCCGAGAAGGCGCTCGGCTCGCTCGGGCTCTCGGCCGAGGTCGTCGCGGCCGACGTCGCGTCGGTGCGACAGGTCTCCGACGACGCCAACGTGATCCTCACCAGCCAGGAGTTCGTCGAGGCGATCGGGACCACCTACGCCGAGGTGATCGTCATCCGGAACCACTTCGACCAGAGCGAGATCACGGCGGCCGTTGAGAAGGCGCTGGGGTAGGTCCCGGCCCGGTACGATCGGCGCATGGTCAGCACCGACAACCCCCTGAACGACCCCGCCGTCGACCCGTTCGACGTGGCTCGCGACGCCGCAGCCGTCATCGCGTCCCGCTCCGGCATCGAACGGCACGACGTCGCCCTGACGCTCGGTTCCGGCTGGGGGAAGGCCGCCGACCTGCTCGGCGAGACCGTGTCCGAGATCCCGGCGTCCGACGTCCCCGGGTTCAGTGCCTCCGCCGTCCCCGGGCACTCCGGCACGGTGCGGTCCATCCGCCTCGAGGACGGTCGCCACGCACTCGTGATCGGCGCCCGCACCCACTACTACGAGGGCCACGGCGTGCGTCGCGTCGTGCACAGCGTCCGCACCGCCGCGGCGACCGGTGCGTCGGTCATGGTGCTCACGAACGGCGCCGGCGGCATCAAGGAGACCTGGACGCCGGGCACCCCGGTCCTCATCAGCGACCACATCAACCTGACGGCCGACAGCCCGCTCGAGGGCGCGACGTTCATCGACCTGACGGACCTGTACTCGGCCCGCCTCCGCGCGGTCGCGAAGACGGTCGACCCGTCCCTCGACGAGGGCGTCTACACGCAGTTCCGCGGCCCGCACTACGAGACCCCGGCCGAGGTCCAGATGGCGAAGGCGATCGGCGGCCACATCGTCGGCATGTCCACCGCGCTCGAGGCCATCGCCGCCCGCCAGGCCGGGATGGAGGTGCTGGGCTTCTCGCTCATCACGAACCTCGCCGCCGGCATCCAGAAGACGCCGCTGTCCCACACCGAGGTGCTCGAGGCCGGCAAGCAGGCCGAGCCGGTCATCGCCGACCTCCTCGCCCGCGTGGTGGCGGCACTGTGACCCGGCACGACGGGGGAGCGAGCGACGGCGCGATCGCGGACGGCGACCTGGCAGACGGCGCGGTGTCCGAGCAGACCGCGGGCACCGATGTGCTCGTGACCGCCCGTGCCTGGGTCGAACAGGACCCGGACGCCGAGACCCGTGCCGAGCTCCAGCAGCTCATCGACGCCGGGGACACCGACGAACTCACCGCCCGCTTCGCCGGACGCCTGCAGTTCGGGACCGCGGGGCTCCGTGCCGAGCTCGGTGCCGGTCCGCTCCGGATGAACCGGGTCGTCGTCACGCAGGCCGCCGCCGGACTCGCACGGTTCCTCATCGACTCGGGGCGCGACCGCAGCGTCGTCATCGGGTACGACGGCCGCGTCAACTCCGACGTCTTCGCGCGGGACTCGGCCGAGGTCATGCGCGGGCTGGGCCTCGACGTCACGCTGCTGCCCGGTGCGCTGCCGACCCCGCTCGTCGCCTTCGCCGTGCGGCACCTCGGCGTCGGTGCGGGCGTCATGGTCACGGCGAGCCACAACCCGCCGCGGGACAACGGCTACAAGGTGTACCTCGGCGGTGACGACGAGGGTTCGCAGATCGTGCCCCCGGTCGACGCCGAGATCGCGGCGGCCATCGACGTCGTCGCCGCCGGGGACGTCCGGTCGCTCGACCGGGCCACGGACTACACCGTCGCCGACCAGGCGCTCGTGCAGGCCTACGTGGACGCGACGGCCGCGACGGTGCCGGCCCCGGGCCTCCCGGCCGACGCACAGCCGTCCGTCGTCTACACGGCGATGCACGGGGTCGGGTGGGAGACCGCCCGCGCCGTCTTCGCCGCCGCCGGGTTCCGTGAGCCGGCCGTCGTCCCCGAGCAGATCGAGCCGGACGGCGCCTTCCCGACCGTGTCCTTCCCCAACCCGGAGGAGCCGGGCGCGATGGACCTGTCGATCGCCCGCGGCGTCGCGGTCGGCGCCGACCTGGTCATCGCCAACGACCCGGACGCCGACCGCCTGGCGCTCGCGATCCCGGACGGCGCCGGGTCCTTCCGACGGCTCTCCGGCAACGAGGTCGGGTGGCTGCTGGGGTGGCGCGCCGCTGCCCGCGCTGCCGCCGCCGGCACCACGGGCGTGCTCGCCGCGTCGATCGTCAGCTCGCCGGCGCTGTCCCGCGTGGCCGAGCAGTACGGGCTCGGGTACCGGGACACCCTGACCGGCTTCAAGTGGGTCTCGCGCGTACCCGACCTGCTGTTCGGGTACGAGGAGGCGCTCGGCTACCTCGTCGACCCGCAGGTCGTCCGCGACAAGGACGGCATCTCCGCGGCGCTCGAGCTGCTGTCCCTGGCCACCGAGCTCGCGGCCGACGGCAGGACCATCGCCGACCAGCTCGACGCGTTCGCCGAGCGGTTCGGGGCGTTCGCGTCCGGGCAGGTCGCCACGCGCGTCGACGACCTCGCGCGCATCGGGGAGATCATGGCGTCGCTGCGGTCGGCCGCGCCCACCGAGCTCGGTGGGGTGGCGGTGACGGCGACGACGGACTTCCTCGACGGTGTCGAGGGCTTCCCACCGTCGGACATCCTGCGCTTCGACCTGGACGGTGGCGCGCGCGTCATCGTCCGCCCGAGTGGCACCGAGCCCAAGGTGAAGGTCTACATCGACACCGTCGCGGCCACGCCGGCCGAGGCGTCCGCGCTCGCCGACCGCCTGGCCGCCGCGGTGCGCCCGCTCGTCTCGTAGCGGCGCGGCGCGGCGCGGCGCGGCCTGCGCGGCGCGGCCTGCGCGTTCGCGCCCCGCTCCGAACATCGCGCCCCGTTCCGACGGGGCGCGATGTTCGTTCGGGGGCGCGGGGCAGGGCCGCTCGTCCTGCACCGCGGGACACCGCACACGAACTCTCCACAGCAGTCGGCTCGACGACCCACGGCGCCGCCGCCGCAACGATGCTCGTGACATGCATCTCGACGTCGTCTCGACCGGAGCGGAGCTCGATCCGGCCGCCGCCGTTCGACTGCGTCGCGCTGCGGAAGCCGGTTCGCTCGTCCGGGTCGCGCGTGGTGCG
Organism: Curtobacterium sp. L6-1; assembly: GCF_018885305.1. Taxonomy (NCBI): domain Bacteria; kingdom Bacillati; phylum Actinomycetota; class Actinomycetes; order Micrococcales; family Microbacteriaceae; genus Curtobacterium; species Curtobacterium aetherium. The sequence continues at coordinate 615,900 of NZ_CP076544.1, forward strand.
TTCACGGACCGGCAGGCCTGGGACGCCGCAGACGCGCGCGAGCGGCACCGCGCGTTGATCCGCGCAGTCATGCCCCGCGATCGGCAGGGGCTCGTCCTCTCACACGCATCCGCCGTGGCGGTGCACGGTCTCCCGTGGATCGGGTCGTTCGGGGACCGCGTGGTCGTCACGGACCCGGGCCGTGATCGAGGACAGGTCAAAGCGTCGATCCAGCGTGTCGGCGGCAGGGGACGAAGCCTCGCGACGGTGTCGATCGACGGGCTGCGGGTGACCAGCCTGGCGGCGACCGCCGTCGACGTCGCGATCCGCGAGCACCCCTGGCGCGCGATCGCGGTTCTCGACGCCGCGCTGCGTCGAGGCGTGACCAGGACGGAGCTCGGCGCCGAACTCGAGGGACGACGCATGCGCAACCCACGCGTCGTCCGTGCGCTCGTCCGATCCACTGACGGTGATGCGGAATCCGTCGGTGAGAGCATCACCCGCTGGGGAGCCGTCGTGCTCGGAGCGCCGCCGTTGGCGTTGCAGCACGAGTTCCGGCACGAGGACGGAACGGTCGATCGCGTGGACCTGTGGCAGCCCGACCTCGGGGTCGTCATCGAGTTCGACGGGCTCGTGAAGTACTCCGACCCGGCCATGCAGCGCGGGCGGGCGCCGCACGAGATCGTGGTCGAGGAGAAGCGCCGCGAGGACCGACTCCGCCGCCACCGCGACGTCACCGGAGTCGGACGGGCGACCTGGCGAGAGGCGATGCCGGGCGGGCTGCTCCCACGGATCCTGCTCGACGCGGGCCTCCCGCTCGGCGACCGGTGGCCCGCCGCCTGGCGCGCGGCTGCCATTCGCGCCCTGTAACGCACATCGCGCCCCGTCGGAACGGGGCGCGATGTGCGTAGCGGGGCGCGATGCGCGGGCTCGGCGGGGCGCGGCGAGAGGCGGCGAGAGCGGCGGGGCGCGCTACGCGAGCTCGAGCAGGACGTGGCCGGAGGAGACCGTCTGGCCGACGGGGGCGTTCAGCCCGGTGACGACGCCGTCCTTGTGCGCCTGGACGGGCTGCTCCATCTTCATGGCCTCGAGGACGACGAGCAGGTCGCCCTTCACCACGGTGTCACCCTCGGCGACCGCGAGCTTCACCACGGTGGCCTGCATCGGCGACGCCACCGACGAGCCCGAGGCCGCACGCCCGCCCTTGACCGCGGAGGAGCGGCGCTTCGGGGGAGCGGAGGGCCCGGCCGGACGACGGGCACCGGCGGAGCCGCCGACGATCGACGGCATGGTGACCTCGATGCGCTTGCCCTGCACCTCGACCACGACGCTGTCGCGCTCGGCGGGGACGGGGAGCTCCTCCGGGGAACCGCTCCACGCGGGGATGTCGTTGTCGAAGTCGGTCTCGATCCACTGCGTGTAGACGGAGAACGGGGTGGCGTCGTCGGTCGCGAACGCCGGGTCGGCGACCACGGCACGGTGGAACGGGATGACGGTCGGCAGACCGGCGACCTCGAACTCGGCGAGGGCGCGGCGGGAGCGCTCGAGCGCCTCGGCGCGAGTGGCACCGGTCACGATGAGCTTGGCGAGCATCGAGTCGAACGAGCCGGAGACGACGTCGCCGGAGACCACGCCGGAGTCGACGCGGACACCGGGGCCGGACGGCGCGTTGAACACGTGCACGGGGCCCGGTGCGGGGAAGAAGTTGCGGCCCGGGTCCTCGCCGTTGATGCGGAACTCGAACGAGTGGCCGCGCGGGGTCGGGTCCTCGTAGTCGAGCACGCCGCCCTCGGCCAGTCGGAACTGCTCGCGCACCAGGTCGATGCCGGTGACCTCCTCGGAGACGCAGTGCTCGACCTGCAGGCGGGTGTTCACCTCGAGGAACGACACCGTTCCGTCGGCGCCGATGAGGAACTCGCACGTGCCCGCACCGACGTAGCCGACCTCGCGCAGGATCGCCTTCGACGCCGAGTACAGCCGCTCGGTCTGCGCGTCGGTCAGGTAGGGCGCGGGGGCCTCCTCGACGAGCTTCTGGTGGCGACGCTGCAGCGAGCAGTCGCGCGTGGACACGACGACGACGTTGCCGTGCACGTCGGCGAGGCACTGGGTCTCGACGTGGCGCGGCTTGTCGAGGTACTTCTCGACGAAGCACTCGCCGCGGCCGAAGGCTGCGATGGCCTCGCGCGTCGCAGACTCGAACTGGGACTCGATCTCGTCGCGGGTGCGGGCGACCTTGAGCCCGCGGCCACCGCCACCGAACGCGGCCTTGATCGCGACCGGCAGGCCGACCTCGTCGGCGAAGGCGACGACCTCGGACACGTCCTGAACGGGCTCGATGGTGCCCGGGGCGAGCGGCGCCCCGACGGCCTCGGCCACGTGACGGGCGGACACCTTGTCGCCAAGCCGCTCGATCGATTCCGGGGACGGCCCGATCCAGGTCAGCCCGGCGTCGATGACGGCGCGGGCGAAGTCGGCGTTCTCGGCGAGGAAGCCGTAGCCCGGGTGCACGGCGTCGGCACCGGAGCGGCGAGCGACCGAGATGATCTTCTCGATGACCAGGTAGGTGTCGGCGCTCGTGGTGCCGTTCAGCGCGTACGCCTCGTCGGCGAGGCGTGCGTGCAGGGCGTCACGGTCCTGGTCGGCGTAGACCGCGACCGAGGCCTTGCCCGCGTCGCGAGCCGCGCGGATGATGCGGACGGCGATCTCGCCACGGTTCGCGATGAGGACCTTGCTGATGCGGGGCATGGAACATCAGCGTATTCGTGCGCACCGGTCGTGTTTTGAGCGGCATCCACAAGAAACCACGCCGGGAGCAGGTGGATGTCTACAGTGACCAGAGGTCGTGCCAGGCGATGCCGAACCCCCGCAGCAGCATGGAGCGGAGGACCGGGAGCGACAGCCCGACGACGGCCGAGGGCGCGCCGTCGATGCGGGTGATGTACGCCGCAGCCCGTCCGTCGATGGTGAAGGCACCGGCGACCTCGAGCGGTTCGCCCGTGGCCACGTAGGCGTCGATCTCCTCGGGCGTCAGGTCGTCGGCGAACGTCAGGACGGCGCTGTCGACGGCCACGACGTGGTCCCCGTCGGCGACGAGTGCGGACCCGCCCGGCGCGACGGCGCCGAGGGACGGGACCGCGTGCGAGCCGGCCGAGGTGCCGGACCCCGCGATGCGTCGGTCGATCACGCAGTGCCCGCTCCACAGCGTCCCGCCCCCGGCGGCGAGCATGCCGCGCCAGCGCTCCCGCGCGACGGCGGGGTCGTGCGGCTTGCCGTACAGCTGCCCGTCCACCTCGAACGCGGAGTCCCCGCCGAACACGACCCCGTCGAGCGGTCCGTCCGCGGCGACCGTGCCGTCCGCGACGGCGCGCGCCTTCGCGACGGCGAGCAGCGCGACGAGCTCCGGACCGGTGAGGGGCCGCCCGAGGCGCTCCTGCTCGGCCAGCGCGACCGCGTCCTCGTCGACACCCGGCGACACGAGCACGGGATCGATGCCGGACTGCGCCAGGAGGGCGCGACGGGCGGGGGAGGTGCTCGCGAGGTACAGACGCATGGGAACATCGAACCATGGGTGAATCCGTCGGCACACTGCTCGAACTCGACGTCACCGGGATCGCCCACGGCGGCATCTCGGTGGCACGGCACGAGGGGCGCGTGGTGTTCGTCACGGACGCGGTCCCGGGGGAGCGGGTCGTGGCGCGGGTGACCGAGGACCGGAAGAAGTCGTTCTGGCGCGCCGACACCGTGCGGGTACTCGAGCCGAGCGAGCACCGCGTGGACCACGTCTGGGCCGAGGCCGGCCTCGACCGCGACCCCGCTGAGCGTCCCGGTGGGGCGGAGTTCGGGCACATCTCCCTCGGCCACCAGCGCACCCTGAAGCGCGACGTGCTCGTCGACTCCTTCAGCCGGTTCGGTCGGATCGACCTCGACGCCGTGCTCGGCGCGCCGGTGGTCGTCGAGGCCGCGCCCGGCGACGACGAGGCGAACGGCCTCGGCTGGCGCACCCGCCTCCGCCTGCACGTGGACGCCGACGGCACCCCCGGTCCCTTCGCCGCCCGCTCCCACACGGTCGTGCCCGTGACGAGCCTGCCGCTCACCACCGCGGCCGTCCAGGAGTCCGCCCCGACCGCCCGCGGCTCGATGCCCGGTGCCGAGGTCATCGACGTCCTCAGCCCGAGCGGCTCCGCCGGCGCCCGCCTGGTCATCGACGCCCAGCGGCCCACGGTCGTCACCGAGCTGGTGGGCGAGCGTCGCTTCGCCGTCGACGACACCGGGTTCTGGCAGGTGCACCGACAAGCCCCCGCCGTCCTCACCGCCGCCGTCCAGGACGCGCTCGACCGCGAGCGACTCGACCCGGAGGGGCAGCACCTCGACCTCTACGGCGGCGTCGGGCTGCTCGCCGCGGCGCTCGCCGACGTGGCCGGCCCCCGTGCCCGGGTGACGAGCGTCGAGAGCGCGGCCCGCGCCACCGAGCACGCGCAGGAGAACCTGTCCGAATGGATCGGCGCCCGCGCCGAGACGGCCCGCGTCGACCGGTGGCTCGCCCGGACCGTCGACACCGCCTCCCGACCCGAGCGGGAGCGCTTCCGCGCCGGCACCGTCGTCCTCGACCCGCCCCGCGCCGGTGCCGGTCGCGACGTCGTCGTGTCGGTCGCGGCCCTGCAGCCGGCGCAGGTCGTCTACGTCGCCTGCGACCCCGTCGCGCTCGCCCGGGACGTCGCCACCTTCGCCGACCTCGGCTACCGCCTGGAGGCCCTCCGCGCCTTCGACCTCTTCCCGCACACCCACCACCTGGAGGCCGTGGCGCGACTGGTCCCGGTCGACTGACGGAGACCGTCCGGACGGCCCGGACGGACTTCCGTGGCGGGGTACGAAGCTGAGGCTGACCTGGGTATCCTTGGAGGCTGACGGCACCCGGGATCAGGGCCCGGAGCGTCGTCGGAGCGAGAGGCAACCGTGGACACCACCACCAGCACATCGACCGGTCCGACAGGGGCAGCCGGTCTCGAGACGCGGCCCGTCCGCGTCGCCATCGTCGACGACCACGAGTCCGTCCGACTGGGCATCCAGGCCGCGTGCCAGAACGAGGGGTTCGAGGTGGTCCTCACCGCCGCGAGCGTCCCGGAGTACATCGCGCAGCTGAACGGTCGCGAGGTCGACGTCGTCGTCCTCGACCTGTCGCTCGGGGACGGCTCGACCGTCACCGAGAACGTCAAGGGCGTGCAGGGCACCGGGTCCGCAGTCCTCGTGCACAGCATCGCCGACCGGGTCGCGAACGTGCGGGAGGCGCTGGCCGCAGGGGCCGCCGGCGTCATCCCGAAGTCGTCCGCGACGAAGACCGTGATGGCCGCCGTCGCGACCGTCGCACGCGGTGACGTCCTCAACAACCTCGAGTGGGCCAGCGCGATCGACGCCGACCGGGACTTCGCGAAGGCCCAGCTCGGTCGCCGCGAACGCGAGATCCTGCACCTGTACGCCTCGGGGCTGCCGCTCAAGCTCGCGGCCCAGCAGCTCGGGATCGGGTACTCGACCGCACGGGAGTACCTCGACCGCATCCGCGTGAAGTACGTCGAGGTCGGTCGTCCCGCCCCGACCAAGGTCGACCTGCTGCGTCGCGCGGTCGAGGACGGGATCCTGCCGGGGCTCGACTCCGGCATCGACCCCGACGGCGATGGTCGCTGACGACGGCTGCGTCGGACGGTCCTCGTGACCGTCGACGCCGCGACGGACGCCGGGTCGGGAGCGGCCCGGCGTCCGCCGTCCCCGGGGACGGTGCCGTCCGTCGTCGACGGCGCCGGCATGCTCGATCCGTCGCGGTCCGTCCGTGCGTCGATCACCCAGGCGTCCCTCGAGCGGGCCTTCACGATCCTCATGGCGATCGCCGCCGTCGGGTTCGGCGCCGCGAACACCACCTCGTTCTTCCGCCAGCTGCCGTTCCTCGACCCGTTCTGGGGTCCGGCGACCGCGAGCGTCGTCGCGCTGTCGTTGCTCGCCGTGGGTGCCTCGGCCGCGCTGCAGCGGTGTGCGCAGGCCGCGCAGGCCGCCTGTGCGCTCCTGTTCCTCGTCGCGCTGGTCACCTTCCCGCTGACCGTCCGTGACGCGCTCCCGCCGGCGCAGTCGCCCTGGCCGTGGTGGCTCTGCAACGTCGGCACGATCGCGGCGTCGCTGAGCTTCGCCAGCTGGCGTGCGGCCGTCTACAACGTGATCGTCCCGGTCGTCTTCGTCCTGCTGCGGCTTTCGCCCGCGGGCGGCAGTGCAGGGATCGTGCGGGCGTTCCAGGACGGCGCGTACACGGCGACGCTCGGCATCGCGGCACTCGTCCTCATCGTGGTCCTGCGTCGGGCCGCCGCGGCCGTCGACGCCGCCCAGGCCACCGCGGTGCGTCGGTACGCCCGTGCCATGCGGGAGCACGCCACCGAGGTCGAGCGGGTGCAGGTCGACGCCATCGTGCACGACAGCGTGCTCACGACGCTCCTGTCCGCGGCCCGGGCGGACACCGTCGAGGCGCGGACGCTCGCGGCACGGATGGCCCGGAACGCCGTCGACCACCTCGCGGCCGCGGCCGCTGACGGTCCCGGCAGGGATCCCCTCGTGCCGTTCCCGGCGTTCCGGCAGCGCATCGTGGACTCGCTCACGACCCTGGCCGCGCCCGTCGAGGTGCGCAGCTGCCCGGCCGAGGGGCCCGCGATGCCGTCCTCGGCCGCCGACGCCCTCGCCTCGGCGACCCTGCAGGCCGCGGTGAACAGCGTGCAGCACGCCGGGTCGGACGTGACCCGGTGGGTGACCGTCGAGTCCGACGGGCCGACGGTCCGCGTGGAGCTCGCCGACGACGGTGTCGGGTTCGACCCGGGCACGGTGCCGTCCGAACGGCTCGGGGTCCGGCGGTCGATCCTCGAGCGGATGGCCGCCGCCGGTGGTGTCGCCGACGTGGTGACCGCACCCGGCGCCGGCACCCGGGTCGTGCTGTCCTGGCCGGACCCCGGTCCCGTCACCGACGTCCGCATCGACGTCGACGCAGTCGGCGGTGGTCCGGCATGAGGGCCTCCGTCCCCGCGGGCGTCGCGACCGGGCTGGCCGCGCTGTTCTCGCTGCTGCACCTCGTGCTGGCCGCGACGACCCTCCCCGGGTCACCCGCCGCCGCGGCGCCCATCGTCTCGTGCATGGTCCTGTACGCCGCGGCGACGGCCCTGGCGCTCTTCGTCCGCGGCACGGTGCTGCCGGTGTGGGTCGCGTGCTTCGCGCTCGCCACGGCGATCGTCATGCCGATCGTGTGCGCGCCCGTCGTCGACCTGGCGACCGCGCCGACGTACGCCACCTGGTGGATCGCCGCCGTCGGCACCCTGATGGTCGTCCTCGCCGTCCGGCAGCGCGGGCGGTTCGCCTGGGTCGGGGTGGCGTTCTGCACGGTGCACGCCGTCGCCTGGGCCGGTCCGGACGCGCTCGGGAAGCTCGGGGCGCTCGGCAGCGTCATCTGGCTCACGGTGGCGACGGGCTTCGCGATCGCGATGAACCACGCGAACCGCATCACGCGCGACTTCGTCCGTGCCGAGCAGGAGACCGTCGACTGGCAGGCCGCGCAGGAGGCGCACGTGTCGGAGCGGCAGGTCCGCCTCGGGCAGACGACGCGGATGGCGCTCCCGATGCTGCAGCGGATCATGGACACCTGCGGCGACCTCGACCCGGCCGAGCGCGACGAGAGCCTGCACCTCGAGCAGGCCATCCGCGACGAGATCCGCGGGCGCTCGCTGCTGTCCGACGACGTCCGGAACGAGGTCATGCGGCTCCGTCGCCGTGGCGCGGTCGTGCAGCTGCACGACGACGGCGGCCTCGACGACCTGCCGGCGGCTGACCAGGAGCGCGTGCACGCCGAGCTGGCCGACGCGCTTCGACGCGCCTACGAGGCCCAGGCGGACAACGTCATCGTGCGGACCGTGCCGGACAAGGCGGACTCGGCCGTGACGGTCGTCGGGCTGCGGCTCGACGCGGCCGAGAGCGAGTCGGCGGCGCTGGGGACGGCCGACGACGAGGACGACGGCGACGAGGACGACTCGGTCGCCCTCTGGCTCGAGATCGCCCGCACCGCGTAGCGAACGGCCGTCCCGCACCGCGTCGCGAACGGCCGTCCTCCGGCGCCTCGCGAACGGTCGCCTGGCGGCGTGGGAGACCGCAGCGCGGAGCGGGCGGCCGTCCCGCGGCGCGGGCGCCCGCCCGGCGCACGACCACCCGGGAGCGGGGAACGGGCCGGAAGCGGGGAACAGCCCGGAAACGGGGAACGGGCCGGTCGGAGCTACCGACCGGCCCGTTCGCGACCCGAGGCAGAGCGACAACCCGAATATCGCCCTGACTCGTCTCGGTGGTGGCTTCGTACCCTAGTCGGCCACCGACCGGCGATGCACTTCAACGAAGAACACCGAACAGGAACAATGATGCCCGCAGCACCACGGGGTGTCAGTCATCATTTCGGGGGACAATTCCGCGGATCTCCGCCGGTTCCCGGGCGGGACGCCCCCCGTGCGAGGGGAGACCGACCGGTGCGTCCGCTCGTCGGCCCAGTTCCCCCTTCGTCAGACAGGGGTCAACGGGCGGTCCGAGCGCGGACCGGGTGCCGCCACGCGGGGCGACCCACCGGAGGGGCCACACCGCCCCGTCCGTACCCGCGGGTACGGACGGGGTACAGACCTCAGCGGAGCGACCGGCTCCAGGAGCCCCGGTCGAGCGACTGCCGCATGCCCCGGGCGGACGCGGTCCAGCCGGCGCGCGGCGAGGCGACCGTCTGTGCCCGACCCGCGGCGGCGGCCTCGTCGGCCTGCCGCTGCAGCACGGCGATCACCGCGGCGAGTTCCTCCGGGGTCGGCTCACCCCGGACGACGCGGACGTCCGCGACCGAGGCCGGGGCGTCGGCGGGGACGGCTGCTGCGTGACGGGGGGTCACAGCGGGATGTTCCCGTGCTTCTTCGGCGGCAGGCTCGCGCGCTTGCCACGGAGGGCCCGCAGTGCCTTGATGACGGACACCCGGGTCGCGTGCGGCTGGATGATGCCGTCGAGCTCACCGCGTTCTGCCGCCAGGTACGGCGACGCGACGTTGTACGTGTACTCGTTCGCGAGCTTCGTGCGGACCGCGGCGACGTCCTCGCCGGCCTCCTCCGCGCGCTTGATCTCGCTGCGGTACAGGATGTTGACCGCACCCTGACCGCCCATGACGGCGATCTCGGCGGTCGGCCACGCCAGGTTGATGTCGGCACCGAGCTGCTTCGACCCCATGACGATGTACGCGCCGCCGTAGGCCTTGCGCGTGATGACGGTCACGAGCGGAACGGTGGCCTCGGCGTAGGCGTAGAGCAGCTTCGCGCCGCGACGGATGACGCCGGTCCACTCCTGGTCGGTGCCGGGCAGGTAGCCGGGCACGTCGACGAGGGTGAGGATCGGGATGCCGAACGCGTCGCAGAACCGGACGAAGCGTGCCGCCTTCTCGCCCGCGTCGATGTTCAGCGTGCCGGCCATGGCCTGCGGCTGGTTCGCGATGATCCCGACGGTGCGGCCCTCGACCCGACCGAACCCGATCATGATGTTCGGCGCGAACAGCGGCTGGACCTCGAGGAAGTCGCCGTCGTCGACGACGTGCTCGATGATCTGCGTCACGTCGTACGGCTGGTTCGTCGAGTCCGGGATGACGACGTCGAGCTCCCGGTCGGCGTCGGTGGTCTCCATCTCCGGACCGACGTCGTACGACGGCGGGTCGGACAGGTTGTTGTCCGGCAGGAAGCCGATGAGCGAGCGCGCGTAGTCGAGCGCGTCGGTCTCGTCCTCGGCCAGGTAGTGGGCCACGCCGGAGACCGCGTTGTGCGTCTGGGCACCACCGAGCTCCTCGAAGCCGACGTCCTCGCCCGTGACCGTCTTGATGACGTCGGGACCGGTGACGAACATGTGGCTCGTCTTGTCGACCATGATCACGAAGTCGGTGAGGGCGGGGGAGTACACCGCACCGCCGGCCGCCGGGCCCATCACGATCGAGATCTGCGGGATGACCCCGGAGGCCTGCGTGTTGAGGCGGAAGATCTCGCCGTACTTGCCGAGCGCGACGACACCCTCCTGGATGCGGGCGCCGCCGGAGTCGAGGATGCCGATGATCGGCACACCGGTCTTCAGCGCGTGCTCCATCACCTTGACGATCTTCTCGCCGGCGACCTCGCCGAGGGAGCCGCCGAAGACGGTGAAGTCCTGCGCGTACACGGCCACCTGGCGGCCGTGGATCGTGCCGTGGCCGGTGACGACGGCGTCGCCGTAGGGGCGCTTCGACTCCATGCCGAACGCGTGGGTGCGGTGGCGGACGAACTCGTCGAGCTCGACGAAGGAGTTCTCGTCGAGGAGCTGTTCGATGCGCTCACGGGCGGTCATCTTGCCCTTGGCGTGCTGCTTCGCGATCGCGGCCTCGCCGGCTGCGGTCACGGCTTCGTGGTACCGCACGCGGAGGTCGGCGAGACGGCCGGCGGTCGTCGAGAGATCGGGGGTGTCTCCAGTGGTCACCCGCACACCATACCGGCGCTCCCGGGCCTGCCCGTTGGAGGACCCCCACGGTTCCGGCCCGTAGGTTTGCGTGCATGTCCACACCGGTCGAGGCCTCCTTCCCCCGTACGCGCGCCGCCGTCGAGGCGTCCGGCGCGACGCTGGCGGTGCTGGCCACGACCGGCTCGACCAACGCCGACCTGCTCGCCGACGCCGTGTCGTCGCCCGGTGGCAGCGTCGTCGTCACGCTCGACCAGACCGCCGGACGGGGCCGCCTCGACCGCTCGTGGGTCGCCCCCGCCGGACAGACCCTCGCCGCGAGCGTCCTGGTCCGCGCCGACCTGGACCCGCGCGACCGCGGGTGGCTGCCGCTGGTGGCCGGCGCGGCCGTCCGGGACGCCGTCGCCGCCGCCCTCGCCGCCGACGGCGCGGCGGACGCCGACGAGCGGGTCCTCGTCAAGTGGCCGAACGACGTCCTCGTCGACGGCCGGAAGGTCTCCGGCGTCCTCTGCCAGGTCGCAGGCGACGGTTCCGTCGTGGTCGGGGTCGGCGTCAACCTGACCATCCCCGCGTCGGAGCTGCCCACCCCGACGTCCACTTCCCTCCGCGTCGCGGGCGCGACCGGCCCGGCCACGGCGCTCGCCGACGCCGTCCTGACGGACCTGTGGACGGGCCTCCAGGAGGCGGTGGGCGGCCTGGTCACCGGCGGCGCGGCAGCCGAGGCGGTCCGCTCCCACGTGCGCGCCGTCTGCGGCACCGTCGGCCAGCGGGTGCGGCTGGAGCTGCCGGACGGCTCGGTCGTCGAGGCCGACGCGACCGGCGTCGACGACGACGGTCGGATCACGATCCGGGACCGGACCGGCGTCTCCAGGGGCGTCGCGGTGGGCGACGTCACGCACCTGCGCTATGCATGACGGCATGACCGACGAGCCGCCTCCCGAGCTCGTCGTCGCGCGGCTGCGGCCGCACGCCCGCCGTCTGGTGCGGCCCGCGGTGTTCGTGGTCCTCGTCGCCGCGGCCGGCGGGTTCGGCTTCGGCGTGTTCCGGGCGGAGCTCGCGTGGGTGAACGTGCTCGTCGCCGTGCTGACCGTCGTGCTCGTCGTCCTCGGCGGGGTGGTGCCGCTCCTGCGGTGGATGTCGCAGCGGTACGTCGTCACGACCCGGCGGCTCGTCGTGTCGCACGGGCTCGGCACCCGGACCCGGCGGGAGCTCCTGCACTCCCGGGGCTACGACGTCACCGTGCGCCGACGCGGCACGCAGGGGCTGTTCCGCTCCGGGGACGTGCTCGTGTTCCCCGGTGACGACCCCGCGCTCGTGCTCGCCGACGTCCCGCACGCCGACCTCGTCGTCGCGGTCCTGCACGACCTGGTGGAGGCCCACGAGGCCCGCCGGAGGCACCGGGAACCCGACTGGGACGACATCGTCCGGGGCACCCCGCACCGCGACCGGTAGCGCCGCTGCGGTGAACCGCGCCGCTTCTTGCGGTTCACCGTCACCGGATCGGACGCCGGACCCGGTACCGTCGTGCCGTGCGTATCTCTGTCATCGGCTGCGGTTACCTCGGTGCCGTCCACGCCGCCTCCATGGCCAAGCTCGGGCACGACGTCGTCGCAGTCGACGTCGACCCGGGGAAGATCGAACGTCTCGCGGCGGGCGAAGCGCCCTTCTTCGAGCCCGGTCTGCCGGAGATCCTCACCGAGGCGCTCGCCTCGGGACGGATCCGGTTCACGACCGACATGGCCGAGGTGGCCGGTGCCCGCGTGCACTTCGTCGCGGTCGGCACCCCGCAGGGCCCCTCGGGTGCCGCGGACCTCACCTACGTCGACGCCGCGGTCGCGTCGCTGACCGAGCACCTCTCGCCCGGCGAGTTCGTCGTCGGCAAGTCGACCGTGCCGGTGGGCACCGCCGCGCGCCTCGCCGAGGACGTCAGCCGTGCCGTCCCCGGTGCCACGCTGGTCTGGAACCCGGAGTTCCTCCGCGAGGGCTTCGCCGTCCAGGACACCATCGCGCCGGACCGCCTCGTCTACGGCGTGCCGTCCGGACCCGAGGGCGAGGCCGCCGTCGCGGCCCTCGACGAGGTCTACGCCGTGGCGCTCGCCGAGGACACCCCGCGTCTCGTCGTCGACCTCGCGACCGCCGAGCTCGTCAAGGTCAGTGCGAACGCCTTCCTCGCCACCAAGATCTCCTTCATCAACGCCATGGCCGAGATCGCCGAGGTCGTCGGTGCCGACGTCACCGCGCTCGCCGACGCCATCGGGCACGACGCCCGCATCGGCCGCAAGTTCCTCAACGCCGGCCTCGGCTTCGGCGGCGGCTGCCTGCCGAAGGACATCCGTGCGTTCCAGGCGCGGGCGACCGAACTCGGCGTGGGGGAGTCGCTCGCGTTCCTCGCGGACATCGACGCGATCAACCTCCGCCGCCGTGCCCACGTCGTCGACCTCGCCGCCCAGGCGCTCGGCGGCGACGTTCGGGGCAAGCGCGTCGCGGTGCTCGGCCTGGCCTTCAAGCCGAACTCCGACGACGTCCGGGACTCCCCGTCGCTCGACATCGCAGCACGGCTGCTCGAGCAGGGTGCCGAGGTCGCCGCGTACGACCCCGAGGCGATCCCCACGGCGCGCCGCGTGCACCCGGAGCTCGACTACGTGGACAGCGCCGAGGCCGCCCTCACCGGTGCCGACCTCGTGCTCGTCCTCACCGAGTGGAACGAGTTCCGCGCCCTCGACGCCGCGACGGTCGCCGGCCTGGTGGCCTCGCCGGTCGTCATCGACGGTCGGAACTGCCTGGACCGCGACGCCTGGCGCGCGGCCGGCTTCGCCTACCACGGCATGGGGCGCTGAGCGGAGGCCGACGGCGGACGCCGCCGGGTCTCGGACGGGAGGCGCGCACCCAGCCGGGTGCGCGCCTCCCGTCCGTTCACGCCCACGTCCACGTCGACGCCCGCGCACGGGCACCCGCTCCCGTTCTGGTCCGGGCCCCGTCCGTACTAGAGTCGAGCCGATGTCCGACTCGGTGACCGACACGGCTCCTGCAGCCGCTCGCCCTTCCCCGCAGCGTGGCCCGAACGGGCGTCAGCGGCTGCACGACGGGCTGCTCGCGCTGCCCGACCGGATCGGTCGGCTGCTCGCGAACCCGTGGACGTACCGGGCGGCGCTCGTGGTGTTCGTGCTCATGGGCGTGTTCTTCGCCGGGATCCTGCACTACCCGATCGTGGACGGCGAGGGGCACGTGCCCTACGGCGGCACCATCGCCCCCGACGAGCACCGGCACCTGGCGAACATCCTGTACTACGCCGGGCTCCCGCTGACGAACGGGCCGGTGCTGCACCACATCGACCCGGGCGACCTCGCGATGGGCGAGATGCTGCGGTTCCCGAGCTACTTCTACTACTACGTCATGAGCTTCCCGGTGAAGCCGATGGTGAACGCCGAGCTGCCGTACTCGTGGATCGTCATCGCGCTCCGGCTCGCGAACGTGGTGTTCGGGCTGCTCGGCCTCGTGGTGCTCCGGCGGCTGCTGCGCACGATGGGCTTCTCGACGGCGGTCACGGTCCTCTCCGTGATCGTGCTCGTCCTCACCGGCCGCTACGTGTGGCAGTCCGCCGCGGTGAGCTACGACGCCCCGTCGATGACGCTGTTCCTCTGCTGCCTGCTGTACTGCGCCCGGTTCATCCGCGAGCCGCGGTGGGGGACCCTCGGCGCGATGGTCGTCACGGCGGGCTGGACGGTCCTGGTCAAGTACACGTTCCTGCCCTTCGTCGGCGTCGCCGTCGTGGTGGCCGTCGGCTTCGCGGTGCAGCGCGACGGCTGGGGCGTGCTCGCCCACCCGCTCCGCGTCGCGGGCGAGGCGATCCGGACCAGGACGGTCCGGACCGTCGCCTGGTTCCTCGGCTTCGCGGTGGTGGCGGCGCTGCTGGTCGAACGGCTCGGCGTCAACCTGCTCGTGTACCGGCAGTTCAACCCGGACTGCTCGAAGCTCCACACCCACATGCAGTGCCTGACGTTCGCGATCTACGCCCGCAACTACGACGCGACGCGCACGCACGAGCTCGCGGCGGCGAACGGCACCTCGCTCCCGGCGCCGGACCTGCTCGAGTTCACCGGCCGCTGGGTCACGACGTACTTCCAGTCGGTGTTCTTCTACCGCGACCGCACCACGGTCTGGAGCGTGAATCCGCTGGTCGCCGCACTCGGGTCCCTCGTGGTGATCGCCGCCGTCCTGCTCGTGGTGCTGTCCTTCCGCCGGTTCTTCGGCAGCCGCACCGCCGCGTGGGGCACGATCGTGACCGTCGTGTACATCGGCGCGACCTTCGTGTTCAACCTCCGGACGCTGCTGCAGCTCGACGACGAGTACGCGTTCTCCGGCCGGTACGTCCTGCCGGTCGTCCCGATCCTGTACGCGTTGCTCATCGCAGCGGCCGTCGCGGCCTGGAGGCGCCTGCCGGACTGGGTCCGCGCCGGTGCGGTCGTGCCGGCCCTCGTCGCGGTCGCCGTCCTGCTGCTGGTGTTCTCCGCGCCGACCGCGTTCTTCGAGTACGCGCGAACGCCGAACTGGTACACGGACACGGCGCTCGACCACCTGCCCCGCTGGTTGACGGGCTACACCGGGGAGGTCGCACCGTGAGCGGCACCGAGCGGACGACCACGAACGGCTGGCGGCCGGGCCGCGGGACCTGGGTCGCCGTCGTCGCCGTCGTGGTGCTCGTCGCCCTGGTCCTCGTCGGACGCCAGGTGCTGTCCGCACGGGCCGCGGCCGAGACCGAGACCGTGGGCACCTGCGCCGTGCGGGTGCACCCGGGGCTGCACGCGTCGACGCACTGCCCGCGGGTGGACTGGTCGGGCCGGGACCTCCGATCGCAGGACCTGCGCTTCGCCGACCTCGCCGGGGCCGACCTGTCCGGCGCGGACCTGCAGGGCACGATCCTGTTCGGTGCCGACATGCAGCAGGCGGACCTCCGCGGCGCGGACCTCACCGGTGCCGACCTGACCGGGACGAAGCTCACGGACGCGCAGCTGGCCGAGGCGCGCTTCGACGGTGCGTACATCGAGGGCATGGACGTGACCGGCACCGTGCTCGCCGCCGACCCGCAGCAGGCGTGGACGACGGCCGGCGACGGACCGGTGCGGATCTCGTGGTCCTCGGAGACCCCGACGGGCTTCACGACGAACACGTGCGCTGAGGGGCAGCAGCTCTTCACGCCCGGCCATACGCCGATCGACTGCCGCCTGAGCACCGGGACGCGCGACGGGCAGACGAGCGAGTACCAGGTCACGATGACGGTCCTGCAGGCGCCGACCGTCACCGTGCCGACGGCGGTGCAGGTCACGGTCGGTCAGGACGTCACGATCCCCGTCCAGGCCACCAGCCCGTTCCCCGTCGTGGACCTCACCGTGTTCGACTCCCCGTTGCCCGACGGGCTGACGTGGGACCCGGCGACGCAGCAGATCACCGGCAAGCCGTCGGCCGACGCAGTCGGGATGCACGAGCTCGACTTCCGGGCCGAGAACGGCATGGCGGCCACGGCGACGTTCACCGTGACGGTGCTGCCGGCGCCCTGACCCGGACGCTGGTGCGCAGCCCGACACCGGTGCCGGAGGGCCGGTGCTCGGCGCGACACCCGCGCCGAGCGCTGGTGCTCGGCCTGCGTCAGACGCTGGTGCGCGACCGCTCCGGCGCGGCCGCGTTCTCCCGCTCGGCACGGTCGGGGTGGTACACCCAGACCTTGTACAGCCAGAAGCGGAACGCCGTGCCGAGCACGAGACCGATGCCGTTCCCCGAGACGTTGTCGGCCAGGGCGGACGTGAACCCGAGCACGTAGTGCGACAGCGCGAGGCAGCCGAGCGAGATGACCATGCCGCCGAGGGACACGACGAGGAACTCCACGCCCTCCTTCGCGGCGACCGAGCGACGCTGGTGCCGGAACGTCCAGTAGCGGTTCCCGAGCCAGTTCACGACGATCGCGACCACGGTGGAGACGACCTTCGCCCAGAACGGCCCCGAGTGGACCTCGTCCGGGGACAGCACGGTGGCCCGCAGCAGGTTGAAGACGGCGAGGTCCACGACGAAGCCGACGGCGCCGACGACGCCGAAGCGGGCGAGCTGGGCGATGAGGCGCCGCACGGTGACTCCTGGGTCCGTAGAGTTGTCGCTGGCCGACGTGGTTCGGCCCGGGGCGGATCGACGATCGGCCTCGCAGGAGTGTAGTCGAGCCCCCGTCGGCAGCCCGCCGGGGATGGCGGAAGGAACACACAGGATGGCGTTGCGCGTCGGAGTCGTCGGTGGAGGACAGCTGGCCCGGATGATGGTCCCGGCGGCAGTCGAACTCGGGCTCGACATCCGGGTCCTCGCCGAGGGGCCCGGCATGTCCGCGGCGATCGCGGCCACGGCGGAGGGCGACCACCGCGACGTCGACGTCGTCCGTGCGTTCGCCCGCGACGTCGACGTCCTGACCTTCGACCACGAGCACGTGCCGCAGGACGTCCTCCGCACCCTGGTCGAGCACGGCGTCGTCGTGCGTCCCGGGCCGGCGCCGCTCGGGGTCGCACAGGACAAGATCGTGATGCGCCAGCGCCTCACCGAGCTCGGGCTGCCCGTGCCGGACTGGGCAGCCGTGCACGACCAGACCGAGCTGCGTGCCTTCCTCGACGCCCACGGCGGGCGAGCGGTCGTCAAGACCCCCCGTGGCGGCTACGACGGCAAGGGCGTCCGGGTCGTCACCGATGCGTCCGACGCCGACGACTGGTTCACGGCCGCCGCCGAGACCGGCGCCGGGCAGGCGCTCCTGGCCGAGGAACTCGTACCGTTCACCCGCGAGCTCGCCCAGTCGGTGGCGAGGCGCCCGTCCGGCGAGATCGTGGCCTGGCCGCTCGTCGAGACGGTGCAGCGCGACGGTGTGTGCGCCGAGGTGATCGCACCGGCCCCCCGGAGCGCGGGACGCCTGGCCGACGAGGCCGAGGCGATCGCGGTCCGCATCGCCCGTGAGCTCGACGTGACGGGCGTCCTGGCGGTCGAGCTGTTCCAGACCGACGACGAGCGGATCCTGGTGAACGAGCTCGCCATGCGTCCGCACAACACGGGCCACTGGACGATCGACGGCTCCACCACCAGCCAGTTCGAGCAGCACCTGCGCGCGGTGCTCGACCTGCCGCTCGGCGCCACCGGGACGCACGCACCGGTCGCCGTCATGGTGAACGTGCTCGGCGGCCCGGCGGACGGCGACCTGGGGGCCCGTTACCCGGGCGCGTTGGAGGCCTTCCCGGAGGCGAAGTACCACTTCTACGGCAAGGCACCGCGCCCGGGGCGGAAGGTCGGGCACGTCACGGTCGTCGGCGAGGACGTCGACGACGTCGTCTTCCGCGCCCGCGCCGCGGCCGCGCACTTCGACGACTAGGCACGCGGCGACGGCGACGGCGACGGCGACGGCGACGGCGACGGCGGCGACGGCGACTGCTGCTGCGGCGGCGGGGGCGGCCGGCGTCGTCGAGGTGGGGCGCGCCTCCCGTCCGGTCCACCGGGACGCCGACACCTGAGCGGGTGGCACCCGCTCTGGGAACTTGTCGACGCGCGCCGTCGGTGGTGCTCTGGGATCCTCCCCGCCGCCTGTCCAGGAAGTCCGCCGTGCCCCGCCGCCCCGTCCACCCGTCCGTCACCAGCTCGTCCGTCAGCCGTCCGGGCCCGACCGCGCCGTCCCGCGAGCGCCCCACCGACACCGGACGGGCGCGCTCCGGTCCGCGGCGACACCGGCGTCGGCTGCCGGCGGCCCTCGTGGCCACCGCGGCCCTGGTGACCGCGGTGCTCGTCGGTGCGACCGTCGAACCCGCGACGGCGGCGACGACCGACGTCCGGACCGCGACCGCCGCGCAGCTGTACGGCGCTGGGCAGTACCGGTCGTCCACCAGCGAGGCCGCGAAGGCCGCGACGGCACTGCAGACCAGCGACCCCGCCGGGGCGCGCGCCGCCGCCGCGATCGCCCGCTACCCGGTGGCGACGTGGCTCGGGGAGTGGACGACCGGCACGACCCTCACCCGCACGATCGACACCGCGACGGCGGGAGCCGCGGCGGCGGGCACCACCGCGGTCTTCGTCGTGTACGCGATCCCGGACCGTGACTGCGGCGGCTACTCGGCCGGCGGGTTCGACGAACGGACCTACGACGCCTGGATCGACCAGGTCGTCGCGCGCGTCTCGGGCACCCGCTCCGCGGTGGTCGTCGAACCGGACGCGCTCGCCATGCTCAGCAACGCCGCCTGCTCCGACTCGATCGACGCGCAGCGGTACCGGATCCTCTCGCGCACCGTCGCGGCGTTCACCGCGGCGGGCGTCCCGTCCTACCTCGACGGTGGCAACTCGAACTGGGTGTCCCCGGCGACGATGGCGGCACGTCTGCAGAGCGCCGGCGTCGCGAACGCGCGCGGGTTCTCGACGAACGTCGCGAACTACCACCCGACCAACCAGGAGCAGGCCTACGCGCAGCGGGTCTCGGCGCTGACGGGTGGCGCGCACTACGTGATCGACACCTCCCGGAACGGCCAGGGCTGGCGCGGGACCTGGTGCAACGCCCCCGGTGCCGGCCTCGGCACGACGCCGCGCGTGGGCACCGACGGCACCGCGCTCGACGCCCTGCTCTGGGTGAAGACCCCCGGCGCGAGTGACGGCACGTGCAACGGCGGTCCGACGGCCGGCAAGTGGTACTCCGCCTACGCCCAGGCCCTCGTCGCGAACGGCTCCCTCGGCGCCACCGCGAGCGGCACGGCGATGGGCACCGTCGACTGGGCCACCGGCGGGTCCGGGTCCGTCCGCGTGTCCGGGTGGGCGGCCGACCCGGCCCGCACCACCGCGACGCTCACGGTCCGTGTCAGCGTCGACGGGGCACGAGCGGCCCCGGCGGCGGCGGACCGGCCGCGCCAGGACGTCGCGGACGCGTACGGCGTCGGCGCTGCCCACGGCTACGACGTCACGGTCCCCGCGTCGGCCGGCGTCCGGGAGGTCTGCGTCGACACGACCACCGTCGCCGGCGTCGCCTCCCGGCTCGGCTGCGAGTCGGTACGGGTGAGCGGTCGCGACCCGGTCGTCGCGCTCGAGCGGGCCACGGTGTCCGCCGGCGGCATCAGCGTCAGCGGGTACGCGGTCGACGCCGACGATCCCGCCGCCGCACTCCGCACGACCCTGCTCGTCGACGGCAAGGCGGTGCGCACGGTCTCGGCGGACGTCGCCCGGACCGGCGTCGCGGCGCTGGACGGCCTCGGGACGCGGCACGGGTTCGCCGCCGTCGTGCCGGCCGGTGCCGGGAAGCACACGGTCTGCGCCCGGGCGGCCGACGTCGGGGGCGGCGCGGACGTCACCGCCCCCTGCCGCAGCGTCACCGTCGCGGCGAGTGCGCCGCGGGCAGCCCTGGACAGCGTCACGTCGCCGCGGCACCGTCGCGTCGCGCTCCGCGGCTGGGGCTTCGACCGTGACGCCGTCGGCGCGGCGGTGACCGTCGTGGTGTCCGTCGCGGGACGGAGCCCGGTGCGCGTGAGCGCCTCGGCCGTGCGCGACGACGTCGACCGGTCGTACGGTGTCGGTCGGTCGCACGGGCTCTCCACCGTCGTGGCGGCGTCGAGCGGCACCCGGTCGGTGTGCGTCCGCGTCGTCGGGCTCGGTGCCGGGGGAGACCGGTCGCTCGGCTGCCGGTCCGTCCGCGTCCGCTGAGACGGTCCGGCCGGGCCGCCGGAGCTAGGCTCGACGCGTGACCGACACCACCGCTGCCGCCCCGCTCGTCTCCATCATCATGGGCTCCGACTCGGACTGGCCGACCATGCGCGCCGCCGCCGAGATCCTGGACGAGCTCGGCATCCCGTTCGAGGCCGACGTGGTCTCCGCGCACCGCACGCCGGACAAGATGGTGCGCTACGGCCGCGGTGCTGCCGAGCGCGGCATCCGCGTCGTGATCGCGGGAGCGGGCGGCGCGGCCCACCTGCCGGGCATGGTCGCCTCGCTCACGACCCTCCCGGTCATCGGCGTCCCGGTGCAGCTGGCGCGGCTCGACGGACTCGACTCGCTGCTCTCGATCGTCCAGATGCCCGCCGGCATCCCGGTCGCGACGATGGCGATCAACGGTGCGGCGAACGCGGGCATCTTCGCCGCCCGCATCATCGGGTCCACCGACCTGGAGGTCGCGGCGGCCCTGGCGCAGCACGCGGCCGACCTCGAGCAGGTCGTCGAGCGGAAGGCGCAGGCGCTCCGCGAGCAGCTCTGACGCGAGCAGCTCTGACGCGAGCAGCTCTGACACGAGCAGGCCTGACACGAGCAGTTCTGACGCGAGCAGTTCTGACGCGAGCAGGCGTGACGCGAGCAGATCAGCGGCGTGCTTGCTGATCGCACGCACGCACGCACGCGTGCCGTCCACCGACGGCTGTCGGCGCGCGGGGCGCCGGGTCGCTCGGGAGCGGGTCGTTCACCCGCGCCGCGGCCCGGACGCCGCGGCCCGGACGCCGCGGTCAGGAGCGGACGGCGCCCGAGACCGCGTCGACGGTGACGGTCCGGTCCGCTCCGGCGACCGAGAGCGTGGCCGTCCACGTCGGGGCCGACGCGGAGCCGCCGAGCACGAGCGACCGCAGCGCGCTGCCCGACATGGCCTTCATGGCCGTCGTGGCGGCCGTCGCCGCGTCGACCCGCGCAGCGCCCGCCCGTGCGGCGTTCGCGGCCTTCGTGGCCGCGTCGGCGTCCTTCGGGAACGGGCCGGAGGTGACCCGGCCGAGGGTCGCGGACACGACCGACTGCGTCTGTGATCCGTCCGGCCCGGCGACGAGCACCGTCCACTCGTCCCCGGAACCGGCGATCGACACGACGGTGCCACCGCCGGCCGCGGCGACGCCCTGCTGGCTGATCGCGGACCAGTCGACGGAGGCGGGGGTCTCGACGCCGCTGCCGTTGCCGGTGCCCGGGCCGGTGCCGTCGTCCGTGCCGCCGGTCTGGTCGTCACTCGGGACGGCCGGGGTCGACGGGGCAGCGGGGGCCGCCGACCCGTCGGGGGCGGGAGCGCTGCTCGTGGTCGGCGCCGGGGTCGGGGTGGCGGACGGGGTCCGCGTCGCCGTGGCGGACCGCGTGGGCGAGGGCGACGGGTCGTCGCCGCCCGAGCACGCCGTCAGCGTCATCGTCAGGCCGAAGCCGAGGGCGACGGAGGCGGTGAGGACGGTGAGCGGGCGGCGCGTGGGCATGGGGCGATCATCCCAGCGCCGTGCGGTGCCCTCGGGCGGCGACACGGGCCTCCCCGGCGATCGATGCCGAGCCGTGACCGCGTTGCGCGACGTCGTGCCGGTCAGAGGTCGGCGTGCAGCTGCCAGGTCTCGAGCGCGGAGTCGCGCCAGTCGAACATGCGCGCGCGGTCCGGCCCGGCGATCGCCAGTCGACCGGCGAGGTCGGGGTCGTTGACCACCTGGTACACCGCCTGCGCGAGCCGGGTCGGGTAGGAGTCGCGCGGGTCGCGGGCGACGGTCACGCCGGCGTCGGCGGCGACCTCGCGCACGGCCTCGTCGTCGGAGTGGATGACCGGGGTGCCGAAGCTCATCGCCTCGATCACCGGCAGCCCGAAGCCCTCGGCGAGGCTCGGGAACACGAACACCGACGCGCGGTCGTAGGTGACGGCGAGGTCGGCGTCGTCGAGGCGGCCGAGGATCTTCACCCGGTCGGCGGGCAGTCCCACGCGTTCGGCCGTCGCGAGCACGTCCACGTCGCCCCAGCCGTCCGGCCCGGCGATGACGAGCGGGACGTCCTGAGGTGCTTCCGGGTGCGCCATAGCCTCGATGAGGTGGGCGAGGCCCTTGCGGGGCTCGAGCGTTCCGACCGCGAGGACGTACCGCTCCGGCAGTCCGAGCCGCTCGGCACGCAGGTCGGCGTCGACCGGCACGCGGAGCCGGGCGCTCGGGGCGCCACCGATCACGCGGAGGCGGTCGTCGAACGGGAAGAGGGCGTTGAGCGCCCCGGCGACGGCGTGGGTCGGGACGACGACCGCGTCGGCGTACTTCCACGCCCGCTTGATCATCGCCTTGTGGAAGTGCACACCGCGCGGGGTGAGGGTCTCCGGGTTCGTCCACGGCACGATGTCGTGCACGGTGACGACGGTCTGGCGGCCCGGGTCCTGCACGCGGTCGTGCTTGACGAGCGGGGCGAGGACGCTCGGTGCGTGCACCATGCCGTGCGCCGACCCGCGGGCGAAGCCGCCCTGCCAGGCGAGTGAGAGCTCACGACGGCCGAGCGGGATGCGCTCGATGTCGGCGACACCCGGCAGGAGCGTCCGCAGGTGGGCGAGTTCGTCGCGGGAGGCCGCGGACACGACCGCCTCGACGTCGCAGCCGGCCGGGGCGGTGGCGATGAGCTGGCGCGTGAGCTCCTCCGCGTAGCGGCCGATGCCGCCCGGGACCGGTGCGATCACCTGGTCCACGATCACGCGGAGAGTGGTCATGCGGTGGTGCTCCTCGGAGTCGACGGCAGTGGTCGGACGGGACGGGGCCCTGGTCGGCGGGTCCTGCGGTGGACCGGTGCGGTCCGGGACGAGCCCGGTGCGGGACGGACCCAGGACGCACGGCCCTGGTCGCTCCGTGACACTACCAGTGCCGGGTCTGGGGCTTCCCGGGGTCCGCGGCTGCGGCGGTGCGGCGGCGGTGCCGGACCGCGAGGGCGGCACCGAGACCGGCGAGCACGACGTCACCGATCGTCATGAACGCCCGGCTGACGACCGCGAGGGCCAGCGCGCCGGTCGGCGTCGTGACGGAACCGAGCAGCACCACGAGCACGGCCTCGCGGGCGCCGAGGCCGGCCGGGGCGATGACGAACAGGAAGCCCACGAGCCACGCCACCGCGTACGCACCGGTCGCGACCGGGAACAGGGCGGGGGAGTCGCTGCCGAAGGCGTGCAGCACGAACGACGCCTGCAGGCCGTACGCGATCCACATCACGACCGACCAGACGATCGACATGACGGTGCCGCCCCACGACAGCACGATGTCCTGCGGCGGGCGGCGGAGCAGGCGCATGGCGAGGGCGATGAGTCGACCGAGCACCGGCGGGGTCAGCGCGACGAGGCCGATCACGACGACGATGCCGAGCCACCAGAAGGTCGTCAGGCCGTCGGGCGCGCCGAACAGGAGCGCGAGGATGCCCACGAGTGCCGCTGTGACCATGCTCACGAGCATCGACGCGAGCGAGGCGACGGCGCTGCCGGTCCGGGCGAGACCGTGCGCACGGCCGAGCTCGGCCTGCGCGGCGATCGACCAGACGCCGCCGGGGATGTACTTGCCGAGCTGGCCCACGAAGAAGATCGACGACGCCGCCGCGGGGCGCACGCGGAACCCGGTGGCGGCCATCATCGCCCGCCACGAGAGCATGTTCGCGACGAGGGCGACGAGCGTCAGGAGCACACCGAGCGCGACCGTGCCGACGTCGAGCCGGGCGAAGTCGCGGACGATCTTGTCCCACTGGCCGACCACACCGAGGACCAGCAGCACGAGCGCGAGGACGGCCGCGGCCCACTTCACGACGGTGAGGATCCGGGCCCGACGGCTCGGAGGCGCGACCACGACCTCGGCGGCGGAGGGCGGCACGGCGAGTGCGGGCTCGGTCTGGTCGTCGCCGGATGCTGCGTCGGCGGCGGACCCCGTAGGCTGGCGAACGTCCATCGACCGACAACTCTAAGCGAGACCGCTGCATGCACCGCGACCCTGCTTCCCGTCCGACCCTGTTGGTCGCCGCGTCGACCTTCCCGGCCGAGCCGGGGGACGGGACCCCCGGCTTCGTGTTGGACCTGGCGCTGGCACTCGCCGACGACCACCGGGTCGTCGTGGTCGCTCCGATGACGAAGGGCGCCGCGACCCACCAGCGCATCGGTGACGTCGAGGTCCGGCGCTACCACTACTTCCCGTCGCGCTGGCGTGACCTGGCCGACGGCGCGATCGTGGACAACCTGCGCGCGAAGCCGGTCCGGTGGCTGCAGGTGCCGTTCTTCTTCGCCTCCATGGCGATCGCGCTCCGCCGGGAGGCCGCACGCTCCCGGCCGGACGTCGCCCTGCTGCACTGGATCATCCCGCAGGGGGCCGTCGGCAAGCTCGTCCTCGGATCCCTGCCGCGCGTCGTGACCACGCTGGGCGGCGACCTGTACGCCCTGCGGCACCCGGTCCTCCAGCGCGTCAAGCGGGCCGTCATTCGCAGCGCCGCGTCGATCACCTGCATGAGCACCGACATGGCCGCCGAGCTGCGCAAGCTCGGCGCCCGCGACGAGCAGGTGCACATCGTTCCGATGGGCGTCGACACCGCGCCGATCACGGCTGCCGTGGCGCGCGAGCAGCGGACGCCCGGCCGCGTCCTCTTCGTCGGCCGCCTCGTCGAGAAGAAGGGCGCGACCGTCCTGCTCGACGCGCTCGAGCGCATGCGGGAGCAGCCGGCCGAGGTCGTGGTCGTCGGTGACGGTCCGCTGCGCGGCGCCCTGGAGGCCCGTGCCGGTTCCGCCGTGTCGTTCGTCGGTGCGCGGTCCAAGGACGGCCTGGCGGCCGAGTACGCACAGGCCGGCATCGCGCTCTACCCGTCGGTCCCGGCCGCCAACGGCGACCGTGACGGCCTGCCGGTCGCGCTGCTCGAGGCGATGTCCGCGGGCTGCGCGATCGTCGCGTCCGCGGTGCCCGGCATCGTCGACGTCGTCGAGGACGGCGTGAACGGCCTGCTCGTGACACCGGGTGACGCCGGCGCCCTCGCGGCGGCGGTGGACCGGCTGCTCGCCGACCCGGCCCTCGCGTCGCGTCTCGGTGCGGCCGCGCAGGAGACCGCGGCGGCGTACACGGTCGAGGCCGTGGGCGACCGCTACCGCACGCTCATCGCGGGAGCGCTCGGCCGCTGACCGGCGAGGCGCAGGACGGCCTCGGCCCGGTCCTCAGCCGTCGGCGGCGACCCAGCCGCTGCCGGTCCGGTACTCGAGGACGCCCGGGGCGGGCTCCCGGCCGGTGTTCCGCACGACGTCACCCGGGAACGGCGTCAGCTCGCGCACGTCGGTCCCGATCGCCGTCGAGACGACGGACACCTCCTGCCGCCCCGTGCGGGAGACGAGCGGCGCCCGCCGCTGGGCGTCGTCGACGAGGACGCGGACCGGTGAGGCCGCGGCGCTCACCAGTCGGACGGCGGCGTCCGACCCGGCGCGCTGCCGCACCCCGCGCAGCGTGACCCGGGCGGGGGAGCGGAGGATCGCGAGCGCCCGTCCGCCCTGCAGCCCCTCGACCGTGATCGACGTGGCCGGGGCGTCGGGGTCGCCGTCCTCGTCCGCTGCCCACACCGAGCCGCCCGTGCGCCGCAGGTCCGTGAACCGGGCGGTGCCGATGCGGTAGCGGCCGGAGCCCTCGCGGAGGGACAGCACGTCACCGGTCCGTGCCGCGGAGCGGTCGTCGGCAACCGTGAGCAGCTGGATCCGCATCCGCGGGGCGCCGAGCTGCACGGTGTCGAAGTGCGGCGCGAGCACCGGGCATCGGGTGCCCTCGACGTGGACCTCGCGGACGCTGCGGACGGCGAGGCGCACGGCACACCCGGGCTGGTCGGAGCGGCCGGCGACCGAGCGGCTCGTGACGCCGCGGACGGTGATCGACTCGGCGGACGTCCCCGTGAAGCTGACGACGCCGTCCTTCGGGGCACGGGCGGAGGCGGGCCAGGCGACGTCGCTGACGGTGACCCGACCGAGGCGGGACGCCTGCACGTTGACGCTCGGGCTGCCGACGTGGGTGGCGGTGACGTCGCTGATCGTGCCGGAGAACCAGGTCGGCCCGGCGTAGTCGAGGACGTTGACGGGGGAGGCGCCGGTCACCGCGCCGTGCACCCCGGTCGCGCTGAACCGCTCGAGGTGGCGCTGGCGGCCGCCCGCCCCGATGCCGGAGGTCAGCTTGAGCAGGCTGTGGCACTCGTCCGAGTGCAGGTCCTCGACGACGACGTCGGTGATGTCGCCCTCGCAGTCGCCCAGGCGCGAGCCGTCGCGGGTCTGGCCGTCGACCGTCGTGAACGCCAGCAGGTCGTCGCCGGTCCGGCGCCCGGACAACCGGCGCACGACGACGTCCTGCGCCGGCCCGGTGACGTGCAGGCCGTCGGACGCCGTGTCGACGAAGCGGAGGTCGGTGACGGTGACCCGGGTGACGTCACCGAGCGCGACCCCGTACTGGCCGCCGATCTGCGGCCCGCCGACGGAACGGACGGTCATCCCGGTCAGCGTGAGGTCGGCGGCCCGCCGGATGAGGACACCGTGTGACTGCGTGGTCTGCGCGATGTGGTTCTTGTTGCGGTTCGTCCAGGTGCCGCCGCGGATGGTGATGCCGACGTCGACCGGGGCGTGCAGGTACACCGTCGCCTCGTGGTCGGTCGAGTCGGCGGGCAGGTCGAGCGACACCCGACGCGGCGACGTGACCTCGGTGATCCGGGCGTACAGCGACCCCGGCGCGCGGCGGTGTCCGGCGCGTGGTCCGACGCCGACGACCTGGACGCGCTGCCCGACGGTCGCCTGTGCGAAGACCGGCTGCGTCGTGGTCAGCGTGGTCGAGCGCGCACGGATCGAGCCGCTCGTCCGGGCGAGGGGTACCGCGGCGGCGTTGCGGAGCAGGTTGTCCCGGCGCGGTCCGGTGACGTCCGCTCCCGTGGCGTCCAGGTGCACCCCGGCCGGGACGATCAGCGGCGCCGTGAGCACGACGGAGCCCCGCAGCCGCCGGTACCCGGTGCCGAGGTCGTCGCGGGCCAGCCAGGCGTTGATCCGGGACGTCGCGGTGCGCGGCGTCGCGGTGAGCACGACGTCGGCGGTGTCCGCGACCGGTCCGTCGGCGGCCACGTCGAGGGCACCACCGGCGGACCCTGCCGCGAGCAGACCGAGGAGCGTCCGGCGTGTCAGCACGACGGTGCGGTCAGTCGGTCCGGTCCAGCAGGGCGGTGTCGCCCCGCCCGTCGGCGCGGTCCTCGGCGGCCGGGGTGTCGGTTCCGGTGTCCTCGGCTGCGGTGCCGTCGGTGGTCGGTGTACCCGGGCCGGACACGGCGGCCGGGGCTTCGGGACGTCGGCGGGCGTCGAGGAACGCCCCGACGACGCAACCCACCATGGCGACGAGGGACACGACGAACATGACCTGCACGACCCGCGCGGCGTGCGGCACGATGCCGACGACGTGGAGGTCGACGAGGGTCAGGTAGGGCACGACGGCCAGGGCGATCCAGAGCGCGGTGAAGACGCCCGACGTCCAGCGCCAGCCGGTCAGGCCGGCCGACATCGCGATGGCGATCGGCGGCAGGACGGTCAGCGCGTACCGGGTGATCGGGGCGCCGCCGCCGGTGACGTACTGGATCTCGACGACGACGAGCAGCAGGGTGACGGCGACGAACATCGCCACGACGAGGCCGACCGAGAGCCACGCCGGCATCCAGCCGAGCGGGGCGACCCGGCGGACGGGGAGCGCGGTCCCGCTGCGGGTGCGGCGGACGAGCGCGACGAGGCCGACGACGACCGCGAGCACGATCGGCCCGAGCATGAGCACCCACTGCGTCGGGTCGGCGGGCTTCATGATGCCGCGGTACACGCCGAACAGGCTCTTGTAGAACTCGGGGTCGAACGTGATGTCGAGGAACGGCCGCTCGACGCGTCCGGCGTTCTCGAGGCCCCACTGCGCGTGGCGGCCGCTGAAGTTGCCGGTCGTCTGCTTGTTGTGCACGTACCACCAGCCCGCGGCGACGAGCGCGGCGAGCCCGGGCATCGCGGCGGCGAGCAGCCGGGCCCAGACCGCCGGCAACCGGCCGAGCCGGACGGTCGGCGCGAGCAGGACGGCAGCGCAGATCGCGATGAGCCAGACGAAGAAGGTGAGGCGGGTCGCCATGCCGCCGGCGCCGACGAGCGCGGCACCGACCAGGAGGCGCGGCCCGACCCCGGTGCGCAGCGCGGCCCCGGCGACACCGCAGGCCAGGGCGCAGAACACGACGAAGAGCACGTCGTTGTAGATCGAGGAACCCTGCTGGACGAGCATGCCGGCGAGGGCGGTGACGACGGCGGCGCCGCCGGGCAGGCGACGGTGGCCGGGGAAGCAGCGCGAGGCGGCCCAAGCGGTGGCGAGGACCACGAGTCCGGCCATCACGGCGCTCACCATGCGTCCGGCGAGGACGGCGATCAGGGCGTGGTCACCGTCGTAGAGCGGGCCGACGATCGGCGCGAGCACCAGGTAGTACAGCGGCGGGTGCTGCGAGACCCACTGGACGGGGGCGTCGACGCCGAAGGTCGTGCCGTAGGTGATGCCGTCCTCGAAGACCGGGAAGCGGCCGTGCCAGAGCAGGACCGCGTAGTCGAAGTGTGCCGGTTCGTCCTTGCTGCCGAGCGGCGGGTACGTGAAGGCGCGGGCGACCGACGCGGCGACCATGAGCAGGGTCGCCGCCCAGACGGTCAGCGTCGCCCACTCCGGCAGGCGCGCCCATCGCGGTGCGGTCCGGCGGCGGTGGCTGGTCATGGAGCTCCCGTGGCGGTGTGGTGGTTCGTGCGGACCGCGTCGACGGTCCGGCGGACGCCCTCGTCGAAGGGCACGAGCGTGCGGTCGTCGATACCGGTGAGGACGGTCGACCGGAACCGGAGGTCGGTGCCGTGGAACGTCGACGACGGGTCGTGGCCGGCGCGGACGTCGAGCGGTTCCCCGAGGGCCGCGGTGACGGCGTCGACGACCTCGGTGATGGTGTGCCCGACCTGCGAGGCGAAGATCTTCGTCGTGGTGCTGCCCGGTGCGGCGGCGGCCACGGCGTCGAGCCCGTCGGCGACCATGGCCGCCGCGTCGTCGATGTAGAGGTAGTCGCGGGTGGTCTCGAACGGCACGTAGATCGACGACGGCCGACCCTCGAGGTGCGCGAGCGCGAGCTGCGAGACGAGTCCTTGTCGCTTCCGCAGGTTCGCGCCGGGACCGTAGAGGTTCGCGATGCGCCCGACGAGGAGTCGCGTGCCCGTCGCGGTCGCCCAGGCGGCGAAGCGTTCCTCGGCGAGCAGTCGGCTGCGTCCGTACGGCGCGAGCGGGTTCGGCTCCGTGGACTCGTCGAACGGTGGTGCCGTGGACCCCGCGAACACCGCGCCGGCCGAGGACGCGAAGAACGCGGTGCCGGGGGTCACCGGTGCGTCCGCGTCGCCGAACGCGCCGTCGAGGACGACGGACTCGGCGACGAACGCGCTCTCGTCGGTCGCCACGACACCGGTGCCCGCGCACCAGACGAGGTTCCACCGGCCGGGCGCGGACTGCACCTCGTGCAGCGCCGCGCGCAGCACGGCGCCCGCCGCCTCGGGCTCGGACCACGGGACGCTCGGGACGACCACGTCGTGGCCGCGCTGCGCGAGCGTGGTCCGGACGGCCGTGCCGAGGAACCCGCCGCCACCGACGACGAGGGTGGTGGGTGCGCTCACGCTGTGAGGACCCCCGCGGCCGCGGCGGCGTGCAGGGCCTCGCGCCAGTCGCGCATCGGCGCGATGCCGGCACGTGCCCAGCCGCCGTGCCCGAGGACGCTGTAGGCCGGTCGGGGTGCCGGACGGACGAAGGCACCGCTGTCGGTCGGGAGGACGCGGGCCGGGTCGAGCCCCGCCTCGGTGAAGATCGCCGTGGTGAAGTCGAACCAGGACGCCTGTCCGCCGTTCGTCCCGTGGTACGTGCCCGCGGGCGCGTCCGCGTCGACGAGCGCGACGATCTGCCGGGCGAGGTCGTTCGTCCACGTCGGCTGCCCGACCTGGTCGGTGACGACGCTGACCGTCTCGTGCGACCCGGCGAGGCGGATCATCGTCTTCGCGAAGTTCGGCCCGCCGGCGCCGTACAGCCACGCCGCGCGGACGATGTACGACGAGTCGGGGGCGATCGCGCGGACCGCGTCCTCGCCGGCGGCCTTCGTGCGGCCGTACGCGCCGAGCGGGTCGGTCGGCTCGTCCTCGTCGTACGGCGAGGTGCCGTTCCCGTCGAACACGTAGTCGGTCGAGACCTGGACCAGGCGCGCGCCGGCGTCGACCGCGGCCGCGGCGAGGACCGCCGGGCCGGTCGCGTTCACCGCGTACGCGTCGTCCTCGTGGGACTCGGCGTCGTCGACCTTCGTGTAGGCGGCGGCGTTGACGACGACGTCGTGTCCGGCGACGGCGGCACGGACGGCGGCCTGGTCGGTGATGTCGAGGTCGGCCCGGGAGAGCGCCGTGACGTCACGTCCGGCCAGGACCTGCTGGAGGTCCTGGCCGAGCATGCCGGCGGCACCGGTGATGAGGAAGCGGGTCATGGCGTGGACGGGGCTCAGGCGAGCGCCGCGCGCTCCTTCAGGGGCTCCCACCAGGCGCGGTTGTCGCGGTACCACTGCACGACGTCGGCGAGGCCCTGCTCGAACGGCACGAGGGGCTCGTAGCCGAGCTCGGCCTGGATCTTCGAGATGTCGACCGAGTAGCGCAGGTCGTGGCCGAGACGGTCCTGCACGTGCTCGACGGACGACCAGTCCTTGCCGGTGGCGTCGAGGAGCAGCTGCGTGAGCTCCTTGTTGGTCAGCTCGGTGCCGCCGCCGATGTTGTAGATCTCGCCTGCGCGGCCCTTGACGAGGACCATCGCGATGCCGCGGGTGTGGTCGTCGACGTGCAGCCAGTCGCGGATGTTGTTGCCCTCGCCGTACAGCGGGACGCTCTTGTCGTCGATCAGGTTCGTGACGAAGAGCGGGATGACCTTCTCGGGGAAGTGGTACGGCCCGTAGTTGTTCGAGCAGCGCGTGATCGAGAGGTTCAACCCGTGCGTGCGGTGGTAGCTGCGGGCGAGCAGGTCGCTGCCGGCCTTCGACGCCGAGTACGGCGAGTTCGGCTCGAGCGGGCGGTCCTCGTCCCACGAGCCCTCGCTGATGGAGCCGTAGACCTCGTCGGTGGAGACGTGCACGAAGCGCTCAGTGCCGTGGCGGAGCGCGGCGTCGAGCAGGCGCTGGGTGCCGACGACGTTCGTCTCGACGAAGATGCCGGAGTCGCGGACCGACCGGTCGACGTGGGACTCGGCGGCGAAGTGCACGATCGCGTCGACCGTGGGGACGACCTCGTCGAGCTTCGCGGCGTCGCGGATGTCGCCCTCGACGAAGCTGTAGCGCGGGGAGTCGGCCACCGGCGCCAGGTTCTCGAGGTTGCCCGAGTAGGTCAGGGCGTCGTACACGACGACCTCGGCGCCTTCGAGGCCGGGGTAGGCATCCTGCAGGGTTCGACGGACGAAGTTCGAGCCGATGAACCCGGCCCCTCCGGTGACGAGGATCTTCACGGTGACTTCCTTTTCGTGGCCGTGTGCGGTCGGCGAGCAGTCTAGTGGGGGAGGGCTTCCGGCTGGTGGACGGCCGCGTCGGGGTGGACCGGGCGTTCCCGCCCGACCCGACTCACCACCAGGACGGCGACGACCGCGAGGGCGACGAGCAGCCCGCAGCCCGCCGTGACCGCGCGGTCGCCGAGCGGTCCGGCCGACCAGACCGCGTAGCCGGACGCGTTCGTCGGCACCAGCGTCGTGGCGGCGGTGCGGATGCCCAGGCCGGCGACGACGCCGGCGACGGCCGTGGCAGCGGCGGGCAGGGCCTCTCGGACGACCCGCGGCACCCGGACCGAGCCGGCCAGGCGGCGCCAGGCGACCGCGCTGACGGCCACGAGTGCGACGAGACCGGGGAAGAGGTAGCGGCCCTGCGTCCCGACGACCTGCGCGGTGTCGAGGTAGGCGCGGAGGCTGGTGACCGTCTGCGCGGCGAGCAGCAGGACCGGGAACACGGCGAGCACGACGACCGCACGCCGGACGGGCGACCGCCGGAACGCCCAGCCGGCGACGAGCGCCACGGCGACGACGGTGAGGCCGACGGTCAGCCAGACCGGCAGGGCGGCGTAGGCGTTCGACCCGAAGCTGCCCCAGAACGTCCGGGTGACCGTGCCCCAGCTCACGTCGAGGAACGTGGCGGCGCTCGGCCCCTGTCCGGCGGGGAAGGCCTGCGGCGGTCGGATCGCCGCGTACCCGTCGGGCTGCACCGTGCCGTACCGCACGACGTTGCGGATCCACCACCACCCGCCGATCGCGGTGGCGAGCGCGAGGACCGCCACGGTCTCGAGCAGGCGACGACCGCGCGGCACGACCCCCGGCGCGACCAGCAGCCCGAGCGCGACCACGGGCACGGCGGGCAGACCGGTGCCCTTCGTCACGACGAGCAGGCCGAGCGCGGTCCCCAGGGCGAGCAGGGTGCGGCGACGCCGGTCGGCGGTCAGGACCCGGACGAGCAGCACCGTGACCACGCCCCCGAGCGTGATCGTGAGCGCGTCGTTCGTCACCGACGCACCGACGGACGCCAGTTCCGGCACCGCCAGGAGCGAGGCCGCCCCGACGAGGCCCGTCCGCGGCGAGCCGGTCAGCCGACGCACCGCGGCCCAGGCCAGGACCGGCAGGGGGAGCAGGAGCAGGGCGTCGACGAGCCGCAGGAGCAGCAGGGCGTGGTCCCACCGCAGCTGCTCGAACCCGACGACCCGCAGCACCGTGGCCTGCACCGCGTACGCGGTCGGCGGGTGCTGCGTCATCTGGTCGACGGCCGCCGGGTCGGCCCCGGGGTGCTCGGCACGGAGGGCCGCGACGGTCGAGCGGTCGGCCGCCGGAACCGCCGTGGTCCCCGCCGCCGCCTGCCCCGCCGCGGCCTGCACGATGCCGGTCATCCGCTGGTCGCCCGGGTCGACCCAGGGGTCACCGACGGCGAGGTGCAGGGCGCTGTCGAAGTGCGCCTTCTCGTCCGGTGCCTGGAACGGCGGGACGAGGACCGCCCAGAGCCCGAGCAGCACCGCGAACAGCGTCACGACCGCGGCGAGGGCGACGGCCTCCGGACGCCGGACGGCCGCCCGTCGGACGACGCCGTCGTCCGACGGGCGGGACGACGGACGCGGTGCGGGCTCCGGGCGGTCGGTGGCCACGACGTCAGTCGCCGTACCGCGCCAGTTTCTGCATGTCGAGCTGTTCCTCGGCGAGCGTCCGGTTCAACCGGGTCAGGTCCGCCACCACGCCGATGGTGATCGACAGCAGGGCCGCGATGACGAGCGTCACGCCGAGGATGAGCGACTGCAGGTGGTTGCCGCCCGAGTCCGCCAGGAGCAGCACCAGGTAGCGGACGAACGGGATGAGGCCGGCGACGCCGAACACCGCGCTCACCGAGGCGAACAGCGCCATCGGCCGGTACATGAGGTACACCCGGGCGATCGCGGACCCGGACTGGAACATGTGCTGCCAGATGTTCTTGAACAGCCGCGACTCGCGGGTCTTCGCGTTCGTCGTGATCGGGATGCTCGCGATCGCCAGGCGCTTGTACCCGGCCTGCACGATGGTCTCCATGCAGTAGCTGAAGCGCGTTACGATGTTCAGGCGGATGAGCGAGTACTTCGAGTACGCGCGGAACCCGCTCGCGGCGTCGGGCAGGTCGAGCCCGGCGGCACGGCTGGCGACGAACGAGCCGAACTGCTGCATCGTCTTCTTGAAGCCGGAGAAGTGCTCGATCGTGCGGGTCTGCCGGTCACCGATCACGATGTCCGCGTCCCCGGTGAGGATCGGCTGGACCAGCTCGGTGATGTGCGCCTGCGGGTACTGGTTGTCGCCGTCGGTGTTCACGACGATGTCGGCGCCGTGGAGGAGGGCGTAGTCGACGCCGTCGCGGAAGGACCGCGCGAGGCCCATGTTGCGCGTGTGCCGGACGAAGTGCGTCACGCCGTGCGCCTTCGCCACCTCGACGGTGCGGTCGGTGGAGCCGTCGTCGATGATGAGGATCTCGATCTCGTCGATGCCCGGGATCGACGTCGGGATGGTCTCGAGGACATCGGGGAGCGTCTGCTCCTCGTTGAGGCAGGGGATCTGGACGAACAGTTTCACGAGCTGGCGGTCCCTGGGGTCGGCGGACGAGAGGTCCGGCGCAGCATCGGGGAGCATCCCCGACGGACGCCAAGACGGAACAGTCTAAGCAGACCAGGGTGTCCGTCGTGCCACGATGGGCGCATGGCAGCGCTCCGCTCGACCGTCGCCCGCCTGCTGCGCGGCCGGACCCCCGCTCCGCCCGCCGAGCCGCCGCTCGTCGGGTTCGTCGTGCACGGCGCCGGCGGCGTGCACCCGGCCTCGGCGCACATCCGGGTGGTCGCGCGGATGACGGCGCTCGCCGCCTCCGGCGCCGCCCGGGTCGCGCAGGTCGATCCGGTCCGCTGGGCCGACGGCTCGGACACCGCGCACCTCGACGCGATCCTCGTGCAGCGTGACGCCTTCCCGCTCGCGTCGCTCGACGCGGCCTTCGCGCGCGCCGCCGGGGAGGGCACCCGCATCGTCGCCGAGGTGGACGACGACTTCTTCACCCCGGAGGCCCGTGCCCGGCTCGCGCAGGCAGAGTACGACGCCGACCGCCTGGCCGCGGTGGACCGCCTGGTCCGCGGGGCCGACGCGGTGGTCGTGGCGACCGAGCCGCTCCGGGCGGTCCTGGCCGCCGAGGGCGTCGACGCGGTCGTCGTGCCGAACGGCGTGCAGCCCGAGCCGTGGCCGACCCGCCCCGCGCGGCCGGACCCGACCGGCGACCGACGCGTCCTCTACATGGGGAGCGCCACCCACGGCGGCGACCTCGACCTGCTCCGCCCCGTGTTCGACGACTTCGTGACCGCCGACGGCCGACGGGTCCGGCTCGAGGTCGTCGGGGTCACCGGGGACGACGACGACTGGTTCGACCGGCTCGCCCTGCCGGAGGACGCCGTCCACCACCCCGACTTCGTCGCCTTCCTGCGGGAGCGTGCCGACCGGTGGTCCGCGGGGGTGGCACCGCTCACCGGCGAGCGGTTCAACGACGCCAAGAGCGACCTCAAGTTCCTCGAGTACACGATGCTCGGCCTGCCGTTCGTCGGCTCGGACCGCCCCTCGTACGCCGGCGTCGCGGGCGCCGGTGGGCTGCTCGTCGGGGACGAGCCGGCCGCGTGGCGCACCGCCCTCGAGACGGCGTTCCGCGAGGCCGACGACCGCGTCGCGCGCGCCCGCCGGACCGTGCTCGCCGAACGCACCGTCGGTCCCGGCGTCGACACCCCGGGGGAACGGGCCTGGCGGGCGGCGCTCGGGCTCGCCTGAGCACACCGGGAGGTCCCCGGCGCGGTCCCGGCCACCGGGATCGGGCCCCTTGCTAGGCTGCCCCGGTGCAGATCCGCGAACTGAAGATCCCCGGCGCGTGGGAGTTCACGCCCGTCCAGCACGGTGACGCCCGTGGTGCGTTCCTCGAGGCCTACCGTGCCGACGTGCTCGAGGAGACCGTCGGGCACGCGCTCGACCTCCGCCAGGTAAACATGTCGGTGTCCGCCGCCGGTGTCGCCCGGGGCATCCACTACGCCCTCGTACCGCCGAGCCAGGCCAAGTACGTCACGGCCGTGCGCGGTGCGTTCATCGACTACGTCGTCGACATCCGGGTCGGGTCGCCGACGTTCGGGCAGTGGGACGCCGTCCGGATCGACGACGTCGAACGCCGTGCCGTGTACCTGTCCGAGGGCCTCGGCCACGCGATCGTCGCGCTCGAGGACCGGTCGACCGTGAACTACCTCGTCAGCGCGCACTACGACCCGCAGCGCGAGAAGGGGATCAGCATCCTCGACCCGACCGTGGGCCTCGAGCTCCCGGACGGGATCGGCGAGCCGGTGCTGTCCGAGAAGGACACCACCGCGCCGACCCTCGAGCAGGCCGCCGAGCAGGGCCTGCTGCCGACGTACGAGGAGTGCGTCGCGTACACCGAACAGCTCCGGACGAAGAAGTAAAGGGGACCCGTTGAAGGGCATCATCCTCGCCGGGGGTTCCGGCACGCGCCTCTGGCCCATCACCAAGGGCATCTCGAAGCAGCTCATGCCGATCTACGACAAGCCGATGGTGTACTACCCGCTGTCGACGCTCATGATGGCCGGCATCCGCGAGGTCCTCGTCATCACGACCCCGGAGTACAACGACCAGTTCCGCGCGCTGCTCGGCGACGGGTCCGCGCTCGGCATGGACGTCCAGTACGCGGTGCAGCCCAGCCCGGACGGCCTCGCGCAGGCGTTCGTCATCGGTGAGGACTTCATCGGCGACGACAGCGTGGCGCTCGTCCTCGGGGACAACATCTTCCACGGCACCGGTCTCGGCACGAGCCTGCAGAAGAACACCACGGTGCAGGGCGCGACGATCTTCGCGTACCACGTCGCCGACCCGACGGCCTACGGCGTCGTCGAGTTCGACGACGACTTCACCGCGGTCTCCATCGAGGAGAAGCCGGCGCAGCCGAAGTCGAACTACGCCGTCCCGGGCCTGTACTTCTACGACAACGACGTCGTCGAGATCGCGAAGACCATCGAGCCGAGCGCCCGTGGCGAGCTCGAGATCTCGACCGTCAACGAGCGGTACCTCGAGGCGGGCTCACTCGGCGTCGAGGTCCTCGACCGCGGCACCGCGTGGCTCGACACCGGCACGTTCGAGTCGATGATGCAGGCGTCCGAGTACGTCAAGGTCATCGAGGACCGGCAGGGGCACAAGATCGGCTGCATCGAGGAGATCGCCTGGCGCAACGGGTGGATCGACGACGAGGCCCTCGCCGCCCTCGCCGCCCCGCTCGCCAAGAGCGGCTACGGCGTCTACCTGCAGAACCTCCTCCGCGGCTGACCGTGGCGATCCGCCGCCTGCTCCGCCGGGCCGGTGTCGCGGCCGACGGGACCACCGTCGGACGCGACGCCGCCGACGGGTCGGGGACGGGCCTCCCGGTCGACACGTCGCTCGCGCCGGCCCCGGTGGGGCCGGCGACGACCGACGGCACCGGGTTCGACGCGGTCGTGACGGTGGCCGAGGCCGCCTTCCGCCGCGGTGAGCACCTGCCGGCCGTCGCACGCCTGCGGGCAGCCGGGGCCGTGCGGGTGGTCGTCTCGGTGCACGACGTGCACGCCGGACCGACGAGCACGTACGCGCGCGTCGAGGACGGCGACGGCACGGTGGCCGCACGCCCGACCGTCGCGGCGACCTGGGGCGGTGCGGTGGCCGCTGCGCGCCCGCACCTGCGTGCCCCCGTGGTGCTCGTGCAGGACGCCGCGGTCGAGCTGCCGGAGGGCGCGGCCGAGGCCCTCGTCGCCGCGGTGGACGGATCCGGACCCGGCCGGGAGGCGGTGGTCGCCCTGCCCGTCGTCCGCACCGGTGACGACGTGGTCGCCAGTGCCGGCGCCGCGCTCGTCCGGGGGACCGCGCCGGTGGCGTCGCTCCTGCGCGGTCACCCGGCGGAGGACGCCGAGCGGCTGCCCGGACCCGACGCCGGACCACTCGCCGTCTTCGCGGCGGACGAACCCTGCTTCGCGGCCCGCACCGCTGCACTCGCCGTGCCGGTCCGCACCGTCGACACCCGCACCGCCGTCGCCCGCCTGACCCGCGACACCGCGGACGCCGCCGGCGGCACCTGCGTCGTCCTGCCGCTCGGTCGGGTGTACCGGCGCGCGGCCCTGCGCGAGCGCCGGATCGACACCGACGCCGCGGACGCCCTGCTCGTGTGGCGCGACCGGACCGACGACTCGGCGCACCGCGTGGCCGAGCGGCTCGGGTTCACCCTCGGGCTGGTCACCGCCGACCCCGCGGCCGCACCCGTGGCGCTCCGCGAACCGGTCCTGCGCGCCGAACGCGGTCCGGACCGCCTCGTGCTGGTCGACCGCGGGCAGCGGCTGCGCTGGTCGATCCGGACCGCCGCCCACCCCGGGCCGGGCGGGGACGACTGGGGCGACACGTTCTTCGCGCGGGACCTGGCCGCCGCCCTCCGGTCTCTCGGACAGGAGGTCGTGCTCGACCACCGCGAGTCGCACGTCCGGCCGCTGTCCGAGCACCTGGACGACGTCGCCCTGACCCTCCGCGGGCTCGACGACACCCCGGTCCACCCGACGGCCACGAACGTGCTCTGGGTGATCTCGCACCCGGACCGGGTCACCCCCGCCGAGCTCGCGCGCTACGACCTGCGCTTCGCCGCCGGACCGGTCTGGGCGACACGCACCACGGCCGCGACCGGGCTCGTCGTCGAGCCGCTCCTGCAGGCCACCGACCCGGCACGCTTCCACCCCGGACCGGTGGAGCGCGCGTACGCCGGACTCGACACGGCGTTCGTCGGCAAGACGCGCGAGGTCTTCCGGCCGGTGGTGCGGGACGCCCTCGCCGCCGGTGCCGATCTGGCCGTGTGGGGCGAGGGCTGGGAGGGCCTGCTGCCCGACGGCGTGCACCGGGGCGTCTTCGTGCCGAACGACGAACTGCCCGGCCTGTACCGCAGCGCGCGGGTGGTGCTCAACGACCACTGGGACGACATGGCGCGGGACGGGTTCGTGTCGAACCGGCTGTTCGACGCCGCGGCCTCGGGGGCGCTCGTCGTCACCGACCCGGTGCCGGGGGTGGCGGAGCTGTTCGGCGGTGCGGTGCGGCCGTACGCCGACGTCGCGGAGCTGCGGGCGCTGCTCGGCCGGGGCGACGCCGGCACCGCGTCGGAGCGTGAGGAGCGCAGGGCGGAGCGTGCCGAGCGCGGGGCGCGGATCGGTGCGGAGCACGCCTTCGTGCGCCGGGCGGAGCGGTTGCTCGACGCGGTGCGGCAGCAGCGGGGCTGACGCCGGGGGCGGCCGGCCGGTGCGCCGCGCAGCCGGCGGGCCCGGCCCGTCAGCGTCGGCCGGCCGCCGCGCGGCTCAGCGCTGGCGGAGCCGCCGGACGGTGTCCGAGGCCCGGTCCGCGAGCCGGACGACGCGGCGCCCCCGGAACGCCTCGACCTCGGCGCGCGCCGCCTCGGCTCGGTCGCGCTCGAACTGCACGGCCTCCCGCAGGGCGTGGGCGTTCCTCTCGGCTTCCTGCTGTGCGTCCTCGGCGGCGTCGATGCGGGCGTCCCGCGTCGCGATGGACCGGCCGAGCCCCTGCAGCGTCCGGAACTCGTCCTCGGGCACCAGGCGGTCGGGCGTGCCGTCGAGCGCGGTCGACCCGGCCCGGCGGAGGACCTCGGCGACGGTGTCGTCACGGGTGAAGGGTCCCGCCGCCGCCTCGTCGTCGGTGACGAAGCGGAGCGCGAAGACCGACCGCAGGACGCCCTCGTGCAGGCGGCGGTGGTCGCGCATGCCGTGGTGGCGCGGGCTGGGGGTGAGGGCCGGGTTCTCCTCGTAGGCACGACCGCTCACCTCGACGCGGTGGGCGTACTGCTCCCAGGAGCGCCACGGCAGGTGCAGCACCTCGAGCGCCAGGGCCGTGGGCACCGGGGCACCGTTCTCCACGCTCACGCGGTGGTTGCCCTGCACGACCACGACCGACGGGTCGCCGACGTGCACGGCGTTGGCGGTGGGGTGGGCGATCAGACCGGCCGCGCGGAGCTCGTCGACCGAGCGCTCGTCGCGCCAGTGCAGACGCTCCAAGCCGGCGCCGGTCTCGGCCATCGCTCCCGTGAGGTTCACGACGGGCACGGTGAACGCCCCGACGGCGGGGTCGAGCTGCTCGAACACTCGGCGGACGGTCAGGGCCCGGTCGACCGGCACGATGAACTCGTCGGCGTCCGCGTTCACCACCCAGTCGGCGTGGTGGCGTGCTGCGGCGTCGCGGGCCATGCCGGTGACGACCGACCCCTGCTGCTTGCGGTGCACCGGATCGTGCCGGAGGTCGACGGTGACGTCGTCACGCGCGGCGAACGCCTCGAGGAGGGCGGTCGTGCCGTCCACCGAGCCGTTGTCGGTGATGACGAACACGTCGAAGCCCTGGGCGACGTGGTGGTCGAGCCAGGCGGGGATGACGTCCGCTTCGTCGCGGACCATCAGGGTGACGGCGAGGATCATGTACAGCGCTCCGGTTCGGGAAGGGGAAGCTCCCTGAGAGGCTACCGGGGTTCAGCGGGTGTGCGTGGCGCGGGCCCGCACGGTCAGGGCGACCCGGAGCGCCAGCCGCAGCGGCGACAGCCACCACGCCGAGTACTTCTGCGCCAGGAAGCGGTAGGCGCTCTCGTGGTGGGCCCGACGCATCCGGTCCGAGGACCCCTGCGTCGCCGTGCCACCGACGTGCGTGGCGACCGCGGCGGGCTCGTACACGTTCCGGTAGCCCTGCCGGCCGATGCGCCAGCCGAGGTCGACGTCCTCGAAGTACATGAAGAAGCCCTCGTCGAAGCCGCCGAGCCGGTCGAACACGTCCCGCCGGACGAGCACGCAGGCCCCGGAGAGCCACCCGGCGTCCCGACGGCCGGTGTGGTCGCCGTCCTGCCGGTACCGCTTCGTCCACGGGTTGCCCTGCCAGACGTTCGCGAACACCGCGTGGCCGAGGCCGGTGCGGAGCGAGGGCACGAGCCGCGCGGACGGGTACACCTGCCCGTCGGTCTCGAGCAGCTTCGGGCCCACGGCGCCGATCGTCGGGTCGGACTCGGCGGTTGCGATCATGCGGTCGAGGGCGTGCGGTTCGAGGACGACGTCCGGGTTCGACACGAGCACCCACCGCACGTCGGGGGAGAGCGTCGCGACGGCCCGGTTGACGGCGGCCCCGTACCCGAGGTTCGCCCCGACGGCGACGAAGCGCGCCCCGGCGTCCTCGGTGACGGCGCGGAGGTGCGCGGCCGACGCGGACTCGTTGTCGGCGACGACCACCTCGACGTCCCGGTCGCTGGCCGCCGCGGTCGACGCGAGGAACGGCGGCAGGACGTCGTCCGAGTTGTACGAGACGGTGACGATCGCGGCGCGGCCCGGCGTCCGGTGCTCCTCGGTCATGCGTAGACCCCCAGGTGCACCGCGGCGCACGCCGCCCAGGTGAAGCCGGCGGCGCGACGGCGTGCCCGCTCGACCCGCTCGGCACGGACCGACGGCGCGTCAGCCAGCAGCGCGGCGAGGGCTTCGGCGATCGGCCCGGCGTCCGGCTCCGTGTAGGTCACCGCGTCGCCGCCGATCTCGGGGATCGCGAGACGGTCGGTCGTGAGGACGTCGGCACCCGAGGCCATCGCCTCGAGCACCGGCAGGCCGAAACCCTCGGCCGTGCTCGGGTAGACGACCACGCGGGCGCCCCCGAGGAACGCGCGGAGTTCGTCGATCGGCAGGTACCCGAGGTAGCGGAGCGGCGCTCCGGGCTCGTCGCCGGCGGCGGTGAGCTCCCGTCGCGCGGCGTCGTCCCATCCGAGTCCACCGGCGACGAGCAGCGTCGGGGGCTCGGGTCCGTCGCCGGCCCGGAGCGCCCGGTGCGCGGCGATGAGCTGCGGCACGCGCTTGCGGGGTTCCACGGTGCCGAGGAAGGCGATCCAGTCGTCGTCGCCGAGGTCGTGCGCGGCCCGGAACGCCGCGGTCTCGGCCGGCGTCGGGGCACGGAACAGGTCGCGGTCGACGCCGAGGTGCGCGACGACCGTCGGTCGCCGCGCGGCACCGGCGAGGCGGTCGAGCTCGCGCACGGTCGCCGCGCTCGGCGCGACCGTGCCGCGGGCCAGGCGACGGGCCAGGCGCGTCCAGGTCCGGAAGAACGCGACCTTGAGCCGCGAGTGCGCGGCCGGGTCCGAGAAGAAGGTCGCGTCGTGCAGCGTCACGACGGTCCGGGAGGCCCGGATCACCGGGAACGTGTAGTGCGGGCTGTGCAGGACCCGCGCCCCCACCCGCCGGGCGGCGGCCGGCAGGCCGACCTGCTCCCAGACCAGGCGCAGCGGTCGCGACGCCGTCCACCCCGGCGCCGCGCGGTACCGGTGCCCCGGGGCCGTCGTGCGGAGCCAGTCGAGGTCGGCGGGCTTCACGACGACGTCGACGGACGTGTCCTGCTCCGCCAGGCCCTGCAGGAGGCCGGCGATGTACCGCGCGACACCGCCGCGGTTCGGGGGGATCGAGGTGGCGTCGACGAGCACGGGCAGCGCCCCCACGTCAGCCGACCTGGCGCTCGGTGGTCCGCGTCCAGGCGATGCCGGACTGCGTGTCCTCGTCCACGACGACGAAGCGGGCCGCCTCGCGCTGGATGACGATGTGCTCGCCGTTCGGCTTGGCGAGGAACACGTGCACGAAGTACTGGCCACCGCCGAGCCGCAGGTCGTGCAGGTGCCACTCGACGGTCGCCGTGCCGCGCAGGGGGTCGTGGACGACCTGCGACTGGCGGCTGTCCATGCCGAACGCGGGGTGCCCGAGGTGCGTCTCGATCTTGATGCCGGCACGCCACTCGGGCAGGACCGTCGCGTGCGAGAAGGTCGCGCGGACCACGAGGTCGTCGCCGTGCTCGTGGTCGGCGCCGGCGGGCTTGCCGGGGATCTCGAGTTCGACGTGCTCGACCTTGCCGGGGTTCGCGTCCTCGTCCGGGTGGGTCGCCTCGACCTCGGCGACGCGGCGGTCCTCGAGGATGTCGCGGAAGTTCTTCACCGCGAGCCGGGCCGAGCCCTGGAACATGACCTCGCCGTGGTGCAGGACGACGGCGGAGTCGCAGAGTTCCTGCACCTGGCCGAGGGAGTGCGACACGAGGATGATCGTGCGGCCCTGCTCCTGGAACTCGCGGATCTTGTCGAGGCACTTCTTCTGGAACTGCTCGTCGCCGACGGCCAGGACCTCGTCGACCAGCAGGACGTCGGGGTCGGTGTTGATCGCGACGGCGAAGGCGAGCCGCACGTACATGCCGGACGAGTAGAACTTCACCTGGGTGTCGATGAAGTCGCCGATGCCGGAGAACTGCAGGATGTCCTCGAAGCGGGCTTCGGTCTCCTCCTGCGTCTGGCCGAGGATCGCCGCGTTCAGGTAGACGTTCTCGCGGCCGGTCAGGTCGGGGTGGAAGCCGGCGCCGAGCTCGATGAGGGCGGCGAGACGGCCGCGGCGCTCGACGGAGCCGGTGGTCGGTTCGAGGATGCCGCCGATGGTCTTCAGCAGCGTCGACTTGCCGGAGCCGTTCGGCCCGAGCAGACCGATCGTGGTGCCGGCGGGGATGTCCAGGCTGACGTCCTTGAGCGCCCAGAAGTCCTCGCTGTGCCGACGCCCGGCGCGACCGAGCGTGACGACGCGTTCCTTGAGCGAGTTGTCCTTGCGGATCGTGAACCGCTTCGAGACGTTCCGCACCGTGACGACGGCGGGGGCGTCCGCGAACGGCGAGGTCGTGGCCTGGGTGCGCTCGTTGTCGATGGTCATCGGATCAGATCTCCTGCGCGAAGTTGCCCTGCAGCTTCGCGAAGACGCGCTGGCAGAGGGCGAGGGCGACGAGGCCGACGGCGGCGGCGATGCCGAGCCGGAGCAGCAGGTCGGCGGGGTACTGCGCGTCGCTGCCCGCGGTCCAGAACGCCCGGTGGATGCCGAGCACGGCGAGCGTGATCGGGTTGGCCGTGTACAGGTCGAGCAGCCACGAGCTCGCGGCCTTCGACACCATCTGCCAGCTGTAGACGATGGGGGAGCCCCACATGAGCAGGAGCACGAGCACCTCGACGAGGTACTGCATGTCGCGCAGGTACACGTTGGCCGCCGCGAGCAGGAGCGCGAGCGCGGTGGCCCAGATGAGGATGACGAGCGTCGCGGGGAAGAAGTAGAGCAGGTCCGGCCGGATCCAGTCGAAGCCGCTCTGCAGGATCGCGGCGGCCAGGAGCACGACGAGCTGCACGCCGAAGTTGAACAGCGCGGCGCCGACGCTCGCGAGCGGGTAGATCTCGCGCGGCAGGTAGACCTTCTTGATGAGTCCGCCGTTCGACACGATGGACGCGGTGCCGGACGC
Source organism: Curtobacterium sp. L6-1 (assembly GCF_018885305.1). NCBI lineage: Bacteria > Bacillati > Actinomycetota > Actinomycetes > Micrococcales > Microbacteriaceae > Curtobacterium > Curtobacterium aetherium. The sequence continues at coordinate 660,026 of NZ_CP076544.1, forward strand.
CACGATCTCGCTGAACAGCCCGTAGAGCGTCAGCCCCGAGAACACGTAGATCGCGAACTCCGGGATGTTCCGCGAGGCGCCGAGGATCTGCCCGAGCACGAAGTAGTAGATCGCCAGCTGCACGAGCGGACGGATGAGCGTCCACGCGAAGCCCAGCGCGCTGTCCTTGTACCGGGACTTGAGGTCACGGCGGATGAGCAGGTCGAGCAGCTGCCGGTGGGCGACGACCTCGCGGATCGACCCGAGCACCGCGGTGGCGGGACGACCGGCGGGGGCCATGCGCTCCTGACGGAGACGCTCGAACCGCTCGCTGACGATGTTGCTCATGGGTTCCTTCGGTTCTCGACGCGCGACGACGGACAACTGTACATCTGCGGTCGGGGACGACCGCCGGGCGTCAGCGGCCGTTCTTGCTCTCGCGCATGATGCGCACCCGGTTCTGCACCTTGTCCCGAAGACCGGACAGGCCGTTCTGTCGGAGGTACCAGGTGGCCAGGCGCACGTCGCGGGTGATCCCGTGCCGGCTGTTCGCGATCTCGTGGAACTGCATCTCGCGCTGTCGGGCGGGGCTGAGCGCCACCCGCGGACGGCTGCCGGCGGCGACCGAACCGGCCGGGACGGCGGCGTCGTGCGCGCGGTCGGCGGCGACCTGCGGGTCCTTGCAGAACTCGACGAGCGGTGCGAGCGCACGCTCCCACGTGAAGTCCTGGCGGACACGGCTGACGGCGGCTCGGGCGGCCGCGGCAGCCTCGGGGTCGTACAGCATCGACTCGAGTGCGGCGGCGAGGGCGTCGACGTCCCGCTCCTTGACGGCCACGCCCATGCCCTCGGCCGCGACGAGGTCCCCGAAGCTGTCGCCGTCGGTCGTGACGATCGGCAGGTTCGCCCACATGTAGTCGAGGATCCGGGTGCGGAACGAGAACGTCGTCTCGATGTGCGCGAAGTGCGTGCTCACGCCGGCATCCGCCTCGAGCAGGTAGTTCTGGCGGTCGTCGAGCGCGACCCACTGCTCGTTGAAGAACACGTGCTTGCCGGTCAGGCCGAGCTGGTCGCTGATCCGACGGGTCTCGGCGACGATGGCCATCTCGGGCACGTCCGGGTTCGGGTGCGCGACGCCGAGGAAGAACAGCCGGATGTCGTCGTGCCGCTCGGCGACCTGCGCGATCGCCCGGACGAGCGACGGGGTGTCGAACCAGTTGTAGATGCCGCCGCCCCAGATGACGACCTTGTCGTCGGCGCCGATGCCGGGCGTGACGCCGCGGATCGCGGTGCGCTCGTGCTGCGGCGGCTTCGAGTCCATGCCGAACGGCGCGATCGCGATGAGCTTGTTCAGGTTGTCGTCGGCCAGGTAGTTGTCCGGGTTCACGCGGCCCACGGCGGCGAGCTGCCCGAGCCAGAACAGCCGCTGCCGCTCGGAGGCGCAGAGGAAGAAGTCCCCGCGCTCGAGCTGGGCGTTGATGACCTCGGTGGTGCTGGTGACCTGGTTGCGCCAGCCGACGTCGCCGTTGTCCCGCGCCTGCTCGAGCTGCTCGAGGTGCATCGGGTCGTAGAGGTCGACGACCATGATCTTGTTCGACTTCTGCAGGGTCGTGAAGTGGTGGAGCGCGTAGCCCTGGAAGAAGATGACGTCCGCCCACTCCTCGTGCTCCCGCATCGCGCGCTCGTGCTGGAGCGGGACACGGCTCACCTCGAAGGCGTCGGACTTCCGGTTCGCGACGTTCCAGGTGACCAGGCGCACGTCGTTGTCGGGCGCGAGCGCCTCGGCGATCTTCCACGCCCGCATGCCCGGGCCGGCCATCTTCTCGCCCAGGGCGTCACCGGTGATGACGAGCACCTTCGTGCGGTGCATCGGCGCCTCGACGTCGAAGGCCTCGAGGATCGCGCGGTAGCCCTCGAGGAAGTAGCCGTCCTCGAACAGCGGCTTGAAGGCGTCGCCGAACAGCCGGAACACGTCCTTGTCGCTCCGCACGCGCTCGGACTGGATGCGCCGGCGCTCCTCGCTGAGCCGGGGGAGGTCGGCGACGAACTGGTCGAGCGCGAAGAAGCCGGCGACGGTCTCCTTCGAGATCGAGGTCAGGGTGTCGAACTCGTCCGGGGCCCCGGTGAAGCGCCGGATGTCGAACTCCTCGGAGTCCCGACCGCTCTTCGCCACGGCACGGCGGGCGAGCAGCGCGAGGGCCGCCGGCAGGAAGACGCCGAGGTTCTCGTCCGACAGGTTCTTGTAGAGCAGGTGCAGGGCGTTCCGCTCGAGCAGGTACATCTCGCGGTGGTCGCCGAACGACTTCATCGAGCCGTGGTGCTTGTGGAAGACCACGGAGCGCGGGGCGAACCGCACCCGGTAGCCGAGCAGGTTGAGGCGCCAGCCGAGGTCCACGTCGTCGTAGAACATGAACAGGCCCTCGTCGAACCCGCCGACCTCGAGGAAGACGTCGCGGCGGACGAACAGCGCCGAGCCGGTGCCGAAGAGCAGGTCCTGGGGCTCGTCGAAGCGGCCGTCGTCCACCTCGGCGATGTGGTTCTTGTAGCCCATCCCGAACCAGCTCAGGCCGGACTCGACGAAGTCGATCGTCTTGCCCTCCCAGTCGAGGACCTTGCTGGCGACCGCGGCGACCCGGGGGCTCGGCGCGAACCCGGCCACGCCCTCCTTGATCCACGCCTGGTCGGGCTTGGCGTCGTTGTTGAGGAACGCGACGACGTCGCCGGTCGCCTCGCGCGCGCCGAGGTTGCTGCCGCCGGTGAAGCCGAGGTTCTCGGGGGAGACGATGATGCGCACGTTCGGCCGGTCACCGAGGGCCGCGCGCAGGCGGGTCTCGCTGTCGTCGCCGGAGCCGTTCTCGACGACGACGATCTCGAGCCGGTCCGCCGGCCAGTCGACCTCGGTCAGGCGGGCGATGCACTCGAGGGTGTCGTCCGTCCCGCGGAAGTTGATGACGACGACGGACACGCGGGGCGCGAAGGTGGACATGGATCGACTCCGTACATCGGCTTGCGGGGCTGCCTGCAGAGGCGGCACCACTGTAGCGGACCGACCCCTGACGGCCTGCGGTGTCCGGACCGTCCGGCGACCGTCCGTCGTCGTGCTGGGAAGATGGCCCCGTGGACGTCTCCGTCATCATCGTCGACTGGCACCAGCCCGAGCTCACCCGGCGGGCGGTCGCCTCGGTCCTGTCGCAGCGCGTCGACGCCGAGGTCGAGGTGGTGCTCGTCGTGAACGAGGCCGACGACCGGGCCGTCGCGGCCTACCGCGCCGACCTGCCGTCCGTGGTGGTGGTCCCCGAGCGCGGGAACGCGGGCTTCGCGGGCGGGGTCGCCCGGGGGATCGCCGCGTCGACCGGTGACGTGGTCGTGCTCCTCAACAACGACGCGGTGGCCGACCACGGGTTCCTCGACCGCGGGCTCGCCGTCCTGGCCGCGGGTGGTCCGCAGGTCGCGGCCGTCGCGGCGACCGCGGTCCTCGAGGGCCGCTTCGCCCCGTCCCCGGCGTCGGCGCCCCGGTCCGACGCCGACCTCGTCGCGGCGGACGGTCGACGCTGGCGCCGGGTCGAGGACGGCGGCGTCACGCTCGTCAACGGCACCGGGGTCGTGCTGGACCGCTCCGGCAACGGCCGCGACCGGGACTGGCTCCGTCCGATCGACGACGCCCCGGAGTCGGCGCCGCTGTTCGGCTTCTCCGGGGGAGCGGCCTTCCTCCGCCGGGACGCACTCGAGCGGGTGGGCGGCTTCGACGAGTCCCTCTTCATGTACTACGAGGACCTCGACGTCGCGTGGCGCCTCCGCCTCGCCGGCTACGCGGTCCGCGCCGCTCCGGACGCCGTCGTGGTGCACCGGCACGCGGCGAGCTCGGACAGCAGCGGTCCGCTGGTCCGGTCCCAGAGCATGCGCAACCGCCTGGTGGTCACGGCCCGGAACGGCTCCAGGGGCATGCTCCTCCGGGTCCTGGTCCGGACCGTGGGACGCCTGGCCCGCGACCTGGTGCGGCCCGGGTCGGCGCAGCTCGCGCCGTCGGCGTGGTGGCGGCTCTGCCGGGAGGCCCCTGCCGCACTCCGTCGTGCCCGTCGCCTCCGCCGTGCGGACGGACACGACGCGGCGGCACGTCGCCGCGTCGAGGCGACGCTCGACACCGTCGCCTGAGCGGGTGCACAGGGGCGCCGCACGCGCCCGCGGGTGCACGTCGGCGCCGTAGGGCCCGGAACGGCGGGGTGGCGCGCCGGGGCCGGATCGGGCCTCCCGTTCGGGGGTCGTCCCGGGGGCTGTGTGATCACTGTGACGCAGGTAGTCTGCTGGGACGCGTGTGTCCCTACCGCCGTCCGGGGTCGGCCGGGGCGCCACCCGAACGCGCGTGTCCTGACCCCGTCGCCGCCACTCGAAAGGCCCCCGACGTGCAGAAGGTCGTCGCCATCCTCGCCAGCGTGCTCGCCGTCGCGAGCGTGCTCGTCGGGTTCCAGATCGCCGGACCGACGGCGGGCCAGGAGTCGGCCCGCGCCCTCAGCGGCTCGTCGTTCCAGGCCGGGAACATCATCTCCGACGCCAACTTCTACGCCGGCCGGTCGATGACCGTCGACCAGGTGCAGTCGTTCCTCAACGCGCAGGTGTCGTCCTGCACGAACAACGGGTGCCTCCGCAACGGTCGCTACTCGATGAACACCCGCAGCGCGGACGCCATGTGCGGGGCGGTCACCGGTGGGTCGTCGCTGTCGGCTGCGCAGATCCTCACGCGCGTCGGCGCCGCCTGCGGGATCAGCCCGAAGGTCATGCTCGTGACGCTGCAGAAGGAACAGGGACTCGTCACGAGCCGTGGCCCGTCGGCCGGCGTGCTCGAGCGCGCGATGGGCTACGCCTGCCCAGACAACGCCGGTGGGCACTGCGACCCCGCGTACGCCGGCGTCGGCAACCAGGTGTACTGGTCGGCCTGGCAGTGGAATCGCTACGGCAACCCGGCCGGCACGAGCAACTACTTCACGTGGTTCAACCCGGGCGCCACGCGCGCGATCCAGTACAACGTCCCGACCTCCTGCGGCACGAAGGCGGTCGCGGTGCAGAACAAGGCGACCGCCGCGCTGTACTACTACACGCCCTACACGCCGAACACCGCGGCGCTGAACAACCTCTACGGCACCGGTGACGGCTGCTCGGCCTACGGCAACCGGAACTTCTGGCGCATGTACAGCGACTGGTTCGGCTCGCCGACCGGTGCCGCCGTCCCCGCGACCACGGCCGCGGGCAACCTCGAGACCGTCACCCCGACCTACAACGCCGTCACCGTCGGCGGCTGGGCCCTGGACACCACCACGACGGCGAGCACCCGCGTCGAGGTCACCGTCGGCGGGAAGGCCTCCTCGGTCGTCGCCGCCGTGAAGCGTCCGGACGTCGCCCGCGCCTACCCGAAGTCCGGCGCGCTGCACGGCTTCTCGCAGCAGTTCACGGCCGCCCCGGGTCGGCAGGACGTCTGCGTGCAGGCGGTCGCCGCCGACGGCAGGACCCGGAAGGACCTCGGCTGCAAGACCGTCACGGTCCTCGACGGGTCCCCGTTCGGCTCGCTCGACGTCGCGAAGGCCGTGCCGACCGGTGTCGCCGTCAGCGGCTGGGCGATCGACCCGGAGACGAAGGCCTCGATCGGGGCGCACGTCCACGTCGACGGTCGACTGAAGCAGAAGCTCACCGCGAACCAGACCCGCACGGACGTCGCGAAGGCGCACCCGACCTACGGCTCGGCGCACGGGTTCTCAGCCACGGTGCCCACCGACGCCGGCTACCGGAAGGTCTGCGCCTACGGCATGGACGTCGGCGCAGGCAGGAACACCGTGGTGGGGGAGTGCCGCACCGTCGACGTGCCGGGCTCGCGACCGGTCGGGTCGCTCAACTCGGCGACCGTCTCGGGCTCGACCATCTCGCTGCGCGGCTGGGCGCTGGACGGCGACACCACCGCCTCCGTCCCGGTCGCGATCTCGGTCGACGGTGTGACGAAGCAGGTCCGCGCGGACGTCCCGCGCACCGACGTCGCCCGGCGCTACCCGGCGTACGGCCAGGCCCACGGCTTCGCGTACTCGGTCAAGGCCGCGAAGGGGACGCACGAGGTGTGCGTCACGGCACGGAACGTCGGCGCCGGCACCGCGGACCGCCAGATCCGCTGCACGAAGGTCACCGTGACGAACACGGCACCGACGGGCCGTCTCGACAGCGTCACCCCCGTCTCGCGGGCCGTGCAGGTCGGCGGCTGGGCGTTCGACGCCGACACCGCGAAGTCGCCCATCGCCGTCACGGTGACGGTGGACGGTGTCGCCACCCGCACCACCGCCTCCCAGAAGCGTGCCGACGTCGGCCGGGCGTACCCGTCCGCCGGCCCCGCGCACGGCTGGTCGGTGTCGATCCCGGCCCGGGCCGGGTCGCACACGGTCTGTGCCACGGCGGTCGACTCCGCCGGCGCGACCGGCACCGACACCGCCCTCGGCTGCCGGACGGTCACCGTCCGCTGACCGCTGACCGCTGACCGCTGACCGCCGCTTCGACGACGCCCGTCCCGCTCCCGGGGCGGGCATCGTCGCGTCCGGCACGGGGCCGTCGAGTTCGCCACCGGGGCCGCCGGGAGGCGCGGGACGGTTCCTGAACGGACGTCCGGGTGCCGACGCCGACACCCCGGCGACCGGCAGGGGCCGCGATGACGCGCTGTGAGAGGATCGTCCGGTGCTCGAGACCAGACCGCCCGCAGGCGACACGGCGGACGGCGCGCGGGACCTCCGACGGTCGCCGCGGCAGCTGGCCCTGCGCACCATCGTCCCGGTCGTGCTCTGGCTCGCCGTCTCGACTGCCGGGTGGGCGCGCCTGACGCCGGAGGTCCGCAACACCGTCTGGGCCGAGGACGGCAAGGTCTTCCTCGACCAGCAGGTGGACATGGGTGTCCTCGGCGCCCTGTTCCACGACTACGCCGGGTACCTGCACGTGGTGCCGCGCCTGGTCGTCGCCCTCGCGTCGCACGTCGGCTCGATCGACCGGTTCGCCGTCATGGTCACCCTGCTGTGCGTGCTCGTGACCGGCGCGGTCGGTGCCGCTGTCTACGTGCTCACCGAGGGGGTCCTGCGCTCGGTCGTCGCCCGGGTGCTGCTCGCCTTCGTGCCGGCGCTGATGCCGCTCGGACCGATCGAGATCCAGGCGAACACCGCCAACCTGCACTGGTTCCTCATGTTCCTGATGCCGTTCGCCCTCCTCACGCCGGTGCGGTCGTGGACGAAGGGCATCGTGCTCGGGGTCGTGACGCTCCTGGCCGGTCTGACCGAGATCCAGATCGTCGCGTTCTTCCCCCTCTTCCTGCTCGGCATCCGGAACCGGCGGCGGTGGCCCGTCATCCTCGGGTCGGTGCTCGGCGGCGGTGCCCAGGTCGTGACGACCCTGCTGCACCCGCGCGCGTCGGCACCCGTCCCGCACAACTCGCTCGCCGACCTGGTGCTCGGCTACGTGGTGGAACCGGTCGCCGGTGCCGCCACCTGGCGGATGGCCGACGTCGGGCAGGCGATCGCGTCCCACGGCCTCGCGGTCGTCCTCGTGCCGTTCGCACTGCTCGTCGTGCTCGTCGCGCTCGGCCTCTGGTTCGGCGTCGCCGGGCAGCGGTGGGTGCTCGCGTCGATGGTGTGGGGCTCCGCGGTGGTGTGGTTCGGCGGCACCGTCCTCAACCCGAACGCCATGCTCGCGTTCGCGCACTTCGGGCCGGCGGACTGGCCCGGCATCTGGACCTTCCGGTACACCGCCGCCGGGTCGCTGTGGGTCCTCGCGGGCGTCGTCGTGGTGGCCGACGTGGCACTCGGCCGCGCCCGGCTCGGCACCCTCGTGCCGTGGAGCCGCGGGGACGAGCGACCGACCCGGGCGAGCGTCTGGTCGGGGGTCGCCGGGCTCGCCCTGGCCCTCGCCGTCGTCGTGGTCGTCGCCGTGAACGCCTCCGTCCCCGCCGCCAACCGCCAGGGCGGCCCGATCTGGGACCAGCAGATCGACTCCTCGGAGACGACGTGTGCGCGCACGCCCTCCGCCGACGCGACGGTGCAGATCGCCCCGGGCCCCCAGTGGGCGTTCACCGTGCCCTGCGCCCTGATCGACCAGGACGACGCCCGCTGATCGCCGGCCGCCCTGAGAACCAGAGAGAGACATGACCAACAGCACCGACGCCCGCACGCTCGTGATCGTGCCGACCTACAACGAGGCCGAGAACGTCCACGACATCGCCGGGCGCATCCTCGAGACGGTCCCGACGGCGCACCTGCTCGTCGTCGACGACGGCAGTCCCGACGGCACCGGCGACCTCGTCGAGCAGATGGCGGCGACGGACGACCGCGTCCACCTGCTGCGTCGCGCCGGCAAGCTCGGCCTCGGCACCGCGTACGTCGCGGGGTTCCGCTGGGGCCTGGAGCGCGGGTTCGACCTGCTCACCGAGATGGACGCGGACGGCTCGCACCCCGCCGACCGCCTGCCGGCGCTCATCAGTGCCGTGCGGGACGCCGACCCCGCCGACGACGTCGTGCTCGCGATCGGCTCGCGCTGGATGCGCGGCGGCTCGGTCGTCGACTGGCCGAAGCGCCGCGAGTTCCTCAGCCGCGGGGCGAACACGTACGCCCGGCTGCTGCTCGGCATCAGGGTGCACGACATCACCGCCGGCTTCCGTGTCTACCGCGCGGACGCCATCGCCCGGATGGACCTCGGGTCGATCGACTCGAAGGGGTACTGCTTCCAGATCGACATGACGATCCGGGCGCACGACCTGGGCGGAGCGATCGTCGAGGTGCCGATCCGGTTCCGCGACCGCATCCACGGCGTCTCGAAGATGAGCAAGGACATCATCGTCGAGGCGATGGTGCGCACCACCCAGTGGGGGCTGCAGCGACGCTTCCGTCCGGGCGCGAAGCGGGTCTGACCGAGCCGGTCGGCCCCTGCACCGTCGGAACGGCGCAGCTGCCGCGCCGCCGAGCCGGGTCGTCTCCCGCACCGTCGGGCTGCTAGACGCAGCTGACGATCCGGTCGAAGCCCCCGGCCACGTACTGCACCATCTCGGTCCGACCGGCGCTGGTGAACGCACCCGTCGAGCAGGCCGCCTGCGCGGCCGACAGCGTCGTCGGACCGACGGCCTTCCACGTGGGCAGGCGGACGAGCTGACTGCTCGTCGGGACCGTGCCGAAGAGCTGCTTCCACTCGCCGGGCGACGAGTAGAGGCCGACGCTCCCGCCGGTGCTCCGGAACAGGTCGGTCATGCCCTCGAGCGTGGCCCGGTTGAGGTTCTGGTCGGTCTGCCACGATCCGTCGGTCTCGGCGTCGAGCCACCAGCGGTACGCGGCCCCGGCCGGTACGCCGCGGTCGTGCACGTCGTCGTGCGCCCGGTTCCAGCCGTAGACGTAGGAGCACGCGAGCGAGGTGAGCCCGGCCGTGCCACCACCGCAGATGCCGTACCGCGCCGGGACCGCGACGGGCTCGCCGTCGGGGTCGACGTTCGCGGTCGGCCAGGTCGTGCGCGGGAGCGACGGATCGTCCTTGAAGGCCTTGCCCGGGTTCGCGGTGTTCACGTAGAGCTGCGTGCGTGGCTGGGTGGTGCCGCCACGCGACCCCGCGGCCCAGACGAGCTGCTGCGCCAGGCACGGGTTCGTCCCGCTGGCGAGACCGTCGTTCACCCCGACGACGCCGAACGCCTGGTCGGAGGGCCACTTCGCAGTCGGCGTCGTGCACTGCGGCCAGGAGATGTCGGCCCCGATGCCGGAGCCGGAGCGTCCGTCGAGGAAGTACCCGGTGACGTCCACGGTCAGCTTGGCGCTGCCGGAGTCCACCTTCGCCAGCACCCGCCGGTCGAGGGTCGAACCGACGGCCCGGACCGTCGTCGCGGTCGCCAGCGGCTGGCCCCTGCGGTAGACGAGCGACGCGGACGTCGGCTTCCCGCCGGCCGGAGCCAGGCGGAGCGAGGCGTTCGTCGTGGTCGCGGACAGGGCGGCCGTGGCGACGACCGCGGCGGCCGTGCCGGGCACCCCGCTGATGCCGGTCACACGGACCGCGCGCGGCGTGCTCGAGACGGTGGTGGTCGTCACGCGGCTCGGCGTGACCGGGACGAAGACCGAGCCGGTCGTCGACCGGGAGTAGTACCCCGAGACGTCGACCGACACGGTCGCACGACCCTTCGAGACCGAGACCTGCGCGGCTCCGCCGGACAGCCCGACCACGGCGGCGCCGGCGATCGGGGTGCCCTTGCGGAACGACTGCGTGGCGACGGATGCGTCCTTCCCGGCGGGCGTGATGCGGACCGCGGCGTCGGCGGTGGCGGCGGTGACGCCGAGGGTGGCGACCACGGCCGTCGCGTCGGCGGGGACCCCGGCGCGGCCGGCGATCGGCACGCGGACGGCCTTCCCGCCGACGCCGGTGGCCGTCGTGACCCGGGTGGTGTCGAGCGGCGTGAAGGTCGAACCGGCACCGGTGGCGTAGTAGCCGGAGACGACGAGCGCGGTCTTCGCGGAGCCGGCCGAGGTGGACACCTGCACCCCGCCCCGTGCGAGCGCGACCGTGGTCAGGCCGGTGACGGCCTGGCGGGCGCGGAACTGCTGCGTGGTGACGGTGGGGTCGGATCCGGCCGGCGTGACGCGGACGGATCCGGAGGCGGTGGGGGCGCTGACCTCGACGCTCAGCACCACCGCGGTGGCGTCCGCCGGGACGCCGGACCGACCGGCGACCCGGACGACCTTCCGCTCGGTGCCGACGGTGCCGGAGAACACGCGCGTCGGCGTGGTGGACCAGTAACGGCCGGTCGTCGGCGCGGTGACGGTGCCGGACGGCTGCACCGCGGCGGACGGGGACTGTGCCGCGGCCGTGCCGGTGGCGGCCTGGGCGGCTCCCGGTCCGACGGCGACCATCCCGGCCGCGACGAGCACGGCTCCCGTGGTGAGGGTGAGCAGGTGGTGCAGGCGTGACATCGCGGTCCTCCCGGTTCCGGTGCTCCACCCGACGACGACGGCGGGGGTGACCCGTGGTGCTCCTGGCCGGGGACCAGCCTAGAGGCGGGGCAGCCGTCTCCGCCAGGACCGCCGACGAGCCGACACCACGAGCACCGTGACGAAAACCATGAGGCCGGCGCCGTGCAGCAGGTAGCTCTCGGCGGCGCTCGTCACCCCGAGCAGGACGAGGACGGCGGCGGGCCAGACGTACGCCACCCCGGGGAACGTCGTCGCGGTGACCCACGACCGGGCGAAGGCGAGCAGTGCGGCGCCGACGAGCAGCAGCATGCCGGCGAGTCCGACCTGCAGCCAGGCGTCGACCACGGCGTCGAGCCCGGAGGTGAACCGCGCGCCCGACGGGTCGACGAACGTGACGTACGGCACGACCGGCTCGCTGGGCCATGTCCCGACCCAGCCCCAGCCCTGGATCGGGTACTGCTCGATGAAGACGCGGATCTGCGACCAGAGCCCGAGCCGGGTCGAGGTCCCGCCCGCCGCGCCGATCTCCGGCAGGACGCGGTCGCGGGCGAGCACGAGGAAGACCCCCATCGCCACGACGAACGTCGCGAGGACGGTGTTGACGACGGGGCGGGTGCCCGGACGGGCGTGCCGGAGGGACCAGAGGGCCAGGGCGGTCACGGCGAGGGCGATCATCGCCAGGCCGGTGATCGGCGACTGCACGAGCATGAGGGTGACGACCGCGATCGACGTCGACGCGATGGCCCGCCACCGGGACACGGAGCGGGTGAGGAACTCCACCACGAAGGTGACCAGGGCCATGGCGGCGATGAACCCCATCACGTTCCGGGTGCCGCCGACGCCCTGGATCGGACCGCCGTACGCGATGTCGCCGCGGATGCCGAACGCCGGGATCGGCAGGTCGAGCACGAGCCCGGCCAAGACCTCGAGGCCGAGCGCGACGACGAGCAGGATGCGGAAGGCGTCGCCGCACGCGCGGATGACCTGCACGAGGTCGCGTCCGAGCGCCAGGTAGAGCCCGAGCCCGACGAAGCAGACCGTCTCGGCGAACCCGCGGAGCGCCACCCACGAGTACTGGCTCCACAGGACGCTGAGCGCGCAGTACCCGACGAACGCCAGGAGCGACAGCGGCAGCACCCCGTGCCACTCGATCCGGTAGCGCTGCCCGAGCAGGCTCAGACCGGCCAGGACGACGAGCGTGACGAGGACGGCCCAGGTACCGGCCGTCCCGACGAGCACGCGCACCGTGGGCTCGCCGAACGCGAAGAGCACGACGGCCGTGGCGAGCGCCTGGCTGAACCGTCCGCCGGCCGAGAACCCGATCCACGCGGACAGGTACCGGCGCGCGAGCACCAGTCGCGTCGTCCAGGCGTCCGTCATCCGTCCATCTTCGCGCACGCGGGCCGGGTGCGACGCCGACGTCGCGGAGCGGCGACATCGCGGATCGTCACTGCGGCAGTACCGTCGGTGTCCGATGACACCTCCAGGGGCGCGCTGGCGCAGCACACTCGCCGCCGTCGCGGTCGGGCTGCTCGCCGCGTGGACCGCGTGGTGGCGCCTGGGACCCGTCGCCCGGGGCACCGTGTGGGCCGAGGACGGCGGCCTGTTCCACCGCGAGCACCTGGCGCTCGGCTCCCTCGGCAGCCTGTTCCACCCGTACGCCGGGTACCTGCACCTCGGACCACGGCTGGTCGTCGACGGCGCCTTCCTGCTGCCGGTCGAGTGGTACGCGCTGGCCGTCTCCGCGACGTGCTGCCTGCTCGTCGGCGGGGTGAGCGCTGCCGTGTTCGTCCTGGCCCGCGACGTCGTGCCCGCGTGGCCGCTCCGGCTCGTCCTGGCGGCGGTGCCGGTCCTGCTGCCGACCGCACCGTGGGAGGTCACGGGGAACGCCGCCAACCTGCACACCTTCGGGCTGTTCCTCGCGCCCTGGCTGTTCGCCCACCGGGCGCGGACCCTGCCGGGTGCCCTGGTCCTCGCGCTCGTCACCGTGCTCGTGGTCGGCACCGAGGCGCAGGCCGTCCTCTTCCTCCCGCTCCTGCTGCTGTCGTGGACGGGGCGCCCGGCCGACCCCGCGCGCACGGTCGCCGCGGCGCACCCGGCCGCCACGGGCCTCCTGGCCGGGCGGCGGCGCTCGCCGCGGCTGCTCGCGCTCCCGGTCACGGTGGCCGCGCTGGTGACCGGCGCCGCGCAGGTGGTGACGGCGCTCACGACCGAGCGCGAGTCCGTGCCGGGCGACCCGACGGCGCGGGACGTCGTCGCGGGGTTCCTCGCGCAAACCGTCGGCGGGCTCTGGCGGGCCGACGTCGCGGCCGTCGGTCGTGCCGTCGCCGCGCACGGCTGGGTGGTGGTCGCGGTCCCGGCGGTCGTGCTCGGCGTGCTCCTGGCGCTGTCGGTCGCGGTCGCCCTCCGCGGCGGACGACGCCGCACGGCGGTGCTGGTCGCCGCACCGGCGGTGTCGTCCGGCGTCGTCTGGACCGCCGCGCTCGTCGCGAACGCCTCGGCGAACGGACGCTGGTCGCGGTCCGCACCGGCGTCGCTCCTCGACGGCACGCCCTCCCGCTACGCCGCCGCCGCGGGGCTGCTCCTCACCGCGGCGCTCGTGGTCGCCGCGGCCGTGCTGGTCGACGCACCCGCCCGCGCCGCCGGCGTCCGTCGCGCGTCCCTGCCGGGTCGAGCCGCTGCGGACGCACGGACGCGCGCGTCGACCGGTCCGGCGAAGGTCGGCCGGGGCCGGACGGGAGGCGCGTCCCGGCTCGTCCTCGCGGCCGCCGGTTGGTGCCTGGTCGCGCTCCTCGTCGCCTCGTGGGTGACGAACCTGCCGGGGGCCTCACAGCGGGACTCCGGTCCGACCTGGCAGCCGCAGTTCGCCGACGCGCTCGCGACGTGCCGCGCCGACCCGGACGCCGTCCTGCGGATCCGGGCGCAACCGTGGAGCAGCCGGGTGCCGTGCCCGCTGGTGCTGCGCGACCGCTGACCGGGTCCGCTCAGGGCGTGTCGGCCCAGCGGAACCGGCGCGTGGCCAGCGGCGTGCGCGGGCCGTCGCCGACCGACACGGGCTCCTCGGTGACCAGGACGATCCGCGACTTGATCGCCACGAGGGCGAACAGGACCCAGTTGCCCTGGTAGAGCAGCCGCGACTCGGCGATCGACTGCACCAGCAGGGCCACGACGAGCAGCAGCGGGAAGAGGGTCACCGGGTCGAACGGCCGCGGGGTCAGGTCGCGGTCGAAGCCCGGTCGGGTCGCACCGGCCCACGAACGACCGAGCGTGGTGAGCACGTACGCCGCGAACAGCACGAGCCCGACGACGCCGGTCTGCATCCAGACGTCGAGGGCGGCGTCGTGCGCCTGCAGGTACTGCACGCCGTTGCGCGGGGCGAGCTCGGCCAGCAGCGGGATGTTCGGCCACCAGTAGCCGATCCAGCCCCATCCGACGACGGGGTGCTGCTCGACGAGGCCCCACACGTGCGCCCAGATCGTGCCCCGCCCGGTCAGGTCCGACGACCGGCCGAGGACCCCGACCAGGACGTCGCGGCCGAGCACGACGGCGACGACCACCACGGCGACCGCCCCGGCGAGCAGGGCGTACCGGCCGCCGCGCTGCCCGCTCGGCACCCGCCGCATCCACAGCGCGACGCCGAGGACGACCGCGACCACGAGCGCGGCGACGACGACGGTGGACGACCGCGTCAGCGCGAGCACCACGACCGCGACGACGAGCCAGCCGACCGCACGGACACGGCGCATCCGTCCCTCGGCGAGCTGCACCGCGACGGCGATCGCGGCGAGCAGCGCGACCATCGCGAGCAGGTTCGCGTTGCCGGGCAGGCCCTGGATGCGGCCGCCGGTGAAGAGCTCGGCGCGCGAGAAGTAGAAGGCGTCCGGGATGTCCCGGTCGCCGTAGTGCGTCCAGATCGGTGCGATCGGGTGTCGGACGACGACCGCGACGACGGCCTCGAAGAGCAGGGACAGCCCGAGCACCCAGCGGAACGCCACGCTCACGGCGTCGAGGATCCGCCGCCACGTCAGCGTCGACGCGATGGCGAACGCGACGAGCGCGCAGAGGACCTGGGCGACGAGGGACGCCAGGGTCGCCGGCCGCCAGTGCGACCACAGCACGGTGACCAGGCACCAGGCCAGGAAGAACCAGAGCGCCCGTGGTGTCCGGGTGAACGGCGGTCGGGCACGGACGACGACGCTGAGGCCCCAGGCGCCCTCGAGCGCCCAGACGGCGGCGGCGCCGTACCAGGTGACGGTGTTCGGGACGGCGTCACCGGCGAACAGCGTCAGCAGGACCGTGACGGCGAGGGCGAAGGCCTCCCGCTCGGGGACGGTGCCGCGCGCGAGGGGCCAGGTGTTCGTCACGGGGGACAGGCTAGCGCGCACGGTCACCGGTCGAGCGAGGCCAGGGCAGACCGGAGCTCCGACCCGAGGTACGGCGCCAGGGTCGTCGCGAAGGTGGCCGTCAGGTGCGTGGGGTCGCGGTGGCTCAGGACGCCGCCGATCACCGCGGGGCAGACGGTCGCGGTGCAGGTCCACCCGGTCAGGTCGACGTACCGTGCGCGGTCGCCGACCTGCCGGACCGCCTCGGCGTTGCCGTCGAACGCGGCCAGTGCCTGGTCGCGCGGCAGGTCGCACGCGCCGGTCGTCGGCCCCTGCATCTGCGCCAGGCAGGCGACGACGTCGTCGCGGGCGACCGGGTTGTCGCGGACGGCGATCACCGGCACGCCCGCGTCCGTCGCCGAGCGCCACGCGCCGACGAGGCCCTGCACGACGGTCTCCTCGTCCGTGCTGCCCGCCGGGACGACCACCGGGCTCTTCGTCGTCGCGTGCGTCACCACGACCGCGTCCAGGTCGTCGGCGTGGTCGGACACCCACGTCCGCGCGGCCTGCTTCCAGCCCTGGCAGCTGTCGGTGTACGCCTGCGACGGCGCCTCCTGCACCGCGGTCGTGAAGTAGCAGCCGATGTGACCCGCGACGTCGATGCGCCAGTGCTCGCGCTCGGCGATCACCCGGTACGCCGACAGCAGCGCGTTGCTGTGCGAGTCGCCGACCGCCAGCAGGTGCTTCCGGTACCCGGTCGTCGGCCCGAGCGAGCAGACGTTGAAGTCGGCGGTGCGGTTCGACCAGCAGGCCGGGCGGTTCACGTCGTCACCCGCGACGGCGGCCGGGGCGGGCACCCGCACGTCGGCCAGCTGCGGGTTCACGCACGGGTCGTCGGAGCCGATCCGCGCGGCCGCGCCGAAGCAGTCGACGTCACCGGCGGCGAGCCGCTCCGTCAACGCCGCCGCCTGCACCTGCTGCACCCGGAGCGCCGTGAGCGTGCCGGCGCCGAGGGCCACGACGGCGATCGTCGCGACGAGACCGAGCAGCGCGACGCGGCGGGGACGCAGCCGTGCCGTCCACGCCGCCGAGCGCACCGGCTCCTCGACGAACCGCGTCGTGACCGCGGCGAGCACGACCGAGCCGACGAGCACCGCGACCTTGCTCGTCGTCCCCAGCGGGTGGCCGAGCACGACGGGCAGGAGCACGACGGCCGGCCAGTGCCAGAGGTACAGCGCGTACGAGGTCCGCCCGAGGAACGCCACCGGCTGCCGGCGGCCGAGCGCCGCCAGCCCGCTCCGCGCGCCGGCCGTGACGACGAGCGCGGCGGACAGCACCGGCAGGAGCGCGGCGGTGCCCGGGAACGGCGTCGCCGGGGTGATCACGAGGACGGCGGCGAGCAGGCCGACGACACCGAGCCACGTGCCTCCCGTCCGGACCAGCCGGGCGCGGACGGTGTCCCGCTCGACGAGCGGCACCGTCGCGACGAGCCCGCCGAGCGCGAACTCCCACGCACGCGTCGCCGTGGAGAAGTAGGCGATGCCCGGGGCGGTGCGGGTCTCGACGACGCACCACACCAGCGACGCGACCACCACGGCGCCCAGGAGCACGCGGGCGGTGCGGACCGGGTCGGCCCACCGGGTGCGGCGGAGGGCCGTCCCGAGCAGCAGGAGGAGCACCGGCAGGCCGATGTAGAACTGCTCCTCGACGGACAGCGACCAGAAGTGCTGGAACGGCGAGGGACGGTTGTCGCTCGCCAGGTAGTCGACCGAGTCGGACGCCAGTTGCCAGTTCTGCAGGGAGACGGCCGAAGCGATCAGCTCACGGCCGTACTGGCCCCACCGCGAGCTCGGCACGACGACGAGCACCGCGATGCCCGTCGCCGTCAGCGTGGTGAATGCCCCGGGCAGGAGCCGCTTCACCCGACGTGTCCAGAAGCCCGCCAGGCCGATCCGTCCGGTGCGCAGCTGCTCGCGGAGCAGGTGCCCGGTGATGAGGTAGCCCGAGATCACGAAGAACACGTCGACGCCCACGAAGCCGCCGGGCAGGCGGTTCGGCCACAGGTGGTAGACCACCACGGCGAGGACCGCGAAGGCCCGGAGTGCCTGGACGTCCCAGCGGGTCGCGTCGGTGGGACCGGGGCGGTCGCGGGACGGTACGGACATCGCGGAGAGTCTATGTATCGCGGATCGTGCACGTCGGGCGGCACACCACGTCCGGTCCGCCCCGGCGCGCCGGATACGCTCGTGTCATGTTCCTCGGCATCACGAACACCCCGCGCGACTACGCCTGGGGGTCCGTCTCCGCGATCCCCGAACTGCTCGGACGCACCGTCACCGGCGTCCCGCAGGCCGAACTCTGGCTCGGCGCGCACGCCGGCAGCCCGAGCGTCGTCGTCAACCCGGCGATGGTCGGCGGCGCCGACACGCTCCTCGACTGGATCGACGCCGAGCCGCAGACCGCCCTCGGTGCCGAGCGCACCGGCCTGCCGTTCCTGCTCAAGGTGCTCGCCGCCGCCGCACCGCTGTCCCTGCAGGCACACCCCACGCCCGAGCAGGCGCGCGAGGGCTTCGACCGCGAGGAGGCCGCCGGCGTCCCGCTCGACGACCCGGCCCGCAACTACAAGGACCCATTCCCGAAGCCCGAGCTCGTCGTCGCGCTGAGCGAACGGTTCGAGGCGCTGAGCGGCTTCCGCCCGGTGTCCGAGGCGCTCGCCGAGGTCGAGGCGCTCGACGCCGGCTCCGGCCGGCTCGGCCCGCTGGTCGTGCACCTGCAGCACGGGCTCGAGGACACCGTCCGCTGGCTCGAGGAGACCGACGACTCGGCACGCGCGGTGATCGGCGCGGTCGGGCACCTGGCCACCGAAGCCGTCGCCGCCGCCGGGCCGGACGCCGTCGTGTCGCCGAACACCGCGACCGCCGCCGACCTCGCCCGCGCCTACCCGGAGGACCCGGGCGTCGTGGTGTCGCTCCTCATGCACCGGGTGACGCTCGCCCGCGGCGAGGCGATGTACCTGCCCGCGGGCAACATCCACGCGTACCTCGACGGCCTGGGCATCGAGCTGATGGCGCCGTCCGACAACGTGCTCCGCGGCGGACTCACCCCGAAGCACGTCGACGTCCCGGAGCTGCTGCGCGTCCTCGACTTCACCGCGCACCCGGCACCGCTGCTGGAGCCGGAGCACCTGGCGCCGGCGGTCGACCGCTTCGCCCCCGAGGGCGTCGGCTTCGCGCTCGTCCGGGTGACGAGCGACGGCCGTCCCGTCGGGCTCGGCACGGGCGGGACCGCACCGCTCGACGGCCCGTCGATCGCGATCTGCACCGAGGGGGCCGTTACGCTCGTCGGCGCCCACTCGGCCACGCTGCTCCGCCAGGGGGAGTCCTGCTACGTGACGCCAGACGAGGGCGACGTCACCGTCGAGGCCGACGCGGGCAGCGGCGCCACCGCCACGGTCTTCATCGCGACCGGCGCGTAGTCGGGCACCTCGGCGGGCGCCCGCCAGCGGACGGGCCCGGCTGCGCCCGGCCCGTCCGCTAGCGTGGCGGCATGAGTTGGTTGGTCACCGGCGGTGCCGGGTACATCGGGTCCCACGTCGTCCGAGCGCTGGGTTCGGCGGGCATCGACACGGTCGCGTTCGACGACCTCTCGAGCGGGTTCCGGGCCTTCGTGCCCCGGGACGTCCCCTTCGTCGAGGGCACCATCCTCGACGGCGCCCTGCTCGAGCGCACCCTGCGTGAGCACGACGTGACCGGGGTCGTGCACGTCGCCGGCTTCAAGTACGCGGGCGTCTCGGTCGAGCGACCGCTGCACACCTACGAGCAGAACGTCACCGGCATGGCGACCCTGCTGCGCGCGATGGCCGCGGTGGACGTCGACAAGGTCGTGTTCTCGTCGAGCGCGGCCGTCTACGGCACGCCGGACGTCGACGTCGTGGTCGAGGAGACGCCGAAGGCCCCCGAGTCCCCGTACGGCGAGTCGAAGCTCATCGGCGAGTGGCTGCTGCGCGACATGGAGGTCGCGCGGGGCTTCACCACGACGTCGCTGCGCTACTTCAACGTGGTCGGGTCGGGGGAGCCGGACCTGTACGACGCCAGCCCGCACAACCTCTTCCCGCTCGTCTTCGACGCCCTGCTCGCCGGTCGCACGCCCCGGATCAACGGCGACGACTACGCCACCCCGGACGGCACGTGCGTCCGCGACTACGTCCACGTCGCCGACCTGGCGCACTCGCACGCCGTCGCCGCCCGGAAGCTCGAGGCCGGTGAGCCGCTCGAGCGCGCCTACAACCTCGGCAGCGGGGACGGCGTCAGCGTCCGCCAGATCATGGACGCGATGGCCCGGGGGACCGGCATCGACTTCCGTCCCGAGGTCGCGCCGCGTCGCGCCGGCGACCCGGCACGCATCGTCGCCACCGGCGAGGCGGCCGGGCGGGACCTGGAGTGGGCGATGCGGCACACGCTCGACGAGATGGTGACGAGCGCCTGGGAGGCCCGGCGCCGGGCCGCGTAGCCCGCTGCGGTCCGCCTCGGCGCGCCCCGGGCTCGTCCCGGGGCGCGCTCGTGTCCCCCGAACGCCCCGCAGACGGCCTGCGACACGCCCGAACGGGGGACATGCCACGGCGGAACGCGGAGGGGCTTCTATGATCCGCGACTTGACTCTCGGGAATCACACCGCTGTAATTACACCGACGGCACCGTCGTCATGCTCCCGCAACCGAGACGTCAAGGGGTGATCAGGGTGAGTGCATCCGACTTCGAAGCCGGAGTGCCGAACGACTGGCACGTCGACCCCGTCGCGCTCGGTGTGCCGGGTGTCCGCCGGCCGTCCGACGCCGACGAGGAGAACCCGCTCTCGTGGCAGGTCGACTCGCTGTGCGCGCAGACCGACCCCGAGGCCTTCTTCCCCGAGAAGGGCGGCTCGACGCGCGAGGCCAAGAAGATCTGCACCTCGTGCGAGGTCCGCACCCAGTGCCTCGAGTACGCCCTCGAGAACGACGAACGCTTCGGCATCTGGGGCGGGCTGTCCGAGCGCGAGCGCCGGAAGCTGCGCAAGCGCGCCTAGCGTCCACAGGTTCACGCCGCGCCGCCGTACGCGGCCGGCACCGTGCCTCCCGGCCCGTAGAGTGGCGCCGTCATGCAGCCCAGTGCCTCTCCACGCCGCGTCACAGCGATCCTCATCGCTGCCGACGGGGCGGACCACCTCGACCGCACCCTGAACGCCCTCGCTGCGCAGACCCGTCCGCCCGAGGCGCTCGTGGTCGTCGACGTCGGCTCGACCGACGGGTCGACCTCGGAGCTGTCGTTCGGCGGCAGCGCCCAGCTCTCGCGCATCCCCGCCGGCCGCCCGTTCGGTGCGGCCGCGCGGCACGGTGAGCAGGTCGCTCCCCGTGCCGAGGAGGGCGTCGACGAGTGGCTCTGGCTCGTCGGGCACGACAACAGCCCGACACCCGGCTCCCTCGCCGCCCTGCTCGCCGCCGTCGAGATCGCCCCCTCGGTCGCGATCGCCGGCCCGAAGCTCGTGAACGTCGAGGACCCCGCCCGGATCGCGGCCTTCGGCGAGAGCATGACCCGCCTCGGACGCTCCGTGACGCTCGTGCAGGACGAGCTCGACCAGGGGCAGCACGACCGGCACACCGACGTCCTCGGCGTCTCCGCCGGCGGGATGCTCGTCCGCCGCTCCGTCTGGAACAGCCTCGGCGGCTTCGACCCCGCGCTGCCGGACGTCGACGCCGCACTCGACTTCTCCGTCCGCGCCCGACTCGCCGGCCACCGCGTCGCCGTCGTCCCGGAGGCCCGGGCCACCAGCGCCGGGCCGATCGAGGAGTTCGGGCGTGCGAAGGTCTCCGAGCGTCGCCGCGTCCGGATGCACCGGCAGGCGCAGCTGCACCGCCGCCTGACCTACGCGCCGGCCGGAGCGCTCTGGATCCACTGGCTCACGCTCGTCCCCTTCGCGATCGGACGTGCCCTCGGGCACCTCGTCGCGAAGCACCCGGCCGCCGTCGGCGGGGAGCTCGCCGCCGCCTTCGCCGTCGCGTTCGGCGGCGGGGTCGGTCGGGCCCGACGCACCCTGCAGGCGAACCGGAAGACCGGATGGGCGGCGATCGAACCACTGCGCGTCAGCTGGCGGCGGGTGCACGAACACCGCACCACCTCGCGCGACGTCGAACTCGCACGGGTCGAGGACGCCCCGATCGCCCGGGCGTCGTTCCTCGGCGACGGCGGCGTCTGGGTCGTCCTGGCCGCGGTCGTGCTCAGCATCGTGACGCTGTTCCCGCTGCTCGGCTCCCCGGCGCTCACCGGCGGGGGACTCCTGCCGCTGAGCACCTCCGTCGGGGACCTCTGGCGGAACGTCGGCTCCGGCTGGCACGCGCTCGGCACGGGCTTCGCCGGTCCGTCCGACCCGTTCGCCGCCGTCGTCGCGGTCCTCGGGACGATCACGTTCTGGTCGCCGTCCACCTCGGTCGTCCTCGTCGTGCTGCTGTCGTTCCCGCTCGCCGCCCTCGGCGCGTGGGCCGCGGTGCGCAAGGTCACGACGCGGACCTGGGTGCCGGTCATCGGCGCGGTCCTCTACACGCTCGCCCCCGCACTCGTCGGCGCCGTCACCACCGGACACCTCGGCGCGGTCATCGCACACGTGCTCCTGCCCTGGCTGTTCCTGACGCTCGTCGAGGCGCACCGGTCCTGGGCCTCGTCCTCGGGCGCCGCGCTGCTCTTCGCCGTCGTCGCCGCGTCCGCCCCGTCGCTCCTGCCGATCCTGCTGGTCGGCTGGCTCCTCTCGCTCGCGGTCGGCTGGCGGCACGCGCACCGCCGGGTCTTCGTGCCGATCCCGGCCGCCGTCCTCTTCGTCCCGCTCGTGCTCACGCAGATCGCCCGCGGCAACCCACTCGCCGTCTTCGCCGACCCGGGCGTCCCGTCCGCGACCCCGGCGCCGAGCGCCCTGCAGCTCGCGATCGGGCAGCCGCTGCCGGACTGGAACGGGTGGCTGTCGGCGACGGCGCCGCTCGGACTCGTCGAGGCGGCCCTGCCGATCGCGATGGCGGTCCTGGCCCTCCCGCTCCTGGCGAGCGCCCTCGGTGCCGTGCTCGGCCACCGCTGGTCCGTCGCCGGCACCGCGCTCCTCGCCGCCCTGCTCGGCTACGCGACCGCCTTCGGCGCCACGCACCTCGCGGTCAGCGGCGTCGGGTCGACCACCACCATCGTCTGGCCGGGCAGCGCGCTGTCCGTCACGGCACTGGGTCTCGTCGTCGCCGCGTCCATCGGCGTCGACACCGTCCCGCGGGCAGCCCCGGTCGTCGGTCTCGTCGCGTGCGTGTTCGCCGCCGTCGCGGTCGCCCCCGCCTTCGCCGCGTTCCACCTCGACCGGGCATCGATCCAGCCCACCTCGGGCCGGGTGCTGAGCGCGTACGTGAACGCCGAGGCGCAGGCCAACCCGGACGTCGGCACCCTCGTCGTCCAGCCGCAGTCCGACGGGTCCCTCGCCGTCGCGCTCGAGCGGGGGCAGGGGTCCACGCTCGACGACCAGTCGACGCTCGACGCCACCGCGCTGTCGCTCAGCCGGTCCGGCTCGCAGCTGGCGACGCTCGCCGGCAACCTCGCGAGCCGCAGCGGCTACGACCCGGAACCCGCCCTCCGCGAGCTCGGCATCAGCTTCGTGCTCCTCGACGACGCGCCGGACGACCCCGAGGCCCGGACCGTGCACGACCGCGCCGCCGGGGCGATCGGGCAGAACGCGCTCTTCACGAGCATCGGCGAGACCACGAACGGCGCCCTGTTCCACTACGAGGGGAAGGTGGACCGCACGAGCACCGGCTCGGCCGCAGTGCAGGCCGCCCACGTGCTGCACCTCGTGGTGATCGGCGTGGTCTTCGGAGCCGCCGCCCTGCTCGCCGTGCCGACCGCACCGCGTCGCCGCCGCGCGACGTCGAACGTCATCGAGGCCGACGAACCCGCCACCACCTTCGACGAGGAGCGCGACGAATGAGCACGAGCACCGCGCGCCGCTGGGCGCTCCGCGGCACCGCGACCGCCGTCGCCGTCGTCGTGGCGGCCGGCACCATCGCCGCCGCGCACACGATCGGCACCACCGTGGACCCCGGTCACCCGGCCGGGCGCACCGTCACGCCGGTGCCGGCCGCGGCCGAGCGGGTCTGCGCGGGCAGCGCGCTCCGCCTGTCCGACGACGCGGGCAACGACGCCACCCGCGCCACCGCCGTCGGCTCGCCGGAGATCGCGAGCGCGACGACCGGCGACCGGGTCGAGCGGTCCGAGCTGCAGGGATCGACGACCGGCAGCAGCGCGCCGACGCTGCTGACCGCTCCCGCTGGCGACTCCGCCCCGCAGGTCGCGGGCAGCACGGTCCAGAACGTCTCCGAGGGCGACGTCGTCGGTGTCGGCGCCGCGTCCTGCGACGACCCCACCCAGTCCACGTGGCTGGTCGGCGGGTCGACCGAGACCGGCCGTACGAGCCTCGTCACCCTCGCGAACCCGACCGACGTCAACGCCACCGTCGACCTGGCGATCGCCGATGCGAACGGCACCGTCAGCGCCCCGGGAACGAGCGGCATCGTCGTCGCCCCGAACTCGCAGAAGGTCGTCCCGCTGTCCGGCTTCGTCACCGACCAGGGTGCGACCGTCGTGCACGTCACCTCCACCGGCGGGCAGATCGTGGCGCACATGCAGGAGACCGTCGTCCGGACGCTGACGCCCGGCGGGTTCGACATCGTCTCCGGCGGCGCAGCGCCGTCGCGGACGCAGGTCATCCCGGGCGTCGTGCTCGACGACGCCGAGGGCGCCCAGCGCGGCGAGGACACCGCCGACGCCGGCCCCGTGCTCCGGCTGTACGTGCCCGGCGAGACGGCCGCCCGCGTCACGCTCGGCATCACCACGGCCGACGGCGGCGGCACCACGGTCGAGGCGACCGCGGAGCCCGGGCTCGTCACCGACGTCCCGCTCGACGACTTCCCGGACGGCCGGTACTCCTTCACGATCAGCTCCTCGGTGCCGATCGTCGCGGGGGCCCGCACCACGACCCCGACCGACGACGGACGCACCGACCTCGGCTGGTTCGCCTCGGCCGAGCCGCTCGGACGCTCGACGGTCACCGCCGTGGCAGCGGGCGCCGGTGCCCGCCTCAACCTCGTCAACCCGACGCGGGAGGACGCCACCGTCACCATCGCGTCCGGCGACGACACCCGCGAGGTCGACGTCACCTCCGGTTCGACCGCCACCGTGACCGTGCCGAGCGCGCAGCAGCTGACGATCACCGGTGCCCAGGGACTGGTCGCCGGGGTCACCTACCAGGGCGCCGACGGCATCGCCGGATTCCCGGTGCGGCCGGCCACCGAGGTGTCCAGCCCGGTGCGCGTCTACCCCTAGGGCTGGACCGGGCCGTCGGGCTGGATCGGACCGTCGGGCCGGGTCCAGCCGTAGGGCTGGATCGGGCCGGGCTGCCGCGTCCACGTCGCCGAGGTGCGTGTCGCCGCGATCGCCGCGGCGACGGTGCCCGTGCCGGTCACGTGCGCCGTCACGGCCGGGAGGCGCGGCTCACCAGTGCCGGTAGCGGTCCGGTGCCAGGTCCCACGGGTCCTTGTCGATGAGCTCGGCGACGGCTCGGAACACCGCGGTCTCGACGACGATCCGCCGGTCCACGTCGTCCTTCTCGGGACTGTGCGTCACGCGCTCCACGGGGATGCGGAACACCGTGACCCGGCGGCCGTCGCGGTCCACCCGCCAGCGCGGCAGGGCGTCCGGCAGTGCCGCGTCGTGCGGCATGTCCGCGACCTGGAACACGACGCCCGCGAGCTCCTCCGGCCAGAGCCCGACGAGGTAGTGCGCGGTGTCGCCGACGATGCGGTCGAAGGCCTCGGCACGGGTGATGACGGGGGCGAGCTCCGGCCCGGTGATGCTCGAGCGGTGGCCCCGGCCGTGCCTCGCGCGTCCGCGGGCGCGGTCGACACGGGGGACGGGCGGGGGCTTGCGACGCATCCGGCCATCGTACGCGGCGGGACCGTCGGGGCGGGCGCGGGACGGGCCTCCCGGCCGGGCCCGGTAGGGTCGCAGGCGGTATGGACGTGCGGATCTGCAGCAAGGTCGCCTGCGGGGCGGGCGCCTCGGCGACCCTGACGTACGACTACGCCGACTCGATGGTGGTCGTCGGACCGCTCTCCACGCGGGTCGAACCGCACGGCTACGACCTGTGCGCCCGGCACGCGGCGGTCCTGCGTGTCCCGCAGGGGTGGCGGATCGTCCGGCGCGACCCACCACCGCGCACGCCGGACCGCTCGGCGTCCTGATCGGCCGCACCGCGCCCGGACCGGCCGCACCGCGGACCGGCCGCACCGCGTCCGGACCGGCCGCACCGACACTGTGGCGCTCCGGTGTCACCGACCGGGCCGTGTCCGGCAGCGCGTGGGACACTGAGCCCATGCCGATCGAAACCCGCGCAGCCGTCCCGTTCCGCGTCGCCGACCTCTCCCTCGCCGAGGCCGGGCGCCACCAGATCCGCCTCGCCGAGAACGAGATGCCCGGACTGATGGCCCTGCGCGAGGAGTTCGGTCCCACGCAGCCCCTCGCCGGAGCCCGCATCGCCGGGTCCCTGCACATGACGGTCCAGACGGCCGTCCTCATCGAGACCCTCGTCGCGCTCGGCGCACAGGTCCGCTGGGCCAGCTGCAACATCTTCTCGACCCAGGACGAAGCCGCCGCGGCGATCGCCGTCGGCCCCACCGGAACCCCGGACGCCCCCGCCGGCGTCCCCGTGTTCGCGTGGAAGGGCGAGACGCTCGAGGAGTACTGGTGGTGCACCAGCCAGGTCTTCGACTGGAGCGTCGAGGCCGCGGCGGCCGGCGCCGACTGGACCGGCCCGAACCTGATCCTCGACGACGGGGGCGACGCCACCATGCTCGTGCACACCGGTGCCGACGCCGAGGCCGCCGGGTCCGTCCCGGAGGCCGCCGCGGACGCCAGCGCCGAGTGGCGGATCGTGCTCGCGACCGTCGCCGCCTCGCTCGAGGAGTCCACCGACCGCTGGACCCGCATCGCCGCGGACGTCGAGGGCGTCACCGAGGAGACCACCACCGGCGTGCACCGCCTCTACGAGCTGTCGCGGAACGGCGAGCTCCGGTTCCCCGCGATCAACGTGAACGACTCCGTGACGAAGTCGAAGTTCGACAACAAGTACGGCATCCGCCACTCGCTGCCCGACGGCCTGAACCGCGCGACCGACGTCCTGATCGGCGGCAAGGTCGCGTTCGTCGTCGGGTACGGGGACGTCGGCAAGGGCGCGGCCGAGGCGCTCCGCGGCCAGGGTGCCCGGGTCATCGTCAGCGAGGTCGACCCGATCTGCGCGCTGCAGGCCGCGATGGACGGCTACCAGGTCGCCCGGCTGCAGGACGTCGCGGGCGAGGTCGACATCGTCGTCACCTGCACCGGCAACCTCGGGGTCGTCGGCGTCGAGGACATGCTCGCCCTGAAGCACCTCGCCATCGTGGCGAACGTCGGGCACTTCGACAACGAGATCGACATGACCGGGCTCGAGTCGCTGGCCGGTGCCGAGAAGGTCGAGATCAAGCCGCAGGTGCACGAGTGGCGCCTGCCGAACGGCCGGTCGATCCTGGTGCTCAGCGAGGGCCGGCTGATGAACCTCGGCAACGCGACCGGGCACCCGTCCTTCGTGATGAGCAACTCGTTCACGAACCAGGTCCTCGCCCAGATCGAGCTGCACACCCGGCGCGAGGAGTACCCGACGGGCGTGTACGTGCTGCCGAAGCACCTGGACGAGAAGGTCGCCCGGCTGCACCTCGAGGCCCTGGGCGTCCGGCTGACCGAGCTCCGGCCGGAGCAGGCGGCGTACATCGGCGTCGCGGTCGAAGGCCCCTACAAGCCGGAGCACTACCGCTACTGAGCGTCCGACGGACGCCGACCGCCGTTGGGACACCCCCGACCGGCGGTCGGCGACGTCCCGCCGTCAGCGCGGGAAGCCGGGCGGCCGTGCGCCGGCCACCGCTGTGGCCGCGTCGAGCGTGCGCGCCCGGGAGCCGAACGCCCGCCGGTCCCGCTGCCGCCGCAGTGCGACGACCCCGGCCAGGAACTCCTCCGGGGGCACCGGCGGCACCGGGTGGGCGTACTCGGCGACCTCGTCGGCCAAGCGTCGCGCGGTGTCGTCGCGGAGCGCCGGCCGCACGCTCGCTGCCCCGCGGAAGAACGCGGCGAGCCGGTTCTCCAGGCGCTGGGGGAGCGCGGACACGTCGGCGAGGCCGGACCATCCGATGAGGGACACGGGCAGGACGACGACCGGGTCGGTGGCACGCGGCAGCCGCTCGTGCTGCACGACGGTGCCGGCGAGCAGGTCGCCGAGACGCCGGGGACGGGCGCCGAACAGGGCGACCACAAGCGCGAGCGACCCGACGGTCAGCCACAGCTCGAGCAGGCCGACGAGGGCACGGGTAAAG
Source organism: Curtobacterium sp. L6-1 (assembly GCF_018885305.1). NCBI lineage: Bacteria > Bacillati > Actinomycetota > Actinomycetes > Micrococcales > Microbacteriaceae > Curtobacterium > Curtobacterium aetherium. The sequence continues at coordinate 687,721 of NZ_CP076544.1, forward strand.
GCGTGCCGGAAGGAGATCGCCCCGCCGTCGAGCCGCACGACGCGGGTGCCGAGGGCGTACCGGCCGACGCTCCTGCCGCGCGTGGCGGTCTCGACCGCGGCCGGGACGAGCACGAAGACCACCACGACCACGACGATCTGCAGCGCCGCCGCCCAGGCGTCGTCCGTGCCCACGGGCCAGACGCGGGAAATGCCGATGAGCAGCATCACCAGGAGCACACCGAGGCACAGCGCGTCAAGGACGGCGGCCGCCAGGCGGAGCACGATCCCCGCGGGCACGACGTCGAGCGCGACCGCCTCGCCGACCACGAGCGCGTCGTCGGTCTCGTCGAGTGCGCGGACGAACCGTCGGTCCGCCAGGTCCCGGGGCGTGCTGCGCTTCGGCATGGGATCATTCTGGCGGACGCGCGTCGCATCCGGGCCGACCGGAGCACGGGACCGGTCGACCGGTGGCCCGGACGTGCTCCGCTCGGAGGGTGACGAGGGGGAGGACCGATGGACCTGGACGCCTACGCGGACACGCACCGGGAGCGGTGGACGGAGCTCGACCGGCTTGCACGACGGCGCCCGCGGTCGGGCGCGGACGTCGACCGGCTCGTCGCCGAGTACCAGGCCGCCGCCACCGAACTCGCACGGATCCGCCAGGTCGCGCCGCGCTCCGCGACGGGGGACCGGCTCTCGCTGACCCTGCACCGTGCGCGCCTCCGCTTCACCGGCACGCCGACGGACCCGCTGACCATGCTCACGCGGTTCTTCGCGCTGCAGCTGCCGGCAGCCCTGTACCGGATCCGCTGGGTGACGATCTGGGTCGCCGTCGCCACCGCGGTCGTCGCGGCCATCACCGCCGTCTGGATCGCCTCGACGCCGGGTGCGGTCGGGACCTTCGGCTCCGACGAGGCGCTCCGGCAGTACGCCACCCAGGACTTCGTCGACTACTACTCCGACCACGGCCTCGGGGCGTTCACCGCGCAGGTGTGGACCAACAACGCCTACATCGCCGCGAGCATGGTGGCCTTCGGGATCACCGGGCTCTTCGTGCCGTACGCGATCGTGCAGAACGCCGTGAGCCTCGGTGTCTCGGCGTCGATCATGCACTCGCAGGGTCGACTCGGCGACTTCTTCCTGTACATCGCACCGCACGGGCAGCTCGAGTTGTACTCGATCTTCCTCGCGGGCGGTGCGGGGCTCCTGATCGCCTGGTCGTGGATCGCCCCCGGACAGCGGACGCGCGCGCAGGCCCTGGCCGAGGACGGCCGAGCGCTCATCACCGTCGCGATCGGCCTCGTGCTCACGCTGCTGCTGTCCGGCATCGTCGAGGGCACCGTCACCCGGCAGGACTGGCCGTGGCCGGTCAAGATCGGCATCGGCACGGTCGCGCTCGTCGCGGTGCTGACGTACCAGTGGGTGCTCGGTGGTCGGGCGTACCGGGCCGGCGAACGCGGTGACGTCGACGAGTTCGACCGCGGCGCCACGTCGATCGTCGCCGGCTGACGCACCGGCACGACGGCTCAGCTCCGTCGTCGGGCACACCGTCTCCCGGGCTGGCCCCGCCTGCCCGATCGGCCCCGTCGGCCGGTCAGCGCCGTCGGGTCCGTGCCGCCGGGTCGGTGCCGTCGGGTCGGCGCCGTCGGGTTCGGCCCCACTGCCGCTCCCCACTGCCGTGCCCGACTGCCGGGCCGCGTCCACCTGCCGGCCGTGCCCCGCCTGCCGGGGCCGGTCAGAGCCTCCCGGCCGCTTTCGCCCGCAGGTACGCGTCGGCGGTGCGCGGCGGCACGTCCTCCGGCAGACCGCGCACCACCTCGACCCCCGCACGCCGGGCCACGTCGGCGACGCCCTCGGCGTCGAGCAGCGTCCGTTCCGCGGCCGCCCGCCGGTACACGGCGTCACCGTCACGTCGCGTCCCGCCGAACGGGAGGGCCGCCCCCGCTCCGTCGGACCCCTCCCGTCCGGTGCGCCCGTCGGTCGCCATCGCGACCACCAGCGGGTCCTCGACCGCCGTGACCACCACCGCGTGCCGTCGTGCGAGGACCGGCAGCACCGCGAGCAGGTCCCCGGACGCCCCGACCGAGTCGAGACTCGTCGCGAGCACCACGAGGGCACGCTGGGTCGTGACCGCGTCGACGATGCCGGGAACGGCCGCCCAGTCCGTCGGGCGGAGTTCGGGTTCCGCGGTCGCCAGCTCCTCGCCGAAGCGCTGCACGACGTCCGCCCGGGTGGCGTTGTGCACGCGGCCGCGGACGGCGTCGTCGAGCACGACCAGGTCGACCCGGTCCCCGGCCGCCGCGGCGAGAGCTCCCACGAGCAGCGCGGTCTCGATCGCGGTGTCCAGGCGCGGTTCGTCGTCGACGCGGCCGGCTCCCGCGCGGCCGGCGTCGACGACCACGACGACCCGGCGGTCGCGCTCGGGGCGCCAGGTCCGGACGACCAGGTCCTGCCGCCGGGCGGTCGCGCGCCAGTCGATCGACCGAACGTCGTCGCCGCGGACGTAGTCGCGGAGCGAGTCGAACTCGGTGCCCTGGCCGCGCAGCTGGAGCGTCGTCTCGCCGTCCAGCTCGCGGAGGCGGACGAGTCGGGACGGCAGGTGGCGGCGGGAGCGGAACGGCGGCGTGACGACGAGCTCGGCCGGCGCGGGGAGCACCCGCTGGCGGGCGGCGAGCCCGAGCGGCCCGGCGGCCCGGAGGGCGACGCCCGCGGTGGTGCGGCGTCCGCGGCGGAACGGGGTGAACCGCATCCGCGCGGTGCGTCGCTCGCCGGCGGGCACCGTCAGCGGGATGCGTCGCGGTGCGTGCCCGGCCGAGGGCTCCCACATGTCGCGGACCACCGCGCGGAGGACGCGTCGGCCGTCGTTGGCGAGCACCAGGGTGCCCTCGGCGGACGCGTCCCGGCGGGTGAGCCGGGGCATCCGCCGCTCGACGCGCACCCGGGTGAGGTCCGCGGCGAGCACGAGGTCGACCGCGGCGGCGAGCACGACGAGGCCGACCCACGCCACACCGCCCCAGCCGCTGCCGAGCAGGACGACGGGGACCACCGCGACGGCGAGGAGCGCCACGAACCGACCGGTGACCGCCACTAGATCGGCACCCGCACCTGCTCGAGCACCTGCTGCAGCACCCCGTCCGCGCCGACGCCCTCAAGCTCGGCGTCGGCCGCGATGCGCAGGCGGTGCCGCCACACCGGCAGGAGCATGGCCTGCACGTGGTCCGGGGTGATGGCGTCGTAGCCGGTGAGCCAGGCCCAGGCCTTCGCGGCGGCCAGCAGGGCGGTCGAGCCGCGCGGGCTGACGCCGACCCGGACGGACGGCGCCTGGCGGGTGGCGCGGGCCAGGTCGACCACGTAGGCGAGCACGTCGTCACGGGCACCGACGGCGCGGACGGCCTGCTGGGCGGCGCGGACCTCGTCGACGCCGACCACGGGGACGATGCCGGCCGACCGCACGTCCCGCGGCACGAAGCCGTCGGCGTGGCGGCGGAGGACCTGCCACTCCACCTCGCGCGGCGGCAGGTCGAGCGTGAGCTTCACGAGGAACCGGTCGAGCTGCGCCTCGGGCAGCGTGTAGGTGCCCTCGAACTCGATGGGGTTCATCGTGGCCGCGACGAAGAACGGGTCGGGCAGCGGGCGGGCGGTCCCGTCGACGCTCACCTGGCGTTCCTCCATGGCCTCGAGGAGCGCGGACTGCGTCTTCGGGGGCGTCCGGTTCACCTCGTCGGCGAGCAGCACGTTCGTGAACACCGGTCCCTCGCGGAACGGGAACGTGCCGGTCGAGGCGTCGTACACGAGCGAGCCGGTCACGTCGCCGGGCATCAGGTCCGGGGTGAACTGGATGCGCTTGGTGTCGAGCGACATCGCCGCGGCGAGGCTCCGCACGAGCAGGGTCTTCGCGACGCCGGGGACGCCCTCGAGCAGGACGTGGCCCTGCGCGAGCAGACCGACGATCATCCCGGAGACGGCGCCCTCCTGTCCGACGACGGCCTTGCCGACCTCGGCGCGGACCCGGCCGAACGCGTCACGGAGCGGGTCGCCGTCGTGGGCGCGTCCGGGGCTGGGGATGGTGGGCAGGTCGGTCACGGTCGTCCTCCTGGTCGCGGGTCGGTGGTCGGTGCTGGCGGGCGGTCGGGTCGGTCCGGCCGGGAGGCGCGGCTCGCCTCCCCGGACGCGGCCCGTCGGACCGCGCGTTCGAGGTCGTCGAGCGCCGCCGCGCCGTCGACGAGCGCGCGGTCGTCGTCGACGGGGCCGCCCACCAGGACGGCGCCCACCGTCGCCGCCGGACGGCCGGTGACGGCGGCGGCGCGCCGCACCACCTCGTCGACGTGGGCGGAGCGGGGCAGGCCGAGCGAGCGTCCGGTCCGCAGGAGCGCGGCGACGCGCAGGGTGTCGAGAGTGTGGGTGTGGTCGCGGACCCGGGCGGCGAGTCGTGCGCGGCCCTCGGTGGTCTCGGCCGCGCGGACGACGACCGGCAGCCGTTCGACGACCAGGGGACCGAGCCGCCGTCCACGCCAGACCGCCGCCGCGACCGCGACGACGCCGAGCAGTCCGATGGCGCTCGGCACCCAGGGCGGCGCCAGCGAGCCGAGCGTCGGGGCGGCGTCCCGACCGGCGGCCGTCGGGACGTACCAGACGAGGCGGTCGCCGTCGCCGAGCAGTCCGAGGGCCAGGGCCGCGTTGCCGGCGCTGGTGATGGTGTCGTTGCGGAGGGCGGCGGTCGTCCCGAGGACGGTCACCGTGCCGGCGCGGGTGTCGGCGCGCAGCAGGCCCCAGCGCCGGTCCTCGCCGTCGCCGGAGGGCGCGCAGCGGTCGACGTCGGGGTCGTCCGTGTCGTAGGTCACCCCCGAGGTCGTGACGGAACCCGCGACACGGGCGGCGGGCACGGCGCACGGGGTGGTGTCGACGACGGTCCCCGCCGAGGTGCCGCCGGCCGGTCGGGCGTCCACGCCGAACGCCTCGAGCACGCGGGGGTCGGTGGTCACGAGGACGACGTCCGGCGCGGTGCGGGCGATGCGTCGGGCGGCGGCGGGGGAGAGCACCCCGGCGGAGTCGTCGACCAGGACCGTGCCGTCGGACAGGTCCGCGTCGAGTCGGTCCGCGCCACGCACCACGTCGACCGCCGTGCCCTGTTCCTCGAGCACCCGGACGAGGGCGCGCGACCCGCTGCCGACGGTCGAGGACGGGTCGAGCGGTGTCGCCTGTCCCCGGTCCCCGCTGCCGACGGCGGCGGTCAGCGCCGCGAGCAGCAGCCCGACGAGGACGACCGCGGTCCAGCCGCCGATCCGCACGAGTCGGTCGCGTCGGCGGGCGGGCGCCGGTCCGGTGGGCGCCGGTCCGGTGGGCGCCGGTCCGGCGGGCGTCCGGGAGGCGCGCCCCGCCTCCGCCGTCCGGGCGTCGGTGTCGCTCACGCCGGCACCGTCGGTCCGTCGGAGCGGGCCGGTCCGCCTGTGGCGACCGGGCGTGCCCGCCGGACGTCCCGCTCCGCGTCGAGGACCCGGCGGGCGGTGGGCTCGTCGGCCTCGACGCCGAGGTAGCGGACGGCGTCGAACGCGTCCGAGGCGTCACGCAGGGTGTCGCCGAGTGCCGGGAACGGCGTCGTCGCCCGGTCCGCGATCGCCCGCGCGGTCGCACCGGGGACGACCAGCACGAGGTCCCGTTCGCCGAGCCCTCGTGCGAGGGCGCGGAAGCCCTCGAGGACGGCGGTCGACCAGTCGCCGGCCCGCAGCGCAGCGGCGGCGGCAGCGGCGACGACGTCCGCCGAGCGGAGGTCGTCGTCGTCGAAGACCGCGCCGGGGTCGGTCGTGCCCGGACGCGGGCGTCGGCGGGGGAGCCCACGGGACACGACGACGAGGACGACCACCACGACGAGCACGAGGACCGCGATCACGAGGAGCGTCCGACCGAAGGCGGGCGACCCGGTGCCGTCCGGGACGAGCGAGCCGAGCCACTCGAGGAACGTCCGGGACGCCCGGTCCCACCAGGTCTCCTGCGCGCCGCCGTACGCAGCGCGCCCGAGTTCCTGTTCGAGCAGCCGCCGCGCCTCGTCCGGACCGGGGGTCGTCACGGGCGACCGCTCGCCGGGTCCTGCGTGTCCGGCTCGCTCGTGGGGTCCTCCGGGCGCTGCGTGGTCGCCGGCGGCCAGCCCTGCTGCGACCCGGGCTGCTGCCGGGGCCACGGCTGCTGGGCGCCGTACTGCTGGGCACCGGGCTGGCCCGGCCAGTCCTGCCGGGGCCAGGCCTGCTGGGCGCCGTACTGCTGGGCACCGGGCTGGCCCGGCCAGTCCTGCCGGGGCCAGCTCTGCTGGGCGCCGGGCTGCTGGGCGCCGGGCTGGTGGGGCCAGCCCTGCTGGGCGCTGTACTGCTGGGCGCCGGGCTGGTCCGGCCAGCCCTGCGGCTGCCAGTCCTGCTGCTGCCAGTCCTGTCGCTGCCATCCTGTCGGGCCGGACCACGCCGACCGTACGACCGGAGCGGCGGGCGCGAACGGGTCGCTCGGCTGCCCCGTCTCGAGGTGCGCGGCGATCCGCTGGTCGAGCGCCTCGGTCCGGATGCGGCGGTCGATCGCCAGGAACGTCGTGATCGAGGCGCCGAGGACGTCCGTCACGCACTGCACCGCGATCGTGAGCAGGCTGCCCACGACGAGGGCGACGACGCCGCCGACCGACGGTCCGGTCGACGCGGTCTGCCCCAGCGGGTCGAACACCCCGGTGAACAGCGTCAGACCGATGGTGAGCGGGATGCCGGCGATGCCCGCAGCCATGGCGAAGGCCACCTGTGCGAGCAGCAGGATGCCGAACGTCCGCCAGAAGGCGCCGCGGGTGAGCCGCCACGACTGGCCGGCGGCCGAGAAGACGCTCCGGCCCTCGAGGGCGATGGTCGGCACCGTGAACGCGAAGCGGGTGACGAGGAACGCGAGCAGCACCACGAAGCCGAGGGCCATCACGACGACGGCGAGCACGAACCAGCCCGCGCTGCTGTTGCCGACCGCCAGCGCGCCGACGGTCCCGCCGATGACGAGCACGAAGGCGAGACCGAGCACGACGCCCGCGGCGAGCTGCAGCAGGATCCACCCGAGGACCGCGCCCCGGCGTCCGGCCAGGAGTGACCACAGCCCGCGGAAGGTCCCGCGGCGGCCGAGCACCCGCTGCCCGGTGTCGACCGCGATCGGAGCGACGAGGAACCCGCGGGCGAGGTAGGCCACGAACGGCAGGCCGATCGAGAGCACCGCGTACAGCGTCACCGTCCCGGCGATGATCGCGTCCGTGTCCCCGCCCCCGTCGACGGCGCCGAGCAGTCGGGACTGCAGGGTGCGCTGCCCGAGCGCCGAGCCGATCGTCGAGACCAGGCCGAGCACCCCGGAGAGCAGCACCGCCCACAGCAGCAGCACACGCGCGTTGCGGCGGAACACGGTGAAGGCACCGGCGAGGACGTCACCCAGGCCGAGCGGCCGCAGCGGGATGACGGGCCGCGCAGCGGCCGGTGGGAGCTGCCCGCCGCCGGACGCGGGCTGCATCGGGGGCCAGGGCGTGCCTCCAGGACCGGAGGCGCGACCCTGCTCCGGGACGGCGCGCTGCGGTCCGTCGTCGTGGCGCTCGGGCTGCGCTCCCGCGCCCGGCACGTGCCATCCACCGTCGACCATCGATCCGCCCCCTCAGCTCGGCCGCTGCCGGAACGCGCGACCGTGTCCATCCTGGCGGAAAACCTCCGCTGACGAGGCCTCGGCTATCGTGAGCGGAGCGTGCCCGTCCCTGGGCACCCCCGCCCTGCCCCTCGGAGTCCGGATCCCATGACACCGCGCATCCTCGTCGTCGACGACGACCAGGCCCTCGCCGAGATGATCGGCATCGTCCTCCGCTCGGAGGGCTACGAGCCCGACTTCAGCGCCGACGGCAACGACGCCGTGGACGCGTTCCACGCGACGAAGCCCGACCTCGTGCTCCTCGACGTGATGCTGCCCGGCATCGACGGCAACGAGGTCTGCCGTCGGATCCGCGCCGAGAGCGGCACGCCGATCATCATGCTGACCGCGAAGGGCGACACCGCGGACGTCGTCCTCGGGCTCGAGAACGGGGCGGACGACTACGTCGTCAAGCCGTTCAACCCGAAGGAACTCGTCGCCCGTATCCGCACCCGGCTGCGTCCGACGGCGAGCGACGCCACCGTCCTGCACGTCGGGGACCTCGTCGTCGACGTCCCCGGGCACGAGGTCCGCCGCGGCGACACGCCGATCGCGCTCACCCCGCTCGAGTTCGACCTGCTCCGCGCCCTCGCCGAGAAGCCCAGCCAGGTCTTCACACGCGAGATGCTGCTCGAGCAGGTGTGGGGATACCACTACAAGGCGGACACCCGACTGGTGAACGTGCACGTGCAGCGCCTCCGCGCCAAGATCGAGCACGACCCGGACAACCCGCGCATCGTGACCACCGTCCGCGGCGTCGGGTACCGGGCCGGCACGCAGAGCTGACGCGCGTGCCGTCCACGCCCGTCCCGGTGCCGTTCCGCCGGTTCCGACGGCGGACCCGGTCCTGGCTCCGTCGGATCTGGCGCGGCATCGCCTACCTGTGGCGGCGGTCGCTGCTCGTCCGCTCGGTCGCGATCACCGTCCTCACCACCGGGCTCGCGGTCGCCGTCATCGGCACGGCGGTGATGGTGAGCATCTCGAACAACGTCTACGCGCAGCGCCGCGACCAGATCGAGGCCGAGTCGGCGCGCGCCACGATCGTCGCGCAGGGGATCTTCGACGCGGCGACGGCCGCCGAGGACAACGACCAGACCGAGCTCGAGACGCTGCAGAGCGAGGCGCAGAACGCGATCCTCTCGAACACCACGAGCCCCGGCGGCACGAGCATCGCGATCGAACGGACCCCCGGCGCGTCGACGCCGCAGATCCTGCAGAACGTCGCGAGCCGCGGGTTCCCGGACGCCGTCATCACCGACGAGCTCCGTGCCCGGGTTGCCGCGGACACGGGTGAGCTGAGCCTCCAACCCGTCCGGCTCGACGGCCCCGACGGCCGCAGCCCCGGCCTCGCCGTCGGGTCGACGCTGCAGGTGCCCGGCGCGGGCCAGTACGAGCTGTACCTGGTCTACGACCTGTCCGACGCGCAGCAGACCCTCGACTTCGTGTCGCAGACGCTGTCGATCGGCGGTGTGGCGCTCATCGTGCTCATCGCCCTCGTGACCTCGCTCGTCGTGCGGCTCGTCGTCGTGCCGATCCGGGGCGCTGCCGAGACGAGTCGGAAGATCGCGGCCGGACGCCTCGACGAGCGCATCCCGGTCCGTGGCGAGGACGACATCGCGACCCTCGCCCGCAGCTTCAACGACATGGCCGACGCCGTCAGCCGCCAGATCACCCAGCTCGCCGAGCTGTCCCGCGTCCAGCAGCGGTTCGTGTCCGACGTCTCGCACGAACTCCGCACACCGCTCACGACGATCCGGCTGGCGGGGGACCTGCTCTTCGACGCCCGGCACGCCTTCGAGCCGTCGGTCGCCCGCTCCGCCGAGCTGCTGCACGCGCAGGTGGACCGCTTCGAACTGCTCCTGGCCGACCTGCTCGAGATCTCCCGGTACGACGCCCAGGCGGTCGAGCTCGAGACGGAGTCCGTCGTCCCCGCGGCGCTCACGGCCGACATCGTCGAGGAGTTCCGCCCGCTCGCTGACCGCGTCGGCATCGAGCTGCGGCTCGCGACCCCCGGTGGTCACACGACCATGCAGCTCGACGCACGCCGCATCCGTCGCGTGCTCCGCAACCTCGTGGGGAACGCCGTCGAGCACGGTGACGGGCAGCCCGTCGAGGTGGTGGTCGACAGCGACTCCCGCTCGGTGGCCATCGCCGTGCGCGACCGCGGCGTGGGCATGCCGCCCGAGGACACCGCCCGCGTCTTCGACCGGTTCTGGCGCGCCGACCCGAGCCGCAAGCGCACCATCGGCGGCACCGGGCTCGGCCTCGCCATCAGCCTGGGTGACGCGCAGCTGCACGGCGGCCGCATCGACGTCTGGTCCCGGCCGGGCGAGGGGTCGGCGTTCGTGCTCGTCCTGCCCCGTCGCAGCGCCGAGGCACCACCGACGTCGGCCATCCCGCTGCCGGCGCTCGACGAGTCGTACGACGGACCGAGAGGAACCGAGGACCAGTGACGACCAGGACCCAGCACCGCCTGCGCGGACTCCTCGCGACCGCCCTCGCCGCCCTGACGCTGGTCGGCGTGACCGCCTGTGCGGCGATCCCGGTGTCCGGCCCCGTCCGGTCCGGGCAGTCGATCACCGACGAGTCCCAGTCCGGCGGCGTCGACTACCGGCCCTCCGGACCCGAGGCCGGCTCCGACCAGGCCGAGGTGCTCACGCAGTTCATCGACGCCGCCACCGGTGCCCAGAACGACTACGCCGTCGCTCGCGAGTTCCTCAGTGCCCGGTTCTCCCAGAAGTGGAACCCGCGGCAGGGCGTCACGGTCCGGCAGGGCGACGGCGAGGTGGAGCGGGTCGGCACCCGTGAGCTGACGTACACCCTGACCGCGAGCGCCACGGTCGACGCCGACGGGGAGTACACGCAGGCGGTCCGACCGACCTCGTCGACCCTGACGTTCCAGTTCACCCGCGAGGACGGCGAGTGGCGCATCGCCTACGCGCCGGACGGCATCATCCTGTCGCCGGTGAACTTCGTGTCGGTGTTCCAGCCGCACGCGTTGTACTTCTACGACCCGACCTACCGCTTCCTCGTCCCCGACGAGCGCTGGTTCCTCGCCCGCTCCTCGACGAGCACGCGCATCGTCAGCGCCCTGCTCGCCGGACCGGCGGACTGGCTCGAGGGCTCCGTCGTCTCGTCGTTCCCGGAGGGCACGCAGCTCTCGCTGAACGCCGTCACGATCGACAGCGGCAGCGCCCAGGTCGACCTGTCGAGCGAGGCGCTCCGGTCGAGCACGGTCGAGAAGGTCCGGATGCGCGAGCAGCTCACCGACTCGCTGTCCTCGATCGCCACCGTCTCGTCCGTCGACCTGACCGTCGAGGGCGTCCCGGTGTCCCTGCCCGACTCGAGCGGCACGAGCGCCCAGCGCAACCCCGACGTCGACGCCAGACCCCTCGTGGTCCGCGGCGGCACGGCGGGCTACGCGACGCCCGGCTCCGGCGACGTCTCCGGCCTCGGCGGCGGCATGAGCGCACAGGTCGCCGGGCTCGACCCCCGGTCCCTCGCGCTCTCCGCCTCGGGCAGCGTCGCGGCGGTCGGCAACCGCGACGGCGTGTTCGTCGTCCGCAGCGGCCGCGACCCCCTGCGCATCGACACCCGGGACGACCTCGTCCCGCCGACGGTCGACGACCAGGGGTTCATCTGGGTCGCCGAGCGGTCCGACTCCCGCTCGATCACCGCCTACGGCCTCCTGGGCGACCCCCACGTCGTGACGTCCACGCTGCCGGAGGGACGCCTCGTCTCGTTCCAGGTCTCCCGCGACTCGACCCGGGCGCTCGCACTGCTCGACACCGACGAGGGCGCAGCGCTCTACGTCGTCGCCATCACCCGCGGCTCGGACCGGGTGCCGACCTCGCTCGGTCCGCCGGTGCGGGTCCAGGCGGCCGACGGCACGCCGGTCGGTGCGACCTGGGTCGACGAGCTCGACGTCGCCTCGGTGGGACGGACCGCGACGGGCACGGACGTCGTGCGGACCACCGTGGGCGGGCAGTCGGAGACCCTTGCGAAGCCCGACGGCACGGCGACGACGATCGCCGGCGGGAGCGGCGGAGCGCTGTTGCTGCGCACGACCGACGGCGAGGTACAGCAGTCGACCGGAGGCGCGTGGGACCGCACGGGCGTGGAGGCGTCGGTCCTGGGCATCCAGCGCTGACGCGGCGGGAGCGCCGAGCCCGGCCCCGACGCCGCGACCGGCGAGGCCGGGAGCAGCCGCTCGGAGCGGCCACTCCTGCACAGCAGGACCGCACGGGAGGCCCGTCCACAGCACGGCGGGCAGCGTCCCGCCGGCCCGTGGGACCGGCGAGCATCGGGGCATGACCACCGCGCCGACCGCACCCGCACCCGTGTCCCCGCCGACCACCGCGTGGCGCGACGCCCTCACCGCGGTGGTCGCCCTCCTGCTGCCGGTGGTCTGCGTCGGCTGCGGCACGCCCGACCGCGCGCTCTGCCGGGGGTGCCACACGCTGCTGCGGGAGCTGCCGGGCCGGACCCGACTCGTCGCGGGCGTCCGGCTCGACGCGGCGTTCGAGTACGAGGGGACCGTCCGCACCCTGCTCCTCGAGTGGAAGCTCCGGGGCCGGAGCGACGTCGTCGGCCCGCTCACCGCACGGACCGGCGCGCTCGTGCGTGCGGCGCTCGCCGCAGCACCGGGTGCGGTGGTGGTCCGGGTCCCGCCCTCCCGGCGGGGCGCGCGGCGTCGTGGCTTCGACCCGGTGGTGTCGGTCCTCCGTCGCGCCGGACTGCGGCGGACCCCCGCACTGCGCCGGCTGCCGGTCCACCCGACGGCGGCGGACCCGGCCGACGTCGTGGCGGCCCGGGCCGGCGGCGGGCAGAAGGAGCGCACCGCGCTCGAGCGCGTCGCGGCCACCGTCGGGTCGCTCAGCGCCGCCGCGCTCGCAGACGGGCTCCGCGGGCGGGACGTCGTGCTCGTCGACGACGTCGTGACGACCGGGGTCACCATGGCCGAGGCCGTCCGTGCCGTCCGCGCCGTGGGCGGTCGCCCGGTGCGCTGCGTCGCAGTCGCGAGCGTGGAGGTGTGAGCGCGGTGGACCGGTCCGACGCCTCCTGGGCATCCGGTGGGTGTCTCCCGGCAGGGCCGTGCACGGCGGACGGGCTCGGTCGGCAGGGTCTAGCCTCGCGGCAAGGCGTTGGTGTTCGCCGGACGGAGGCGAACCGCCGAGAGTGGATGGAGCCGCCATGGACGTGACGATCACGGGCCGGAACGTCGGGGTCACCGACCGATTCCGGAGCTACGTGGAGCAGAAGTCCGAGAAGATCGACGCGCTCGCCGACCGCGCCCTCGCGTTCGAGGTGCGAGTGAGTCGGCACCACGAGAAGAGCAGCGGCGCGCAGGGTGAGGACCGCGTCGAACTGACGCTCATCGGACCGGGGCCGCTCGTGCGGGCCGAGTCCGCGGCGTCGGATAAGTACGCGGCGTTCGACCTCGCGTTCGCCCGCATCGCGGAGCGCCTGCGTCGTGCCCGCGACCGCAAGAAGGTGCACCGCGGACGGCACCGCCCGACGTCCGTCGCCGAGGCCGCGGGAGCGGGCTTCGAGGGCATGGGCGTCGAGCCCGCCGACGGCAAGCTCATCGAGGAGGTCGCCACCGGTGCGGTCCCCGTGGTCAGTGCTGACCAGGGCTCCGACCACGACGACGAGGACGCGGCCTACTCGCCGGTCGTCATCCGTCAGAAGGTGTTCGAGGCGGCGCCGATGACCGTCGACGACGCGCTGTACCACATGGAGCTCGTCGGGCACGACTTCTACCTGTTCGTCGACTCCGAGACCCACCGCCCGAGCGTCGTGTACCGCCGCAAGGGCTGGGACTACGGCGTCATCGGCATCGACGAGAACCCGGGCGCCGACGCCCGCGGCAGCGAGCACGTGCTCGTCGAGGAGACCGCACCCGCGAACGCCTAGACGTCCGCAGCACCACCGTCGAGTGCGCACGGCCCCGGGCCGTGCGCACTCGCGCTGCTCCCAGCGCCGAGGCGCGGGGGGTTGCTAGCATGACTGGCTGATCGGGGCGCGGACCGCGCACGACGACTCGTAAGGAGCTCACGTGGCAAACGTGTTGGAGAAGGTCCTCCGCATCGGTGAAGGGCGGACCCTCCGTCGGCTGAAGGCGTACGCCTCGGCGATCAACGACCTCGAGGACGACTTCGCGAGCCTCACCGACGAGGAACTCCTCGAGGAGACGACCGAGCTCCGCGAGCGGTACGCGAACGGCGAGACGCTCGACGACCTGCTGCCGGAGGCCTTCGCGGCCGTCCGTGAAGCCTCCAAGCGCACCCTCGGCATGCGGCACTTCGACGTGCAGCTCATGGGTGGTGCCGCCCTGCACCTCGGCAACATCGCCGAGATGAAGACCGGTGAGGGCAAGACCCTCGTCGCCACGACCGCCGCCTACCTCAACGCGATCCCGTCGCGCGGCGTGCACGTCATCACGGTCAACGACTTCCTCGCGTCGTACCAGTCCGAGCTCATGGGCCGCGTGTTCCGCGCCCTCGGCATGACCACCGGCTGCATCGTCGCCGGGCAGTCGCCGGCCGAGCGTCGCGAGCAGTACGCCGCCGACATCACGTACGGCACGAACAACGAGTTCGGCTTCGACTACCTGCGCGACAACATGGCGTGGCAGGCGTCCGACATGGTCCAGCGCGGGCACTTCTTCGCCGTCGTGGACGAGGTCGACTCGATCCTCATCGACGAGGCCCGGACGCCGCTCATCATCTCCGGTCCCTCCTCGGGCGAGGCGAACCGCTGGTTCACCGAGTTCGCCTCCATCGCCACGCGGCTCACCCCGGGCGAGGACTACGAGGTCGACGAGAAGAAGCGCACCGTCGGCGTGCTCGAGCCCGGCATCGAGAAGGTCGAGGACTACCTCGGCATCGACAACCTGTACGAGTCGGCGAACACCCCGCTCATCTCGTTCCTGAACAACTCCATCAAGGCCTCCGCCCTGTTCAAGCGCGACAAGGACTACGTCGTGATGAACGGTGAGGTGCTCATCGTCGACGAGCACACCGGCCGCATCCTGATGGGCCGTCGCTACAACGAGGGCATCCACCAGGCCATCGAGGCGAAGGAGGGAGTCGAGGTCAAGGCCGAGAACCAGACCCTCGCCACGATCACGCTGCAGAACTACTTCCGCCTGTACCAGAAGCTCTCCGGGATGACCGGTACCGCCGAGACAGAGGCGGCGGAGTTCATGTCCACGTACAAGCTCGGCGTGGTCCCGATCCCGACGAACCGCCCGATGCAGCGCATCGACCAGACCGACCTCGTCTACAAGAACGAGCAGGCCAAGTTCGAGCAGGTCGCCAACGACATCGAGGAGCGCCACCAGAAGGGCCAGCCGGTCCTGGTCGGCACCACGAGCGTCGAGAAGTCCGAGTACCTCTCGAAGCTCCTCGCCAAGAAGGGCGTGAAGCACGAGGTCCTCAACGCGAAGAACCACGCCCGTGAAGCCGCGATCGTGGCCCAGGCGGGTCGTGCCGGCGCGGTCACCGTGGCGACGAACATGGCCGGTCGTGGTACCGACATCATGCTCGGCGGCAACGCGGAGTTCCTCGCCGTGCAGGAGATGCACGCCAAGGGCCTCTCGCCGACCGAGACCCCGGACGAGTACGAGGCCGAGTGGGACAAGGTCTTCTCGGCGATGAAGGCCACCGTCGAAGAGGAGAGCGAGAAGGTCCGCGATGCGGGCGGTCTCTACGTCCTCGGCACCGAGCGCCACGAGTCCCGCCGCATCGACAACCAGCTCCGCGGTCGTTCCGGTCGTCAGGGTGACCCGGGCGAGAGCCGCTTCTACCTGTCGCTCACCGACGACCTCATGCGGCTGTTCAACTCGGGCGCCGCCGAGAGCCTCATGGGCCGCGGCAACGTCCCGGACGACCTGGCGATCGAGAACAAGCTCGTCGGCCGCGCGATCCGCTCCGCCCAGGCGCAGGTCGAGGGCCGCAACGCCGAGATCCGCAAGAACGTCCTCAAGTACGACGACGTCCTGAACCGGCAGCGTGAGGCGATCTACAGCGACCGCCGCCACATCCTCGAGGGCGACGACCTGCACGAGCGTGCCCAGTCGTTCCTGAAGAGCGTCGTCGACGACGTCATCGACACCCACACCGGCGAAGGGTCCCCGGACGACTGGGACCTCGACGCCATGTGGACGGAGCTCGGGACGCTGTTCCCGATCTCGATCACCATCGACGAGGTCATCACCGAGGCCGGCTCGAAGGGCAAGGCGTCGCGCGACTTCCTCGCGCGGGAGATCCTGTCGGACGCCCAGCTCGCGTACCAGAAGCGCGAGGAGACCCTCGGCGACGAGGCCATGCGCGAACTCGAGCGCCGCGTCGTCCTGTCGGTCATCGACCGCCGCTGGCGGGACCACCTGTACGAGATGGACTACCTCAAGGACGGCATCGGCCTCCGCGCGATGGCGCAGCGCGATCCGCTGGTCGAGTACCAGCGCGAGGGCTACGCCCTGTTCCAGACGATGATGGGGCAGATCCGCGAGGAGTCCGTCGGGTTCCTGTTCAACCTCGAGGTCCAGGTGCAGTCCGACGGCGACAGCGCGGTCATCGAGGCGAAGGGCCTCGGCGAGGAGGGCGAGAACGCCGGTCTCGAGTACTCCGCCCCGTCCATCGACGGTGAGGTCGAGGTGCGCGACGAGGCCGGCCGCCTCGAGCAGGCCGCGACGGCTCGTGCGCAGCGCGCGCAGGCCGAGCAGGAGGCCGCCACCGGCCCCGAGCAGGGCTCCGCGTTCGGCTCCGCGGCGACCGCGACCGGTCAGGCCGATGCGGCCAACCGCGCCGAGCGGCGCGCGGCGGCCAAGAAGGGCTGACGCACCGCACGCACCATCCGCACGACGGGAGGCCCGGTACCAGCTGGTACCGGGCCTCCCGTCCGTCGTGGACGTGCGCCGGGCGGCGCACCCGTCAGAGCACACCGATCGCGGTGGCCCGCCACCGGCCCTGCCGGGCCTCGAGGCGGATGGCGACCGCGCGGGCGTGACTGCGCGTGTGGACGACGACCGCGGCCTCGACCACGTCGCCCCGGGACGCGTCGAGGACGACACCGCCGACGCGGATCACGGCACGGTGCTGGCTCCGTCGGGACGCCGACCGGGCGCGGGCCGCGATCGCCGCGCGCTGCTGCAGGTGACGGTGCACCTC
Source organism: Curtobacterium sp. L6-1 (assembly GCF_018885305.1). Lineage (NCBI taxonomy): Bacteria > Bacillati > Actinomycetota > Actinomycetes > Micrococcales > Microbacteriaceae > Curtobacterium > Curtobacterium aetherium. The sequence goes on from NZ_CP076544.1 coordinate 704,549, forward strand.
CTCGGTGATCCACCGCGCGATGGTGTCCACCTCGCGTGCACCGGTGAGGATCTCGGCGACACACAGCGCCAGGGACCGGGCGGTCTCGCCGACATCCGGCAGCGGCCGGTCCGGCGGCGCGGAGTCCGTCGCGCACGATGCCACAGCGGTGCCCGTCGCACACCGAGCCGCAGCCGCCGCCGCCGGTGGTCCGGTCTCGTTCGCCTGCTCCTCGGTCTGGACCCCTGCGACCTGCTGTGCGCGCTCCGCCACCCCGTCCCCTTTCCCTCACGGCAGAGCGTAGGGTTCGTGGAACATGAAATTTCGCCGAGGAGCCCCACCTGTGGAGAGAGCGCCGTCGTCCACACCACGAGCGCACCTAGACTTGGCTGGTGTCGACCCTCAGTGACCTCGTCCTCGCGCAAGGCCGTTCCTCCGAAGCCGACGTGGAGTGGCTCCACCTGCTCGTGGGGGACTGGCAGCTGCTCGCCGACCTGTCGTTCGCCGACATGGTGCTGTGGGTGCCGACGGCGGACGACTCGACCTTCGTGGCGGTCGCGCACGCCCGTCCCTCCTCGGCGGCGACGCTGTTCTACCGGGACATCGTCGGCCAGGACATCCGCGAGGAGTGGCGCGACCAGGTCACCGAGAGCTTCACCGGCAGCCGGGTCGTCGACTCCGCCGAGCCGGACTGGTACGAGGACACCCCGACACGCGTGCGCGCCATCCCCGTGCTCCGTCGTCTCACCGCGAAGAGCGCGCAGACCACCGAGCACCCGATCGCCGTGGTCACGCGCCACTCGAACCAGGACGAGTCGCGCACGCCGAGCCGGCAGGAACTCAACTTCACCGCGAGCGCGAACGACCTGTTCGGCATGATCGCCACCGGTGACTTCCCGGACCTCGGTGCCCCGGCCGGTCCGCGTCGCGGCGCTCCCCGGGCCAGCGACGGGCTCCTCCGCCTCGACACGAACGGCGTCGTGACCTTCGCCAGCCCGAACGGCCTGAGCGCCTTCAACCGGATGGGCTTCGACGGCGAGCTCGAGCGCAAGTCCCTGGCCGAGGTGACGACGGAGCTCCTCGGCGCCCAGCTCGACGTCGACGAGTCCCTGCCCCTCGTGGTCACCGGCCGTGCGCCGTGGCGGGCGGACATCGAGGCGAAGGGCGTCACCGTCTCGCTCCGGTCGATCCCGCTGCGGGACGGAGGCGAGCGGATCGGGGCGGTCGTGCTCTGCCGCGACGTCACCGAGATGCGGCACCAGGAGCGCGAGCTCATCACGAAGGACGCGACGATCCGCGAGATCCACCACCGGGTCAAGAACAACCTGCAGACGGTGGCGTCGCTGCTCCGCATCCAGGCGCGGCGCACGCACTCCGACGAGGCCCGCACCTCGCTGCAGAACGCGATGCGCCGGGTCGCCGCCATCGCCGTCGTGCACGACACCCTGTCCACCGGCCTGAGCCAGACCGTGGACTTCGACGAGGTGTTCGACTCGGTCCTCAAGCTCGTCACCGAGGTCGCCGCCTCGCACAACACGACCGTGCACCCGAAGAAGACGGGGGAGTTCGGGGTGCTCCCGTCCGAGGCAGCCACGCCGCTCGCGCTCGGCCTGACGGAGCTCGTCACGAACGCGGTCGAGCACGGGCTTGACGGCCGCGACGGCGAGGTCGAGATCGTCGCCAACCGCCACGACGACCACATCGAGATCCAGGTGCGGGACAACGGCGTCGGGCTGCCGGAGGGCAAGGTCGGTTCCGGCCTCGGGACGCAGATCGTCCGCACCCTCATCCAGGGCGAGCTCGGCGGCACGATCGACTGGCACACCCTGACCGGCAGCGGCACCGAGGTCACCATCTCCATCCCGTTCCGCTGGCTCACCTCGGCGCCGGCCGCCAGCGCCTAGCGCGGAGGCCCGTAGCCGGCCCGCCGGACCGCCACCGCGCCTCCAGGCGGTCCCCTCCACACCACGGTCCGCACACGACGACGCCCGCCGGCCCCTGGGGGCACGGCGGGCGTCGTCGTCGGTACTGCGGCTGCGTCAGGAGGCGCGGCGGGCGCGGGCGGCGCGGCGCTTGAGCGCGCGACGCTCGTCCTCGCTGAGGCCACCCCAGACACCGGAGTCCTGGTTGTTCTCGAGTGCGTACTGCAGGCACATCTCGGTCACGGTGCACCGAGCGCAGACCGACTTGGCCTTCTCGATCTGGTCGACGGCCGGGCCGGTGTTCCCGACGGGGAAGAAGAGCTCGGGGTCCGCGGTGAGGCAGGCTGCCTGGTCACGCCAATCCATGTGGTGGTGCTCCTTGCGATAGATGCTCGAACGGCAGGCCGGGGCCGCAGTTCGGGGGATCGGGACTCTGCACATGCTCATGTGACGTACGGGAGGCTTCTTGTGGGGGAGGAGCCCGCGCGGGGAGAGTTCGACGCCCGCAGAACGCTCGGGGGAAGAGCGTCGAACCACGGGAGACGTACACCACATCGTGCCGTCCAAACGACCTCGAACATCGTTCCATACTGGTATGGCCAAATCAAGGGTTTCACTGCTGGAGGATCGCTGTGCCTGACACCACCACGGACGACGAGCTCGTCCCCCGGAGGCGTCCGCTGGCGCTCCTCGTCCTCATCGCCGTCGTCGGCCTCGAGTTCCTCGCGCTGGCCGCGGTGACCGTCTTCCTGCTCGTCGAGCTCCTCACGACGCCCGCTGCCAGTGTGGCGTCGGCGATCGCGCTCCTCGTGCTCGCGGCCCTCGCGACGCTGTGGCTGGGCGCCATGGTCGTCGGACTCCGTCGTGGGCGGGCCTGGGTGCGCAGCGGCGTCCTGGTCTGGCAGGTCCTGCAGGGTGCCCTCGCGATCGGGGCGTTCCAGGGTGCGTCCCGGGTGCCCGCGGTCGGGTGGGCGCTGCTCATCCCGGCGCTGCTCGGGATCACCCTGGTGCTGTCCCGGGCGGTCGTGGCGCAGCTCACGCGCCGGGACTGAGCCCGGCGGTCGTCGGGGGAGCGGCAGGGGTGGCGGGAGGACCCGGCCGCCCCTGACGGCGCCCGTCCGACGTCAGACCAGGCCGAGCTTCTTGCGTAGGCTCGCGACGTGGCCGGTCGCCTTGACGTTGTAGAGCGGCAGCGACACGCGGCCGTCCTCGTCGAGGACGATCGTCGACCGGATCGTGCCGGTGACGATCTTGCCGTAGTTGTTCTTCTCACCCCAGGCCCCGTACGCCTGGTGCACCGCGAGGTCCGGGTCGCTCAGGAGCGGGAAGCTCAGCGCCTGCTCGTGGTGGAAGCGCTGCAGGGCGGGCAGCTCGTCCTTCGAGACCCCGAGCACCTCGTACCCGGCAGCCTGCAGTGACGACATGTTGTCGCGGAAGTCGCACGCCTCGGTCGTGCACCCGGGCGTCGACGCGGCCGGGTAGAAGTACACGATGACCTTGCGTCCGCGGAGGTCGGCGAGCGCGTGCTCGGTGCCGTCCTGGTCGGGGAGGGTGAAGTCGGGGGCGGTGTCGCCGGCGGCGAGACGGTCGCTCAAGTGGTGCTCCTGTTCGTCCGGTGCCCCGAGTGGTCAAGGGCACGCAGAAGTCATGCTATTGTTGATTCCCGTCGCGGGGCGCACGCCGAAGCGGCAGGACAACTCCACACACGCACCTCTAGCTCAATTGGCAGAGCAACTGACTCTTAATCAGTGGGTTCTCGGTTCAAGTCCGAGGGGGTGCACCAACCGAAGACCCCGACCGAACCGGTCGGGGTTTTCGTCGTTCCCGCGGTGTGTCCGCGACGGCGGCGCGGGTGGGCGGACACCGCCGACACGCCCGACGTGCCGATCGGGCCGGACATCGTCACTGCCCGGCCGTCGCCCTCGCACGGGGACCGTCTGCCCGGGCATCGACGCGGGGCCGGCGAGGGTCGCCGAGCCAGCGGGTGCTGCGACGTCGACGCCGTCAGTCGGCCGGGAGGTCCACCACCCGTTCGTCGCCGAGCACCGGTTCGAGTCCGCCCGCCGACACCGCCGCCAGTTCCGCCCGCAGCGCGGCGATCCCGTCCGCCGGCACCCAGACCTCGAACGTCGCCTGCTCGCCGTACACGGTCTCGCCCGAGGTGGCGTCGTGGTGCTGCACCCAGGCGCGCAGGGCGTTGTCCACCCGGCCCGCGTCCGCGTGGGCGACCACGACGGTCACCTGCGTCCGTGCCGCCCGTCGGACGAGCACCGCCCGGTCGAGCGCTTCCGACACCGAGGTCGAGTAGGCGCGGACCAGGCCGCCGGCCCCGAGCTTGACGCCGCCGAACCAGCGGCTGACGACCACGACGACGTCGGTGAGCTCGCGGCGTCGGAGCACCTCGAGCATGGGGACGCCCGCCGTGCCCGAGGGTTCGCCGTCGTCGGAGGAGCGTGCCTGGTCACCGAGGACCCCGGTGACCATCGCGGTGCAGTGGTGTCGGGCGTCCCAGGAGCGGCGCCGTACGTCGGCGATGACGGCCTCGGCTGCGGCCGGGTCGGCAGCGGGGTGCGCGGTCGTGACGAACCGGGAACGCGAGACGACGAACTCGTGCTCGACCGGGCCGGCGATGGTCGAGGGGTACCGGCGGGACACCCGTCCGAGGGTACCGGCGCAGTACGCTGGACGAGCACGGGATCGAAGGGGGCGACGATGACGGGATCGGTGCCGAAGGGCGGCGTGCTCGACGCTGGCGAGCTCGCCAGACGCCTGAACCTCCTGCTCGACTTCGAGGAGTCGCAGCGGGGAGCGCCCGTGCCGTTCGCGGAGATCGAGCAGTACGTCGACGACCACGGCGGGTCGCTCTCTCGGGCCAAGTGGACGTACATGGTCTCCGGCGACGGCCGACGCAACAGCGACACGCAGCTGCTCCGCCTGCTCGCGGGCTTCTTCGAGGTCGACGACCGCTTCCTGCTCGAGGACAGCGAGCTCCCGGAGCGCATCGGCGCCCAGCTCGCCCTCGTGCGGTCCATCCGCTCCGCACGGGTGAGCGGCTTCGCGGCGCGGACCTTCCCGGGGGAGCTCTCCCCGGACGCCCTCCGCCGGATCGCGGAGGTCATCGAGCAGGAGTCCCGGACCGGGGGTGCGGCATGACGGCGCCGACCCTGGTCGAACGGTTCTGGGCGGTCGGTGCCGAGGCCGGGTGGACCGGCATCGAGGACGCCGTCGTCGCAGCCGAGCGCCTCGTCGGCAAGCCCATCCGTGTGCGTGAGGAGCAGTTCCTGGCGGACGAGCCGGTGTGCGGGTTCGTCGCCACGCTCGAGCACCAGCACCTCGTGATGATCTCCCCGACACCGTCGCCGACCTTCCGCGCGTTCGTCATCGGGCACGAGCTCGGCCACGTGCTGCACGGACACCAGGAGTCCGCACCGCAGGCGGCCGCCATCCGCAGCCTCATCCCGGACCTGCCCGAGTACAAGGTCGAACGGGCGCTGGCACGCGGGCTCTTCGAGAACGAGTACGAGCGGCAGGCCGAGCTCTTCGCCGACCGTCTGGCGCAGCTCCTCCGTGGCCACCGCGAACGTCCCAGTGCGTTCCGCGGGGTCTTCGGGTGATCCTCGCCGTCGTCCAGGCGCTGCTGCTCGTCGGTGGCGCGGTCGCGCTCACGGTGCTCCAGCGGGGGCAGGACCGCACGCTGACGATGACCTTCGTGCTGTTCTCGGCGACGATCGTCGCGGGGATCGACCCGCTCTACCGGGCGGTCGACCCGCTGCTCGGCGGGCGGAACGTCCTGACGCTGGTCTGCGACGTCCTCATGGCCGCGGGCACGAGCACGTTGCTCTGGGGTGTCGCGAAGGCCGTCGGCGCAGCGCGGCCGTGGATGCGGAACACCGTCGTGGCGTCGTGCTCGGTGGTCGTCGTGGTCATCGTTGTCGCGTTCGTCCGCATCGACCCCGCGCCCACGACGACGACGTTCATGCTCGTCGTCGGGTCCGACCCGCTGGCCGCGGTGTACTCGATCGTGCAGACGTCGTACCTCGGCGTCGCGCTGGCGGCCACCGGGCTCATCTGCCTCCTGCGCCTCCGGGAGGCCCACACCGGCCCCGACCGCGTCGGCCTCTGGTTCCTCGTGGCCGGCGGCGTCCTCGGTGTCGTCCGGATGGTCGTCGTCGCGGTGATGGACACGGCGCACGTCGCCGGCCGGGTCGACGTCACCCGGACCCTGGCGCTGCCGTACGACGTGACGACGCCGGGCGCCGTGCTGCTCGTGGCGTCCGGGATGCTCCTGCTCGTCATCGGGCACCGGCTGGGGCAAGGGCGCCGGAGTCGTGCGCTGCAGCGGGCGCTGCTGCGCCTGGAGCCCGTGCACGCCCGCCTCGGCACCGACAACGCGTACCCGGACACCGACGACCCGGCCACGCGGCTCAGCCGGCTCATCGTCGAGGTGAACGACGGCGCACGACGGCACCGCACGGCCCTGAGCCCGGCCGACCGCGCTGCCCTCGCCGACGCCGAGGCCGCCCTCGAGAGCCACTGAGCGGACGGCGGTTCAGGCCGCCCCACGAGCGGCCGCGAAGGCCGCCCCACGAGCGGCTGCGCAGGCCGCCCCACGAGCGGCTGCGCAGGCCGCCCCACGAGCGGCTGCGAAGGCCGCCGCACGGGCGGCTGCGAAGGCCGCCGCACGCGCGGTCGGCGGACCGCTGACCGCAGCCCGATCGTCGTCCACCCGCGGCCCCTCGTGCCGGACGGACGGTCGTGTAGGCTCTGTAGCAGGTGCTACACCCGGGTGTGGCCGTGGGTCTCGGCCGGTCGTGGGGGGCGGCCGAGGCCCGTCCTCGCCCGGACGGCCGAACGGAACGGCTCACCGGGACGGCCTCCCGGCTCGGTGGTCTCGCGACCGTCCGTCGTAGGATCGTCGGGTGCTCGTCTTCGCCGCAGTGGTCCTGTTCATCGGTGCCGTGTTCAACGTGATCGCCTGGCCGCGCTTCTTCCAGCGCGTCGCGAAGGACACCCGGGCCCGCGACGCCGCCGGCCGTCCGACCACCTTCTGGCGGGTGCACTTCGTGCTGCTGCTCATCGCGCTGGCGATCGCGGCCGCGTCGGTCCTCGCCGGGATCCTGCTGCTCGTCTGACGTCCCCTCCGGAGGCGCGCCTCGCTCGGCCTCGTCGCCGAGCCCGACCTCGGCCGGCAGCGTCGCCGCGCCCGACCTCGGCCGGCAGCGTCGCCACGTGGGCAGCGTCGCCACGGTGGCACCGTCGCCGCGCAGGCGCCGTCGCCAGCGTCGCCGCATCGGACCAGCCGATCGCCAGCGTCGCCGCGCGGGCACCGGCGCCACGTGCGCACCGTCGCCGCATCGGACCCACGGGTCGTCAGCGTCCCTGCGCAGGGTCCAGCGGTCGCCAGCGTCGCCCCCAGGTCCCGCCCGTCGGAAGCGTCCCGGCGCAGGAACCGCCGCAGGACGGCCCGGCCCCGGCCCCGGCCCCGGTCCCGACCGTCAGGACGCGGCGGCAGGCGGCAGCGGCGCCCCGAGCACCGGGCGCAGCGCGAGGTCCGCGAGGGTCTCGTCCGCCGGCGCGAGCAGCACCCGCCACACGTCGTCGGGCGTCACGAACTCGATGCAGACCGCGTCGAAGTCGCACTCCTCGATGCGCCAGCCCTGCACGGCCTCCATCGGCACGGGCAGCAGCGTCTCGCGCTCGTAGCTGGTCTCGGCGGTGACGCGGTCGCGGAACACCCGCACCCGGCACACGGCGTCGCGCCACGTGTGCTGCAGGTCGAGCGTCGGGAGAACTGGAGAGTCCGGCACCCGTCCGATCGTAGCGGTGGGTGCCGGACTCGTCCCAGCAGTGCGGGCCCGTTCCCGGGCCGTGCGGCTCAGTCCTGGTGGGTCCCGTCGTGGTCCCCGTCACGGCGGCGGACCTGCGCGGCCGGGTCACGACCGTTCACGGGGAACGGCCCCGTCACGCCCTGCCGGAGCGCGGCGATGCGGAGGATGCGGTCGCGCTGCAGGAACCAGCCGACGACGAGCAGCGGGATGACGATGACGAGCGAGGCGATCGTGTACGTCCCGATCGGGTAGTCGATCGCCATGAGGACGATCACCGAGACGAGGAACGCCAGCGTCAGCCAGCTCGTGACCGGTGCGCCCGGCAGACGGAACGTCGGTTCCTTCGCCAGGCCCTGCTTCGCCCACTGCCGCAGCTTCATCTGGCAGAGGATGATCGTGCCCCACGCCGTGATGATGCCGAGGCTCGCGATGTTCAGCGCGATCTCGAACGCCTGCCCGGGGACGAAGTAGTTGAGCGCGACGCCGGCGACCGTGAAGGCCGCGGTGAGCAGGATGCCGGCGTAGGGGACGCCGCCCTTCGACATCTTCGTGGTCCACTTCGGGGCGGAGCCGTTCATGCCCATCGAGTGCAGCGCGCGACCGGTCGAGTACAGCCCGGCGTTGAGCGACGACAGCGCCGCGGTGAGCACGACGAAGTTCATGATCGAGCCGACGATGATGCCGACCTGCGGGTTCCCGAGCGACGAGAAGAACGTCACGAAGGGGCTCTCGCCCTTCTTGTACGCCGTGTACGGCAGCAGGATCGAGAGCAGCACGATCGAGCCGACGTAGAAGACCGCGATGCGGAAGACGACGGAGTTGATGGCGCGGGGGATGACCTTCTCGGTGTCCTGGGTCTCGCCGGACGCGGTGCCGACGAGCTCGATCGCGGCGTAGGCGAACACGACGCCCTGGATGACCAGGACGGCGGGCAGGACGCCGTTCGGCAGGATGCCGCCGTTGTCGCCCCAGATCGCGAAGCCGGTGCGGACCGCTTCGCCGCCGGTCTCCACCGGGAAGGCGAAGACGAGCCAGACGATGGCGACGACCAGGAACGCCACGAGGGCGGCGACCTTGATGAGGGCGAACCAGAACTCGAGCTCACCGAACACCTTGACGGCGACCATGTTGGCCGCCAGGACGACGAGCAGGGCGACGAGGGCCAGGAGCCACTGCGGCGCCGCGGTGAACGCCGACCAGTACTTCAGGTAGACCGCCACGGCCGTGGTGTCGACGATCGACGTCATCGCCCAGTTGAGGAAGTACATCCAGCCGGCGGCGTAGGCGAACTTCTCGCCGTAGAACTCCCGCGCGTACGAGATGAACGAGCCCGAGGACGGACGGTGCAGCACGAGTTCGCCGAGCGCCCGGAGGATGAAGAAGGCGAAGACGCCGGCGATCAGGTAGGTGATCGCGAGTGCCGGTCCGGCGTCGTGCAACCGCTCACCGGCGCCGAGGAAGAGCCCCGTGCCGATGGCGCCACCGATGGCGATCATCTGCAGCTGGCGGGGCTTCAGCCCGTGCTGGTAGCCCTCCTGCTCGTGCGAGAAGTCGTTCGCGGGAGCGCGGTCAACGCCCGTGTCGTTCTTCGCTGTCATGGCCGACACGCTACCGCTGGACGTGCCCACTGCCCGACCGGACCCGGGCGTGCCTGGTCGCCGCCTGGGCGACCGGGCCCGGGCGACCGCCACCATGGAGGGATGGACATCCTCCTCCGACTCCTCGTCGCGATCGGGTTCGCCCTGCTCGTCACGGCGGTCGCCTCCCTCGTCCTGCACCTGGTGTTCCGGGCCCTCGGTCGACGCGAACGCTGGGCGGCCGCGCTGTCCCGGCGCGTCAAGCACCCGACCCGGACGACGCTGCTCATCGCCCTGCTCTGGACGGCGTTCGCGTCGAGCATCCCGCGGGACGCCGAGCGCTTCCCGTGGCGGGACGAGGTCTCCCACGTCTTCCTCGTCGCCGTGATCGGTGTCGGCTGCTGGCTGGCCTGCGAGCTCGCGATCTTCCTCGAGAGCCTCGGCTTGCACAAGTACCGCGTCGACGTGCCCGACAACCGGGTCGCCCGCCGGATCCGCACGCAGGTCCTCATCATCCGCCGGCTCACGGTCGCGGTCCTCGTGATCATCGCGGTCGGCGCGATCCTGCTCACCTTCCCCGGGGTCGAGGCCGCCGGCGCGAGCGTGCTGGCCAGTGCCGGGCTCATCTCGGTGATCGCGGGTCTGGCGGCGCAGTCCACGCTCGGCAACGTCTTCGCGGGCATGCAGCTGGCGTTCTCCGGGTCGATCCGCGTGGACGACGTCGTCGTGGTCGAGTCGCAGTGGGGCCGCATCGAGGAGATCACCCTCACCTACGTCGTCGTGCACCTCTGGGACGACCGCCGCTTCGTGCTCCCGTCGACCTACTTCACGAGCACCCCGTTCGAGAACTGGACCCGCACCAGCAGCGAACTGCTCGGCGCGGTCGAGTTCGACCTCGACTGGCGGGTCAGCCCCTCCGACATGCGCCAGGAACTCGACCGGATCCTCGCGACGAGCACGATCTGGGACGGCCGCACCAAGGTGCTGCAGGTCACCGACGCCGTCGGGGGACTGGTGCGGGTGCGCATCCTCGTGACCGCCCCGGACGCGGGCGGTCTGTTCGACCTCCGCTGCTACGTGCGCGAGGAGATGGTGGAGTGGATGCAGCGCCACCACCCCGACGCCCTGCCGCTGCAGCGCGTGCAGCTCACCGAGCCGGCGCGGCAGCAGCCCGCGCGTCGCGGCCCCCGGAGCGAGGGGGACTCGCAGCTCTTCGGCGAGGGCGACGAGCGCTCGGCGCTCTTCACCGGGCCGATCCAGACCTCGGGCATCCGCGCCGAGGACGTGCCGCCCGAGGGCGGCCGACGCTAGGCGACCGGCGGTCGCCACACCCCACGACGGACGGGAGGCCCGGTACCAGCTGGTACCGGGCCTCCCGTCCGTCGTGTGGGGGACTCGCGACTAGCGCTGCTTGCCCTTCACCGCACGGTCGTCCTCGACGACCGTCCCGACCGCCACGATCGTGGTCGAGAGCCAGGCCACCCAGGTCAGGGCGAGCCGCCAGTCACGCGGTCCACGCCTGGTGGTCTGCAGCACGCTGTAGCCGCTGATGAGCGAGCCCCACACCGCACCGCTGAACATGAACTTCCGCACGGGTTCCTCCTGTCGTCGTGCCGGCCACGTTACCGGGCGCTACATTGGAGCGCCGCCGGGCGCACAGGGGACCTCCGGCCATCCCACCGAAGGAGTCGCATCGTGCGCCAAGCCGTCATCGGAGCCGTCCTGCTCGCCGTCGGGGCGGTGTGCGTCGCCCTCGGCCTGCTGCCGCTGCCGGAGCTCGGCGCCCTCGCGGAGCGCGTCCTGCCGGTGCTCGGCTTCGTCCTGGGGCTGACCGTCGTGTCCGAGCTCGCGGCGGACGCCGGGGTCTTCGACCGGCTGGCCGACGTCGCCGCGCGCGTCGGGGGCGGTCGCACCATCGGGCTGTGGGCCGCCGTCGTCGTGCTCGCGGTCGTCTGCACGGTGTTCCTGTCCATCGACACCACCGCGGTCCTGCTCACGCCGATCGTCATCACGCTCGCGCGTCGGGTCGGTCTGCCGCCGATGCCGTTCGCGCTGACCACGGTCTGGCTGGCGAACACCGCCTCGCTGCTGCTGCCGGTGTCGAACCTGACGAACCTGCTCGCGGTCGACGGCATCGGGCTCGACGGGCCGCTGCCGTTCGCCGGCCTCATGGTCTGGGCGGCCCTCGCCGGGGTGGTCGTGCCGTGTGCCGTGCTGCTCGTCGTGTTCCGGCGCTCGCTCTTCGGCCGCTACACGCCCGCCGGGCTCCGGATGGCGGCTGACCCGGTGTTCTTCTGGGCGGCGTCGGTCGTGCTCGTCGCCCTCGTCGTCGCCCTGACCGCCGGTGTCGAGGTCTGGGTGGCCGCCGTGGTCGCGGCCCTGCTGCTCGTCGGCGTCGCGGCGTGGCGGGCCCCGTCGGAGCTGAAGCCGTCGCGCGTGCCGTGGTCCACGCTCGTCTTCGCCGCCGGGCTCTTCGTCGTCGTCGAGACCCTGCACGCCACGGGCCTGACCGACCCGCTCGTGCAGGCCGTCAGCGGCGGCACCGGGACCGGCTCGCTGCTGCTCCTGGGCGGCGCGGGGGCGGTGGCGGCGAACGCGATCGACAACCTGCCCGCCTACCTGGTGCTCGAGCCGGCCGCGGGGCACGAGGCACTCCGGTACGCCGCGTTGCTCGTCGGGGTGAACGCCGGGTGCCTCATCACCCCGTGGGCCTCGCTCGCGACGCTGCTCTGGCACGCCCGACTGACGGCCGAGGGCATCCACCTGTCGTGGGGGCGGTACATCGCCCTCGGGTGCGTCGTCGCACCGCTCACCGTCGTGGCGGGCGTGCTCGCGCTCGGGATCTGACCCGCGGGCAGCGCTGCTCACTGGCAGCACGGACCATGCGCGCCGCGCCGGCCGCGCCGGCGGTGGTGGTGCGTGCGGTCAGAGCCAGTCGCGGTGCTTGAACGACCGGTAGAGGACCAGCGAGGTCGCCACGGTCAGGGCGAGTGAGGCGTACAGGCCGCTCCAGGCGCCCTCGCCCGGGAACTTCACGTTCTGCCCGAAGAAGCTCGTGATGCCGGTCGGGATCGCGATGATCGCCGCCCAGCTCGTCACCTTCTTCATCACCGTGTTCTGCCGGTTCGACGCCAGGTTCAGATTCGTCTCGAGGACGCTCGACACCGCGTCCCGCTGCTGCTCGACGGTGTCGGCGATCGAGACGAGGTGGTCCTCGACGTCGCGGAAGTAGGGGCGGACCCCGTCCACGATGGTCGCGGCGTCTCCGTGCAGCAGCGACCCGACGCTGTCCCGCGTGGGGACGACGAGCCGGCGCAGCACGCCGAGGGCCTTGCGGAGCCGGAAGGAGCGCCGCTGGATCTGCTGCTCGCGCGGGTCGCCGTTCTCGAACAGGTCGTCCTCGAGTGCGTCGATGTCGCGCTCGATCGTCTCGAGGACGCTGGTGGCGTGGTCGACGACGGCGTCGAGCAGCCCCCAGAGCAACCACGGCACCCCGTGGTCGGCGAGGTCGCTGTTGGCGTCCCAGCGCCGCTGCACCGCGGCCGTGTCGAAGTCGGCGCCGTGGATCGTGACCAGCGCGTGGTGCGTGACGAAGGCCTTGACCTCGTGCGTGACGAGTTCGCCGTCCTTCCCCGGGCCGTGCGCGTCGTAGACGACCAGGAACAGGCTGTCCCGGTACCGGTCGAGCTTCGGTCGCTGCCCGCGCTCGACGGCGTCCTCGACCGCGAGGGCGTGGATGCCGAGCTCCTCCTCGACCTGCTCGAGGTCGGCGGGCTCGGGGTCGGTGTAGTCGATCCACACGAACGAGCCGTCCCGGGCGACCAGGTCCGACACCTGTTCCACCGGGAAGTCGCGCTCGGCCGCGGTCCCGTCCTGCCAGCAGCGCGTGCTCACCATGCGGCGAGCCTACTGAGGTGCGCGCTGGGGCCCGTGCTGCTCGGCCGGTGCACGCGGCACCGACGTGCACGTCCCCTCAGCCCGGCCATCCGGTCGCTGGTAGTTTCGGTGCCGACGCCCCGGCAGGCCGCCGGGCAGGAACGGAGCACCCGCCACCCATGCCCGCAGACCGCACCGACAGCAACCGCTACGCATTCGTCGTCGCCTCCAACCGCCTGCCCGTCGACCGCGTCGTCGACGAGGACGGCACCGAGGGCTGGCGGCACTCCCCGGGCGGACTCGTCACGGCGCTCGAGCCGGTGATGCGGGCGAACGACGGTGCCTGGGTCGGCTGGGTCGGACAGCCCGACGTCACGGTCGAGCCGTTCGACAACGAGGGCATCCACATCGTCCCGGTCCCGCTCAGCGCCGACGACGTGCAGGAGTACTACGAGGGGTTCAGCAACGACACCCTCTGGCCGCTCTACCACGACGTCATCGAGCACCCGAGCTACCACCGCGACTGGTGGAACGCCTACAAGCGCGTCAACCAGCGCTTCGCCGAGCAGATCGCCGAGATCGTCGAGCAGGACGGCATCGTCTGGGTGCAGGATTACCAGCTCCAACTCGTCCCGGCCCTGCTGCGTGCACTCCGTCCGGACCTGACGATCGGCTTCTTCAACCACATCCCGTTCCCACCCGTGGGCATCTACGCCCAGCTGCCGTGGCGTGCGCAGATCCTCGACGGGCTGCTCGGCGCGGACGTCATCGGCTTCCAGCGCCAGGACGACGCGAGCGACTTCCTCCGCGCGGTCCGGCACATCAAGGGCTACACGACGAAGGGCTCGACGGTGGACGTCCCCGTCGACGACCCGCAGGCGCCGCGCAGCCGGAAGGGCATCACCGTCCGGCACGTCGAGGCCCGGCACTTCCCGATCTCGATCGACGCCGAGAGCTTCGAGGAGATCGCCCGCCGGCCCGAGGTGCAGCAGCGCGCCAAGGAGATCCGCGACGGCCTCGGCAACCCGACGACCGTCCTGCTCGGCGTCGACCGGCTCGACTACACCAAGGGCATCCGCCACCGCATCAAGGCGTTCGGCGAACTCGTCGAGGACGGCCGCCTCGCCGTCGAGGACGCGGCGCTCATCCAGGTCGCGAGCCCGAGCCGCGAGCGCGTGGACACGTACCGGATGCTCCGCGACGAGATCGAGCTGACGGTCGGCCGGATCAACGGCGACCTCGGCGTGATCGGCCACCAGCCCATCTCGTACCTGCACCACGGCTACCCGCGCGAGGAGATGGTCGCGCTCTACCTGGCCGCCGACATCATGCTCGTGACGGCCCTCCGGGACGGCATGAACCTCGTCGCCAAGGAGTACGTCGCCAGCCGTTTCGACAACGACGGCGTCCTCATCCTGTCCGAGTTCGCCGGGGCCGCCGACGAGCTGAAGCAGGCCGTGATCGTCAACCCGCACGACATCGGAGCGCTCAAGGACTCGATCCAGCGCGCGATCGAGATGCCCCGCCGTGAGCGGTCGACCCGGATGCGAGCGCTCCGCAAGCGGGTCCGGGACAACGACGTCGCCCGGTGGTCGCGCTCGTTCCTCGAGGCCCTCGACCGGCACGCCCCGCGCAGCGCGCAGATCGACCCGGACGCCGTCGACCAGGGCGAACCGCACCGCGAGGCACAGACCGACGGCACGTCGATCTTCGACCAGGACGCGCAGAAGGCGCGCGCCGCCGAGGACACCCGGGAGGACCGTGATGCCTGAGCAGACGACGGACGGCGGTCTCGCCACGGCCCTCGAGACGCTCGCGGCTGCGCCGCGACTGCTCGTGGCGCTCGACTTCGACGGGACGCTCGCCCCGTTCGCCGACGACCCGTCGCAGGTCGGCGCCCTGCCCGGCAGCTGGGCGGCGGTCCTCACCCTGCAGCGGGCCCGCGACACCGAGGTCGTGCTCGTCTCCGGACGGCCGCTCGGCAGTCTCGCGGCGGTGTCGCACGCGCCCGACGGCATGGCGCTCATCGGGTCGCACGGTGTCGAGTGGCGGGTCGACGGCCACGACGAGGACGCCCTGACCGAGGACGAGACCGCGCGCGTGGCCCGCATCGGCGCCGCGCTCGACGAGGTCGGCGCCCGGCACCCCGGGGTCGTCGTCGAGCACAAGCCCGCTGGGCACGGCGTGCACACCCGCCGCGTGGGCGCGGACGAGGCGGCGGCGACGAACGCCGAGGCGAGCCGAGCCGCCCACGACGCGGACCCCGACGTCCTCGAGCGCGGCGGCAAGGACATCGTCGAGTTCGCCGTCCGGCACGTGACGAAGGGCGACGCGATCGACCGTCTGCGTGCGCTCCGCGGCGCCGACGCGGTGTTCTTCGCCGGGGACGACGTCACCGACGAGGACGGCTTCCGGGTCCTCCGGGACGGCGACGTCGGCGTCAAGGTGGGGGAGGGCGAGACGCTCGCCGGCCACCGCGTCGCCGACCCGGCGGCCCTCACCGACGTGCTGAAGCAGCTCGCCAGGGCACGCGCGACCCGCTGACCGGGCCGACCCGCGCCTCCCGACCGACCGGCGCAACACCATGCGGACGCATGGTGTTGCGCCATTGGTATCCCAACTGGTCCTAGACTCTGGACATGCCTGACATCGACGTGAAGCCGCGGAGCCGGGTCGTCACCGACGGGATCGAAGCAACCACTTCGCGTGGCATGCTGCGGGCCGTCGGGATGGGCGACGAGGACTGGGAGAAGCCGCAGATCGGCATCGCCTCGTCCTGGAACGAGATCACCCCCTGCAACCTGTCCCTCGACCGCCTGGCCCAGGGCGCCAAGGAAGGCGTGCACGGCGGCGGCGGGTACCCGCTGCAGTTCGGCACCATCTCGGTGTCCGACGGCATCTCGATGGGCCACGAGGGCATGCACTTCTCGCTCGTCTCGCGCGAGGTCATCGCCGACAGCGTCGAGACCGTCGTCAACGCCGAGCGCCTGGACGGCACCGTGCTGCTCGCCGGCTGCGACAAGTCCCTCCCCGGCATGCTCATGGCGGCGGCGCGGCTCGACCTCGCCAGCGTCTTCCTCTACGCCGGGTCCGTGATGCCCGGGTACGTCAAGCAGGCCGACGGCACGATGAAGGAAGTCACGATCATCGACTCCTTCGAGGGCGTCGGGGCGTGCAAGGCCGGCACCATGACCGAGGCCGAGCTGAAGAAGATCGAGTGCGCGATCGTCCCGGGCGAGGGCGCATGCGGTGGCATGTACACGGCCAACACCATGGCGAGCCTGGCCGAGGCCCTCGGCATGTCGCTGCCGGGTTCCGCCGCCCCGCCGAGCGCCGACCGCCGCCGCGACTACTACGCGCACCGCTCCGGCGAGGCCGTCGTGAACATGCTCCGACTCGGCCTCACCGCGCGCCAGATCCTCACGCGCGAGGCCTTCGAGAACGCGATCACCGTGCTCATGGCGCTCGGCGGCTCGACGAACGCAGTCCTGCACCTGCTCGCCATCGCGCACGAGGCCGAGGTCGAGCTCACCCTCGACGACTTCAACCGCATCGGCTCGAAGGTCCCGCACCTGGCCGACATGAAGCCGTTCGGCAAGTACGTCATGGTCGACGTCGACCGCAACGGCGGCATCCCGGTCATCATGAAGGCGCTGCTCGAGGCCGGCCTGCTGCACGGCGACGTCATGACCGTCACGGGCAAGACCCTCGCCGAGAACCTGGCCGAGATCGACCCGCCGGAGGTCGACGGCGAGGTCTTCCGCACCATCGACAACCCGATCCACGCCACCGGCGGCCTGACGATCCTGCAGGGCTCGTTCGCCCCCGAGGGCGCCGTCGTGAAGACCGCCGGCTTCGACGCCTCGGTGTTCGAGGGCCCGGCACGGGTGTTCGACCGCGAACGCGCCGCCATGGACGCCCTGACCGAGGGTCGCATCCAGAAGGGCGACGTCGTCGTGATCCGCTACGAGGGCCCCAAGGGCGGCCCCGGCATGCGCGAGATGCTCGCGATCACGGCCGCCATCAAGGGCGCTGGCCTCGGCAAGGATGTACTACTCTTGACGGACGGGCGATTCTCAGGCGGCACAACCGGCCTGTGCATCGGCCACATCGCACCGGAAGCCGTGGACGCAGGTCCAGTGGCATTCGTGCGCGATGGCGACCGCATCCGTGTCGACATCGCGGCTCGCTCGCTCGACCTACTGGTCGACGACGCCGAGCTGGAGTCCCGCCGAGCAGGCTGGGAACCGCTGCCCCCGCGCTACACCCGCGGAGTCCTCGCGAAGTACGCCAAGCTCGTCCAGTCCGCCGCCCAGGGCGCGGTCACGGGCTGACGTCGACACCCGCACCATCGCCATCCCTCCAGGCAAGGAACCCCTCATGCCCACGGAAGCCACACCGCTGTCCGCTGCCGGAGCACGACGCTCACCCGAGGTCCTGACCGGCTCGGGGGCCGTCCTGCGGACGCTCGAGCACCTCGGGATCACCGACGTGTTCGGGCTGCCCGGCGGCGCCATCATCCCGTTCTACGACGAGCTCATGGCGTCCACGTCGATCCGGCACATCCTGGTCCGGCACGAGCAGGGCGCCGGGCACGCCGCCGAGGGCTACGCGTCCTCGTCCGGCAAGGTCGGCGTGGCCATCGCCACCTCCGGCCCGGGCGCGACGAACCTCGTCACCGCGATCGCCGACGCCTACATGGACTCGGTGCCGTTCATCGCGATCACCGGGCAGGTGTTCTCGACCCTGATGGGGACGGACGCCTTCCAGGAGGCCGACATCGTCGGGATCACGATGCCGATCACGAAGCACTCCTTCCTGGTCACCAAGCCCGAGGACGTCCCGGCGACGCTCGCCGCGGCGCACCTCATCGCCACGACCGGCCGACCCGGTCCCGTGCTCGTCGACATCACCAAGGACGCGCAGCAGAAGTCGGCGCCGTACGTCTGGCCGCCGAAGCTCGACCTGCCCGGCTACCGTCCGGTCACGAAGGCGCACGGCAAGCAGATCACCGCGGCGGCGCAGCTGCTGGCCGAGTCCGCCCGCCCGGTGCTGTACGTCGGCGGCGGTGTGATCCGGTCCGGTGCCTCCGCCGAGCTCCTCGCCTTCGCCGAGGCCACCGGCGCCCCGGTCGTCACGACGCTCATGGCGCGCGGTGCGTTCCCGGACTCGCACGCGCAGCACCTCGGCATGCCGGGCATGCACGGCACGGTGCCGGCGGTGCTCGGGCTCCAGGAGAGCGACCTCATCATCGCGCTCGGTGCCCGCTTCGACGACCGCGTGACGGGGAAGGTCGACGACTTCGCGCCGCACGCCAAGGTCGTGCACGTCGACATCGACCCGGCCGAGATCTCGAAGATCCGGTACGCCGACGTGCCGATCGTCGGCGACGCCAAGGAGGTCCTCGTCGACCTGGTGGCGGCGTGGGCCGACGTGCCGGTCGACCAGCGTGCCTCCACGGCCGACTGGTGGGCGCACCTCAACCAGCTGCTCGAGGACTTCCCGCTCGGCTACACCGAACCGACCGACGGACTGCTCGCCCCGCAGGCGATCATCAAGCGCATCGGCGAGATGACCGGACCCGAGGGCGTCTTCGCCTCGGGCGTCGGCCAGCACCAGATGTGGTCCGCGCAGTTCATCCAGTACGAGCGCCCGAACGCCTGGCTGAACTCCGGTGGCGCGGGCACGATGGGGTACTCGGTCCCGGCCGCGATGGGCGCCAAGGTGGCACAGCCCGACCGTGTCGTCTGGGCGATCGACGGCGACGGCTGCTTCCAGATGACCAACCAGGAACTCGCGACCTGCGTCATCAACGACATCCCGATCAAGGTCGCGGTCATCAACAACTCGTCGCTCGGCATGGTGCGGCAGTGGCAGACGCTGTTCTACGACGGCCGGCACTCGTTCACCGACCTGCAGACCGGCCACGGCACCCGCCGGGTCCCGGACTTCGTGAAGCTCGCCGACGCCTACGGGGCGCTCGGCATCCGGGTCGAGAAGCCGGAGGAGGTCGACGCGGCCATCCAGCTCGCGCTCGACACAAACGACCGCCCGGTGGTCATCGACTTCGTGGTCAGCCGCGACTCGATGGTCTGGCCGATGGTCCCGCAGGGGATCGGCAACTCGTCCATCCAGTACGCCCGCGACCTCGCCCCGACGTGGGACGACGAGGACGCCGACATGACGGGGGAGCCCGCATGAGCCACGTCCTGTCCCTCCTGGTCGAGGACAAGCCGGGTCTGCTGACCCGCGTCGCGGGGCTCTTCGCCCGTCGCGGCTTCAACATCGAGTCGCTCGCCGTGGGCAACACCGAGGTGGACGGCCTGAGCCGCATCACCGTGGTCGTCGACGTCGAGGACCTCCCCCTCGAGCAGGTGACGAAGCAGCTCAACAAGCTCGTCAACGTCATCAAGATCGTGGAGCTCGACTTCCCCCAGTCGGTGCAGCGCGAACACATGCTCGTCAAGGTGCGGGTCGACAACCAGACCCGGTCCGCGGTGCTCGACGCCGTGACGCTCTTCCGGGCGCAGGTCGTCGACGTCGCCACCGACTCGCTCGTCGTCGAGGTGACCGGTGACCCCGGCAAGATCCAGGCGATCCTGCGCGTCCTCGAGCCCTACGGCATCAAGGAGCTGGCCCGGGCCGGGCTCCTGGGCATGGGCCGCGGACCGAAGAGCATCACCGACCGGGTGCGCTGAGCACCGGTCACCCAGACACCCCACAACCAAGGAGACCACGCACCGTGACTGACATCGTGTACGACGCCGACGCCGACCTCAGCCTCATCCAGGGCAAGAAGGTCGCGGTCATCGGCTACGGCTCGCAGGGCCACGCCCACGCCCTGAACCTCCGCGACTCCGGCGTCGAGGTCAAGATCGGCCTCAAGGAGGGCTCGAAGAGCCGCCAGAAGGCCGAGGAGGCCGGCTTCGAGGTGCACACCCCGGCCGACGCCACCGCCTGGGCCGACGTCGTCGTGATCCTCACCCCGGACCAGGTCCAGCGCATCGTGTACAAGGACGACATCGCGCCGAACCTCAAGCAGGGCGCCACGCTCGTCTTCGGTCACGGTTTCAACATCCGCTACGGCTACATCGAGGCGCCCGAGGGCGTCGACGTGTCGCTCGTCGCCCCGAAGGGCCCGGGTCACACCGTCCGTCGCGAGTACGAGGCCGGCCGCGGCGTCCCCGTGATCGTCGCCGTCGAGGTCGACGCGTCGGGCAGCGCCTGGGACCTGGCGTGGTCGTACTCGAAGGCCATCGGCGGCCTGCGCTCCGGCGGCATCAAGACGACGTTCACCGAGGAGACCGAGACCGACCTGTTCGGTGAGCAGGCCGTCCTGTGCGGTGGCACCTCGCAGCTCATCCAGTACGGCTTCGAGACCCTGGTCGAGGCCGGCTACCAGCCGCAGATCGCCTACTTCGAGGTGCTGCACGAGCTCAAGCTCATCGTCGACCTCATCTGGGAGGGCGGCCTCACCAAGCAGCGCTGGTCGATCTCCGACACGGCCGAGTTCGGTGACTACGTCTCCGGCCCGCGCGTGATCTCGCCCGAGGTCAAGGAGAACATGAAGGCCGTCCTCGCGGACATCCAGGACGGCACCTTCGCGAAGCGCTTCATCGAGGACCAGGATGCCGGCGCGCCGGAGTTCACCGCCCTCCGCGAGAAGGGCGAGGGGCACCCGGTCGAGGCGACCGGCCGCGAGCTCCGCAAGCTGTTCGCGTGGAAGCAGGCCGACTCCGACTACGTCGACGGCTCGGCCGCGCGGTAGTCTGCCTGAGACAAGCTCGACCCGCGAGGCGGCGGTGCAGTGCACCGCCGCCTCTCGATGTGACCCGGACACGATGCATCAGCTCCTGAACCACCCCGACGCCTCCCGACGACGTCGACCGACCACGACGACGCACGACGCCGTGCGCACCGCCGTGCCCGCTGGCCCCGGCGTCGCCCGGCAGCGGCCGACCCCGTGGCGGGGGCAGTCCACTGGACGTGGGATGATCGTCGGATGGCGGTGACGAGACGAGCGGTCCACATCGGCGCCGGCAAGATCGGGCGCGGCTTCGTGGGCCAGTTCCTCGTGGCGAGCGGCTACGACCTCACCTTCGTCGACGTCGACGAGCGTGTGGTGGCAGCCCTCAACGAAGCCGGACGGTTCGTCGTGCACGAGGTCGGCGAGATGCCGGTCGAGCACACGGTCGCCGGGTTCCGCGCACTCAACAGCAAGACCGACCGCGACCGCGTCGTGCAGGCCATCGCCGAGGCCGACGTCGTCACGACCGCCGTCGGGGCGCGGACCCTGCCGCTCGTGGCGCCGCTCATCGCCGAGGGACTGGCCGCCCGCCCGCTCGACCGGGGCGAGGTCACGATCGTCGCCTGCGAGAACGCGTTCAACGCCACCGACTCCCTGCACGCGAGCATCCGCCGCGCGCCGATCCTCGAGGACCGCGACGTCGCCGCGGTGTTCGCGAACTGCGCGATCGACCGCATCGTCCCCGACCAGTCCGGCGTGCTCGGCCAGTCCGGCGGCCTCGACGTCGTGCTCGAACCCTTCTACGAGTGGGTCATCGAGCGCACCCCGTTCGCCGGGACCGACGTGGAGCACCCCGTCATCGACGGCGTGACCTGGGTCGACGACCTGCAGCCGTTCGTCGAGCGCAAGCTCTACACGGTCAACACCGCGCACGCGACCGCCGCGTACCACGGCTGGGTCCGCGGCATCCGCCTCATCCGGGAGGCGCTCCAGGACCCCGACGTGCGCGCCGAGGTCGACGGGGTGCTCGCGGAGACGACCGCGCTGCTCATCGCGAAGCACGGCTTCGACCCGGAGGAGCACGCCGGGTACGTCGCGGCGAACCTCACGCGCATCGCGAACCCCCTGCTGCCGGACACGACGCTCCGCGTCGGTCGGAACCCGCTCCGCAAGCTCGGCCGTCGTGAGCGCTTCATCGGCCCCGCCGCCCAGCTCGCCGAGCACGGGCTGCCCGTCGACCACCTGCTCGGCGCCGTCCGGGTCGCGCTCGAGTTCGACGACCAGGACGACCCGGAGTCGTACGAGCTGCACGCGCTGCTCCGGTCCGGGGCGACGGCGCACGCGCTGACGGAGATCCTCACCGGCCTGATGGAGGGCCACCCGCTGTTCCCGGCGGTCCGCGACGTCGTGGCCGGCGTCCTCGAGACCCAGCCCGCCCAGGCATGAGCGGCGACCCTCGTAGGATCGACGGCATGACCGAGGACCGCGACCGCGACGACGACGACGCCCTGTCGTGGGGTGACGCGGACGACGCCACGCACGTGGACGCCGCGCACAACCCGATCACCGTCAAGGAACGCGACCAGCGGGACCCGGACGCGCCGGAGACCTCCGGCGCCCTGGTCGGCTTCGGGGTGTTCGGCGGGCTGTACCTGCTCTACACGGTGGCCTGGCTGCTGACCGCGTCCACCACGTACGTCTCCGGCGTCGACGCGGTGCTCAGCGGGTACGTCGCCGTGCTGCGCGCCCTGTCGATCGTCGCGCCGGCGCTCTGGTTCTCGGTCGTGCTCTGGGCCGCGCGCGGTCGCAGCACCCGGACCCGGCTGCTCTGGATGCTCGCCGGCGCCGTGGTGCTCTTCCCGTGGCCGTTCCTCATGACGCGGAGCTTCGGGTGACCGCGGTCGACGGTCGGACCGGTCGGCTGCGGCGTTCCCGTGGCGAGGTCGTCGGTCGGATCGTGGTCTGGGCCGTCGCCGCGGTGCTGCTGGCGTACATGACGGTGCAGAGCGTCGGGAACCTCGTGACGGTGTCCCAGTCCGTGCACGAGTTCAACCGCTTCATCGGGACGACCTCCGGCGGGGACTCGCTCCGACGCGCCGTCCCGTGGGTGTGGCTCGTCCTCGACATCGTCATCGCGCCGCTCGCCTTCGCGGTCGCGTGGTGGGTCACCCGCCGGGCCACGCTCGCGGTGACGGCTGCGGTGTTCCTGCTCGCCTTCGCGGCCGCCGGGGCGCTCTGGCTGGACCTGCAGCTGTTCGTGCCCCGCCTGCTCGACTTCTGACGGGCCTCCCGTCCGGCGCTCCGCGACGCCGGTCCCGCGTCGTAACGACCCGGTCGCGTCGGTAGGGTGGTGGTACACCACCCGTCTCGTGTGAGGAACAGCAGTCGTGTCGAAGCCGGTCGTCCTGATCGCCGAAGAACTCTCGCCCGCCACCGTCGACGCCCTCGGGCCCGACTTCGAGATCAGGAACGTGGACGGCACCGACCGTCCAGCCCTGCTCTCCGCGCTGTCCGACGCGCACGCGATCCTCGTCCGCTCCGCGACGAAGGTCGACGCCGAGGCCATCGCCGCGGCACCGGAGCTGCGCGTCATCGCCCGCGCCGGCGTCGGACTCGACAACGTCGACATCAAGGCGGCCACCACGGCCGGGGTGATGGTCGTCAACGCGCCGACCTCGAACATCATCTCCGCCGCCGAACTGACGGTCGGGCACATCCTGTCGCTCGCGCGGCACATCCCGGCCGCGCACGCCTCCCTCGCCGCCGGCGCCTGGAAGCGCTCGTCGTACACGGGCGTCGAGCTGTACGAGAAGACGGTCGGCATCATCGGCCTCGGCCGGATCGGTGCGCTCATCACGCAGCGGCTGCAGGCGTTCGGCGTCTCGGTGATCGCGTACGACCCGTACGTCACCAGCGCCCGCGCCCAGCAGCTCGGGGTCGAGCTCGTCTCCCTCGAGGACCTGCTGCGTCGCGCCGACTTCACCACCATCCACATGCCGAAGACGCCGGAGACGGTCGGCATGATCTCGGACGACCAGTTCGCGCTCATGAAGCCCACCGCCTTCGTCGTGAACGTCGCCCGCGGTGGCCTCATCGACGAGGACGCGCTGCACCGCGCGCTGACCTCGAACACCATCGCCGGTGCCGGGCTCGACGTGTTCGTGTCCGAGCCCCCGAAGGACTCGCCGCTCGTCGCGCTGCCCAACGTCGTCGTGACCCCGCACCTCGGTGCGTCCACGGACGAGGCGCAGGAGAAAGCCGGCGTCGCGGTGGCCAAGTCCGTCCGGCTCGCGCTCGGCGGGGAGCTCGTCCCCGACGCGGTCAACGTCGCAGGCGGCGTCATCGACCCGTACGTCCGCCCTGGCATCCCGCTCGTCGAGAAGCTCGGGCAGGTGTTCACCGCGATGGCGACCTCCCCGGTGACCAGCATCGACGTCGAGGTGCACGGCGAACTGGCCGACTACGACGTCAGCGTGCTCAAGCTCGCCGCACTCAAGGGCGTGTTCACCGACGTCGTCAGCGACCAGGTCTCCTACGTCAACGCCCCGCTGATCGCCGAGCAGCGCGGGGTCACCGTGCGGCTCATCACCGACGGTGACAGCCCGGAGTACCGCAACCTCCTCACCATCCGCGGTGCCCAGTCCGACGGGCCGGCGATCAGCGTCTCCGGCACCCTGACCGGCCCGAAGCAGGTCGAGAAGCTCGTCGAGATCAACGGCTACGACGTCGAGGTCGCGCTCGACAAGCACCACGTGGTCATGGCCTACACGGACCGCCCCGGCATCGTCGCGGTGTACGGCAAGGAGTTCGGCGAGGCGGGCATCAACATCGCCGCCATGCAGATCGCGCGCCAGTCCGCCGGCGGTGAGGCGCTCAGCGTCCTGACCGTGGACTCGCCGGTGCCGGACGCGGTCCTCGAGCACGTCCGGTCGACGATCGACGCGACGTCGCTCCGCGAGATCGACATCACCCTCTAGGAGCCCCGTGACGCAGCAGCAGACGCTCAAGCTCGCGGTGGTCCGCGGGGACGGCATCGGTCCCGAGGTCGTCGACGAGGCCCTCAAGGTCCTGCGGGCCGTGGCCGACGGTGCGCTCGACGTGCAGGAGACCGACTTCGCACTCGGTGCGGACCGCTTCCTCGCGACCGGCGACGTGCTCACCGAGACCGACATGGCCGCGATCGCCGAGCACGACGCGATCCTGCTCGGTGCCGTGGGTGGGGACCCGCGCGACCCGCGGCTGGCCGGCGGCGTGATCGAGCGCGGGCTGCTGCTGAAGCTGCGGTTCGCGTTCGACCACTACGTGAACCTCCGGCCGACGACGGTGCACGCCGGCGTCACCTCACCGCTCGCCGAGCCCGGGGACGTGGACTTCGTGGTCGTGCGGGAGGGCACCGAGGGCCCGTACGTCGGCAACGGCGGCGCCATCCGTGTCGACACCCCGCACGAGATCGCGACCGAGGTCTCGCTGAACACGGCGCACGGCGTCGAACGGGTCGTCCGGTACGCCTTCGCCCTCGCCGCCCGCCGTCCGCGGCGACACCTCACCCTCGTGCACAAGACGAACGTGCTCGTGTACGCGGGGTCGCTGTGGCAGCGCACCGTCGCCGCCGTCGCGCAGGAGTTCCCGGAGGTGACGGTCGACTACCAGCACGTCGACGCCGTCACCATCCACATGGTGCGCGAGCCGTCGCGGTTCGACGTCATCGTGACGGACAACCTCTTCGGCGACATCATCACCGACCTCGCCGGGGCCATCAGCGGCGGCATCGGTCTGGCGGCGTCGGGCAACATCAACCCGGACGGCACCTTCCCGAGCATGTTCGAGCCGGTCCACGGCTCGGCACCCGACATCGCCGGTCAGCAGCTGGCCGACCCCACCGCAGCGGTCCTCTCCGTCGCCCTCCTGCTCGACCACGTCGGTCGGTCGGACCTGGCGGCGGCGGTGACCCAGGCGGTCGAGGCCGACCTCGCCGACCGGGGCACCACACGGCGGTCGACGGCCGAGATCGGCGACGCCATCGTCGCCGCGGCCACCGCTCGCACCACCACGGCCTGACAGGAGCCACCCATGCGTGACAGCACGACCGAGACCCCGAGCGACGGCACCGACTTCGCACTCGACTTCGCGACGACCCCGTCGCCGGAACGGCGCGCCGCCGCCGAGCGCGAGGAGATCCTCGCCGACCCCGGGTTCGGGAAGCACTTCACCGACCACATGGCCAGCGTCGAGTGGACGCTCGACGCCGGCTGGCACGACGCGACCGTGCACGCGTACGGGCCGCTCTCCCTCGACCCGAGCGCGAGCGTGCTGCACTACGCGCAGGAGATCTTCGAGGGGATGAAGGCGTACCGGCACGCCGACGGCTCGATCTGGTCCTTCCGACCGGACGCGAACGCGCGTCGCTTCGCCCGGTCCGCCCGTCGTCTCGCCCTGCCGGAGCTGCCCGAGGCCGTCTTCGTCGAGTCGATCCGTCAGCTGGTGCGCGCGGACGAGGCCTGGGTGCCGTCGGCGCCCGAGACGAGCCTGTACCTGCGTCCGTTCATGATCGCGACCGAGGCCTTCCTCGGGGTCCGGGCCGCGCACGCGGTCCAGTACCACTGCATCGCCAGCCCGGCCGGCGCCTACTTCACGTCCGGACCGAAGCCGGTGTCGATCTGGCTGTCGACGCAGTATGCCCGCGCGGCCCGCGGCGGTACCGGTGCTGCGAAGACCGGCGGCAACTACGCGGCCTCGCTGCTGCCCCAGCAGGAGGCGTACGAGCACGGCTGCCAGCAGGTCATGTTCCTGGACTCCGAGAAGGGCGAGTACCTCGAGGAGCTCGGCGGGATGAACGTGGTCCTGGTCCGGTCCGACGGCACCCTGGTCACCCCCGACTCCGACTCGATCCTCGAGGGGATCACGCGCGACTCGATCCTGCAGCTCGCCCTCGACCGGGGTCTCCGGGTGGAGCGCCGTTCGGTCGCGCTGAGCGAGTGGCGGGACGGCGTCGCCGACGGCACAATCACCGAGGCGTTCGCCTGTGGGACCGCCGCGGTCGTCACCCCGATCGCGGAATTGCGTGGCGACGGGTTCACGATCGGTTCGCCGACGAACGGAGCCGGCGAGCTGACGATGTCCCTCCGCGAGGAGTTGACCGACATCCAGTACGGCCGCCGTCCCGACCCGCACGGCTGGATGGTCCGGCTCACGGACCCGACGTCGATCGACGCTGAGTAGGGTCGACGCGTGAAGATCGCACGGTTCAGCACCGAGGGGGAGGACCCCCGCTACGGCATCCTCGACGAGCGCGCACTGGTGGTGCTCGCCGGCGACCCGATGTACCAGGGCTTCGAGACGACGGGGGAGCGGGTGTCCCTGCAGGACGCCAAGCTGCTCGCCCCCGTGATCCCGCGGTCGAAGGTGATCGGCGTCGGGCTCAACTACGCCGAGCACGTCTCCGAGATGGATGAGCGGACGGCGGACGACCCGGTCGTGTTCCTCAAGCCGAACACCTCGGTCATCGGCCCGGAGGACCCGATCCGGCTGCCGGCCGACGTCGGACGCGTCGACCACGAGGGCGAGCTCGCCATCGTGATCGGCTCCCTGGCGAAGAACGTCAGCAAGGAGGACTTCGCGAGCGTCATCCTCGGATACACGATCGCGAACGACGTGACCGCCCGTGACCTGCAGGCGCGCGACGGCCAGTGGGCCCGGGCCAAGGGCTTCGACACGTTCTGCCCGCTGGGCCCGGTCATCGAGACCGAGATCGACCCGTCGGACATCCGCATCGAGACGCGCGTGGACGGTGACCTCCGCCAGGCCGCGTCGACGAACGAGATGGTGCACGACATCCCGACGCTCATCGAGTTCATCTCGTCGATCTGGACCCTGCTGCCCGGGGACGTCATCCTCACCGGGACTCCTGCCGGTGTGGGCGCCATCCGCGACGGCGACGTGGTCGAGGTCACGATCTCCGGTATCGGCTCGCTCCGCAACCCGGTCATCGCGCGTCACTGACGCAGCGTGCTCCGCACGGGAGGCCCGACACCGTTCGCGGTGTCGGGCCTCCGTCCGTCCCGGGGCCGGTCGGCGACGTCCGCGCCCTGAGCGGGCCGTGCGACACGCCCGAGATGGGCGCTGGTTGGCGGTGCTCTGGATCGCGTGTAGTGTTTCCTCTCGTTGCCACGGCAGCGAGAACGGAACGGCCGAGACGGACACCGGGGAAACCTGGTCGTCGCAGTCCGGACGGGGCCCCCGCTGGGCAACAGATCGACAGCCTCTCTGGCGATGCACCTAATGGTGTGGAGTGGGGAGTGCGTCTGGTCCTTGAGAACTCAACAGCGTGCACATTGTCAATGCCAATTTATTGACCTCGTCGCTCATCGCCTTCGTGGTGGTGGGTGTCGGAGACAATTCCTTTTGGATTGAAGATTGTCAGTAGACAGTCAACAGTCAAGATCAACTCGCTGACACTTTCGGGTGTTGGTTGTAATTTTTTACGGAGAGTTTGATCCTGGCTCAGGACGAACGCTGGCGGCGTGCTTAACACATGCAAGTCGAACGATGATCAGGAGCTTGCTCCTGTGATTAGTGGCGAACGGGTGAGTAACACGTGAGTAACCTGCCCCTGACTCTGGGATAAGCGTTGGAAACGACGTCTAATACTGGATATGATCACTGGTCGCATGGCCTGGTGGTGGAAAGATTTTTTGGTTGGGGATGGACTCGCGGCCTATCAGCTTGTTGGTGAGGTAATGGCTCACCAAGGCGACGACGGGTAGCCGGCCTGAGAGGGTGACCGGCCACACTGGGACTGAGACACGGCCCAGACTCCTACGGGAGGCAGCAGTGGGGAATATTGCACAATGGGCGAAAGCCTGATGCAGCAACGCCGCGTGAGGGATGACGGCCTTCGGGTTGTAAACCTCTTTTAGTAGGGAAGAAGCGAAAGTGACGGTACCTGCAGAAAAAGCACCGGCTAACTACGTGCCAGCAGCCGCGGTAATACGTAGGGTGCAAGCGTTGTCCGGAATTA
This sequence comes from Curtobacterium sp. L6-1, assembly GCF_018885305.1. Taxonomy (NCBI): domain Bacteria; kingdom Bacillati; phylum Actinomycetota; class Actinomycetes; order Micrococcales; family Microbacteriaceae; genus Curtobacterium; species Curtobacterium aetherium. The sequence goes on from NZ_CP076544.1 coordinate 733,495, forward strand.
TTGGGCGTAAAGAGCTCGTAGGCGGTTTGTCGCGTCTGCTGTGAAATCCCGAGGCTCAACCTCGGGCTTGCAGTGGGTACGGGCAGACTAGAGTGCGGTAGGGGAGATTGGAATTCCTGGTGTAGCGGTGGAATGCGCAGATATCAGGAGGAACACCGATGGCGAAGGCAGATCTCTGGGCCGTAACTGACGCTGAGGAGCGAAAGCATGGGGAGCGAACAGGATTAGATACCCTGGTAGTCCATGCCGTAAACGTTGGGCGCTAGATGTAGGGACCTTTCCACGGTTTCTGTGTCGTAGCTAACGCATTAAGCGCCCCGCCTGGGGAGTACGGCCGCAAGGCTAAAACTCAAAGGAATTGACGGGGGCCCGCACAAGCGGCGGAGCATGCGGATTAATTCGATGCAACGCGAAGAACCTTACCAAGGCTTGACATACACCGGAAACGGCCAGAGATGGTCGCCCCCTTGTGGTCGGTGTACAGGTGGTGCATGGTTGTCGTCAGCTCGTGTCGTGAGATGTTGGGTTAAGTCCCGCAACGAGCGCAACCCTCGTTCTATGTTGCCAGCGGGTTATGCCGGGGACTCATAGGAGACTGCCGGGGTCAACTCGGAGGAAGGTGGGGATGACGTCAAATCATCATGCCCCTTATGTCTTGGGCTTCACGCATGCTACAATGGCCGGTACAAAGGGCTGCGATACCGTAAGGTGGAGCGAATCCCAAAAAGCCGGTCTCAGTTCGGATTGAGGTCTGCAACTCGACCTCATGAAGTCGGAGTCGCTAGTAATCGCAGATCAGCAACGCTGCGGTGAATACGTTCCCGGGCCTTGTACACACCGCCCGTCAAGTCATGAAAGTCGGTAACACCCGAAGCCGGTGGCCTAACCCTTGTGGAAGGAGCCGTCGAAGGTGGGATCGGTGATTAGGACTAAGTCGTAACAAGGTAGCCGTACCGGAAGGTGCGGCTGGATCACCTCCTTTCTAAGGAGCATCTGGTTCCAGGTTGTGTTCGTTTGAGCATGGTTTGGGGTCCAGGCGCCCGATTCGGACCGAACGTGTCCGACGGGTAGCTCATGGGTGGAACATTGACAGTGCAGTCGGGAGCGCGTCTCTCGGTCTCAGTACGCTCTGCTTGCAGGGTTGGAACGGGTCGGGTGGGAGCGGGTCGGCTGGTGCACGTTGTTGGGTCCTGAGGGACCAGGCTTCCTGCCGTGGTGTGTCTTCGGATGTGCTGGTGGTGGGGGTTGGGCCTGCGGGTCCTTCGTTGGGCTGCATGAAGCGAACCTGTTTGGTTCGGGGAGTGTGGTGCCGATCGTATGTTGAGAACTACACAGTGGACGCGAGCATCTTTAGATTCGCGTCATCAGCATGGGCTGCTCCTTGTGGGTGGTGTTGTGTTGTGGCGTTGGATCGCAATTTTAATCTTTGTGGTCAAGTTTCTAAGAGCAAACGGTGGATGCCTTGGCATCTGGAGCCGAAGAAGGACGTAGAAATCTGCGATAAGCCTCGGGGAGCTGATAATCGAGCTGTGATCCGAGGATTTCCGAATGGGGAAACCCCGCCAGGCGACTTGTCGACCTGGTGACTCCCGCCTGAATATATAGGGCGGGTAGAGGGAACGTGGGGAAGTGAAACATCTCAGTACCCACAGGAAGAGAAAACAACATGTGATTCCGTGAGTAGTGGCGAGCGAAAACGGATGAGGCTAAACCGATCATGTGTGATAGCCGGCGGGCGTTGCATGGTCGGGGTTGTGGGACACGTCACTCAGTTCTGCCGGACTGGGACGGTTACAGCGCATCATAGTCGAACCGGTTTGAAAGCCGGGCCGTAGTGGGTGCCAGCCCCGTAGACGAAATGGTGTTATGGCCGGATGTGTATCCCAAGTAGCACGGGGCCCGAGAAATCCCGTGTGAATCTGTCAGGACCACCTGATAAGCCTAAATACTCCCAGATGACCGATAGCGGACAAGTACCGTGAGGGAAAGGTGAAAAGTACCCCGGGAGGGGAGTGAAATAGTACCTGAAACCGTTTGCTTACAAACCGTCGGAGCCTCCTTTGTAGGGGTGACGGCGTGCCTTTTGAAGAATGAGCCTGCGAGTTAGCGATATGTGGCGAGGTTAACCCGTGTGGGGTAGCCGTAGCGAAAGCGAGTCTGAATAGGGCGATTCAGTCGCATGTCCTAGACCCGAAGCGAAGTGATCTATCCATGGCCAGGTTGAAGCGACGGTAAGACGTCGTGGAGGACCGAACCCACTTCAGTTGAAAATGGAGGGGATGAGCTGTGGATAGGGGTGAAAGGCCAATCAAACTTCGTGATAGCTGGTTCTCTCCGAAATGCATTTAGGTGCAGCGTTGCGTGTTTCTCGCCGGAGGTAGAGCTACTGGATGGCCGATGGGCCTCAACAGGTTACTGACGTCAGCCAAACTCCGAATGCCGGTGAGTGAGAGCGCAGCAGTGAGACGGTGGGGGATAAGCTTCATCGTCGAGAGGGAAACAACCCAGACTACCAACTAAGGCCCCTAAGCGTGTGCTAAGTGGGAAAGGATGTGGAGTTGCACAGACAACCAGGAGGTTGGCTTAGAAGCAGCCACCCTTGAAAGAGTGCGTAATAGCTCACTGGTCAAGTGATTCCGCGCCGACAATGTAACGGGGCTCAAGCACACCGCCGAAGTTGTAGATTTCGCACACTCGACAAGCCTTCGTGGTTCAGTCGTGCGGAGTGGTAGGAGAGCGTCGTGTGGCGAGTGAAGCGGCGGAGTGATCCAGCCGTGGACGCTACACGAGTGAGAATGCAGGCATGAGTAGCGAAAGACGGGTGAGAAACCCGTCCTCCGAAAGACCAAGGGTTCCAGGGCCAGGTTAATCCGCCCTGGGTAAGTCGGGACCTAAGGCGAGGCCGACAGGCGTAGTCGATGGACAACGGGTTGATATTCCCGTACCGGCGAACAACCGCCCAAGCTAATCCAGTGGTGCTAAGAGTCCTAACCCGGCACATCCGGATCCCTTCGGGGTGATGGTGGCCGGTCTAACGCTCGACCCCATGCTGGTGCGGTTAGCGTATGAACAGGTGTGACGCAGGAAGGTAGCTGAGCCAGGCGATGGTATCCGTAAGGTGAACCTGGTGTAAGGATGTAGGGCTGACGATAGGCAAATCCGTCGTCTGTGTGCCTGAGATCCGACGCGTACCCGTAAGGGGAAATCAGTGATCCTATGCTGCCGAGAAAAGCATCGACGCGAGGTTGCAGCCGCCCGTACCCGAAACCGACTCAGGTGGTCAGGTAGAGAATACCAAGGAGATCGAGATAATCGTGGTTAAGGAACTCGGCAAAATGCCCCCGTAACTTCGGGAGAAGGGGGGCCGGACACGTGACCGGATTTACTCCGTGAGCGTTGAAGGCCGCAGAGACCAGTGGGAAGCGACTGTTTACTAAAAACACAGGTCCGTGCGAAGTCGCAAGACGATGTATACGGACTGACGCCTGCCCGGTGCTGGAAGGTTAAGAGGAAGGGTCAGCCTCACGGCGAAGCTCTGAATTTAAGCCCCAGTAAACGGCGGTGGTAACTATAACCATCCTAAGGTAGCGAAATTCCTTGTCGGGTAAGTTCCGACCTGCACGAATGGCGTAACGACTTCCCAGCTGTCTCAACCGCGAACTCGGCGAAATTGCACTACGAGTAAAGATGCTCGTTACGCGCAGCAGGACGGAAAGACCCCGTGACCTTTACTACAGTTTGGTATTGGTGTTCGGAGTGGCTTGTGTAGGATAGGTGGGAGACTGTGAAGCGGGCACGCTAGTGTTCGTGGAGTCATTGTTGAAATACCACTCTGGTCACTTTGGATGTCTAACGTAGGACCCTGATCGGGTTCATGGACAGTGCCTGATGGGTAGTTTAACTGGGGCGGTTGCCTCCCAAAGAGTAACGGAGGCGCCCAAAGGTTCCCTCAACCTGGTTGGCAATCAGGTGGCGAGTGTAAGTGCACAAGGGAGCTTGACTGTGAGACTGACAGGTCGAGCAGGGACGAAAGTCGGGACTAGTGATCCGGCAGTGGCTTGTGGAAGCGCTGTCGCTCAACGGATAAAAGGTACCTCGGGGATAACAGGCTGATCTTGCCCAAGAGTCCATATCGACGGCATGGTTTGGCACCTCGATGTCGGCTCGTCGCATCCTGGGGCTGGAGTAGGTCCCAAGGGTTGGGCTGTTCGCCCATTAAAGCGGTACGCGAGCTGGGTTTAGAACGTCGTGAGACAGTTCGGTCCCTATCCGCTGCGCGCGTTGGAAATTTGAGAAGATCTATCCCTAGTACGAGAGGACCGGGATGGACGAACCTCTGGTGTGTCAGTTGTTCTGCCAAGGGCACCGCTGATTAGCTACGTTCGGACCGGATAACCGCTGAAAGCATCTAAGCGGGAAGCCGTCTTCGAGATGAGATTTCCATGCACCTTGAGTGTGAGAGGCTCCCAGCAGACTACTGGGTTGATAGGCCGGATGTGGAAGCGGGGACTAACGACCCGTGGAGCTGACCGGTACTAATAAGCCGAAGACTTGACACACACTTTTTTCCCAACACCTTTCGGGGTGTTGGGGCTCGCGTCCACTTTGTGGTTCCCGACAGATGATCGGGAACAACTGAAACTGAACACCGCGCATGCGCGGAACACGTTTCAACGCTTCCCTAGAGGAGTGTCGAAATTGTTCCGGTGGTCATAGCGAGAGGGAAACGCCCGGTCACATTCCGAACCCGGAAGCTAAGCCTCTCAGCGCCGATGGTACTGCAAGGGGGACCTTGTGGGAGAGTAGGACGCCGCCGGACTTACCTTGAACAGAAGAGCCCCTGGTCGGGGGAGCAGCAATGCTCCCCAGGCCAGGGGCTCTTCTGCATTCCCAGGACACGGTGTCGGCGGACGGTGTCACGGTAGGATCAGTGCGTCATGACAGCGCCATTCTCTTCTGCCACCGGTTCCGACGTCCGCGTCCGGTTCTGCCCGTCGCCCACCGGAACGCCGCACGTCGGCCTGGTCCGCACCGCCCTGTTCAACTGGGCGTACGCGCGGCACACCGGCGGCAAACTCGTGTTCCGCATCGAGGACACCGACGCCGCCCGGGACAGCGAGGAGTCCTACGCGCAGATCATTGAAGCGCTGCGCTGGCTCCGACTCGACTGGGACGAAGGCGTCGAGGTCGGCGGACCGCACGGGCCGTACCGGCAGTCCGAGCGCGACGACGTGTACGCCGACGCGATCCGTCAGCTGCAGGCCGCCGGGCACGTGTACGAGTCGTTCGTCACCCCCGAGGAGATGGAAGCGCGGAACATCGCGAACGGTCGTGACCCGAAGCAGGGCTACGACAACCACGAGCGCGACCTGACCGACGCCGAGCGCCAGGCCTTCCGCGACCAGGGCCGTGCGCCGGCGCTGCGCCTCCGGGTGCCCGACCGCGACCTGAGCTTCCGGGACCTCGTGCGCGGTGAGATCACCTTCCCGCAGGGGTCCTTCCCGGACTTCGTGGTCGTGCGTCCGAACGGCAAGCCGCTGTACACCTTCACGAACCCGCTCGACGATGCCCTCATGGGCATCACGCACGTCCTCCGGGGTGAGGACCTGCTGTCGTCCACGCCGCGGCAGATCGCGCTGTACGAAGCGCTGTACGAGATCGGGCTGGCCGAGTCCATCCCGCAGTTCGGACACCTGCCCTACGTGATGGGGGAGGGGAACAAGAAGCTGTCCAAGCGCGACCCGGAGTCGAACCTCTTCCACCACCGCTCGAACGGGATGGTGCCGGAGGGCCTCGTCAACTACCTGGCGCTGCTCGGCTGGTCGATCGGTCCGGACCGCGACGTGTTCTCGATCGACGAGATGGTCGCCGCGTTCGAGGTCACCGACGTGAACCCGAACCCGGCACGCTTCGACCACAAGAAGGCCGAGTCGATCAACGGCGACCACATCCGGTTGCTCGACGCCGCGGACTTCCGCGACCGCCTCACCCCGTACCTGACGGCGTTCCTCGACGAGCCCGCGTCGCCGGAGCAGGAGCGTGTGCTCGAGCTCGCGGCGCCGCTCGTGCAGGAGCGCATGCAGCTCCTCAGCGAGGCACCGTCGATGCTCCGGTTCCTCTTCACGCCGGACGACGAGCTCACCGTCGAGGACGATGCCCTCGCGTCGCTCAAGGGCGACCCGGCGCCGGTGCTGCAGGCAGGCATCGAGTCGCTCGAGCGGCTCGACGACTGGCGGACCGAGGCCATCGAGCAGGCTCTGCGTGAGGCGCTCATCGACGGGCTCGGCCTGAAGCCCCGCGTGGCGTTCGGACCGTTGCGCGTGGCCGTCTCCGGTCGTCGGATCAGCCCGCCGCTGTTCGAGTCGATGGAGATCCTCGGCAAGCAGTCCACCCTCACCCGCCTGCGGGCACTCGCGGCGCGCTGACGTCCGTGTACGACGTCGTCGTCATCGGTGCCGGGCCGGCGGGGCTCAGTGCTGCGCTGAACCTGGTGCGGGCCAAGCGCACCGTGCTGCTCGTCGACGCCAACCGCCCGCGGAACGCCGCGACCCTCCGATCGCACGGCTTCGTCACGCGTGACGGCATCTCGCCGCTGGAGCTGCGCCGGCTCGGCCGCGACGAGGTGGCGGCGTACCCGGAGGCGACCGTCGTCCAGGCCGTGGTGGACCGGGTCTGGCAGGACGACGGCGCGTGGCGGGTGCACGGCACCTGGCGGGGAGCCGAGGTGGACGCGACCGCGCGTGCGGTCCTGCTCGCCACGGGCCTCCGTGAGGAGTTCCCCGCCCTGCCGTCGCTCCGGGCGTTCTACGGGACCGACGTCCACAGCTGCGTCGAGTGCGACGGGTACGACAAGGCGGGGGAGCCGCTGGCGTTCCTCTGCGAGACGGACGACGTCGTCGACCGCGCGCTCCTCGTCGGCTCGTGGACCGACGACCTGGTCGTCTACACGAACGGCGCCGCCGTGCTCACGGAGGCGGGCCGCGACCGACTCGTCGCCGCGGGCATCCGCGTCGACGAGCGCCCGGTGGCGGACCTCGAGGGGGACCGCACCGGGATGACCGGCGTGCGGCTCGCGGACGGGCACGTGGAGCCGCGCAGTGGAGCGTTCGTGCGTCCGCTCTGGCACGCGGACCTCGACTGGGTGGAGGCCGACCTCGACCGCGACGCGGCCGGCCTCGTCCGCGTGGACCGGCTCGGGCGGACGGGTGTCGACGGCCTCTACGCGGTGGGGGACATCACGCCTCCGGGGCCGGAACAGCTGATCGTGGCGGCCGGTCACGGTGCCTCGACGGCTGCTGCGGTGCACCGGGACCTGATCGGTGGTCTCGAAGACCTCCGGGATGCTGTACAGTAGTTGATCGTGCCCCGGACAACGGGGCGCAGGACCACACGGTCCATTGGGGTATGGTGTAATTGGCAACACAGCGGTTTCTGGTACCGTCGTTCTTGGTTCGAGTCCAGGTACCCCAGCCAGCAACGTGATCGAAGGCCCTCGGGAAACCGGGGGCCTTCGTCGTTCCTGGCTGCGATCGGCCCCCGACGCGATCGTTCCCGGCTGCGGCTGACACCGGTGCGTTCGACACGGCCGTGGTCGGGCACCGCCACCGCGCATCGCCACCGCAGCGTAGGCTCCGCTGTCAGGCCGTTCGATCAGCCCGCCCGACCCGTCCGGACGTGCGCCACGCCCGAGATGGCGCACTGCACGCGAATCCGTCGGACCGGGACCGAGACCGAGACCGAGACCGGGACCGGGACCGGGACCGAGACGGACGCGCGGCGGGACGGTCAGGCACCGGCTCGACGACCGACGACACCAGGGGGAACACGATGATCATCTTCGGCAGCCGGACCCGGACCGCCCTCGTGGGCGTGCTGTTCTTCGCCTGCGCGCTATGCGGGTCGACCGCGGCGCAGCGACTCCACCGCCTCCGGACCTGGTTCACGCTCTTCTTCGTGCCGGTCTTCCCCTTCGGGCACGGGCGCTACGTCCTGCAGTGCGCGTACTGCGGCGGGCAGTCCTCGATGCCGCGCGACGGCGCCGAGCGGTTCGCCGCCGACGCCGAGCGGGCACAGGCCGCGCACCTCGCGCAGGAGACCCTCCCGCCGACGGCGCAGTAGCGCAGGAGACCCTCCCGCCGACGGCGCAGGAGCGAACCGCGCTGCGCGAGCCGGGCCGCGCTGCTCGTGGAGCCGGTCCTGCTCGTGGGGCAGCGTGTCACGGTCCGGTCACGGTCCGCCTGCAACCGGTTGCACGGTCGGCAGGGGCGGGCGTAGCGTCCTCGCTCAGCAGGCAGCGTCGCCTGCTCCAGTGCAGCGTCGCCGGCTCCGTCCGGCGACGCTCCTGGTGATCTCGATGAGGAGACAACGCTGTGAAGAACACACGTGCGACAGGCCGCGTGGCCTCGATCGCGGGGATCGCGGTCCTCGGCCTGGTGCTCGCGAGCTGCTCGAGCGGGAGCTCGGCCTCGGACGACGCGAAGAGCGGTCAGGACAGCCGCGGCCCGATCACCTACGTGCAGGGCAAGGACAACTCGAACGTCGTCCGCCCGCTGATCGAGAAGTGGAACAAGGCGCACCCGGACGAGAAGGTCACGTTCAAGGAGCAGTCCGACCAGGCCGACCAGCAGCACGACGACCTCGTGCAGCACTTCCAGGCCAAGGACGACAACTACGACGTGGTCGACGTGGACGTCGTCTGGACCGCCGAGTTCGCGGCGAAGGGCTGGCTCACGCCGCTGACGGGCGACATGGCGATCGACACGGACGCGCTGCTGCCGTCGACGGTGAAGACCGCGACGTACAACGACACCCTCTACGCGGCACCCCAGACGTCCGACGGTGCGCTGCTCTACTACCGCAAGGACCTCGTCAAGACCCCGCCCACGACGTGGGACGAGATGATGGACGACTGCGCGATCGCGAAGGCCGAGGGCATCGGCTGCTACGCGGGCCAGTTCGCGAAGTACGAGGGCCTGACCGTGAACGCGTCCGAGGCCATCAACGGATCCGGCGGTGCGGTCCTGGACGGCAGCGGCAAGCCCACCGTCGACACCGCCGACGCGAAGGCCGGACTGCAGAAGCTCGTCGACGCCTTCGAGGACGGCAACATCCCGAAGGAGGCGATCACCTACCAGGAGGAGCAGGGCCGTACCGCGTTCGAGGACGGCAAGCTGCTGTTCCTGCGCAACTGGCCGTACGTCTACAGCCTCGCCAAGACCGACGGGTCGAGCAAGGTCAAGGACACCTTCGGCATCGCGCCGATCCCCGGCGCGGACGGCGTCGGTGCCTCCACGCTCGGTGGGCACAACGCGGCGATCAGCGTGTACTCGAAGCACAAGGCCACCGCGCACGACTTCCTCGAGTTCCTGACCTCGGAGGAGACGCAGAAGTTCTTCGCGACCCAGGGCTCGCTCGCCCCGGTGATCGGTGACCTGTACACGGACGAGGAGCTCACGGCGAAGCTGCCGTACCTGCCGACGCTGCTCAAGTCCATCGAGTCGGCCGAGCCCCGTCCGGTGACGCCGTTCTACCCGGCGGTCACGAAGGCGATCCAGGACAACACCTACGCCGCCCTGAAGGGCTCGAAGAGCGTCGACGACGCGATGAAGGACATGGAGGCCGCGCTGACGTCGGCCACCGACGGCGGCAACTGACCGTCGTCGAGCCGGACGGGAGGCCCGTGGTCGCGCTGACCACGAGCCTCCCGTCCTCACCCCCGTGCGTCCCCGACACCGGCAAGGAGGCCGTCCGTGTCAGCAGCAACCGAGATCCCCGCAGCGATCCCCGAACCCCCGAGCAGTGACCCCCAGGGCAGCGGAGCAGCGCGACGCCGGAAGGGCGGGCTGAACGCCGACCACGGCCGGTGGGCCGTCTACCTGATCGGCCCGACGCTCGTGCTCCTCGCCGTCGTCATCGGCTACCCCGTCGTCAGCGCGGTCATCCAGTCGTTCCAGCTCGACCAGGGTCTGGACAAGGCCACCGGGTTGTTCGTCGAGGGCGGCTTCGCGGGCGTGACGAACTACGTGCACTGGCTCGGCCAGCAGTGCGGCAACGCGGCCTGCCCGCCCGGCAACCTCGGGTCCCAGTTCTGGGTGGCCTTCGGCAACACGTTCTTCTTCACCGTGGTGACCGTGGCCCTCGAGACCGTCATCGGCCTCTGGATGGCCATCATCATGAACCGCAACTTCCGGGGCCGCGCCCTCGTCCGTGCGGCGATCCTCATCCCGTGGGCGATCCCGACGGCGGTCACCGCGAAGCTCTGGTACTTCATCTTCGACGCGAACGGCGTCCTCAACCACGTCATCGGCCACCAGGTCCTGTGGTTCTCGGACGAGTGGGCTTCGCGCTTCGCGATCATCATCGCCGACACCTGGAAGACGACGCCGTTCATGGCGCTGCTCATCCTGGCCGGGCTCCAGCTCATCCCGGACGAGGTGTACGAGGCCGGCAAGATGGACGGCGCCTCGACGTTCCAGCGGTTCGTCAACATCACGCTGCCGCTCGTCAAGCCGGCGCTCATGGTCGCCATCCTGTTCCGCGTGCTCGACGCCCTGCGGATCTACGACCTCATCGCGATCATGACCGGCGGCGGAGGCGGATCGGGCAACGCCACGGTGTCGCTCTCGGTCCTCGTCGTCGACCAGATCCGGCAGGGCTTCAACTCGGCCTCGGCCCTGTCCACCATCACCTTCGTGGTCATCTTCGTGGTGGCGTTCATCTTCGTCCGGTTCCTCGGCGCGAACGTCGTCCAGACCCAGGCAGCGCAGCAGAAGGGCGAACTCAAGTGACCCTCGCAGCAGACCGTCGCGTCACCGTCCCGGGCGACCGCGCCCGGACCCGCACCGACGTCCGGACGAAGCGGCACGTCGGGCCGAGGCTCCGGACCGGGATCCAGGCCGGCGTCATCGCGCTGTGGTGCCTCCTGCCCTTCTACTGGATGATCGTCACGTCGTTCCGGGACGTCGGGTACACCTTCGACCCGACGCCGTTCTTCACCCACGTGACGCTCGACAACTACGCCACGGCGTTCTCCACGTCCCTCGGGAACCACCTGGGGCGCGCACTGCTCAACAGCGTGCTCATCGGCGGGGTCGTGACGATCATCGCGCTGCTCGTCGGCACCACCGCGGCGTACGCCCTCGCCCGGCTCGAGTTCCGCGGCAAGTCGCTCATCGCCGGCGCCATCCTCGCGGCGTCGATGTTCCCCGGGGTCGCGCTCATCTCCCCGCTGTTCCAGCTCTTCACGGACATCGGTTGGATGGGCACGTACCAGGCGCTCATCCTGCCGAGCATCTCGTTCGTGCTGCCGCTGACGGTCTACACGCTGGCGTCGTTCTTCCGCGAGATGCCGTGGGACCTCGAGGAGGCCGCCCGCATCGACGGGTGCACCCGCGTGCAGGCGTTCCGCCGGATCATCCTGCCGCTCGCCGCACCGGCCGTCTTCACGACGGCGATCCTGGCGTTCATCTCGTCCTGGAACGAGTACCTCATCTCGTCGCAGCTCTCCAGCGACGCGACCCAGCCGGTGACCGTCGCCATCGCGTCGTTCGCCGGGTCGCAGCCGCACCAGGAGCCGTACACCGCCGTCATGGCGGCGGGCACGATCGTCACGATCCCGCTCGTCATCCTGGTGCTGGTGTTCCAGCGTCGCATCGTGGCCGGCCTCACCGCCGGCGGCGTGAAGGGCTGAGCCGGTGGCACAGCGTGCGCCCCTGCGCCCGACGTCGCGGATCGAGGAGGCCATCGGGTTCGTCGGCTGCTTCGGGCTGCTGTTCCTCGGGGTGACGGTGTTCTGCGAGCTCACCGGACGCCCGGCCCTCGCGTGGGCGATGACCCTGCTCGTCACGGTGGTCGCCGTCGCGCTCCTCGACGGATGGCGCCGCCGCGTGCTCCGCCGCCACGAGGAGACGGATGCCTGCCGGCCGCCGGTCGGCCGGGGTGAGCGCCCCGCGGACGTGCCGCGCGGGTCGGGGCGCTGACGGGCCTCCAGGCAGTTCCGTGGGGATCCAGGAGATCGCGACCGCGACCGGACTGTCCAAGGCGACCGTGTCCCGAGCCCTCCGCGGGCTGCCCACGGTGGCCGGGGCGACGATCGACGAGGTGCGCCGTGTCGCCGACGAACTCGGGTACGTCCCGAGCTCGGCGGCGGCCGGGCTCGCCACCGGACGCCAGCGTGCCGTCGGGGTGGTCCTGCCGGTCATCGACCGCTGGTTCTACGCCAAGGCACTCGGTGGGGTCGACGCCGAGCTGCGGGCGGCCGGGTACGACCTGGTCCTGTACAACCTCGGCGGGCCGGGCGGCGACCGGCACCGGGCGTTCCGACGGGCGATGCTGCGGCAGCGGGTCGACGCCCTCGTGCTGCTCTCCCTCGTGCTCGACGAGACCGAACGCCGGGAACTGCAGGTGAGCGAACTGCCGACGATCGTCATCGGCGGTCCGGCCCACGACCTCCGGAACGTCGGCGTGGACGACCGCGCGGTGGCGGCCCTCGTCGTGCGGCACCTGACCGACCTAGGCCACCGCCACGTCGCGTACGTCGGCGGCCAGGACGAGGCGGGCATGAACGTCGCGGTACCGTACCAGCGCCGGGACGGGTTCACCGAGGCGATGACCCGGGCGGGCCACCCCGTCCGCACCGGGTGGTACGCCGACGGGCGGTTCTCGTTCGCGGGCGGGGTCGCCGCCGGGACCGCGCTGCTCGACGTCCGGCCGGTGGAACGGCCCACGGCGGTGGTGTGCGCCTCGGACGAGATGGCGCTCGGCGTCGTCGTGGCGGCGCAGCGCCTCGGGCTGGTGGTACCCGCCGACGTGTCGGTCACCGGCGTGGACGGGCACGAGTACGGCGAGGTGCTCGGACTGACGACCGTGGCGCAGGACCCGGGTGCACAGGGGCGGGTCGCGGCGCGGGCCGTGGTGGCCGAGGCGCAGGGGGCGCCGCCGACGGTCGTGCCGGTGTCGCCGGCCCGTCTGGTGGTGCGGCGGACGACGGCGCCACCGACGCGCTGACCTGTGCTCGCGCTGCGCCCGCCGGTGCCGGACCGGGCGTAGCGTCGGAGGCATGCAGGTCACGAAACTGGAACACGCGTGCCTCGTCGTCGAGCAGGACGGCGCCCGTCTCGTCATCGACCCGGGGGCCTTCACCCGCCCCGTCGAGGAGACCGGGGTCGTCGCGGTCGTCGTCACCCACGAGCACCCGGACCACGCCACGACGGAGCAGATCGCGGGGATTCTCGAGCGGAACCCGGGCATCCCCGTCCTCGGCCCGGCCGGTGTCGCCGCGGCGCTCGCCGAGGTCGTCGCCGTCGACGTCGTCACCGACGGGGAGGCGCGCACCGTCGGGCCGTTCTCGCTCACCTTCCACGGCACGCGGCACCAGGTCATCCACTCGTCGATCCCGATCGTCGACAACACCGGCGTGCTGGTGAACGACACGCTGTTCCACCCGGGGGACGCCTACGTCGCACCGCCCGGTCCCGTCGAGCTGCTCGCGACGCCGGTCGGGGCGCCCTGGCTGCGGATCGGCGACCTCATGGACCACCTCGCCGCGGTCGCCCCGCGTCGTGCGTTCCCGATCCACGAGGCCACGCTGTCGGACATCGGGTTCGCCGGCCACACGGACCGGATCCGCCAGGTGGTGGAGCCCGCCGGGGAGGTCGTGGTGCTCGCACCGGGGGAGTCGCTCACCGTGTGACGTGACGGAGCAGGCCGCCCGGCGATGCGGCGGGCGACGGGCGACGGGCGAGCCGTGCAGGCGACGCGGCCGAGCGGGCGGTTCGCTGGGGCTCCCGGCTCCCGGCTCCCGGCTCCGGGCTGTGTGGCTTCCGGCTGCCGGGCGCCCGTCCGGCCGCCAGAGCGAGCGCGACACACCGGCGCGAGCACGGCCGTTTTGGTGCTCGCTCACACCCTGTGCCATACTTGTCGAGTTGTCGGAACGGCCCCATCGTACAGTGGCCTAGTACGCCGCCCTCTCACGGCGGTAACGCGGGTTCGAATCCCGCTGGGGTCACCACGAGTGACACACTCCGAACCGACACATCGCCGCGGCCCCATCGTATAGCGGCCTAGTACGCTGCCCTCTCACGGCGGTAACGCGGGTTCGAATCCCGCTGGGGTCACCAGCACGCAGTCCCCGTCCGGGTCCCGGGCGGGGACTTCGTCGTTCCGGGCCGGAGCGGTCGTCGTTCCGGCCCGGTCGACCGGGAAGCGCAGCGCGGACGGGAGCACAGCAGATGGACGACCGAGCGCCGACCACCGCACCCCCGTCGTCCCGCCCGCCGCACCTGCGCGCCGGGCTCGTCGCCCTGGTGGCCCTCGGTGGCGCGGTCGGCACCACGGCCCGGGCCATCCTCGCCCAGGCGTTGCCCGCCGTCGACGGCATCAGCTGGACCATCCTCGCGATCAACGTCGTCGGCGCGTTCTGCCTCGGACTCCTGCTCGAGAGCCTCGCCCTGCGCGGTCCCGACATCGGTCGTCGTCGGACGGTCCGGGTCGTCGTCGGGACGGGGGTGCTCGGCGGGTTCACCACCTACAGCACGCTCGCCGACGACACCGCGCACCTGCTCGACGTCGGACGGTGGGGCGCCGGCAGCGGGTACGCCCTGCTCTCCGTCGTGCTCGGCCTCGCGGCGGTCGTGGCCGGGCTCGCGCTCGCCACGGCGCTGCGTCGTCGCGCGGCGTCCGGTCCGGAGGTGACGCGATGAGCGCCCTGGAGCTCGTGTTCGTCGCCCTCGGCGGCGGGGTCGGGGCGGCACTGCGCTTCGTGCTCGACGGTCTGGTGAAGGCACGGGTGACCCGTTTCCCGCTCGGCACCCTGCTCATCAACGTGTCCGGGTCGTTCGTCCTCGGGCTGCTGACGGGCCTGGGGGAGGCAGGCACCATCGCCGCCCCCGCGGTCGCGGTGCTCGGGACGGGCATGATGGGGGGCTACACGACGTTCTCGACGGCGAGCGTCGAGACCGTGCAGCTCCTCCGATCGGGCAGGACCCGGCTCGCCGTCCTGAACGGTCTCGGGATGCTCGTCGTCTCGGTCGGCGCTGCTGCGCTCGGCCTCCAGCTCGGAAGGAACCCATGACCTCGGAACGCCCCGGCGAACTCGTCCTCGTCCGCCACGGAGAGACGGAGTGGTCGAAGAGTGGGCAGCACACCGGCCGCACCGACATCCCGTTGACGGAGAACGGTGTCGCGCAGGCAGAGCGTGCTGCTCGCCACCTCGCCGACCGGGAGTTCGCGCTCGCACTGTCGAGCCCGCTCACCCGCGCCCGGGAGACCGCCCGCATCATCGGCGTCGACCCGGAGCTCGACGAGGACCTGTACGAGTGGGACTACGGCGCCTACGAGGGCCTCACCACTCCGCAGATTAAGGTGCAGCGGCACGGGCCGTGGGACCTGTGGACCGACGGGGTCCCGGCGGGCGACACCCCCGGTGAGAGCGCGGCCGAGGTGCGGGTCCGCGTGGAGCGGGTGATCAACCGTGCTCGACCGGTCCTGGCCGAGGGGCACGACGCACTCTTCGTCGCCCACGGGCACGTGCTCCGGGCCCTCGGTGCCGCCTGGATCCGCCTCGCGCCGCAGGACGGCGCGGTGCTCAAGCTCGGCACGGCGACCGTGAGCACGCTCGGCTACGAGCACGGGCGGCCCGTCATCGACTCGTGGAACATCACGCCGGCCTGACCCGACGGACCCTGACGCCCCCGACGCCCCCTGACGGGCTCCTGCCTCCCCCGACAGGCCGGTCGCGCGCGGCGGGCGGCGTACGGAGTGCGGAGTGCGGAGTGCGGAGTGCGGCGGCACCGTCTGGGTGCCGCCGCACTCCGGCTCAGTCCTGCGGGCCGAGGACCATGCCCATGCCGACGCTCGGCGTGACGTCCTCGAACCCGAGCGACCGGTAGAGCCGCTGCCCGGGCGGGTCCCCGATGAGCGACACGTACGCACCCTCGGGGGCACGGTCGCGCACGTCCGCGAGGAGCCACTCCACGACCACCCGTCCGAGCCCGCGACGCTGGTGCGCCGGGTCGGTCGCGACGTCCACGACGTGGAAGTACCAGCCGCCGTCGCCGAGCACGCGGCCCATCGCGACGGGCGTCCCCGTGCCGTCGACCACGTGGCACGCCGACCAGGCGCCCACCACCGCCGGCGCGCCCTGCTCCGCCGTGACCGGCGTCAGGCCGGAGTCGCGTCGCAGGCGCAGGTAGTCGTCGAGGGGCGGTGCCGTCGGCAGCAGCGTGTAGCCGTCGTTCGTCTCCGTGTCGTCCATGCGCCCAGCCTGCCGTACCCCGCGGGGCGGGGCGAGCCTCCTGGGGCAGCAGGTGGCTGACGGCTCACGGCTGCCGACGGACGGCGGTACCGGCCGGGAGGCACGCGCACGTCCGGCGCGGAGCCGCCGGCAGTCAGACGGTGCGGATGCTGCTGGTCGCGCCGAGCGCGCGACCGCGTCGGCGTTCCACCCGGCGCCCGACCACGAGCAGCGCCAGGCTGACGACGGCGCCGAGGAGGGTCTGGCTGATGCGGTCGAGGGCGAGCAGGGCCGGCGCCTCGGGCACGCTCAGCCACGAGACCGCGAGGGCGAGCGGGGTGAGGAACAGCAGGCAGACGGCGTAGTTCCGGGCCACGAAGACCTCCGCCCCGAACTGCCCGACGACCGCGATGACGACGATCCACCACGCCGAGGGCTCGAGCAGCAGGATGCCGACGGCGATCACGGTGCCGCCGACCGTGCCGACCACGCGCTGCACCGCGCGGGACACCGTGTGCCGCTGCCGGAGCGCGGGCAGGGTCGACACGACGGCGATCACCGCCCAGTACGGGTGCCCCAGCCCGGGCAGTGCCTCGGCGACCCCGCCGGCCACGAGCGCCCCGACGACGTTGAGCGCGACGGTCTCCCGGAACGCCGGCGTGCGGAGGACCGCGAGGGAGCGGCGCTTGCGGTCGGCGAGCGGCCGGAAGCGGTGGGGTGCGTGCGGGTGCAGGACGCGGCGGATCACGGCGCCGGACATCGCCACGAGCCACGCCCAGACCACGCTGCCGAGGATGATCGTCGCGACGAGGGGCAGGTCGGCGGGGCGCACCGGGACCAGCGCTGAGACGACGAACGCGAACACCGGGAAGATCGGCTGGGCCGGGATCGTGCGGAGTGCCGTGAGGGTGGCGACGGCCCCGACGATGACGACCACGAGGCCGACCGCCTGCAGCCACAGGGGTGCGCCGAGCAGCGCCACGCCGATGCCCGCGGCCATGCAGACGACCTGCATGACCCCGGCGACGCCGGTGGTCACGGCCCGCTGCCGGTAGGGCTCCGTGGCGCCGAAGATCGCCGTGAAGCCGGCGAACACCGCGAAGGCGGCGTACTGCGGCAGGCCGAGACCGATGAGCAGGGCGAGCGGGACACCGCCGGCCACGGCGGCCCGGGCCGCGCCCTCGAGGTTGGTGGTGCGGGTCGAGTGCGGGGGCGTCGTCATGTCCCGGCCATCCTCTCACCGCGACGGGTGTCATCGAGGCGGGGCGGGCCTCCCGGCGGCTGCCCTCGATTGGTATACCAACCTGCTAGAGTGCCTGCAGCGCGTCGCGACAGCGGCGCCGGAACCGGAACGAGGAGGCACGGGCATGGGGAAGACGCTCGCCGAGAAGGTGTGGGACGACCACGTCGTCGTCAAGGGTGAGGACGGCAACCCGGACCTCCTCTACATCGACCTCCACCTCGTGCACGAGGTCACGAGTCCGCAGGCCTTCGACGGGCTGCGCCAGGCCGGACGTCCGGTCCGCCGGCTCGACCTGACCATCGCGACCGAGGACCACAACACCCCGACCCTCGCCATCGACCGGCCGATCGCCGACCCGACCAGCCGCACGCAGATCGAGACGCTCCGCCGCAACTGCGAGGAGTTCGGCGTCCGCCTGCACTCGCTGGGCGACAAGGAGCAGGGCATCGTCCACGTGGTCGGTCCGCAGCTCGGCCTGACGATGCCCGGCATCACGGTCGTGTGCGGCGACTCGCACACCTCGACGCACGGGGCGTTCGGCGCGATGGCGTTCGGCATCGGCACGAGCGAGGTCGAGCACGTCCTCGCGACGCAGACGCTGCCGCTCAAGCCGTTCAAGACGATGGCGGTCACGGTCGAGGGCACGCTCCGACCGGGCGTCACCGCGAAGGACATCATCCTGGCCGTCATCGCGCAGATCGGCACCGGCGGCGGGCAGGGCTACGTGCTCGAGTACCGCGGCTCGGCGATCCGGGCGCTCTCGATGGAGGGCCGGATGACGATCTGCAACATGTCGATCGAGGCCGGCGCCCGTGCGGGCATGGTCGCGCCCGACCAGACGACGTACGACTACGTGCAGGGCCGCGACCACGCACCGACCGGCGCGGACTGGGACGAGGCCGTCGCCCACTGGGACACCCTCGCCACCGACGAGGACGCGGTCTTCGACGCCGAGGTCTTCATCGACGCGGACACCCTCGAGCCGTTCGTCACGTGGGGCACCAACCCCGGGCAGGGCGTCTCGCTGTCCGAGTCGGTGCCGTCGCCCGACGACTTCGCCGACCCGAACGACCGCGCCGCGGCGTCACGCGCGCTGGAGTACATGGACATCGCGGCCGGCACCCCGATGAAGGACATCGCCGTCGACGCGGTGTTCATGGGCTCCTGCACGAACTCCCGCATCGAGGACCTGCGCGCCTTCGCATCGGTCATCCGGGGCCGCACGAAGGCCGAGGGTGTCCGGGTCATGGTCGTGCCCGGTTCCGCCCGCGTCCGGCTCGAGGCCGAGGCCGAGGGGCTCGACAAGGTCTTCACGGACTTCGGCGCCGAGTGGCGGTTCGCCGGCTGCTCGATGTGCCTCGGGATGAACCCCGACCAGCTCGCACCGGGGGAGCGCTGCGCCTCCACCTCGAACCGCAACTTCGAGGGTCGGCAGGGCAAGGGCGGCCGCACCCACCTGGTCTCGCCGCTCGTCGCCGCGGCCACCGCTGTCCGCGGAACGCTCTCGAGTCCGTGGGACCTGGAAGAGGACGATGCTCGCCTGGCCGTGCCGGCCACCGCCGGAGGGAACCACTGATGGACAAGACCACCACCGTCACCGGGATCGCCGCGCCGCTCAAGCGCTCGAACGTGGACACCGACCAGATCATCCCGGCGGTCTACCTCAAGCGCGTGACGAAGACCGGGTTCGAGGACGCGCTCTTCTCCGGGTGGCGCCAGGACCCCGAGTTCGTACTGAACCAGCCGGCGTACCAGGGCGCGCGCGTGCTGGTCGCCGGACCCGACTTCGGCACCGGGTCGTCCCGCGAGCACGCCGTCTGGGCACTGCGCGACTTCGGCTTCCAGGTGGTCGTGTCACCCCGTTTCGCGGACATCTTCAAGGGGAACGCCGGCAAGCAGGGACTCGTGACCGCGATGGTCTCCGAGCCCGACATCGAGCGGATGTGGGCGATCATCGAGGCCCAGCCGGGCATCGAGGCGACCGTCGACCTGGCGACACAGCGCGTGTCGATCGGCGACATGGACGTGGCTTTCGAGATCGACGCCTACACTCGTTGGCGGTTGATGGAAGGGCTCGACGACATCGGGCTCACCCTCCGTGACGAGACCTCGATCACGGAGTTCGAATCCCGCCGCTCCAGTTGGCGGCCGAAGACATTGCCGGTGAAGTAGTGAACTCTCTCGTACAGGACGCAGCAGCTGCAGGGGCGCGCGTCGGGTTGAAGTCGGACGAGATCGTCATCCGCGGGGGCAAGCCCCTCGTGGGGCGCATCGAGGTCCGCGGTGCGAAGAACCTGGCGACCAAGGCCATGGTGGCGGCGCTCCTCGGCGACACCCCGTCGATCCTCAAGGACGTCCCGGACATCTCCGACGTGAAGGTCGTCCGCGGCCTGCTCGAGGTGCACGGCGTCCGCGTGACCGACCCCGCCCGTGGCGAGCTCATCCTCGACCCGTCGCGGGTCGAGACGGCGCACTTCGCCGAGATCGACGCGCACGCGGGCTCCAGCCGCATCCCGATCCTGTTCTGCGGCCCGCTGCTGCACAAGCTCGGCGAGGCGTTCATCCCCGACCTCGGCGGCTGCCGCATCGGCGACCGTCCGATCGACTTCCACCTCGACGCACTGCGCGCCATGGGTGCGGTCGTCGACAAGCAGGTGTCGGGCATCCACATCACCGCCCCGAACGGCCTCAAGGGCGCGAACATCGAGCTGCCCTACCCGAGCGTCGGCGCGACCGAGCAGGTCCTGCTCTCGTCCGTCCTCGCCGAGGGCACCACCGAGCTGCGCAACGCCGCGATCGAGCCCGAGATCATGGACCTCATCGCGATCCTGCAGAAGATGGGCGCGATCGTCACGGTCGAGCCGAGCCGCACGATCTTCATCGAGGGCGTCAAGTCGCTCCGCGGCTACACGCACCGCGCGATCAACGACCGCAACGAGGCCGCGAGCTGGGCCTCCGCCGCGCTGGCCACCAACGGCGACATCTTCGTCGAGGGCGCCAAGCAGCAGGAGCTCATGACGTTCCTCAACGTCTTCCGGAAGGTCGGCGGCGGATTCGACATCCAGGAGGACGGGATCCGGTTCTACCGTGAGCTCGAGGTCCTCAAGCCCGTCGTCATCGAGACCGACGTGCACCCCGGCTTCATGACGGACTGGCAGCAGCCGCTCGTCGTCGCCCTCACGCAGGCCGAGGGCCAGAGCGTCGTGCACGAGACCGTGTACGAGAACCGCTTCGGCTTCACGGACGCCCTGAACGAGATGGGTGCCGACATCGTCGTGCACAAGGAGGGCATCCCCGGTCACGACCGTCGCGTCGCCCGGCGCCCGTTCGAGCAGGCCGCGGTCATCACCGGCCCGACGAAGCTGCACGGTGCCAACGTCCGCGTCCCCGACCTCCGCGGTGGCTTCAGCCACCTCATCGCGGCGCTGACCGCCGAGGGCGAGTCGCACATCACGAACGTCGGCATCATCAGCCGCGGGTACGAGCACTTCATCCCGAAGCTCCGCAAGCTCGGCGCGGACTTCGATTTCGCCGGCTGACGTGGCGGACCAGGACGACCACGGCGGCACCGGTGACGGTGCCGCCGTGGCACGACCGACGACCGGACCCGACGCGCTGGAACTGCCGCAGGTGGGACGACCCGGCGAGGTCCGCACGGGCCTCCCGGTCCCCGGCCGCCGGTGGCGGCGGGGCGAGCTGAACCGGGCGTTCCGCATCACGGGGTCCGTCGTGATCCCGACGATCCGGTTCGCCTCCGGCTACCGCTGGCACGGCCCGAACCGGCTGCCGGAGGCGGGCGCGTTCGTCCTCGCTCCGAACCACTACACGAACATCGACCCGCTCGTCGTCGGGACGACCGTGTGGCTGCACCGTCGGTCTCCGCGCTTCCTCGCGAAGGCGTCGCTCTTCCGCGTGCCGGTGTTCGGCAAGCTGATGAGCGGCATGGGGCAGATCCCCGTCGAGCGGAACGGTCGGACGCGTCTCAACGACCCGCTCAAGGGCGGCAAGGGACTCGTGTCGACCGGTGGTGCGGTCATCGTCTACCCCGAGGGCACGCTCACGCGCGACCCGGACCTGTGGCCGATGCGCGGCAAGACCGGTGCGGCCCGGATCGCGCTCGAGAACGACGTGCCGCTCATCCCGATGGCCCACTGGGGCACGCAGCGGATCATGGCGCGCTACGGCAAGAAGCTGCGGCTGTTCCCGCCCGCGAAGGTCGACATCGTCTACGGCGAGCCGCTCGACCTGTCGAAGTGGCGCGGCCGGCCCGTCGACCAGCAGGCCCTCACCGAGGTGACGGCGCTGCTCATGGACCGCATCACCGCGCTCCTCGAGGGGCTCCGGGGTGAGCAGGCACCCGCCGAGCGTTGGGACCCCGCCGCCAAGCAGCAGAAGGAGACCGGCAAGTTTGAGTGACGCAGCCGACCGGACGACCGCCCCGGGCCTCCGCCCACACGACGACCACCCGGACCCGTCCGTCGCCGCTCGCGGGGCCGTCGACACGGCAGCGATCCGCGTCGTCATGCAGTCGACGGACAAGCCGCGCGTCGCCGTCATCGGAGCGGGCAGCTGGGGGACCACGTTCGCCAAGGTGCTCGCCGAGGGCGGGGCCGAGACCGTGCTGTGGGCGCGCCGACCCGAGGTCGCGCGCGAGATCACCGAGACGAAGCGGAACTCGGACTACCTGCCCGGGATCAACCTGCCCCGCACCTTGACCGCGTCCACGTCGCTGGCCGCGGTGCTGTCCGGTGCCGAGCAGGTGTACGTCTCGGTGCCGTCGCAGACGCTGCGCTCGAACCTCGAGGCAATCCGGGCGCTCCTGCCCGCCGATGTCCCGGTCGTGAGCCTCATGAAGGGCGTCGAGAAGACCACCGGGCTGCGGATGAGCGAGGTGCTGCTCGAGGGCCTGGCGATCGACCAGGACCGCATCGCCGTCGCGAGCGGGCCGAACCTGGCGCTCGAGATCGCCCGTCGTCAGCCGACCGCCGCCGTCGTGTCCTCGTCGAGCGCCGACACCGCCACCGCGGTCGCCGCCGTCGCCACGAACCCGTACTTCCGGTCGTTCATCAACACCGACGTCATCGGCACCGAGTTCGGCGGGGTGCTCAAGAACCTCATCGCCGTCGCGATCGGCATCGTCGACGGCGTGGGCTACGGCGAGAACACCAAGGCCTCGATCATCACCCGCGGTCTCGCTGAGATGACAGAGTTCGCGGTGTCGCTCGGCGCGCAGCCCTCGACGCTGTCGGGTCTCGCCGGGCTCGGGGACCTCATCGCCACGTGCCAGTCGCCGCTGTCGCGCAACAACACCGCCGGGCGGCTGCTCGGGCAGGGGTACCGCTTCGACGAGGTCGTCCGGCAGATGAACCAGACCGCGGAGGGGCTCGCCTCGGTCGCGCCGATCCTCGAACTGGCCCGGGCGAACGGCGTCGACATGCCCATCGTCGGGCAGGTGGGCGAGGTCCTCGCCGGTAGGCTCGATCCGCGCAACATCGCGCCGCACCTCACGGAGACCGACGAGCCCCAGGGCGAGTGACCGGTCCCGGTACCCACCGCTTGGAGCGTCCATGAGCAGCACCGCGCCCGCCCCCGCCGGCATCGTCCCCGGCCGTACGAGGGTCGCCGTGCTGTTCGGCGGTCGGTCGAGCGAGCACGAGATCAGCTGCGTGACCGCCGGCGGCATCATGGACGCCGTCGACCGGTCCCGGTACGACCTGGTCCCGGTCGGCATCACGAAGGACGGCGCGTTCACGCTCCAGCCGGACGACCCGGAGGCGTGGACGCTCCGCGGCCAGGAGCTGCCGACCGTCGCCGACAACGGCTCACGCGTCCGGTTCCCGGTGTCGGCGGACTCCCGCGAACTGCTCGTCGAACGACCCGACGGCTCGGTCGAGTCCCTCGGCGAGGTCGACGTCGTGTTCCCGATCCTGCACGGTCCGTTCGGTGAGGACGGCACGATCCAGGGTCTCCTCGAGACGGCGGGGCTGCCCTACGTCGGCGACGGCGTCCTCGCCAGTGCGCTCGCGATGGACAAGCACGTCGCCAAGGCCGTCCTCGAGCACGCCGGGCTGCGGGTCGCCCCGTGGACGACGGTCCTCCGCCGGCAGTGGCAGGCCGACCCGGTCGACGTCGCCGAGTCCGTCGCCGCACACGGGTTCCCGCTGTTCGTGAAGCCCGCGCGGGCGGGTTCGAGCATGGGCGTCTCGCGCGTCGACGAGCCCGCGCAGCTCGGGGCCGCGATGGACCTGGCGTTCGAGCACGACACGAAGGTGATCGTCGAGCCGCGCGTCATCGGGCGCGAGGTCGAGGTCGCCGTGCTCGAGAGCCGTGACGGTGTCCCGCGCACGAGCCTGCCCGGGGAGATCGTCGTCGCTGAGGACGGCTTCTACGACTTCGCCGCGAAGTACCTGGGCGGCGACGAGCAGCTGCTCTGCCCGGCGCCCCTGACCGAGTCCGAGACCGACGCGATCCGGTCCATCGGGGCGCGGGCGTTCGAGGCCATCGGCGGCGCCGGGCTCGCGCGGGTGGACTGCTTCCTGACCGACGACGGGTTCGTCGTGAACGAGGTCAACACCATGCCGGGCTTCACGCCGTTCTCGATGTACCCGCGGTGCTGGGCGGCGTCGGGGCTGAGCTACCCGGAGCTCGTGGCGGAGCTCATCGAGCTGGGGCGCACGGCGGTCCGCTGACGCCGGACCGGCGCCACAGTCCGCTGAACGGGTGGCGACGGTCGCCGGGTCCGGCTCAGCTGACGTCCTGCGGGTCGAGGCACCGGTGCCCGTCCTCCGGCAGCGTCGAGACCGCGGCGTCGAGCGTCTGCAGGGCGTCCGACGTCGCCCGTGAGGTGTCGATGACCACCTGCACCGCGGGCGTGCGCCCGAACGTCGTGTAGACGACCTGCTTCCCGCGGTCGTCGCGGATCCAGTCGACGGACCCCTTCGAGAAGCACGGCAGGTCGGACACCGTCGGGACGGCGACACCGCAGTGGTAGACCACGGCCGAGGGGGAGCCCCACGCCGCGGTCGACTGGGCGGAGGTGTTCCGCAGCGCGAGCGTGCCACCGAGGGTCGCGGGCAGCCGGACCTGGGCACTCGCGCACGCTGCGGCGTTCGCCGAGGGAGCGGGCTGCATGCGGACCGCGTTCGTGCACCCGGACAGACCGGCGACGACGGCGGCCGCGGCGAGCACGGACGCGATGAGGCGGGGTCGTCGGCGCAGGGTGTCCATCGGCGTCCAGGCTACCGTTCTCGTGTGGACGCGACGCACGAGGACGAGCACGGGACCGCTGCTGCAGGGGAGACGGTGGGCGAGCTCGGCGAACTGGCCGTGCTCGAGCGCGTGACCCGTCGGCTGCCGTCCGGGTCGCCGCTCCTCGGCCCCGGGGACGACTGCGCCGTGGTCGCCGCCCCCGACGGACGCTTCGTCGTCACGACCGACATGATGGTCCACGGGCCCGACTTCCGGTGGGCCTGGTCGTCGCCCGAGGACGTCGGCTGGAAGGCCGCCGCGACGAACCTGTCCGACGTCGCGGCGATGGGCGCGGTGCCGTCCGGCCTGGTCGTCGCCATCGCCGCACCCCGGTCGACGCCGGTCGCCGTGCTCGAGGGCGTCGCCGACGGGTTCCGGCTGGCGTGCGCCGCACTCGCACCGGACTGCGGGGTCGTCGGCGGGGACCTGTCGACCTCGGCGACGTTCTCGCTGACCGTGACCGCGTTCGGTGACCTCGAGGGGCGGGCGCCGGTGGTGCGGTCCGGGGCGCAGGGCGGCGACGTCCTGGCCGTCTCCGGGGAACTCGGTCCCGCCGCACGCGGTCTGGCGCGGTTGTTCCGGGACGGCGTCGGCGCGGACGGGGAGCCGAGCGCCGCACGGGTCGTCGCGTCCGGCGCGGACACCGACCCGGACGTCGCCCGCCAGCGTCGGCCGGTACCGCCGATCGCGGACGGCCCGCTCGCCGCGGCGGCCGGGGCGACCGCGATGCTCGACCTGTCCGACGGCCTGGCGATCGACGCCGGTCGACTCGCACGCGCCAGCGGGGTGACCCTCGAACTCGACGGTGCACCGGACGGGACAGCACTGGACGGGGCGGTGCCGGACGGAACGGCGCTGCACGGCGGCGAGGACCACGGACTGCTGGCGACCTTCCCGGCCGGGACGCGCCTCCCGGGTGGGTTCCGCCGCATCGGCATGGTGCGGGACCGCCTGCCGAGTGGTGGACCGGGCGGCGGGGCGGACGGCGGAGCGGCGTCCGGGATCGACGTCGTGCGGGGTGGCGTCCCGGTGCCGACGACGGGATGGGATCCCTACGCGGACTGGGACGGCGCCGCCGGCTGAGGCGCGGACCGGGACGACCCGTACGGCCCGGACGACCCGTACGATCCACACGGCCCGGACGGGCCGCGAGGGACGCGGCCCGGACGGGGCGCGAGGGACGCGAGGGACGCGCCCCGGGTCCGACGTCGTCGTGCCCGGGCGGCCGTGCCCAAGACCCGGGTCAGACGGTGTCGGCCACGGCCTCCCAGGCGACGGTGTCGCCCCACGAGCGCTTGCTGAACGGCGTCAGGCCCGCCGGCCAGGTCGGTTCCGGCGACCGCGTCCCACGTTCGACGACGACGACGGCGTCGGCGGTGAGGCGGGACACGAGCGCGTCGAGCACGTCGGTGAGTTCGGACTCGGCGACCTCGTACGGCGGGTCGATGAAGACGAGGTCGAACGTCTTGGCGGTCCCGCGCAGGTACCCGAGCGCGGGTTGCGCGTGCACGTCGATGCGGACGCCCGGCAGTCGTCGTTGCACGGCCCTGGCGTTCTCGCGGCACGCCGCCGCCGCGGGGGCGGCGCGGTCGACGAGGGAGACCTCCACCGCACCGCGGGACGCGGCCTCGAGCCCGAGGGCACCCGTGCCGGCGTAGAGGTCGGCCACCGAGGTGTCGTCGATCAGCCCGCGCGACTCGAGCGACGAGAAGAGCGCCTCGCGCACGCGGTCGCTCGTCGGCCGGGTGCCGGACTTCGGCACCCGGAGCGTCGTGGAGCCGGCGGCGCCGGCGATGATGCGGGTCATGCAGCCACCGTAGCGGGCCGCGGGACCGCTCCCACGGTTCTCCACAGGCCTCCGGGAGGCCCGTGGCACGTCGGACGCGCCGGGTACCGTTGGCGTGTGGCCACCTCCAGCACCGACGCCGCTCCGACCGCCCCGGACACGCCCGGCGACACGACCCCTGCCGACGTGCAGTGGGGCCCGGCGCCGCTCGACGTCCGGCTGGCCAACGTCCTCGGCGGCCGGACCGCGAAGGCGCTCGAGAAGGCCTTCGGGTACCGCACGGTGGGGGAGTTCCTCGAGCACGCGCCGCGCCGGTACGCCGAGCGCGGGGCACTGACGGCCCTCGACTCGCTCGCGATCGGGGAACCGGTGACGATCGTCGCCGAGGTGGTCGAGGTCCGTGAGCGCACGATGCGTGCCCGCCGCGGATCGATCCTCGAGGCCAAGATCGGCGACGGCAAGGGGCTGCTGACCCTGACGTTCTTCAACCAGGGGTGGCGCACGAAGGACCTCGTGCCGGGCGCCCGCGGGATCTTCGCCGGCAAGGTCGGCGACTACCGGGGTGCCCGGCAGCTGGCCCACCCCGACTACGAGCTGTTCGACCGCGACGACCCGCGCGCGACGGCGGACCCCGGATCCGACGAGGCACTCCGGTGGTCGCGGCAGCCGATCCCGATCTACCCCGCCACGGCCTCGCTGTCCTCGTGGCAGATCGCCAAGGCGATGGCGGTCGTCCTCGACACGCTGCCCGACGTGGCCGACCCGATCCCCGCCTCCGCCCGGACGCGGCTCGACCTCGTGCCGTTCCGCCGCGCGCTCGAACTGCTGCACCGTCCCGAGAAGGTGGCGGACTTCAAGCGCGCGCAGGACGCACTTCGCTACCGCGAGGCCTTCGTGCTGCAGACCGCCCTGGTGCAGCGGCGGATCGCGGCCCGGGCGACGGCGTCCGTGGCCCGGGTCGCCGCGCCCGGCGGGATCCTCGAACGGTTCGACGCCACCCTGCCCTTCACCCTGACCGACGACCAGCGTGCGGTGGGGGCGGAGATCGCGCAGGACGTGGCGGGCACGTGGCCCATGCACCGACTCGTGCAGGGCGAGGTGGGTTCCGGCAAGACCCTCGTCGCGATCCGGGCGATGCTCACCGTGGCCGAGTCGGGCGGCCAGTCCGCGCTGATCGCCCCGACCGAGGTCCTGGCGGCGCAGCACCTGCGGTCGATCGTGAAGTTCCTCGGACCCGACCTGGCCGCGGAGCTCCGCCCGGTGATCCTGACCGGGTCGCAGTCCACCGACGAACGACGGCGGGCGCTGCTCGCGGCGGCCTCCG
This sequence comes from Curtobacterium sp. L6-1, assembly GCF_018885305.1. Taxonomy (NCBI): domain Bacteria; kingdom Bacillati; phylum Actinomycetota; class Actinomycetes; order Micrococcales; family Microbacteriaceae; genus Curtobacterium; species Curtobacterium aetherium. Next base: position 761,327 of record NZ_CP076544.1, read on the forward strand.
GTGGGTCACGGCTCGTCGTCGGCACGCACGCACTGCTCGGCGACCGCGTCGACTTCGCCGAGCTCGGCCTGGTCGTCGTCGACGAACAGCACCGGTTCGGCGTCGAACAGCGCGAGGCGCTCCGCACGAAGGGCGCGACCCCGCCGCACGTGCTCGTGCTCACCGCGACGCCGATCCCGCGCACGGTCGCGATGACGGTGTTCGGCGACCTCGACGTGTCGACCATCTCGGGCATGCCGTCCGGACGCGCCGGCGTCGAGACGTTCACCGTCGGACTCGCGGAGCACCCGGGCTGGGAGTCGCGCATCTGGTCGCGCATGGCCGAGGAGCTCGGCCAGGGCCGGCAGGCGTTCGTCGTGTGCCCGGCGATCGACGACGCCCACGGCGAGGACGACGGTGCGCCCGGCGCCGACGACACCGCCGCGGCCGAGGACGGGGACGTTCCGGCCCGGAAGCCCGCGACGGTCCTCGCCACCGCCGAGCGGATGCGGACGATGCCGGTGCTCGCCGACCGGCGCGTCGAGGTCCTGCACGGCCGCATGACGGCGGAGGAGAAGGACCGCGTGATGACGTCCTTCGCCGACGGCGCGGTCGACGTACTCGTCGCCACGACGGTCATCGAGGTCGGCGTCGACGTGCCGAACGCGTCGATGATGGCGGTGCTGGACGCGGACCGGTTCGGTGTCTCCCAGCTCCACCAGCTGCGCGGGCGCATCGGCCGCGGCCAGTACGCGGGCGTGTGCCTCCTCGTGACCCACGCCGAGGCCGAGACCGTGTCCCGCGAGCGGGTCGACGCGGTGGCGGCGTCGGACGACGGCTTCGAGCTCGCCCGGGTCGACCTCGAACTCCGGCGCGAGGGCGACGTGCTCGGCGAACGGCAGTCGGGCGGTCGGTCGTCCCTCACGCTGCTGCGCGTCGTCCAGCACGCCGACGTGATCGTGGACGCGCGACAGGAAGCCGAACGGGTCCTCGAGCACGACCCGGACCTCTCCGGCAGCCCCGAGCTCCGGGACGCGCTGGCCCGTCGCCTCGACGAGTCCGACGCCGCCTTCCTGGGCAAGAACTAGCGCCGCGCCGCCGGACGGTCCCGGTAGGGTCGCAGCCATGCCGAAGATCGCCGTCGTGCCCGGTTCGTTCGATCCCGTCACCCTGGGGCACCTCGACGTCATCGCCCGTGCCGCCGAGCTCTTCGACGAGGTCCACGTCCTCGTCGTGCACAACCCCGACAAGCAGACGGCCATGTTCGACGCCGCACGGCGGGTCCGCATGATCGAGGAGTCCCTCGTCGAGGTCGGCGTGCCCGGACGGGTCGTCGTGGGCGAGTGGACCGCGGGGCTGCTGGTCGACTACTGCCGGCAGGTCGGGTCGACCATCCTGGTCAAGGGCGTGCGGTCGGGGGAGGACGTCGCGTACGAGACGCCCATGGCGATCATGAACCGGCACCTCGCGGGCGTCGAGACGGTGTTCCTCCTGCCGGACGCCGCACGGGCGCACGTGTCGAGCTCGCTCATCCGCCAGGTCTCGGCCCTGGGCGGGGACGTCACGCCGTACGTGCCGGCGACCGTGGCCCGCGCGCTCGCCGAACAGCGCTGAGGGCCGCGACCGGTCCGCGACACGCGTCGGGTGCTCGACTCCCCGGCCCGGGCGCGCTAGGCTGGTTGATCGTGTCTTCCTCCGTGAACAGCCCCTACGCCCTGCGTGTGCGTGACCTCGCGCACCGGCCGGGCGACATGCGCGAGGTCTCGCTCGACATCACGGTGCCCAGCACCCTCGGCGCCGGTCTCATCGCCGTGCGCGAGGGTGACCAGATGCACCTCGACGTGAAGCTCGAGGGCCTGCACGAGGGCGTCCTGGTCTCCGGACACGCTCGGGCCGAGGCGACGGGGGAGTGCTCGCGCTGCCTCATCGACATCAGCGAGCTCGTCGAGGTCGAATTCGCGGAACTGTTCGCGTATGATGCCTCGGAGGAATTCGACTACCAGGTTCACGACGACCACGTGGATTGTGAACCGGTCGTCCGAGACGCGGTGGTGCTGTCGCTGCCGTTCCAGCCGGTCTGCCGACCGGACTGCCCAGGACTCGACCCGGTGACGGGTGAGCGTCTGGCGGACGTCGGCGAACGGCCGGCACCGTCGGTCACCGATCCCCGTTGGGCTGCGCTCGGCGGGATCCAGTTCGACAGCAGCGAGCACCAGAACACCTCTGACCAGACCTCCGTGGACGAGCAGCGAGCACCGGCCGACCAGGCCGAGTGACCGCCACCGCCCACGACTGACCACCGACCAACCGAAAGAGAACCACCATGGCCGTTCCCAAGCGCAAGCAGTCCCGTGCCAACACGCACGCCCGTCGTTCGCAGTGGAAGGCCGCGCCGGTCCAGCTCGTGAAGACGATCGAGAACGGCAAGGTCACTTACAGCCTCCCGCACCGCGCGAAGGTCGTCGAGGACTCCGCCGGCACGCCCCTGTACATGGAGTACAAGGGCCGCAAGGTCGCCGACGTCTGATCGGACACTGCACATGACTGCGACGTCCGGCGCCGCGGGGTCCCGCCCCGTGGGGTCGGACGTCGTTCGTCTGCGCGACCTCCTCGGTGTCCCGGTGGAGCTGGAACTCCTCCAGCTCGCCCTCACCCACCGCTCCTACGCCTACGAGCACGGCGGCATCCGGCACAACGAGCGCCTCGAGTTCCTCGGCGACTCGATCCTCGGCCAGGCCGTGACGGTCAAGCTCTTCCGGGACTACCCGGAGCTCGACGAGGGTGAGCTCGCCAAGCGGCGCGCCAGCCTGGTGTCGACGGTCGCCCTCGCCGAGATCGGGCGGAACATCGGCCTCGGCGCCTACCTCCGGCTCGGCAAGGGCGAGGAGCAGACCGGCGGTCGCGACAAGTCGTCGATCCTGGCCGACACCGTCGAGGCCGTGATCGGTGCGACGTACCTGTCCGCCGGCCCGGACGCAGCCACCGACCTCGTGCTGCGCCTCGTCGCACCGCTGTTGGTGGACCCGGCGCGCTTCGGTGCGGCCATGGACCCGAAGACCAGCCTGCAGGAGCTGGCGTCCTCGCTGTCCCTCGGCAACCCGGCCTACCGGATCACCGAAGAGGGACCGGACCACGACAAGACCTTCCACGCGACGGTCGTGCTGCAGGGCGAGGACGTCGCCACCGGCACCGGGACGAGCAAGAAGACCGCCGAGATGTCCGCGGCGCTCGACGCCTGGACCCGGCTGTCCGGACGCACCACCGAGGCCTGACCGGGTGCCCGAACTCCCCGAGGTCGAGGTCGTCCGCGCGGGCCTCGAACCGGCCGTCACCGGCGCGACGATCCTGGCGGTCTACGTCCTCGACGAGCGCGCCCTCACCCGGCACGACGGTCCCGCCGAGGACTTCGCTCACCGTCTGACCGGTCGGACCGTGTCCGCCGCCGTCCGCCGTGGCAAGTTCATGTGGTTCCCGCTCGGACCTGCCACCGACGGCACGCATCCGCACGACCCGCACCCGCACGACCCGCAGCAGGCCGACCCGCACGGCACGCGCCCGTCCGTCCCGCACCCGCAGGTGCCGCAGCAGGCCGACCCGCACCCTGCTGTCGACGACGCCCGCCCCGAGGCACTCGTCGCGCACCTCGGCATGAGCGGCCAGATCCTCCTCGGCCGCGACCGCCCGGCCGCCCGGCACCGTCGCATCGTCCTCGACGTGCAACCCCGCGGCACGGACCGTGACGGTGCACCCGAGCCGCCCGTCCAGCTCGAGTTCGTCGACCAGCGCACGTTCGGCTCGATGGCGATCGACCGGATGCTGCCCACCGTCGACGGCGCGCCGGCCGGATCCGCCGGAGCGATCGACGTCGCCGACCCGGACGCCGCGTGGCGCCGGACGATCCCGTTCCAGGTGTCGCACATCGCCCGCGACCCGCTCGACCCGGCGTTCGACGACGACCGCTTCATCGCGGCCGCCCGGAAGCGCTCGAGCGGCATCAAGCGGGTCCTCCTCGACCAGGGCGTCGTCAGCGGCATCGGGAACATCTACGCCGACGAGTCGCTGTGGGCGGCGCGCCTGCACTTCGACCGACCGGCGGACCGGCTGCCCCGGGCGACGCTGCGGCTGCTCCTCGACGAGGTCCGCGCGGTGCTGCGCCGTGCCCTCGACGACGGCGGCACGAGCTTCGACGCGCAGTACGTCAACGTGAACGGGCAGTCCGGCTACTTCTCGCAGCGCCTCGCCGTGTACGGACAGCAGGGGAAGCCGTGCCCCCGCTGCGGGACCCCGATCGTCCGCGAGGCCTTCATGAACCGGTCGAGCCACCGCTGCCCCGTGTGCCAGCCCGCCCCGCGGGTCCGGCTGCGTTAGCCTGCCCCCAGCAGCGCGCGAGCAGCCCACCGGAGACCGCATGTACCTGAAGAGCCTGACCCTCAAGGGGTTCAAGTCCTTCGCGCAGCCGACGACGTTCGCGTTCGAGCCGGGGGTGAGCTGCATCGTGGGCCCGAACGGCTCCGGCAAGTCGAACGTCGTCGACGCCCTGGCCTGGGTGATGGGGGAGCAGGGGGCGAAGACCCTCCGCGGCGGCAAGATGGAGGACGTCATCTTCGCTGGCACCGCCACGCGCGGCCCGCTCGGTCGCGCGCAGGTGACGCTGACGATCGACAACGCCGACGGTCTGCTGCCGATCGAGTACGCCGAGGTCACGATCTCCCGCACGCTGTTCCGTAACGGCGGCAGCGAGTACGCCATCAACGGCGAGAACTGTCGGCTGCTCGACGTGCAGGAGCTGCTGAGCGACACCGGGCTCGGGCGCGAGATGCACGTCATCGTCGGCCAGGGGCAGCTCGACAAGGTCCTGCACGCGACCCCCGAGGACCGGCGCGGGTTCATCGAGGAGGCCGCGGGCATCCTCAAGCACCGGCGGCGCAAGGAGAAGACCCTCCGCAAGCTCGACGCGATGCAGACGAACCTGACGCGGCTGTCGGACCTGGCCGGCGAGATCCGTCGGCAGCTCAAACCCCTGGGACGGCAGGCCGAGGTGGCCCGGCGCGCGCAGTCCGTCGCCGCCGTCGCCCGTGACGCCAAGGCGCGCCTGCTCGCCGACGACGTGGTCCGGCTCCGTCGCGAGCTCCGCTACCACCTCGAGGTCGAGACCGGCCGCAAGTCCGAGCGGATCGTCCTGCAGGAGCGTCTCGAGCAGACCCGGCAGCGGCAGCAGCACGTGGAGCAGAGCATGGTCGGCGACGACGTCGACCGTGCCCGGACGGTCGTGCACCGGCTGGAGAGCGTGCAGGAACGCCTGCGCGGGCTCTCGATGCTCGCCAACCAGCGGCTCATGTTCCTCGCGCAGCAGGCCGAGGCACCCCAGCAGGGTCCGACGATCACCCCCGAGCGGGTCGCGGCCACCCGCGCCGAGGCCGACCGACTCGACGTCCGCGCGCGCGAGACGAGCGGCGGCGCGGCAGCCGTCGCCGAACGGGTGCGCGCCGCCCGGGCAGCGCTCGACGCACTCGACGAGGGGATCGCCGCACAGGCCGCCCTCGTGGCGCAGCACGACCTGGACGGCCAGCGCCTCGCGAGCGCCGTCGAGGTCGCGCGCTCGAAGCGCTCCGGCGCGGTCGCCGACCGGGAGCGTCGGGAGCGCGCACTCACCGAGGCCGTCGCCCGGGCCGAGCAGGCCGCCGCGGCGCTCGAGGACCTCGGACGGGATCCGGCCCTGGACGCCGACGAGGACGCCCTCGCCGCGACCCTCGTCGCCGCACGCGAGCGGCTCGACCTGGCGCAGACCGACCGGGACGGCCACCGCGACCGACTGCACGCGGTCGAGCGGGAGCGGGACGCGCTCGACGCCCGGATCGCGGCCCTCGCGCTGTCGATCGACGTCCGGGACGGATCACAGGCGGTCATCGACGCGGGACGGCCCGGGATCGACGGCCGGCTCGCGGACCGGCTCACCGTCACCCCGGGCGCCGAGGCAGCGGTCGCCGCCGCGCTCGGAGCGCTCGCGGACGCCGTCCTGGCCGCCGACCGCCCGTCCGCCCTCGACGCCGTCGGGCACGCGCGGACCGCCGACCTCGGTCGCATCGACGTCGTCGTCGCCGACGTCGCAGGCGGCGGGTCCCGGCTGCCGGCGACCCTGCCACCGCACGTCCGACCGGCACTCGACCTGGTCGACGGTCCGGCCGCCCTCACCGCACTCCTCGCCGACACGCTCGTCGCCGACACAGACGACGTCGACCTGGAGGCGGTGCTCACCGCCGCCCCGCACGCCACGGTGGTCACGCCCTCCGGCGACCTGGTGGGCGCTGCCCGCGTGACGGGCGGCGGGGAACGGACGACATCCCGCATCGAGCTGGTGGCCGACCGCGACGCCGCGGTGACGCGACGGGAGACCGTCGCGACCGAGGCGGAGGACGCGGCCACGGGCCTCCAGGCCGCGCGCACCGCGGTGGAGACCGCCCGTCGTGCCGTGGACGAGGCGGACCGGGCCGCCCGCGAGCACGCCCGCGCGACCGCGGAGTACGACCGGACGAGCGCCTCCGCCCGGGCCCGGGCCGAGAACACGGTGGCCGAGGTCGACCGGTTGCGCGCGGCCCTGGCCGAGACGGACGGCGTGACGGCGACGACCGAGGCTGCCCTCGCCGACGCCGAGGCGGCGCACCGGGCGTTCACGGAGCAGCCGAAGCCGGTCGTCGACGCGTCGGCACGTCCGGCGGCGCAGGAGGCGGTCGACGCGGCCCGCGCCGAGGAGATCGAGCACCGGATCCAGGTCGAGACGGCTCGGGAGCGTGCACGGGCGGAGCGGCGGCGTGCGGACCAGTTGGAGCGACAGCTCGAGGCGGAACGCGCGGCCGCCGAGGAGGCCGCCCGGTTGGCGGTGATCCGGCGCGGGCAGATCGCCTCGGCGGAGGGGGTGCTCGCCGACCTGCCGGTGGTGCTAGCCGCCGTCGACCGCTCGCTGGCCGAGGCCCGCGTGCAACTGGCGACCGAGGAGTCCGAGCGGTCCAAGCGCAACACGGAGCTGCAGGTGATCCGCACCGAGGAGCGCGAGCTCCGCGACCGGCTGCAGACCATCACGGACGGTGTGCACTCGCTCGAGATGGAGATCTACGAGAAGCGACTGCACGTGTCGAGCGTCCTCGACCGGGCGCAGAGCGAGCTCGGGTTGGGGGAGGCGGTCCTCGTCGCCGAGTACGGCCCGGACGTCCCCGTCCCGGTCGACGTCCTGGTGGACCCGCGGGTGCTCGCGCGACGGCACCGGGCGGCGGCACGCGCGGCGGCCGGAGCGGCCGCGGCTGCCGCGGGGGATGCTGCGGACGCCGACGCTGCGGACGCTCTGGAGGCGGAGGCGGAGACGGGGAGCACCGACGCAGCCGTGGCCGACGCGCCAGACGCACCGGACGCACCGGACGGCACCGGGCCGGACGCCGAGCCCGACGGCGAGGTGCTCCTCGACGCCGGATCGACCCTGCCCGGCGGTGCCGTCCTGCCCGAGTACGAGGCACCCGAGGTCGACCCCGCCGACGTCCCGACCACCCCGTACGTCCGCGCCGAGCAGGAGCGTCGCCTGGCCGACGCCGAACGGGACCTCGGCCGGCTCGGCAAGGTGAACCCGCTCGCGCTCGAGGAGTTCCAGGCCCTCGAGCAGCGGCACGCGTTCCTGTCCGAGCAGCTCGACGACCTGCAGCGGACCCGGACCGACCTGATGACGATCATCGAGGAGCTCGACGGGAAGATGCAGACCATCTTCGCGTCGGCGTTCGAGGACACCCGGGCGGCGTTCGACGTGGTCTTCCCGATCCTGTTCCCCGGCGGTTCCGGGTCGATCGCCCTGACGAACCCCGACGACCTGCTCACCACGGGCATCGACGTGCAGGTGAAGCCGGCCGGCAAGAAGATCGACCGGCTGACGCTGCTGTCCGGCGGCGAGCGGTCCCTGGCGGCCGTGGCGCTGCTCGTCGCGATCTTCACCGCCCGCCCGAGCCCGTTCTACATCATGGACGAGGTCGAGGCGGCGCTCGACGACGCGAACCTCGGCCGCCTGCTCACCGTGTTCGGCCGCCTGCAGGAGGCGTCGCAGCTCATCGTCATCACGCACCAGAAGCGGACGATGGAGATCGCGGACGCCCTGTACGGGGTGTCGATGCGGCAGGACGGCGTCTCGGCGGTCGTCGGGCAGCGGGTGCAGAGACCGCAGCCGGCACCGCCGGCCGAGGCGGAGGCCGCGGTCGCCTGACGGCCCCTGCCGGGACGGTCGGCGCAACGGACGGGAGGCCCGGTACCAGCTGGTACCGGGCCTCCCGTCCGTGACGCGTCACTCGGCGTCGGCTCGGACCTCCGACGGCTTCTCGCCGGTGGGGGTGAGACCACGCTGCTGCCGACGCTTCGACACGACGAGGCTGGCGACGGTCGCGACGGTGATCGTCAGCAGGATGAAGCCGAGCGAGAACCAGATCGGGATCTCGGGCGCCCACTCGACGTGCTCGCCGCCGTTGATGAACGGCACCTCGTTGACGTGCAGCGCGTGGAAGACGAGCTTCACGCCGATGAAGGCGAGGATGACGGCCAGGCCCTGACCGAGGTAGATGAGGCGCTCGAGCAGGCCGGCGATGAGGAAGTACAGCTGACGGAGACCGAGCAGCGAGAAGGCGTTGGCGGTGAACACGATGAACGCGTCCTGCGTCAGACCGAAGATCGCGGGGATCGAGTCGAGCGCGAACAGCACGTCCGTGAGGCCGATGGAGACCATGACGAGCAGCATCGGGGTGAAGAGGCGCTTGCCGTCGACCCGGGTGGTCAGGCGGTCGCCGTCGTAGTGCTCCGAGGTCGGGATGATGCGGCGCAGCAGACGGATGAGCTTCGAGTCGCCCTCTTCGGCACCGTGCTCGTCGCCGCCCTTGGCCTGCGACCAGGCGAGCCAGAACAGGAGCAGACCGAACAGGTAGAAGACCCACGAGAAGTTCTCGATGATCGTGACGCCGAGGGCGATGAAGACACCGCGGGCGACGAGGGCGATCGCGACGCCGACCAGCAGGACCTTCTGCTGGAACTCCTTCGGCACGGCGAAGGTCGTCATGATGATGAGGAAGACGAACAGGTTGTCGACGGACAACGCCTTCTCGGTCAACCAGCCGGCGAAGTACTCACCGCCGGCCTGGCCACCGCCGAAGACCCAGACGCCGACACCGAACAGGATCGCGAGCGCGATGTAGACGACCGACCAGAAGGCCGATTCGCGGATGTGCGGCACGTGCGGGGTGCGCACGTGCGAGAAGAAGTCGAACACGAGCAGGCCGAGGATGCCTGCGATCGTGAAGAGCCACACGTACAGGGGGACGTCCATGGAGAGCCTCCAGGTCAGGGGCGTGCCACAGGAAAGTGGGTACGCCGGAGCCTGAAGGTCTCTTCCGCCGCGGTCCGGATCGAGTGGAGCTGACCGGGCCGCGACCGACGCCCCGGGTCCGGGTCGTTCCGGGCCGTACTGACGGGGTCGCCGAGAGGGAATACTCCCCTTCGCGAGTTCGATGCTAGCGAAGGTCCGCCGCGGTCGCGCACCCGTAAGCTGGGAACATGGCGAGTAGTTGGTCCCTGTCCTCCCGGCTCCGTGGTCTCTTCCAGCGGAAGACCATCGACGAGACCACGTGGGAGGACCTCGAGACCGCGTTGATCGGCGCGGACTTCGGTCCCGACATCTCCGAGGAGATAATCGAGGACCTCCGCGCGCGGGTCGAGCGCTACGGCACGACCGACCCCGCCGACCTGAACCGCATGTTGCGCGAGGTGCTCGAGGAGCGGCTCTCGAAGCTCGACACGACGCTCAAGCTCAGCGCCCGTCCGGCCGTCGTGCTCGTCGTCGGGGTAAACGGTGTCGGCAAGACCACGACGATCGGCAAGTTCGCGAAGTTCCTCCGCACCTACGACCGCACGGTCCTGGTCGGTGCGGCGGACACCTTCCGCGCCGCCGCGGTCGAGCAGGTCGCGACGTGGGCCCAGCGCGCCGGCGTCGACGTCGTCCGACCCGCGCAGCCCGGGCAGGACCCGGCCTCGGTGGCGTACCAGACGGTCGAACGGGCGATCCGCGAGGGCACCGAGATCGTCGTCATCGACACCGCCGGTCGCCTGCACACCAAGGCCGGGCTGATGGACGAGCTCGGCAAGATCAAGCGCGTGGTGGAGAAGCAGACCGAGATCGCCGAGGTCCTGCTGGTCCTCGACGCGACGACCGGGCAGAACGGCCTGGCCCAGGCGCAGGCGTTCATCGAGGGCGCCGGGGTGACCGGGCTCGTCATCACGAAGCTCGACGGCTCCGCGAAGGCCGGCTTCGTGCTGAGCGTGCAGGAGAAGACCGGGATCCCGATCAAGCTGATCGGCCAGGGCGAGGGCATCAACGACCTCACCGGTTTCACGCCGCACGTCTTCGTCCAGAACCTGGTCGGTTGAGCGCCGCCGCACCGTCGACGGCGCACCGCCTCGACGACCGGGTCCGGAACGGGCGCGACGGCACGCGACGAGGCGGTCCGCGCCGGGTCCCGGTGCTCGAGGTCGTCGTCATGTGCATCGTCGCCGTCGCCCTGACGATCGGCAGCCTGCTCCACAAGCTGCAGTGCGCGGTCCCGGGCATCGACTTCGTGTCGGCGACCGGCAAGGCGTGCTTCGCCGACACGGTCAGCCTCTTCTCGAGCCGCGGCCTGGGCACCCACGTGTTCCCGTACGTGCAGCCGCTGGGCGAGAACGGCCTCCCGCCGGGCAGCCTCGAGTACCCGACCCTCACCGGCGTCTGGGCGTGGCTGAGCGCCCTGCCGGTGGACTCGCTGCACGGGTTCCTCGTCGTGACGGCGCTGACCTTCGTGCCCGTGGTGGTCGTCACGGTCGTGGGCCTCGCGCTGGTCGCCGGTCGTCGTGCGTGGTTCTTCGCCGCGACCCCGCCGCTGTTCCTCTACGCCCTCTACAACTGGGACCTGCTGCCGGTCGCGTGCACGGTCGTGGCCGTCGTCGTCGCGGTCCGTTGGCCGGCCGGGCGGGCGCTCGTCTGGCGCGCGGTCGTCGTCGGTGCGCTGTTCGGCCTCGGCGGGGCGTTCAAGTTCTACCCGCTCGTCTTCGTGGCGCCGTTCGTCCTCGCCCTGCTCGTCGACGCGACGGCGGCCTGGGGCGATCGACTGCGGCGCACCGCCGGCGCCGTCGCCGGGTCGGTGGGCGTGGTCCTCGTCGCGAACGTGCCGTTCGTGCTGGTCGAACCGGAGTCGTGGTTCTCGATCATCCGGTACCAGGGCATCCGGGACATCGACAACGCGACGCTCTCGGTCTGGTACTACGCGTTCCAGCCGTGGTCGTCCGCCGACTCGCCCACGTTCCAGCACACGCTGAACCTGCTGGCCACCGGTGCCACCGCGATCGCGCTGCTCGCCGTGCTCGTGACCGGCCTGGTGCTCGGCATCCGCCGCGGCCGCATGCCGTGGATCGAGACGAGCGCGGCGGTCCTCTGCGCCTACCTGGTGGCGAACAAGGTCGACTCGCTGCAGTACGCGCTGTGGCTCGCCCCGTTCTTCGTCCTGGTGCGCATCCGGACGGGCTGGATCGTCGCCTACCTCGCCGCCAACACGCTGCTCTTCGCCGGCTGGTTCCGGCACATCCACCTGCAGGCATCGGGCACCACGGTGCGCACCTACGCCGACGAGGCCCTGTCCATCGGGGTCTGGGCGCAGATCATCCTGCTGCCGATCCTCGTGGTGGTGTTCCTCCGTGCCCGCGCCGTCGACGACGACCAGGCGGTCGACGCGCACCAGGCGGTCGACCCAGACCGGACGACCGACCAGGGCCTGGCGGACGAGGCGCACTCAGCGGACGGGCAGCATCCGGCACCCGTGGCGCACCGCACGGTCGCGGGCCCGAGCACGGCGTCACCCACCGACGTGTAGCGTCCGGGAGGACCTGCCCCGATCGAAGAGGAACACAACCATGCCCGCACTGCTCATCATCGCGATCATCGTCGGCATCGTCCTGCTGGTCACCGGCATCGTGAGTGCCGCCCTCAAGGCCCTGCTGTTCATCGGCATCGTGCTGATCGTCCTGGCGGTGGTCGGTTGGATCCTCCGCCGTGTCCGCGGTGGCGGTTCGCGCGTCTGACCGACGCGACCACGCGCACGACGGGAGGCTCCCCACCAGCAGGTGGGGAGCCTCCCGTCTGTCCGTGCGCGTCCGTCCGTCCGTGCGTGATCGTCCGTCCGTGATCGCCCGCGGACGGTCCGCGGCCCGACGTCCGGCCCGACGGATGTGGGTCGGTGCACCCACCGGCCACTGTCCGACGACCCGGTGCCGGTCAGACGGCCTGCCGGCCCGGCGACGCGTCGAGCAGGTGGGCCAGGTGATCCGGCACGGTGCCGCCGCGCGCGACCGTCGCCCGGGCCCACAGCCCTCCGGCCCGGTACGAGGACCGGACCAGGGGCCCGGCCAGGACGCCGGCGAAGCCCATGTCCTCGGCGAGCTCGCGGAGGGCGACGAACTCCTCGGGCGCGACCCAGCGGGCGACGGGCAGGTGCCGTGGGGAGGGCCGGAGGTACTGCGTGAGCGTGATGATGTCGGTGCCGGCGTCGTGGAGGCGCTGCAGGGCGTCCTCGATCTCGTGCCGCTCCTCGCCCATGCCGAGGATGAGGTTCGACTTCGTCACCAGTCCGGCGTCCCGGCCCTGGGTGATGACGTCGAGGGACCGCTCGAAGGTGAACGCCGGTCGGATGCGCTTGAAGATCCGCGGGACGGTCTCGACGTTGTGCGCGAAGACCTCGGGGCGGGCGTCGAACACCCGGCCGAGCTGGTCGGGGCGACCGGAGAAGTCGGGCACGAGGATCTCGACCCCGGTGCCGGGCGAGTGCTCGTGGATCGCACGGATCGTCTCGGCGTAGAGCCAGGAGCCCCCGTCGTCGAGGTCGTCCCGTGCCACCCCCGTCACGGTCGCGTACCGCAGCTGCATGGCGGCGACCGAGTCGGCGACCCGCCGGGGTTCGTCACGGTCGAGCGGTTCGGGCTTGCCGGTGTCGATCTGGCAGAAGTCGCACCGGCGCGTGCACTGCGAGCCGCCGATGAGGAACGTCGCCTCGCGGTCCTCCCAGCACTCGAAGACGTTCGGGCAGCCGGCCTCCTGGCAGACCGTGTGCAGGCGCTGGTCGCGCACGAGGTCGGTCAGTTCGCGGTACGCCGGGCCCTGCGACGCGCGGGTCTTGATCCACGCCGGCTTGGTCTCGATCGGCGTCTCGGCGTTCCGGGCCTCGACGCGGAGCATGCGGCGGCCTTCCGGGGCGAGGGTCATGCTGCGGTCTCCTGTCGCTGGCGGGTGCTGGTGCCGGTGGGCGCGGTGTCGCGAGCGGCGGTGCCGACCGGGAGGCGCGGCGCGCGTCCGGTGTACGGCTCGCCGTCGCGGTGCCGAGCCGGGTGCTGCGCGGGCAGCGCGTCGACGGCGGCGAGGACGCCGGCCGTGACGACGTCGAGGACGTCCGCCACCGCGACCGGCCGTCCGGCGGCGTGGCTCAGGGTCGTCACGCCGGCGTCGGCGATGCCGCACGGGACGATGGCGGCGTAGGCGTCGAGGGCGTTCGCGCAGTTGAGGGCGATGCCATGCGTGGAGACACCCTGGGCGACGTGGAGTCCGACCGCCCCGACCTTGGCCGCGGTCGGACCCATGCCGACCCAGGCGCCACTGCGACCCGGGACCCGGCTGGCGGTCACCCCGACGGAGGCCGCCGCGTCGATGAGCACCTGTTCGAGGGAGCGGACCCAGGCGACGACGTCGAGCGGCTCGCCGAGCCGGACGATCGGGTAGGCCACGAGCTGCCCCGGCCCGTGCCACGTGATCCGGCCGCCGCGGTCGACCTCGACCACGGGCGAGCCGTCCGTCGGCAGGTCGGCGGGTTCGGTGCGCCGACCGGCCGTGTACACCGACGGGTGCTCGGCGAGCACGAGGGCGCCCGGGGAGCGCCCGGCCACGACGTCCGCGTGCAGGGCGCACTGCAGTGCGAGTCCCTCGGCGTAGGGGAGCGGGCCCGGCCAGCGGACGACGTCGATCTCCGGCATGCCGCGAGCGTAGCCAGTAGTTGGACGCAGTACAACAACCCAGTGCTTGCGATACTCTGACCAACAGAGTATCTTCGCCGCATGAGCACCGCCGAGATGCGCGAACCGACCCTGCTCGTGCTGACGTCCCTCGCCGGAGGGCGCAAGCACGGCTACGGCCTGATCGGCGACGCCGCCGACCTGTCCGACGGGCGGGTGCGCCTCAAGGTCGGCACGTTGTACGCCGTCCTCGACCGGCTGCTCGACCAGGGCCTCGTCGCTGCGGCGGGGGAAGAGATCGTCGACGGCCGACTGCGCCGGTACTTCGAACTCACCGACGCCGGTGCCGACGCCCTCGACGCCGAGGTCCGCCGCATCGAGGCCAACGCCGCTGCCGCACGGGCACGGCTCACCGCGTGGCGGCCGGCCCCGGCCACACGCAGCATCCACATCCGACTGGGGGGAGTGTCGTGACGAACACGAGGCCGGGACAGGGCACGAGGCTGGAACGCGACTACGGGCGGGCGCTCGGGTGGTACCCGACGCGGTGGCGCCGGACGCACGGACCGGCGATGCTCGGGACGCTGCTCGACGTCGCCGACGACGAGGGACGCAGTCGACCCGCGCACGGGGAACTCGCGGAGCTGCGGTGGCAGGGGGTGCGCGAACGGGTGAACACCGTCGTGCCGGGGGACGTCCGGGCGCTCGCCGCGTCGATCGGGACCGGGTCGATGGCCGGGTTCGCCCTCGTCTACCTGGTCTGGGTGTCCTGGGGACCGTGGGACGCACGGCCGCTCGCCCCGAACCAGTACGACACCTTCGGGCCGTTCTGGAACGCCGGAGTGCTGTTCTGCGTGCCGTTCCTGCTCGGTGCGCTCGCGGCGGTGGCCGGGTCGCGTGCCGCCGCGCACCTCTTCGTGCTCGTCGGGCTCGTCGCACTGCCGATCGTGACCGTCATGGTACGCGCAGACGTTGGGCAGCCCGGCCCGCGGTCGACCACACTCGGCGCCGCTCTCCTGCTCGGGCTCGTCGCACTGCTCGGCGATCCCCGTGACCGGCGAGCGCTGCTGTCCACGTTCGCCGTCGTCGGCGGAGGGCTCGTGTTCTACGCGGTCTGGCTCCCACCGACCGGCAACTCGTGGCGCCTCGTCACCGTGGGCGACGGCGGGTTCTGGGGCTCCGTCGCGGCGCCGTGGATGACGGCCTCCGCCGGCGTGACGGTCGCCGTCGCCGTCGTCGTGCTCCTGGTCCGGCGGCGACCGGTCCCCGCGGCTGCGCTCGCACTGGCGTGGTTGCCCTGGGGTGCCGCGACGACCGTCACCCTCCGCTTCTTCGCGGACGAGCCCGCGGACGCGGTCGTGGTCGCCGCCGTGTCGGTGGCCCTCGCGGTCGGGGCCGTGGCGGCCGCCGCCCGTCGCCCGACCCGTCGCCGACGCGAGCAGGCGTGATCGGCACCGGCGGGGCGGCGGCGGGCCGCGCCTCCAGGGCCGTCCGCGACGGACGGTAGGATGGCCGGATCATGGCGCAATTCGGTTCACTCTCCGATCGGCTCACCGAGACCTTCCGCAACCTGCGGAGCAAGGGACGGCTGACCCCGTCCGACGTGGACGGCACCGTCCGCGAGATCCGGCGGGCGCTGCTCGACGCGGACGTGGCGCTCGAGGTCGTGAAGTCCTTCACCGCCGCGGTGCGCGAGCGCGCCCTCTCCGACGAGGTCAACAAGGCGCTCAACCCGGCGCAGCAGGTCGTCCAGATCGTCAACGAGGAACTCGTCGGCATCCTGGGCGGGCAGCAGCGTCGGCTCGAGTTCGCCAAGCGGCCGCCGACGGTCATCATGCTCGCGGGCCTGCAGGGTGCCGGCAAGACGACCCTCGCGGGCAAGCTCGGCAAGTGGCTCAAGAAGGACGGCCACACCCCGATGCTCGTGGCCGCCGACCTCCAGCGCCCGAACGCCGTGCAGCAGCTGCAGGTCGTCGGCGAGCAGGCCGGCGTGCACGT
Organism: Curtobacterium sp. L6-1; assembly: GCF_018885305.1. Lineage (NCBI taxonomy): Bacteria > Bacillati > Actinomycetota > Actinomycetes > Micrococcales > Microbacteriaceae > Curtobacterium > Curtobacterium aetherium. The sequence goes on from NZ_CP076544.1 coordinate 777,344, forward strand.
CTTCGCCCCGGAGCCCGGCAACGGCGTGGGCGACCCGGTCAAGGTCGCGAAGAACGCGATCAAGGCCGCGGTGGACCAGCAGTACGACACGGTCATCGTCGACACCGCCGGTCGACTCGGCGTCGACGCCGAGCTGATGAAGCAGGCCGCGAACATCCGCAAGGCGGTCGACCCGGACGAGGTCCTGTTCGTCATCGACGCGATGATCGGTCAGGACGCGGTCACCACCGCCCGCGCCTTCCAGGAGGGCGTCGACTTCACCGGCGTCGTCCTGTCGAAGCTCGACGGTGACGCCCGCGGTGGTGCGGCCCTGTCGGTCGCCTCGGTCACCGGGCGCCCGATCATGTTCGCCTCCACCGGTGAGGGCCTCGACGACTTCGAGCCGTTCCACCCGGACCGCATGGCGAGCCGCATCCTCGACCTCGGCGACATCCTCTCCCTCATCGAGCAGGCGCAGGGTGCCTTCGACGAGGAAGAAGCACGCAAGGTCGCGGACAAGATCGCGACCGACAACTTCACGCTGAACGACTTCCTGCAGCAGATGCAGCAGCTGCGCAAGGCCGGGTCGATCAAGGGCATGCTCGGCATGCTCCCGGGCGCGAAGGGCATGCGCGAGGCGCTCGACAACTTCGACGAGCGAGAGATCATCCGCACCGAGGCGATCATCCAGTCGATGACGCCGCAGGAGCGCGAGCTGCCGAAGCTCCTCAACGGCTCCCGCCGCCTGCGCATCGCCCGCGGTGCCGGCTCGACGGTGACCGAGGTGAACGCACTGGTCAACCGCTTCGAGCAGGCCGCGAAGATGATGAAGACCGTCGCCCGTGGCGGCGTCCCGCAGATGCCGGGCATGGGTCCGATCCCGGGCATGCACGGCGGCAAGAAGCAGCAGCCGCAGGGCAAGAAGAAGAAGGTCGGCAACCCCGCCAAGCGTGCCGCGCTCGCTGCCGGTGCCGCGGCAGCGCCGCAGCAGGCACCGAAGGGCGCCGGTCTGGGACTCGGTGCCGGCGGCGGCAAGAACGGCGCGGCCCCGACCGAGGAAGAGCTCGCCTCGTTGCAGAAGTTCCTCGGGCGCTGATCCGCTGACGCGGCGACGCACGCGCCCTCGACGGGAGGCCCGGTACCAGCTGGTACCGGGCCTCCCGTCCTCGTCGTGGCAAGTGCTCACAGCCGGGATGATGACAGCGGGCCCGTGATGTCCTCGATCCGCGCACCTCGCGCAGACCGAGAGGAACTCCATGAAGCACAACCGGCGTCGTCTCTGCGCGGTGCTCGGCGCCGCCGGCATCGTCGGGTCGGCAGTCGTGTCGAGCCCCGCGATCGCCGCAGGGCTCCCGACCGTCCCCGCCCGGCACGCGTCGTCGACCCCGCGGGCCGACCAGCTGCACATCGCGTCCGTCCAGGGGCGCCCGGACCAGGGCGAGGGAGGCTCGCCGTTCTTCGTGGCCGACTCGCTGCACCCGGAACTGGTGGCCTCCGGACCGGCGTTCGACCGCTTCGAGGTGGTCACCCGCTACGGCGGCGATCGGATCTGCAGCGTCGGGACGGCGTCTCCGACCGGTGAGGCACGCTGCGAGCTCGACCTGACCGCGCTGCCCCTCGGCCCCATGGTCGCCCGGGCGCACCGCGACGGCCGGGTGGTGGCGTCGACCGAGTTGACGGTCGGGTACCGGCCGGAGTCGCCCGTGATCGACGGGGTGACGCGCACCGACGACGGCGGCTTCGTCATCGCCGGGCACTCGACACTGCAGCACGCGCCGGAGCGTCTGCGAGCCGCGGTCCGGGCGTACTCCTCGCTCGGCGGGGTGCAGCTCGGCACCGACGGCACGTTCCGTCTGCGGGTCCCGGGCGGCCTCTCAGGGCGGACGATCGGCGTGTACCTCGACTACGACGGCGCCGTGGGGTCGGTGTCGACGCGCGTCTCCCTGCCCGAGCGCGAGGACGGTGCGCAGCGTCCGCTGACCGTGACCTCCGTGGGCGGTCCGGCGTCCGGCACGGTCGACGGTCTGTCGCTCTTTTCCACCGCGGACGACCGTCCCGACCTCACCGCCACCGGGCCGGCGTTCGACCGCTTCACCGTGGTCGACCGGGCGTCCGGCACGACCCTCCTCGACGTGCGTGAGCCGTCGTCGACGGGCGAGGTGTCCGCGCCGCTCGACCTGTCGTCCGTCCCGGCGGGGCCGTTCGACGCGGTCGCCTGGCGGGACGGCCACCGGGTCGCGGCGACGTCGTTCCAGGTGATCCTGCCTCTGGCGAACGCCCCCACCGTCGGCGACGTCGATGAGACCGCGACCGGCTTCACCCTGCACGGGGCGATCGACAAGACGCCCACCGGCCGGCGGTTGTTCGCCGAGGTGTCGCGCGGTGACGACCAGTGGACCGCCAGGGTGCGCGCGGACGGCACCTTCGCGGTCGACCTGCCCGCCGAGCTCGCCGAGACCGAGGTGTCCGTCCGGGTCGCGTACGTCGGCAGCGCGCACGTCACGTCGCCGTCGATCACCACGACGATCCCGACGCGGTCCGACGCCGGCGAGGGCGGCGACGGCGGCGGACCCGGCACCGAGCCGGTCGTCGCGGTCCCGCCGGTCGACGCGGTCGACCCCGGCTTCACGGTCGGCGAGGGCGCCGGCGGCGGTCCGGGCGAGCCGGGAGCCGGCGACGGCGACGGCGATGGCGATGGCGAGGACGGTCCCGGTACCCCGTCCGACGGCACCCCCGTCCTCGTCGGTGGCGAGGTCCGGGACGGCCGCTGGGTGGCGGTCGTGCACACCGCGCCCGAGCTCGACGTCCACCTGACGTCGGCCGGCGGCACCTCCGCGGTCGGACGTGCCGACGAGCACGGGGTCGCCCGCATCCCGACGCAGCTGACCGCGTCGTTCGACTTCCCGGTGACCGTCGACGCGTTCCGCTCCCGCTGGGATCGCGTCCGGGTCGAGGCGGTCCTCGGGGACACCGGGGCGAGCGTCGCCGGCGGTCGAGGTGCCGGTCGAGGGCTGACGCCCGCGACCACCGACGGACGGGAGGCACGGTGCCAGCCGGCACCGGGCCTCCCGTCCGCCCCGCCCCGCGGGATGCGGGGCGCTCGGGGTCAGAGCGAGTCGCTGAGCTCCGTGACCAGGTGCTGGACCACGGCGCGGAGGTCGCCGCCGTGCTCCTGCGCGACCGCGAGCTGCCGCTGGTACGAGGCGCCGCGCTCGATCATCGTGTCGAGGTGGTGCAGCTCCTCCTGGCAGCCGAGCCGTTCGGCGACCGGGTCGAGCCGGGCGACGAGGTCGTGCACCTCGTCGGTGACCAGCCGCTCGTCGCCGGCGACGTTCGTGATGATCTCGGCCTCCATGCCGTACCGGGCGGCGCGCCACTTGTTCTCGCGGACGAACCACGGCTGCATCGCCTGCAGCGTCTCGCCGGCGTCCAGGCGGTCCGAGCTCTCGGTGACCAGGCACTGCACGAGCGCGGTGACGGCGCCGACCTCGTGCAGGGTCGAGATGCCGTCGGACACGCGGTTCTCGAGCGTGCCCCACCCGGGCGACGGGCGGATGTCCCAACGCAGGTCCTTGACGCCGTCGACGACCCCGGTGTGCACGAGGTCGCCGACGACCTCCTCGAAGTTCGCCCAGGCGCCGAGCTGCGGCGGCAGGCCACCCGTCGGCAGCTGCTGGAACATGAGCGCCCGGTTCGACGCGTACCCGGTGTCGGTCCCGGCCCAGAACGGGCTCGAGGCCGTGAAGGCCTGCAGGTGCGGGACGTACCCGAGCATCGCGTTCATGATCGGGACGGCCTTGTCGCGGTCGTCGATGCCGACGTGCACGTGCACGCCCCAGATGAGCATCTGCCGACCCCACCAGCGCGTCCGGTCGATGAGCGTCGTGTAGTGCTCGCTGTCCGGGGTGATCTCCTGCTGGTCCCAGAGCGCGAACGGGTGCGTGCCCGAGCACATCACCTGCGCGCCGAGCGGTTCGGCGGCGTCGATGACCTCGGTGATGATGCCCGAGAGCTCACGGGTCGCGCTGCCCACCGAACGGTGCACGCCGGAGACGACCTCGACGGTGTTCGTGAGCAGTTCCTCGGTCACCCGGTCCGCGTCACCGAGCCGCTCCCGGACGGCCGCGAGCACGGCCGGTGCCCGCGGGGTGAGGTCCCCCGTCGCGCGGTCGACGAGGGGGAGCTCCCACTCGACGCCGATGGTCGACGGAGCGGATTCGGAGAACCGGATGTCCATGGGGCCATCCTGCCCGTCCCACCCGGCGGATCGACGGAGAGCCCGGCGTGTCCGCCCTGACGCGCACCCGGCGTCGTCGCCTAGTGTTCGTTGCGTGACCGCTGTCGTTCCGCCCGTCGCCGACGTGCCCGCCGAGCTCCGCACCGTCGCCTCGCCCTGGACGCTCGGCCCCCTCCGCCTGCCGAACCGGGTGGTGATGGGGTCGATGCACACCGGGCTCGAGGTCCGCGACGACGGTGGGGTCGCGATGGCTGCCTTCTACCGGGAGCGCGCGGCCGGGGGAGCCGCCTGCATCATCACCGGCGGCATCGCCGTGAACGACGAGGCCCGCGGCGGCCCCGACTTCGCGGTCTTCGGGGTCGACGGCGCCGACGACCGGTTCCGCACCGCGGTCGCGGCCGTGCACGACGAGGGCGGCACGGTCCTCGCGCAGCTCTTCCACGCCGGCCGGTACGCGCTTGTCGGCGGACTGCGGGACCGGCACGGCCGACCGCAGCGCGCCGTCGCACCGTCGGCGCTGCCCTGGGCCGCGGCACGGGGCGTGGTGCCCGAGGAGCTGACCGCCGACGAGGTCGAGCGCACCGTCGCCGACTTCGCCACCGCTGCCCGGACGGCCGCCGACCTCGGGTTCGACGGCGTCGAGATCATGGCGTCGGAGGGCTACCTCGTCAACCAGTTCCAGTCGCCGCTGACGAACCTGCGCGACGACGAGTGGGGTGGCACCCCCGCCAAGCGCCGACGGTTCGCCGTCGAGGTCGTCCGCGCCGTCCGCGCCGCCGTCCCGGACCTGGCCGTCACCATCCGGTTGTCCGGCGCCGACCTGATGCCCGGGTCCTCCACGGACGAGGACGTCGACGCCCTGGTGCTCGACCTGCTGCCGCTCGGGCTCGACGCGATCTCCGTCGGGATCGGTTGGCACGAGTCCCGCACCCCCACGATCCAGGCAGCGGTGCCGCACGGCGCGTGGATCGAGCAGGCGACCCGCATCGCCGACGTGGTGCGCGCGTCCGACCACCCGCACGTCGCGGTGATCGCCTCGAACCGGATGACGGACCTGCGCGACGGCGAGGCCGTGCTCGCCGACGGCCGGATCGACGCCGTGGCGCTCGCCCGGCCGTTCCTCGCGGACGCGGAGATCGTCGCCCGGTCCCTGACGGGCCGGTTCGACCTCGTGAACACGTGCATCGGCTGCAACCAGGCGTGCCTCGACCGGTCCGTCGTCGGTGCCCCGGTGTCGTGCCTGGTGAACCCGCGGGCCGCCCGCGAGCTGCTCTTCCCGCTCCGACCGACGGCCGCGCCGAAGCGGGTCGACGTCGTCGGTGGGGGACCGGCCGGGCTCGCGGCCGCCGTGGACGCAGCGCGCCGCGGGCACGACGTCCGGCTCTGGGAGGCCGCGGACGTGCTGGGTGGCCAGTTCGGTCTGGCGGCGGTCGTCCCCGGCAAGGAGGACTACGCCGGTCCCGTGCAGGCGGCGCGCGCGGAGCTGGCGGAGCGCGGGGCGACGGTGCACCTCGGTCGGCCGGCCACGATCGCGGACCTGGCTGACAGCGACGCCGTGGTGCTCGCGTCCGGGGTCGTCCCGCGCGAGGTGACGATCCCGGGCTCCGACCTGCCGCACGTGCTGACGTACGAGCAGACGCTCGAGGACGGGGTCCCGCCGGGGTCGGTCGCGATCGTCGGCGGTGGCGGGATCGGCGTCGACACCGCAGCCTTCCTCACCGAGTCGTCGGACGAGGCCGTCCGCGCCGCGGAGTTCGCCGCTCGGTGGGACGTGCCCGTGTCGGACCAGCTCGTCGGCGACCTGCCGCAGCGCCAGCCCACCGTGCCCCGGACGGTCCGGCCCGGACACCAGGTCACCGTGCTCCGCCGGTCCGGCAAGTTCGGGCAGGGCGTCGGGCTCACCTCGCGCTGGGTGGCGCTCGGTCGGCTCCGCGACGCGGGCGTCCGGATGGTCGGCGGCGTGCAGGAGTACCTGCGCATCGAGCCGGGCAGGCTGTGGATCCGCGACGAGGCCGGTGCCGAGGTCGCGGTCCCGGCGGACGTGGTCGTGCTGTGCGCCGGCCAGGAGGCGCGGGACGACCTGGTCACGGACCTGCGGTCCGCCGCGGTGCCGTTCGCGGTGGTCGGCGGCGCGCGGGACGCCCGGAGCGTCGACGCGGTGCGCGCCACGAGCGAGGCCCTCGAGGCGGTCCGGGCCCTCGCACCCTAGGACGCCCGGCGCCGTACCGTCGGGCGGACGGGACGACGGCGGGGCCCGGGCCCGACGCACGGGGCTCGACGCATCGGGTCCGAGGCATCGGCTCCGACGCGCCGGGGTCGGCGGCTCGCTTCCGGCTCGGGAATCTGCAAGAATGAACGGTCGAATCGTGTCCGCTCGACCCTCTATCCAGCGGATCACGTCTCTCCGAGCTTCCACCGTGTGTGCCCCCACGCCCGCGGTTCCGGTTCAACCACAACACGTACGCAACAGGAGTCATTGTGGCTGTCAAGATCCGTCTCAAGCGCCTCGGCAAGATCCGAGCGCCGTACTACCGCATCGTCGTCGCCGACTCGCGCACCAAGCGCGACGGTCGTGTGATCGAGGAGATCGGCAAGTACCACCCCACCGAGGAGCCCTCGTTCATCGAGGTCCAGTCCGAGCGTGCGCAGTACTGGCTCAGCGTCGGCGCGCAGCCGACCGAGCAGGTCGCCGCGCTGCTGAAGCTGACCGGTGACTGGGCCAAGTTCAAGGGCGAGAAGGACACCGAGTCCAAGGTCAAGGTCCGCGAGCCGAAGCCGGCCTTCACGGTCGACAGCTCGAAGAAGGCCGTCCTCAAGCCCAAGTCGGAGAAGACGGCTCCCGCCGCTCCGGCCGAGGCCGAGACCGCCGACGAGACGACCGAGGCGTAGTCCTTGCTCGAATCCGCGCTGACGCACCTCGTCAAGGGGATCGTCGATCACCCTGACGACGTGCGCGTCGCCAGCTCCACCTCCGCGCGGGGCGAGGTCCTCGAGGTGCGTGTGCACCCCGAGGACCTCGGCCGCGTGATCGGTCGCGCCGGTCGCACCGCGAAGGCGCTCCGCACGCTCGTCACGGCCCTGGCCGACGGCAAGCGCGTGCGGGTCGACGTGGTGGACAGCGATTCCTAGGGAGACGACCCAGCTCCGGGTGGGTCGCATCACGAAGGCACACGGGCTCAAGGGCGGCATCAAGCTCGAGCTCTACACCGACGACCCGGATCGTCGGTTCGTGCCGGGAGCGGTCTTCACGCTCCAGGTCCCCGACGACTCTCCCTGGTCGGGGAAGACCATCGCGCTCGAGGAGCTGCGCTGGTACAACTCGCACCCCGTCGCCTTCTTCGAGGGTGTCGCCGACCGGACCGCCGCCGAGACCCTCGCGCGGGCGATCCTCTGGGTCGAGCAGGACACCGAGGAAGAGACCGGCGAGGACGACGCCTGGTACGACCACCAGCTGGTCGGCCTGGCCGTGCTCCGCGACGGCGTGCAGGTGGGCACCGTCGCACGGGTCGACCACATGCCGGCGCAGGACCTGCTCGCGGTCGACACCGAGACCCGCGGCGAGGTCCTCGTGCCGTTCGTCGCGGCGATCGTCCCCTCGGTCGACCTGGACGCCGGCACCGTCACGGTCACGCCGCCCACGGGCCTCTTCGAGGAGCCCGAGGACACGAGCCGCCCCGAGACGGTCACCCCCACCGAGAGCTGATCGTGCGGATCGACATCGTCACGATCTTCCCCGAGTTCTTTGGGGTGCTCGACGTCTCGCTGGTCGGGAAGGCCCGGCAGGGCGGTCTGCTCGACCTGCACGTGCACGACCTGCGGTCGTGGACGACCGACCGGCACCGCACCGTCGACGACACCCCGTACGGCGGCGGTGCCGGCATGGTGATGAAGCCCGAGCCGTGGGCCCAGGCGCTCGACGCCCTGCTCCGGCCGGACGGGTCGTCGACGCTCGTCGTCCCGACCCCGGCGGGCACCCCCTTCCGGCAGACCATCGCACGCTCCCTCGCCGAGCACGACCACCTCGTCTTCGCCTGCGGGCGGTACGAGGGGATCGACGCCCGCGTGTTCGAGTGGGCCGCCGCCCGGAGCACCGTCGTCGAGCTGTCCCTCGGCGACTACGTGCTGAACGGCGGCGAGGTCGCCGCGATGGCGATGATCGAAGCCGTCGGACGACTGGTCCCGGGTGTCGTCGGCAACCCCGAGTCGCTCGTCGAGGAGTCGCACGAGGACGGCCTCCTCGAGTACCCCTCGTACACCAAGCCGGCCTCGTGGCGCGGGCTCGACGTCCCCGACGTCCTGCTCAGCGGGCACCACGGCCGGGTCGCCACCTGGCGGCACGAGCAGCAGGTGGAGCGGACGCGGCGCGTCCGGCCCGACCTGCTGCCGGACGCGTAGCGCTCTCGGCGCAGCGCCTGCCGGGTGGTCTGGCGCTGTCGGAGCCGGCGGTCCATCGGCACCGCGGAAGCGACAGACTGCCGCCGACCGTTCGAGGTGATCTGTCGCTTCCGCGGATCTGTCCGGGCCGACGGACGGGAGGCGCGGGGCGGGCCGCCACCGCGCCTCCCGTCCGTCAGACGGCCGCGTCGGCGCGCTGGGCGCGACGGAGGGTGAGCACCTCGGGGCCGGCCTCGGTCACCGCGACCGTGTGCTCGACGTGCGCCGCACGCGAGCCGTCGACGCTGCGCAGGGTCCACCCGTCGTCGTCCTGGACGAGTTCGTCGGTGCCCTGCATGAGCCACGGTTCGATCGCGACGACGAGGCCGGGACGGAGCTTCAGGCCGCGTCCGGGGCGCCCGTCGTTCGGGACGTGCGGGTCGCCGTGCATCGTCCGTCCGACGCCGTGGCCGCCGAACTGCAGGTTGACGCCGTACCCGGCCTGCCGGGCGACCGACCCGATGGCAGCCGAGACGTCCCCGAGCTTGTTGCCGGGTGCTGCCTGGGCGATGCCCGCGGCCAGGCACTGCTCGACCGTGGCGATGAGGCGCTGGTCCTCGTCGCGCTGCGTGCCGACCTGCACCGTCACCGCGGAGTCGGCGACCCAGCCGTCCACGCTCGCGGCGAAGTCGAGGCTCACCAGGTCTCCGTCGACGAGGACGCGGTCGTACGGGAGGCCGTGCAGGGCGGCGTCGTTGACCGACGTGCAGAGGTTCTTGCCGAACGGCGACCTGCCGAAGGACGGGTGGTAGTCGACGTAGCAGCTCTCGGCACCGCGGTCGGCGATCATCCGCGCGGCGACGCGGTCCAGGTCGAGCAGGTTCACGCCGACGTCGACCGTCTCGAGCAGGGCGTCGAGGACGTCGGCGACGAAGCGGCCCGCGACACGCAGTCCGTCGAGTTCGGCGGGGGTGCGGAGTTCGATCATGGGTCCATCCTGCCGGTTGGCTGCGGTGTGTCCCGTGTGGCAAGATGGATCTTCGTGCCCTGGCTTGACTCTGCCACGGGGGAGTCGCCGACACCGGGCACGCATCTCGTACTTTTCCGAATTCGATCCGCGGCGACCCGTGTGCGTCCGCAGGAAGTGACACCATCATGCAGCTGCTCGACCACGTGACCGCCGGTGCCCTGCGCACCGACCACCCCGACTTCCGCCCCGGCGACACCGTCAAGGTGCACGTCAACATCGTCGAAGGCACGCGCTCGCGTATCCAGGTGTTCCAGGGCGTCGTCATCGGCCGCCAGGGCCACGGCATCGGCGAGACCTTCACGGTCCGCAAGGTGAGCTTCCAGGTCGGCGTCGAGCGCATGTTCCCCGTGCACTCGCCGATCATCGACCACGTCGAGATCGTCACCCGCGGTGACGTCCGTCGCGCGAAGCTCTACTACCTCCGCGAGCTCCGCGGCAAGGCTGCCCGTCGCAAGATCAAGGAGAAGCGCGACAACTGATCGCCTTCACAGTGTGCCCCGGTCGACGGGGTCTGCTGCGAGCCCCCCGCCGATGTACGGTTGTGCAACGGCGGGGGGCTCGTCCGTTCCCGGAGCCCGCCGTTCCCGGTGGTCTCGTGTCCCGGAGCGTTCCCGGGGACAGGGCGACGAGAGTGAAGATGACGGACACGACTGAGGGCGAGACCCGTCGCCCGCGCAGCGCGAAGAAGGCCCGGAACGGCGTGCTCACCTTCCTGCGCGACCTGGTGATCATCTTCATCGCGGCCCTCCTCGTCTCGTTCCTGGTCAAGACCTTCCTGATCCGCTCGTTCTACATCCCATCGGCGTCGATGCAGAACACGCTGCAGATCAACGACCGCGTGATCGTCAACGAACTCGTGCCGGACACCGTGGCGCTCAAGCGCGGGGACGTCGTCGTGTTCAAGGACCCGGGCGGCTGGCTCTCCGGCGAGCAGCTGCCGAACGTCACCCCGGCATCGCCCGTCGGCAAGGCCGCGGACTGGCTGCTCACGCAGGTCGGCCTCGGGACCGGCGACAGCGACGACCACCTCATCAAGCGCGTCATCGGTCTGCCGGGCGACGAGGTCGAGTGCTGCAACGACCTCGGGCAGATGTCCGTGAACGGCGTGCCGATCACCGAGCCGTACCTGAAGCTGCCGGCCGGTGACACCCGTGCCTCGCTCACCGACTTCTCGGTGACGGTGCCGAAGGGCACGATCTGGGTGATGGGCGACAACCGCAACGACTCGAAGGACTCGCGGTACAACGGCGACACCCCGTCGAAGGGCTTCGTGCCGCTGTCCGACGTGACCGGCCGTGCCTTCGTGATCTCCTGGCCCGCCAGCCGCTGGGAGTGGCTCGACGACCACCCCGAGGTCTTCGCCGGCGTGGAGGAGCGGGACCGGTGACCGCGGTCCGGCCCTCGCTGCGCCTCGAGAAGTCCCTCTTCGCCGCGGGCCGGGTGACGGTCATCGGCGTCGACGAGGTCGGTCGCGGCGCCATCGCCGGGCCGGTCGGCGTCGGGGCGGCCGCGGTCACGGTGGACGTGCGCCGGGTGCCGCAGGGCCTCGCCGACTCCAAGCTCCTCTCGCAGGCACGGCGCACCGCCCTGGTACCCGCCGTCACGCGGTGGGCGCGCACCTCGGTCGGCATGGCGTCCGCGAAGGTCGTCGACGACCAGGGCATCGTCGCCGCACTGGGGCTCGCCGGCGCCCGCGCCATCGCTTCCCTGGTCGAGGACGGCGTCTCGCTCGACGGCGCCGTGGTGCTGCTCGACGGGTCGTTCGACTGGCTCTCGCGGGCACTGCCCGCCGAGCACCGTCCGCTCGACGTGCAGGTCCGCGTGAAGGCCGACCGAGACTGTGCCTCCGTCGCCGCGGCGTCCGTCGTCGCGAAGGTCGCTCGGGACGACCTGATGACCGCCGCGCACGAGGACGCGCCGCACTACGCGTGGGCGTCGAACAAGGGGTACGGGTCGACCGCGCACTACGACGCCATCCGCGCCGTCGGCCCGCACGCCCTGCACCGGACGACATGGCTGCACGCGGCCTCGAGTGTCGCGCTCGACGGCTTCGAGGAGCTCGACAGCCTGGTCGGCTGACCGTCGACGCGGTTCTGCCCGAGGGGCGGTCCGTGCGCCCGGCGGCGCTCTAGACTGGTCGCGCGATGGATGACGAAGAATTCGACGACTACGACCGCGAGGTCGAACTTGCCCTGTACCGCGAGTACCGCGACGTCGTGGGGCAGTTCCGGTACGTGGTCGAGACGGAGCGACGGTTCTACCTGGCGAACGAGGTCGAACTGGTGCGTCGGGACACCGAGCACGACTTCTACTTCGAATTGACGATGAACGACGTTTGGGTGTGGGACGTCTACCGTTCCGACCGTTTCGTGAAGTCGGTCCGGGTGCTCACGTTCAAGGACGTCAACGTGGAAGAACTCACCGCGCGGGAACTCGAACTGCCGAAGGAACTCGCACTCGACGAGTAGAACGCGCCGCCGTATTCCGGCATTCTTCGCACTCCTGCGTTAACCTTGGTGCGTACCACCACCTTGAAGGAGTGAGAAATGGCGCAGAAGGTCACTGTCCAGCTCGTCGACGATCTCGACGATTCGCCGATCGCCGCTGGCGATGGCCGTACGGTCGAGTTCGCGTTCGACGGTTCGTCCTACGAGATCGACCTGTCGAACGACAACGTGGACAAGTTCCGCGACGCGATCTCGGACTACATCGCCGCGGCGCGCAAGACCGCCGGGCGTCGCACCGGTTCGACGGGCAAGGCCTCGGGCTCGGGTTCGCCGAAGCGCGGCAACTCCGAGGAACTCGGCAAGATCCGCGAATGGGCGAAGGAGAACGGGTACGAGGTTTCTTCTCGTGGGCGTATCTCGACGCAGGTGCAGGAAGCGTACGCAGCCGCACACTGAGCATCTCGACCGGCGGTCACCGCCGGTCACGGCACGAGCCGGACATTCCGTGAGGAATTGTCCGGCTCTTGTCGTTCCCGGCCTTTCCGGAAGGCATTCCTGCACAGGACGGTCGTTCCGCTGCGTCATCCACAGTTCCGTGGACCGAGTGCACTTTGTTCGTGCTCGGACGAGAACGTGGACGCATGAGGAATCGTGCAGAACCATCCGCCTCCGTCGATCCGCGCAGGACCACGGGACGCACCGGGGAAGACCACGCCGTGGAGTGGCTCGGGCGGAACGGCTTCACCGTCATCGACCGGAACTGGCGGTGTGCCCGGGGTGAGGTCGACATCGTCGCGCGGCACGGCGACGCCGTCGTCTTCGTCGAGGTCAAGACGCGGACGGGGCAGGGGACCGGGCACCCGCTCGAAGCGGTGACACCCCGCAAGCTGGCACGTCTCCGGCAGCTGGTGCCCGCGTGGTTCTCCGCGCACCGTGACCAGACGGCGCGGACGATCCGGATCGACTGCGTCGCGGTCACCGTCATCGACGACCACGTCGCGATCGAGCACGTCGAGGGCGTCGCGTGAGCGACATCGGGCGCACCTCGGCGGTGGCGCTCGTCGGGGTGCAGGGGAGCCTCGTCGAGGTGGAGGCGCACCTGACCAGCCAGCTCCCGACCTTCAGCATCATCGGTCTGCCCGATGCGTCCCTCGGGGAGGCCCGGGAGCGCGTGCGGTCGGCGGCGGCGGTCGCGGACTGCCCGCTGCCGTCCCGGCGGATCACGGTGAACCTCACGCCGGCGAGCGTGCCGAAGCGCGGTTCGGGGTTCGACCTCGCCATCGCCATGGCGGTCCTGGCGGCTGCGGGCACGGCCCCGGGAGCGGACCGGCGCACCGTGTACGTCGGGGAGCTCGGGCTCGACGGCCGGGTCCGCCCGGTACCGGGGATCATCCCGGTCGTCCTCGCGGCGCGCGCAGCGGGCGTGGACCGGGTCGTCCTGCCGGTCGGGAACCTCGCCGAGGCGCAGGCGGTCCCCGGTGTGGCGCTCACCGCCGTGGACTCGCTCCGGTCGGCCGCCATCGACGCCGGCGCGGCCCTGCCGGAGGGGTTCGTCGACCCGGTGCTGCCGCCGCCCGCGCCCGACGACACGCGTCCACCGGCCGAACTCGCCGACGTCGTCGGCAACGCCGTCGGCGTCCGGGCCGTCGTCGCCGCAGCCGCCGGGGGACACCACGTGCTGCTGCTCGGCCCGCCCGGGGCCGGCAAGACCATGCTGGCCGAGCGGTTGCCGGCCCTGCTGCCCGACCTCGAACCGGACGCCGCGCTCGAGGTGGCGGCGGTGCGCTCGGTCGCGGGACACGGTGCGCGATCGTGGACCCGTCGACCGCCGTGGGAGGCGCCGCACCACTCCGCCTCGGCAGCCGCGCTCATCGGCGGGGGGAGCGGGCAGCTCCGGCCGGGTGCGGTGTCGCGCGCGACCCGGGGAGTCCTCTTCCTCGACGAGGCCACCGAGTTCCCGCGCGTGGTGCTCGACGCGCTCCGCCAGCCGTTGGAGTCCGGGCGCATCACGGTGCACCGCGCCGGCGGCTCGGCCGAGTTCCCCGCCCGGTGTCAGCTGGTCCTGGCGGCGAACCCCTGCCCGTGCGGGAACGCCGGTGCGCTCGGTGGTCCGCCGTGCACGTGCGTGCCGAGTGCCGTCCGGCGGTACCTCGGCCGACTCTCCGGCCCGCTCCTCGACCGGATCGACATCCGTGTCGCCGTGCCGCGGGTCACCACCGGGACGCTGCGGGCGAGCGAGGGCGCGACACCGAGCACGGCGGAGGCGAAGCGGGTCGTGGACGACGCGCGAGCGCGGATGCGCGACCGGCTGCACGGGACCGGGTGGAGCCGGAACGCCGAGGTCAGCGGACCGTGGCTGCGGGAGGACGGGCGAGCGGCACCCGGCGCCACCGAGGTGCTCGACCGGGGGCTCGACATCGGGACGCTGACGATGCGGGGCTGGGACCGGGTGATGCGGCTGGCGTGGACGATGGCCGACCTCACCGGGGACGAACGCCCCGAGCGGCGGCACGTCGAGCGGGCGCTGGCGTTGCGGACCGCGCTGTGACCGGCGTGCACGGAGGCAGCGTGCACGCCGCCGCCGGGCGTGGTGGTCGGAACGCCGTGCTCGCGCGCCTGCGGGCGGAGGCGGTGCGTTCGGGGAAGGTGGACGAGGACGAGGTCCTCGCGCGGGTCGCGTGGTCGACCGTCGTCGAGCCGGGGGACCGCGACGCCGGGGAACTGGTCGGTCGGCTCGGCGCGGGCAGGTCCGTCCGCGCGGTGCTCGACGCGCTCGACGCCGGGCCGGGCCTCCTGGGGGAGCTGCTCGTCGAGGCGGGCCTCCCGCTGACGGACGACGCCGAGGACGACAGCCGTGCGGAGCTCGCTCGCCAGACCGCTGCGGCCCTCGTCCCCGCCCTCGACCGGTGGCGGCACCGAGTGCGGCGGCTCGACGTCGACGCCGTGCTGCACGCCGCCGAGGCCGTCGGGTGCTCCCTCGTGCTGCCCGGGGACGAGGACTGGCCGCCCGGGATCGACGACCTCGGCCCGCACGCACCGCTCGTGCTCTGGCGGCGCGGTGGGGACCACCTCGACACCCGGCCCGCCGTGTCCGTCGTCGGTGCGCGGGCGAACACCGTGCTCGGGGCCGAGGCAGCGGCGGAGGTCGCCTCGGCCGCCGTCGACGCCAGCTGCCTGGTTGTCTCCGGTGGCGCGTACGGCATCGACGCCGTCGCGCACCGCGTGGCGCTCGGTGCGGGGGCACCGACCGTCGCCGTCCTGGCGGGAGGCATCGACCAGCTCTACCCGGCGGCGAACGCCCCGATGCTGCGGACGATCGCCGAGCGCGGGGCCCTGTTCGCGGAGTGTCCGCCCGGCACCCGGCCGTCACGGTGGCGCTTCCTGGCGCGCAACCGGCTCATCGCCGCGATGGGGACCGTGTCGGTCGTGGTCGAGGCCGGCGCCCGCTCCGGGGCGCTGAACACCGCGCACCACGCCGGGCAGCTCGGCCGACCGGTGTTCGCCGTTCCGGGTCCGTACTCGTCCTCGGCGTCGGTGGGCTGTCACCGGCTGGTCGCGGACCGGCGGGCCGAGCTCGTCGTGCACCCGCGCGACCCCGCCGACGCCGCGCTCCGGGCCTGGTCGGGAGACGACACCGCCGTGGACGCCGAGGTGCCGATCACCGGCGCCCGGGTCGACCCGGACGTCCTCCGTGCGGTCGATGCCCTCGGCCGCCGTCGTCCGGTCCCGCTCGACGAGGTCGTGCGGCGGTCGGGTCTGTCCCTGTCCGACGCGACCGACGCACTCGCCCTCGCCGAACTGCAGGGGTTGGTCGAGCGCGGGCCGACGGGGTGGCGCGTCGTGTGACCGGGACGGCGTCCGCCGGCCCGGCAGCGGAGTGGTGTGGTGCGACCGGCGCGCTGCCGACCGCCGTACGCTGACGAGCATGCGTGACGACGGAGAGCGGGGGACCGCAGCGGGGCGCGGCCTCGGGGCTGCCGTCACCGCCTTCCTGGACCACGGGCGTCACGCCCGGGGGCTCAGCGAGCAGACCGTCCGGGCCTACCGGGCAGACCTCGAGGACCTCGTGGAGTTCGCCGCGGGGCGCCGGCTCCTCGCCGTGGAGGACGTCACGCTCGACCTCCTCCGCGACTGGCTGTGGACGGCGAACCAGCGTGGGCTCGCCCGGTCCACGATCGCCCGTCGGAGTGCCTCGGTCCGGGCGTTCACCCGGTGGGCGAGTGAGTCGGGGGTCCTCGCGGTCGACCCCGGCGTGCGGCTCCGCGCACCGAAGGGAGCCGCGCACCTGCCACGCGTCGTGACGCAGGACCAGGTGCGGGCGATGCTCGACGGCCTCGACGTCCGGGCTGCCGGCGACGACCCGGGAGCGCTCCGTGACCGCGCCGTCGTCGAGCTCCTCTACGCCGCGGGCATCCGCGTCAGCGAGCTCGTCGGGTTGGACGTCGCCGACCTCGACCGGGAGCGCCTGACCGTGCGCGTCCTGGGCAAGGGCGGGAAGGAGCGCGTCGTGCCGTTCGGGACGCCGGCGCGGGACGCCCTCGAGGCGTGGCTGGAGCGCGGCCGACCCGCACTCATCCCCACCGGCCCGAGCAGGGACGGGGCCCGACCGGTGGCGGCCGGGGATGCGCTGTTCCTCGGCGACCGCGGAGCACGGCTCGGGACGCGCGGCGCCTACCGCATCGTCGCCCGCGTCCTCGAGGCGCTGCCCGGTGCCGGGCCGAGCGGGCCGCACACCTTCCGCCACACCGCGGCCACGCACCTGCTCGACGGGGGAGCGGACCTCCGCGCCGTCCAGGAGCTGCTCGGGCACGCGAGCCTCGGCACCACGCAGATCTACACGCACGTGTCATCCGCCCGGCTCCGCGAGGTGTACCGGACCGCGCACCCGCGGGCCTGACCACGCGCGGACCCGTCCCGGTCGGCGTCGACCCCGGTCCACAGCGCGTGCGCCCGCCGTCCCGTCCGGCAGCAGGACCGGCCACTCCGCCGGCGTCAGGAACGGCAGCGGGTCGACGTAGCGTCCGTCGACCCGGGCCCCGAGGTGCAGGCAGGGCGTCGCGGACGCGCAGTGCCCAGGTCCGGCGGTGCCGACCCGCTGGCCCCGCTCCACCGGGTCACCCTTCCGCACGGTCGGCTCCACCGGGTCGAGGGTGCTCACGAGGCCGTCACCGTGGTCCACGGTGACGACGGACCGACCGCCCACGGGACCCGCGAAGGCGATGGTGCCGGCGTCCGGAGCGACCACCGGCGTCCCCGGCGGCGCGGCGACGTCGAGGCCGCGGTGCCCGGGGCCGTAGTCGGAGGTCGGTGCCTCCCAGGGGCGCTGCACGACCCGGGTGCGGGTCGGCCAGTCCCAGTGGACCTCCCGGGACCGTGCTGACCCGCCCGGTGTCGATGCCGCTCCGGCTCCGCGCCCGGGAGGTTCCGCCGCAGCGGTGGGCGCGGGCCCTGCGACCGCGCCCGCCACCGGGAGCGCCGCGAGGACGGCCACGAGGACGGCCACGAGGACCGCCGCGACCGACAGCCCGACCGGCGACCGCCGCCGACCGAGCCACCGACGCGACGGAGCGACGCGCCCGGAGGCCGCAGCACGCCGCCGCCGTGGGCGGGCACTCGATCCCCAGCTGCCCTCGCCGCGCTGGCTGCGCTGGCTGCGCTGGCTGCGTTGGCCGCGCTGGCTGCCCTGGCCGCCGAACGCCTCCCCGCACTCGCGGCACCCGCCGCCACCCGCCCCGCGCTCCATGCCGCCAGCGTGGCGGCTGGCGGGCTGACCGCGACGTCGCCGCGACCGACCTGTGGAGAGCGCCCCGCGCCTGCCGTCCGGTGCAGGAGTGCCCCGTGCCCCGTGCCCCCGTGCTCCCGGACCCCGAGGTCCGCGCGCGCCGCTGTCCCGGAGGTGCCCCGCGCCGTCCCGGAGCTGCCCCGCACCGTTCCCGATGTGCTCCCGAGCCGCCGAAGGGGTACTGTCGGGGCCGCTCCGGACACCGCAACGCCGCTCGGTCGGCGATCCAGTCGACCGCCGGGGCACCGTGCACCACCCGGCACGGCGGCGGGAACCCAGGAGCATCGTGTCGACCAGGACCACCGAGCACGGCGAGGACCGTGCGTTCAAGGGGAAGGTCACACTGTTCGCCATCGCGGCGGCGGTCGGTGGCTTCCTCTTCGGATTCGACTCGTCCGTCATCAACGGCGCGGTCGAAGCGATCAAGGGTGAGTTCGGCCTGTCCGAGGCGGCGAGCGGCTTCGCGGTCGCGTCGGCTCTGATCGGCTGTGCGTTCGGCGCCTACTTCGCCGGCCGGCTCGCCGACCGCTGGGGTCGCACCCGCGTCATGTTCTGGGCGGCGGTGCTCTTCTTCGTCTCCTCGATCGGCTCCGGCTTCGCGTTCGCCACGTGGGACTTCGTCCTGTGGCGCCTCATCGGCGGTCTCGGTATCGGTACTGCGTCGGTCATCGCACCGGCGTACATCTCCGAGGTCTCCCCGAAGGCGATCCGTGGGCGGCTGGCCTCGTTCCAGCAGCTCGCCATCACCCTCGGTATCTTCGCCGCCCTGCTGTCCGACCAGTTCTTCGCCGTCACGGCCGGCAGCGCCTCGGCCGAGGTCTTCGGTCTGCCCGCGTGGCGCTGGATGTTCCTGGTCGGCGTGATCCCGTCGATCGTCTACGGCGTCCTCGCGATCGTGCTGCCGGAGTCGCCGCGCTACCTGCTCACCAAGGGCCGGTCCGACGACGCACGTGACGTCATGACGAAGATCGTGCCGCGCGACACCGTGAACACGAGCCTGGAGGAGATCCAGGACGGCATCGAGAAGGAAGCCAACGAGAAGAAGGGTTCCGTCCGCGGCAACCGCTTCGGTCTGCAGCCCATCGTCTGGGTCGGCATCATCCTCGCCGTGCTGCAGCAGTTCGTCGGCATCAACGTGATCTTCTACTACTCGACCACCCTCTGGCAGGCCGTCGGGTTCAAGGAGAGCGACTCGTTCCTCATCTCCACGATCACCTCCGTGGTCAACGTGGCGGTGACGTTCATCGCGATCTTCCTGGTGGACAAGGTCGGTCGCAAGCCGCTGCTGGTCGCCGGTTCCGCGGGCATGTTCGTGTCGCTGACGATGGTCGCCATCGCGTTCTCGCAGTCGGTCATGGTCGACGGCGAACCGAGCCTGCCGGGCGCGTGGGGCATCATCGCGCTCATCTTCGCGAACCTCTTCGTCGTCTCGTTCGGCGCCACCTGGGGTCCGCTCATGTGGGTGCTCCTGGGCGAGATGTTCCCGAACCGCATCCGAGCGACCGCGCTCGGCATCGGGTCGGCCGCCAACTGGGTCGCGAACTTCGTCGTCACGATCACCTTCCCCGTCCTGTCGAGCTTCAACCTCACGGTCACGTACGGCATCTACGCGCTGTTCGCCCTCATCTCGTTCTTCTTCGTCATCGCGAAGATCCCCGAGACGAAGGGCCGCTCCCTCGAGGAGATGGGCATCAGCGCCGAGGGCGACACCGTGGGCGCCAAGTCCTGACACACCCGTTCCACGTCCGGGAGGCCCGGATCACGTGCGCCGCGTCGCGCGCGTGATCCGGGCCTCCCGTTCTGTTAGCATTCATCCAGCAGCGCGCTGAGCGCGCTGACTTCGCGTGTCCACCACCGCCGGCCTCCGGCGCGTCCTGTGACCACCGGTCCTGCTCTCACGAGCGGGCGGTCGCACGGGCAGGGCACCAGGGACCACGACCACCGGTCGTGATCGACACAACCGCAACCGTGCACACGGCTCGTTCCGTGTGCCGAGAACAAGGAGGGACGGCATGGCCGTCGTCACCATCCGCCAGCTGCTCGACAGCGGCGTCCACTTCGGACACCAGACCCGTCGGTGGAACCCGAAGGTGAAGCGCTTCATCCTCGCCGAGCGCTCGGGCATCCACATCATCGACCTGCAGCAGTCGCTGGCCTTCATCGACCGCGCGTACGACTTCGTCAAGGAGACGGTCGCGCACGGTGGCACGATCCTCTTCGTGGGCACCAAGAAGCAGGCCCAGGGCTCCATCGCCGAGCAGGCGACCCGCGTCGGCCAGCCGTACGTCAACCAGCGTTGGCTCGGCGGTCTGCTCACGAACTTCCAGACGGTCTCCAAGCGCCTCGCGCGCATGAAGGAGCTCGAGGAGATCGACTTCGACGACACGACGAAGGGCTTCACCAAGAAGGAGCTCCTCATCAAGAAGCGCGAGCTGGACAAGCTCCACAAGACCCTCGGTGGTATCCGCAACCTCACGCGGACCCCGAGCGCGCTCTGGATCGTCGACACCAAGAAGGAGCACCTCGCCGTCGACGAGGCGCAGAAGCTCGGGATCCCGATCATCGGCATCCTCGACACCAACTGCGACCCGGACGAGATCACGTACCCGATCCCGGGCAACGACGACGCGATCCGTTCCGTCGGCCTCCTGACCCGCATCGTCGCCGACGCCGCGGCCGAGGGCCTCAAGACCCGCCACAACGGTGGCGACGACGAGTCCTCCGAGCCGCTGGCCGAGTGGGAGCAGGAGCTCCTCTCGGGCGACGCCGCCGGTCAGACGACGGGCGAGGGCGCCACGGTCCAGGAGAACGACGCCGACGCGCAGGTCGCAGCGAAGGAGATCGGCGAGCCGATCGCCGACGCCGACAAGAACGCCGAGCCGACGGCCGAGGCCGCCAAGGCCGCGGAGACCACCCCCGCCGAGTGAGCACCAGGGGCGCCGGACCGACACCGGTCCGGCGCCCCTGCCTCGCTCCCCACTCTCCACACACGCACAGTCCAGAAAGGACTCCAGTCAATGGCAAACTTCACCGCTGCTGACGTGAAGAAGCTCCGCGAGGACCTCGGCGCCGGCATGATGGACGCCAAGAACGCCCTCGTCGAGGCTGACGGCGACTACGACAAGGCCGTCGAACTGCTCCGCATCAAGGGTGCGAAGGCCGTCGCCAAGCGCGACGACCGCGCGACCTCCGAAGGTGTCGTCGTCGCGTCCGCCGACAACGGCGCCGCCACGGTCGTCGAGCTCGCCAGCGAGACCGACTTCGTCGCGAAGAACGAGAAGTTCACGACGCTCGCCGACAAGGTGCTCGGTGCGGTCGCCGCTGCCGGTGCCACCGACGTCGCCTCGGCGAACGCGGCCCCGCTCGACGGCAAGACCGTCCTCGAGGTCGTCAACGAGAGCGCCGCCGCACTCGGCGAGAAGCTCGAGGTCCGCACGGTCCGCCGTGTCGAGGGCTCGGCCTTCGAGATCTACCTGCACAAGACCAGCCAGGACCTGCCGCCGCAGATCGCCGTCGTCGTCGCCTACGAGGGTGACAACGCCGCCGAGGCCCGCTCGATCGCGCAGCACGTCGCGTTCGCGAACCCGTCGTACCTGACGCGCGACGAGGTCCCGGCCGACGCCGTCGAGAAGGAGCGCGCGACCGTCGAGGCGATCACGCGCGAGGAGGGCAAGCCCGAGGCCGCCCTCCCGAAGATCGTCGAGGGTCGCGTCAACGCCTTCATCAAGGGCATCTCGCTCCTCGACCAGGACTACGCGAAGGACAACAAGATCTCCGTCGCGAAGGCCGCCGAGAACGCCGGCATCACGATCCAGGGCTTCGCCCGCGTCAAGGTCGGCGCGTAACGAACCCATGACGGGGCCAGGAACCAACCGGTTCCTGGCCCCGTTGTCGTGCGCCGCGGCGCACCGAGTAGATTTCCACGAGACCACGACGAAGGGTGCCCTGACATGACCGACGAGAAGACCGGACGCCGACGAGTCCTGCTGAAGCTCTCCGGGGAGGCGTTCGGCGCCGGGTCCCTGGGCGTGAACCCCGAGGTGATCAGCACCATCGCGAAGGAGATCGCCCTCGCCGCGAAGGAGGTCGAGGTCGCGGTCGTGGTCGGCGGCGGCAACTTCTTCCGCGGGGCCGAGCTGTCCCAGAGCGGCATGGACCGTGGTCGCGCCGACTACATGGGCATGCTCGGCACCGTCATGAACGCCCTCGCGCTGCAGGACTTCCTCGAGCAGGCCGGGGCCGCCACGCGCGTGCAGTCCGCGATCGCGATGACCCAGGTCGCCGAGCCGTACATCCCGCGGCGTGCCGAGCGGCACCTCGAGAAGGGGCGCATCGTCATCTTCGGCGCCGGCGCGGGCCTGCCGTACTTCTCGACCGACACCGTCGCGGCGCAGCGCGCGCTCGAGATCGGCGCGACCGAGGTCCTCGTCGCGAAGAACGGCGTCGACGGCGTCTACTCCGCCGACCCGAAGAAGGACCCGACCGCAGAGAAGCTCCACCACGTCACGTACCAGGACGCGCTGCTCAAGGGGCTGAAGGTCGTCGACGCCACCGCCTTCTCGCTCTGCATGGACAACGGCATGCCGATGCACGTGTTCGGCATGGAGGGCGAGGGCAACGTCCGCGCCGCGATCCAGGGCGAGCGCATCGGCACCGTCGTCAGCAACTGACCGGCTCCGTGCCGCCGACTGACTAGACTCGACCCGTACCGAAGGAGAACCACCGTGATCAGTGACGTCATGACCGAGGCGACCGAGAAGATGGCGAAGGCCGTCGACGTCGCCAAGGACGACTTCGCCACCGTCCGCACCGGCCGCATCAACGCGGCGCTCTTCCAGAAGATCCCGGTCGAGTACTACGGTTCGCCGACCCCGCTCGCGCAGCTCGCGTCGCTCCAGACGCCGGAGGCACGCACCCTCATCGTGACGCCGTACGACAAGTCGGCGCTCAAGGAGATCGAGCGTGCGATCGCGACGTTCCCGAACCTCGGCGCCAGCCCGACGAACGACGGCGAGATCGTCCGCGTGACGATCCCCGAGCTCTCGGCCGAGCGTCGCAAGGAGTTCGTGAAGATCGTCAAGGGCAAGGGTGAAGACCACAAGGTCGTCCTCCGCAACATCCGACGCAAGGCCAAGGACGACCTCGACGCGTTGAAGGGCGAGGTGTCCGACGACGACATCGCCCGCAGCGACAAGGAGCTCGACGCGCTGACGAAGAAGCACGTCGACCAGATCGACGAAGCCCTGAAGAAGAAGGAAGCCGAACTCCTCGAGGTCTGATGCGCCGTCCGGACCAGGGCGGCGACCGCCCCACATCAGATGACCGCCGCACGACGGGGTTCCGCCAGGACTTCGATGCGCGGGCGAGGGCGGCCCGGAGTGACTTCGAGGCGCAGATCCGCCAACGCCGCGCCGAGTTCGGTGCACGCAACGAAGCACTGACGGCACGGACCGGACGCAACCTGCCGGCGGCCATCGCGATCGCCCTCGCGTTCGCGGTGGTCATGCTGGCGTCGCTGCTGCTGTTCAAGCCGTCCTTCATGGTCGTCGCGGCGTTCCTGCTCGGTGTCGGCGTCTACGAGCTGGCGAGCGCGATGCGCTTCGCCGGCCGTGACGTCCCGCGGGTGCCGAGCGTGGCGGTCGCCGTCGCCACGGTCCCCGCAGCCTTCCTCGGCGGTCAGGACTGGGCGCTCTTCACGCTGCTCGGCGGCGTGGTGTTCATCTCTGCCTGGCGCCTGGTCGAGGTCGCCGTCTCCCGCACCAGGCCGTCGGCCAGCAGCGTGGTGCGGGACCTCACCAACGGTCTGTTCGTCCAGGCGTACGTGACCCTGCTCGGCGCCTGCGTCGTCCTGCTGTCGGCACAGGACCGCGGCGAACTGTGGGTCGTCGCCTTCATCCTCGTGGTGGTCGCGGTCGACACCGGCGCGTACGCCACGGGGATCAACCTCGGCAAGCACCCGATGGCCCCGCGGATCAGTCCGAAGAAGACCTGGGAGGGGTTCGGCGGGTCGGTCGGCGCGAGCATCATCGTCGGCATCCTGGTGACCTGGCTCATGCTCGGGTTGCCCTGGTGGACGGGCATCATCCTCGGAGTGCTCATCTCCGGCTCGGCGACGCTCGGGGACCTGACCGAGTCGATGATCAAGCGCGACCTCGGCATCAAGGACATCTCGTCGTTCCTGCCCGGACACGGCGGCTTGCTCGACCGGATCGACAGCATCCTGCCGTCGGCAGCGATCGCCTACCTGCTGTACCTCGTCGTCAACCACTGACCGGGGCTCCGCGCGTCCAGGAAGTGCTCCGGGAGACACCTGGCACAATGGCGCCGTGCCTTCGACGTTCCCGACTGCCCCCCGCTCGGTCCTCGGCTACGACGCTGACGAGGTCGAGCGTTTCCTCGAGGACGCTCGGCGTGCCTACACCGCCAACGACAGCGCCCCGGGGATCGAAGCCGCCAAGATCCGTGCGACCGCGTTCTCGATGCGCAAGGGCGGCTACTCCACCCAGCACGTCGACGCCGCGCTCGAGCGTCTCGAGGACGCCTTCGCCGCCCGTGAGCGCGAGCGGGAGATCGCCGACGTCGGGCAGAAGGCCTGGTACGCGGAGGCCCGCGGCAAGGCATCCGACGTCGTCGCCCGGCTGGGGCGCCCGGACGGGCAGCGGTTCCAGCGTGTCAGCTTCCTCACGACCGGCTACCACCCGAAGGACGTCGACGCGTTCTCCCGCCGCCTGCACGGCTACTTCAAGGACGGGAAGCCCCTCAGCCTGACCGAGGTGCGCTCGATCGTCTTCCGCCCGAAGCACGGCGGTTACCGCGAGGCGCAGGTCGACGCGCTGCTCGACGCCGTCGTCGAGGTCATGCTCGCGGTGCGCTAGGGCGACACCGCGCGAATCACCGTCCCCAGGTGCTTCGCTTTCCGTGATCGTTCCGTTATCCTGGTCGAACTCATGGGCAGGCACACGGCAGACACTCGATCCGACCGCGGAACCCGCGAGCTGCACGATCACGCGATCGTCAGCGAGCGCCGAGCGGCGATGATCCGCAACCGCACGGCGGCGACCCCGGTCGTCCGCCCGACCTCGGCACCGCAGACGGAGCAGCACCACGCGCCCGTCGTCGCACCGGTGTCCGTGGCCGCCAACCGCGTCTCCGACGCCGCAGCCGCGCGCGCCGCTGCCGCTCCGACCGCCACCCGCGTGGTCCGTCGTGCCCGCGCCCGTTCGGTCGCCCCGACGAAGCCGACGACCCCGCGGTCGTTCAACGGCTTCATCCGCCAGCGCTCGACGATCCCCGCGCTGTCCTTCTTCGCCGTGTCGGCCTTCGTCGGCGGGTCGCTCTTCAACCCCATGCAGACCGACGCCGCCTCGGCCGCGCCGGTGCTCGCCCCGGCGCCGATCTCGACCCCGCAGCAGTTCTCCGCACACGGCACGTACGGCGACTTCGACGCGGCACGCGACGGGTTCGACGTGACGAAGCCTGCGCCGAAGCCCACGCCGACGCCAACGCCGACGCCCATGGCGACCGCCGAGGCCGACGCTGACGCCGCCACCACCGACACTACGACGACCGAGACGGCCGCGCCGCAGCAGGCCGCGCCGGCCGTGCCCGCGGTCGCGACGCCCGATCCGGGCAGTGCACAGGCCATCGCCCAGCAGATGGTCGCCGCGCGCGGGTGGGGCAACGACCAGTTCAGCTGCCTCGTCTCCCTCTGGAACAAGGAGTCCGGCTGGCGGGTGAACGCCTACAACCCGAGCGGTGCGTACGGCATCCCGCAGTCGCTCCCGGGCAGCAAGATGGCCTCGGTCGGCGCCGACTGGCAGACCAACCCGGCCACGCAGATCACCTGGGGCCTGAACTACATCACGGGCGTGTACGGCACCCCCTGCGGCGCCTGGGCGCACAGCGTCTCCTACAACTGGTACTGATCGGCGGTCGCGGTGCCGCGGAGCAACAGGCCGCGGCGTCCGCGCGGCCGTGGACACGAAGAATCGACGGAGGACGCCGGCCTCGATCGCCTGATGGGCGGATGGCGCCGGACGGAGTTCCGCCGGGGTCGTGAGTGGTCGGTGCAACCGGTCTCGGCTGCGTCCGCGCAGAAGGAGTACCGTTGCCCCGGGTGCACGCTGACCATCGAGCCGGGGACCGCCCACGTCGTGGTCTGGCGCGCTGACGGGGTGCTCGGTGACGCCGCCGACCTCGCGGCGCGTCGGCACTGGCACCACCACTGCTGGAGCATCGAATGAACGACGACGCGACCGCGTCCGAGCAGACCGCGGCAGACGCCGAGATCCGGTCGGGAACCGTGCTGCCCGCACGCCGCACGGACATCGAGCTGGTCACCGACGACCACCTGACGCTCGTGGGGGAGCTGGCCGAACCGCTCGACCGCCCCGCGCGGGGGATCCTGGTCACGCTGCACCCCCTGCCGACCGCGCACGGTTTCATGGACTCGCACGTGCTCAAGAAGGCGGCTGCACGGTTGCCGGAGCTCGCCGACATCGCCGTGCTGCGCTTCAACTTCCGCTCGGTCACCTCGCCCCGGGGCACGTCGGAAGGCTCGTTCGGTGACGGCGTGTCCGAGGGCTTCGACCTGCGCGCCGCCGTGCACGAGGTCGTCGACCGCGGCCTGCCGACGCCCTGGCTGGTCGGCTGGTCCTTCGGGACCGAGGTGATCCTCAAGCACGCCCGCGAACACGTCGATGCCGGGCACGTCGCGGGCGTCGTCCTCCTGTCCCCGCCGCTGCACCGGACGTCCGACGACGAACTGCGTCGGTGGGCGGACGTCGGTGTCCCGGTCGTCGCACTCGTCCCCGAGCACGACGACTTCCTGCAGCCGGAGGAGGCCGCACGACGGTTCGCGATCGCTCCCACCGTGCGGGTCGTCCCGGTTGCGGGCGCGAAGCACCTGTGGGTGGGGGAGAAGTACGTGCGGATCGTCCTCGACGCCCTGGCCGACCTCGTCGTGCCGGGCACCGCACCCCTGCCCACGACCTGGTCCGACCCCTCCGCCTGACCAGGCCGGACCGCGCCGCCGGGGCCGGACCGCGCCGCCGGGGCCGGACCGCGCCGCCGGGGCCGGGGCCGGACGACGACAA
This sequence comes from Curtobacterium sp. L6-1, assembly GCF_018885305.1. NCBI lineage: Bacteria > Bacillati > Actinomycetota > Actinomycetes > Micrococcales > Microbacteriaceae > Curtobacterium > Curtobacterium aetherium. The sequence goes on from NZ_CP076544.1 coordinate 804,288, forward strand.
CCGCGCCACGGAACGAGACGGGCGCGGCCGGACGGTGTCCGACCGCGCCCGTGGCACGTGTGCTGGTGCGGCATCAGCGCCCGCCGTCGGCCTGCCCTGCGACCGCGTCCTCGTCGTGGGATCCGGCGGCCGTCCCGGGAGCGCCCTGCTCGTCGATCACCCCGGCCGCGTGGCTGAGCACCCCGCGCAGGTTCTCGAGGTAGCCGGCCACGGCCTCCCGTTCGGTCCGGATGGCCGCGAGCCGGTCCTCCGCCTCGGCGAGGAGGGCAGCGGTCCGCTCCTCGGCGTCGGCGACCAGGCGGTGCGCACGTCCCTGGGCGTCGCGGACGAGGTCGGCGGCCTGCTCCTGGGCGGTCCGCTCGTGCTCCCGCGCCAGGTCGGCGGTCTCGCGCTCGAGTCGGTCAGCCGTCTCGCGGGCCGTCGCTGCCCGACGCGTCGCCTCGGCGAGCTGCAGGTTCGCCTCGTCCAGGTACTTCTGCGTCTCGGTGACCGTCGCGCGGTGTCGCTCCAGGTACTCCTGCTCGGCGTCGTCGCGGCGCGCGGCCAGTTCGGTCTCGAGTGCGGCCCGTGCCTCGTCGCGTTCGCGCTCGAGGGTCGCGTGGGCCTCGTCGCGTTCCTGAGCGAGTCCGGCGCGTGCGGTGTCGATCTCCTGACGCAGCGCGGCGCGCTCGGCGAACAGGCCGTCGAGCTCCGCGGTCCGGCGGTCCGCGATCTCGGTGTCGACCTCGGCGTGCTCGCGCTCACGGCGGGCGGCGAGCTCGTTCTCGTGCTCCCGCGCGGCGCGGTCGGCCGCAGCCTCGGCCGCTTCGCGCTCGCGCTCGATGCGGGCGAGGTGCTCCGCGGTCTCCCGCTCGATGCGGTCGGTGGTCTCCTGCACGCGGCGGGCGTTCTCGGCGGCGGTCTGCTCGGTGTCCACGCGGAGCTGTGCGCGGGCCGCCTCGACCTCCTGCTCGAGGGCGGTGCGTGCCCCGGCGAGTTCGCGGTCCCAGCCAGCACGGGCCTCCGCGAGCTCCTCGTCGACGGTGCGGCGGCGGTCGTCGAGCTCGGCGGCGAGGTCGGCGCGGCGCCGGTCCACCTCGGCTGCGAGGTCGGCGCGGCCGGTCTCGAGCTCGAGCTCGAGCGCCCGGCGGGCCTCGCCGTGCTCGCGGTCCCACGCCGTGCGGGCCTCGGTCAGCGTCCGGTCGAGCGACTCGCGGCGCGTCGACTCCTCGCGGTCGAGGTCCTCGAGGCGTCGTGCCTGGTCGGCCTCGAACACGCTCCGGCGGTGCTCGGTCTCGCGGTCGAGGTCGGCGGCGGCACGGCGGGCCTCGGCGGACTCGCGCTGCGCGACCTCCCGGAGCTCGGCGACCTCGTGCTCGACCTGCGCCCGGAGCGCCGTGGTCTCGCGGATGGCGACCGAGCGGACCTCGGCGGCCTCGGTGACCGCGGCCCCACGGACGGCGGCGGCCTCGTTGCGGGCGTCGTGCACGAGGACACCGGCCTCGGAACGGGCACGCTCGACGGTGTCGGCAGCCTCGGCACGGGCCCGGGACAGCTCGTCCGTGGCGCGGGTGCGGGCGTCCTCGAGCGTGTCGTGGGCTTCGTCGCGGGCCTCGCGGAGCGTGCGCTCGGCCTCGGCACGGCTGGAGGCACGGAGGCGCTGGGCGTCGATGTCGGCCTGGCTGATCAGTCGGGTGGACTGCTCCTCGGCCACGCGGAGGGTGGACTCGAGTCGGGTGCCGAGCCCGCTGTAGGTCGGGGTGCCGGCCTCGTCGAGCTCGCCCTGCAGGTCTGACACGCGGGACTGCAGGAGGCGGATCTCCTTCGCCGCCTCGGCGCGGTCGGTGTTCGACTTGATGAGCTCGCGGCGGAGGTCGTTCAGAGCACGGTCGACCTCGTCCTTGCGGTAGCCCCGCAGTTCGGTCCCGAACTCTGCCTCGTCGTTCGCCACGCGTCGCTCCCTGCGGTCGTCCCGGACCGCCCCGTGCAGCCCGGACACCGATTGTAGTGGTGCCGCACCTGCGGGCCCTGAGGCCGCTGGACCGTTCCGGAGGGCGGCGGAGGGCTCCGGGGATGCGCCTCCCAGCTGTCCTGGGTAACCTGGGCCGTTGTTTCGCGCGCCGATCCCCCCACCCCGGCGCGGAGGGAGAGAGTTCCGTGCGATTCGTCCTGGCGATCGTCAGCTTCGTCATCGGGGTGCTCCTCGTCGGTCTCGGCGTCGGGCAGCGGACCGTGTTCGCCCCGCCGACCTCGATCGTCGCGGCGACCAGCGGCACGAGCTCGGCCCCGGTGACCGTCATCCCGGGCGACGTCCTCAACGCCAACCCCGGGTACCAGCGCATCACCATCTCGGGGTCGGACGAGGTCTTCGCCGCCTACGGCAAGACGACCGACGTGGACGCGTGGATCGGTGACGCCGCCCACACGACGCTCCGGTACGACGCCGAGGACGGGTCGCTCGTGGGACGCACCACCGGCAGCGGCACGGACGTGCCGGACCCGAAGGGCAGCGACCTCTGGTACCAGGAGTACGACGACGCCCGGCAGTTCACCGTGCGGCTGCCGTCGGACGTGTCCCTCGTGGTCGCCGGCGACGGCTCGGACGCCGCTCCCGCGGACGTCTCCGTGACCTGGCCGCGCGACACCGCCACCCCTTCGGTCGGCCCCCTGCTCACCGTCGGCGGACTGTTCGTCCTCGGCGGCCTCGTCCTGCTCGTCTGGGCGTTCCTGCACCAGCGCCGGTCGCGCGGTCCCCGTCGTCGGAGCGGTGGTGGCCGTCCGCCGCGCGTCCGCGCCTCCCGTCGTGCCGCGGCCGCCGGTGCCCAGGTACCCGCACGCAGCCGGCGCGGCCGGCGCTCCCTCGTGGCCGTGCCGGTGCTCGTCGCCGGCGCGCTCGTGCTGAGCGGTTGCTCATCCGACTACTGGCCGCAGGGCGGGGACGCGGGCGCGACCCCGACGCCGACCGCCTCGGCCACGGGCGCTGCCGCGGCGGACCCCTCGACTGCTGCGACCAAGCAGCAGATCGCCCGGATCGTGACCCGCGTGGCCGAGGTCGCGAAGAAGGCCGACTCGCGCAAGGACGCCGACCTCGCCGAGACCCGCTTTACCGGTCCCGCGCTCGAGCTCCGCAAGGCGAACTACGCCATCCGCGACGCCGACGACGAGGCCAAGCCCCTGCCGGAGATCTCCGCCGCCGACGTCTGCGTCGCCCTCCCGCAGCAGACCGACACCTGGCCGCGGACGGTGTTCGCGGTCGTCGCCGCGGACTGCTCCGACAAAGAGACCGCACCGCAGGCCCTGACGCTCGTGCAGCCGGACGCCCGGTCCGACTACAAGGTCGAGTACGCCGTCTCGCTCGAGGCCGACGCGCAACTGCCGTCGCTCGCCCCGACGTCGGTCGGTGCCGCGCAGCTCGCCCCCGACTCGAAGCTCCTGACCCTCGCGCCGGACGAGGTCGCGGCCGCCTACGCCGACATCCTGTCCAAGGACAGCGAGAGCGCGTCGGCCGACCTGTTCGCCGGCGAGGGCGACGACCTGCGGTCGCGCATCGGCAAGTCCTACAAGGACGACAAGGCCGAGAAGCTCCCGGACACCGCGGAGATCGAGTACACGTCCGAGGTGCCCGAGGACACCGCGCTCGCGCTCGCGACGAACACCGCCGGCGCGCTCGTGTCCGTCGACCTGAACGAGATCGAGAAGGTCACGCCGACGGCCGACGGTGCCGAGGTCAACCCGAGGGAGCGGTCAAGGCCCTCTCCGGCGTCGACTCCAGCACGAAGGGCGTGACGGCGACGTACGGCGTCCAGTTGCTCTTCTCCGTGCCTCCGGTGGGCTCGGACGACAAGATAGAACTCCTCGGGTTCACCCAGGGCCTGATCGCAGCGAGTGAGGTGCAATGACCAACGTCCCCCCGACCCCGTCCAGCTTGCGTGGAGCGGTCGACCTCTCGTCCCTCGTCGACCGGGCGCAGCGTCCGCAGCAGGGCGCCGCGCCGACGACCGGTTCCGCACCGGCCGGTGACCCGGCGACCGGCGGGTCGACGTCCGGCGCGGGTGACGGCGTCCTCAGCGTCCCGTCGCTCGTCATGGACGTCACCGACCAGAGCTTCCAGGACATCGTCCAGCTCTCCACGGTCGTGCCGGTCATCGTCGACATCTGGGCCGAGTGGTGCGGGCCGTGCAAGCAGCTCTCGCCGGTGCTCGAGCGCCTGACCGAGGAGTACGCCGGGCGCTTCGTGCTCGCCAAGGTCGACGCGGACACCAACCCGCAGCTCGTGCAGGCGTTCCAGGCGCAGTCCATCCCGACCGTCGCCGCGGTGATCGGCGGGCGCCCGCTCGGGCTGTTCGTCGGTGCCCTGCCCGAGGCCGAGGTCCGCGACGTCCTCGAGCAGGTGCTCCAGGCCGCCGAGCAGAACGGGGTCACCGGACGCGTGCAGGCCGACGACGCCGGTGCCCCCGTCGACGCAGCCGAGCAGGGCGAACCGGAGCCGGAGCCGCTGCCGCCGCACCACCAGGCCGCGTACGACGCGATCGAGCGTGGGGACTACGCCGCGGCCATCGCCGAGTACCGCACCGCCATCGCGCAGGACCCGCACGACCAGATGGCGGTCGCCGGTCTCGCGCAGGTGTCGCTGCTCGACCGGCTCGCCGGCCGGACCGCCGACGACATCCGTGCCGCGGCCGGTGCCGGTCCGTCGGACGTCGCGGCGCAGCTCGCCGTGGCCGACCTCGACGTCAGCGGTGGGCACGTCGAGGACGCCTTCGGACGCCTGCTCGACCTCGTGCCGACGGTGATCGGCGACGACCGCGAGGCCCTCCGGGTCCGCCTGGTCGAGTACTTCGAGCTCATCGGCGTCGACGACCCGCGCGTCGTCGCGGCGCGCCGCCGCCTGGCGAACGCCCTGTACTGACGGTCCGACGGTGGCGACCGGTCGACGGTCGCGACCCCACGACGGACGGGAGGCCCGGTACCAGCTGGTACCGGGCCTCCCGTCCGTCGTGTCGCCGGTCCGGCGCTACTGCGCCAGCCGCAGCCAGACCGAGCCGAGCGGCGGGACCACGAGGTTCGCCGAGGCGGGCCGTCCGGCCCACGGGACCTCCTCCGCCTGCACCGACCCGAGGTTCCCGACACCGGAGCCACCGTAGGCGGCGGCGTCGGTGTTGAGGACCTCGTCCCAGGTACCGGCGGTCGGCAGGCCGAAGCGGTGCTCGACCGGCACGCCCGAGAAGTTGACGAACACGGCGATCCGCTCGTCCCCGGCCTTGCGGAGGAACCCGAGGGTGGCGTGCGGCGCGTCGCCGCTCTCGAGCCACTCGAAGCCCTCGGGGGAGCCGTCGTGCGTCCAGAGCGCCGGAGTGTCCTTGTACACGCGGTTCAGTTCGGCGACCAGGTCCTGCACGCCGCGGTGTCCCGGGTCGTCGAGGAGCCACCAGTCGAGACCGTTCGCCTCGCTCCACTCGGAGGGCTGCGCGAACTCCTGCCCCATGAACAGCAGCTGCTTGCCGGGGTGGGCCCACATGAACGCCAGGTAGGCGCGGACGTTGGCGAGCTTCTGCCACTCGTCACCGGGCATCTTGCCGTAGAGCGACCCCTTGCCGTGCACGACCTCGTCGTGGCTGATCGGCAGGGTGAACTGCTCGCTGAAGGCGTAGACGAACGAGAACGTGATCTCGTCGTGGTGGTACGAGCGGTAGGCAGGGTCGCGCTCCACGTACTGGAGCGTGTCGTGCATCCAGCCCATGTTCCACTTCTGGCCGAACCCGAGACCGCCGGCGCTCGTCGGCTGCGTGACGCCGGGCCACGAGGTCGACTCCTCGGCGATCATCACGATGCCCGGGTAGCGCTTGTACGCGGTCGCGTTCGTCTCCTGCAGGAGCGAGATCGCCTCGAGGTTCTCACGGCCGCCGTGCACGTTCGGCAGCCACTCGGTCCGGGAGTAGTCGAGGTACAACATCGACGCCACGGCGTCGACGCGGAGGCCGTCGATGTGGAACTCCTCGAGCCAGTACAGCGCGTTCGCGACCAGGAAGTTGCGCACCTGCGGCTGCCCGAAGTCGAACACGTAGGTGCCCCAGTCGAGCTGTTCGCCGCGGCGTGGGTCCGGGTGCTCGAACAGGGCGTACCCGTCGAACTTCGCCAGCGCCCACTCGTCCTTGGGGAAGTGCCCGGGGACCCAGTCCATGATGACGCCGATGCCGGCCGAGTGCAGGCGGTCGACGAGGTACCGCAGGTCGTCGGGCGAGCCGAAACGTGCCGTCGGCGCGTAGTAGCCGGTGACCTGGTAGCCCCACGAGCCGCCGAACGGGTGCTCGGCGAGCGGCAGGAACTGCACGTGCGTGAAGCCCGTGTACTGCACGTGGCCGATGAGGTCGTCGGCCACCTCGCGGTAGCTGAGGCCCGGACGCCACGAGCCGAGGTGCACCTCGTAGACGCTCATCGGACGGTCGTGCGTCGTCGCGGTGGCCCGCTCGGCCATCCAGCGGGCGTCGCCCTCGGACCAGGTGTGGTGCGCGGTCGTGATCACGGACGCGGTCAGCGGCGGCACCTCGGTGCGGCGGGCGAACGGGTCGGCCCGCTCCACCCAGCCGCTGTCGGTGAGGATCTGGAACTTGTACCGCTGGCCCTCGAGGGCGCCCGGCCAGAACAGCTCCCACACGCCGAGGTCGTTCAGGCGGCGCATCGCGGTGGTGCGGCCCTCCCAGCCCTCGAAGTCGCCGATCACGCGGACGGCCGTGGCGCGGGGGGCCCAGACGGCGAACGCGACGCCCTCGACACCGTCGACGGTCTGCACGTGGGCGCCGAGGTGGTGCCAGAGCTGCTCGTCGCGACCCTCACCGAACAGGTGCAGGTCGAGTTCGCCGAGGGTCGGCGCGAAGCGGTAGGCGTCGTCGGTCGTCCAGGTCTCGTCGCCCTCGTAGTCGGCCTCGACGCGGTAGCGGCCGAGCTCGCCGACCGTGGCACCGGCCCAGACGCCCTCGCCCTCGTGGCGGAGCTCGACGTCGTCGCCGTCGGGGCGGACGACGCGGACGGCCGTCGCGAGGTGCCGCACGACGCGGACGCTCGTGCCGCCGTCGACGGGGTGCGGGCCGAGGACGTCGTGCGGCTGGGACCAGCGGCCCTCGGCCACCTGCTGGCGGATCCACTCGTCGACCGGGCCGGGGACCGGCTCGGTGACCGCGGTGGTGGTCGCGCCGGCCGGGACGACCGCGTCGGTGGACGCCGGCCGGGAGGCGCTGGTCGGCTCCGGCGCGTCGGCCGACGCCCCGTCCGCAGCCGGGACGGCGGGGGCCGCCGGGGCCTGCGGTGCAGCGGGGGTCTGCGGTGCAGCCGGTGTCTGCGGTGCCGTGGGGGTGGCCGGCACGGAGGCCGGGTCGAGGCCGCCGGCGAGCGTCGCCGACTCCGGGACGTCCCGCGAGGGGGTCTCGCTGCGGGGCGCGGGAGCGCCGGGCAGGTCCTCGCCGGGCGCCGAGGTGCGCGGTGCGACGCGGGCGCCGTCCGGTGCGACGTCGTCCGCCGCGGTACGGCGGGGGAGCGCGGGCGGGGGCGGCGGGACCGGCGGCAGGCCGGGACCGCGTCGGGGCGAGCCGGCGGCAGGGGTCTGCTCGGGTGTGTTCGGGTCGGTCATCGGTGCGGTCCTTCCACGACGAGCAGGTGCACGGGCTCCTGGAAGGCATCCAGGCGCACGTAGTTCGAGGTCCCCCAGGTCCAGCGGGCACCGGTCACGACGTCACGGACGTCGAACAGGGTGCCGGGCTCGAGGCCGAGGGCGGTGAGGTCGAGGTGCACGGTCGTCTCCCGCGAGGAGTGCGGGTCGACGTTCGCCACGACGATCACGGTGTCGTTCCGGCCCGAGCGGTTGTACTGCCCGGGCAGGTGCTTCGAGTAGACGACGATCGCGTCGTCCTCGGCGGTGTGCACCGTGGTGTTGCGGAGCTGGCGGAGCGCGGGGTGCGCCGAGCGGAGCCGGTTGAGCATCGTCACGTACGGAGCCAGGCTCGCGCCCTCGGCCTCGGCGAGGGCGAAGTCGCGCGGCTTGTACTCGTACTTCTCGTTGTCGATGTTCTCCTCGGACCCCGGACGGGCGACGTCCTCGAAGAGCTCGTACCCCGAGTACATGCCCCAGGTCGGCGCCCCCGTGGCGGCGAGGGCCGCGCGCACTTTGTAGCCGGCACGACCGCCGTACTGCAGGAACTCGGTGAGGATGTCCGGCGTGTTCACGAAGAGGTTCGGGCGCAGGTACGCGCTCGTCTCGTGGGAGAGCTCCTCGAAGTACGTCTCGATCTCCTCCTTCGTGTTCCGCCACGTGAAGTACGAGTACGACTGCTGGAACCCGGTCTCGGCGAGTGCCCGCATCATCGCCGGGCGGGTGAACGCCTCGGCGAGGAACACCGTGTCGGGGTGCTCGTCGCGGACCTCGCGGATCACGCGCTCCCAGAACCACAGCGGCTTGGTGTGCGGGTTGTCGACGCGGAAGATCTTCACGCCGAACGTGATCCAGTGCCGCAGGACGCGCAGCACCTCGGCGACGAGGCCCTCGGGGTCGGTGTCGAACTGGATCGGGTAGATGTCCTGGTACCGCTTCGGCGGGTTCTCCGCGGTCGCGATGGAGCCGTCGGCGCGGACGGTGAACCACTCCGGGTGCTCGGTGACCCACGGGTGGTCGGGGGAGCACTGCAGCGCGAAGTCGAGCGCGACCTCCATGCCGGTGTTCTTCGCCGTCTCGACGAAGTCGCGGAAGTCGTCCTCGGTGCCGAGGTCGGGGTGGATGGCGTCGTGCCCGCCCTCGGGACCGCCGATGGCCCAGGGGCTGCCGGGGTCGCCGGGTCCCGCGGTCAGGGTGTTGTTCGGACCCTTGCGCGCGGTGGTGCCGATCGGGTGGATCGGCGGCAGGTACACGACGTCGAAGCCCATGCGGGCGACGGCGGGCAGGCGGCGGGCCGCGGTGCGGAAGTCGCCGCTCTTCCAGGAGCCGTCGGGGTTGCGCTTCGCGCCCTCGCTGCGGGGGAAGAACTCGTACCAGGCGCCGACGCCGGCGCGGGTGCGCTCGACGTCCAGCAGCTGCGTCGCGGAGTGGGTGCGGAGCGAGGTGAGCGGCGACTCGGCCAGCTCGGCGACGATGCGCGGGTCGTCGACGGCGGCGAGCCGTTCGGCGGGGTCGAGGTCCTCGTCACGGACGCGGGCGGCGGCGCGGGCGGCCGCGGGGGAGCCCGTCTCGTCGGCGAGTCGCTCGAGGAGTGCTGCGCCGTCGAGGAGCGTCGCCTCGGTGTCGACGCCGGCGGCGATCTTCAGCCGTGCGCCGTGCACCCAGCTGGCCCAGTCGTCGGCGTACGCCTCGACGTGCCACTCGACGACGCCGACGCCCTCGACCTGCACGGTCGCTTCGTAGCGGTCGGTGCCGGGGGCGGCGAGGGTGAGCGGGACGGTGCGCGTCGCGCCGTCGGGTCGGACGAGGACGAGGTCGGCGCCGATGACGCCGTGCCCCTCGCGGAAGACGGTCGCACCGAACGTGATCACCTCCCCGTCGAAGCCCTTGCCCGGGAAGCCGTTCGGCGTCGTCGGGGCGAGTTCGGTGATCGGGATGCGCCCGATCTTCGGACGCCGGGGTCGGTCTGCGGTGGCCACGGAGCAGACGCTACCCGGCTGGGCCGTCCGTGTTCCCCGGGAAGCGTGTCGGGCCTCCCGGCCGGACCGTGCGGAGCGCGGTCGGTCAGACCACGTCGAAGACGTGGATGCCGGGTCCGTAGGCGGTGAAGACGGTGCCGGCCGGGCGGTGCCGGTCGTGGTCGCGGTGCTTCTCGCTCGACCACGCCAGCCGGTAGGCGAACACGTCCTCGCGCGTCGGCAGGACGAGGTCGCGGGTTCGGCCGCTGCCGTGCACGACGACGAGGACCCGGTCGTACGGCTCGTGCTCGGGCGTCGACTCGACGAAGTACTGCAGCGCCCGGTGGATGGGCTGGTCCCAGCCCTCGGCGGTCATCGGACCGCCGTCCGGCCCGTACCAGGTCATGCGCGAGGCCGAGGGGGTCGTCTGCCCGGGGACACCGAAGCGCGAGGGGCGGAGCGCGGGGTGGGCAGCGCGGAGCCGGGTGAGGGTCGCGACGGCCTCGGTCATCGACTCGGCGTCCTCGTCGTCCGACCAGTCGACCGGCGTGAGGTCGTCCGAGACGACGTACGCGTTGTTGTTGCCGTGCTGGGTGCGGCTGCGCTCGTCGCCCGCGGTGATCATCGGCACGCCGGCGGACAGCAGCACGGTGGCCATCAGGTTGCGCATCGAGCGGCCGCGGGCCGCCCGGACGCCGCGGTCGGTCGTGTGCCCCTCGATGCCGTGGTTGAACGAGCGGTTGTCGTTCGAGCCGTCGCGGTTGTCCTCGCCGTTCGCCTCGTTGTGCTTGCCGTCGTACGACACCAGGTCGTGCAGGGTGAAGCCGTCGTGGGCGGTGACGAAGTTGACACCGGAGAGCGGACCGCGCTCGGTGCCGAACAGGCCGCTCGACCCGGTCAGGGCGCCGGCGAGCGCTCCGATCCCGGTGTCCGGGGCGCCCCGGCGTCGTTCGTCGGCGATGTCCTCGAGCCAGAACTTGCGGACGGTGTTGCGGAACCCGTCGTTCCACTCGAGGGTGCGGGCACCGAACGAGCCGGTGCGCCAGCCGTCGGGGCCGACGTCCCACGGCTCGGCGATGACGAGCGTGTCCTGCAGGTCGGGGTGCGAGCGGATGCGGTCGAGCAGCGGGTGGGCCGGGTCGAAGGCGTGGTCGGCGTCGCGCGCGAGCGAGGCCATGAGGTCGAAGCGGAAGCCGTCGACCTGCACCTCGCGCGCCCAGTAGCGCAGGCTGTCGACGACGAGGTCCGCGGTGGCCTCGACCGAGGTGTCGAGCGTGTTGCCGCAGCCGGTCGTGTCGTAGTAGGTGTCGGCGTCGGACCAGCGGTATCGGGCGGCACCGTCGATCCCGCGGAGCGAGGACGTCGGGCCGCCGAGTCCCTCTTCCGCGGTGTGGTTGTAGACCACGTCGAGCACGACCTGGATGCCGGCCTCGTGCAGCAGCCGCACCATGCCCTTGAACTCGCGCAGGACACCGTCGGCACCGGCGGCGCGGGCGGCGGCCGAGGCGTGTCCGGCGTGCGGGGCGAAGAACCCGAGCGTGTTGTAGCCCCAGGCGTTCTCGCGACCGGCCTCGCGCAGCCAGCGCTCGGTGTCGAAGGCCTGCACGGGGAGGAGCTCGAGGGTCGTGACGCCGATGCGTCGAAGGTGCGCGATCGTGCTCTCGTGTGCGACCCCGGCGTAGGTGCCGCGGAGGTCCTCCGGCACGGCGGGGTTCGCGGCGGTCAGCGTCCGGACGTTCGCCTCGTACACGACGACGCGGTCGAGCGGGACGGCCGGCTTGCCGACGCCGCCCCAGTCGAAGCCGCCGTCGACGACGACGCTCGTCCAGCGGGGGCGGGCGGGTTCCGTGTCGGGACCGTCCGTCTCGCCGTCGCCCTGCGTGCCGTCCTGCCCGTCGGACGTCTCGGGCCCGCCGCCGGCGTCGGGCGTCGTCGCGACGATGCCTCGGGCGTACGGGTCGAGCAACGGCCGGGTCGGGTCGAACTCGTGCCGGGGCCCAGACGGGCCGTCGACGAGCAGGTGGTAGGTGTCCCCGACCTGCACGCCGGGTGTCACCGCGCTCCACACGTCGCCGTCGCCCTGGCGGGTCAGCTCGAAGCGCCCGCGGCCGTCGACGACCACCGCCGCCGAGGTCGCCGACGCCGACCGCAGCGTGAACCGCGGGTCGCCGTCGTCGAGCCGGAAGCCCGGAGTGGTCTCGATCGCCGTCTCGTACACGCCCCCAGGGTACGAGGACAGCCGGGTATCCTGAAAACGCTCCACGAAGGGAACCCCGTGCCCGTCTACCTCGACCACGCTGCGACGACCCCGATCCTGCCCGAGGCGCTCGCCGCGTTCACCGCCGCGCTGGGCACGGTCGGCAACCCGTCGTCGATCCACAGCGCCGGGCAGCGGGCCCGCATGCTGCTCGAGGACGGGCGGGCGAACGTCGCCGCCTCGCTCGGCGCCGACCCGGTCGAGGTCGTGTTCACCTCGGGCGGCACGGAGAGCATCAACCTCGCCGTGAAGGGCCTGTTCTGGGCCAGGCAGCGCGATCGTCGACGACCCCGGATCGTGGTGCCGGCGGGGGAGCACCACGCGACCGTCGACACGGTCGAGTGGTTGGAGCGCCACGAGGGCGCCGTCGTCGACGTCGTCCCGCTGGACGCGCAGGGTCGCGTCGACCTCGTCGGCCTGGAGGCGCGTCTCGCCGCCGCCGACGACGTCGCCCTGGTCACGTTCCTGTGGGCGAACAACGAGGTCGGCACGCTGCAGCCGGTCGAGCGCATCGTCGGACTCGCGCACGCCGCGGGCGTCCCGGTGCACAGCGACGCGGTGGCCGCCTACGGGCAGGTGCCGATCGACTTCGCCGCGTCCGGCCTCGACGCGATGAGCGTGTCGGCGCACAAGATCGGCGGACCCGTCGGCGTCGGGGCGTTCGTGCTCGGGCGGCGGGCCGTCGTCGAGCCGCTCATCCACGGCGGCGGGCAGCAGCGCCAGGTGCGCAGCGGCACGCAGGACGCTCCCGCCGCGGCCGCCTTCGGGGTCGCCGCCGCCGCACCGCGCGCCGACGTCCGACACCTCCGCGACCGGTTGGTCGACGGGGTCCGGCGGGCCGTGCCGACCGCGCGGCTCATGGGGGACCCGGACGACCGGCTGCCGGGCAACGCGCACTTCACGTTCCCGGGCTGCGAGGGCGACTCGCTGCTGTTCCTGCTCGACGCGGCCGGGGTGGCGGTGTCGACGGGGTCCGCGTGCCAGGCGGGGGTGCCCGAGGCCTCGCACGTGCTCCTCGCGATGGGGCTGAGCGAGGACGACGCCCGCGGTGCGCTCCGGATCACGCTCGGGCACACCTCGACCGACGCCGACGTCGACGCCTTCCTGGCGGCGCTGCCGGACGCGGTGGCGCGTGCGGGCAGTGCGGGCATGGCGTCCCGCGAACCCTCGCTCGGTCGCTGAGCGCGCCGGGAGGGCCCGGTCCGCCGGTAGGATCGGGGACCATGGTCGAACTGGACATCAGCGAGCAGATCGCCGCCCTGCGCGTCACCTTCGGGAACATCCGCTCGGTGGTGGACGTCGACCGGCTCGAGCGCGAGATCGCCGAGCTGAGCGAGCAGGCCGGGGCGCCCGACCTCTGGGACGACACCGACCACGCCCAGCAGGTGACGAGCGCGCTGTCCCACCGCCAGGTCCAGCTGAAGAAGCTGACCGACACCGAGCAGCGCCTCGACGACCTCGAGGTCCTGGTCGAGATGGCGAACGAGGGCGAGGACCAGGAGTCCGCCGACGAGGCGGTCGCCGAACTCGCCGCGGTCACGAAGACCATGGGCGAGCTCGAGGTGCAGACGCTGCTCGACGGCGAGTACGACGACCGTCCCGCGGTCATCACGATCCGAGCCGGGGCCGGTGGCGTCGACGCGGCCGACTTCGCCGAGATGCTCATGCGGATGTACCTGCGCTACGCCGAGCAGCACGACCTGAAGACCACCGTGATGGACACGTCGTACGCCGAGGAGGCGGGCATCAAGTCGGCCACCTTCGAGGTCGACGGCCCGCACGCGTTCGGCACGCTGTCGGTCGAGGCCGGAACACACCGCCTCGTCCGCATGTCGCCGTTCGGTGCCGCGGGGAAGCGTCAGACCTCGTTCGCCGCGGTCGAGGTCATCCCGCTCATGCCGGAGACCGCGGTCATCGACATCCCCGAGAACGACATCCGTGTCGACGTCTTCCGGTCCTCGGGCCCGGGCGGGCAGTCCGTCAACACGACCGACTCCGCCGTGCGCCTGACCCACCTGCCGACCGGCACCGTCGTGTCGATGCAGAACGAGAAGTCGCAGATCCAGAACCGTGCCGCCGCCATGCGCGTGCTGCAGTCGCGCCTCCTGCTCCTCAAGAAGGAAGAGGAGAACGCGAAGAAGAAGGAACTCGCCGGCACGATCACGGCGAGCTGGGGCGACCAGATCCGCAACTACGTCCTCGCGCCGTACCAGATGGTGAAGGACCTGCGGAGCGAGTACGAGGTGAACAACCCGTCCGCGGTGTTCGACGGCGACCTCGACGGCTTCATCAACGCCGGCATCCGCTGGCGCAAGCGTCGCGACGAGGACTGACCTGAGCGAGCCCACGGGTTCCTGAGCCGCGCGCCTGGAGCACGATCACCGGAACGCGACCTACCCTGATCCGGTCATGATCAAATTCGACCAGGTCACCAAGGTGTACTCGGGCAACCCGAGCCCCGCCCTCGACAACGTCACCCTCGAGATCCTCAAGGGTGAGTTCGTCTTCCTCGTCGGCGCGTCCGGCTCCGGGAAGTCGAGCTTCCTCCGGCTCGTGCTCAAGGAGGAGAAGCCGTCGCGCGGGCAGATCCACGTGCTCGGACAGCGCCTCGGCGCGCTGTCGTCCCGGAAGGTGCCGTACTTCCGCCGCAACCTCGGCGTCGTGTTCCAGGACTTCCGACTGCTGCCGAACAAGAACGTGTTCGACAACGTCGCGTTCTCGCTGCAGGTGATCGGCAAGAGCAAGGGCTTCATCAGCGAGTCCGTCACCGACGTGCTCAAGCTCGTCGGGTTGTCCGGCAAGGCCACCCGCATGCCGCACGAACTCTCCGGCGGTGAGCAGCAGCGTGTCGCCATCGCGCGCGCGGTCGTCAACAAGCCGGCGGTCCTGCTGGCCGACGAGCCCACCGGCAACCTCGACCCGACGACCTCGGCGGGCATCATGGCGCTCCTCGAACGCATCAACCAGGGAGGGACGACGATCCTCATGGCCACGCACGACGCCAGCATCGTGAACCAGATGCAGCGCCGGGTCATCGAGCTCGCCGGCGGCACCGTCCTCCGCGACGAGCAGGCCGGCGGCTACCAGACCCAGGCCCTGCCCATCCAGCGCGGTGGCGTGTCGAACACCACGGGCATCCAGACGATCCCGGGGCTCATCCGATGAGGCTCGGACTCGTCCTGGCCGAGGCCGGCTCCGGTCTCCGCCGGAACGCCTCGATGGTGGTCTCCGTCGTCCTGGTGACCTTCATCTCGCTCACGTTCGTCGGTACCGCGATCCTGCTGCAGATGCAGATCAACCAGATGAAGGGCTACTGGTACGACCGCGCCCAGGTGGCCGTGTACCTGTGCACCGACACCGACACGACCGGCAACTGCACCGGGGCGAAGGCGACCGACGACCAGCGCGCGCAGATCCAGCAGCAGCTCTCGTCGTCGACCCTCAAGCCGTACATCGAGAAGGCCTACTTCGAGGACCAGCAGGACGCGTACACGCGCTTCAAGCAGCAGTTCAAGGACTCCCCGGCGACCGAGTTCGTCAAGCCCGAGTACCTCAACGAGACCTTCTGGGTGAACCTGAAGAACCCGTCGCAGGCGGACGTCCTCGTCGAGAGCCTGTCGAAGGTCGCGGGCGTGCAGAGCGTCGTCGACCAGCGGGGCTACCTGCAGCCGATCTTCAACCTGCTCAACGCCTCGTCGTACACGGCCATCGGCATCGCGGCCCTCATGCTCATCGCGGCGGTGCTGCTCATCGCAACGACGATCCGGTTGTCGGCGTTCTCGAGACGCCGGGAGCTCGGCATCATGCGGCTCGTGGGTGCGTCGAACCGGTTCATCCAGACACCCTTCGTGCTCGAGGGCGTGATCGCCGCGACGGTGGGCGCCGTGCTGGCCGGTGGTGCGATCCTTGCCGTCGTCTGGTTCTTCGTCCGCAACTACCTGACGAAGCGGTTCACCGGTACGGCCTTCATCGGCATGGACGACGCGGCCGTGGTCGTCCCGGCGGTGATCGTCGTCGGCGTGGTCCTGGCCGCGGTCTCCGCGTCGATCGCGATCCGCCGGTACCTCAAGGTCTGACCCGGTACGGCACGCCGGACACGGACGGGCCCGCACACCTCGGGAAGGTGCGCGGGCCCGTCCGTGTTCGATAGGCTGAGCGGCTCGCACGCAGCGAGCACGGGTGATCGAGGAGGAGTCGGGCATGGCGAAGGAACGCGGAGAGAAGGTCGTCGCGACGAACCGTCGGGCGCGCCACGACTACCTGATCGAGGACACGTACGAAGCCGGCATGGTGCTCAGCGGCACCGAGGTGAAGTCCCTGCGCGAGGGCCGTGCGTCGCTCGTCGACGGGTACGCGTTCGTCGACGCGGGTGAGGCCTGGCTCGACGCGGTGCACATCCCCGAGTACACCGAGGGCACCTGGAACAACCACGCGCCCCGTCGGAAGCGCAAGCTGCTGCTGCACAAGCAGGAGATCGTGAAGATCTCACACAAGACGTCCCAGGGCGGCTACACCCTGGTGCCGATGAAGATCTACTTCCACGACGGTCGGGCCAAGGTCGAGATCGCCGTGGCCAAGGGCAAGCGCGAGTTCGACAAGCGCCAGGCCCTGCGCGAGAAGACCGACAAGCGCGAGGCCGAGCGTGCGATGCGCTCGCGCAACCGTCTCGGCGAGTGACCAGCCGGACCGACTAGCGTGGAACGTGTTCGGTCGGTAGACTGAACAGCTGCCTCACCCGGGTGATCCGGATGCGGCTTGGCAACTCAACAGCGTGACAGCGGTTCGCACGACGGCCTGCATGGGGATGATCGGTTTCGACATTGCCTGTGTGCCGACGGGAAGCGGGCCGAGGACCCACGGTCATCTCGTCAACGATCCGTGGAAAACAACAAGTGCCAATTCCAAGCGCACTGACTTCGCTCTCGCTGCGTAAGCAGCCCAGCACATGAAGTCCGTCGGCCAGGTGATCGTTCCCTAACCTGAGTCCGGCGTCATCAGGGGGACTTGCTGCGCGGTCGTGCCTCAGGGCCGTGCGGGACTTGCACTGAGACTGGGCCCGTCGTCCGAGAAGCCGGTAGCAACGGACGGGGCCGAGCAGAACGAACATCCGGATACGCCCGTAGAAGACGTCGAATTGCAGCGATGGACGGGGGTTCGATTCCCCCCATCTCCACCACCTGCCGATCGTCGGACCGCTGTCACGTGAGTCGCCACAGAACGCCCCGCTCGGTCCCCGGACCGCGCGGGGCGTTCTGCGTGTGGCAGCCCGTCGATGACGCGAGCGGTCGGCACCGTCCGTGGAGCTACCGGGTGCCAGGACTACGGTCGGTGGCACGACGTCGCGTCCCGTCGGCGTCGCCCCGAGCGAGAGGTACACCGTGCAGGAGATCGCGATCCGAGTCCGTCTGCGAGAGCAGGACCGTCTGGGTCTGGCCGAGTACGAGCGCATCGTCGGCTCGGTGGCCTCGGTCGCTGCTGTGGTCGCCTGGCTGCCGACGCCGGACGCGCGGTTGGTGCTGCGCGGCCGCGGTGCCGAGCCGGTGCGCCTCGAGACGATGTCCTACGGGTCGGTGTTCGAGATGCTCGTCGTGATGGACCAGCGGAACCCCGGGGTCGAACGGGCTGCTGCTGCGGTCGCGGCGCTGCTCGAGTCGGTCCGCCACGAGCACGTCGAGGACGACGTCGCCGGGATCGCGGGGGAGCTGGACCGGCTCGACCGCTCCGCGCCGCGCGGGCGTTCGGTGCCCGAACGGGCGCTGCGGACCTTCCTGGAGGGGGCCCGTGCCGACGCGCTGGCCCGTCGGTCGACGACGCGACTCCGGGCGGCGCAGGCGCTGCTCCGCCTGGCCGAGGACGGCGCCGAAATCGTCGTCGAGCGGGTCGAGGACGCCCTCGCGCCGGTCGTCGAGGAGCAGGCGGTCGACGTGCTCGCGGACACCGGGTCCGTCGTCGTGGTCGAGCCCGTCGACGGTGTCGAGTCCGCGGACGTCCCGTCGGCACCCGCGCCGCTCGCGGCCGAGCCGACGGAACAGGACGCGAAGCAGTCGGATGTGCAGCAGGGCAAGGAGAAGGACGCGAAGAAGAAGTCCGACAAGAAGAAGTCGGACAAGAAGAAGTCGGACAAGAAGTCGGACAAGAAGAAGTCGGACAAGAAGTCTGACAAGAAGAAGTCGGACAAGAAGAAGGACGCGAAGAAGAAGGACGCGAAGAAGTAGCCCGAGACGAACGAGTCCGGCACGGAGCACGAGGAGCCCCGAGGGGTGCGGCGGCGTCAGAAGTCGAAGAGGTTCGCCCGCAGACCGCCGTCGCCGTACTCCCGCCGCAGGATCCCGCGCTGCCGCAGCACCGGCACCAGGTCGCCGAGCATCCGGTAGACCTGCGCCGGGTGCAGGTCACCGGACAGGATCACGCCGTCGTTGTCCGCGTCGGCGCCGAGCTCCTCGATGAAGTCCGCGAACTCCTCCGCCGTCCCGACGAAGCCGGACCGGTCGGCGACCCGGCCGAGTCGTGCCTTCCGGGTGAGCAGTTCGCGGAGGGGTGCGTCGGGGGTGTCGCCGAGCAGCCCCCGGATCGTCCCCGTGGACACGTGGTCGGCGAACGTCCCCGCCGGGATCGGCGCATCGAGGTCGAGCGCGAGCAGGTCCGTCTCGGCGTCGCTCGACCAGGCCGTGGCCGCGGTGCGCAGGTCCTCGTCGGACGGGTGGCGGGAGGCCTCGACGATGCGGTCCGCCTCGGCCGTCGAGGACACCACGACCGGCTTGAGGACGAACAGGACACGGACGTCCGCAGCGGTGCGACCGGCGAGGGCTGCCGCGTCGTGCACCCGCCGTCGGTAGGCGGACACGGCCGCGGCGGACAGGGGTGCGAGGGCGAGCTGGACGTCGGAGTGCGTGCCAGCGAACCCGAGCCCCCGTCCGGAGCCGCCGGGGGAGACCACGACGGGGTCGCTCGCGAGCGGCAGAGCGTTGAGCGGGCCGGCGGTGCGGAAGTGCTCTCCCTCGTGAGTGAAGGAGTCGAGACGGGAGCCGTCGGCGAAGTGCCAGTCCGACTCCGAGCCGACGTACCCGGAGCCCCACGAGTGCCAGAGGCGCCGGAGCAGCCCGACCCACTCCTCGGCGCGGTCGTAGGCGGCGTCGTGCGGCAGCGGGTCGAGTCCGGCGTGCCGGGCACTCCCGACGTCGGTGACGACGTTCACGCCGAGCCGGTCGGAGGACAGGTGCGCGAGGGTCGCGAGCTGCCGGGCGGCCAGGTACGGCGGGGTCACCCCGGCGTTGACGGTCGGGGCGATGCCGATGTGCCGGGTCGCGGCGAACAACCACGGCGCGAGCAGGAGCGGGTCGTGCTTCGGGCCGCCGTACGCCTGCCGGATGCGCAGGTCGAGGGTCGCCGGGTCGCCGAGTGAGATCGCGTCCTCGGCGATGACGAGGTCGAACCCGGCGTCCTCGAGTGCGCGGACGGACTGCTGGTACAGGTCCGGCTTCGTCCAGTCGTGGCCCCAGTGCCAGTCCGCCCGGCCCCACGCCTGCGGGCCGAACCCCCGTGAGAAGAAGTACCCGACGTGCTGCGGGCGCCCCATCAGCGCGCCCCGGCCGCCGTCGGAACCGCCCCCGAGACCGGGACCGCCGCCGGGACCGCCGCCGAGACCGGGAGCGCTGCCGGGACCGCTCCTGCGACCGCCTCTACCGCCTCCGGCACCCACGCGGAGGCGGAGGTCGGGAGGCCGAGGGCGGTGCCGGTCGTGGCGGGGGCGGGGCGCGCCTCCCGGTCGGTCCCCGCCAGCTCGCGGACGGCGGCGAACCCGCGTTCCAGGTCGCGGACCAGGTCGGCGACGTCCTCGATGCCGACCGACAGGCGCACGAGCCCGTCGTCGATGCCCTGGGCGGCGCGCTCCTCCGGCGTGCGTCCAGCGTGCGTCGTGGAGGCCGGGTGCAGCGCGAGCGAGCGCACGTCGCCCAGGTGGGTCATCCGGCTGAACAGCTCGACCGCGTCGATGAAGGCGTGCGCGGCGGGCTCGCCGCCGGCGAGCGTGAAGGCGAACACCGAACCGGCGCCGCGCGGCAGGTAGCGCCGGGCGAGGTCGTGGTACGGACTGGAGGCGAGACCGGCGTGGTCGACGCTCGTCACCTCGGGCTGCGCCTCCAGCCAGGTGGCGACCGCCAGCGCGTTCGCGACGTGGCGTTCGACGCGCAGGGACAGGGTCTCGATGCCCTGGCGCAGCAGGAACGCGTTGAACGGCGACGGTGTCGGGCCGACACGGGCTGCGACGACGTCCCGGGCGTAGGCGATGAACGCGCCGCGTCCGTACCGGTCGGTGTGGCTGGCACCGCCGAGGGCACGGTCCGCCTGGGTGAGGTGCGGCCAACGCTCGGGGTTCGTGGTCCAGTCGAAGCGGCCGCCGTCGACGACCACCCCGCCGAGCCCGGCACCGTGTCCGGAGAGGAACTTCGACGCCGAGTGCACGACGACGTCCGCGCCGTGGTCGACGGGGCGGACGAGGTACGGCGTCGCGAGGGTGTTGTCGACGACGAGCGGTACCCCGGCGCGGTGCGCGACCTCGGCGACGCCGGTGATGTCGAGCACGTCGTTCTTCGGGTTCGGGATCGTCTCGGCGAAGAACGCCTTCGTCTCCGGGCGGACGGCTGCGGCCCAGGCGTCGAGGTCGCGGGCGTCGGTGACGAAGTCGACGGTGATGCCGAGCCGTCCGAGGTTCTGCAGGAGCAGGCCGCGGGTGCCCTCGTAGATGCTCGCCGCGCTGACGACGTGGTCGCCGGCGCCGAGCAGGCCGAGGAAGGCGACGGTGGCCGCCGCCTGGCCGCTGCCGACGAGGATCGCCTCGGCGCCGTGCTCGAGCAGGGCGATGCGCCGCTCGACGTCGGCGTTCGTCGGGTTCCCCAGGCGCGTGTACGTGTAGCCGTCGTCGGTGCCGGCGAAGCGGTCGCGGGCCTGGGCGGCGTCCTCGAACAGGAAGCCCGAGGACATGTGGATCGCCGGGACGCGTGCGCCGTGCGCGGTGTCGGGCAGGAAGCCGCCGTGCACCTGCTCGGTCGTGAACCCGCGTTGCTCGTCCATCCGCTGCGCCTCCCGTGCTGTCGTCGTGGCCGGTACTCTCGCAGGCCCGGTGCGGGGGCGGGGCGAATGCGGCGTCGCGTTACGGCGTGCGCGGGTGCGGAGCGGGCTCGGAGCGCGGGGGGAGCGGGTGCGGAGCAGGCCCGGAGTGCGGGCGCGGAGCAGGCCCGGAGTGCGGGTGCGGAGCGGGCTCGGACGGGACCGCGTCGGGCGTCGGGCGCTCGCGCGCTCGCCCGCTAGCTGCCGACCAGGCCCCGGACGCCCGTGACCACGGTGTCCAGGACGGCGAGCAGCGGCTCGCGCGCGGCCCACACCGCGAACCCGTTCACGCCGACGAAGAGCACGAACCAGACCGTCGCCGGCAGGCGCATCTCGGCCGCGGCGATGTGGAAGTCCGTCTGCACCGGAGCCCCGGTGAGCAGCCAGCGCACGACCTGCAGCAGGGAGCGCAGCCCGTCGACGAGGAACGCGGCCCCGAGGGCGGCGACGACGAGCAGGGTGAGGTCGGAGGGACGCACCGCCACCCAGAGCGCGAGCACGTCGAAGCCCACGACGACGAGCAGCCCGAACCAGTTCCGGACGAACAGCAGCGCGACCACGCCGACCACGCCGAGCACGACGACGGGCAGCCAGGGTGACCCGACGACGGCCCCGGTGACGAGGAGGACCCCGGCCCAGAGCGGCGTGCTGTACCCGGCGAACAGGTTGAGCAGCCGGACGAGCCAGCGGATCCCGCCCGGGACCCCGCCGAGCTGCACCCGAGCCTCGCCGGAGCCGTCGGGGTGCAGGTCGATCCGTCGGATCCGGCCGCCGAACGGCACGACGACGACGCAGTGACCGACCTCGTGCGCGATCGTCGCGGCGATCCGGACGACGCGCCCCAGGTACGGCACGAGGGGCAGGACGGCGCCGATGAGCAGGGCACCGAACACGGCGGAGGCGGGCAGCGAGGTCAAGCCGTCATCGTGGCAGACGGACGCACCCGTTCTCTGGGAGCCCCGGTCAGTGCGACACCTGGCTCGTCGTCACGATGCGCCGCCAGGGGCCGTCCGGCACCGCGCCGGCCTCGACGAACCGCCAGCTGATCCGGTCGTCCTCGCCGTCCAGCTCGGCGAAGCCCAGGCATCCGTTCAGTGCGGGGGAGACGTCCATGCCGGCACCGTTGAAGCGCTTGTTCGCCGGTCGGCTGTTCCCGGCGCCGAAGACGTAGCGACTGTCGTGGTAGGTGCCGGGGCCGGCGTCCTGCACCTGGCCGTAGCAGGTGCGGGTGCCCTTGCGGAGCTGCACCCACCGGTTCTTGAGGTAGCTGAAGTCCTCGTCGCCGCGGTGCCGCCGGTACGCCGGGTCGCCGGCCCACGGGACGACGCGGTCGCGGTCGCGGAGGCCGATCCGGTCGTTGACGTCGTCGTACGGCACGTCGAGGTAGAAGGGGTTCTCCCGCGGGGCCATGTGCCGCGGGAACCAGCCGTTCGCCGCCGTCCGGCGCTCCGTCCGGCACAGGCGCCCCTGGACGACGCCGTCGCAGCCGCCGTAGCTGCCCTGCCAGTCGTCGTCGTACGTGGAGTACACCTGGCTGCCGTCGTCGGCGTCGGGGTCGAACACCTCGCCGACCCAGAAGGTCGTCGAGACGATGCCGGTGTGCCACGGGTACGAGCGGGACACGGCGCCGCCGCCGTTCGGCCCGCCGCAGCCCGCGAGCACGGCGGTGAGGCCGACGACGGTGCCTAGGCCGAGGGCGGTGACGAGCCGGAGGCCCCCGGTGCGTCCGTCGCGACGGTCGCGTCGGTCGCGTCCGTCGCGACGGGCACCTCCGCCGTCGCGGACGCCCCGCCCCGGGGAGGCGCGGGGTCGCGTCTCGGGGGAGCGGGGCGGCAGTGCGCGGGTCACGTCAGCGCGGGTCACGTCAGCGGGGGATCTCGCCGGCCGTGCCCGACGTGTCGAGCTGGCCGAGGACCGCACGGGACCGGACGGTGAGCGCGTCCACGACAGGGGCGATCCGGGTCAGCGCGGCGGCCGTCCGGGAGCGCGGGGTGGCGGTGTTCGTCGTGGTCGGGGTGGCGATCGCCGGGGCGCCGACGGTGTCGTACAGGGCGACGTCGTCGGTGGTCAGCGTGCCGTTCGTGAACAGGTTGAGGCCGAAGCTGATCCCGTCGAAGCCGGCCGGGATCTGGTCGGTGGTCCACGCCGCCTGGGTCCACGACGGTGCGGCCGCGTACCAGGGGCTCGACGTCCAGTAGTGCCACGACCCGGTGACGGAGTCGCGCAGGTAGACGGTGAACTGCGTGGCGGTGTCGGCCTTGTACCACTCCCGCATCGCGTACGTGTGCCCGGGCACGACGGTGGGGGCGCAGTCACCCAGGTCGAACGAGGGGAGCCACTTCGCGTCGCCGTCGCCGTACCCGCTGACGGTCACGGACACCGCCTTCGAGGTCGTCCCGATGCGCCCCGGGGTGACCGTGCTGAACGCGGCCGTGTTCGAGCCGTACCCGCCGTACTGCCAGCACTTCTGGCCGCTCGGGCTCGTGGCCGAGGTGGTCTGGAACGACGGGTTCTGCACCCCGTTCACACCGGCCGGGGCGGGGCCGGGCACGGGGGACTGCACGACCGGCTGGACCGGGGCGCCGACGGCGTCCCCGACGGTCTTCACCGTGGTGACGTTCGCCGGGTCGGCCGAGTACGCCGCGAGCCACTGCGCGAACTGCGTGAACAGCGCCGGCGAGGTGGTCGGGTCGAGCGTCGGGTCGTCGCTGATGTGATGGAACGTCAGCTGCACCCACCCGCCCTTGTCGGTCTTCGCCTGGGTGACCTGCTGCTGCAGGTCCGCCAGGGTCCAGTCCGCCTCGACCTGGCTCGGTGCGCGGGTGAGCATCGGTCGGCGCGGCGGCAGCGTCTCCGCGGTCACGCAGCCGGCGCAGTCACGGGTGGTGCGCACGTCGCCGAGTCCGCGGGCGTTCGTGTAGCCGCAGGCCTGCACCGCGTCGCGGGTCTTCGAGGTCGACTCGGCGAACGGGTAGGCGAAGCTCCGCACCTGGTAGCCCCACGAGGACAGGGTGGCGCGGGACTGGCAGGCCTGTCGCTGCGCCTCGGTCTGGCTGAGCGCCGACATGTCCGGGTGGGTGACGCTGTGCCCACCGATCTCGTTGCCCGCCGCGGCGAGCGCCGCGAGGTCCGACTGCTGCATGTACCCGGGGGCGCCGAGGTAGCCGGTGATGATGTAGAACGTGCCGACGAGCCCGTTCTGCTGCATCACCTGCGCGGCCTGCACCTGGTCGGCGTCGCCGTCGTCGAAGGTCAGGCTGACCGTCACCGGCTTCGGCGCCGCGGTGGCGGCGTGTGCGGGGACGGCTCCGCCGAGCAGGCCCGTGACGACGACCGCCACGGCTGCCAGGACGGCGAGGAGCACCGTCAGGCGGTTGATGGGTGTTTCCTTGGTCATTCGACCGTCACCGACTTCGCGAGGTTGCGGGGCTTGTCGACGTCGCAGCCGAGCTGCAGGGCGAGTTCCCGGGCGAGCATCTGGAGGGGGACCACCGACTCGAGCGGACCCCAGGTGGACATGCCCTGGTCGGTCACGGCGGTCCGGCGGGACAGGAGGCGGCCGGCGTCGCGACCGAGGGCCGGCACGTCGGCGCCGACACCGCCGATCGTGATGACGAACCCGCCGCGGGCACGGACCTCGGCGACGTTCGCCTGGATCTTGTGCTCGCCGTTCTCGACGACGACCACGGGCGTGCCGTCGGTCACGAGGGCGAGCGGCCCGTGCTTCAGCTCACCGGCCGGGTAGGCCTCGGCCCAGCGGTAGGAGAGCTCCTTGAGCTTGAGCGCACCCTCGGCGGCGAACGGGAGGCCCGCCCCGCGTCCCAGGAACAGGAAGCCGGATGCGTCGCGCACGCTCGACACGAGCAGCGGGATGCGGTCGGCGGACGCCTCCGCCGCACCGGCGAGGAGGCCGGGCAGGCGCTGCATGTCGCCGACGAGCGCGAGCGCCCGGGACCGGTCGATGCGGCCGGACGCGACGAGCGCCGAGATCATCGCGGACACACCGACGACGACCTGCGCGGTGAAGGTCTTCGTGGCGGCGACGCCGATCTCGGGGCCGGCGTGGCAGTCGAGCACCGCGTCGGCACGACGGGCGAGCGACGAGTGCAGGTTGTTCGTCAGGGCGAGCACCTGGTGGCGGTCCGCGAACCGGTCGAGCGCGCGGAGCACGTCCGCGGTCTCGCCGGACTGGCTGATCGCGACGACCAGGGTGCCGGGTGTGAGGACGGCCTGGTCGGCCTCGCTCGCGACGACGGTGTCCGTCGGGACGCCGCCGAGCCCGCGGAGCGCGGTCGCGATGACCTGACCGGCGTTCAGCGACGTGCCGCAGGCGGCCACGGCGACGCGCTCGAACGGCGCGAGCCCGAGACCCGCCCACATGCTGCCGTCCACCGCGCGGCCGGCGATGCGGTCGAGGATCTCCGCCACGACGGCGGGCTGCTCCTCGATCTCCTTCGCCATGTGGTCGGTGTGGTCGCCGAGGTCGAGTGCCTCGGCGGCGAACGGCGACGGGGAGGCGAACGGCACCGGGACCATCTCCCCACGGGACGACCAGGTCCAGCTCTCGCCGAGCTCGACGACGTCGCCGTCCCGCAGCGCGACGAAGGTCTCGGCCCAGGTGGCGATCGCACCGATGTCGCTCGCGACGAAGTCACCACGGGCGGCTCGGGCGACGACGAGCGGGGAGCGGTCCGCGGCGACGACCATCCGGCCGTCTCGCGCGTCGAGCACGACGATCGCCCACGACCCCTCGAGCTGCGCGGTCGCGATCTGCACCGCCAGCATGAGGTCCGGGTCGACCGCCAGGGCACGCTCCACCAGGTGCGTGATGACCTCCGAGTCGACCTCGGACGCGAACACGTGCCCCTGGGCGCTCAGCTGCTGCCGGAGCGCGTCGGCGTTCTCGACGATGCCGTTGTGCACGACGCTGATCCGGCCGGAGCAGTCGGCGTGCGGGTGCGCGTTCGCCTCGCGCACCGCTCCGTGGGTCGCCCAGCGGGTGTGTCCGATGCCGACCCCGGTGAACGGGTCCCCCGACCGCGCCGCGACGAGCGTGCGGAGGTCACCGACGCGGGACACGGACCGGATGGTCTCGGTGCCGCCGGTGCTCGTCCGCACCGCGATGCCCGCGGAGTCGTAGCCGCGGTACTCGAGCCGCTCCAGGCCGTCGAGGAGGTACGGCGTCGCGTCGTCGGCGACGCGCGCCGCGATGATGCCGCACACTCAGACCACCGCCGTCGCCGGGGCCGCACCGGTGGCGGCGCTCGCCGCGTCGTCCGCCGTGCGCGCCTCCAGGTCGGCCGCGACCAACCGGACCACGGCCTCCAGCGGGGTCACCGGCGCGAAGCCGACGGCCGCCTTCGCCCGACCGTTGTCCGGCACGCGACGACGCATGTCCTCGTAGCCGGCGCCGTACGCCTCGTCGTAGGGGACGTAGGTGATCCGGCTGTCCGAGCCGGTGATGTCGATGACGAGCTCCGCGAGCTCGGCGATGCTGATCTCGCGCTCGCCGCCGAGGTTGAACGCCTCGCCGTAGGCCTCCTCGTGCTCGATGAGGGCGACCATCGCGGGGACGACGTCGCCGACGAAGGAGAAGCAGCGCGACTGCACGCCGTCGCCGTAGACGGTCAGCGGCTCGCCGCGGACGGCCTGGCCGACGAGGTTCGGGACGACCATGCCGTACCGTCCGGTCTGGCGGGGGCCGACCGTGTTGAACGGCCGCGCGATGGCGACGCGCAGGCCGAACTCCGTGAAGTAGGCGTGTGCGAAGGCCTCGTCGATGCCCTTCGCCGCGGCGTAGGTCCAGCGGGCCACGAGCGGCGACCCGAGCACGCGGTCGGCGGTCTCGTGCAGCGCGTCGGCGGTGTTCTTGCCGTAGATCTCGCTCGTCGAGACGAGGAGCAGCTTCGCGCCGGCGGCGACACAGGCGTCGAGGACGTTCTCGCTGCCGTGGATGTTCGTCCGGAGGCCCTGCAGCGGGTGGTCGACGATGAGCTTCACGCCGACCGCGGCGGCCAGGTGGAAGACCCGGTCGGACCCGGCGACCAGCTCGGCGACGAGCTCGCGGTCGAGGATCGTGCCCTCGACGACGCGGAGCCGCTCGTGACCGGCGACGGCGTCCAGGTTGTCGGCGCGTCCGGTCGAGAAGTCGTCGAGGACGACGACCTCGTCGCCGTCGGCGAGCAGGCGTTCGACGAGGTGGCTGCCGATGAACCCGGCGCCTCCGGTGACGATGGACTTCATGGCGTTCCCTTTCAGAGGAGGATGCGGCCGGTGAGGTCCGCAGCCCGGTAGGTGGTGTCGACGACGAGCTGGTCGCCGGTGATCCAGGACAGGTCGGCGTCGCTGTGACGGGTGTGCAGGAGGACGACGTCCGCACCGAACGCACCCTCGTCGACCACGTCGTCGAGGACGGTGCCGTCGTGCAGGCGGACGGAGTCGAAACGGTGGTCCGCGAAGCCGACCTCGGCTCCACCGGCGATGAGTCGCTCGAGGACCTCGAGTGCGGGGGACTCGCGCAGGTCGGCCACGTCGCGCTTGTACGCGATGCCGACGACGAGCACCCGGGCACCACGGAGACCACGGCCGGCGTCCGACAGCACCTCGCGGGTGCGGTCCACGACCCGACCCGGGCGGGCCGCGATCTCGGTCATCGCCTGGGTGATCATCGGCGCGGCCTGCCGGTCGGCCTGCAGCTGCCAGAGCAGGTAGTGCGGGTCGCAGGGGATGCAGTGCCCACCGACGCCCGGACCCGGCATGAACGCCATGAACCCGTACGGCTTCGTCGCCGCGGCGTCCACCACGTCGGCCACGTCGATGCCCATCGTCCGGCAGATGTCCGAGAACTCGTTCGCCAGCGCGATGTTCACCGCACGGAACGTGTTCTCGAGGAGCTTCGTCATCTCCGCCGCGGCGAGGGACGGCACACGGTGCACCCGGGCGTAGCGGCCGAGCATCTCGTCCGCGACCGCGGCGCACGCCGGCGTCGCCGCACCGAGCACGCGGGGGACGTCCTCGTGCGACACCGAGGCGTTGCCCGGGTCGATGCGCTCCGGGCTGAACGCGACGAACACGTCCGTGCCCGGCAGCAGCCCGCGCTCGGTGAGGGGCCGGACGAGCAGGTCGTCCGTGCAGCCGACGTAGGTGGTGCTCGTCAGCATGAGGAGCTGTCCCGGCACGGCGTGCTCCACGACGGTCGCCGCCGCACCGCGCAGGATCGCCAGGTCGGGGACGAGGTGCTCGTCCACCGGGGTTGGCACGCAGACGACGACGGCGGCGGCGCGGGCGAGCATCGACGGGTCGTCGGTGAGCACGAAGTCGTCGGCCAGGAACGCCGACTCGAGTCGCACCCGGTCGTCCTCGAGCAGGTCCGCACCGCGCGACCGGATGGTCTCCAGGCGGCGCTGCGACACGTCCAGACCGATCACCGACGTCCCGGCGTGGTGGTACGCCAGGGCCGTCGGCAGCCCGACGTAGCCCAGCCCGACGATCGCGACGTCGAACTCGAACCCGCGGGTGCCCGTCGGGACGGCGGTGCCGACGGTGTGCGGCACGGTGACGTCCGGGGACGTCGGGACGGCGGAGGACGTCGTCGGGGCGACCGGCGACGTGCGGAGCGACCGGGCGTCGGACGGCGGTGGTGCGATGGACATGCTGTGTCCCCTCGGGTCGGGAAGCCGCCGGAGCGTTCCGACGGGCACCGGCCGCCGTCGGGTGGGCCGCGGGATCGGGGCTGCCGCCTGCGGGGCCGCCGCCCGTCCCCGGATCAGGCGGGGACGGACGGCGGCGGTCCGGGTGCGGCCGGTCGGGTACCGGTCTCGGGTACGCGGCCCTGCCCCGATGACGGGGCCGGCGGTCGGTGCGCTGCAACCCTCACCGGTCGCACCCCGCCCCGGCAACGCCCACGGGCCGGTCTTGCGGTGGCCCGCAGCACCGTGGCGGGCCGTGCGGGTCCGCGTGCGGGGTCCCGCAACGGGGTGCGGCCCCCGGTGCGGGAATGCGGTGCGTCGGACCTCGACCGCCGCCTACCGTCGCACCATGCTCACGTTCGTCGTCGCCCTCGTGCTCGTCCTCGGCGTCAACACGATCCTCTGGACCACGGTCGGCGCCGTCCGCGTCGTGACCGCACGGGCACACCGGGCCGCGGCCGCCGGGCGGGGCCGTCGCGCCCGCCGCCGCGGCATGCCGGCACCCGTCCCCCGCGGGTACCGACCGCCGACGACCGCCGACGTCGCCGTCCTGGTCGCCGCACACGACGAGGAACTCGTCATCGAACGGACCATCCGCTCGGCCGCCGAACACCTGCCGCCCGAGCAGATCCTCGTCGTCTCCGACGGTTCCTCGGACCGGACGGTCGAGATCGCCCGCGCCGCCGGGGCCCAGGTGTACGACCTGCAGCCGAACCGCGGCAAGGCCGGAGCCATCGCCGCCGCCATCGAGCACTTCTCGATCCCCGAGCGCTTCGAGGTGATAATGCTCCTGGACGCCGACACCCACCTGTCCGAGGACTACTTCACCACCGGCCTGCCGGAGTTCTCCGCACCGGACGTCGTCGCCGTCGCCGGCCGCGCCACCACGATCCTCGAGCCCCGCGCCCCCACCGTCGCCGGCCGACTGCTCGTCGCCTACCGCGAACGGGTCTACGTCGCCGTCCAGTACCTGCAGAAGTTCGGCCAGGCGGCCCCGCGCGCCAACGTCGTCGCCATCGTCCCCGGGTTCGCGTCGATGTACCGCACCCGGGTCCTCCGCGAGATCGACATCACCGCGGAAGGACTGGCGATCGAGGACTTCAACATGACGTTCGAGGTGCACGCCAAGCACCTCGGCCGGGTGGCCTTCCGCCCCGGAGCGGCCGTCGCGTACACGCAGGACCCCGACAACCTCCGCGACTACGCCAAGCAGGTGCGCCGCTGGAACCTCGGGTTCTGGCAGACCCTCCGGCGCCACCGGTTCGGCCTGCGCCGCTTCGGGCTCGCCACCGGGCTCTTCGTCCTCGAACTGCTCACCTCGAGCCTCATGATGCTGCTGCTCGTGCCGGCGGTGGCGCTCGCCGTGACCGCCGCGGTCTTCGTCGCGCTCGGCACGGGGGCCGGGTTCCCCGAGGCCGTGCTCGCCGTCGACCCGGTGACCGGCATCGTGGTCGGCGTGCTGCTGCCCGACTACGCGCTGACGATCGTCGTGGCCGTCGTCTCCCGCCGCTGGGTCTACGTGCTCTACGGGGTCACGTTCCCGCTCCTGCGGGTCCTCGACGCGTGGCTGTGCCTACGGGCGCTGGTCCTGGCGTTCCGCGGCGGCTCGAGCGGTGTGTGGCACAGCCCGACCCGGCGGGCCGCGACGGCCTGACGGTCCGGCGTGCCGTGTCGCCGGGTCGCGACGCGACCGCACGACGGACGGGAGGCCCGGTACCAGCTGGTACCGGGCCTCCCGTCCGTCGTGGGTGGCGACTACCCCAGCAGCGCCACCAGGTGCGAGCGCGACCGCGCCCCGACCTTGCGGTAGATCTGCGTGAGACGGAGCTCCACCGTGCGCTGCGACATGTACAGCGACGTGGCGATCTCGCGGTTGCGGTACCCCTCGGTCACCTTCTGCACGACGGCCTGCTCCTCGGCCGTGAGCATCGTCAGGACGGCGGTGCCGTCCGGCGCGCTCCGCGGCGTCGTCGGGGACGGTGCCGTCGTGGACGGTGCGAGCCGGAGCGCGCCGCCGACGGCCGGCGGCATCGCCGCGACGCCCTGCGGTGCCGCGAGTGGTCGACGCAGGCCGGCCGCCTCGTACGCGGCGGCGGCCGCCGCGCCGAGTCGCGCCCGGTCCGGACCCGTCCCGGTCGCCGCGAGGGCGGTGAGGGTCCGGGCCCGCTCGAACTGCGAGTCGGTCGGTTCGAACAGCTCGAGCGCGCGGTGCCGTGCGGCGTCGCGGGTGCCGTCGTCGGCGACGAGCGCGAGGCTCCGCGCCAGCACCAGGGCGCCCCAGCGTGACGGGTGCGCTCGGTGGTCGGCGGCGAGGCGGGCCGTCATCGCCCGGGCGTCCTCGGTGCGGCCGAGCTGCACGTACGTCTCGACCAGGTCGCCGAGGTGCCGGAGCACCGTCGGGTTCCGGAGCGTCCGGCCGATCGCGTCCGCCGTCTCGAGTGCGGCGGCTGCCTCGGCCGGGCGGCCCTCGAACAGCAGGACCCGACCGCGGAACGCGTGCAGCTTCGCCGTCGCACCCCACAGGCCGCTCGTCGACCGGAGCGCCAGACAGCGGTCCAGGACCTCGAGGCTCGCCTGCGGGCGCCCCTCGAGGAAGTGCCGCCACGCGATCGCGATCGCCCGCGAGGGCTCACGCAGCCGCTCGACCACGGAGGAGCCGGACTCCCACGCGTCGATCGCACGGAGGGCGAGCCGGAAGTTGCCCGAGCGCACCTCGTTCTCGGCGCTGAGGTACCGGGCGGCCTCGACCCAGACCGGTGCGGTGTGCGCCGCCCGGGCGAGGACCAGGGCGAACACCCGGCGGGCGCTGCGGTGCCGGTCGGACAGGCTCAGGGCGTGCGCGAGCAGCAGCAGCGTCGGATCGGACAGCGCGAGCAGGGTCGTGGTCGCGAGCCCGTCGTGCAGGTCGCGGTCCGGCGGCAGCGACCCGTCGACGGCGGCGACCGTGTGCCGCGCCGCCTGCAGGATCTGCCGCGTGCCGTCGGGGACCGTCGCCGCGAAGGGCTCGGCCCGCTGCAGCAGGTCGCGGGCGTGCTCTAGCTCCCAGGCCTCGGCCCGGAAGCTGGCGACCATGGCCAGGAGGCCCGTCACGGCCTCCGCCTCGGCGGTGTCGGTCGCGTCCGCGGGGACCAGGAGCTCGTCCGCCTCGACCGCTTCGCCGTTGAGGTACTGCACCGAGTAGTGCAACCGCAGGCGGCGCACGTCGTCGAGCCGGGAGCGGAACGGCTGGATCGCCGCCAGGTACCGGGCCGCGTAGCCGAGCAGGCGGTGGGCGAGCAGGACCTCGGCGACGGCGAGGAGCGCGAGGTGCTCGGACTCCGACCGGCCGCCGACGTGCAGCGCGCGTTCGGCGAGCGTCACCGCGGCACCGGGGTGACCGTCGGTGGCGTACGCCCGGGCGGCGTGCAGCAGTGCCACGGCGTCCGGCTCGTCGTCCGTGAAGCTCCGGTGCCACGCCACGGCCCGCGGGTCGTGGGTGACGGCCGCCGCGGCGAGCTCGGCGTGCGCGGCACGACGGTCGCGTGCCGGCATCCGCCAGTGCAGGTAGGAGCGCACGAGCGGGGAGCGGACCGCGATCGACTGGCCGCGGACCTCGACGAGCCCGAGGGCCGCCAGGTCCTCGACGACGTCGCGGTCCCACTCCGGACCGGCGAGCTTCGTCACCGGCACCAGGGCGAGGCGGGCGAGGACGTCCAGATCGCGTCCTGCGACCGCCGCGACCACGGAGGCCACGACGCGGTCGGTGGTGGGGGTCGGCCGGAGCGGCAGCACGAGCGGCTCGGAGCCGAGCAGCTGTTCGCGCCGCAGCATGCCGAGCTGTTCCCGGAGCGCACCGGGGTTGCCGGCGGTCTGTTCCGCGATGACCGCCAGCACACCGTCGTTCGCGTCGTCGGCCGCCGTCGCACGGGCGAGCAGCAGTGCCTCGTCCGCGGGCAGGGGCGCCAGGCGCATCGACGGCAGGGCGGCGAGCGGCCCGTCGGACGGCACGTGTGCGACCGTGGCGACGACGCGCAGGCTCGTCCCGGCCAGGCGGCCGGCGAGGAACGCGATGAGCGTCTGGCTCGCCGCGTCCATGCGATCGAGGTCGTCGATGAGGACGAGCGTCGGCGGCAACTGCAGGGTGCGCAGCGTGTCGAGGAGCTCGTGCGCCACGACGATGGCCTGCGCCGGGTCCGCGTCGCGTACGGTCCCGAGGATCCGGGAGACGTGTGCGGCGGCCCGGTGGTCGTCGAGCGCGCTGAAGAGGGTCGTCACACCGCTGAGCGGCCAGCGGGATTCGCTGCCGTTCACGCCGATGCGGACGACGGGGAGGGACACGCGGCCACTGGCCGCGTCGAGGACGCTCGTGCGTCCGGAGCCGGGGTCGCCGACGACGACCAGCGCGGACTCCCGAGGGAGTACGGCGAGGGTCGTGATCCGGTCGACCTCAGTGCGTCGACCGGTGAGTTCCATCAGGACTCACCGGCCTCCGGCGCCAGGGACGGGGGAGCAGGACGCGTCGGCGGGGGAGCCGACGACGGGGGAGCCCGCGGCGAGGTGGGTGGCCCCGCGGTGGGTGGTGCCGGCGACGGACGGGTGGGTGGCCCGGTTCGCTGGCAGGGTCGACGTGTGGACAGATCGCGGATGACGAGCCTGGGTGGGCTCGGTTCCGCTCGGGAACGATGATGTCATCGTCGTGATCACCCCTCGGGTTAGGGTCTTCGGACGAATGACGACGAGTCCGCCTCCATCGGGACTAGGGATCCCGACGGGCGCGAGACCGGCCGTCAGGAGAACGGTAACCCAGCATCGACCGCGCGGCGGGAGCCGTCAGGGAACTGCGTCAGATGGCGTGCCCCCAGTCCGGGGGGTCGGCCGGACAGGGCCCAGGTGCCCGTGGTAGGGCGTCGGGGTACAGGGCGGGGCCGGCGCCCGCGGTCGTGATCGGCGCGCTGCGGTCGCCCGTCGTTCCGCGTGCGGCGGAACCGGCCACCGCGTGGGCGACGTCCCGACCGGCCGGTGGTTGGTGCTGCCGTGGTCGTTGCGCCCCGGACGGGGTACAAACAGCCGCGCGAGTGGCCCGCCGTGCTCGGGGGCCTGCGACTCGCGTTCCGCGGCTGTTCCGGCGGCGGCGCGACGTGGACGGGGTCGGCTGCGACGTGGACGGGGCTCGACCACCGCGTGGCCCGGGGTCGACCGCCGCGTGGCCGGGGGTTAGCTGCGGCGGACGACCTCGACCACGGCGTCGTGCACGAGCCCGTTCGACGCGAGCGCGCTGCCGTGCCACGGGCCCGGGTCGCCGTCGAGCGAGGTGAGGCGTCCGCCGGCCTCCTCGACGATCGGGACGAGTGCGGCGATGTCCCACGGCTTGAGGTCGGGCTCGCCGGCCACGTCGACGACGCCCTCGGCGACCATCATGTACGACCACATGTCGCCGTAGGCGCGGGTGCGCCAGACCGTCCGGGACAGCGCGACGAGCGTGTCGAGCCGGTCGTCGTCGTCCCACTGCTGCAGCGAGTTGTAGCTGAGGCTGGCGTCCTCGAGCGCCGCGACACCGGAGACGTGCAGCGGCCCGTCGAAGGAGTGCGCGCCGAGCCCCTCGGCGGCCCACCAGCGCTTGCCGAGGGCCGGCGCGCTCACGACGCCGAGCACCGGACGGCCGTCGACCGCGAGCGCGATGAGGGTCGCCCACACCGGCACGCCCCGCAGGTAGTTCGCGGTGCCGTCGATCGGGTCGACGAC
Organism: Curtobacterium sp. L6-1; assembly: GCF_018885305.1. Classification (NCBI taxonomy): domain Bacteria; kingdom Bacillati; phylum Actinomycetota; class Actinomycetes; order Micrococcales; family Microbacteriaceae; genus Curtobacterium; species Curtobacterium aetherium. Next base: position 838,638 of record NZ_CP076544.1, read on the forward strand.
CCACTGCCGGTGCCCGGTGCTGACGGCCTCGTCCCCGGTGTCGGCGGTCGTCTCCTCGCCGAGGAAGGCGTCATCCGGCCGCTCGGCGGCGAGTCGCTCGCGGAGCGCCCGTTCGACCGCCTGGTCGGCGTCGGTGACCGCGGTGTGGTCGGCCTTCTCCGTCACGCGCAGGTCGGCGGCACGGAACCGGTCGAGGCTGATCGCGTCGGCGGTGTCGGCGAGGGAGCGGGCGAAGTCCAGGTCGGCGCTGAGGTCCACGTCCGTCAGCGTACTGGCGGCCGGTGACGGTCGGGCCGTCGCGGCGGCGTACCCGAGGCGTCGGTCGCCGCCGAGACCGGGTCAGGCGGCGACCACCTCTTCCTCCTCGAGGCGCGTGACCGCTCGCTCCCGGGCGATGCGGGTGCGGCGGGCGACGAGTCCGTGCACGACCACGCAGAGCAGCACGGCGCCGACGAGCCAGAGCGCCAGGACCAGTCCGCTCCGACCGAGGGAGGCGCCCGGGAAGTACTGCAGGTCCTGCGCAGCCTGCAGCCAGGCGGCCCCGCTCCAGAACGTGTTGAGACCGGCGAAGAACCCGGGCTGGAACGCCGGCTGGAAGATGCCGCCGGACGAGGTGAAGTTGAGCATCACGAACAGCATGGTGAGCACCGGTGTGGTCCAGCGGCCGATGAGCGGGTGCAGGCCGATGCCGAGCGCGATGATCACCGCGTCGTACAGCCACGCGAACAGGAACACCTGCCACTGGTGGGTCGTGATGACGCCGTACACGGGGCCCGCGACCACGACACCGATGCCCGCGACGACGGCGGCCGTGACGAGCCCGACGACGGCGGTCCACACCGGGCGGAGGCGGGCGGCGGAACCGGCGACCGCGATGGCCGACGCGTAGCCGCCGACGCTGAGGCCGACGAGCAGGAAGAACAACCCCTGGCCGGTCGTGTCCTGGTCACCGGTGGGGACGACGTCGACGACGTGGAACGGCAGGTGCTGCGCGAACGCGATCGGTAGGAAGACCTTCTGCGCGGCGGAGGCCGTGGTCTCGCTGGCGGCGGTCGAGACGTAGAGCGTGGCGTCGTCGGCGGTGGGGGCGTACACGGCGGCCAGGTCGCGGTCGCGCACCTGCCGCTCGGCGTGCGCCGTGGTGTCGACCACGTGTGCAACGAGGGCACCGTCCGACCGGTCGGTGACGGTCTGCGCGAAGACCTGCGTGCTCGGGGTCGTGCCGACGACGCCGACGGCGAGGTCGTGCGGCGCGGGGGCGTGGAAGGCGCCGAGGTAGGCGAGCGTCATGCCGACCGCCAGGAACAGCGGGACGAGGACGTGGGACCCGAAGGAGCGCAGGGTGTGTCCGAGGCCCTGCGGACGCAGCACGTCGGGACCGCGGTGCGGCGGTCGCGGGGCGGCGTGGCCGTGCGCGCCGCCCGGCGACGGTACGGAGGACGTGTGCGGGGACGGGTAGTTGTACTTTGCAACTTCAGACACGAGGGGCAAGGCTACGCCCGCCGTGCGCGACTGTCGAACCCGGGGGTGGACACACCCCCGCCCGTGCCCGGACCGGGGTCCCGCGGGCTACGCCGTGCCCGGGTCCTCGCCGCCCATCCCGGTCAGCAGCGCACGGAACGAGTCGAGCCGCTCGATGCCCGTCGGCCCGAGCTCCCCGCCGGCGACCCGGTCGACGATCTCCCAGTCGTGCGCCTGGTCGAGCGGGATGCCGTCGGGAGCGTCCTGCACCGGCACCGCGTGCGAGGCGAACGCGCGGAACACGTTCTCGGGCTCCACGTGCCCCAGGCCGAACGAGCGGACGCCCGGGGTGTCGATGATCCACCCGCCGTCGTGCACCCGGAGGGCGATGGACGACGACGACGTGTGCCGGCCGCGGCCGGTCACCGAGTTGACGACGCCGATCGCCCGGGTGGAGCCCGTCAGCGCGTTGACCAGCGTCGACTTGCCGACGCCGGAGTGCCCGACCGTGACGGTGACCTTGCCGTCGAGCAGTTCGTGCAGGGCCGCGAACGGCACGTCGTCGGACCGGCTCGTCACGATGCGCAGGTCGAGGCAGGCGAAGTGCGCGAGGAAGTCGGCTGGGTCGGCGAGGTCGGTCTTGGTGATGCAGAGCACCGGGTCGAGGCCGGCGTCGAACGCCGCCACGAGGTACCGGTCGATGAGGCGGGTGCGGGGCTCGGGGTCGGCGGCTGCGACGACGATGAGCATCTGGTCGGCGTTCGCGACGATGACGCGCTCGACCTCGTCGGTGTCGTCGGCGCTGCGGCGGAGCAGGGTGGTCCGTTCGGCGACGCGGACGATGCGGGCGAGCGAGCCCTCGGCGCCGGAGACGTCACCGGTCAGCGAAACGTGGTCGCCGGTGACGACGGACTTCCGGCCGAGCTCGCGGGCCTTCGTCGCGGTGATGACGTGCTCGCCGTCGGCGTCGGACACGAGCACACCGAAGCGCCCGCGGTCGACGTTCGTCACCCAGCCGCTCGGGGCGTCCTCGTAGGCGGGACGCGTCTTCGTGCGCGGCCGGTTGCCCTTCGGGTTCGGTCGGACGCGGACGCTCGACTCGTCGTACTGACCGTACGGCTCGTCCTCGTCGGCGCCGCCGTCGGTGTCGTCCCACCAGCTCATGCCGGGTCTCCCTGTCGTGTGCCGGTGGTGTCCGGTGCGTCGGTGCGCCCGGCCGTGTCCGCCCCGGGAGCGGTGGCGAGGGCGTCGTCCGCCGTCGCGACGAGTGCGGCCCACAGCTCGGGGAACTGCGGCAGCGTCTTGGCGGTCGACCCGATGTCGTCCACGGCCACCCCCTCGGTGACGAGCCCGACGACGGCCCCGGCGGTCGCCATCCGGTGGTCGTCGTGCGCCGCCCACGCGCCGCCGGAGAGGCGGGCCGGCTCGACCCGCAGGCCGTCCTGCTGTTCCGCCACCGCGCCTCCCAGGCCGCCCACGTCCGCCGCGAGCGCCGCGAGCCGGTCCGTCTCGTGGCCGCGCAGGTGCCCGATGCCGGTGATCTCGCTCGGTCCGTCGGCCAGCGCCGCGAGCGCGACGAGCGCCGGTGCGAGTTCGCCGCCGCGGGTCAGGTCCAGGTCGACACCCGGCAGGGAGGCGCCGCCCCGGATCCCGACGCCGCCGTCGAACACGAGGTCGTCGCCGTCGCGCGTGACGGTCGCGCCCCAGCGCGGCAGCAGCGTCTCGAGGTCCGCGCCGACCTGCGTCGTCTCGGTCGGCCAGGTCCGGATCCGGACCGTTCCGCCGGCGACCAGGGCGGCGACCGCGAAGGGCGCGGCGTTCGACAGGTCGGGTTCGATGGTGACGTCCCGCGCGGCGATCGGTCCGGGGCGGACGACCCACTCGCCGACCGACGGCTCGTCGACGCGGACGCCGCGGGCGCGGAGGACGTCGACCGTCATCGCGATGTGCGGCATGCTCGGCAGGCGGTCGCCGACGTGGCGGAGGTGCAGTCCCTCGGTGAAGCGGGGCGCGGAGAGCAGCAGGCCGGAGACGAACTGGGACGAGGCCGACGCGTCGATCTCAAGGCTGCCACCCCGCACGGCCCCGGTGCCGACGAACGTGAACGGCATCGCGCCGCCGCCGTCGTCGGTGACGTCGACGCCGAGGTCGACGAGCGCACGGATGATCGCCGCCATCGGACGCTTCCGGGCGTAGGGGTCGCCGTCGATCGTGACCGGGCCCTCGGCGAGGGCGGCGAGCGGCGGCAGGAAGCGCATCACGGTACCGGCCAGGCCGCAGTCGACGCGGACGTCGCCGTGCATCGCGCCCGGGGTGACGAGGAGGTCCGGCCCGTAGGGGTTCGCCGCCGTCCCGGGTGTCGGCTCGACCTCGTCGATCCCGACGCCGAGCTGCCGGAGCGCGGTCGTCATGAGCGCCGAGTCGCGCGAGTGCAGGGGGAGCCGGATCGTGCTCGGCCCGTCGGCGAGGGCGGCGAGCACGAGCTCCCGGTTCGTCAGCGACTTCGAGCCGGGCAGGGCGACGTCGCCGGCGAGCGGGCCGCGCGCGACGGGGGCGGTCCAGGGGCGGGAATGCGTCGTGGCAACCATCGGTTCACCACACTACTGAACCGATCGGGAGGAGCACGGTGATCGCACTCGCACCGTCACGAACGGCCGACGCAGCACTGCTGCCGGGGGCCGTCACGACGCTCGTCGAGCCGCAGGGCCCGGACATCGACGTCCGCCTAGACTGGCGGGCGATGACGACCGACGAACCGCAGCACGCACCGGACGACCTGGTCGAGGAGACCGAGGAGCAGCTCGACGCCGTCGAGGACGAGGAACTCGCCGACGGGGCCGACGCCCGGTCCGACGACGAGCCCGTCGACGGCGACGCCGGTGCCGACAGCGAGCCCGTCGACGCCAAGACCGTCTCCGAGCACGAGCTGCGCAGCCTGTTCGAGGACCAGGCCCTGCCGTTCATGGACCAGCTCTACGGCGCAGCCATGCGGATGACCCGCAACCCGGCCGACGCCTCGGACCTCGTGCAGGAGACGTTCGTCAAGGCCTTCGCCGCGTTCCGGCAGTTCCGCCAGGGCACGAACCTCAAGGCGTGGCTCTACCGGATCCTGACGAACACGTTCATCAACACGTACCGCAAGAACCAGCGGAACCCGTACCAGGGCACCATCGACGAACTCGAGGACTGGCAACTCGGCGGCGCGGAGAGCGTCACCCAGTCGATCTCCGCCCGGTCCGCCGAGGCCGACGCGATCGACCACCTGCCGTCCTCCGCCGTGAAGGACGCCCTCCAGGCCATCCCGGAGGACTTCCGGATGGCGGTCTACTTCGCCGATGTCGAAGGCTTCTCGTACCAGGAGATCGCCGACATCATGAAGACCCCCGTGGGGACGGTCATGAGCCGCCTCCACCGTGGACGCCGGCTCCTGCGCGGACTGCTGGCGGACCACGCACGCGAGACCGGTGTCGTCCCGGACGCAGCGTCGACGGCGACGATGCGCGGACGAGGCCGCGGTGCAGGCACGCGGACGGCCACGACGGCCGGTTCCCGCACGACCCGGAAGGACGCACGATGAGCGGGTGCGACTGCTCGAAGGCCAAGGCGGAGCTCGAGGAGTTCCTGCACGACGAGCTCCGGCACGAGGACGCCGCGGACATCCGCGAGCACATGGACGGCTGCGAGGACTGCCTCACCGAGCACCGCGTCGGCGTGGTGCTCATGGAGACCGTCAAGCGTGCGTGCCGCGAGACCGCTCCGGACCAGCTCCGCGACGAGGTCCTCGCACGCCTGCGTGCGGTGCAGTCGACCCACTGACCGGGAGCCCGCCGACCGCGCCGGTCCGCCGGGCCGTCACACGCACGGCCGTGCCGAGCCGACCGGGTAGGGTGCGGGCATGACCGACGCCGAGCCGATCAGCTCCTGGACCGAACCCGACGTCGCTGCGGTGACCGACCTGGTGCGCCTGCTGGGGCACCAGGTCGACCCGGATGCCATGCGCACCCGTCTCGACCGGCTCACCGCCGAGGCGGGCCACCGCACGTGGGTGGTGCGCGACGACGACGGTCGTCCGATCGCGGTCGCGGGCGCGCAGGTCACCTGGACCTACGTCGGTGACGAACCGACCGCGCAGCTGCTGCTGCTGGTCGTCGACCCCACGACCAGGCGGCACGGCACCGGGACCGCGCTCCTCGGCACGTTCGAGACGTGGGCCGTCGAGCAGGGCGCGCGGCGCCTCTCCGCCGTCAGCGCCGCGGCGACCGACAACGCGCACCGCTTCTACCAGCGCCGTGGGTACCACGAGGCCGGCGTCCGGTACACGAAGCTCGTCTGACCGGGACGGCACGGAGCGCCTCGTGCGGGGTCCGTCGGACCACCGCACGAGGCGCTCGGCGCATCAGCGCTCCGGCGTCCGCAACGCTCGGTCGATGACGTCGGCGGCCTCCTGCGCGCTGCGCTTCGACGACCCCGTGGCGGGGGCGGCGCTGGCAGCACGGGCCGCGACGGACAGCGGACGCCCGTCCAGGTGCGGCGAGAGGTTCATGCAGACGAACGGCCAGGCGCCCTGGTTCTCCGGCTCCTCCTGCGCGAACACGACCTCGGCCTCCGGGTAGCCCGCGAGGACCTCGAGGATGCGGTCGAGCGGGAGCGGCGCGAGCTGCTCGAGCCGGACCAGTGCGACGTCGGTGATGCCGCGCTTGTCGACCTCGGCGCGCAGGTCGTGGTGGATCTTGCCGGTGTGCAGGACGACCCGGCGGACCGAGCCGCCGTCGACGCCCTGCGACCGCAGTCGGTCGTCGTCCAGGACCTCCTGGAACGTGCCCGACGTGAAGTCCTCGACCGCGCTCGTGGCCTGGCGGAGGCGGAGCATCGCCTTCGGGGAGAACACGATGAGCGGCTTCTGCGGCTTCGCCCACGCCTGGCGGCGGAGCAGGTGGAAGTACGACGCCGGGGTCGACGGACGGGCCACGACCATGTTGTCCTGCGCGCACAGCTGCAGGTAGCGCTCGATACGGCCCGACGAGTGGTCCGGTCCCTGGCCCTCGTAGCCGTGGGGGAGCAGGAGCACCAGGCCGGAGCGCTGGCCCCACTTCTGCTCGGCGGACGAGATGAACTCGTCGATCACGGTCTGCGCGCCGTTCGCGAAGTCGCCGAACTGCGCCTCCCAGAGCACGAGGGCTTCCGGGCGCTCGACCGAGTAGCCGTACTCGAACGCCATCGCCGCGTACTCGCTGAGCAGCGAGTCGTAGATGAAGAAACGTGCCTGGTCCTCGGTGAGGTTGGCGAGCGGCAGCCACTCCTGGCCGTTCGTCCGGTCGTGGAAGACCGCCTGTCGCTGCACGAAGGTGCCGCGGCGGGCGTCCTGCCCGGCCAGGCGGACGGGCTTGCCCTCGGTCAGGACCGACCCGATGGCCATGAGCTCGGCCATCGCCCAGTCGACGCCGCCGGCGCGGGTCATCTCACGACGCTTGGTGAGCAGCTGCTGCAGCTTCGGGTGGATCGAGAAGCCCGACGGCGGGTTGCCGTGCGCGTCCCCGATGAGCTCCACGAGGTCCTGCGGGATCGCGGTGTCGTGCACCTCGATCTCGGAGTCGTCCCGCTGCGCGGTGGGACGCTCGAGCCCGTTCACGGCGCCGGAGTCGTCGACCGAGGCCGTCGGCACCGTGCCGGTCTGCGCCTCGTGCGTCTCGGCGAACGCGCGCTCCAGGCGGTCCTGGAAGTCGCGGTGCGCGTCGTCGTACTCCTGCTGCGTGATGTCGCCGCGGCCGACCAGGGCCTCGGTGTACAGCGTGCGGACGGAGCGCTTCGCCTCGATGAGGTTGTACATGAGCGGCTGCGTCATCGAGGGGTCGTCGCCCTCGTTGTGACCGCGTCGGCGGTAGCAGACCAGGTCGATCACGACGTCGCGGTGGAACTCCTCGCGGTACGCGAACGCCAGGTCGGCGACGCGGGCCACGGCCTCCGGGTCGTCGCCGTTCACGTGGAAGACCGGCGCCTGGATCGTCTTCGCGACGTCCGTGGAGTAGACCGACGTGCGGGCCGACTCCGGCGGGGTGGTGAAGCCGACCTGGTTGTTGATGACGAGGTGCACCGTGCCGCCGGTGCGGTAGCCGCGCAGCTGCGACATCTGCAGCGTCTCGACGACCACGCCCTGGCCGGCCATCGCCGCGTCGCCGTGCACGAGGACGGGCAACGTGCCGAACGTGCCGGCGGGCTTGCGGTCCTGCTTGGCGCGGACGATGCCCTCGAGCACGCCGTCGACGGCCTCGAGGTGGGACGGGTTCGCGGCGATCGTCACCGGGATGCGGGACCCGTCGGACGCGCGGAACACGCCCTCGGTGCCGACGTGGTACTTCACGTCGCCCGAGCCCTGCCCGGACACGGTGCCCGGCAGCTGGGTGCCCTCGAACTCGCGGAAGATCTGGCCGTACGTCTTGCCGGCGATGTTCGTCAGCACGTTCAAGCGACCGCGGTGGGCCATGCCGATCGCGACCTCGTCGAGACCGGCGCCGGCGGCGTGCTGGATGAGCGTGTCGAGGAACGCGATCGTCGACTCGCCGCCTTCGAGCGAGAACCGCTTCTGGCCGACGTACTTCGTCTGGAGGAAGGTCTCGAACGCCTCGGCCTCGTTGAGCTTGCCGAGGACGCGGAGCTGCTCCTCCTTCGAAGGCTTCGAGTACGGGACCTCGATGTGCTCCTGCACCCAGCGGCGCTGCTCCGGGTCCTGGATGTGCATGTACTCGATGCCGACCGTGCGGCAGTAGGCGTCGCGGAGGATGCCGAGCACGTCGCGGAGCGGCGCCGTGGTCGTACCGGCGAGTCCACCGGTGACGAACTCGCGGTCGAGATCCCAGAAGGTCAGACCGTGGCGCTCGATCTCGAGGTCGGGGTGCGTGCGCTGCCGGTACTCGAGCGGGTCGATGTCCGCCATGAGGTGGCCGCGGACGCGGTAGCTGTTGATGAGCTCCTGCACGCGCGCGGTCTTGTTGACCCGGTGCGCCAGGTCGACGTTGATGTCGTTCGCCCACTGAATCGGCTTGTAGGGGATCCGGAGCGCGGCGAAGATGTCGTCGTAGAAGCCGTGCTGGCCGATGAGCCGCTCGTGCACCTTCTTGAGGAACTCACCCGACCCGGCGCCCTGGATGACACGGTGGTCGTACGTGCTCGTCAGCGTGATGGTCTTGCCGACGCCGAGCTCGATGAGGGTCTTCGGCGCCGACCCCTGGAACTGCGCCGGGTACTCGAGGGCGCCGGCGCCGACGATGCAGCCCTGGCCCTTCGTGAGACGCGGGACCGAGTGCTCGGTGCCGATGCCGCCCGGGTTCGTGAGGGAGATCGTCGTGCCCTGGAAGTCCGCCGGGGTGAGCTTGGCGTCACGGGCGCGCTTGACAACGTCCTCGTACACGGACAGGAACTGCCCGAACGTCAGGGTCTCCGCGCGCTTGATGCTCGGGACGAGCAGGGACCGGGTGCCGTCCTTCTTCGGGACGTCGATCGCGATGCCGAGGTTGACGTGCGCGGGGGTGACCAGGAAGGGCTTGCCGTCGCGCTCCTCGTAGGAGACGTTCTGGCTCGGGAACTCCTGCAGCGTCTGGACCATGGCCCAGCCGATGAGGTGCGTGAACGAGATCTTGCCGCCGCGGGCCCGGCGCAGGTGGTTGTTGATGACGATGCGGTTGTCGATCATCAGCTTCGCCGGGATGGTCCGCACGCTCGTCGCGGTCGGGACCGTCAGCGAGGCGTCCATGTTCGACGCGAGGGTCTTCGCCATGCCGCGCAGCGGGGTGGCGACGTCCTCGTGCGTCTCCTCGTGCTCGTCGGCGGAGTCGTTCGCCTCGGCCGGGATGGGCTGCGGCGAGGGCTGGCGGGAGGTGGTGCGGGCCTGCAGCGGGGTCTTCGCCTCACCGGTCGCGGGCTGCTGCGTGGTCGACGGTCCGGCGGTGGCGGCGGGCTGGCCGGCGGGGGCGTCCTGCGCGGCGGCGGCCTGGGCGGGGGCTGCGGTGCCCGAGTCGGTGCCGGCCGGCTCGGTGGCGCTCGACGTGTCGGCGGCCGTCGAGCCCTGCGTCCGGTGGTAGCTCTCGAGGACGGGCCACCAGGACTCGTCGACGCTGCTCTTGTCGGCCACGAACTGCTCGTAGAGCTCGTCCACCAGCCACTCGTTCGCGCCGAATTCGCCCGCGGTCTCGTCCGTTCCGGTCAGATGGCTCGACACAGCCGATCGCCCACTCTCCGTCGATTGATGCTCGTGTGTGTCGTGCGGGGCAACCCTGTCCCGCACGCCGTCAACCCTAGCCGCTCATCCGTGGCCGTGAGGTGGGAGGAGACGGGCGAGTCGGGCCTCCCGTCCGCCGGTCCGGGCCGCTCCGGCGGGGTCCGCCGCGCGCGCCGTACAGTTGGTCCCATGAGGTTCTACGAGACGCGGCCGACCCACGACCTGACCTACTCCGACGTCTTCCTCGTCCCCAGCCGGTCGAGCGTGACGAGCCGCTTCGACGTGGACCTCGCGACGAACGACGGCACCGGTGCGACGATCCCGATCGTCAGCGCGAACATGAACTCGGTGACGGGCCCGCGGCTCGCGGCGGCCCTCGCCCGACGCGGTGGCCTCGGGGTGCTCCCGCAGGACATGCACCTGCAGGACCTCGACGCGGCGATCCGCTGGGTCAAGGCGCAGCCCGTCGCGTTCGACTCCGCGCTCGACCTGGGCGCCGACGCCACGGTGGCCGAGGCGCTCGAGCAGCTCCTGCCGGTCGAGGGCCGCGGTGTCGTGGTGCGCGACGCGGCGGGGGAGTACCTCGGCTGCGTGCCCGCGACCCGTCTCGCCACCGCCGGGGCGGACGCCGTCCTCGGCGACCTGCTGCACGGAGCGACGACGGCGATCGACGCCGACGACGCCGGGTCCCCGCGCCACGTGTACGACGTGCTCACCGCGGCGGGGGTCGACTTCGCGCCGGTGATGCGGCACGGCCGGGTCGTCGGGACCACCAGCCCGACGAGCGCGATCCGCTCGGACATCTACCGTCCGGCGGTGGACGCCGCCGGACGCCTCCGGGTCGCGGCGGCCGTCGGCATCAACGGCGACGTCGCCGCCAAGGCCGCCGCCCTCGCCGACGCCGGTGTGAACGTGCTCGTCCTCGACACCGCGCACGGCCACCAGGAGGGCATGCTCCGCGCGCTCCGCGCCGTGTCCGCCCTCGACCTCGGCATCCCGCTCGTCGCGGGCAACGTCGTCACCGCCGACGCCGTCGCGCACCTCGTGGCCGCGGGCGCGTCGATCATCAAGGTCGGTGTCGGACCGGGCGCAATGTGCACGACCCGCATGATGACGGCCGTCGGTCGTCCGCAGTTCTCCGCCGTGCTCGAGACCGCCGCGGCCGCCCGGTCGCTCGGTGCGCACGTCTGGGCCGACGGTGGCGTCCGGTACCCGCGCGACGTCGCCCTGGCCCTGGCCGCGGGTGCGTCCGCGGTGATGATCGGCTCGTGGTTCGCCGGGACGCTCGAGGCGCCGGGTGTCCTGCGCCGGGACGCCTCCGGACGCGCGTACAAGGAGAGCTGGGGCATGGCGTCGGCCAAGGCCGTGCGCGAGCGCTTCGAGCGGCTCGACCCGTACGAGCGGGCCCGCAAGGCGCTCTTCGCCGAGGGCATCTCGTCGTCGACCATCTACCTCGACCCCGAGCGGCCGAGCGTCGAGGACCTGCTCGACATGATCACGACCGGCCTCCGCAGCTCCGCCACCTACGCGGGTGCGACGAGCCTGGCGGAGTTCGCCGACCGCGCGCTCGTCGGCATCCAGTCCGCCGCCGGCTACGAGGAGGGCAAGCCGCTGCCGGTCAGCTGGTAGCGCGGTCGCGCCACCGGCGCACGGACGGACGGGAGGCCCGGTACCAGCTGGTACCGTCCCTCCGGACACGGCCGCCACCCCGCTGGCGCGGTGCGCCGGAACCGGCCGGAGGGGCCCACCTCCCGTCCGTCTCCGGTCGCGTCAGCTGTGCCGGGGCGCGTCAGCGGCGCCGGGTGGCGTCCTCGACCGTGCCGATGAGCTCCTCGAGGATGTCCTCGAGGAACAGCACGCCCGTCGTCCGGCCCTCGGCGTCGAACGCCCGCGCCACGTGACGACCGGCTCCGCGCATGGTCGCGAGGGCGTCCTCGAGGTCCATCTCCGTGTACAGCGAGATGAGCTGGCGGATGCGCTTCGGCGGCACCGGGTCGTCGGACTCGTCCGGACGCAGGTCGATGACGTCCTTCACGTGGACGTATCCGGTCGGGTCGCCCGCGTCGTCGACGAGCACGTACCGCGAGAAGCCGCGCTGGGCGACCGCCCGCTCGACGTCGGCGGGGGTGGCGTCCTCGTGCAGCGTCACCAGTCCGGACATCGGCACGGCGACGTCCTTGACCTTCTTCTCGGTGAACTCGAACGCCATCCGGAGCGTGCCGGAGTCGTCGGCCAGGGTGCCCTCGCGACGGGACTGCTCCACGATCGTCTGGACCTCCTCGACCGTGAAGGCGCTGACGGCCTCGTCCTTCGGCTCGACCTTGAACAGACGCAGCACAGCATTCGCGACCTCGTTCAACCCGACGACGACCCAGTGCAGGCCGTGGCCGATGTACCAGAGCGTCGGGACGAGCAGCAGTGCGGCGCGGTCCGGCATCGAGAACGAGATGTTCTTCGGGACCATCTCGCCGAACACCACGTGCAGGAACGACACGAGCAGCAGCGTGAACACGAACGCCACGATGCCGATGACCTCGACGCTCCACCCGGTCAGGTGCAGCGGGACCTCGAGCAGGTGGTGGATCGCCGGCTCGGACACGTTGAGGATGAGCAGCGAGCAGACCGTGATGCCGAGCTGCGTGGTCGCGAGCATGCGGGTGGCGTGCTCCATCGCCCACAGCGTCATCTGCGCGGCCCTGGACCCCTGCTCCGCCCGCGGCTCGATCTGTGAGCGGCGGGCCGAGATGACCGCGAACTCGGCGGCGACGAAGAAGGCGTTGCCGCCGAGCAGCACGAACAGCCAGAAGATGCCCCACCAGTCAGAACTCATCGGTCGGCCTCCGTGGTGCTGGTCGTGGTGCTGGTCCTCGTCGTGCCGGACGCCGTCGTGGTCGTCGTGCTCCCGGCGGGGGCGTCCGTCGGGTTCGGTGTGTAGCGGATGCGGTCGATCCGGCGTCCGTCGAGGCGCTCGACCCGGAACACGCCCGAGTCGATCGCGACCTCGTCACCGACCACGGGGAGGCGGCCGAGCTCCTGCATGAGGAACCCGCCGACCGTCTCGTACGGGCCGTCCTCGGGCACCGTGACACTGGCCCGGTCCTCGAGCTCGTCGGGGCGCAGCAGCCCCGGGAAGGTCAGCCACCCGCGGCTGCGGACGACGTCGATGCGGGCGCGGTCGTGCTCGTCGGACACCTCGCCGACGATCTCCTCGACCAGGTCCTCGAGCGTGACGACGCCGGCGGTCCCGCCGTACTCGTCCACCACGATGACCATCTGGTAACCGCGGCCGCGGACCTCGGTGAGCAGGGTGTCGCCGGGCATCGTCTCGGGGACCCGCTCGGCGTCGGTCATCAGGGCACCGACCGGCACCTCGGCGCGCTTCTCACGCGGGACCGAGACGGCCTGCTTGACGTGCACGATCCCGACCACGTCGTCCGCGTCCTCCTCGATGACGGGGAAGCGGCTGAAACCGGTGCGGCGGGCGAGGTCGATGACGGCCTCGGCGCTGTCCGACACGCGGATGGTCGACAGGCGCGGACGCGGGGTCATCACGTCGCTGGCGCTGAGTTCGGAGAAGGACAGCGTGCGCTCGAGCAGCGTCGCGGTGTCCTGTTCGAGCGAGCCCTCGGACGCGGACCGGCGGAGCAGCGAGGTGAGCTCCTCGGCGCTGCGTGCGCCGGAGAGCTCCTCCTGCGGTTCGATGCCCATCGCGCGCAGCACGGCGTTCGCGGTGCCGTTGAGCAGGGCCACGGCGGGCTTGAACACCGTCGTGAACCCGACCTGCAGCGGTACGACGAGTCGGGCGGTCTGCAGCGGCAGCGCGAGCGCGAAGTTCTTCGGGACGAGCTCGCCGAGGATCATCGAGAGCAGGGTCGCGATGACGAGGGCCACGATCGACCCGACGGTCTCGACGATGCCCTCGGGGAGGTTCATCGCGAGGAACGGGGCCTCGAGCAACTTCGCGATCGACGGCTCGAGCAGGTAGCCGGTGAGCAGCGTCGTCAGCGTGATGCCGAGCTGGGCGCTCGACAGGTGCGTCGAGGTGACCTTGAGCGCACCGATGACGGGGCCGAGGCCGGCTTCGCCGCGGTCGCGTCGGGCTTCGACGTCGGCGCGGTCGAGGTTCACGAGGGCGAACTCGGAGGCGACGAAGACGCCGGTGCCGAGCGTCAGCAGGATGCCGCCGATCAGCATGACGATGTCGACGGGGCTCACGAGGCACACCTCGGAGTCGGGCAGCTCACTGTGTGAGCGGCGGGCATGTGATGGTCAGCGCAACTAGGAGGGTCGTCCACAATGAGGGAATCGTACCGGGCTCCGACTGCGAGGAGCCGAGGGGACGTCACGGAGGCGGGACGCGCCTCCCGTCCGGACCGTGCCGCCGTCAGGCGGTCGGCGTGGCGAGCGCCTCGAGGTCCGCGCGCAGACCGGCCGCAGAGGTGAAGTGCAGGCCGACGGCGCCGACGGCCTCGGCACCCGCGGCGTTCTCCTGGCGGTTGTCGACGAACACCATCGCGGCCGGTTCGATGCCGAGCCGTGCGCAGGTGTCACGGTAGATGGAGGCGTCCGGCTTGAGGACGTGCTCCTCCGCGCTCACCACGACCGTCTCGAACAGCGAGCCCATCGGCGACCGGCGGTACGGGTCGCCGAAGTCGAAGCCCGCGTTCGAGAGCAGCGCCACCCGGGTGCCGGCGTCGTGCAGCTCCTCGACGAGTGCCAGGACCTCGGGGTCGACCTCGAACCACCCGGTGAAGTCGAGCGCCCACAGCCGGTGGATCTCGGTCACCGACCACCGCTCGCCCGTCCGCGCCGCGATCGCCCGCCAGTAGTCGAGCACGGAGAGGTCGCCGCGGTCCAGGTCGTGCCGGAGTTCCTGGTACACGGGGAACAGCGTGTCGGCGTCGAGACCGGTGGCCTCGAGCAGCGCGGTTCGGGCGGCGTACGGCGTGCGGCTGATGACCTCGCCGTAGTCGAAGACGACGACACGGCCGGGCAGGGACAGGCTCATGCCCGTCACCGTACCGTGGGGACGATGAACGACTTCGTCACCGTCCGTCCCGCCGATGCCGCCGCGTGGATCACCGTCCCGACCGGGGACACCTCGAAGTACCGACGGGGCGTCCTCGGCGTCGCCACCGGGTCTGCGCAGTACCCGGGCGCCGCGGTGATGGGTGTCGACGCCGCGGTCCACACCGGGCTCGGCATGGTCCGCTACGTCGGGCCGGACCGCGCCACCGACTTCGTGCTCGCCCGACGGCCCGAGATCGTCGCCGGGGTGGGCCGGGTGCAGGCGTGGCTCGTCGGGTCGGGGATCTCGGCGTCCGCACTCGAGGACCTCGACGCGGCGACACGCGACGGATTCGCCCACGCGTCCGACGACGGCGTGCCGGTCGTCGTCGACGCCGGCGCGATCCCGCTGGTCGACCTCGGCCCGCTGGCGGTGCTGACCCCGCACGCCGGGGAGGCTGCGTCCCTGCTCGGGGTGTCCCGCGACGAGGTCGAGGGCGACCCGCAGCGGGCGGCGCTGCGTGCGGCGGAGCAGACCGGGAGCGTCGTGCTCCTCAAGGGCGCCGACACGCACGTGGTGACGCCGGACGGCAGCGTGCGGCTGGCCGCGTCGTCGGCCACGCCCTGGCTCGCGGCTGCGGGCGCCGGGGACGTGCTCGGTGGTGTGCTCGGTGCGCTCGTCGCCGCGCGGGCCGGGACGTCCGAGGTCGGGCCGGAGGAGCTGGCGCACCTCGCCGCCGCCGCCGCGGTCGTGCACGGGGTGGCGGCACGTCGCGCCTCGCGCGGGGGGCCGTTCCCGATGACCGGGCTCGTCGAGCAGCTGCCGGGCGTGGTGCGGGACCTCGCGGTGCGCGGGGACGCGGACTGACACGTCCAGCCGGCCGGCGGGGCGGGTCGACCTGACGACTCGTCGACTGACGACTCGTCGGCCTGTCGACTCGTCGGCCTGTCGGACGGGAGGCGCGCGACGGAGCGGTTGCGTGCCTCCCGTCCGTCAGGGGGCCGCGCCGTGACCCGTCGGTCCGATGGTCAGGAGGCCGGCGTGGCGTGCACGAGGAACTCGACGGCACCGGCGTCGTCGACCTTCACGAACCCGAGGTTCGGTGCCTGGACGGAGTAGTCCGAGAAGGTGACGGGGATCGTGCCGGAGACGTCGACGCCGTCGCCGCTGAGCCCGACCTGCAGCGTCGCGGTCACGGCCTTGGTCACGCCGTGCAGCTCGAGGGTTCCGGTGGCCTGCACCTCGGTCGTGTCGCTGCCGCTGGGGACGGCGTCCGCGACGGGCTCGGTGAGGGTGAAGGTCGCGGTCGGGAAGGCCTGGGTGTCGAGGGCCGAGTCGCGGAAGTAGGAGTCGCGCTGCTCCGAGTCGGTCGTGATGTCGCCCACCTGCACCGTGATCGTGGCGGCGCTGATGGTCGACCCGTCGACGGTGGCGGTGCCGGTGACGCTCGAGGTGCGGCCGGTGACCGTGACGTCCGATCCGTTGAGGACTTCGTGCACGCGGTAGCCCGCCTCGGACCCCTCGCCGACCGTCCAGTCGCCGGACAGGTCCTGGGTGTCCAGCGTCGACGGCGCGCGGGACGCGGCCACCGACGGTGCTGCCGAGGCCTTGGCGTTCTCGTTCGACGTGTAGGCGCGTGTTCCGACGACGACCGCGACGACGGCCACCACGAGGACGACGGCGACGACGACGAGCCAGGTCACGAGGCGGCGGCGCGGGCGGCGGGGGGACGGACGGTCCGGTGCTGAGGTCACAGAGAGGACGGTGACACGTCACTCTCGGGATCGGCTGAGGACGCGGCGCCCGCACCGGCCGGTGCGGTCCCGGGCTGGTCGGCGATGCGTGTGCCGGGCCCGCAGGGGCGCCACCACCCGAGTCGGTACGCTCGTCCGGTGCGCAGGAACCCGTGGCCGGAGATCGTCGCGTTCGTGGGGACCTTCGTGGCCGTGCACGCGCTGCTGTGGTTCCTGACCCTCGTCGTGCCGAACCAGCCCCTCGGCGACGTCACGATCACGTACCGGCGGTGGATCGAGTCCGGTCACGCCGCGCACTTCTGGGTCGGGATCGACGCCGCGTGGGTCTACCCGATCCTGGCGATCGTGCCGATGGCGGCGGCGTCGATCGGCGGGACCGCAGCGATCGGCACCGGGTGGCTGCTGCTCATGGTGCTGCTCGACGCCGTCGCGGCCGCGGTGCTCTGGCGCTTCCGGGCGTTCGGCATCCGGGTCGTCTGGTGGTGGCTGGTCTTCCTGCTGGCCCTCGGACCGATCGGCCTCGGACGGATCGACACCGTCGCCACCGCCGTCGCCCTGGTCGGCGTGGCCTTCGTCGCCGCACGGCCGGGCATCGCCGCCGCGGTCTTCACCGTCGCCGCCTGGGTCAAGGTCTGGCCGGCCGCGCTGGTCGGGGTCCTCGTCGTGCTCCGTCGGGGTCGCCGGGTCGAGGTCGTCACCGGGGCCCTCACCGTGACGGCGCTCGTGGTCCTGGTCGACGTGTTGTTCGGGGGTGCCGCGCACCTCTTCTCGTTCATCGGGGAACAGACCGGGCGCGGGCTGCAGATCGAGTCCCCGCTCGCGACGCCGTACCTGTGGGCGGCAGCGGCCCGGGTGCCGGGTGCCGCGGTCTTCTACGACCAGGAGATCCTGACCTTCGAGGTGTCCGGCGCGGGGACCTCGGTCGCGGCCGCTCTCTCCACCCCGCTGATGGCGGTCGTCGTCGTGGTCGGAGTCGCTCTCGCGCTGTTCGCCGTCCGCACCGGAGCGCAGCGGGCGCAGGTCGCCCCGGTCCTCGCGCTGCTCTTCGTCGCCGCGCTCATCGCGGCGAACAAGGTCGGGTCACCGCAGTACATCGGCTGGTTCGCCGTGCCGGTGGTCTGGGGACTCGTGGCCGGACGGGGGAGTGCCCGGCGGTTCCTGCCGGTCGCCGCGGCGATGCTGCCGATGGCTCTCCTGACGCAGCTCGTGTACCCGGCCTACTACGACCAGGTGCTCGGTGTGCAGCCGTGGATCCTCGTCGTGCTGTCGGTGCGGAACCTGCTCGAGGTCGCGGTGCTGGTCTGGGCGGTGGTCGTCCTCGTCCGGATGTGGCGGGACGGGATCGAGCCACGGGCCTCCCGTCGGGCTCCGGATCCGACGCATGCGGATCCCGTCGTGCGGTGACCGCATCGCGTGGTGACCCCGTCGTTCCGTGACCGCCTCGAGTGATGAAGCGATGACCGCATCGCGCGGTGAGGCGCAGCGGGGCAGGATGGGCGCATGATCGTCGCCTTCTCCATCGCCCCCTCCGGCGGACCCGCTGCCACCGAGGACGGTTCGGTCCACGACGCCGTCGCCGCGGCCGTCCGGGTCGTGCGTGAGTCCGGCCTGCCGAACCGCACCTCGTCGATGTTCACGGAGATCGAGGGGGAGTGGGACGAGGTCCTCGACGTCGTCAAGCGGGCGACCGAGGCCGTCGCACCGTTCGGGACGCGCATCTCGCTCGTGCTCAAGGCGGACATCCGGCCGGGGCACACGGGGGAGATCGACGGGAAGCTCGAGCGGCTCGAAGCGGCGCTGGGGGACTGAGCGGCGCGGGACGGAGTCGCCGTGTCGGAGTTCGAGCGACACGCGTCGATCTCTCGGCCTCCGGTCGACCGGCCGCACACGAGCACGGCAGGGAAGTCGTGTGCCTCGAACGTCCCGTCGGCAGACAAGACCAACGAAGACGAGCCGCCATCAGTGCTCCTCGTCCAGGTCCCGACGTACTGACCGCGGAGGTCGCCTCCGCCGTCCCGCTGATCAGAGGTGCCCGAAGTGCAGGCGGTGAGCAACTGCGAACTCGCAGCGATCGCGACGTGCTCCACGTCGAACTTGAACGTGGACCCGACGAAGCCACCGCGGATCCGTCGATCGATCGATTGATCCGGACCGGCGCGGAGCAGGCAGCGTCGGCAGCCCGTGTGTGTCCGGCCGACACGCCGCTGACGTCGCTGCGATGTCGGCGGTCGGGTGTGTGCTTGACCCATCAGCCGGTGCACGAGCACCGGCGCCACGACGGAAGGAGCCCGCTCATGATGCACGACGGTTGGTGCCCGGACTGTGACCTCCCCTCGGTCGTGATCGACGTCGACGACCAGGGTGAGCACGCGTGGGCGAGCTGCGCCGAGTGCGGGGCCGGTTGGGTGCACCGCGACGACCTGCCGGAGGCGCGCACCGCCTCCCGGATGCCGGAGCAGCGCGCGGCCTGAGTCCTCCCCGTCGCTTCGCGGAGTCGCGGCGACCCGCGGGACGACGTCCACAGAACGTGGCCCTGTCGATCCGGAATGTCGGTCCGCGGGGCCGCGTTCCGTTGTCCCGACAGCCGCGGGACGGCCTCCAGATCGAATCGATTCGGATCGCATCCTTCCGCGCCCGTGTTGGAGCGGTCTACACTGATCCGGCCCGCCGAACCCACCGTGCTCCGGCACGAGAACAGGTCCCATGTCGCAGCTCACGCCGGCACGTCGCACGCTCGCCATCCTCGCCCTCGCGCTGGGAGGCTTCGCCATCGGCACGACCGAGTTCGTCGCGATGGGCCTGCTGCCGAACATCGCCGAGGCCCTGTTGCCCGGCCAGTACGCCGCCGATCCGGAGGGCGGGGTCGCCCACGCCGGATGGCTCGTCAGCGCCTACGCCCTGGGAGTCGTCGTCGGCGCCCCGACGATCGCCGCGATGTCGGCGAAGTTCCCGCGCAAGGGCCTGCTCATGGTGTTGCTCGTCGGCTTCGCGATCGCGACGGTCGCCAGCGCAGTGCTGCCCTCGTTCGGGCTCGTCCTCGTCGCGCGGTTCGTCGCCGGTCTGCCGCACGGCGCGTACTTCGGGATCGCCTCGATCGTGGCCGGCGACATCATGGGGCCGGGAAAGCGTGGCAAGGGCATCGCGCTCGTGCTCCTCGGACTGTCGGTCGCGAACGTCGTCGGCGTCCCCGCGGTCACCTGGATCGGACAGGTCGCCAGCTGGCGGGTCGCCTACGGCGTCGTCGCAGCCCTGTTCGTCCTGACCTTCCTCGCGGTCTCCGCCTTCGTCCCGCGCAGTGCACGGGACCTCGACGCCACGATCGGCCGCGAACTCCGCGTCTTCCGCCTGCCGCAGGCCTGGATCGTCATGGGTCTGGGAGCGGTCGGCTTCGGCGGGTTCTTCGCCGTCTACTCGTACATCTCGCCGCTCGTGCAGAACGTCACCGGGCTGTCGGAGTCCGCCGTGCCACTGGTGCTCGTCGTCGTCGGGCTCGGCATGGTCGTCGGTGGGCTGCTCGGTGGCTTCCTGGCCGACCACAGCGTCAAGGCCACGATCTTCGTCGGCCTGTTCGCCCTGGTCGGGGCCTTGCTGATCACCGTCCTGACCGCGCAGTGGGTCGTCGGGCTCTTCGTGGGCGCGTTCCTGCTCGGTGCCACCTCGTCGGCGATCCCGCCCGCAGTGCAGTCACGCCTGATGGACGTCGCCGGCGACGCCCGCACGATCGCCGCGGCCCTCAACCACTCCGCGTTCAACCTCGGCAACTCCTTGGGAGCGGCCCTCGGTGGTGCGGTCATCGCGGCTGGCTTCGGGTTCCTCGCGCCGGGCTGGCTCGGCATCGGGCTCGCGCTGCTCGGTGTCGTCGTCGCCGTGATCAGCTACGCCGTCGAGAGCCGGGCGAACCGACGCGCAGCGGCGGTCCGGACCGCGGGGGCGAGCACCGGCCCGATCCGCGAACCCGTCTCGTCGCACTGACGCCGACCTGACGGGGCGGCCCCGCGCCTCCCGGCCGGTGGTCGGAGCCGACCTGACGGGGCGGCCCCGCGCCTTCCGGCCGGTGATCGGAGCCCACCTGGCGGGGCGGCCCCGCGCCTCCCGGCCGGTGGTCGGAGCCGACCTGCGGGGCCCGAGGTCGCATGACGCGCTGTCGGTGTCGCGGCCCAGCCGTAGGACCCGCCGTCGGCGCCTCGCGGAGGTCGCGGAAACCGCCGCGCGGAAGGGACTCCGGCGGCCTGTGCCGCGACCGAGGTCGCATGACCTGCCATCGCTGTCCGGCCGAGGTCACGGAGCCTGCCGGCGAGACGAGATCCGGGCGACCGTTTGCGCGACCTCGGCGTACCGGTGGCTCGCGGTCGGCCCGGCGGCGTGCGGACGCAGTCTCGCGCCTCCCGGTCGGCGGGCGGTGGACGGCGGCTCCCAGGCCCCAGGCCCCCCCCGGTCGCACGACCGGCTGTCGGCGCTCCGCCGAGGTCGCGGAGACTGCCGCTCGGAAGGGACCGGCGCGGCCTCTTCCGCGACTTCGGTGCACCGGCGGCTACCCGTCGGCTGACCAGCCCGATGCCCGGCGTCGACCGTACGGCTCCTGCCCGAGGTCGCACGACGTGCCGCCGGCCGGACGGCCAGGTCGCAGAACACGCCGCCCAGGACGGACCTGAGCGGCGTGTCGTGCGACCTCGCGCGGGCGGCCGGGCGGCCGGGCGACTGAACGCCGCCGCCCCGCTGCCGCAGACCCCCTACAACCCGTGCGGGCTGCCGTCCTGGACGATGATGCCGTCGGTGATCGCCCGCTTCCGCAGGGCGACCTTCGTGCCGACGTCGAAGCCGGCGACGCGGTACTTCTCGCGGATGCGCTTGAGGTAGCTCTTCGCGGTCTCCTCGGAGATGCCGAGCTGGTACGCCACGCTCTTCACCGGCTCCCCGCCGCCGTACAGCGCCATGACGCGGCGCTCCTGCGCGCTGAGCTTCGGGACGCCGCCGACGTCGCCGGAGTTGATCGCCAGGTCGAGCTCGGCGGAGACGTACTGCTCGCCGCGCTGGGCGGAGCGGATGGCCTCGACGATCATCGCCGCGTCCTCGCTCTTGACGAGGTAGCCGAGGGCACCGGCGCCGAGGGCCTCGCGGACCACGTTCGGCTCCGAGTAGGTGCTCATCACGACGGTCTTCACGCCGGCCGTCTTCAGCGTCGAGATCTTCAGGGACACCGGGATGGAGTCCTTCAGGTCGAGGTCGAGCAGCACGACGTCGACCGGGAAGCCCGGGCTGGTGAGCAGCTCCGGCCAGGTGGTGACCGCGGTGACCATCTGGATGTCGTCCGCCGCGTTGCGGATCCACTCGGTCAGGGCGCTGAGGAGCATCCGGTGGTCGTCGACGAGTGCGAGTCTGATCGGTTCCGCTGGAGTCGCCATGCTCGGCGTCCTTTCTCGTGGTGTCCGTCCGGGGCCTGCTGATCCTAGGAGGATCGGCGGCCCGGTTCGGGGAGGCTGGCCAGGTTGTCCGGTTGCGGCAGGTCGCCGGGGCCGGGAGGCGCGTGGTGCGTCACATCTGCGGGTGCCGGTTCACGACGCAGTGCGCGGTGACGTGGAGCACGCCGTCGCGGACGGTGTCGGTGTACGGACCGATGCGCTGCAGTGCGGTCCAGGCGGCCGGACCGAGGCGCCGGCGGGGGACCCCGCGCGACTCGATGACGACGGGCACGTCCATGGTGTCGTCGCTGACCGGGTGTCCGTCGGTGCCGACCGGGCCGAGCGTGACGGACACGACGGGGACGCCCGGCTGCTGACTGCGTCCGTCGCCGACCATCTGCCAGAGCGCCTGGAGCAGACCGTCGCGCTGGGCGGGCGTGAGGTGGCCGGCGAGGGCGCTCGGGTCGGCGACGGCGACGGAGCGGCCCAGGTGGTCGGACTCGGTGATCGCGTGGTACAGCCACGTCTCGCGTCGGCCCTCGATGAGGTGCAGGCGGAGTTCGGTGGCGAGCGACGCCGCGACCGAGGACGACGCGTCGGACAACGGCAACGGGTCCGAGCCGTTCGCGACGGCGTCGAGGAGCTTCTCGGCGGCCAGGTCGAGCCGGGCGAGCTCGTCCGATGCGAGCATGCCGACCGCGAACTGCGGGGCGCCGACGTTGCTCTGCACGAGCACGCGGTCGAGTTCCCGCTGCACGAGCTGCCGGAAGCGGTGGACGACGAACAGGGCGATCGACGGCGGGACGATGGTGACCGCGACGGTCGTGACGATGCCGGGCAGCGTCGCCGGGGTGAGCGGGGTCGAGACGACGGCGTAGACGACGAACGCCAGGCCGAGGGTGACGATCGCGACGATCACCTCGCGCGCGGGTCGGAGCGTCGTGATGGGCAGCAGCGCGAAGCCGGCCGCCATCGACGCCGTCGCGGTGTGCCCGACGTCGTGCTGGGGCCAGATCCCGATGAAGTCGAGCGTGACGATGCAGGCGAGCACGACGCAGATGAGTCCGAAGGCCAGCCCGGTCAGCCGCTCGCCGTACGTGAGGACGGTGGCGAGCACGGCGCTGGCCGCGACGACGAAGAGCGCCCATGCTGCCGCGGTCGGCCACGGGTTCGCGTAGTCGTCCCAGTGCACGAGGAAGAAGACGATGCCGCCGAGCGCCTCGAGGCCGGTGAGCACCGCGGCCCCGAGCCCGAGGTGACCGGCGCCGAGCGAGGCGCCGGGCTGGGCAGCCTGCCGGAGCGAGCGCGCCCCGGTGGAGGTGGAGGGGAGGCCGCGCGCCTGCCGACGGTCGGTGCCCCGGTAGCGCTCACGGGCCTCCCGGCGGGTGCGGGGTGCGCTCTGTTCGCCGGGGAGGCCTCGGCTGATGGTGTCCTCCGGGACGCCGCTCACCGCGGTGCCTCGAGGACGACGGTGGTGCCGGAACCGGGGGCGGAGAACAGGCGGGCGTCGCCGCCGACCTCGCGGAGACGGTTGACGACGCTCTCCTTGAAGCCGAGTCGTTCGGAGCCGACGGCGTCGAGCTCGAAGCCGACGCCGGAGTCGGTGACCATCGCGCGGACCATCGCCTCGTCGTGCACGATCGTGACGTGCGCCTCGGGCACCCCGGCGTGGCGGCGGACGTTCTCGAGGCACTCGCCGAGCGCCAGGAGGAACGCGTCGAGGACGTGCTTGGGCAGGAGGACCTGTCCGGTGCCGTGCCAGGCGACCTCGAGCCCCATCCGACCGAAGCGCTGCTTGACGGACTCGAGCGTCTGCCCGAGGGGCGACTCCTCGGTGCGGGTGAGCGAGTAGTCGCCGGACTGCTGTGGCTGCGGGGTGGCACCGAGCCGCAGGTGGCGCAGGAGGCGGGCGTCCTCGGCGGCCTGCTCGCGCATCGCGTGCTCGGACACGCCGACACCGGAGTGGGCGAGCAGGGTCAGGGTCGCGAGCACCGTGTCGTGCAGGAGGCGTGCACCCTGGCGACGCTGCGCCTCGGTCTCGCTCGCCTGGCGTTCGGCACGGTGGGCGGTGCCGATGCTGTAGATGCGGCGGGCGACGCGGGGGATGCTCCGGCTGATCCACACCGCGATGACCGCGATGAGCACCCATCCGAGCAGGACACCGCTGACCGGGGCGGCGAGGACGGTGCCGCTCGCCCAGCTCACCAGGGCTGCGGAGACCACGCCGGCGGCGACGGTCAGCCCGAGGCCGACCGGGTGTCCGCGCTGGGCCATGAGCAGCGAGGCGAGGCCGCCACCGGCGAGTGGCACGAGGGCGCTCGCGATGACGGCGCGGTCGTCGGCGGCGACGGCGGTGGTCAGCAGCGCGACGGCGCCGAGGCCGCTCAGGATCGTGGCGGCCGTCCACCACGTCGAGCCGTTCCAGCCGAAGGCGATGAGCGATCCGACCATGACGGCGATGCAGGCGAACCCGGCGACCAGGGGGAGCGCGGGGACGGCGAGGGACGAGGCGACGCCGACGACGCTCACGAGCGCGCAGACGACACCCACGACACGGGTCGTCGACCGGAGGAGGCGGTCGCGTTCCTGCGCGAGGAGTTCCATCGTTGGTCCTGGCTGTTCCTGGTTCGGGAGAGCAGTGTTCTGGGGGAAACCGAGCACGGTTCGACACCGCGTCTCCTGCATCATTCCACGGGCGACACCCGTTGTGGGGCCTTCGGCGCGCGGGGGCCGACGGATCGGTCTGCCCGTGTCCCACGTTCCGGGGACACGCGCGCACCCCGTTCAGTCGAGGAGGCGCCGCAGGTGCGCGCCGACGGCCTCGTGTTCGATGAGGAAGCCGTCGTGACCGAACTCGCTCGTGATCACGGCGGACCGGTCGCCGTCCAGCGTGTCGCGCACCCCGGAGGCGATGCGGTGCTGGTCCTCGACCGGGAACAGGCGGTCGCTCGACACCCCGACGACGAGAGTCCGGGCGGTCACGCGGGCCAGTGCTGCGTCCACCCCGCCGCGGCCGGCACCGACGTCGTGGGAGTCCATCGCGTGCGTGAGCGCCACGTACGAGGCGGCGTCGAACCGGCGGGTGAACTTGTTGCCGTGGAAGTCCAGGTAACTCTCGACGGAGAACCGGCCGTCGTCGCCGAGGGGGGAGACGTCGCTCTGCCACGACCGGGCGAAGCGACCGTTCAGCTCGTCGGGCGCGCGGTAGGTCATCAGGGCCATCCGCCGTGCGAGCGCCAGCCCACGGTGCGGGCCCTCGCCGGGCTCGGCGTCGTGGTGGTCGCCGCCGGCGAAGCCCGGGTCCATCTGGATCGCGGCACGCTGCAGCGAATTCGCGGCGATCTGGTCGGCGGTGGTCTGCGCCGTGGTCGCGAGGACCGCCAGGCGTGCGACGCGCTCGGGCTGGGTCACCGCGAGCTCCAGCGCGTGCATGCCGCCCATCGACCCGCCGACGACGGCCGCGAACCGGTCGATCCCGAGCCGGTCCGCCAGGCGTCCCTGCGTCGCCACCTGGTCGCGGACCGTGACGAACGGGAACCGCGAGCCCCACTCGACCCCGTCCGGCGCCACCGACGACGGGCCGGTCGTGCCCTGGCAGCCGCCGAGCACGTTCGGCGCGATGACGAAGAACCGGTCGGTGTCGATCGCGAGACCGGGCCCGACGACGTCGCCCCACCACCCGGCGGTGCGGTGCCCCGGCCCCGGCGGCCCCGCCACGTGGGAGTCGCCGGTGAGGGCGTGGAACACGAGGACCGC
This sequence comes from Curtobacterium sp. L6-1, assembly GCF_018885305.1. Taxonomy (NCBI): domain Bacteria; kingdom Bacillati; phylum Actinomycetota; class Actinomycetes; order Micrococcales; family Microbacteriaceae; genus Curtobacterium; species Curtobacterium aetherium. The sequence continues at coordinate 864,228 of NZ_CP076544.1, forward strand.
GTTGTCACGGTCGGGCGACAGGGTGCCCCAGGTCTCGTAGGCGACCCGGACGGCGGGGATCCGGCCGCCGCGGACGAACTGCTCGCCGAGGTCCTCGAACCGACGTGCGCCGACCGGGTCGCCGGGACGCCAGGCGCCGGTGACGGGCGGCTTGCCGATGGTGCCGAGTTCGGCGCCGGGCACCAGGGTGGACGGCACGGAGTCCTCGGGGGTCGTCTGCCAGTCCATGGTGCGTCCATCCTCCCTGGAGGCGCGGCTCGTCGCCGCCGTGTTACGTCGCCTCGGCCGGGTGGATCAGGCGCGGAGACCCGCCTGCGCGACCGCGCGCGCGGCGGCGAGCCCCGCCTCCAGGTCGGCCTTGAGGTCCTCGACGTTCTCGATCCCCACCGACAGGCGCACCAGGCCCGGGGTGACGCCGGTGGTGAGCTGCTGCTCGGGCGTGAGCTGCGAGTGCGTGGTCGACGCCGGGTGGATGACGAGCGAACGAACGTCGCCGATGTTCGCCAGGTGCGAGAACAGCTGCAGGTTGTCCACGAGTGCGCGACCCGCGTCCACACCGCCCTTGAGCTCGAAGGACAGCACGGCCCCGACCCCGCGGGGCGCGTACTTCGTCGCCGCCGGGTACCACGGGCTCGTCGGCAGGCCCGCGTAGGCGACCGTGGCGACGTCGGGGTGACGGTCGAGCCACTCCGCGATCTCCTGCGCGTTCGACACGTGCCGTTCGATGCGCAGGCTCAGGGTCTCGATGCCCTGCAGGAGCGCGAACGCGGTGTCCGGGGAGTTCGAGGCGCCGAGGTCGCGGAGGAGCTGCACGCGGGCCTTCACGACGTACGCCAGGGCGTCGCCGACCGCCTGCGAGAACACCGCCCCGTGGTACGAGGGGTCCGGGGTGCTGAACTCCGGGAACCGTTCGGCGTGGTCGGACCAGGCGAACGAGCCGCCGTCGACGACGACCCCGCCGATGACGGTGCCGTGGCCGCCGAGGAACTTCGTCGCCGAGTGCACGACGATGTCGGCACCGTGCTCGAACGGGCGGATGAGGTACGGCGTCGCGATGGTGTTGTCGACGATGAGCGGCACACCCGACTCGTGGGCGACGCCCGCGACCGTCTCGATGTCGAGGACGTTGATGCGCGGGTTGCCGATCGTCTCGGCGAAGAACAGCTTCGTGTTCGGCCGGACCGCGCGGCGCCACTCTTCGGGGTCGTCCTGGTCCTCGACGAACGTCGTCTCGATCCCGAGCTTGGCGAGCGTGTACTTGAACAGGTTGTAGGTGCCGCCGTAGATCGACGACGACGACACGATGTGGTCGCCGGCACCCGCGATGTTGAGCACCGCGTAGGTCTCCGCCGCCTGGCCGCTCGACACGAGCAGCGCGCCCGTGCCGCCCTCGAGCGCCGCGATGCGCTGCTCGACCACGTCGTTCGTCGGGTTCATGATGCGCGAGTAGATGTTGCCCGGCTGCGCGAGCGCGAACAGGTCCCGCGCGTGGTCCGAGTTCTCGAACACGTACGACGTCGTCTTGTAGATCGGCGTCGCCCGGGCACCGGTCGTCGGGTCCGGAGCGGCGCCGGCGTGCACCTGGGTCGTCTCGAACCGCCAGGCGGCTGCGTCGTTCGTGGTCATCTGGAGCTCCTGTCCGTCGCCGTGCTCGTCGGGTCGACACGAACGCGGGGGCCGGGAGAACCGCCGCGTCTGTCCGTCGCCCGTCACGCTACGCAGGTGGCCGGGCCGGCACCAGCGCGACCGACCCCGGACGTAACGCGGCACCGTCGCGCGGCCACGCCCCGCCCGCGTCCCGTGCTGGTCCGCCGCACCGGGTCCTGGTCCGCCGCCTCGGTCGCGTGCCGGTCCGCGGTCCTGTACCGGTCCGCAGCACGCACGCCGGTGCACCGCGCCGCCGGATGACCTACAGTCGTGGCGTCATGCACGCTCGCCCACCCAGGACCCCGGACCACGGTCCGGCCGCGGAACCGCCCGCGGTGCGCCGCGACGACGTCGCCGGCCGCGACCTCGACGAGGCCGTCGGGTTCTACGAACGGGTGCACGAAGCCCACCGCATCCGCCTCACCGCGGACCCCGACCGGCCGTTCGGCTTCCGGTTCCGCGCCGTCGGCGACGACCGGCTCCGCCTGCGCAGCTCCGCCCTGGCCGCCGACCGGTGGGGACGCATCGAACCGGTGGGCCGGTACCTCGTCACCTGGGCCCACGACGGGCAGGTGGTCTTCGACGCCGACACCGACGACGAACTCGTCGTGGCGGCCGGCCTGCCCGCTGTCTACCCGACCGGCCGCCCGTTCACCTTCGCCACCCCGGCCGGCGTGACGCTGCACACGATCGACCTGGCCGCACGACCGCTCGAGGAACTCCACGCCGCCCGCACCGGCGACGGCGTCCATCCGCTGGTCTTCGGCCGGCACGCCGACCCCGACGGGCTCCGGGCACTGCGGGCGATCCTGGCCACCGCAGCCCCCCTCCTGCTCGACACCGAGACCGACCGCCTCGAACGCACCCGACTCGTCGACGCCGTCAGCCGACGCCTCCTCGACGCCTTCGTGCCGACACCCGGCGCACCGCGGCACGCGGGCCACCCGACGAACGTGGCCCGGGCACTCGACCACATCGACGCGCACCTCGCCGAACCCCTCACCGCCGCCGACCTCGCGCAGGCCGCCGGGCTCAGCCAACGCGGACTCCAGCAGGCCTTCAGTCGCAACGACCTGCCGACTCCGCTCGAGGCACTCCGCGAAGCCCGACTCCGCCGGGCCCGCGCCGCGCTCGCCGACGCGCGACCCGGCGAGGTCAGCATCGCCGCGATCGCCCGGGCCTGCGGCTTCTCGCACCTCGGACGGTTCGCCGGCTACTACGCCGAGCGGTTCGGGGAGCTCCCGAGCGACACGCTCCGCTCCTGACGCCCGAGCCGACTACCGGCGGGGCGCCTGCTCGGCCGGGTCCCGACGGAACAACCACGACACGTCGGGCTCCAGGAGCCACCGCATCCCACGCCGCACGAAGGGCTGCGCCAGGAACAGGCTCACCCCGCACGCCAGCAGCACCATGACGAGCACGTACGGCCACGCAGAGTGCTCACCCGCCAGCACGCCCGACTCGCGGATCGGGTAGAGCACGAACGTGTGCAGCAGGTACACGTACATCGTCGCGGCACCGAACTTCGTCAGCCACACGGTCCGCCGGGGCACCAGGAGCAGGAACGCCGCGGTGAGCGCCGCCGCGAACACCATCAGCCCGAAGCGGACCCCACCGGCCCACCACGTGTCCTCGCCGAGCCCGGAGTACGAGTCGTCGTAGAAGAACCAGTGGTGCAGGTCGAACTCCTCGAACTGCGGGGTGAACAGCACGCACGCCGCCGCCCACAGCGCGAACACCACCGCCGCGGCCACTCGCACCCGGACCACCACGCGACGCGGCGCCTCGTACCACCGGTCGAACACGCCCCACTGCTTCACCTGCCACCCGAGCAGGAAGAACGGCAGCAGGCTGATCGCCCGCGACAGGGACAGCGTCGAGTCGACGTTGTCGAAGTACCCCACACCGATGCTCAGCACGACCGCCCACGCCAGCGGCCACCGCAGCTGCGCCAGGTACGGCAGGATCAACCGGAAGATCCCCAGCGCGAGCAGGAACCACAGGGTCCACGTCGGCTTCGTCGGGTTGAACTCCTTGCCGCCCTCGACGATCGCCTGCACCACGGTCCAGATCGTCTGCATGACGATGTACGGCACCACGATGTCCGTGAACGTCCGCCGCATCCGCTTCGCCGTCGGGGTGTCCGCCGACGAGAAGTAGCCGCTGATCACCCCGAACGCCGGCATGTGGAACGCGTAGATGAACGTGTACAGCGCCAGGGCGTGCTCGCTGCCCGCCGTCTGCCGCTGGATCGCGTGACCCACCACCACCAGGGTCACCGCGATGAACCGCGACGTGTCCCACATCGGGATCCGGCGCTTCGCCCGGCCCGCCTCGAGCGGCTCGGCCGGTGCCGTGGGCGCGGGAGGCGCGGCGTCCGTCGTCATCCTCCGCACGTTACCGTCCGCGCGGGCCGCCGGTGTCGGTAGCGTTGGCGACCGGACGCCCGTCCCCACCGGCCGTCCGCACGGACACCCGTGCACACGGACCATCGAGGAGCATCATGACCACACGTCGCGCCGTCGTCACCGGAGCCAGCTCGGGCATCGGGGCCGCCACCGTCCGCCTCTTCCGCCAGCACGGGTGGGACGTCCTCGCCGTCGCCCGCCGTGCCGACCGACTCGAGGCGCTCGCCGCGGAGACCGGGGCGGACACCCTGGTCGTCGACGTCACATCGGACGCGGACGTGTCGGCGCTCGCCGCACGGGTCGACGCACTCGGGGGCGCGGACGTGCTCGTCAACAACGCCGGGGGAGCGTTCGGCTCGGCCTCGATCGAGGAATCGAGCACCGACGACTGGCGGGCGATGTTCGAGGTGAACGTCCTCGGCACGAAGCGCGTCACGGCGGCACTCCTGCCCGCGCTGCGTCGGCGGGCGGCGGAGACCGGCGGTGCGGACGTCGTCACCGTGACGAGCACCGCGGGCTTCGTCACCTACGAGAACGGCGGGGGCTACGTCGCCGCGAAGCACGCCGAGCACGCCCTGGTCGGCGTCCTGCGGCTCGAACTGAACGGCGAACCGATCCGCGTCGTCGAGATCGCGCCCGGCATGGTGAAGACCGACGAGTTCTCCCTCGTGCGCTTCGGCGGCGACGCCGACAAGGCGGCCGCGGTCTACGACGGGGTGGAGGCGCCGCTCGTCGCCGACGACGTGGCCGAGGCGATCGTGCACGCCGTCGAGCTGCCCGCCCACGTCAACCTCGACCTCGTCACCGTCCGGCCGGTGGCCCAGTCGGCGCAGCACAAGACCGCCCGCGGGCCGCTCACCCCGAAGCTGTAGCGACGGCCCGACCGACCCGGACACCCCGCAGCGCCCGGGTCGTGCCCGCGGGTCGCGGCGGGCGCGTCCCTGCCGGTACCGTGGGCGGATGCCGATCAGCAGCGAACCCGCGGAGCCTGCCGCGTCGTCGACCGTGGTGACCGTGACGAGCGGACCGGAGGTGCTCGGCTGGCTCGAGTTCGGCGACGCCGCACGCCTGCTCGCCAAGGACGTCCTGTCCGCCGGGTTCGAGCCCGAGGTGGTCGTCGCCGTGGCCCGTGGCGGCCTCATCATCGCGGGCGCCGTGGCCTACGCGCTCGGCACCAAGGAGTGCGGCTCGATCAACGTGGAGTTCTACACCGACGTCGAGCAGCGGCTCGAGGAGCCCGTCGTGCTCGCACCGGCCCTCGACGCACCGAGCCTCGCCGGCAAGCGCGTCCTGGTGGCCGACGACGTCTCCGACTCCGGCCGCACGCTCGCGCTCGTGGTCGACATCATCCGCAGCGCCGGGGCCGACGTCCGCAGCGCCTGCTTGTACTCGAAGCCCGGCACGGTCCTCGAGCCCGACCACGTGTGGCGTCGCGTCGACGGGTGGATCACCTTCCCGTGGAGCGCCCTCGCCCCGGTGACGGCCGAGTCGTGAGCATCCACCTGGTCGGCGGCGGACCCTTCGTCGCCGCGGACGTCGCCGCCGCCTTCACCGCCGAGGCGACCGCCCGCTCCGCCGCGGTCGGTCGCACCGTCCCGCGCATCGCGCTGCTCTCCGTCGCCGGTGCCGACGGTTCGTCGCCCGGCTCGACCGCGGACATCGCCGAGGTGCTCGGCGGAGCCCGTGCCGCCGAGGTCCTGGTCACCGAGGTACCCGCCGGCGGGACCTTCGACACGACGGTCCTCAGCGACGTCGACGCCCTCGTCGTCAGCGGCGGTCGCACGCCCGACTACCTGTCCGCCGTGGCCCCGCTCGTCGACCAGGTCCGCCTGCTCGTCGCCGACGGCCTGCCGTACCTCGGCTACTCCGCGGGCGCGATGATCGCCGCGGACCGCGCCCTGGTCGGCGGCTTCCGCATCGGCGGCGTCGAGATCTGCCCCGAGGACGCCTCCGAGGGCCTCGACGAGGTCGAGCTCCGCGAAGGACTCGGCCTGGTCGACCTGACGATCGACGTGCACGCGGTGCAGGCCGGCACGCTCGCCCGGCTCATCGCCAGCGCCGAGGCCGAGTTCGTCACCGCGGGCCTGGCCATCGACGAGGACACCGCGCTCGTCGTCGGCGAGGGTGCGCTCGAGGTCCGGGGGACCGGGAGCGTCTGGCGGGTGATGGCGGGCGAGGAGTCCGTCTCGGTCGCCACCATGGGCGCCTGACGTGCAGCCGAGGCCGCTGGCAGACCTCGTCGATCCCGGTTGGGCCACGGCGCTCGCCCCGGTCGAGGACGAGGTGCACCGGCTCGGGGACTGGCTCCGCGCCGAGACCGAGGCCGGACGCCCGTACCTGCCCGCCGGGCCGGCCGTGCTCCGTGCCTTCGAGGACCCCTTCGACCGCGTGAAGGTGCTCGTCGTCGGGCAGGACCCCTACCCGACGCCCGGACACCCGATCGGCCTGTCCTTCGCCGTCGACCCGCACGTCCGCCCGGTCCCGCGCAGCCTGCAGAACGTGTACCGCGAGCTCGCCGACGACCTCGGGGTGACGCCCCCGCAGCACGGCGACCTCCGCGCGTGGTCGGCGCAGGGCGTCCTGCTGCTCAACCGGGTGCTGACCGTCGGCGTCGGCGAGCCCGCGAGCCACCGCGGCAAGGGGTGGGAGGGCGTCACCGAGCAGGCCGTCCGCGCCCTCGTCGCGCGGGACCGCCCCCTCGTCGCCGTGCTCTGGGGTGCCCAGGCCGCATCGGTCCGGCCGCTCCTCGGGGAGACGCCGGTCGTGGCGTCGGCGCACCCGAGTCCGCTGAGCGCCTCGCGCGGCTTCTTCGGCAGCCGGCCGTTCTCCGCGGTGAACGAGTTGCTCGTCGCCCAGGGTGCCGACCCCGTGGACTGGACGCTGCCCGCCCAGGTGTGACGCGCCTCCCGTAGGCTCGTGCCGTGCTCGAGGAGGAATACCAGCAGCGGCGGGTCCTGCCGCGGCACCTGCGGACGCCCGCGCCGTCGGAGTCGCCCTTCACCTACGCGATCCGCGCCGCCACGGCCGCGGACCTGCCCGAGGTCCGCGAGATCCACACGCACTACGTGCGGAACTCGTCGGTCACGTTCGACGCCGCCGCGTTCACCTTCGCCGCGTGGAAGCGTCGGTTCGACGAGGTGCAGCGGCGGAAACTGCCGTTCCTGGTCGCCGAGAACCCCTCCGGCCAGGTGCTCGGCTACGCGCTCGTCGAGCCGTGGAACATCCGCGACCGCTCGAACCACGTCGTCGAGGACTCGATCTACCTCGGTGCCGCCTCGGGCGGGAAGGGTCTCGGACGGGCGCTCATGGAGGCGCTCCTCGAGGCCTGTCGGGTCGCCGGCGTGCGCGAGGTGATCGCGGTCATCGCCGACCGGTCCGCCGACGCGTCGATCCGGCTGCACGAGCGGCTCGGCTTCGAGGAGGTCGGTCGGATGGGCCGAGTGGGCTACAAGTACGACCGGTGGCTCGGCACGGTCACGATGCGGCTCCGGCTGAAGGGCATCCGCCGCCGGCCGTTCCTGCGCTGAGCGACGCCCGGAGCGACAGGGGCGCCCGGAGCGTCCGGTCGTCACTTCGACTTCGCCCCGGTCCCCGACAGGCTGAGGATGTTGTCGGACCCCTGCGGCCACCGAGTTGCCGATGGAGTGCGTCTTGAAGTTCTCCTCGGTCTTGTAGGACCGGTAGATGTCGGTGACGGCCTTCGCGTCGATGCTGTACTGCAGGTTCAGGCTGATGGTCGACGAGACGCCGTCCTGGTCCTGCACGGTGACGTACGGGCCGGAGCGCACGTTGCCGTTGTTGTCCGATTCCGACCCGTTCACCGCGTTGATGGAGCTGACGGTCTGGTTGCGGATGGTGAACGTGTGCAGGGTCGCCCACGGCGCCGTGACGTGAGAGCCCGAGCCCGATGTGGTCAGCGGGCCTCGGCGATGAACTCGTCGCGGGTCACGCGCACCAGGTCGGCCGTCGTGTCGGAAGCGACCCGGGCCTCCCGTCCGACCACCGCCCGACCGACGGCCTCGTGGCGGGCGGCGGCCTCGGCGGTCCACCCCGTGATGGTGTCCCGCGACTCGCTCGTCCTGGTCCGCAACAGCGCCTCGACCGTCCCGGCGAAGTGCGCGAAGACGGTGTTGCCCGAGCCGGTGAGCAGGGCGCGGTGGAAGCGGACGTCGGCCTCCAGGTAAACGCGCCCGTCACCGCGATCGGCGGCGGCGACCATCTCGAGCGCGGCGGCGAGCACGGCCCGGGCGTCGTCCCCGCCCCGGTCGGCGGTGAGCGCGGCGGCGACGGGCTCGATGCCGAGTCGGAGCTCGAGGAGTTCACGCTGCTGGGTGAAGTAGGCCGACGACGCCCCGCGCCATCGGATGACGGACGGCGCGAGCAGCTCCCACGCGGTCGACGGCAGCACCTGCGTGCCGACCCGTTGCCGCGGCTCGACCATGCTCAGGGACTGCAGGACGCGCAGGGCCTCGCGGACGACGGAGCGGGAGACGCCGAACTCCGCGGCGACGTCCTCGGGGCGCAGGACGGTGCCGGGCGCCACGGTGCCGTCGACGATGCGCTGCCCGAGCGTGTCGAGCACGTGGGCGTGCAGGCCGCGGGGTGTCGGCATCGTTCCTCCTGGTCGGCTCGTCGCACGCGGATGTGTGACGTGCTCCCCATTGCAGCGGCAGACTGCGCAGCAGACGGGGTGGCGCGCGGACGACGACGATGTAGTCTGATTAATCAGATTATTCGGTCGACCTCGGGTGTGATCAGCACCCCAACGGTCCGGCACCAGCAGCAGGACGGCGCAGCGCAGGAGCTGTGCCAGGAAGGGGCGCAGATGCCTCACCTCCAGACCACGGCCGCGGGCAGTGTGCTCGCCGCGGGCACCGAGACGGTCGACCCGTCGGGGACCATCCCGCAACTCGTGATCGCCGCACTCGTCGGCATCGTCGTCATCATCGTGCTCATCACCTGGCTCAAGGTGCACCCGTTCGTCGCGCTGACGATCGGTGCGCTCGGGGTCGGCATCGGCGCGGGGCTCGCACCCGAGCAGGCGATCACGAGCTTCGGCAACGGCTTCGGCGCGACCATGACCAGCGTCGGCATCCTCGTCGGGCTCGGCGCGATGTTCGGCAAGCTCCTCGTCGACTCCGGGGCCGCCGACCGTGTCGTGGACACCCTCGTCCGCCGGTCCTCGGCCGCAGCCCTGCCCTGGACGATGGCCCTCATCGGCGCGCTCATCGGTCTGCCGATGTTCTTCGAGGTGGGCCTGGTGCTCCTCATCCCGATCATCGTGCTCGTCGCCAAGCGCAGCGACGTGCCGATCATGAAGATCGCGATCCCCGCCCTCGCCGGCCTCTCCACGATGCACGCGTTCGTCCCGCCGCACCCCGGGCCGCTCGTCGCCGTGTCGACGGTCGGTGCCGACCTCGGCACCACGCTGGCCTTCGGCATCGTGCTCGCGATCCCCGTCATCGTCCTGGCCGGACCGGTCTTCGCCCGCTTCGCGGCGCGCTGGGTCGACGTGCCGGTGCCCGACATCTTCGGCGCACGCGGTGAGGACCCCGCCCACTCCGCACGGGAGGCGCGGCGCGGCCCCGCCACGCAGGACACCGCGTCCCTGCCGAACGGCAAGAGCGACTTCACCCGCGTCATCAGCGAACCGCGCAGCCCATCGTTCGCCACCGCGCTGGTCGGCATCCTGCTGCCCGTCGTCCTCATGCTCGCGAAGGCGATCCGCGAGGCGACCGCGCCCGACGCATCGGGTGCGCTCGTCGGGCTGCTCGACTTCCTCGGGACGCCGATGATCGCCATCGGCATCGCGGCCGTGTTCGCGATGGTCTTCTTCGCGATCGGCGGCGGCATGGACCGGTCCGCGGTCGCGAAGTCGCTCGAGAGCGCGCTGCCGCCGATCGCCGGCGTGCTCCTCATCGTCGGTGCCGGTGGTGGGTTCAAGCAGGTGCTCATCGACACCGGGATCGGCGGGGTGATCGCCGACGCCGTCAAGGACTCGGGCATCTCCGTGCTCCTCGTCGCCTGGGTGGTCTCGGCACTCGTCCGCGTCGCCACCGGGTCGGCCACGGTCGCGACGGTCACGGCCGCGGGCATCATGGCCCCCATCGCGCAGGACCTGTCCTCGCCGGAGACGTCCCTGCTCGTGCTCGCCATCGGCGCCGGGTCGGTCTTCCTGTCGCACGTCAACGACGCCGGGTTCTGGCTGGTCAAGGGGTACCTGAACACCACGGTCGGGCAGACCTTCAAGACGTGGTCGGTGCTCGAGTGCCTCATCTCCCTCGTCGGCCTGGCCGGCGTCCTCGTCGCCGGGATCTTCGTCGGATGAGCGCGGGAGTGGTCGACACGACGACGGGCGTGCAGCCGCTCGACGCCCGCGTGCTCGTCGTGATGGGTGTCAGCGGGTCGGGCAAGTCCACCGTCGCGGCCATGATCGCCGACGAGCTCGACTGGGCCTTCGCCGAGGGGGACGACATGCACCCCGCGGCGAACGTCGCGAAGATGGAGGCGGGCACGCCCCTGACGGACGAGGACCGCTGGCCGTGGCTCGACGTCGTGGCCGCCTGGATCCGCGGGCACCTCGACGCCGGGACGAACGGCGTCGTGACCTGCTCGGCCCTGAAGCGCTCCTACCGGGACGTGCTCCGCGCCGCCGGGGTCGTCTTCGTGCACGTCGCGGGGGACCGGGCCCTGCTCGAGCACCGGATGTCCGCCCGCTCGGGCCACTTCATGCCGACGTCCCTGCTCGACTCGCAGCTCGCGACGCTCGAACCGCCGCAGTCGGACGAGGCCCACGTGACGGTGACCGCGGACCGGTCGCCGGCGGACGAGACGGCCGAGGTCGTCGCCGCGCTCGGCCTCCGGCGCGGCTGAGGCCGGTGTGCCCGCGGGCACACCGGCTTCCCCGCCTCGTCTGCGCCGGCGTCCACCGCCCGGTCCGGGCGTGCTCAGCGACCGGTGACGGACGCCGGGGCGTCCGGCGTCGTCGGCAGGGAGGCCCGTGCCCGCTCCCACGCGTCGTCCTCCGGGTCGAGCGCGGAGCGCAGGTACGCGGTCGTCAGGCGCTGCACGAGCGCGACGCGTGCCGGGTCCTCGTCCGTGGTCTCGGCGGCCTCGTAGCCGGAGATGCCGCCGAGGCCGTGCTCACCGCCGTGCAGGGTGAGCAGGTCCGTCGCGCCCGGGCTCGACGTGAAGGCGTCGGTGAACCAGTCCGGCCCGCGGGTCGACATCGCCGACTGGTCCCGGTCGCCCGCGACGACCAGGGTGCGGGTCGTCAGTTCGGCGAACGACGGGCGCATGAAGGGGAAGTTCTCCGCGGCGAACGGCACGAGCTCGTCCCCGGCCACCCCGGTGGCGGCGAGGAGGACACCGGCGGTGACCCGCGTGTCCCGGCGGTCCTCGCCCGGGCGGCCCTGGTCGTCGAGGACACGCGCGCCGAGGAGCGCCTGGACGGACTGCGCTCCCCACGAGTGCCCGACCGCGGCGACGCGCGTGTGGTCGACGCGGCCGGCGAGCCCGGGCAGCGCCGCCTCGACGGTTTCGAGCTGGTCGAGCACGCGGACGAGGTCGGTGGTCCGCTCCCGCCAGATCGACGGGAAGACGGGGTGGTCGAAGCCGAAGCCGTTCCGGCGGGAGTCCAGGTGCGTCGGCTGGACGACGACGAAGCCGTACGACGCCCAGGACGACACGAGCGGGGCGTACGCGTCGAGGTGCTGGCCGTTGCCGTGCGAGAAGAGCAGGACGGGCAGGTCGGAGCCCGTCACCGGGGCGGAGACACGCACCTGCAGGGGGAGCGGACGGTCGGGGGCGTCGAGGTCGACGGGCGCGACGGAGACGACCGGGACGCCGGCGCCGAGGATCGTGTCGAGAGCTGTGGACGTGGACGTGGTGGGCACGGGGTTCCTTCCGGGAGCGGTGCGCTGCCGTAGGATGAAACGGAGCGACGTTCCGGACAGTAGCGGAACAGTGTTCCGCATGCAATCGATGTGAGGAGTCGCCCGTGCCCGACCATGCCGACCCCGAGCCCGCAGACCTCGCCTCCGCTCACTCGGACGCCGGTCCCGACGTGACCGACCGCTCGCGGCGGAGCGACGCCGTCCGGAACCAGGCCAACCTGCTCGACGCCGCCGCGCGGGTCTTCGTCCGCGCCGGGGTCGATGCCCCCGTCCGGGCCGTCGCCGCCGAGGCCGGGGTCGGTGTCGGCACCGTCTACCGGCACTTCCCGACCCGCGCCGACCTCGTGCTGGCGGTCTACCGCCACCAGGTGGAGGCGTGTGCCGAGGCCGGCCCGCGCCTCCTGGCCGACACCCCCACGCCCGAGGGAGCACTCCGTGCGTGGATCGGGCTGTTCGTCGACTTCCTGGTCACGAAGCACGGGCTGCCGGTCGCGATGCACGGGGACGCGGCCGGGACGGACGCCCTGCACCGGTACTTCGTCGACCGGCTGGTGCCGGTCTGCACGGAGCTGCTGTCGGCAGCCCGGGCGGCGGTGGCGGGCGCGGGCGGCCGGGACGACGGTGCGGGCCGCGCCGACCTCAGCGGCTACGAGCTCCTGCGCGGGGTCGGGAACCTGTGCATCGGGACCGCCGCCGACCCGGACTTCGACGTGGACCGGGCCGTGCAGGTGTACGTCTCCGGAGCGCTCGTCGGGGCGCCGCGGTGAGCCGGGTCAGGCCTCGGTGAGCGCCGCCGCGTAGGCCCGGACGGACCGGTTGTACCGCGGCATGGTCGGCTCGATCGTCTCGAGGGCCAGGCGCAACGCCTCGTCCTGCCGTCCGGCGCTGTGCAGGGCCAGTGCGAGGAACACCGACGGGGCCGCGCCGATCGACGGGTGCGACGGAGCGGAACGGAGCATGGCGATGGCGTCGTCCACCCGGCCGAGGTTCCGCAGGGTCGAGGCGTGCTGGATGACCAGCCGCGCGGCACGTTCGGGATCGACCGTGCCGAGACCGGCCTCGGTGGCGCGGCGGTACTCGGCGTCGGCGTCGGCCTCGCGCCCACCCGAGTCGTACGCACCGCCGAGCTCGAAGGCGCCCAGGGCCGGGTGCGGCGCCGAGCCGGCGAGGTCACGCATCCGGTCGATGCGCTCCGCCGGGTCCGCGTCCGCGTCCGCCCAGAGGTCCTCGACGTGCTGTTCCCACTCGATGTCGTCCACCCCGCAAGCGTAGGACGCCGCCCGGCTCAGGCCTCGGTGACCCGCCCGGCCTCGACGCGCCACTGGCGGTCCAGCTGCACGGTGTCGAGCATCCGGCAGTCGTGCGTGACCAGGAGCAGCGTGCCCTCGTACGTCTCGAGGGCCTGTTCGAGCTGCTCGATCGCGGCGAGGTCGAGGTGGTTCGTCGGTTCGTCGAGCACCAGGACGTTCACCCCGCGTGCCTGCAGCAGCGCCAGGCCGGCCCGGGTGCGTTCGCCGGGGGACAGCTCGCCCGACGATCGACCGACGTGCTCGGCCTTCAGCCCGAACTTCGCGAGCAGGGTCCGGACGTCGGCGGTCGTCATCTCCGGCACGAGTCCCTCGAACACGGACGCCAGGGGAGTCGGCCCGGTGAACAGCGAGCGGGCCTGGTCGACCTCGCCGACCGCGACGCTCGACCCGAGGGACGCCGTGCCGCTCGTCGGCGCCTGCCGTCCGAGCAGCGCCCGCAGCAGCGTCGACTTGCCGGCACCGTTCGGGCCGGTGATGCCGATCCGGTCGCCGCCGTTCACCTGCAGCGAGACCGGGCCGAGGGTGAAGTCGCCCTGCTCGTACCGTGCGTCGGACAGGGTCGCGACGACGGCGCTGGACCGCGGTGCCTGGCCGATCGTGAACTCGAGCTGCCACTCCTTGCGGGGCTCCTCGACCTCGTCCAACCGCGCGATCCGGGACTCCATCTGCCGGACCTTCTGCGCCTGCTTCTCGCTCGACTCGCTCGCGGCCTTCCGGCGGATCTTGTCGTTGTCCGGGGCCTTCTTCATCGCGTTCCGGACGCCCTGGCTCGACCACTCGCGCTGGGTCCGCGCGCGCGAGACGAGGTCGGCCTTCGTCGCGGCGAACTCGTCGTACGCATCACGCTTGTGCTGCCGGGCGATCTCCCGTTCCTCGAGGTAGGCGTCGTACCCGCCGCCGAACAGCCGGTTGGACGACTGTGCCAGGTCGAGCTCGAGCACGGCCGTGACCGACCGGGCCAGGAACTCCCGGTCGTGGCTGACGAGCACGACACCGCCGCGCAGGCCGCGCACGAACTCCTCGAGGCGGTGCAGCCCGTCCAGGTCGAGGTCGTTCGTCGGCTCGTCGAGCAGCACGATGTCGAACCGCGAGAGCAGCAGGGCGGCGAGCCCCACGCGCGCGGCCTGTCCGCCGGACAGGGACGTCATGAGCGAGTCCGCGGTCACCGAGCCGTCGGCCGCGTCGAGCGTGAGGCCGAGGTCGGCCAGGACGACCGGCATTCGCTCGTCGAGGTCCGCCGCCCCCGACGCCAACCACCGCTCGAGCGCCGTCGAGTACCGGTCGGCAGCGGCGTCCCCGGCGTCGGGCTCGCCGAGCGCCAGGGCGGTCGCGTCCATCTCGGCGGCGGCCTGCGCACACCCGGTGCGACGGGCGACGTAGCCGGCGACCGTCTCCCCGGGCACCCGCTCGTGCTCCTGCGGCAACCAGCCGACGAACGCGTCGGTCGGGGAGAGCGACACGGTCCCGTCGAGCGGCTCGTCGACATCGGCGAGGAGGCGCAGCAGCGTCGACTTGCCGGCACCGTTCACGCCGACGACGCCGATCACGTCACCGGGCGCGACCGTGAGGTCGAGGGAGTCGAACAGCGTGCGGGCGGCGTAGCCGCCGGCGAGCCCCTTGGCGACGAGCGTGGCGGTCATCCCCACATCGTCCCACCCCGCGGGGGCGGCCACGGACCGGACGGGAGGCGCGGCGTGCGGCCGCCCCGTGCCTCCCGTCCGGCGCCTGCCAGACTGGCGCGATGCGACGCGTGCTGGTGCTGGGTGGGACGGGGTGGCTCGGCCGCGAGGTGGCGGACGCCGCACTGCGGACCGGAGCGGAGGTGACCTGCCTGGCTCGCGGCCTCTCCGGCGAGGTCCCCACGGGCGCCTGGCTGGTCAGGGCGGACCGGTCCCTGCCGGGCGCGTACGACGGCGTCGCCGCCGACTGGGACGCCGTCGTGGACCTCGCGACCGACCCGGCTCACGTCCGGTCGGCACTCGATGCGCTCTCGGCGCGGGCGGCGCACTGGACGGGCGTCTCGTCGGTCTCGGTGTACGCCAGGACGGACGAGCCCGACGGCGACGAGGCCGCGGACGTCGTCGAACCGGAGGACGTCACCCGGTACCCCGACGCGAAGGTCGCCGGCGAGCGGGCGGTCCGCGCGGTGCGGGGTGCCGACGCGCTCGTGGTGCGACCGGGGCTCGTCGTCGGTCCGGGCGATCCGAGCGACCGGTTCGGGTACTGGGCGGCGCGGCTCGAGCGCGGCGGTGACGTGGTCGTCCCCGTGCTCGAGGGTCGCGCGGTGCAGGTCGTCGACGTGACCGACCTGGCTGAGTGGATCGCCCGTGCCGGTGCGGCTGCCCGGACGGGGACCGTCGACGCCGTCGGGCGCAGTACGTCGATGGGGGCGTTCCTCGAGGCGGTCGCGACCACGACCGCGTTCGGCGGGAGGCTCGTGGAGACAGACGACGCTGCGCTCCTCGAGCACGGGGTCGCGTACTGGGCGGGAGCAGCCTCGTTGCCGCTCTGGATCCCGGTGAGCGAGGTCGGGTTCGCGCGGCGCAGCGGCCGGGCGTTCCGGGACGCAGGCGGGGTCGCGCGCCCACTCGTCGAGACCGTCGGCCGTGTCGTCGAGGACGAACGTCGTCGCGGGGTCGACCGACCGCGCCGGGCGGGACTGACACCCGATCACGAGCGGCGCGTCCTGCGGGCCGTGGCGCGGCGCGACTAGTCGAGGGACGCCGACGAGTCGAAGGCGACCGTGAGCAGTCCGAGGTCGTCGCGGGGGAGCACCGCGGTCAGGACCCTGCCGTCGTCGAGCACCGTCGCGAGACCGAGCACGAACGGGTCGGTGTCGAGCACGAAGCCCCGACGCTGGACACCGTCCACGAGGACCGGGTGGCCGGACTGCACGCTCCGCTCGTCGACCACGACCGGCCAGCGTTCCTCGACGACGTCCGGCATGGCGTGGGCCTCGCGGTACTGGTTGACCAGGACGGACTGCACGTGGTCGGTCAGCACGCGAGCGGGGTCGAGGGCGTCTGCTGCTCCGGAGTGCCAGTGCGTCGCCACCGCTTCCCAGAGCATCGGGAAACGCAGACGTCGGGCCACCTCGACGAGCCAGGCGGGGCGTGGCCAGGGCGGGTCGTCCTCGAGGGCGGCGCGACGCGCCTCGTCGAGGTCGGCTTCGTTCACCGGGTCGTCCCGGTCGTCGGGGTTCCGCCACAGTGTGTAGTTCCGCGCGACGGTCGCCTGCTCGACCCCGTCGCCGGACTCGCCGGTGGACACGTTCAGGCCGCGGAGCTCCTCGAGGTGGCGCTGCGGGACGAGGCCGGCGACGCCGAACCCGAGAGCCCGGACCCCCGCTCGCTGTTCGACGGCCGGATCCGGTGCGTCCGCTGCGAGGACTCCACCCACGTGCATGCGGTGAGCCTGCCCCGCCGCTGCGCCGGGGTCAAGCACCTCCGCACCGGTGCCTGCCGGCCACGTCGACTGTCGCTGTGCTCAGGAAGTGCCGGAGCACAACGATCCTCGTTATGCTCGCCACATGTCCGTCCCCGATGAGCGTGCAGCGGCGCTCCGCCAGAAGAGCTCCGTCAGCTTCGTGTTCGTCGTCGCGCTGGGCACGATCGTGGTCTCGGCGGTCCGCGCCTGGTTCGTTGTCGCCGGCATGGTCGACCAGCTGGCACACCGGACGACCGGCATCGACTGGACGTGGTCGCTCGAGGAACCGATCGACCAGCCGTCGGCGTCCGCGGCGGCTGGAGCATCGATCGTGCCCGGGACCACACCGGCGGTCACCGAGATGATCGGACGGGTGCAGGACCTGCCGGCCGCCACGATCGTGCTGCACAGCCTGAGCGAACTCGTCGCCGTCCTCACGACCATGGGCATCGCCGTCTGCCTGCTGCTCGTGACCCGCAGCATCGGCGACGGGCGCCCGTTCGCCCGGACCTGCTCGCGCGCGCTCGTGACGCTCGCCGTCATCGTCTTCGTGGGGTTCGAGGCCGCCACGATCCTGGAGTTGGTCGCTCGGTTCACGCAACCGGCGATCGCCGGCACCCTGCCCGAGTTCTCGGGCTCGTACACCGGGCACCCGGAGCGGGGACAGCTCAGCGCCCCCTTCTGGCCGGTCGTCGCTGCAGCCGGGCTCGCTGCTCTCGCGTCGGTGTTCCGGACGGCCGACGGCTACCGGGACGACGCGACCGGGCTGGTCTGATGGCGATCGTCTGTCGTCTCGACGAACTGCTGCTGGCGCGCGGGATGACCCTCGTCGACCTCTCCGAACAGGTCGGCGTGAGCACCGTCAACCTCTCGATCCTCAAGAACGGGCACGCGAAGGCCGTCCGCTTCAGCACCCTCGAAGCGATCTGTGTCGCACTCGACTGCCAGGTCGGGGACCTGCTCGTGCAGGTGCCGGACGCGTCCGCCTAGGCTCGGTGCGTGTTCGAACTCCACCACCTGTCGGCGCAGGAACTCTGGGACTGGATCCGCCGCGGTGACGCCACCGCCCGCGAGGTCGCCGACCACTACCTGGAGCGGATCGACCGGCTGGACGACGCCCTCGGCGCGTTCGTGACCGTCACGGCCGAGGCCGCCCGCGACCGGGCCGACCACCTCGGGGACCTGGTGCCGACGTCGCGACCGCTGTGGGGCCTCCCGTCCGCGGACAAGGACCTGACCGACCGGCGTGGCGTGCCCACGCGGTCCGGGAGCACCGCGCTGCCGGTGACGCCCGCCCGCGCCGACCACCCACTCGTCGCGGCGCTCGACGCAGCCGGAGCGGTGAGCCTCGGGAAGACGGCGACGCCCGAGTACGGCATGTCGAGCTCGTCCGAGACCCGGTTCGGCGTCACCCGCAACCCGTACGACACGACACGAGCGCCGGGCGGGTCGTCGAGCGGCGCCGCGGTGGCGGTCGCGGCGGGACTGCTGCCCGCCGCCGTCGGGTCGGACGGCGGCGGATCGGTCCGGATCCCGGCCGCGGCCACGGGACTGGTGGGTCTGAAGCCGAGCCGTGGGCGGGTGCCGGCCATGCCCGGACGCACCGGGATCGGCGGACTCGCCGTCGCCGGGCCGCTCACCCGCTCGGTCGCCGACGCGGGGATGCTGCTCGACGCCCTCGTCGCACCGACCGGTCTGCCCGGCCGTCCGCCGTACGCGCTCGTCACGCCGGACGTCGGCGACGGGCCCTTCACCGCCGCGGCCGTCCGTGGCGAGGGGCGCTTCGTGATCGGCCTGCTCGAGGGGTCGCCGTGGGACGAGACCGTCGACGTGGTCGTCGACCCGGCCGCGCGTGCGGCCGTGGACACCGCGCTCCGGGTCCTCGGGGAGGTCGGGCACGGTGTCGAGGACGTGCGGATGCCGCGCGTGCCGTACGCCGAGCCGTTCCAGGTGGCGTGGGAGTCGTCCGGGGCCGGGATCGTGCGGGTGCCCGGGATCGACCTGGGGGAACTGACACCTCTGGTCGCCTGGCTCGTCGAACGCGGCCGGGCGCTCACCGCCACGCAGGTGCTCGACGCCATGGCGGGACTCGACGCCTTCTCGGTGGAGCTCATCAGCGCGTTCGACCGGTTCGACGCCGTCCTCACCCCGACCCTCGCGCTGACGCCGCGCCCACTCGGTTGGTACGGCGACGACCCGGAGGAGGACTTCCGGCGGCAGTGCGCCTACTCGCCGTGGACCTCGATGGCGAACGTGACGGGACTGCCGGCGATCACGCTGCCGGTCGGGGTCACGGAGGAGGGGCACCCGGACGGGGCCGGGCTGCCCATGGGGGTGCAGCTGATCGGGCGGCCGGGTGGCGAGCGGGTGCTGCTGGCCATCGGGGCGCAGCTCGAGCGGCGGTTGCGCTGGCAACGGAGGCACCCGGCGGGCTGGTAGCGGGGGCGGTCGGCGGGGCCGGGCGGCGGCGCCGGGCGGCGGGGCTAGGTGGTGGCGCGGCGCCGCTCCGCCGAGATCGCACGACACGCCGCCCGCAGCCCGCCGAGGTCGCACGAACTGCCAGCCGGCGCCCGAGTCCGCGCCGTCCAGCGCTTCGGGCTCGGACGGGACGGCCGAGGTCGCACGAAACGCCGTCGGCCCTCTGCCGAGGTCGCAGGAACTGCCGGCCGGGTCGGCGGTGACCGGCGGATCGTGCGACCTCGGCGGATGCCAGCGGCGGTTCGTGCGAGCTCGGCGCTCCGCCGGGAGCGCCGTGCGTCCTGCCAGCTTGCCGACCGAGCGATCTGCCCAGGTCGCAAGAACGGCCGGTGTCGGAGGGCTGCCGGGGTCGCACGACATGCCGTCTGCGTGCTGTCGAGGTCGCTCGAAGGGTCGGGCGGGAGGCCCGTGGCCGGCAGATCGCGCGACCTCGGCGGACGTGAGCGGCGGTTCGTGCGACCTCGGCCCGGCCCCGCCCCGCCCGCCGGCCCCGCCGGCCCCGCCGGCCGCGCCGGCCCCGCCCCGCCCGCCGGCCCCGCCGGCCGCGCCGGCCGCGGCGCGCCGCGGCGCGCCGCGCCTACGGCAGCGTCGGCGCCGCCGCCACCAGGGCGCGCGTGACCTCGTGCGTCGGCGCGTCGAGCAGGGACACCGGGCCCTGCTCGACGATCCGCCCCGCCGACATCACCGCGACGGTGTCGCACAGCCGCTGGACGACCCCGATGTCGTGCGACACGAGCACGAGCGTCAACCCGAGGTCGTCGACCAGGGAGCGGAACAGGTCGATCACCCGCGCCCGGACCACCACGTCGAGGGCGCTCATCGGCTCGTCCCCGAACAGGATCCGCGGCCGGTGCACGACGGCGCGGGCGATGGCGATCCGCTGCCGCTGCCCGCCGGAGAACTCGTGCGGGTACCGGTCGACCGCGTCGCCGGGCAGGTCGACGCGGTCGAGGACGGCGGCCACCATCGCACGGTGGTCGCCCGCGATCCGCAGGGCCCGGAGCGGTTCCGCGACGATCGCGCCGACGCGCATCCGCGGGTCGAGCGAGGCGACGGGGTCCTGGAACACGATGCCGGTCTCCCGTCGCCACCAGCGCGAGGACGCGGCCGACGCCCGCGCGTCCACGGGGCGGCCCGCAGCGTGCACGGTGCCGGTGGTTGGGGCCTCCAGTCCGGCCAGCAGGCGGACGAGGGTGGACTTGCCCGACCCGGACTCGCCGACGATGCCGAGCCGTGCGCCGGGCGCGACCGTCAGGTCGACGCCGTCGACGGCGGTGCGGACGGGGCCGGGCTCGAACGGTCCGCGCCGGGGGAGTCGGTACGTGCGGCGCAGGTCCGCGCCGACGAGCGCCGCGGCGGCCGTCCCGGGCACGGAGGGCGGGTCCTGGTTCACGGGGTCCTCCTGGCGGTGGCGCGTGCGGCCTCGACGAGGGCGACGGTCGCCGGGTGGTGGGGTGCGGCGAGCAGGTCGGTGACCAGGCCCTGCTCGACGACGCGGCCGGCCTCGAGGACGACCGCCGAGTCCGCGATCCGCGACAGCACCGCGAGGTCGTGCGTCACGAAGAGCATCCCCGTCCCCCGGGAGGCGGTGAGCGACTCGAACAGGTCGAGGATCCGCGCCTGCGTGGTCACGTCGAGCGCCGTGGTCGGCTCGTCCGCGACCAGGAACGCCGGGTCGCCGGCCATCGCCATGGCGATGCAGATGCGCTGGCGCTGTCCGCCGGAGAGCTGGTGCGGGTACTGGCGGAGGAGCACGTCGGGGTCGGGCAGGCCGACGTCGCGGGCGAGGCCGACGGCCGCCTCCGCCGCGGCACGACGGTCGAGGCCGCGGTGCAGTCGGAGGGGCTCGGCGATCTGCCGTCCGACCCGGCGGAGCGGGTCGAGCGCGGTGCCGGGCTCCTGGAACACCATGCCGATCGCGGCGCCGCGGGTGCGCGCGCGCTCGCGGTCGGGCAGGCCGACCAGTTCGCGGCCGTCTAGGCGGATGCTGCCGGTCACGGTCGCACCGGCAGGTTCCAGGCCCATCAGGGCCAGGGAGGTCAGGGACTTGCCGGACCCGGAGGCGCCGATCACGCCGACACGGCGGCCGGGAGGCACAGCGAACGTCACGTCGTCGAGCACCGTCCGTCCCGCGATGCGGACCGTCAGGCCGCGGACGTCGAGGCCTCGCGGGGTGTCGGTCCCACCGGGAGCGCTCGCGTCGGTAGCGGGGGCGGCTGGCCCGGGCACGGTCGCGTCGGTCGTACGGGCGGCTGGCCCGGGGTCGGTCGGGTCGGTCGTACGGGCGGCTGGCCCGGGGTCGGTCGGGTCGGTCGTACGGGCGGCTGGCCCGGGGTCGGTCGGGTCGGTCATGCGATCCCCTCGGTGCCGGTGCCGGTGCCGGTGCCGGTGAGGCGGGCGCCGGAGTCAGGGCCGGTGTCGGCGCCGCGCGGTTCGCCGGCGCCACGGCCCGCGCCCCGTCCTCGCGTCAGCCGCGGATCGGTGGCGTCCCGCACCGCGTCCCCGAGCAGCGACAGCGCCGCCACGACGAGCGCGATGGCGGCACCCGGCCACGTCGCACTCCACGGGTGCACGCCGATGTACGTCTGCAGGTCGGAGAGCAGGCGGCCCCACGAGGCGGTGCCCGCGTCGGCGCCGTAGCCCAGGTAGGACAGGCCGGCCTCAGCGAGGACCGCGGTCGCCATCGCGAGCGACAGCTGCACGGTGAACAGCGGCGCCGCGTTCGGCACGAGGTGACGGAACAGCACGCCCGCCGGCCCGACCCCGGACGCCCGTGCGGCGACGACGTAGTCGCTCCGCGCGATGCGTCGGATCTCCCCGCGGGCAACACGTGCGATCGTCACTCCGAACGCCAGCCCGACGGACACGACGACGACCCCGAGCGAGCCGCCGTACACCGCGGTCAGCAGCATCGCGGTGAGCAGGGTCGGGAAGGCGACGAGCACGTCGAGCAGCACGGCGGTGGTCTCGCGCACCCACCGTGCGGTCAGTGAGCCGACGGCGGTGAGGAGGATGCCGACGACGCTCGCGATGACCCCGGACCCCACGGCGACGAGGACGGTCGTGCGGGTGCCGGCGAGCAGGTAGCTGGCGATGTCCCGGCCGACCGCGTCGGTGCCGAACCAGTGCGCGGCACCCGGCCGCTCCCACTGCGCGAAGGGGTCGGTGCGGAACGGGTCCTGCGGCGTCCAGACGAGCGAGACGCCGGCGAGGACGAGGAGCAGCCCGAGGACGACCACGGCGAAGAGCCCGGTCGGGGTGGCGAGCAGACGACGGAGGACGGTCACGAGGCCGCCTCCCGCTGCCGGGGGTCGAGCAGCCGGTGGAGCACGTCGACGGCGAACCCGACGAGCAGCACGAGACCGGTCAGCACGAGGAGCTCGGACTGCACCTTCGTGATGTCCCGGCGCCCGACGTCGGCCACGAGCATCCGCCCGACCCCGGGCAGCGAGAACAGCTGCTCGACGACGACGGCCCCGACCAGGAGCCCGGCGATCTGCACGCCCAGCACGGCGAGCACCGTGAGGGCCACGCTCGGCAGGCCGTGGCGGAGGAGCGCCCGGTTCCGCGACAGGCCGACGGCCGCGGCGGTACGGAGGTGGTCGGCGCCGAGGACGGAGAGCGTGGCCGACCGGGTGAAGCGCAGGATGACGGCACCCTCGACCGCGCCGATCGTCAGTGCGGGCAGGACGAGTGCGGCGAACGCCCGGTCCGGGGTCCGCCAGCCGTCGAGGGGGAAACCCTGCACCGGGAGCCAGTGCAGCGTCACGGCGAACAGCGCGACGAGCAGCATGCCCGCCCACACCACCGGAACCGCGGCGACCGCCTGGGCCGCGAACGAGATGACCGCCCCGCCGGGTCGGCGACGGAGCACCGCGGCGAGCACCCCGAGCGGCACCCCGATGACGAGGGCTGCGGCGAGGGACATCCCGGCCAGGGGCAGCGTCACGGCGAGCTTCTGCGCGATCTCGGGTGCGACCGGTCCGCGCGTGACGAGCGAGGTGCCGAGGTCGCCGCGGAACAGTCCGCCGATCCAGTCCAGGTACTGCAGGACGACCGGCCGGTCCAGCCCGAGCTGCTCGCGGAGGGCGGCGACCTGGGCGGGCGTCGCCTCGGCACCGGCGACGACCTGCGCGACGTCGCCCGGGAGCACCCGCAGCGTGGCGAAGACGATGAGGCTCGCCACGAGCAGGCCGACGGCGAGCAGGAACACCCGCCCGACGAGGAATCGGGTCACGGTGCGATGCTACGAGACGGCGAGGTCCGCTAGGTCCAGCCGGGTGGTGGTGCTGTCGAACGGGAAGCCGGTGACACCGTCGCGGACCGCGGTCGTCGTGGTGGCCGTGTACAGCCACTCGGCAGCGGCGTCCTGGCTGACGATCGCCGCGGCACGCTGCAGGGCCTGGACCTTCTCGTCCTCGTCGGTGGTGGCGATCGACGCGGCGTACAGACGCTGCACCTGGGGGTTGTCGTACCCGAAGTAGTAGTCCGGGTCCGCCCAGTTGCCGAAGTCCCGCGCCTCGGTGTGGTTGACCATGCTCAGGTCGAAGTCCTTCTTCGTGAAGACGGTGTCGAGCCAGGTCGCGAAGTCCACCCGCTGCACCTTCAGGGTGATCCCCACGTCGGCCAGCTCCGAGGTGAGGACGTCACCGATCGCGGTCGGGTACACGTTGGCGTAGGTGAGGGTCAGCGTCGGCTTCCCGACGCCGGCCTGCCGCAGGAGCTTCCGCGCGGCGGACGGGTCGTACGGGTCGACGTCGGTCAGGTCCTGGTAGCCCGGGTCGAGCGCCGGGATCGGGCCGCCCTGCTCGACACCGCCGCCACCGACCGCCTTGATGACGGCCTTCGGGTCGATCGCCTGGCGGATCGCCTTGCGGACCCGCACGTCGTCGAAGGGCGCCTTCGCGTCGTTGAACGCGAGCGTGTACTTGTCCGTCGTCTTGCCGGTGTGCAGCGTGATGCCGGAGGCGTTCTGCAGCTGGCTCTTCAGCGTGCCGTCGACCGCGGTCTCGACGTCGAGGTCGCCGCCGGCCATCGCGTTCACGGCCGTCGACGGATCGGTGATGTAGCGGAAGACGACCTCGGCGACCTTCGCCTTCGTGCCCCAGTAGTCCGGGTTGCGCGAGAAGGTCAGCGAGTCGCCCTGCTTCCAGCTCGAGACCTCGAAGGGGCCGGTGCCGTTGGCGGTCTTCGTGCGGTCGTTGTCGGCGCCCTGCTCGAGGACCAGGCCGGCTCGTCCCGTCAGGTTCCAGAGCAGGTCGGAGTCGGGCTTCGTCAAGGTGATCCGGACCCGGTCGTCCCCGGACGCCTCGATCGTGTCGACGGCGGCGAGCTTGTCGGAGTCGACGTAGGAGTCGAGGGTCTTCGCGTCCCGCAGCGACCAGACGACGTCGTCCGCGGTGACCGGTTCGCCGTCCTGGAACGAGGTGCCGTCGCGCAGCGTGAACGTGTAGGTCAGCCCGTCGTCCGACACCTCGTGCGACGAGGCCAGGACGTCGCGGATCTCGCCGTCCGGGGTGCGCCCGACGAGTCCCTGGTAGACGTTGTCGATGAGCACCTGGTCGAGGGCGTTCCCGGACTGGGTCCGGATGTCCAGGCTCGTCGGTTCGAGCACGAGACCGACCCGGACCGTCGCGTCGGCACCGCCGCGGGTGTCGTCGGAGCCGCCGGAGCAGCCGGCCAGGGCGACCGAGGTCGCCACGGCGAGGGCTGCCGCGGCCAGGGCGGTGCGGTGGAGCGGACGCATGCAGGGTTCCTTCCCGGAGCCGACCCACGACGGGGCGGAACGAGGGCGGCGCGACGACGGTCGTCAGCGGCGCTCGGACGAGGCTACCGGGCGACGCGGGCCGGACGGTGTCAGGTCTCGGACGAAGTCGCGGGGGGTTCTTCGACGCTGTCCAACAAACCGTGCGTCGTCGCCCAGTCCCGGATCGCGGCGGCGAGGTCGAGCGGCGCCTGCGTCTGCACCGCGTGCCGCGACGTCACGGTGACGATGGTGGCGTCCGGCAGGCGTTCGGCGAAGGACTGGTGCAGCTTCGGGGAGACGTACCCGCGGTCGCCGCGGACGAGGAGCAGCGGCACGTCGAGCTGCTCCAGGTCCGGCCAGGCGTCCGCGAACCGACCGACCGAGGCCGTCCGTCCGGCGCCGAGGTGCGGGAAGTGGTGGCGGCGCACGAGTCGGCCGTCCTCGCCGAGGCGGGTGGTGTGCCGGGCCTCGCGGAGGAGTGCCGGCCGGTCGTCGCCGACGCGGGCGGCGACCGCCCGTTCGACGACCTCGTCCAGGGTCGCGAACGGCTCCTCGGCCTCCAGCGCCCGCGCGATCCGGTCGACGGCGCGCTGGGCGAAGTCCGGCGACATGTCGACGAGCACGAGTCCGGTCACCCGCTCCGGCGCGAGGGCGGTCAGCCGGGCGGAGAGGATCGCGCCGAGCGAGTGCCCGACCACCAGCCCGGGTGGCACGTCGAGGGCGTCGAGCGCGCCGAGGACGGTGGGCGCGGTCACCGCGGCGGCGTAGTCGGCGTCGTCCCGCCACCCGGACCGTCCGTGACCGGGCAGGTCGAGGGCGACCGCCGGCTCGTCGACCGCGATCGCGGTCTGGTCGAAGCTGTGCGCGTCGATGCCGAGCCCGTGCAGGTAGGTGATCCGGGCCTCCCGGCCGGTCGGCGGGTCGGTCCGCGACCAGCGGATCGCGGACACGTCGCCGCCGTCGGCGGTGCGGACCACCTGCCGGGAGGCCCGGAGCGGCTCCGTCACGCCGCTCGCGGCGGCCAGGGCGGGGACGTCGGCGAATTCGTCATCGTGGTCGGACACCCGCCCAGTGTCGCAGCCCGTCGGTGTGGCGGCGTCGCAGCCCGGCGGTGTCGCAGTGTCGCAGCCCGTCGGCGCTCAGCGTCGCAGCCGGGCGGTGGCGCCACGTGCGGTCGCGCGCTCCCGATCCGGTGGCCGCGCCGGCCCGTCCTTCCGCCCTTAGGTTAGGCATGCCATACTCGAGGTGTGGCAGCCCGGTACCGCGTCTTCTCCGTCCGCGTGGCGGCCGTCACCTCGCTCACCCCGCACTTCGTCCGGGTGACGCTCACCGGCGACGAGCTCGCCGACTTCTCCGCCGTCGGCCTCGACCAGCGCATCAAGGTGCTGCTGCCGCTCGACGGCCACGGCTTCTCGGACCTGCCGGAGGGCGAGGACTGGTTCGCCGCCTGGCGTGCGCTGCCGGATGCGACCCGCAACCCGATCCGCACGTACACGGTCCGCTCGTTCCGCCCGGACGCCCACGAGCTCGACATCGACTTCGTCGCCCACGGCGACGCCGGACCGGCCTCGCGCTGGGTGTCGGCGTGCCGCGTCGGCGACGAGCTGCGCATCGTGGGGCCGCGCGTGCCGGAGTCCCCGGAGGACCTGCCGTCCGGTGCCGCCGAGTTCGCCCCGGGCTCCGCGAACCGGATCCTGCTCGCCGGCGACGAGACCGCGGCGCCGGCGATCTGCGCGATCCTCGAGGCGCTGGACGTCTCCGCGGTCGGCCACGTCTTCATCGAGGTCCCGACCGACGCCGACCGGCTGCCGGTGTCCGCTCCGGCCGGGGTCGAGGTCCGCTGGATCGCCCGGAACGGCGCCTCGCACGGCGTCCGGATGACCGACCACGTGCAGGCGTGGGCGTCGGCGGTCGCACCGGTGACGGGTTCCACCACCGTCGCCGGGGCGGGTCACCCCGCCGTCGAGCTCGCGGACGTCGACGTCGACCAGCAGGTGCTGTGGGACGTGCCGCGCGAGGACGACGACCTGCCCGTGTACGCCTGGATCGCGGGGGAGGCCGGCTGTGTGAAGGAACTGCGCCGGCACCTCGTCCGCGGGGTCGGCCTCGAGCGCAAGCAGGTCGCGTTCATGGGGTACTGGCGGCACGGCAAGGCGGAGTGTTGACCCCTGCCGGCACCGGTCGTGGTTCGGTCCTGACGCCCGAGGCGCCGCTCACGGCACTCGGCGCCCGCGGTCTGCGCCTGGGCTACGACGACCGGGTCGTGGTCGACGGTCTCGACGTCGACGTGCCGGACGGTGAACTGACGGTCATCGTCGGTCCGAACGCGTGCGGCAAGTCGACGCTCCTCCGGGCCCTGGCACGGACGCTCGCGCCCAGCGCGGGCACCGTGTACCTGGACGGACGGCCGATCGGCTCGTACCGCCCGAAGGCCGTCGCCCGGCGGGTCGCGATGCTCCCGCAGACGCCGATCGCGCCCGACGGCATCACCGTCCGCGACCTGGTCTCCCGGGGCCGGTTCCCGCACCAGGACCTCCTGCACCCGTCCAGCGGGACGGACCGGCAGGTGGTGCAGGCGGCGCTCGCGCAGACGGACGTCGTCGAACTCGCCGACCGTGGCGTCGACGAGCTGTCGGGGGGCCAGCGGCAGCGGGTGTGGATCGCGATGGTGCTGGCGCAGGAGACCGACATCGTGCTGCTCGACGAGCCCACGACGTTCCTCGACATCGCCCACCAGTACGACGTGCTCGAACTCGCGTCGGCCCTGCACGTGGCCGGGCGGACGGTCGTCGCGGTGCTGCACGACCTGAACCAGGCGGCCCGGTACGCGACGCACATGATCGCGATGCGGGACGGCGTCATCGTGGCGCAGGGGCCGCCGGAGTCGGTCGTGACGGCGTCGCTCGTCGAGGACGTCTTCGGCTTGCCGTGCGTGGTCGTGCCCGACCCGGAGACGGGTACGCCGCTCGTCGTCCCGCGCCGGGCGCGCTGAGCCCACCGAACCCCTCGGCAGCCGGTCCGCTGGTCCGCTGGTCCGCCGGTCCGCTGGTCCGACGGTCCGACGGTCCGCTGAACGGCGTCGCCGCCCCGTGGGCTGCGGTCCCGCCGACCTGCCGGCTCCGCACCCGGCAGGACACCTGTCACCCGGTCAGCGGTAGCCGCCGTCCTCCAGGCCCGCCTCGACCTCGAACCGGTTGCGCAGCGGGTCCTGGCCCGCGACGGCGTAGAGCAGCGGCATGAGCATGCCGTTCCGCTTCCACTGCTCGACGTGCACCCGCTCGTGCCGGAGGACCCGCTCACCGTCGTTGTCCCGCGTGAGGTACACCGAACCGATGCAGGTGCCGCCGCGCCGGAACACCCAGCGCGGCAGCCCCCGGCACACGATCAACCCGTCGACGACCCGCACGGGCCCGGTCGACAGCGGGAGGCCGATCACGAGCCCGACGAGCGTCGCGACCAGCCACCCTGCACGGGACACCGGCGAGTCGACGAGCGGGTTGCGCACGCGCTACTCGGGCCGGCCGTAGGTCTCGAGGAGACGCAGCCAGATCTCGTTCATCGTGGGGTAGGCGGGGACGGCGTGCCAGAGCCGGTCGACCGGGACCTCGCCGACGACGGCGACGGTCGCGGCGTGCAGCATCTCGGCCACGTCCTGCCCGACGAAGGTCACCCCGACGACGACCCCGCGGGACTCGTCGACGACCATCTTCGCCCGCCCGCTGTAGCCGTCGGCCTGCAGCGCGGAACCCGCGACGCTGCCGAGGTCGTACTCGACTGCCCGCACGTCGATGCCCTGCTGACGGGCCTGCTCCTCGGTGAGGCCGACGCTTGCGACCTCGGGGTCCGTGAAGGTGACCTGGGGGACCGACGCGTGGTCGGCGGTCGCGACGTGCGCACCCCACGGCTCGGCGTGCACGGGGGTGCCCTGCAGGCGTGCCGCGATGGCCTCGCCGGCGGCACGGGCCTGGTACTTGCCCTGGTGGGTGAGGAGGGCGCGGTGGTTGACGTCGCCGACGGCGTAGAGCCAGTCGGTTCCGGTCACGAGCATGGTGTCGTCGACGTCCAGCCACTCGCCGGGGGTCAGCCCGACGGTCTCGAGTCCGAGGTTGCCGGTGCCCGGGGCGCGACCGGTCGCCGCGAGGACCTCGCTCGTGACCAGGGTGGTGCCGTCGTCGAGGGTGGTCGTGACGAGACCGTGCTCGTCGCGGTCGACGCGGGTCGGGTTGACACCGGTGCGGACGTCGATGCCCATCTCGCGCATGGCGTCGGCGACGAGCTCGCCGGCGAAGGGCTCCATGCCGCCGAGCAGCCCGTGCCGGGCGACGAGGGTGACCTTCGCGCCGAGCGAGGCCCAGGCCGTGGCGAGCTCCGAGCCCGCGACACCGCCGCCGATGACGAGCAGGCTCTCCGGGACCTCCTGCGCACTGGTGCCCTCACGCGTACCCCAGGGCTTCGCGTCCTCGAGACCGGGCACGGGCGGCAGGGTGTGCAGCGAACCCGTGGCGACGGCGACGGCCTTCGCGGTGTGGGTGGTGCCGTCCACCTCGAGGGTCTTCGGACCGGTGAACGTCGCGTAGCCGCGGATCAGCGCGATGTCGGACGACTCGAGCCAGGACACCTGCGACGCGTCGTCCCAGTTGCTCGTGAAGGAGTTGCGGCGGGCGAGCACGGCCGCGGCGTCGACGTCGCCGGTGACGGCCTGGGCGGCACCGCCGAGACGCTTGGCCGCGGCGACGGCGTGGCCGCTGCGCAGGAGTGCCTTGGACGGCATGCACGCCCAGTAGGAGCACTCACCGCCCACCAGTTCCGCCTCGACCACGGCGACCGACAGGCCGCGCTTGTGGGCGTAGTCCGCCACGTTCTCGCCGACTGCGCCGGCGCCGATCACGATGAGGTCGTAGTCCGTCATGGGGCCGAGCGTAGCCTCCTGCGGGCTGGCTCCGGCCGTGAGCGGTGCGCTGTGTGGAGGACGCTCTCCGGATGCCTCCCTGTGCAGGGGAGTGCGGGTTGGGTCAGGAGGCGCGGGCCGCCGTGGAGAGTGCGCCGACGATGCGCAGGATGACCCCGAGGTCGTCGACCGCACGGTCCGGGTCGACCGGGGCGAACCCCGTCAGGGCGGCACCGACGAGCTGCCGGCCGGCCGTCGCGGCCTGCACCAGGGCGACGAGCGCCGCGCCGTCGAGCCCGAAGGGGACGGGTTCGAGCAGACCGTCGACCTCGCTCGGGTCGAGGACGTCGAGGTCGACGTGGACGAACACCCGCGTGGCACCGGTGGCCGCGACCGCTGCGCCGAGCCGGTCCGGTGTGGCCGCGTCGACGTCGAGGTGCGTGATCCCGGCGCGCTCGAGGGCGGCTGCCTCGGCACCTTCGGTCCCTCGGGTGCCGGCGACGACGACGGAGGTGGCGGGCACCACGGGGAGGTCCGGGAACAGGTCCGCCGGACGGTCGACCAGGAGGCGCAGCGCAGCCGTCTCGGCGGCCACCGGTTGTGCGCGGTTCAGTGCGCGGTACCCGCTCGACCCGGACAGCCGGACCACCGCCGTGTCGCCGCCGACCAGCACGGCGGCGCCGAGCACGCTCGACCCGTCACCGCCGATGACGAGCACCGGCTCGGAGGCGACCGCGGCCTCCTGCGCGACGGCGCCGGAGACGGTGAGCACCGAGGTGTACCGAGCGACCGCGGTGTCCAACCGGTCGCCGGCCCCGGGCGGGACGTCGACGGTCGTCGTCGCCGTGCGGGGGAGGTCCGCCGCCACGGCCGTCGCTCCGTCCGCCAGCCGCATCGCACGCGACGACGCCGAACCCTGCCACTGACCGACCACGAGGAATCGCATCCTGTCAGTCTGGCAGCCGGGTCCGACGCCGTCCGGTGTGCTCGGTGCTCGCAGCGTGGCTACGCCGTGGTCGGACCGCCGGACTTCAGTGCCGCGAGCCGCGCCTCGACCTCGGCGTCGCGGCCGACGTCCTCGAGGCTCTCGAACTGGGCGTCCAGGCTCGACGCCTGCAGTTCCTGCTGGCCGATCACCTTCGCCTCCTCGCGGCGGACCTTCTCCTCGAAGCGCGCCAGGTCGCTCGTCGGGTCGGTGATGTCGATCGTGCCGATGGCGTCGTTCACCTTCGACTGCGCCTCGGCGGTCTTCGCCCGGGCGACGAGGCTGTTGCGCTTGGCGCGCAGCTCCTCGAGCTTCTGCTCCATGCCGGCGAGCCCCTGCTTGAGCTTCTCGACCTGCTCGTTCTGCGTGGCGAGCGGTGCAGCGTTGTCCTTGACCTCCTGCTCGGCGGCGATCTGCTTGCCGATGGCGATCTTGGCGAGGTTGTCGAACTTGTCGGCCTCGGCGGTCTTGCCCTCGGCGCGGTACTTGTCGGCGGCGGACGAGGCGTTGCCCGCCTTCTGGCCCCACTCCTGCGCGGCGCGGACGTCCTCCTCGTTGTCCTGCTCGAGCAGGCGGAGGTTGCCGATCGTCTGGGCGATGGCGCTCTTCGCGTCGGCGATGTTGTTCGAGTAGTCGCGGACGAGCTGGTCGAGCATCAGCTGCGGGTCCTCGGCGTCGTCGATGATCTGGTTGATGTTCGCCCGGACGAGCGAGGAGATCCGGCCGAAGATGGTCTGCTTTGCCATTGCTGTTTCCCTTTCGTGGATGGACTGCTGGGGTCGAACCGGGTGGGTCAGAAGCGGCCGCCGCCGGAGAAGCCGCCGCCCCCGCCGCCGCCACCTCCGCCGCCGAAGCCGCCGCCCCCACCGAAACCGCCCCCACCGCCGAAGCCCCCACCGCCGAAGCTGCCGCCGCCGTAGCTCCCGCCACGGCCGCCGAGCAGGCCGCCGAGGACGATGCCGGTCACGAGGCCGCCGAGCTGCGGGCCGCCACGGCCGCCGCCCGTGCCGCCCAGGCCGCCGCCGGGCCAGCCGGACGTGTCGTCGTTCGCCGCGTCGATGGCGGCTGCCGCGTACTGCTCGGCAGCGCGCGCCGCCTGCAGCGCGCGCATGGGATCGGAGGTGGCGAGGTCGAGGGCGTCGTCGAGGGCACGTTCGGCCTCGGAGAGTCGGGTGCGGGCGGTCGGGCCGACGGCCCCGCGGTGCACCGTGACGTACTCGCGTGCCTGCCCGATGCGGCTCCGGGCGTCGCGCAGTGCGGCGTCCAGCGCCCGGGTCGCGCGCTGCAGCTGCTCCTCGGCGGTGCGGGCGGTGGCGAGTGCGGCGTCGATGTCGGTGTTCGCCCTGGTGAGGGCGTCGACCGCACCGACGGGGTCACGCGGGTCGACGTCCGAGCGCAGGACGCGCTGCGCGCGGGCGACGGCGCCGGCGAGGTCCGGCCCACCACGCTGCAGCGCACCGGCGGACGCGATGTCGCCCTCGATGTCGGCTCGCATGGCCTCGGCCCGGTCGGCCGCCTCGGTGAAGGTGCGCTCGGCCGCGGTCACCGCACCGGTCAGCTGCTGGACCTGTGCGAGGGCGTGCTGCCCGTCGCGGACGGCGACGACGGCCTCGCCGCGCGCGCCGGCGGCCAGCGCGGCACGCGCGGCGGCAGCGCGGCCGTCCGCGTACTCGAGCACCTGCTCCGCCTGGTCGACGTTGTCGGTGACCGTCGCGAGTGTCCGACCCGTGTAGGAACCGCGGACCCGGTCGAGCGCGGCACGAGCGTCGGCCAGCGCCGCGGGGGCTGCGGCGAGTGCGGTCGTCAGCTCGGCGGAGGCGGTGTCGACGCCCTGCTCCAGCGACCGCAGCTGGTCGAACGCCTCGGTCTGGGACTCGATCGCCGCGTGGGCCTGCTCGCACACGGAGATGATCTGGTGCGCCCAGTCGCTGCGCTGCTGCGGTGTGTCCGGCACCTCGTCGTCGAGCTGCTGCTGCAGGGCGAACGCCTTCCGCACCTCGCGCTTGGCGACGGCGACGGTCTCGGCGAAGGGCTCCGCGGCGTCGTCGCCGAACTGGGCGGCAGCGAAGCCGACCTCCTGCTCGGCGGTCCGGAGCTCGTCGTCGATGGTGACGAGGGCCCCGCCGGCGCGGCGCTCGAGGTCGGCGAGCGACGCCTCCTGCTCGCGGCGGGCCGCGGCGGCGCGACGTCGGTTGCGTGCTCGGATGACGAGCACGGCCACGACGGCGGTCAGCACGGCGACACCGAGCAGGACCCACAGCCAGGTGAGGTCGGCGGGCTGCTGGCTCTGCTGCAGGCCACCCGCGAAGGCGGTCGCCGCGGCGGCCCACTCGCCCTGCTTGAGCCGCGGGAGCAGGTCGCTGTCGACCGCGTCCTCGACGTCCCGCGACGTGATGGCCGTCTCGTTCGTCTGCTGGACGTCGTAGTTCCGTTCGGCGACCGCGACCGACAGCAGGATGCCGTCCGTCTCGATCTGGTTCCGCTCCATGGTCGCGGTACCCCACGCGGTGTGGTCGGCGGGGTCGGTGAACGAGGGCACGAACACGACGTAGAGCTGGGTCTGTGTCTCCTGGTAGAGCTCCTGCACGGCCCGCTCGACGTCGGCCTGCTGGGCGTCGGTGAGCGCGTCGGCGTCGTCGAGCACGTAGGCGCTGCCGAGGTCGACCGGTGCGGTGGCCTGCGCCGCGGAGACCGGGGCGAGGACGAGGAGCGCCGACACCGCGGCCGCCGCCAGGGCAGCACCGACCCGTGTCGTCCACCGGGTCCCGTCGGTCGCCGTCGTCCGCCCCCTCGACCCGGCGTCCGTCCTGATCCCGACCGCGCGCATCCGTCCTCCGTCCGTGGCCGCGTCCGTCGTCCGTGGCCGTCGCCCGGAGTCTATCCAGGGGCCTCCTGGGCGACCCGGGCCTGTGGACAGTGACGTTGGCGGTGCCGGAGTTGTACCCCGCCGCGGTGGACCGGAAGGCGCAGATTGCGCACATCGGTCACGAGGTGTCCCCCGAAACGGGGTAGGGTCGGGGAACGCCTACGAGGAAGGGGAGCAGCAATGGAGCGAGCGACCACCGCAGAAGTCGTCCCACTGGAGGACGGGTACCACCGCGTGTCCACGCCGCTGAGCGGCGTGATCGGGTTCGTGCGTGAGAGCGACGGCCGGTACGAGGTCCTCCGGGGCCGCGTCCGTCAGGCCACCCGGTCCGAGGGCAAGTACGCCACCATGAACGTCGCGCTCATCGCGCTGACCCACGCCTGACCGCAGGTCCATCACCCACCCACCCGCCGTAGGCTGCGCGGGTGGGTGATCCGTGCCTCCAGGCCGTCTCGGTCCGCGTCATGCGGCCCGGCGCGTCCCGCGACGCCGACCGGGAGGCCCTCCGCGCGTTCGTCGCCGAGGTCACCGACACGGACCCCGCGCTGGTGCGCGTCGTCCGTCGCTGCCCGCACTGCGGGGCGGCCGACCACGGCCGACCGTCGGCGCTCGTCGCCGACCGGCAGGTCCCGGTCAGCCTCGCCCGGACTTCCGGTGCGGTCGTCCTCGCCGTCGGACCGGGACCACTCGGCGTCGACGTCGAACGGCCGTCGCGGGTGACCGCCGCCGCACTCGACGTCTTCACGCCCGGCGAACGCGCCCGCGCCGCGGCCGAGGTGCTCCCTGCCGCGGGCGACGCACACCGCACGGCGTGCTGGGCGGTCAAGGAGTCGGTGCTCAAGCGGGACGGCCGTGGGCTCCGGGTCGACCCCGTGCTGGTGGAGGCGGTCCTCGGCCCGCTCCGGAACGGCGGCGACGGCGACGGCCACCGCGACGGCGACAGCGACGGCGGCGACGACCGCGACCACGATGGCGACCACGACCACGCACGGTTCGCCGGTGACGAACAGCCCGTCACCGTCCTGCTGCTCGACGACGACCTCGTGCTCGCGGTGGCCGCCGGCGGTGTCCCCGTGCACGTGCAGGACGTCCGTGGTCCCGCCGCCGCGCGGGTCCGTCCGCAGCAGCGCTAGGGCAGTTCCGGGACGCCCGGTTCGTCGATCCAGGGCCCGAGCAGGAGCAGCACGGCGTCCGGTCCGGTGCCCGCGGCCTCGGCGAAGGACGCGACGACGTCGGGGGAGCTGACGGTGCCGTGCCGGTACCGCGTCGTGACGATCCGCAGTCCCGCCGTGAACGCCGCGTCGCCGATCGTCCGGCGGAGGGCGTGCAGGGCGAGGGCGCCGCGCTTGTAGACCCGGTCGTCGAACATGTCCCGCGCGCCGGGATCGGCGACGACGAGGTCCTGCGGTTGCTGCAGCAGGCCCGACCGGTACGAGCGGGCGAGGTCGTCGGCGGTCGGCCCGCCGCGGTGCTCGGACCAGAGCCACTCGGCGTAGCAGGCGAAGCCCTCGTGCAGCCAGATGTCCCGCCACCGGCCGAGGGTCACGGAGTTGCCGAACCACTGGTGCGCGAGCTCGTGGGCGATGAGCCGGTCGGTGCCGTGCGCGCCGTCGACGTGGTTCCGTCCGAAGACGGCGAGCCCGTGCGCCTCGAGCGGGATCTCCAGCTCGTCGTCGGTCACCACGACGCCGTACTCGGCGAACGGGTACGGGCCGAACCGGTCGGCGAACAGGGCGATCATCTCCGGGACCTGCCCGAAGTCGGTCTTCGCCGCTGCGGTGAGGTCGGCCGGGTGGTGCAGCGTGACGGGGACGTCCCCGCCGCGGAGCTTCGTCGTCCGGTAGCGGCCGATCTGCACCGTGGCCAGGTAGGTCGCCATCGGTTCGGTGACGGCGAAGGTCCAGCGGGTCCCGCGGGCGGTGCGGTCGCGCCCGAGGAGCTCGCCGTTCGCGACGACCTCGTACCCGGCCTCGCAGGTGAGCTCGATCCGGTACGTGGCCTTGTCGTCGGGGCGGTCGTTGCAGGGGAACCAGGACGGCGCACCGACCGGCTGGCTGGCGACGATGACGCCGTCGGTCAGTTCCTCCCAGCCGAGCGTGCCCCAGGGGCTCCGGAGCGGTCGCGGGGTGCCGCGGTAGCGGACGTGCACGGCGAAGTCGGCGCCCGCGGGGATCGGGGCGGCCGGCGTGACGGTGGTCTTGTGGGTGCCGACCGAGACCTTCTTCGCGCGGACGCCGTCGACGTCGACCCGGTCGACGGAGAGCCCGTGCAGGTCGAGGACGACCTTGTCGAGCGCTTCGACGGCCGTCGCGCTGATCGTGGCGGTCGCGTCGAGCCGGTTCGTGGCGACCCGGTAGTCCAGGTGCAGGTCGTGGTGGCGGCTCGTCCAGCGCCGGTCGCCGCTGTGCGGGGTGTACGGGTCGGCGGCGGGGTCGGTCTGCTTCACGGTGCCGGTCAGTCTGCCACGGCGCCGACGGGGCTCGGGGTCTCCGCGCGCTTCCCGTCCACCGGGTCCGGGGTGGTCCGCCACGGCGGGTGCTCCCACGGGCCGATGGGGTTGCCGGCCCACAGCGTCCCGCCGGGCACCTGCTCGCCGCGCATCACGAGGGACGCCGGGCCGACGGTCGCGCCGGGGCCGATGCCGGCGGCGGGCAGCACCACGCCGTGCGGACCGAGCGTCGCGCCGGCGTCCAGCGTGACCGTGTCGAGCTGCATCACGCGGTCGTGGAACAGGTGGGTCTGCACGACGGTGCCGCGGGCGATCGTCGCGCCGTCGCCGATGGTGACGAGGTCGGCCTCGGGCAGCCAGTACGTCTCACACCAGACCCCGCGGCCGATCGTCGCCCCGAGGCTCCGGAGCCAGGCGGCGAGTGCCGGCGTGCCGATGGCCTGCTCGGCGAACCACGGCCGTGCGACGGTCTCCACGAAGGTGTCCTGCACCTCGTTGCGCCAGACGAACGACGACCACAGCGGGTGCTCGGTGGCGGTGATCCGGCCGACGAAGCCCCACTTCGCGAGCGTCGACACCGCGGCGGCCACGGCTCCGGCGACGATGAGCACCGGGCCGGCGAGCAGGACCGTCCAGCCGATGCCGACGGTGTCCCAGAGCGCGAGGAAGGTCACGGCGACGCCGAGCCCGATCGCCGCGGACACCATCGGTGCCACGAGCCGCAGCAGCTCCCACGCACCGCGGGCGACCTTGAGGCGGCGCGGCGGACGGAAGGTGCGCTCCTCGTCGAACTGCGTGGCGGCGCGGCGGAGCCGGACCGGGGGACTGCCGAGCCACGAGGAGCCGCGCTTGGCCTTCTTCGGCACGGCGGACAGCACCGCGACGAGGGCCTCGCGGGGGACCGAGCGCCCGGCGCCGGTCATGCCGGAGTTGCCGAGGAACGCCCGCCGACCGACCTTCGAGCGACCGATCTTCACGCGGCCGCCGCCGAGCTCGTAGGTGGCGACCATCGTGTCGTCGGCGAGGAACGCGCCGGACGCGATCTGCGTCAGCGCGGGGATCAGCAGGACGGTGGAGATCTCGGTGTCCCGCCCGACCTTCGCGCCGAGCAGCCGGAGCCACAGCGGCGTCACGAGGCTCGCGTACAGCGGGAACAGCAGCGTGCGGGCGGCGTCGAGGATCCGTTCGGTGCTCCACGCCTGCCAGCCGGTCCGGGAGCGCACCGGGTGCCGACCCTCGGTGAGCCCGAGGCCGAGCAGGCGGACGGCGGCGACCACGAGGGCGGCGTAGACCAGCCCGGCGACGACCGTGGTGAGGGGGACGGCGAGCAGGGCGGGTCCGACGGCGGCGCCGAGGGACGCGGGACGGCCGACCACGGCGGCGGCGACCGCGAGCCCGGCCGCGACGCCGACGACGGGCAGCCCGGCGACCGCGACCGAGCCGGCCCCGTACGCGAGCAGCCAGCGCTTCGGGGAGGCGGGGCGCGCCTCCCGGCCGTGGCGTGCGGACCCGACGCGTTCGGCGGGGGAGCCCGCCCACCGTTCCCCGGCGGGGACGGCTCCCGCGACGGCGGAGCCGGCCTCGACCTCGGCACCGTCGCCGACCCGCGCACCGGGCATGAGGGTGGAGCGGCTGTGCACGACCGCGTCGGCGCCGACGTGCACCGGGCCGAGCCGGAAGACGTCGCCGTCGACCCAGTGCCCGGCGAGGTCCACCTCGGGTTCGATCGAGGCGCGCTTGCCGACGGTGAGCATGCCGGTGACCGGCGGCAGCGTGTGCAGGTCGACGTCGCGGCCGATCGTCGCCCCGAGGGCCCGGGCGTAGTAGCTGATCCAGGGCGCCCCGGCGGTCGAGGGTCCGTCGACGGCCTCCGCGATGCGCTCGGCGAGCCAGACCCGCACGTGCACGGAGCCGCCGCGCGGGTGGTCCCCGGGGCGGACGCCGGCGAGCAGGAGCCGGGCGGCGACGACCGTGATCGTCATCTTCCCCGCCGGGGTGACGAAGAGCAGGAGGGCGAGCACGAGGACCGGCCAGGGCAGCACCGGCAGGAACGGCATCGTGGTGGCGTGCAGGACCGCGGCGACCAGGGCCGTCCAGCTGAGCAGCCGGAGCCCGCGGAGCACCTGGAGCGGCAGGCCGAGCAGCGTCAGGAGCAGCCCGGTCCGCGGCGGCACCGGTGCCACGTCGCGGGAGGCTGCGGCGACCGGCCCGGACTCGTCGAGCGCTGCCGCGAGCGCGCCGATGCGGGGGTGGTCGTAGACGTCGGCGACGGTCGTGGTCGGGTAGCGCTCGCGGATCGCCGACACGAGCTGTGCGGCCGTCAGGGAGCCGCCGCCGTGCGCGAAGAAGTCGTCGTCGACGTCGGCGACCGGCACACCGAGGATCGCGGACCAGCGTTCCGCGATCCACGCGACGGTGGGCGGCAGGTCGGCGCCGACGGCACCCTCGAGCGGCCAGGGCAGGGCGGCGCGGTCGACCTTGCCGGACGTCCGGGTCGGCAGGTGGTCGACGACGGCCAGGAGCGGCACGAGCGCGGCGGGCAGTTCACGGCG
The DNA here is from genome assembly GCF_018885305.1 of Curtobacterium sp. L6-1. NCBI lineage: Bacteria > Bacillati > Actinomycetota > Actinomycetes > Micrococcales > Microbacteriaceae > Curtobacterium > Curtobacterium aetherium. The sequence goes on from NZ_CP076544.1 coordinate 902,878, forward strand.
GAGGCGGTCGTTCGCGGCGGCGGTGTCGATGGTCGCGCCGGCGACGGGCGCGACGTAGCCGACGAGGACCTGGTTGCCGGCGGGGGTGCGCTGCACGACCGCGGCCCCGCCGGCGACGTCGTCGAGGGCCTGGAGCGCGGCGTCGATCTCGCCGAGCTCGATGCGGCGGCCGCCGAGCTTCACCTGGTCGTCGGCACGTCCCTGGAACACGAGGCCCTCGGGGTCGTAACGGACGAGGTCGCCGCTCCGGTAGGCCCGGTCCCAGCCGAGCTCGGGGAACGGCGCGTACTTCTCGGCGTCCTTGGCGGGGTCGAGGTAGCGGCCGAGCCCGACGCCGCCGATGACGAGTTCGCCGACCTGCCCGGGGGCGACACGCTGCCCCTCGGCGTCGACGACCGCGAGGTCCCAGCCGTCGAGCGGCAGGCCGATCCGGACGGGGCTGCTGCCGTCGAGCAGGGCTCCGCAGGCGACGACGGTGGCCTCGGTCGGGCCGTAGGTGTTCCACACCTCGCGGTCGCGGGAGGCGATGCGGGCGGCGAGTTCGGGCGGGCAGGCCTCGCCGCCGAAGATGACCAGGCGGACGGACTCGAGCGCGTCGTCGGGCCAGAGCGCGGCGAGGGTGGGGACGGTGGACACGACGGTGATGCCGTGCGCGATGAGCCACGGGCCGAGGTCGACGCCGCTCTTCACCAGCGAGCGCGGGGCGGGCACGAGGCAGGCGCCGTGGCCCCAGGCGAGCCACATCTCCTCGCAGGAGGCGTCGAACGCGACGCTGAGGCCGGCGAGCACCCGGTCGCCGGGGCCGAGCGGCGCGCCCTGCAGGAACATCCGTGCCTCGGCGTCGACGAAGGCCGCGGCGGAGCGGTGGGTGACGGCGACGCCCTTGGGGACCCCGGTCGAGCCGGAGGTGAAGATGATCCACGCGTCGTCGTCGGTCGTCGGTGCCTCGGCGCGCGCGGCGGGGTCGACGACGGGCAGCGTGGTGCCGTCGCGGTCGGCGAGGACCCCGCCGGCGCCGATCACGCCGACGACCCCCGCTTCGCCGAAGACGAGGGTGGCGCGTTCCTCGGGGTCGTCGGCGTCGACGGGGACGTAGGCGGCTCCCGCGGCGAGGACGGCGAGGATCGACACGGACAGGTCGCGGCCGCCCGAGGGGACGCGGACGCCGACCCGGTCACCGCGGCGGACGCCGTGCCGGGCGAGGTCGTGGGCGCGTCCGTGCACGAGGTCGAGGAGGGCGCGGTAGTCGAGCGGTCCCTCGGGGGTCTCGAGCGCGAGGGCGTCGGGGTGCGCCTCAGCGGTGGCGGTGAGCACGTCGAGCAGGGTCCGGGCCGGTGCGGCCAGGGCACCGCGGTCGAGTTCCTGCTGCGTGGGGTTCGTCACGCCGCGTGATCCTAGGGCCCCCAGGTGTCGCCCCCGGGAACACGCCCCCGCAGCGAAGCCGCACCCACGACCAGAACGACCTCGAGAACGCACCCACGGAGAGAACCGATCTCGATGAAGCGACCACGGGGGAAGGTCGCCGCAGGCGATGTCGCGCGCTGCCGACCGAGCGCAGCGAGGACGTCAGCTTGCGCGGGGGATGTTCCGCAGCTTGCGTGGGGGATGTTCCGCAGCTTGCGCGGAGATGCAACAGTGCCCCCAGGAGGATTCGAACCTCCGCCCCTGCCTCCGGAGGGCAGTGCTCTATCCCCTGAGCTATGGGGGCCCGGGGTGTCACCAACCGTAGCAGGTCCGGACCGGCTTCCTGTACGTCGCGTCGCTGCCCCGGGCGTGCCGTGGCGGACGGGAGGCGCGTGGCCTGCCCGGTGCGCGCCTCCCGTCCGCCACGGCGGCGCGGTCAGGGCGTCGGTGACGTGCTGGGGGCGACGGCGGGGGCGGTCGCGTCGGGCGCGACGGTCTGTCGGACGGCGTCGACGACGGGCTGCGCGGTGCCCGGCTCGGTGAAGAGCGAGGAGTCGGTGTGGATCCAGTAGGGACCGGCGAAGGCGTCGGCGCGGCCGGAGCCGTCGTGCAGCGAGAAGTACCCCTCGACGGTGTAGGTCGGGACGGAGCCGCCCTGTTCGAAGAGGGCGTCGGCGAGCCGCGTGAGCGTCTTCTCAGGCAGGTGCGCGACGGCGACGGTGACGGTGGTGTCCTCGTCGGTCGTGGAGCGCCAGGTGCAGACGCGGCCGTCCTGGGCGGCGATCTGCGCAGCGGGGGAGCCCTTCTCCGGGGTGGGGGTGCGGACCCGTTCGAAGTCCTGTCCGTACACGCTGAAGGTCGTCGTCGGCACGAGCTCGTCGCAGTCCTGCGCGACCCGCTGCCCGACGCCGCCGGTGCTCGGCGAGGCCGAGGGGGTGCCGCCACCGCCGCCGGAACAGGCGGCGAGCACGAGCGCCGTCGGGACGACGAGAGCGGCCAGGCAGGTCGCCCGGAGGCTGCGGGAGGTCATGACGGACCATGATGCTGCATCGCCCGCGGCGCGGTCCGGGCGGCGGCTGGGTGTCCCGGTAGACTCGACCGCCGTGACTCCTGTCGAACTCTCCGCTGCCTACCTGTCGATCCTCACGGGCATCGTCGAGCGCCGAGGCGCTGCCGACACGGTGACGGTCCAGGAGTCGCACGCGGCCCTCGAACGCCCGAAGAACCGGGCACACGGGGACTGGGCGTCGAACGCGGCCATGCAGCTCGCGAAGCGGCTCGGCACGAACCCGCGCGAGCTGGCGACCGAGATCGCCGGCGAGCTGACCGAGCTCGACGGCGTCGCCTCGGTCGACGTGGCCGGGCCCGGGTTCATCAACATCACGCTCGAGGCCGCTGCGGCGGGCGAGGTCGCCCGCACCGTGGTCGAGCAGGGGACGGCCTACGGGCACGGCGACCTGTACGACGGGGTCCGCATCGACCTCGAGTTCGTGTCGGCGAACCCGACCGGGCCGATCCACATGGGCGGTGTCCGCTGGGCCGCGGTGGGCGACAGCCTGGCCCGCGTGTTCCAGGCGCAGGGCGCGCTCGTGACGCGTGAGTACTACTTCAACGACCACGGCAGCCAGATCGACCGCTTCGCTCGCTCGCTCGTCGCTTCGGCGCTGGGTGAGCCCACGCCGGAGGACGGCTACGGCGGCGCCTACATCGGCGAGATCGCCGCCCGCGTCATCGCGACGTACGACGGCGACGTCGCCGACCTGCCGCGGGACGAGGCCCAGGAGCTGTTCCGGCGCGAGGGCGTCGAGTTCATGTTCGCCGACATCAAGCACTCGCTGCACGAGTTCGGCGTCGACTTCGACGTGTACTTCCACGAGAACGAGCTGCACGAGTCGAAGGCGGTCGAGCGCGCGATCGAGCGGCTCCGCGAGAACGGCCACATGTACGAGGCCGAGGGTGCGCAGTGGCTCCGGACGACCGACTTCGGTGACGACCGCGACCGCGTCGTGATCAAGTCCGACGGTGAGCCCGCGTACATCGCCGGCGACCTGGCGTACTACCTCGACAAGCGCGAGCGCGGCTTCGAGCGGAACCTCATCATGCTCGGCGCGGACCACCACGGCTACGTCGGCCGCATGATGGCGATGTGCGCCGCGTTCGGCGACGAGCCGGGCAAGAACCTCGAGATCCTCATCGGGCAGATGGTCAACCTGCTCAAGGATGGCGAGCCGATGCGGATGTCGAAGCGCAACGGCACGATCGTCACGATGGAGGACCTGGTCGACGCGGTCGGTGTGGACGCGGGGCGGTACTCGCTCGTGCGCTTCGCCAGCGACACCGCGATCGACATCGACCTCGACCTGCTCGTCAAGCGGACGAACGACAACCCGGTCTTCACCGTGCAGTACGCCCACGCCCGCACGCAGTCGGTCGCGCGCAACGCCGCGGCCGCCGGTGTCGACCGGTCGGTGTTCGACGCGTCCCTGCTCACGCACGAGACCGAGAGCGCCCTGCTCGGCGCCCTCGCCGAGTACCCGCGGGTGCTGCGTCAGGCGGCCGAGCTCCGCGAGCCGCACCGCATCGCGCGCTTCATCGAGCAGCTCGCCGGGCTGTACCACCGCTGGTACGACTCCTGCCGGGTCACGCCGCTCGGCGACGAGCCGGTGACCGACCTGCACCGCACCCGCCTCTGGGTGAACGACGCCACCGGGCAGGTCGTCCGCAACGGCCTGGGCCTGCTCGGCGTCAGCGCACCCGACCGGATGTGACGGTGTCGTCCGCACCCACCACCGGCCGCCCCCGGAAGCGTCGCGGTCGCAGGTTCGCGATCGTCCTGGTCGTCGTGCTGCTCGTCGTCGCCGCGCTCGTCGTGGTGGCCGAGTTCGTCCTGCGCGGCGTCGTCGACCGCACGGTCGCCGAGCAGGTCGAGCAGTCGCTGCCGGAGGGCACGACCGGGCAGGTGGACGCCCACGTCGACGGCGTCGTCATCCCGCAGCTCGTGCGGGGCACGCTCGACCGGGTCGACATCACCTCGGACCGGCTCACGGTGGACGGCATCCCGCTGGCGGCGGACGTGACCGCGCACGACGTCCCGGTGGACGGCGCCGGCGACGTGCGGGACGTCGACGGCACCGTCCGGCTCGCGGCGGGCGCGGTCAAGGACCTGTCGAAGTACTCCCCGCTGTTCGAGCGGGTCCGCCTGATCGACGGCGGCGTCGAGCTGCGCGGCAGTGCCTCCGTCCTCGGCTTCCGCATCGGGTACGCCGCCGACGGCTCGGTCGCGGTCCAGCGGGACGGCCGCGGTGTCACGATCACGCCGGAGACGGTGCGCATCACGAACTCCTCGCTCGGTCTCAAGGTGGACGACATCCCGGGCGTCTCCGACGTGCCGGTGCCGGTGTGCACGGCTCAGTTCCTGCCGGAGCAGCTCCGCATCCGTTCGCTCGACCTCACGAAGTCGGCCGCGGCGGTCCGGATCACGGCCGACCGCCTGCCCCTCGACGAGGCGGGCCTGCGCACCACCGGTCGCTGCTGAGCGGTGCTCGTCCACCGGTCGCGTCACATGGCCGGGAGGCGCGTGGCCGCCGGATAGGATCGGGCCCGTGAGCGAGAACCCCCTTGCGCCGCCGCGGCTGCGGTTCCCGACGGACGCCTCCGACCTGGTGGGACGGATCTGGCCCGCGTCGGCGACGCGGACCGACGAGGGCACGTTGGCCGTCGGTGGTGTCGCCGCCGACGACCTGGTCGCCCGCTTCGGGTCGCCGCTCTACGTCGTCGACGAGCGTGACGTCCAGTCCCGTGCCGTCCGCGTGCGCACCGCCTTCACCGACGCCTTCGCGCGCATCGGGACCCGGGCGCACGTCTACTACGCGGCGAAGGCCTTCTGGACGACGCACGTCGCGCGCTGGATGGCCGACGCCGACCTCCGCCTCGACGTCTGCACGATGGGGGAGATGGCGGTCGCCCTGGCCGCGGGCGTCGACCCCGCGCTGATGGGCTTCCACGGCAACGACAAGTCCGACGCCGAGATCGAGCGCGCGGTGTCGATCGGCCTCGGCACGATCGTGCTCGACAGCCACGAGGAGATCGGTCGCGTGGCCCGGGCCGCCGCAGACGCCGGTGTGGTCCAGCGTGTCCGGATCCGGATCAACAGCGGGGTGCACGCCTCGACGCACGAGTTCCTGGCGACGGCGCGCGAGGACCAGAAGTTCGGCATCCCGCTGTCCGAGGCCGTGCGGGCCGCGACGGCCGTGCGCGCCGAACCGTCGCTCGCGTTCGTCGGGCTGCACTCGCACATCGGCTCGCAGATCTTCGACGACAGTGGGTTCCGCGAGGCCGCCCGTCGGCTCATGGACGTGCACGCCACGCTCGTCGCCGACGGCCCGGTGCCCGAGCTCAACCTCGGCGGCGGCTGGGGCATCGACTACACCGAGGCAGACTCCGCCCTCGCGCCCGAGGACGTCGCCGACGCCCTCGCCGCGATCATCGAGGACGAGTGCTCGTCCCGCGGCATCCCGGTGCCCGAGATCGCGGTGGAGCCCGGTCGGTACATCGTCGGCCCCGCGGGCGTCACGCTCTACCGTGTCGGCACGATCAAGCCCGTCACCGTCGAGACCGGCGCGGGCGGCACGGCGACGCGCACGTACGTGTCGGTCGACGGCGGCATGAGCGACAACGTCCGCCCGGCCCTGTACGGCGCCGACTACACCGCCCGGCTCGCCCGGACGTCGGACGCCGACCCGGTGCTCACCCGCGTCGTCGGGAAGCACTGCGAGAGCGGCGACGTCGTCGTCCACGACGAGTACCTGCCCGGCGACGTGCAGCGCGGGGACCTCCTAGCCGTCGCCGCGACGGGTGCCTACTGCTGGAGCCTGGCGAGCAACTACAACCACGTCGGCCGCCCGCCGGTCGTCGCGGTCGCCGACGGGGCAGCCCGTATCCTCGTGCGGGGCGAGACGGTCGACGACCTCCTCGCCCGCGACACCGGCGTCGCCCCGGTGCCCGACACCGGTGCCGACCGCTGACCACCCGACCCGGAGAGACCCCCACCAGATGATCGAATACCGCAACGTCCGCGTCGCGCTGCTCGGAGCCGGCTCGGTCGGCTCCCAGGTCGCCCGACTCCTGCTCGAGCACGGACCGGAACTCGCCACGCGTGCCGGCGCCGGTCTGGAGCTGGTCGGGATCGCCGTGCGCGACGTCGACGCACCGCGGGACGTCGACCTGCCGCGCGAGCTCTTCACGACGGACGCCGAGTCGTTGATCCTGGAGGCCGACATCGTCGTCGAGCTCATCGGTGGGATCGAGCCGGCACGAACCCTCGTGTTGCAGGCGCTGCAGTCCGGCGCGGACGTCGTCACGGGCAACAAGGCACTCCTCGCCACGCACGGCCCGGAGCTGTTCGGCGCTGCCGAGCAGGTCGGCGCACAGCTCTACTACGAGGCCGCCGTGGCCGGTGCGATCCCGATCATCCGGCCGCTGCACGACTCGCTCGCGGGGGACCGCATCGAGCGGATCATGGGCATCGTCAACGGCACCACGAACTTCATCCTCGACCTGATGGACCGCGAGGGCGCGACGTTCGCCGACGCGCTGGCGACGGCGACCGAGCTCGGGTACGCCGAGGCCGACCCGACCGCCGACGTCGAGGGGTACGACGCCGCGCAGAAGGCCGCCATCCTGGCCTCGCTCGCGTTCCACACCTCGGTCCCGCTGGCCGCCGTGCACCGCGAGGGCATCACGTCGGTGACCATCGAGCAGGTCCGTGCCGCGCGCAAGGCCGGCTACGTCGTGAAGATCCTCGCCACGTGCGAGCGCCTCACCGACGCCGAGGGCCGCGAGGGCGTCAGCGCCCGTGTCTACCCGGCGCTCGTCCCCGAGTCGCACCCCCTCGCGAGCGTGCACGGCGCGAAGAACGCCGTCTTCGTCGAGGCCGAGGCGGCCGGCGACCTCATGTTCTACGGAGCCGGTGCCGGCGGCGTCGAGACCGCGTCGGCCGTCCTCGGTGACCTGGTGTCCGCCGCCCGTCGGCACGTCATCGGCGGTCCCGGCGTGGCGGAGTCGACCCAGTCGGCGCTGCCGGTCTTCCCGATCGGCACGGTCCGCACCCGGTACCAGATCTCGTTGCACGTCTCGGACGCCCCGGGCGTGCTCTCGACGGTCGCCGGCGTCCTGGCGCACCACGGCGTCAGCGTCGAGACCGTCGAGCAGACCACCACGGGCGCCGCCGAGGGCACGGCCACGCTCGTGATCGGCACGCACCTCGCCCGCGAGGCCGACCTGGCCGACACCGTCGCCGCGCTCCGCGGCGAGGACGTCGTCCGTGACGTGACCAGCGTCCTGCGCGTCGTCGGCGTCTGACGCAAACCGCGCCTCCCGGCCGACCGCGCCACCGCACGACCGCACGCCCGCACGACCGACCAGCCAGCCCCACCCAGACCGATCCACCGGACAGAGAGAGAAGCCTGATGGCCCACCAGTGGCAGGGAGTCCTGCGCGAGTACGCCGACCGACTCGACGTGACCGACGCGACCCCGGTCGTGACGCTCGGTGAGGGCGGCACGCCGCTCATCCCGGCCCGTCGCCTCTCCGAGCGCACCGGCGCCCAGGTCTACGTGAAGTACGAGGGCATGAACCCGACCGGCTCCTTCAAGGACCGCGGCATGACGATGGCCATCTCGAAGGCCGTGGAGCACGGCGCCAAGGCGGTCATCTGCGCCTCGACCGGCAACACGAGCGCCTCGGCCGCCGCGTACGCCACGCACGCCGGGATCACCGCCGCGGTGCTCGTGCCCGAGGGCAAGATCGCCATGGGCAAGCTCAGCCAGGCCGTCGCCCACGACGCGCAGCTGCTGCAGGTGCAGGGCAACTTCGACGACTGCCTCGACATCGCGCGCGACCTCGCCGCGAACTACCCGGTGCACCTGGTCAACTCCGTGAACAACGACCGCATCGAGGGGCAGAAGACCGCCGCGTTCGAGGTCGTCGACGTCCTCGGTGACGCCCCGGACTTCCACTTCCTGCCGGTCGGCAACGCGGGCAACTACACCGCGTACTCGCGCGGCTACCGCGAGGACGTCGCCTCGGGCCGCTCGACGCGGATGCCGCGCATGTTCGGCTTCCAGGCCGCCGGCTCGGCACCGATCGTCCGCGGCGAGGTCGTGCCGCACCCCGAGACCATCGCGTCCGCCATCCGCATCGGCAACCCGGCGTCGTGGAAGTACGCGCTCGAGGCCCGCGACGAGACCGACGGGTACTTCGGCGCGATCTCGGACGAGGCGATCCTCGCGGCCCACCGCATCCTCTCCGCCGAGGTCGGCGTGTTCGTCGAGCCCGCCTCGGCCATCGGCGTCGCGGGGCTGCTCGAGCGTGCCGACGCCGGCGTCGTGCCGAAGGGCGCCACGGTCGTCATCACGGTGACGGGCCACGGCCTCAAGGACCCGCAGTGGGCACTCCGCACCCAGGACGGCGGCGAGGTCGCGCCGACCAGCGTGCCGGTCGACACCGCGGCGATCGCGGGCGTGCTCGGACTGGTCAGCGCGCGGTGAGCGTCGACCGCTCGTCCGGACCGGGGGAGGGCGCGACCGCCCACGACGCTGTACCGGCCGGACGGGCGGTCCGTGTGCGCGTCCCGGCGACCTCGGCGAACCTGGGGCCGGGCTTCGACTCCCTCGGTCTCGCACTGTCCCTCTACGACGAGGTGGACGTGCGGGTGCGCGAGGAACCGGGCGCGACCGTCACGATCGACGGCGTCGGTGCCGGTGAGGTCGCGACCGACGACACGAACCTCGTCGTGCGCGCCGTCCGTCGTGGCTTCGAGCACGCCGGGGTCCTGCAGCCCGGGCTCGAGCTGCACGCCACCAACGCCGTCCCGCACGGCCGCGGCCTCGGGTCGTCCGCAGCCGCGATCGTCGCCGGCCTCATGGCGGCGCGCGGGCTGCTCGCCGGGGTCGTCGACCTCGACGCCTCGACCCTCCTGTCGCTCGCGACCGAGATGGAGGGGCACCCGGACAACGTCGCCCCGGCGCTGTTCGGGGGGCTGACGATCGCGTGGATGACCGCCGACGGCCCTGCGTACAAGCGCCTGCTCGTGCACCGCGGTGTCTCGCCGGTGGTGTTCGTGCCGACGTCGACGCTCTCCACGAAGCTCGCACGGTCCCTCCAGCCGACGACGGTGCCGCACGAGGACGCCGCGTTCAACGTGTCCCGCTCGGCCCTGCTCGTGGCGGCGCTCATCCAGAGCCCGGAGCTGCTCCTCGCCGCGACCGAGGACCGGCTCCACCAGGCCTACCGGGCGAGCGCGATGCCCGAGACGGACGCACTCATCGGACTGCTGCGCCAGCACGGCCTGGCGGCGGTCGTCTCGGGTGCCGGCCCGAGCCTCCTGGTGATGGGCAGCGACCCGGCACAGCGGTTGACGGCGGCCGCGCTCGTCGAGCGACACGCCCAGTCCGACTGGCGGGCGCTCATGCTGGCCGTCGACCTCGGTGGTGCTACAGTGGGGTCGCACCCGACGCTCGAAGCCGAACTCGCGGAGGCGTCGACCATCCCAGGTCGACCGCCACGCTGATCCGGTGCGTGGGGCACTCTCTCCAGATCACCGTTCCCGGTCCGTCGTCTGAACGACGGCCGTTGCACACCCGCGACGGGAACGGTGGAAACTCTCCGCGTTCTGCGGTCGGAAGGAACAACAGCATCGTGACCGACGTCACCACCTCCACCGGTTCGGTGGAGATCCCCACTGACCTGCGCGCGCTCCGTCTCCCGGAGCTCCAGCGCATCGCCTCGTCCCTCGGGATCACGGGGCTCTCGAAGCTCCGCAAGGGCGACCTCATCGCCTCCATCGAGGACAAGCGTCCGGCCGAGGCACCCGCCACGGTCACGCCGACCCTCGACGGTGCCGGCACCGGGACGCCGGTGGCGGACGAGGCCCAGCCCGCCGCGCAGCAGGCGCCGGCCGAGCAGGCCGACGCCCCGGCGCAGCCGGCCGCCGAGGCCCCGGCCCGCGGACGCCGGAACCGCCGCGCCACCTCCGGTGGCACGGTCACGGCCGAGCCCACGAGCGCGGCCGCGCACACCAACGCCGGACACACCGGCACCGAGGACCTGCTCGCCGGCCTCGACCAGGTCCGCGCCGAGAAGGACGCGCAGGAAGCCGCGCAGTCCGGGCAGCGCCGCGGCCGCGGCCGCCAGGCGCAGCAGGCCGACGGCCAGGAGGCCCGTGGCGGCGCCACCGCCGAGGCCGAGTCGCCCGTCGCCGACGTCGTCGAGCAGGACCAGGACGCGACGCAGCAGGACGACGGCCAGCAGGCCGACCAGGGCGAGCAGGGCGAGGGCGGCGCACGCCGCGGCCGTCGCAGCCGTGGCCGCGGGCGCGGTCGCGGGCAGAACGCCGACCAGGCCGAGAACGGCCAGGGCAGCCAGAACGGCCAGCAGGCCGAGGTCGACAAGGGCGAGCCGAAGCAGCAGCAGCAGCAGGGCGGCAAGCAGCAGAACGCCGACAAGGGCGACCAGAAGCAGAACGGTCAGCAGAAGCAGGCCGACCAGCAGCGTGGCGACCAGCAGCGCGGCGACCAGCGTGCCGACCAGCAGCGTGCCGCCGAGCAGGAGGCCGAGAACGGCCGGACCCGCCGGCAGCGTGACCGCAAGCGCGGCCGCGGCGGCCAGAACGACGAGTTCGAGCCCGAGGTCACCGAGGACGACGTCCTCATCCCGATCGCCGGCATCCTCGACGTGCTCGACAACTACGCCTTCGTGCGCACCACCGGCTACCTGCCGGGGCCGGAGGACGTCTACGTCTCGCTCGGCCAGGTGAAGAAGTACCACCTGCGCAAGGGCGACGCGGTCGTCGGCGCGATCAAGCAGCCGCGCGACAACGAGCAGCAGAGCCGCCAGAAGTACAACGCGCTGGTCAAGATCGACACGGTCAACGGCCAGACCGCCGACGAGGCCGCGAGCCGCGTCGACTTCCAGGACCTCACCCCGCTCTACCCGAACGAGCGCCTGCGCCTCGAGACCGAGCCCGCGAAGACCTCCACGCGGATCATCGACCTCGTGTCGCCGATCGGCAAGGGCCAGCGCGGCCTCATCGTGTCCCCGCCGAAGGCCGGCAAGACCGTCGTGCTGCAGGCGATCGCGAACGCCGTCGCGAAGAACAACCCCGAGGCGCACCTCATGGTCGTGCTCGTGGACGAGCGGCCCGAAGAGGTCACCGACATGCAGCGCACGGTGAAGGGCGAGGTCATCGCCTCCACCTTCGACCGTCCCGCCGAGGACCACACCACGGTCGCCGAGCTCGCGATCGAGCGCGCGAAGCGCCTGGTCGAGCTCGGCCACGACGTCGTCGTGCTGCTCGACTCGATCACCCGCCTGGGTCGCGCCTACAACCTGGCCACCCCGCCGTCGGGCCGCGTGCTCTCCGGTGGCGTCGACTCGGCCGCGCTCTACCCGGTCAAGCGCTTCTTCGGCGCCGCGCGCAACATCGAGAACGGCGGCTCGCTCACCATCCTCGCCACGGCGCTCGTCGAGACCGGGTCGAAGATGGACGAGGTGATCTTCGAGGAGTTCAAGGGCACCGGCAACATGGAGCTCCGCCTCAACCGGCACCTCGCCGACAAGCGAATCTTCCCCGCCGTCGACATCAACGCGTCCGGCACCCGTCGCGAGGAGCAGCTGCTCTCCGCCGACGAGGTGGCGATCACGTGGCGTCTCCGTCGTGCCCTCGCCGGGCTCGACCCGCAGCAGGCGCTCGACGTCGTGCTCCGGAACCTCAAGGAGACCCAGTCGAACGTCGAGTTCCTCGTCCAGATCCAGAAGTCGGTGCCGGCGACCAACGGTCACCACGGCAACGGCCACCAGGAGTAACGCGTGTTCGAGTCGGTGGCAGGGCTGCTGGCGGAACACGAGGAACTGACGCAGCAGCTGTCGGACCCCGCGCTCCACGCCGACCCGGCCCGGGCGAAGAAGGTCAACCGGCGGTACGCCGAACTCAGCCAGATCAAGAACGCCCACGAGGCCTGGCTGGCGGCGGGGGACGACCTCGCCGCCGCCCGGGAGCTCGCGCGTGAGGACGAGGCGTTCGCGGACGAGGTGCCCGGGCTCGAGGAGCAGCTGGCCGAGCGCCAGGAGCGTCTCCGCCGGCTCCTCATCCCGCGCGACCCGGACGACGGGCGCGACGTCATCATGGAGATCAAGGGCGGTGAGGGCGGCGAGGAGTCGGCGCTGTTCGCGGCGGACCTGCTCCGGATGTACTCGCACTACGCCGAGTCCAAGGGCTGGAAGGTCGAGATGCTCGAGCGCACCGAGTCCGACCTCGGTGGCTACAAGGACGTCCAGGTCGCGATCAAGTCGAACACGACCGACCCGTCCCAGGGCGTCTGGGCGCACCTGAAGTACGAGGGCGGCGTGCACCGCGTCCAGCGTGTCCCGGCGACCGAGTCGCAGGGGCGCATCCACACGTCGACGACCGGTGTGCTCGTCTTCCCCGAGGTGGACGAGCCGGAGGAGGTCGCGATCAACCAGAACGACCTGAAGATCGACGTCTACCGGTCCTCCGGTCCCGGCGGGCAGTCGGTCAACACGACCGACTCCGCGGTGCGCATCACGCACCTCCCGACGGGCATCACGGTCGCGATGCAGAACGAGAAGTCCCAGCTGCAGAACCGGGAGGCCGGCATGCGCGTCCTGCGTGCCCGCATCCTGGCGAAGCAGCAGGAGGAGCTCGACGCCCTGGCCTCGGACGCCCGGAAGTCGCAGATCCGCGGGATGGACCGGTCGGAGCGCATCCGCACGTACAACTTCCCGGAGAACCGGATCGCGGACCACCGCACCGGCTACAAGGCGTACGACCTCGACCGCGTGATGAACGGTGCGCTCGAGCCCGTCGTCCAGTCCGCCATCCGTGCGGACGAAGAGGCACGACTGGCCGCCATCGGCGACCAGGACGCCTGAGCCCGGTGTCCGTCCCGTCGGACAGCCTCGGTCCGGTCGGTCCCGGTCGGTCGGAGACCGTCCCGGGCGCTGGTCGGGGGCCCCGTCCCACCGCCGCCCCGCAGCCGTCGTTCGCCGCGGACCGCCTCCTGCGCGAGGCGGCCGCGGCGCTGGCCGCCGCGGCCGTCCCGACACCGCAGGTCGACGCGGAACTCCTGCTCGCCTGGGCGACCGACACCTCGCGCGGCGCGGTGCAGGCCCGGGCGATGACCGGGGGAGCGATCGCGTCCGAGCACGTCGAGCGCTTCCGGCACGCCGTCGCCCGCCGCGTCACCCGCGAGCCGTTGCAGCACGTCACGGGCGAGGCGCACTTCCGCGCGCTGACGCTCGCCGTCGGACCGGGTGTGTTCGTCCCGCGACCGGAGACCGAGTCCGTCGTGCAGTTCGGCATCGACGCGCTCCGTGCGACCGCGGTGCCGGAACCGATCGCGGTGGACCTCGGCTCGGGCAGTGGTGCGATCGCGATCGCGATGGACACCGAGGTCCCGAACGCCCTCGTGTACGCCGTCGAACGCTCGCCCGAGGCGCTGCCCTGGACCCGTCGGAACGTCGACGCCCACGGCGGGACGGTGCGGCTGGTCGAGGGCGACCTCGCCGACGCGCTGCCCGAGCTCGACGGCCGGGTGTCGGTCGTCGTGTCGAACCCGCCGTACGTCCCCGACGACGCCGTCCCGATCGATCCCGAGGTCCGTGACCACGACCCGGCGCTGGCGCTCTACGGCGGACCGGACGGCCTCGACGCCGTCCGCGCGCTCACCGAGACCGCGTGGCGACTGCTCGTGCCCGGCGGGCTCGTGGTCGTCGAACACGCCGAGCAGCAGGGCGCTGGGGTCCGGGCGGTCCTCGCCGCGGGGGGATTCCGCTCACCGGAGACCCACGTCGACCTCACTGGACGCGACCGCACGACCACCGCGACCCGCTGACCGGACGCTGGTCGGGCCTCCCGGCCGCGAGCCGTCAGACGACCGGTGCGTCCGTCGCGGCGTGGGCGGCGACGAAGGTGCGGACCGCGTCCCGCAGGTCCGTGTCGTGCTCGACGAGCACGGCCGTGATGCCGACGCTCCGGGCGCCCGCGACGTTCTCGGGCATGTCGTCGGCGAAGAACGTCCGCTCGGCCGGGACACCGTGGTGCTCGAGGACGCGGCGGAAGACCTCCGGCTCGGGCTTCCGGGCGCCGAACGCGCTCGAGGTGTCCAGGTGCTCACCGAACAGCGGCGGCAGCGACGGCACCCACTCGTGCAGCCAGCGCCCGGCCAAAGGACCGTTGTTCGTCAGGAGCGCGACGCGGCCGTGCTGCTCGGCGATGCGGACCGCCTCGACCCGGTCGGGGAGCTCGGTCATCGCGGCACCGCGGATCCGTGCCCACTCGGCCTCGGGCACCGGGCAGCCCATGGCCTCCTCGAAGGCGGCGAGGTAGTCGTCGCCGTCCGCGAAGTGCCCCGCCTCGGCCCGCTGCTCGTTGCCGGAGTCCCACCAGCGACGGCGGAGCTCGGCGAAGTCGTGCCCGGTCAGTTCGGACAGCCCGGCCATGCGGGTCTTCCAGTCGTAGCGGACGAGCACGTCGTCCATGTCGAAGAGGAACAGGAGTGGGGGTGCGGGCGTCTCGTTCACGATGCAACCCATCCTCGCGCACTATCATCGTCCAGGTCATGGCTTCCCGATACGACTGCTCCGATCCCGACGGGCTCCTGACCGGCATGCGGCTCGCGCGAACCGCCCTCGGTCGCGGTGAACTCGTCGTCGTCCCCACCGACACCGTGTACGGCGTCGCGGCGGACGCCTTCAGCGCGCAGGCCGTCCAGCGCCTCCTCGACGCGAAGGGACGCACCCGCCAGTCGCCGCCGCCGGTCCTCATCCCGGGCGTGGCGACCCTCGACGCGCTCGCGAGCGAGGTGCCCGAACAGGTGCGCCGGCTCGTCGACGAGTTCTGGCCGGGCGGGCTGACCGTGATCCTCCGCGCGCAGCCGTCGCTCGACTGGGACCTGGGGGAGACGCGGGGGACCGTGGCGCTCCGCATGCCGGACTCGCGCATCGCCCTCGAGCTCCTGCACGAGGTCGGGCCGCTCGCGGTGTCCTCCGCGAACTCGACCGGCGACCCGGCGGCGATGGACGTCGACGCCGCCGAGCAGATGCTCGGCGACAGCGTCTCGGTCTACCTCGACGGCGGCGCACTGCCCCCGCACGACGGCTCGGCCGCGTCGACCGGCTCGACGATCGTCGACGCGACCGGTCTCGCCGCGGGGGAGGGCCTGCGCATCGTCCGCCACGGGGTCATCCCGGACGACGAGATCAGACGGGTCGTCGGGGACGACCTCGTCCTGTGAAGTTCTACCTGCTCGCGGGGGTCATCTCGGCGGTCGTGAGCTTCCTGGTCAGCTGGCTCGTCTGGAAGCTCGGGATCAAGTACCGGTGGTACCCGAAAGTCCGTGAGCGGGACGTGCACCGCACGCCGACGCCGCGGCTCGGTGGGATCGCGATGTTCCTCGGCGTGATCGTCTCGCTGCTCTGCGCGTGGTTCCTGTTCCCCGCCATCGCGGGGCAGGACTACTTCCGGCTGGTGTTCGCCGAGCCGGGGCGGGTGATCGCCGTGCTGGCGGGCGCGACGATCATCGTGGTGCTCGGTGTCGCCGACGACATCTGGGACCTCGACTGGATGACGAAGCTCGCCGGGCAGATCATCGCGGCGGGGATCCTGGCGTGGCAGGGCGTCGCGATCGTGTCGCTGCCGATCGGGAACACGCTCGGCGTCGGCTCGTCCTACATGAGCCTGATCTTCACCGTGCTCGCGGTCGTCCTGGTGATGAACGCCGTCAACTTCATCGACGGACTGGACGGTCTGGTCGCGGGGGTCGCGATCATCGCCGGCGGGGTGTTCTTCCTCTACACGTTCTTCATCAACCGCGTGGTCGTCGAGACCGAGTTCTTCTTCAACCTGCCGTCGCTGCTGACCGCGGTGCTCGTCGGGGCCTGTGCCGGCTTCCTCGTGCTCAACTGGCACCCCGCCAAGCTCTTCATGGGGGATGCCGGAGCGCTCCTGGTCGGGTTCCTCATGGCCACCAGCGCGGTGTCGATCACGGGCAACATCGACCCCGCGGCCGTCCGGACCCGGACCGACCTGCTGCCGGCGTTCATCCCGATCCTGCTGCCCTTCGCGATCCTGGTCGTCCCGATCCTCGACTTCGGGCTCGCGGTCATCCGCCGGGTCAGCGCCGGCAAGTCGCCCTTCTCGGCCGACCGGAAGCACCTGCACCACCGGCTGCTCGACATGGGGCACTCGCACTTCCACGCGGTGCTCATCTTCTACGCGTGGACGGCGGTCGTCGCCTTCGGGTGCCTGCTCTTCCTCTTCGTCAACTGGTGGTGGGTCGCGGCCTTCGTCGCCGTCGGCTTCACGGTGTGCGCCATCGTCACCTTCGCGCCGCTCGGCCGGAAGCGCGTCGAGATCGCCGCGCAGACCACGGCCGGTCGCGGGGCGCGCTTCGACGCCAGCCACGACCCGCTCGACGCCGCCGCGGCCGTCCACGACCCGCAGCCCCGCCCACAGACCCGCTCGACCTCTGGAGACCCCTCGTGACCGAACCGAACGCGCTCGACCACGTCCGGCCGGTGTTCCGCCGCATCCTCCTGCAGGGCGCCGTCCTCGCCGCCGCCCTCGCCCTGGTCGGCGGTGTCGTCGGCTGGTTCGTCGCCGGCGGACCCGGCCTGACCGGCGGGCTCATCGGCGCCGTGATGAGCGTCGTCTTCTGCGGGCTGACCGCCGTCAGCGTGCTGCTGGCGATCCGCTTCTCGGGCGGTCAGATGGTCTCCGGCGCCTTCTTCGGCACGATCATGGGCACCTTCCTGGTGAAGTTCGTGCTCTTCATCGTCGTGCTCGTCGCCCTCAAGGACCGCGACTGGGTCGACACGCCCGTGCTCGCGGTGGCGATCATCGTCGGGGTCATCGGATCCCTCGTGATCGACGTCACGGTCATCGCGCGGTCCCGCGTCCCCATCGGTGTGTCCCTGCCCGGAGACCGGACGGACGCTGGGGATCGCGACCCGGCAGCCTGAGAGCCCGAGAAGCCGCACACACCTGATAGTCTTCTTGAGCCCGCTGCCGGAGCTTGAGCTCGGACGGGCAAGCCTCCACTTCAGTCCACCTCCGCGTGCCATGCGTGCGCGCCCCGACACAGGAGACAGCGCTGCTATCCCACGCTCTTCCCCTGTCCCTCATCGCTGCGGGTAACACCGTCGCGGCGGGGAGCAGCAAGGCCGCCGAGTTCCATGGTCCGTCGATCAACGAGTTCTTCCCGGACCCGATCTTCTTCGCCGGTACTGCGTTCGAGATGGACCGCATCGTCCTCATCCGCTTCTTCGCGGTGGCCGTGCTCCTCGTCTTCGCCTTCGCCGGAACTCGCGCGCTCAAGCTGGTCCCCAACCGTGGACAGGCCTTTATCGAGTACGCCTTCGACGTCGTCCGTCGGAACACCTTCGACAACCTGGGCGAGAAGGACGGCAAGCGCTTCCTGCCGCTCCTCGCGACGATCTTCTTCGGCGTCCTGTTCATGAACCTCACCGGTCTCATCCCGGCCATGAACATCGCCGGTACCAGCCGCATCGCGATGCCGATGATCCTGGCGATCGTCGCCTACGTCGCCTTCATCTACGCGGGTCTGCGCAAGCACCCGGGTACGTTCCTCCGGAACGCGCTCTTCCCGCCCGGGGTCCCGTGGCCGCTGTACATCATCGTGACGCCAATCGAGCTCGTCTCGACCTTCGTCCTGCGTCCGGTCACGCTGACGCTGCGACTGCTGATGAACATGGTCGTCGGGCACCTGCTCCTCGTCCTGTTCTTCTCGGCGACGTGGTTCTTCTTCTTCGACGCGGAGAGCCTCTTCAAGTTGTTCGGTGTCGGGACGCTCGCGTTCGGCATCGCCTTCAGCTTCTTCGAAGTCCTCGTCGGGTTGCTCCAGGCGTACGTCTTCATGCTGCTGACGGCCGTCTACATCCAGCTCGCGCTGGCTGACGAGCACTGACACCCTTCTGACCCCCTACGGGTCCGGCGTCCGCCGGCCCCGCACCTCGAAAGGAAAACACGTGGACGCAACGACCGTTCTCGCGGAGATCAACGGCAACATCGCGACGGTTGGCTACGGCCTCGCTGCGATCGGTCCGGCCATCGGCGTCGGCATCGTCGTCGGCAAGACGATCGAGTCCGTCGCTCGCCAGCCCGAGCTCCAGGGCCGCCTGACCACCCTCATGTACATCGGTATCGCCTTCACCGAGGCCCTTGCCTTCATCGGCATCGCGACGTACTTCATCTTCACTGCGTAAGGCTTCTCGATGCAGACTGCACTCATCCTGGCGGCGGAGGAGACCCACAATCCGCTGATCCCAGAGATCTACGACATCGTGTGGTCAGCGGTCGCCTTCGTCATCATCTTCCTCGTGATGTGGCGTGTCGTCACGCCGCGGATCACGAAGATGCTCGATGAGCGCACCGAGGCCATCGAGGGCGGCATCAAGAAGGCCGAAGCCGCCCAGCAACAGGCCGCTGCTGCGCTCGACGAGTACAACAAGCAGCTGGCGGACGCGCGTGCCGAGGCATCGCGCATCCGTGAGCAGGCCCGTGCCGACGCCACCGCGATCGGCAACGAGGTCCGCGAGCAGGCGACGGCCGATGCAGCACGCATCACCGCCAACGCCCAGGCACAGATCGAGGCCGAGCGCCAGAGCGCGCTCCAGTCGCTCCGCACCGAGGTCGGCACGCTCGCGCTCGACCTCGCGTCGGGTGTCATCGGCGAGTCCCTCCAGGACGACGCCAAGGCGACCGCTGTCGTCGACCGCTTCCTCGCCGACCTCGAGTCGTCGAAGGGCGTCCAGACGGCTGCCGGAACGGAGCACTGAGCATGCGCAGCGCCACCCGCGAAGCGATGACGTCCACCCGGGCGGTCCTCGCCGACCTCGGCGGCGCCGTCGACCTGCACGTCGGGTCGGAGATCTTCGCCGCCGGGCGAGCGATCGCCCGTGCGCCGCAGCTGCTCAACCTGCTCGCCGACCCGACGGCGGACACCGCCGGCAAGAAGGTCCTCATCGACCGCGTCTTCGCCGGTCAGACCGACGCCTCGCGCGCCGTGCTGACCGCGGTGGCCGGCTCGCGCTGGTCGTCGCAGGGTGACCTGCTCGCCGGCATCGAGGACGCCGGCGTCCGCGCCGTGGCAGCGACGGCGGACCAGTCGACCTCGATCGAGGCCGAACTGTTCGCCTTCGAGACCGCGGTGCGCTCGGACGCCGGACTCGAGCTCGCGCTCGGGACCAAGCTGGGCAGCGCCGACCAGAAGGGCTCGCTCGCCGAGCGCCTGCTGGGCGGCAAGGTGTCCGCGCAGACGATCACCATCGTGTCGAACCTGGTGCAGCAGCCTCGTGGCCGTCGCATCGGTGAGATCGTGCGGGACGCCTCGCGGATCGTCGCCGACCAGGCCGACAAGCTCGTCGCCACGGTCATCACGGCGGTCCCGCTGTCCGACGAGCAGGCGGCTCGCGTCGCCCGCGGTATCGGAGAGCGGTACGGCCGGGACATCAGTGTCAACCAGGTCGTCGACCCCGCCGTGCTCGGCGGAGTCCGGGTGCAGGTCGGCGGCGACGTCATCGACGGCACCGTCGCGTCCCGACTCGCCGACCTCCGTCTCCAGCTCGCACGCTGAGCGTACGGTCGAAGACGTCCCACCCAAGTCCACAACGGGAACTGTCGCTCGCGGCAGCATCACCCTCTCGGAGCCGAAGGGCCCCGGAAAACCACAAGGAAAATCCCATGGCAGACATCACCATCAGCCCCGATGAGATCCGTGATGCCCTGAAGGACTTCGTCTCGAACTACGAGCCGACGAAGGCCTCCACGGCCGAGGTCGGGCACGTTACCGATGCCGGTGACGGTATCGCCCACGTCGAAGGTCTCCCCGGCGTCATGGCCAACGAGCTCATCCGCTTCGCGGACGGCACGCTCGGCCTCGCGCAGAACCTCGACGAGGACGAGATCGGCGCGATCGTGCTCGGCGAGTTCGCCGGCGTCGAGGAAGGCCAGGAGGTCACCCGCACCGGCGAGGTCCTCTCCGCCCCGGTCGGCGACGCCTTCCTCGGTCGTGTCGTCGACCCGCTCGGCGCCCCGATCGACGGTCTCGGCGAGATCGCAGCCGAGGGTCGTCGTGCCCTCGAGCTCCAGGCCCCCGGCGTCATGTCCCGCAAGTCGGTGCACGAGCCGCTGCAGACCGGCATCAAGGCAATCGACGCGATGATCCCCGTCGGCCGCGGTCAGCGTCAGCTGATCATCGGCGACCGCCAGACCGGCAAGACGGCCATCGCGATCGACACGATCATCAACCAGAAGGCCAACTGGGAGTCGGGCGACGCGGACAAGCAGGTTCGCTGCATCTATGTCGCGATCGGCCAGAAGGGCTCCACGATCGCCTCCGTCAAGGGTGCGCTCGAGGACGCCGGCGCGATGGAGTACACCACCATCGTCGCCGCCCCGGCCTCCGACCCGGCCGGCTTCAAGTACCTCGCCCCGTACACCGGCTCGGCCATCGGTCAGCACTGGATGTACCAGGGCAAGCACGTCCTCATCATCTTCGACGACCTGTCGAAGCAGGCAGAGGCCTACCGTGCGGTGTCGCTCCTCCTGCGTCGTCCGCCGGGACGCGAGGCATACCCGGGCGACGTCTTCTACCTGCACTCCCGTCTGCTGGAGCGTTGCGCGAAGCTGTCCGACGAGCTCGGCGCCGGTTCGATGACGGGCCTCCCGATCATCGAGACCAAGGCGAACGACGTCTCGGCGTACATCCCGACCAACGTGATCTCGATCACCGACGGCCAGATCTTCCTGCAGTCGGACCTGTTCAACGCGAACCAGCGTCCGGCCGTCGACGTGGGCATCTCGGTGTCGCGCGTCGGTGGTGACGCCCAGGTGAAGTCGATCAAGAAGGTCTCCGGCACGCTGAAGCTCGAGCTGGCCCAGTACCGCTCGCTCGAGGCCTTCGCGATGTTCGCGTCCGACCTCGACCAGGCCTCGCGTCGTCAGCTCGACCGCGGTGCCCGTCTGACCGAGCTCCTCAAGCAGCCGCAGTACTCGCCGTACCCGGTGGAGGAGCAGGTCGTCTCGATCTGGGCCGGCACCAACGGCAAGCTCGACGAGGTCCCGGTCTCCGACGTGCTGCGCTTCGAGGGCGAGCTCCTCGAGCACCTGCGCCGCAACTCGGACGTGCTCTCGACCCTGCGTGAGACGAACCAGCTCAGCGACGACACCGTCGCCGAGATGTCGAAGCAGATCGACGAGTTCAAGAAGGGCTTCCAGACGAGCGACGGCAAGACCCTGGGCTCCGAGCAGTTCGACGCCGCCTCTGCCGACGACGTCGACCAGGAGCAGATCGTCAAGGGTCGTCGCTAGATGGCGGCACAGGTCCGGGTCTACCGACAGCGCATCAAGTCGGCGAAGACCACGAAGAAGGTCACGCGCGCCATGGAGTTGATCTCGGCGTCGCGGATCCAGAAGGCGCAGGCCCGCATGGCCGCGTCCGGCCCGTACTCGCGGGCCGTGACGCGGGCGGTGTCCGCGGTGGCGACGTTCTCGAACGTCGACCACGTGCTGACCACTGAGCCGACCACGTCGACCCGTGCCGCCGTGGTGCTCTTCACGTCGGACCGGGGCCTGAACGGCGCGTTCAGCACGAACGTCCTCAAGCAGGGCGAGGAGCTCGCCTCCCTGCTCCGCAGCGAGGGCAAGGACGTCGTCTTCTACCTGGTCGGTCGCAAGTCCGTCGGGTACTTCGCGTTCCGTGAGCGTCCGTCCGAGCGCCAGTGGGTCGGCAACACCGATCAGCCGGAGTTCTCGACGGCCAAGGAGATCGGCGACGCGGTCGTGTCGAAGTTCCTGCAGGACACGGCGGAGGGCGGCGTGGACGAGATCCACATCGTCTTCAACCGCTTCCTCAGCCTCGCCACGCAGGAGCCGCAGGTCGTCCGGCTGCTCCCGCTCGAGGTCGTCGACGGTGTCGAGGCTCCGTCGAACGACGAGCCGCTGCCGCTGTACGAGTTCGAGCCGGACGCAGACGCCGTGCTCGACGCCCTGCTCCCGGTGTACATCGAGAGCCGCATCTTCAACGCCATGCTGCAGTCGGCCGCTTCCGAGCACGCCGCCCGCCAGAAGGCCATGAAGTCGGCGAGCGACAATGCCGATTCGCTGATCCGCGACTTCACCCGACTCGCCAACAACGCGCGTCAGGCCGAGATCACGCAGCAGATCTCCGAGATCGTCGGCGGCGCCGACGCACTCTCGTCGAAGAAGAAGTAGTGGTCCGCGCAGCTCGCGGACAGAACCCACCCTCAGGAAGGCACCAGCCATGACCGACACCGCCACCACCGCGGTCGAGACGTCGTCGGCGCCCGGTGTCGGCCGGATCGCCCGTGTCACGGGTCCCGTCGTCGACATCGAGTTCCCGCACGACGCCATCCCCGAGATGTACAACCTCCTGTTCACGACGATCACCATCGGTGACACGTCGCAGGAGATCGGTCTCGAGGTCGCGCAGCACCTCGGCGACGACCTCGTCCGTGCGATCTCGCTGAAGCCGACCGACGGTCTCGTCCGCGGTCAGGACGTCCGCGACTCCGGCGCACCGATCTCGGTGCCCGTCGGTGACGTCACCAAGGGCAAGGTCTTCGACGTCCTCGGCAACGTCCTCAACACCGACGAGAAGCTCGAGATCACCGAGCGTTGGCCGATCCACCGCAAGGCCCCGGCCTTCGACCAGCTCGAGTCGAAGACCTCGATGTTCGAGACCGGCATCAAGTCGATCGACCTCCTCACCCCGTACGTGCAGGGTGGCAAGATCGGCCTCTTCGGTGGTGCGGGCGTCGGCAAGACCGTCCTCATCCAGGAGATGATCCAGCGCGTCGCGCAGGACCACGGTGGTGTGTCGGTGTTCGCCGGTGTCGGTGAGCGCACCCGTGAGGGCAACGACCTCATCGGTGAGATGGAGGAGGCGGGGGTCTTCGACAAGACGGCCCTCGTGTTCGGCCAGATGGACGAGCCGCCGGGAACGCGCCTCCGCGTGGCCCTGTCGGCGCTGACGATGGCGGAGTACTTCCGTGACGTGCAGAAGCAGGACGTCCTGCTCTTCATCGACAACATCTTCCGCTTCACGCAGGCCGGCTCCGAGGTCTCCACGCTGCTCGGCCGCATGCCGTCCGCGGTGGGGTACCAGCCGAACCTCGCCGACGAGATGGGTGTGCTCCAGGAGCGCATCACCTCGACGCGTGGTCACTCGATCACCTCGCTGCAGGCGATCTACGTGCCGGCTGACGACTACACCGACCCGGCGCCGGCGACCACGTTCGCGCACCTCGACGCCACGACCGAGCTGTCGCGTGAGATCGCTTCGCAGGGTCTGTACCCGGCGATCGACCCGCTCACGTCGACCTCGCGGATCATGGACCCCCGGTACCTGGGTGCCGACCACTACGAGACCGCGACCCGCGTCAAGGCGATCCTGCAGAAGAACAAGGAACTGCAGGAGATCATCGCGATCCTCGGTGTGGACGAGCTCTCCGAAGAGGACAAGATCACCGTCGAGCGTGCTCGCCGGATCCAGCAGTTCCTCTCGCAGAACACGTACATGGCGAAGAAGTTCACGGGCGTCGAAGGTTCGACCGTCCCGCTGAAGGACACCATCGAGTCCTTCCGCGCCATCGCCGACGGCGAGTTCGACCACGTTGCGACGCAGGCGTTCTTCAACGTCGGTGGCATCAACGACGTCGAAGAGAAGTGGTCGCAGATCCAGAAGGAGAACCGCTGAGATGGCGGGTCTCACCGTGAGTGTCGTCTCGGCTGACCGCGAGGTCTGGTCGGGCGACACCACCATGGTCGTCGCACGCACGACGGAGGGCCAGATCGGCATCCTCGCGGGGCACGAGCCGATGCTCGCCACCCTCGCGCAGGGTCAGGTCCGCATCACGCGGGCCGACGGCTCGACCGTCGCGGTCGACGCGGAGGACGGCTTCCTCTCCGTCGAGCACGACACGGTCACGATCGTCGCGCGGCAGGCCGCGCTGGCGTCCTGACCGGACTGACCGTCCTCCTCCCGCCTTCGGAGACGAAGCGGGAGGGTGGGGACACGGAGCGCACCCTCGACCTGGGGTCGCTCTCGTTCCCGGAACTGTCCGACGAGCGGGCCGCGGTGATCACCGCGGCCCGCTCCGTCAGTTCCGAGGAGTCCTCTGCCCGGACGGCACTCAAGCTCGGACCGAAGTCGGTCACCGAGCGCTTCCGGAACCTCGTGCTCGAGTCGAGCCCGACGATGCCGGCGATCGACCGCTACACGGGCGTGCTCTACGACCCGCTCGACGCCCCCGGCGCCGATGCGGCGACGCGGGCGTGGTGGGCGCAGCACGTGGTGGTGCAGTCGGCGATGTTCGGGCCGATCGGTGCCGGTGACCTCGTGCCGGCCTACCGGCTGTCGCACGACTCCCGGCTCCCCGGGCTCCGTCTGCCGGCGCACTGGGCGGAGCGTTCCGCCGAGGTGCTCGCAGCGCGTGCCGGTGGTCTGGTGCTCGACCTGCGGTCCGAGGGGTACCGCACGCTCGGGCCGGTCGACGGCGCCGTGCCGGTCCGGGTCGTGAGCGTCGCCGGAGACGGCCGGCGCAAGGCGCTGAACCACTGGAACAAGACCGCGAAGGGCCGTCTGGTGTCCCTGCTCGGGCGGACTGGTGCGGACATCGCGTCGATGCCCGACCTCGTCGCCTGGGCCGCCGTGTACGGCGTGGTCGTGGAGGCCGTGGGTGACGGCTGGGACCTGCTCGCCGAGAGCCTGGAGCCCGTCGCGGCCTGACGGCCGACGTGGGTCTGACGGCCGAAGCGGCATGACGGCCGACGCCTTCCCTGCACAGGACGGGTCGATCGGCGGCGTTCTCCACCGGTCCGTCGACGGCCCGATCTGGAGGCTCGGTCCGCGTCAGGCTGTCGGCATGGACTCCCAGACGCTCAGCCCACCAGATCCGTTCATCCGGTACAGCCACGAGATCGCCGCGGCCGTCACCGTGCCGGCTGCGGCACGCGCGCTCGTCGGTGCGTCGGCGCTCACGACGGCAGAGGCGGCGGCGGTGACGACCGCCTGCGGCGCCCTGTCGACGCGGATCGCACTCCTGCGGTTCCTCGCCGTGCCGGGTGCCGCCGACCCGGGCGCCGTGCGTGGACACGACCCCTTCACCGAACCGATGCCCCCGGCACTGCTCGGCAGAGGGCCGATGCCCGACCGTGACCGCGTTCGGCTCGCGGGTGACCGGTGCGTCGAAGCGTGGCGGACGTGGATCGCGGACGCTGGATCCGGGCAGTCGCCCGTCGGGGTCGCCGGCGCACTCTCGCTCGCAGCGTGGTGCTCGTGGGCGCTCGGCTCCGAGCTGCGTGCGAGCACACGGGCCCGGTACGCGCTGGACCTCGCCGCGGACGACCCGCTCGCGACGTTGGTGCTCCGTGCCTGTCGGGCTCGGCGTCGGGCGGCGTGGCGTGGGTGACCTCGGGTGCACCGCATCGTCTACGGTGGTGTCGTCGACGGAAGGGGTCGCACGTGCACGACGACGACCGCGTCGATGACACCGTCATCCGGCCTCGGCGCCAGCGCGGAGACGGGCCTGGTCGGCACGCGACCGGTAGCCCGGGCGGCAGCGGCGACCTCGACGACGTCCGTGGGATCGACGAGCGCGGTGACCTCGACGACACGGTCGTCCGCGACGGTCGCGGGACACCCGTCGACCGCGCTGTCCCCGGTGTCGACCGCGCCGCTCGCGGTGTCGAGCGCCGAGGTGCCCATGCAGCAGGCGACACGGATGCGGCTGGACGCTCGGACCCGGTCCGTGTCGACGCCGTCTCCGGTGCCGCTGCTGCGACGGCGGGCCCGGCTGCGGGCACCGGCGCGGGGGAGCCGGACGCACCACGGCCGCCCGCACCCTCGGTCCGCGTCGGCGATCGTGTCATCCGCCTCGACCACCCCGTGATCGTCGGGCGTCGGCCGTCACCGCCGCGTGTGGTGCGGGGGACGCCCCCGGAACTCGTGACCGTCGCGTCGCCGACCGGCCTCGTCTCGTCCTCCCACGTCCTCCTCCACGCGGCCGGCTCGTCGGCGGTCGTCGACGACCTGCGCTCCACGAACGGCACGACCGTCCGGGCGCCCGGCGCGGCGCCGCACCGGATGCCCGCCGGTGCCTCGATCGTCGTGCTGACCGGTACGGTTGTCGACATCGGTGACGGCAACACGATCGAGGTGCTGTCGCCGTTCGTGCGGACCGTCGTCACCGGCGACCGCGAGACCTCCGGACCGTGGCCCGCGCCGCCGTCCGCCCCGGCCCGTCCCGACCCCCCAGAGAGCGATCCTGAACCGTGACCGAACTCGGCCGTGCAACCTCCTCCCACGCGATCGCCGTCCCCGACGGTGGCGGTGGGACCCTGACGCTCTCCTGGGGTGCGGCGACGGACGTCGGCCGCCGACGTGACCACAACGAGGACAGCTACATCGTCGACGCGCCGTACTTCGTCGTGGCGGACGGCATGGGCGGGCACCTGGCCGGTGACCGCGCGTCCGACGCCGTCGTGCGTCGGCTCGGGGACTCCACCACCGAGCCGTTCGCCTCGCGTCAGACCATCCAGCGCGCCCTGCTCCTGGCCACCGCGGACATCGAGAAGGCCGCCGGCGGCAACGCGATCGGTGCGGGGACGACGGTGACGGGTGTCGCCCTCGTCGCCGGCCACGGCCAGCCCTCGGCCCTCGTGTTCAACGTCGGGGACTCGCGCACGTACCGGAGCGACGCCGGCGGACCGCTCAAGCGACTCACGGTCGACCACTCGGTCGTGCAGGAGATGGTGGACGCCGGCGTGCTCCGCGCCGAGGACGCCGAGTCGCACCCGGACAGCAACGTCATCACGCGCGCGGTCGGCTTCGGCGAGCCGCCGGAGCCGGACTGGTGGACCATCCCGCTCCGCACCGGTGACCGCTACGTGGTCTGCTCGGACGGCCTCACCAAGGAGATCGGTGACGTCGGCATCTCGCGGATCGCGGCGAAGGTCGACGACCCGCAGGAGCTCGCCGAGCGCCTCGTCGGGGACGCCGTCATCGCCGGTGGCCGCGACAACGTCACGGTCGTCGTCCTCCAGGTCGACGACGCCCCCGAGGTCGCCGAGGACCTCGAGGACACCCTCCCGCGGCACTGACCGCCACGGACGTCGGACGGTCGCGCGGTCGTCAGCGGGCGGAGGTCGGCGGACGTCCCGTCGCCCCTCCCGGTCCGTCCGGCTGCGACGGACGGCGGCCAGGCGGGGCCCCTGCACGGCACACCGCGACCACTGCCCGGTGTCCGCCCGGTGTCCGCTCGGTACGGGTCCCGGCGACCCGTCCACCCCACCGCGGTATCGTGACCGAGCCACGCTGACCGGAAGGACCGACCATGGCGCGCAGGCTGCCGTCGACCCCGCCGGTCCTCCCGGGCTTCACCCCCGTGCACGTGCTCGGGTCGGGCGGCTTCGCCGACGTCTTCCTCTACGAGCAGGACATGCCCCGGCGGCAGGTGGCCGTGAAGGTCCTGCTCGACGAGGTCGTCGACGACCGCGTGCGGCAGATGTTCCGCGCCGAGGCCAACCTGATGGCACGGCTGAGCACCCACCCGTCGATCCTCACGGTGTTCCAGGCCAGCGTCGCCGCCGACGGTCGGCCGTACCTGGTGATGGAGCTCTGCTCGTCGTCCCTGAGCGAGCGGTACCGGCGTGAACCCGTGCCGGTGTCGCAGGTGCTCTCGATCGGGGTCCGCATCGGCTCCGCGCTCGAGACCGCGCACCGGGAGGGCGTCCTGCACCGCGACGTGAAGCCGTCGAACATCCTGCTCACCGCGTACGGCAACCCCGTGCTCTCCGACTTCGGCATTGCGGCCACGCTGGGGGAGTCCGACCCCGACGAGCCCGTCGGCATGTCGATCCCGTGGTCCGCGCCCGAGGTCCTCGCCGACGAGTCCCGCGGCACGATCCAGTCCGAGGTCTACTCCCTCGCGGCGACCGTCTCGACGCTGCTCGCCGGTCGGAGTCCGTTCGAGGTGCCCGGCGGGGACAACGGGGCCGCGGCGCTCATGGCCCGGGTCGAGAAGGGCGGTCCGCGGCCGACCGGACGCCCGGACGTGCCGCCGACGCTCGAGCGCGTGCTCGCGAACGCGATGTCCCGTCGCCCGCAGAACCGTCCCGCGACCGTCATGGAACTCGTCCGGGGTCTCCAGCAGGTCGAGGCCGAACTCGGACTGCCGCAGACGCCGGCCGAGGTCGCGGTGGAGGCGTGGGCGGTGTCCTCGCCGGTGCCCGACGGCGAGCGGACCGTGGTCGGCGGTCTCGACCCGGCCGCCCGGTCGGGCCGGCGGCGCCGCACGCGGTCGTCGCTCCGCGGTGGCGTGGCCGCGACCGCCTCGCAGAGCGTGGGCACGGTGCACCGGACCGCTTCGACGGTCCGACGGAAGCGGGGCCCGCGCGCCGCGGTCGTGTGGGGATCGGTGGCGTCCGCCGTGGTCGTCGCGGCCCTGGCCGTGACCGCCGTGGTCGCCGTCGGGCGTGGCGGCGACGGGACCGTGCCGGTCGTGACCGACCTCAGCGCCACGGCGGGCTCGTCGTCCGTGACCTTCCGGTGGACCGACCCGGGCCTCCGTCCCGGTGACACCTTCGTCGTCACCGCCGACGGCACGTCCAGCCAGCAGTCCGGGACCACCTTCGTGGTGACCGGCCGTGCCGGGGCCGAGGAGTGCCTCCAGGTCGCGGTGAACCGTGACGGCCGGACCGGCGCGGCCAGCGACGAACGGTGCGCGACGATCGGCGGGTCGTCGTGATCCGACGGTTCCTGCGCGCGCGCCGCTCGGCGGCGGTGACCACGCTCGTCGCGACCGTGGTCGGCGCGGTCGTGGCCGGCACCGCCCTGGTGTCGAACGGGTACCACGCGCAGCGGATCGAGCTCGGGGACGGCACCGTGTGGGTCCCGTCCGCGGAGTTCGGCGCGCTCGGCCGCGCGAACCCCGGTGTGCTCGAGCTCAACACGGCGGTCGAGACGCCGTCCGACACGGTGTCCGTCCTCCAGCGCGGGTCGACCGTGTACAGCGTCGACGAGACGAAGGGCACGGTCGCCCGGGTCGACGTCGCGACGGCCACGCTCGGCGACGCGGTCACGCTGCCGACCGGCAGCCCGACCGTGCTCCTCGCCGGTTCCACGGCCGTGGTCGGCAACGGCGACACCGGCGCGCTGTGGACGACCCCGGCCGGACGGCTCGACGAGTTCGACGCCTCGACCGACCCGGCGCTGACGCTCGGCGCGGACGCCGTGTTCGACGCCTCCGACGACCACGTCGCCGTCTACTCGCCCCGGACCGCGACCGCGTCCCTGGTGTCCCTCGGGACCACCCCGGGCGTGGCGCAGCGCTGGACGGTGCGCATGGACCGGGACCACGCGTTCCAGGTGGCCGTCGTCGGGGAGCACGTGGCGGTCCTCGACCGGACGGACGGGGTCCTCGCGGTCGACGGACGTCGGGTCGACCTGAGCAGCAGGGTCGGGGCGTCCCCGGCACTGCAGCACTCGAGCGCCGACGGGGACGAGGTCGTGGTCGCCGGTGCGTCGGGCCTGGTGCGGGTGTCGGCGTCCGGAACGGTCGCCCGGACGTCGGTCGACGTCGCCGGGCGTGCCGCCCGTCCGTGGATCGAGGGCCGGTGCACCTACGGCGCGTGGAGCGGCGGCCAGGCCGTCGACACGTGCGACGGCCGGTCCGTGCAACGGCTCGCCCGCGTCCCTGGTGGTGCCACCCTCGAACTCGTGCACAACGGCTCGACGGTCGTCGCGAACGACGCGGCGACCGGGCGCACCTGGGCCGTCGGGCGAAGCGGGCAGCTCATCGACAACTGGGCGGACCTGGTCGACCAGGACGCCGACCGCCAGCAGGAGCGTGCCTCCGACGACGACGCCGAGGTCGAGAAGGCGCAGGAGCCGCCGGTCGCGGTCGACGACGACCTCGGTGCCCGCCCGGCCCGCACCACCACCCTCCCGGTCCTCCTCAACGACCACGACCCGAACGGCGACCCGCTCGTGATCAGCGAGGTGGGCGAGGCCGACGCCTCGACGGCGCGGGTCGCCGTGGTCGCCGACGGGCAGCAGCTGCAGATCACCCTGCCCGCCGCCGCGACGGGCGTGGTCACGTTCCCGTACACGATCACGGACGGCAACGGCGGGTCCGCCTCCGCGACCGTGCGCGTAACGGTGCGGCCCGACTCCGAGAACGCACCGCCGCGCCAGGTACGCGACACGACCGCCGACGTCGTGCGCGGAGGCCACGTCTCGACGAACGTGCTGGGCGACTGGATCGACCCCGACGGCGATCCCGTCTACCTCGAGTCGGCCGAGGCCTCCGAGGGCGACGACACGTCGACGACGCCCGACGGGCTCCTCGACTACCGCAACGAGAGCGGTCGCACCGGCGACCGCGTGCAGCAGATCACGGTGAGCGACGGGCGCGACAGCGGCCGCGGCTCGGTCACCGTGTCGGTCGCGGCGCAGGGCGACGTCCCGCTCCGCGCGGAGGCGTTCCCGGTCGATGGTTACGCCGACGAGGCGTTCACCGTCGAGCCGCTCGACCACGTCCGCGGCGGCAACGGCGTCGTCACCCTGACGAGCGTCTCCTCGGCCGCCGGGCTGACGGTGACGCCCGCCTACGACGCCGGCACGTTCCGGGTGGAGGCGCGGACCGCGGGGGACTGGCAGCTCGAGTACACCGTCTCCGACGGCACGAAGACCGCCAGCGGCGTGGTCCGCGTCACGGTGCAGGCGCCACCGGACGCCTCGGCCGCTCCGGTCACCACCCCGAAGACGGTGTTCGTCACCACGCTGTCCTCGAAGGACACCGACCTGACGGCGACGGACTCCGACCCGGCCGGTGGCGTGCTCCTGGTCACCGGGCTCGACGGCCCGCCCGCCGGCTCCGGCGTGCAGGCGAGCGTCGCCGACCAGCACGTCCTGCGGGTCTCGCTCACGGCTCCGCTCGACGGGCCCGTCACCTTCGAGTACACGGTGACGAACGGCCTCGCCTCCGCGACGGGCACGGTGACGGTGGTCGAGATCCCGAAGCCGGACCGACTGCAGCCCCCCGTCGCGCAGGCGGACACCGCGACCGTCCGCGTGGGCGCCGTCACCGACATCGACGTGCTCGACAACGACACGCAGCCCGAGGGCGAGTCCCTCACGCTGTTCCCGGACCTGGTGCAGGGACTGCCCCGCGGGGGCGGGCTGCTCTTCGTCTCCGGCGACCACCTGCGGTACCTGGCCCCGACCACGCCCGGCACCTACTCGGCGGTCTACCGGATCGCCGGCCCCGACGGACAGACGGCCGACGCGACCGTCTCGGTCTCCGTCCGTGACCGCGACCGGGCGACGAACGCCGAGCCGGTGCCGCAGACCGTGACGGCCCGGGTCGTCGCCGGGCAGTCCGTCCGCGTCACGGTCCCGCTCGCGGGCATCGACCCCGACGGCGACAGCGTGCAGGTCATGGGCGTCGCCTCGAACCCGGAGAAGGGCTCCGTCGCGGACGTCACCTCGGACACGCTCACCTACGAGGCGGGGGAGTACTCGGCGGGGACGGACGAGTTCACCTACACGGTGGTCGACGCGCTCGGGGCCCGGGCCACCGGGACGGTCCGAATCGGCATCGCACCCCGTGCGGAGCAGGCCGGCAGCCCGGTCGCAGAGGCGGACCACGTCACCATCCGACCCGGCGGGTCCGTGACCGTCCGGGTGCTGCAGAACGACTCCGACCCCGAGGGCGGCCGCCTGACCGTCACGGCCGCCGAGCCGACCGCACCCGACGTCCGTGCCCGGGTCATCGGCGGCGAGACGGTCCGCGTGACACCCCCGGTCTCGGCCCAGCGGGGCGACTTCGCGGTCTCGTACACCGTCAGCGACGAGCAGGGCACCACGAGCAGCGCCTTCCTCACGGTCACCGTGGACCGCGACGCGCGACCACTCCGTCCCGAGGTCGACGACACCGTGCTCGACCTGCAGGACGTCCTCGGCCGACGCACGGTCACGGTCGACGTCCTTCGCAACGTCTTCTTCGCCGAGGGCACCGCCACGGACCTGCGCGTCGGCCTGGTGGCGGGCTACGGGGAGGGATCGTCCGTGTCCCCCGACGACCGCATCACCGTCCGACTGGCGGACGCGTCGCAGGTCATCCCGTTCTCGGTCACCCGTCGCGACCACCCGGACGTCGTCGCTTACGGGTTCGTCCACGTACCGGGCTTCGACGACGCTCTGCCGCAGGTGGACCGCACCGCGCCCGCCGTCACGGTGAAGAGCGAGTCGACGGTGCGCATCCCGCTCTCGCGGTACGTGGTCACGGCGAACGGCAGGACCGCGACGCTGACCGACCGCGGCGCCGTCAAGGCCACCCACTCGGACGGCACGTCGCTCGTGGTCGACGACGGGACCCTGCAGTTCACCTCGTCCCGGCTGTTCTTCGGCAAGGCGTCGATCTCGTTCGAGGTCACCGACGGGTCGGACGCGGACGGCGGCACGGGACGCGTGGCGACGCTCGTGCTGCCGATCACGGTGACCCCGCGGTCGAACCAGCCGCCCGCGCTGACCGGGACGACCATCGAGATGCAGCCGGGCGACCGCCGCGTGCTCGACCTGCGCCGTCTGACGGACTACCCGTACCCCTCGGACCTGCCGGAACTGCGGTGGTCCGTCGTGGAACGGCCCACCGACGGGACCTCCGCGACGATCGACGGCCAGCGGCTCACCGTGCAGGTGGACGACTCGGCCCGGGCCGGCGACCGGTCGACCATCGGCATCGCGGTGGCGGACTCCACGAACCAGGGGCGGGCGGGGCGCATCACCGTCGACGTCGTCGGGTCGACCAGACCCCTGGTGCAGCCCGGTGCGGACACCGCGGTGGTCCAGCGCGGTCGGTCGACGACCATCGACGTCCTCGGCAACGACGAGCAGACCAACCCCTTCCCCGGGCAGCCGCTTCGTGTCACCGACATCCGGGGGCTCGGCGGCGGGCTCCCGGCGGGCGTCTCGGTGAGCCCGAGCGCCGATCGCAGCCGGTTGCGCGTGGCGGTCTCGCCCACGGCCTCCACCGCCGAGGCACACCTGCAGTACCGGGTCGTCGACGCCACCGGTGAGTCCTCCCGCGCCGTCTGGGGCGACGTCACGATCTCTGTGCAGGACGTGCCCGACGCGCCCGGTACCCCGACCCGCACCGGGACCGAGGCCGGCGGGCAGGTCACCCTGACGTGGGCGACACCGCAGGCGAACAACGCCCCGATCACCGGGTACCGCGTCTCGGGGTCGAACGGGGTGTCGCAGGACTGCGGGACCTCGACGGTGTGCACCGTGACCGGCCTCGACGCGACGGCGTCGTACCGGTTCAGCGTCGTCGCCGAGAACGCCGTCGGCCGCTCCGACCCGTCCCCGCAGTCCGCGGTCATGAGTGCCGACTTCGTGCCGGCGGCTCCCGCCGGACTCCGCGTCGCAGCCGACACGACGACCCCGGGCCAGCTCGACGTCTCGTGGCAGGCGGTCCCGCGTCCGTCACGGGGCAGCGCCGTCGACGACCACGTCGTCACCATCGCGGGGCCGGGGCTCACCGAGACCAGGCGGACGGGCACGGCGACGTCCACCTCGTTCACCGGCGGCACGAGCGGAGCGTCCTACGTCGTGACCGTCTCCGCCCGCAACGGCGCCGACCGCGACGGGACCGTCGTGCAGTGGAACAGCGCCACGGCGACCGGGACCGCGGTGGGTCGGCCCGGAGCGCCCGTCGACGTCCGCGCGATCACCGGGACCGAGCCCGACGGCCAGGGCAGGTCGACGGTCACCGTGACCTGGACCGCTGCCGACGCGGCGGGTGGCTCGGGTCCGACGTACCGGGTGTACCGCATCGCGGTCGGGGCGAGTCCGAGTTGCACCGCCCTGGCCGGGCAGACACCGGTCGGTACGACCTCGGGCACGACCGACGGCGGTGTGGCCGGGGGCAGCGCTCGGTACGCGGTCGTGTCCGACAACGGGACGTTCTGCTCCGTCGCCTACGCCGACGCGACGACCTTCGAGACCCCGAGCGGCACCGCGACGCCGACGCTCGCGGTGGTGGACAGTGCGGCGACGCAGTCCGACCTCCGGGTCACCGCGCCGTCCGGCGACGTCGACCACTACCGTCTGCAGACCGGCGGACCCGTCGTCGACCTGGCACCCGGCGCCTCGTGGACAGGCGTGCCGGGGACCGGTGCGCGGAACACCGCGGTCGCGCTGACCCTGCAGGCGTGCGGTGCGCCGGGCGACGCCTTCTGCACCTCGGGCACGAGGTCCTGGACCGGCACCGGCGCAGCGTTCGACACCTCGGTCCGGGTGACGAGCGCGCAGGAGGGGCAGCCGATCGTGGTCGGCGGCCCCGCCGTGGCGGACGGGGTGCGGGTCGTCTCCTACGCGGCGCGCTGGTTCGCCGACGCCGACGGGACCGTCGCGCTGACGACGCAGCCCTCCGACAGCTGGACGGCGGGGAACGAGCCGACCGTGCCCCTCGGTGCGCGCTCGGTCCGGGTCGCCGTCACCGTTGAGACGACCGCAGCACCGCGCCTCAGCGCCACGACAGGCCGATCGTCGCCGGCCGCACCCGTCGCCGCCGCGCCGCCGCCCGCCGAGCCCCAGCCCGACCCCGACCCCGACCCCGGCGACGGGGCGGGCACGGGCAACGGCACGGGCAACGGCTCCGGCTCCGGCGGCGGTACCGGCGACGGGACCACGCCGTGACGCTTCCCGCCCACCCGTCGGACACGTCGACGCCGACCCGCCCGACGCTGACCCGCCAGACGCCCATCCGCACGACGCTGACCCGCCCGACGCCCCGGACACACCGCCGCCCGACCAGCCCCGCCGTCCCCACCACCGAAGGAACGACACCCGCATGAGCATGACCCCGGAGCAGGCCGCACGCTTCGCCGATGTCGCCGGCCGCATCGTCACGAACGTCGAGCAGGTCCTCCTCGGCAAGACGTTCGTGATCCGGCTGGCCGTGACGGCGATGCTCAGCGAGGGACACCTGCTGCTCGAGGACGTCCCCGGCACCGGCAAGACGAGCCTCGCCCGCGCGCTGGCGCAGAGCGTGCAGGGCTCGACCTCCCGCATCCAGTTCACGCCCGACCTCCTGCCGGGCGACATCAGCGGCATCAGCGTCTACGACCAGCGCGCCCAGGAGTTCGAGTTCCACCGCGGACCCGTCTTCGCCAACATCGTCCTCGCCGACGAGATCAACCGCGCGAGCCCGAAGACCCAGTCGGCACTCCTCGAGGCGATGGAGGAGTCGGCGGTGACGGTCGACGGCGTGACCCACCGGCTCGCACAGCCCTTCATGGTCGTGGCGACGCAGAACCCGATCGAGCAGGCCGGCACCTACCGGCTGCCGGAGGCGCAGCTCGACCGGTTCCTCATGAAGACGTCGATCGGGTACCCGGACCACGCGGCGACCGTGCGCATCCTCGAGGCGGCGTCCGCACCGTCGGCCTCGGTGCCCCTCCCGAGCGTCGTCCCGGCGGCGACCGTGACCGAGATGGCGGCGCTCGCGCGCACGGTGCACGTGGACGCGGTCATCGCCGACTACGTCGCCCGCCTCGTCGACGGCACCCGCTCCGCGAACGAGGTCCGGCTCGGCGTCAGCGTCCGCGGCGCGATGGGACTCGTCCGTGCGAGCCGTGTCTACGCCGCGGTGCAGGGCCGCCACTACGTCACGCCGGACGACGTGAAGGCCCTCGCCGACCCGGTGCTCGCGCACCGTCTCGTCCTCGACGCCGAGGCCGAGTTCGACGGTGTCGACGCCTCGAGCGTCATCGCGCAGCTCCTCGTCGAGACGCCGCCGCCCGCCGACCGGGTCCCACGGTGACCGATCGCCGGCCCGTCGACACGCGTTCCCGCCGTCCCGTCGCGACGCGGTCGCGTCGTGGCGCGGGCCCGGAGCGCACCGGGACGGTCGCCGGCCTGACGAACGTCCGCACCCGCCTGGTCGGGGACCGTGAGGACGTCGCCGCCGACGCCGTCGTCGGCCTGGTCCGCGCGTGGCGCACGGCCGGGAGGCTCGTCACGCGCACCTGGGACGAGGTGTCGTCCGTGGTCACCGGCCTGGGCTGGACCGTCCTGCTCCTCACGCTCGTCGCGTTCGTCGTGGGGTACCGTCTCGGCCTCCGCGAGGTCGTGGTCGTCGGGTGGGCGGGCGCCGTCCTCGTGGTGGTCGCCGCGGCCGCACTGCTGGGACGCTCGCGCCTGGTGATCCGCATGTCCCTGCCGCAGGCCCGTGTCGTGGTCGGCGACGCCGCCGGGGTGACCGTCACGGCGGAGAACCCGGCACGGCTGCCCTCGGTCCCGACCACGGTGGAGCTCCCGATCGGCGAGGGGCTCGTCGACGTGGCGATCCCCGCGGTCGCCCCGCGCGGCTTCCACCAGCAGCACGTCCCGGTCCCGACCACCCGACGGGGCGTCCTGGACGTCGGGCCGGTGACGGGCGTCCGCGCGGACCCGGTCGGGCTCGTCCGACGGGAGCTCGTCTGGACCGCCCGGGAGCAGGTCGTCGTGCACCCGCGGACCATCGCCATCCCGTCCACGAGCACCGGCCTGGTCCGTGACCTCGAGGGGCAGGCGACCACGGACCTTTCCCCGGCCGACATCTCGTTCCACGCGATCCGCGAGTACGTGCCCGGCGACGACCCCCGCACGATCCACTGGCGGTCGACCGCGAAGACCGGGGCGTTCATGGTCCGGCAGTTCGAGGACACCCGACGGTCGCACCTGGTCGTCGCCCTCGGCGTCTCGCGCACGGAGTTCCGCGACGACGACGAGTTCGAGCTCGCGGTGAGCGTCGCCGCCTCGCTCGGGTCGCGAGCGGTGCGGGACGGTCGCGAGGTCACGGTCGTCGTCTCCGAGCGCACGCCGGAGTTCGCGAAGCGGCCGGTGCGGGCCGTGCACCCGCTGCCGACCGTCACCCCCACACGGCTCCTCGACGCCTTCGCCCGGGTGGGACTCGCCGACGCCTGCCTGCCGATCGCCGAGGTCGCCGCGCTCGTCGGCCGGGACACCGCCGGGATCTCGGTCGCGTTCCTCGTCGTCGGCTCGAGCGTCCCGGTGACGTCCCTGCGCCTCGCCGCGACGCGGTTCCCGGTCGGGGTGGAGGTCGTCGCGGTCGTCTGCGAACCGGAGGCCGTCCCGCGGTCGGTCCGGGTCGCCGGCCTGACCGTGATGACGATCGGGTACCTCGAGGACCTGCGGCACGCCCTGCACCGGTCGGTGGGCGGATGAGCGGCGGACCCGACATCCGGCGGCCGCGCGGTGCTGCGCGCCGGACCCGCACGTCGCCGGTGCGGCTCGTCGGCGGGACCCTCACGGTGTGGCTCCTCCTCGCGGTCGCGAGCGTCGCGTGGTGGCCCGTCCACGAGGACGTCGGCATGGTGGTCGCCGGGGTCACGGCGCTGGTCGTCGGCTCGGTGGTGGCGCTGCTCGGAGCCGTGTCGCGCCTCCCGGCCGCGGTCGTCGCCCTGGCGACCGTCGTGGGGTTCGCGGCGACGGGCGTGCCCGCCGCCGTCCCGGACGAGGCGTCCGGGCTGCTCCCCACCGGTCGCGGGCTCGTCGACCTGTTCGCCGGCGTCGCCCTCGGGTGGCGACAGCTGCTGACGATCACCCTGCCGGTCGGGTCGTACGAGGCGCTGCTCGTGCCGTACTTCGCCACGGTGCTCCTCGCGGCGGTGACCGGCATGACGATCGCGACCAGGGCCTCCCGTCCGGAACTCGCCGGCCTGCCGGCGCTCGTCGTCTTCGTCGCCGGGGTCGTCGTCGGGCCGACGCGGCTCGAGACCTCGGTGACCACCGGTGTGGTCCTGGTCGGCGTCGCGCTCGTCTGGGCGCTGACCGTCCGGCACAGCCGTCGTGCGGTCGCCGTGGCGAGCACGACCGGCGGCCGGGTACCGGTCGCCCGGGCCGTCGTCCGTCCCGCCCTGGTCGGGACCGCCACCATCGCCCTCGCCGCCGTCCTGGCGACCGGTCTCGCACTGGCGGCGCCGCCGAGTGCGGGTCGCACCGTCGCGCGCACGGACGTGGTGAAGCCGTTCGACCCGCGCGACCACGTCAGCCCGCTCAGCGGGTTCCGCGCCTACCAGCAGTCCGAGGCCGTGGACCGGACCCAGCTGACCGTCACCGGTCTGCCGGCCGGGGCCCTCGTGCGGATCGCCACCCTCGACACCTACGACGGCGTCGTGTACCGGGTCGGCGGACCGGACGGGACGACGTCGTCCGGCTCCTTCGAGCGGGTGCCCACGTCGGTGGACACCCGCGGCGTCCGCGGCACCGAGGTGCGGGTCGGCGTCACCGTCTCGGGCTACCGCGGCGTCTGGCTGCCGACGGTCGGGGACCTCGAGTCCGTCCGCTTCACCGGCCCCGAGGCCGCTCGGCAGCGCACCGGGTTCTTCTACAACCGCTCGACGGGCACGGCCGCACTCGTGGACGGTGTGACGGAGGGGACCCGCTACTCGCTCACGGCCGTGCTCCCGGACCAGCCCACCGAGGACGAGCTCGCCGGAGCGCGACCGGGGACCGCGTCGGTGCCGGCACCGCGCTCGGTGCCGGACGCGGTCCGGGAGGCGGTACGGGCGGACGCCGATGCCGGCACCCCGGACGGGACGCGGCTCCTCACGGCGCTCCGCGCCCTGCAGCGCGACGGCTACGTCAGCCACGGCGTCGGCGACGACCGAGCGAGCCGGAGCGGACACGGGGCCGACCGCATCCAGCAGCTGCTCACGGCCCGTCCGATGGTGGGGGACCAGGAGCAGTACGCGGTCGCCGCGGCGCTCATGGCGGACGAGATCGGGTTCCCGGCGCGGGTCGTCCTGGGCTTCACGCCGGGTGGCGACGCGGGGACCGGGCCGGAGGCCGCCGAGGACGGCGTCACCACGTTCCGCGGCTCCGACATCACCGCGCGCATCGAGGTCGACACCGCACAGTGGGGCTGGGTGGTGCTCGACCCGAACCCCGTCGTGCGCGAGATCCCGGACGAGTCCGAGGAGACCCCGCGGCCCGTGACGCGGCCGGAGACCGTCGTGCCGCCGCCGCCCGCGGAGCAGCAGCGACAGGACCAGCAGACCCCGCCGCAGGCCGACCGGGAGACTCCGCCGTCGCAGCCGACCTGGTTGCGGGTGCTCCTCGCGGTGCTGCCGTGGGCGATCGGGGTGCTCGGGCTCGCTGCGCTCGTGCTGGCACCCGCCGCGGTCATCGTGACCGTGAAGCGGTTGCGACGCCGCCGCCGACGACGTGCCCCGGACGCTCGGACACGGGTCGTCGGCGCGTGGGATGAGTACCGCGACGCACTGCTCGACCACGGGCACGAGGTCCCGCTGACGGCCACCCGACGGGAGGTCGCGGCCTCGTCACCGGGGTCCGGCGGCACCGGACTGGCGGTTGAGGCGGACGCGGCGGTCTTCGGCCCGGTCGACGTCGGCGACCCCGTCGCGGACCGGACCTGGGCCGAGGCGTCGGCGGCGATCGCGGCGCTCGGGGCGGGGCAGGACCGGCGCGCACGTCTCCGGGCGGCGACGTCGCTGCGCTCGCTGCGACGGCAGCCTGTCGGAGGGCGCTCCGATCGGCGATGACTACGATGTCGGGAGGCCGGAAGCACCTGGCGGACGGTCGGACGAGGACAGAGGCACCCTGTGATCAGATGCGAACACTGCGGATCGACGCTTCCGGACGGAGCGATCTTCTGCGGTGAGTGCGGACGAGCTGTCACGACCTCGGCAGCGCGTCGGACCGCACCCATCGAGCCCACCGACCGCGCCACCCCGCCGCCCCTGCAACAGCCGGACGCGCACGGCCGGCCGATCGACCCCGCCGCCGACGCCTGGCTGCCCGAGTCGACGCTCGACCCCGCGACGCGCGCCTGGCTGACGGGGGCGGACCGCGGTGGAGCCCGCACCGCGGCCGGTCCGGACACCGCAGCAGGACCGGACACCGCAGCCGTCCGTGACGCCGACCGCGCGGTCGCGTCCGGCGCCGGAACGCCGGACCACGCGGACCTGTCCCCGCGCAGCGCTCCCACACACGTGCACGGCTCCGGGTCCGGGCTCGGCGACTGGACCGGGGCATCGACCACGGTGGACGCGACCGTCGACCAGCCCGAGCCGACCCTCGACCCCGACGCCTTCCCCGCCGAGTCGGTCGCCCCGCAGGACGACCTCGAGGTCCAGCGGGCCGACGCCTGGGAAGCCGCCGAGGCCGCTCCCGACCAGAGCGCTCCCGACGCCGCTCCGGCCGCCGAGGCCGCTCCCGTCTGGGCGCCGCCCGCAGCACCCGCCGCGCCGGCGACCGGGCCCTCGTGGTGGATCGGTCGCGCACCGTCGGCCGACGCGACGAGCACCGCCGACTCCGCTGACGCCGACGGTGCGACCGCCGGCAGCTTCGAGGACGCACCCCGCCCGGGCGACACCGCGGCGTTCCAGCCCCTCGCCGGACCGGTCGTCGAACGCCGGACACCGCGTCCGATGCCACTCGTCACCCCGGGCAGCGCGAGCGCGACCTGCCACGTGTGCGGCCACACGCTCGAACCCGACGACATCTTCTGCGAGGAGTGCGGTTCGGTCCGGCCCGCGGTCACCGCGGCGTTCACCGGCCCGGTCATGCCGCTGCCGCTCGCCCGTCCGGACTGGGCTGCCGACGAGGAAGCCCTGCGCAGCGCGGTCTCCGATGCCCACGAGCTGACCGAGGAGTCGGACGGCCTGCCCGAGGAGTCGGCCGGGCCGGACGATGCAGCCGGATCCGACGATGCGGCCGGATCCGACGAGGCGGCCGGACCGGACGAGTCGGGCGACTCCGATGAGACCGACGGCTCCGGCGATCCGGCCGGGCCCGCGGTCTCCGACGGGCCCGGGGTCCCGGACAGCGCCGCAGTGCCGTCGGACGAGCCGACGGGGGGCGACGACGACCCCGCCGACGGGGACGTCCGAGCGGCCGCCGACACGGAGGAGGCGGACGTCGACACCGACGCTGCCTCCACCGACGGATCGGCCCCGGTCGGAGCGGTTGACGCCTCCGACGACGGTGCCGAGCACCCCGCGGAGGCGCCCGTCGCCGCGGCCTCCTCCACACCGGCCGGGACGGAGGCGCAGCCTCCGACCGCCGCGCCGCTCCCGCCCGTCGACGGCTCACCGGTCAGTACTGCCGTCGCTTCGCCGTCGGTGCCGGAGGATGCTGGACGCGCCGGGGCACAGCCGACCGTTGCCGACGACCAGCCGGAGGCCGACGAGGACGTCGAGGAGACCCGCATCGTCTCGCGTGCTCCCGAACGTGAGCCCTTCCTGCTGCACTTCAGCACGGGGGAGCGCCTCGGTGTGCACGGATCGGCCCTGCTCGGGCGGCTGCCCCGACCGGACGCCGACGAGCACTTCGACGGGCTGTTGACGATCCGCGACCCCGGCAAGTCGGTCTCGAAGACGCACCTGGAGCTCGGCCGTGACGGCGACGACCTGTGGGTGTCCGACCGGCACTCCGGCAACGGCACGATGATCCGACACATTGACGGCTCCATCCGTCGGTGCGAGCCGGGGCGGCGCTACCGCGTCGAGCGTGGCGCCCGGGTGGACATCGGGGAGCAGTTCTTCCTGGTGCAGTGAGGCCGGGCGACCGGGCCGCTGCTGACGGCGGGCTGATGCTGCTCGTGAGGCGATGCTGCTGGTGCGCCGCCCGCGGGGGAGGAGCGCGCACTGCAGCTCCGTTCCTGCGCCGGGATCCTGCTGCGTACCGACCTCTCCTGCACAGGTGACGCGATCAACCGCCGCCGTCCACAGAGCCCTCGAGACGGCAACCGAGGCGTTGGCCGAGCTGCTGCAATCGATGCATGGAACCCCGAGCCGCACGCACGACCGCCACGGTCGCAGCCGCCCTGCTCGTCGTCGCCGCGGTCACGGGAGGGTCCGGTGGTCGGCCGGAGCTGCTCGCCGCCGCTGCCGCCTGTGCGCTGATCGGCGCCCTGGTCCAGAGGCCAGCAGAGTCCGCCGCGCGACCTGCGCCCGTCGTCCCGCCGGTGGCCGGTCCGTCCGGTCCGACGCCTGAGGTCCCCGTCGACGACGGAGACGGAGACGGTGGCGGTGGCGACGAGGTCGTGGTCTCGGTCGAGCAGTGCCTCGGCATCGTGCGGCCACCCGGACCGATCACCAGCGCCAGCGTCCCCGCGGACGAGACACCGGCTCGCGGTCTGGACCCACCGACCACCGTCCGGTCCGTCCTGGTGGGGCGAGACGAGACCGGGCGGGTCCGCACCGTCGATCCCGCGCGAGGCGTCGTCGTCTGCGGCCGCGGGGCACTCGCACGTGCCGTCTTCGCCGCCCTCGTCGACCAGCTCGACGGACTGCGCCCTGCCGTGCCGGACACGGAAGGCGCGTCGGCCTGGCCGGACGCGGCGGGAGCACCGGCGTCGCCGCCCGCAGGAGACCGGTCGGCCTCGCTCGACGGGGACCAGGGACCCGCGACGGATGCTGACGGGCGCCCGAGGGATGGCAGCGGGCTCCCGACGGACGACGGCGGGCACTCGACGATGGGGCTCCCGACACACGCCGGCTCCCTGCGCGTCGCCGCGGACACCAGCATCCTCGGCGGGCGGATCGTCCGCACCGGGATGCCCGAGGGCACTGCGGCGGCGTCTCTGCTCGCCGAGGACGGCACCGTCCTCGGATCGGTGGTCCTCGTGCCGTGCGACACCGCCGTTCCGCGACGGTACGGCGCGGTCGTGGACGTGACGCGGTACGGCTGCCGTCTCCGGCACGGGTCCTCCAGCGGCGAACCGGACGGGCCGGGGGAGCGCGGGGAGGCGGGCACGCGCGCGACGGGCACGGGGCACCAGGTCGGTGTCGCGGTCGTGCCGACGCTGCCGCTGCTCATCACCCCGAGCAGCGCGACGACCGTCGTCGGTCCGGTCGACCGCTGCAGCGCAGGGACCACGGCCGTTCCGACCGGGACGACGACCCGCGACGGCCGGTCAGCGGGACGACGTCAGCGCAGGCCGGAACCGACCCGCACAGCACCCACAGGGACGCCGCCGCCGAGCACCCGTTCACCGGTCGCGGCCAGGACCTCGGCTGCGGCGTCGGCGTCGACCAGACCGTTGCGGGTGAGCAGCGTCAACGCGGCGAGCGTCCCGGCACGCAGGGCGCCGTCGAGCACCTTGACGGCGACGGCCGGACCGCCGGGCACGCCCATCACCATGACGCCCTCGGCACCGAGCTTCGCGACGACCCCGAGGCGTTCGATCGTCACGGTGTTCGCCCGACCGACGCCGTCGATCGCCCACGGGTTCGCCAGGACCGCGTCGGTCAGGGCGGCCGAGTCCTCGTCCGCGCGGGCCACCACACCCGCGATGCCGCGCGCGAGCCCGACGAGCGTGAGGGGGAACACCGGCGCGCCGCACCCGTCGGTGCCCACCACGTCGACGACCTCGCCCGTGGCGTCCTCGACCGTGCTGCGGACCGCGCGCTGGAGCGGGTGGTCGATGTCCAGGTACGTGCCCTCGTCCCAGCCGTGCACCCGGCAGGCGGCGAGCATGCCGGCGTGCTTGCCCGAGCAGTTCATCGCGAGGCGGCGCGGCCCGGCCATGCTGCGGGCGGTCTCGCGGTCGAAGGGCAGGTCGGGCGGGCAGCCGAGGTCGTCCTCCACGTGGTCGAAGCGCTCGAGCATCCGCAGCGCGAGCGACTGGTGCGAGGGGGTCCCCGCGTGACTGGCCGTCGTCATGACG
This sequence comes from Curtobacterium sp. L6-1, assembly GCF_018885305.1. Lineage (NCBI taxonomy): Bacteria > Bacillati > Actinomycetota > Actinomycetes > Micrococcales > Microbacteriaceae > Curtobacterium > Curtobacterium aetherium. The sequence continues at coordinate 947,104 of NZ_CP076544.1, forward strand.
AGCTCGTCGCCGGCGAACAGCGCGCCTGCCCTACGGATCGCCAGGGCCTGCAGGGGCTTCATCGTCGACCGCGGGTAGACGCTGGCGCCGGTGTCGCCGACGGCGTCGAGCACGGTGCCGTCCGCCTGGACGACGACGCCGGCCCCGACGTGTCGGCTCTCGTCGAACCCGGAGCGGTCGAGGACGGCCAACTCGACCGATCCGTCGGCGGTGAGAGGATGACGGTCGGTGCTGGTGGCCGTGGACATGGCGCGATCCTACCGAGGACCGCGACCGCGACGACCGCGGCGACCGCGACCGCGACCGCGGCGACGGGACCGAGACCGACATCGAGATCGAGATCGAGACGACCGCGGCCGCAGCACGACCACCGCGACCGACGACCGACGTGACGAAGGGACCCCCGATGACCGACCACTCCTACGAGGTCTCGGTCCGCTGGACCGGCGACCGGGGCACCGGCACGAGCGGCCACCGCGACTACGGCCGCGACCACGTCGTCTCCGCCGCCGGCAAGCCCGACGTCCTCGGCAGCGCGGACCCGACCTTCCGCGGCGACTGCGACCGCTGGAACCCGGAGGAGCTCGTCCTCGGTGCCCTCAGCCAGTGCCACATGATGAGCTACCTGCACGTCGCCGTGACCCGTGGGTTCACGGTCGTCGCCTACGAGGACCGCGCTACCGCCGAGCTCGACCTGCACCGGGACGGCTCGGGTGAGCTGACCGGTGCGTTCCTCCGGCCCGTCGTCACGATCCTCGAGGCCGACCGCGTCGCCGACGCCGAGGCTGCCCACGCCGAGGCGAACCGGCTCTGCTTCATCGCCCGGTCGGTGGCGTTCCCCGTCCACCACGAGGCGCGGACCACCGTCCTCGGAGCCGACGCATCGGGAGGTACGGCAGGATGACCCGTGTGAAGCGTCTCCGTCTGCTCCCGATCGCCCTCGTGCCCGCCGTCGTCCTCGGGCTCGCCGCCTGCTCGGGCTCGGGCTCGTCCGACGCCTCGGCATCCGCATCGTCCACCCCGAGCTCGTCCGCCACCCCGATCAGCTCGTGCCCGAAGCCGGGCGACGCGTCGGAGTCGATCAAGGTCACCGGCGACGTCGGTGGGTCCACCGCGCCGAAGGTCACCTTCGACAAGGGCCTGACCGCCGACCCGCCGCAGGCCTCGCGGCTGGTGGAGGGCTCCGGTGCGGCACTCGGGGACGGCGACTTCGCGCAGGTCGCCTACACGGCCTACGACGCGAAGGACGCGAAGAACCTCGTCACGGTCGGCTTCGACCAGGGCAACCCGCAGGTCCTCTCGGCCGGCGGGAGCGGCTTCGGCGCCATCCTCGGTTGTGCGCACGTCGGCGACCGCGTCGCGGTGGTCGGTCAGGCGGCAGCGCTCGGCTTCAACACGACGGGCTCCATCGTCGTGGTCGCCGACGTCGTCGAGCAGACCCCGACCAAGTCCACCGGCACGCCCCAGGACCAGGACCCGTCGCTGCCGACCGTGAAGGACAAGGCCGACGGCGAGCCGGAGATCACGATCCCCGACGGCGACGCTCCGGAGAAGACCACGCCCGAGGTCATCAAGCAGGGCGACGGTGACACCATCAAGGACGGCGACACCGCGCTCGTGCAGTACAAGGGCGTGCTCTACAAGGACGGCAAGGAGTTCGACTCCTCGTGGTCCAAGGGCACCCCTACCACCTTCACCATCTCGAACAGCGGGCTCATCCCGGGCTTCGTGAAGGGCCTGGTCGGACAGAAGATCGGCTCGCAGGTCATGATCGTCGTCACGCCCGAGGACGGCTACGGCGCCACCCCGCCGGAGGGCTCCGGCATCCCGTCGAACGCCACGCTGGTGTTCGTGGTCGACCTGCTCGCCAAGGGCTGACCCGGCGATGGACCGCCGTCGCGTCGTCCTCCTCGGCAGCACGGGGTCCATCGGGACCCAGGCGCTCGACGTGATCGAGCGCAACCCCGACCGCTTCGAGGTCGTGGGCCTGACCGCGGGGAGCAACGACCAGGCCCTCGCCGACCAGGCCAGCCGGTACGGCGTCCGCACCACCGCACTCGGTGCCGCGGACGCCGAGCGGCTCGTCCGCGACGTCGAGGCGGACGTCGTCCTCAACGGCATCACCGGCTCCGTGGGACTCGGCCCGACGCTCGCGGTCCTCGAGACCGGGGCCACCCTCGCACTGGCGAACAAGGAGAGCCTCATCGTCGGCGGTCCGCTCGTGCAGGCCGCCGCCGCGCCCGGGCAGATCGTCCCGGTCGACAGCGAGCACTCCGCGATCGCCCAGGCCCTCCGCTCCGGCACCGGTGCGGAGGTCGGACGGCTCGTCCTCACCGCCAGCGGCGGCCCGTTCCGCGGCCGGTCCCGCGCCGACCTCGCCGACGTGACGCCCGCGCAGGCGCTGGCGCACCCCACGTGGGACATGGGCCTCGTCGTCACGACGAACTCGGCCACGCTCGTCAACAAGGGACTCGAGGTGATCGAGGCGCACCTGCTCTTCGGCTTGCCCTACGACCGCATCGACGTCACCGTGCACGCCCAGTCCGTCGTGCACTCGATGGTCGAGTTCGTCGACGGCTCCACCATCGCGCAGGCGTCGCCTCCGGACATGCGCCTGCCGATCGCACTCGGCCTCGCCTGGCCCGAGCGCGTCCCGCACGTCGGGGTCCCGCTCGACTGGACGACCTCGAGCACCTGGACGTTCGAGCCGCTCGACACCGACGCGTTCGGGGCCGTGGCCCTCGCCAAGCGCGTCGGCGTCCTCGGCGGCACCTTCCCGGCCGTCTTCAACGCCGCGAACGAGCAGGCAGTCGCAGCGTTCCACGCCGGCGCCATCGGTTTCCTCGACATCGTCGACACGGTGGCGCGCGTGGTCGACGAGCACACCGCGGGGGAGCCGTCGCTCGACGGCGTGCTCGCGGCCGAGCGTTGGGCGCGGCAGACCGCGGACCGCATCCTCGCCCGCTGACGCGGGCCGCGCCTCCCGAACGGATCTGGAGGCTCACACCAGCACCCAGCGTGCGCACGGCTGGGTCGCGGACAGCGTCCCGTACGCTTTCCCGGTGACCGTCGGAACCGTCCTGCTCTTCGTCCTCGGCGTCGTCGTCTTCATCATCGGCCTGCTGGTGTCGATCGGCCTCCACGAGCTCGGCCACCTGGCCTTCGCGAAGCTCTTCAACGTCAAGGTGACCCAGTACTCGCTCGGCTTCGGCAAGGCGATCTGGTCGTTCCGCCGCGGGGAGACCGAGTACGGGATCCGGCCGATCCTGCTCGGCGGCTACATCTCGATGGTCGGCATGCTCAAGCCGCGCGCCTCCGGGCGGGAGATCACGAACACGGGGATGTACTCGGCCTTCGTGCAGGACGCCCGCGCGGCCAGCGCCGAGCAGATCGCGGAGTCCGGCGGGGACGACTCCCGCGCGTTCTACCGTCTGACGCCCTGGAAGCGGATCATCGTGATGGTCGCCGGCCCCGCGATGAACCTCGTGATCGGGGTCCTGCTGTTCGGCGTCCTGCTCGTCGGGTTCGGCGCGCCGACGACCACGTTCACGACGAGTGTCGACTGCGTCCTGCCGACGAGCGCCCGCACGACGTGCACCCAGGGCGACGCCGTCTCGCCCGCGAAGGAGGCGGGTATCCGCTCCGGCGACGTCGTCCTCGCGATCGACGGTGACCGGAACCCGACGATCACCGAGGTCTCCGAGCGGTTCCAGCGATCCGCGGGGCGACCGGTCACGGTGGTCGTCGAGCGGGACGGGGCCGAGCGCACGCTCGAGGTCACGCCGCAGCTCGCCACCCGCGACGTCTACACCGAGGACGGCACGGTCGCGAAGAACAGCGACGGCACGACCAAGACCCAGCGCGTCGGGGTCGTCGGCGTGAGCATCGGACAGACCCTCGTCCGGCAGTCCCCGGCGGCGGTGCTGCCGGCGACGGGAGCGCAGATCACGGCGTCCGCGCACCTCATCATCGACCTGCCGCAGCGCCTCGTGGCGGTCTGGAACGCGGCGTTCGGTGCGCAGGAGCGGTCGCAGGACAGCCCGGTGTCGGTGGTGGGCGTCGGCCGGGCCATCGGGACGGTGTCCTCGATGAGCGGTGTGCCCGTGATCGACAAGGCGTACACGATCCTCGGCCTGCTGGCCTCGCTCAACATCGGCCTGTTCGTGCTCAACATGGTGCCGCTGCTGCCCCTCGACGGCGGGCACATCGCCGGCGCCCTGTGGGAAGCGGTCAAGCGCCGCACCTTCCGGCTGTTCGGCAAGGCCGACCCGGGGCCGATCGACCTGGCCAAGACGATGCCGCTCACCATGGTCGTCGTCGTGCTGCTCGCGGGCATGAGCGCGCTCCTCATCTACGCCGACATCGTCCGACCGGTCGACCTGTTCGGGTAGGCGCCCCGGGAGGCGCGCGTGCGCTGCCCGGAGGAGACGCCGGTCCCGGCCGGACGGAGCACTACGCTCAGCGCATGAGCGCAGAGCCAGCGGCCCGTCCGGAGCCGTCGACCGCCGTCGCGGGACCGACCCGGACCGTCGAACAGCAGGGCACCGACGTCATCGCGGAGTCCGAACGCAAGGGCACCCCACGGGGACTGTTCTGGCCGTGGTTCGCCGCGAACATCTCGGTGCTCGGCCTGGCGTACGGGTCGTTCGTCCTCGGCTTCGGCATCTCCCTCGCGCAGGCGACCGTCGTGTCGGTCGTCGGCGTCGTGTTCTCGTTCCTGCTCTGCGGGATCGTCGCGATCGCAGGCAAGCGGGGATCGGCCCCCACGATGGTCCTCAGCCGTGCGGCGTTCGGCGTCCGGGGCAACCGGTTGCCGTCGTTCCTCAGCTGGGTGCTCACGGTCGGGTGGGAGACCGCGCTGACCGCGTTGGCCGTGCTCGCGACCTCGACGGTGTTCCGCGAACTCGGGTGGGACGACGGCGTGCTCACGAAGGTCGTCGCCCTGGTCGTCGTCGCCGCGCTCGTCGTCGGGGCGGGGATCGCCGGCTTCGACGTCATCATGCGCCTGCAGACGTGGATCACCGTCGTCACCGGCGTGCTGACCGTCGTCTACGTCGTCCTGGCCGTGCCGGCGATCGACCTCGGCACCCTCGGTGCGATCCCCTCCGGCAGCGCGCAGAACGTCCTGGGCGCCCTGGTCCTCGTCATGACGGGCTTCGGCCTCGGCTGGGTGAACGCCGCAGCGGACTACTCGCGCTACCTGCCGCGGTCCGCCTCGACACGCGGTGTCGTCGGCTGGACGACCTTCGGCGGCGCTCTCGCCCCGGCGGTCCTCGTCGTCATCGGCGTCATGCTCGCGGGGTCGTCCTCGGACCTGAACGGCGCGATCAGCGCGGATCCGATCGGCGCGCTCACGACGATCCTGCCGGTGTGGTTCCTGGTGCCGTTCGCCGTCGTCGCGATCCTCGGGCTGGTCGGCGGTGCGGTCCTCGACATCTACTCGTCCGGGCTCGCCCTGCTGAGCACCGGCGTCCGGATCCCCCGTCCCGTCGCCGCGGCCGTCGACGGCGTGGTGATGGTGGCCGGTGCCGTGTACGTGGTGTTCTTCGCGACGAGCTTCATCCAGCCCTTCCAGGCCTTCCTGGTCACCCTCGGCGTGCCGATCGCAGCCTGGTGCGGCGTGTTCGTCGCCGACGTGGTGCTGCGCCGTCGGGCGTACGCCGAGGACGAGCTCGACACCCCGCGCGGCCGGTACGGCGACGTCCGCTGGACCGCCGTCGGGCTGGTCGTGCTGGGGACCGTGCTCGGCTGGGGACTCGTCACGAACACGTACGGCGTGCCGGGGTGGCTGAACTGGCAGGGCTACCTGCTCGGGCCGGTCGGCCTCGGCGGTCGCGACGGCGCCTGGGCCTACGCGAACCTCGGGGTCCTCGTGGCACTGCTCGTCGGGTTCCTCGGCACGGTGCTGCTCGGTCGACGGGCGGTTCGCCGGCAGGAGGCACTCCCCACCCGCGCACCCGCAGCGGCACCCGCTCCCGCAGCCGCACCCGCACCCGCACCCGCGACCTCTCCCACCGCCGCACCCGCCCCGACGGCCGAGCAGGGCCCCCGCGCGTGACCGACCAGGGAAGGGCCGACCAGGGCACGGCCCACCACGACGCCCCCGACACCTCGGACGCCTGGCTCGTCGTGATCGACATGCAACACGTCTTCACCGGCGACAGCCCCTGGGCAGCCCCGCGGTACGCCGAGGCCGCCGCCGCCGTCGAGCGCCTCCTGCCGCGGTTCCCCGGGCGCACCGTCCTCACCCGTTTCGTGGCCCCCGAGCACCCGACCGGCGCCTGGGAGCCGTACTACCGCGACTGGCCCTTCGCACTGGTCCCGGACGCGGACCCGCTGTACGCGCTCACCGAGCCGTTCGCGACGCGGGCAGACCAAGGCGACCCCGTCGTCACCGAGCCGACGTTCGGCAAGTGGGGGACGGGCCTCCAGGCGGTCACCGGGCCGCGGCCACACCTCGTCCTCACCGGGGTGTCCACGGACTGCTGCGTGCTCTCGACCGCGCTGGCCGCGGCCGACGCGGGAGCCCGTGTGACGATCGTCGCCGAGGCCTGCGCCGGCGCGAGCGACGCCGACCACGCCCGGGCCCTCGACGCCATGCGCCTGTACGCGCCACTCGTCACGGTCGTCGACGCCCTCTGACGAGACCGCGTCGCGCTGCGACCGGCCACCTGTGAGCCGGCCGCACCGCGCTCCGCGGACGAGCGCGTAGAGTTCGATCCGTGCCCGCAGTGAACCTCGGAATGCCGAAGGCCCCCGAAACCCTGGCCCCTCGTCGCAAGTCCCGGCAGATCCGGGTCGGCAAGGTCCTGGTCGGTGGCGACGCCCCCGTGTCCGTGCAGTCGATGACCACGACGCCGACCACGAACATCAACGCGACCCTGCAGCAGATCGCGGAACTGACGGCCTCCGGCTGCGACATCGTCCGTGTCGCCGTGCCGAGCCAGGACGACGCCGACGCGCTGCCGATCATCGCGAAGAAGTCGCAGATCCCGGTGATCGCCGACATCCACTTCCAGCCGAAGTACGTCTTCCAGGCCATCGACGCCGGCTGCGCGGCGGTCCGTGTGAACCCGGGCAACATCCGGAAGTTCGACGACCAGGTCGGCGCGATCGCGAAGGCCGCGAAGGACGCCGGCGTCAGCCTGCGCATCGGGGTGAACGCGGGGTCGCTCGAGCCGAGCCTCATGCAGAAGTACGGCAAGGCGACGCCCGAGGCGCTCGTCGAGTCCGCCGTGTGGGAGGCCTCGCTGTTCGAGGAGCACGACTTCCACGACTTCAAGATCTCGGTCAAGCACAACGACCCGGTCGTCATGGTCAAGGCCTACCGGCAGCTCGCCGAGCGCGGTGACTGGCCGCTGCACCTCGGCGTGACCGAGGCCGGACCGGAGTTCCAGGGCACCATCAAGAGCGCCACCGCGTTCGGCATCCTGCTCGGCGAGGGCATCGGCGACACCATCCGCGTCTCGCTCTCCGCTCCGCCCGCGCAGGAGGTGAAGGTCGGCCTGCAGATCCTGCAGTCGCTCAACCTCCGCGAGCGGAAGCTCGAGATCGTCTCCTGCCCGAGCTGCGGCCGGGCCCAGGTCGACGTCTACCAGCTCGCGAACGACGTCACCTCGGGGCTCGAGGGCATGACCGTGCCGCTGCGCGTGGCCGTCATGGGCTGCGTCGTGAACGGTCCGGGTGAGGCCCGCGAAGCCGACCTGGGCGTCGCCTCGGGCAACGGCAAGGGCCAGATCTTCGTGAAGGGGCAGGTCATCAAGACCGTCCCCGAGGCCGAGATCGTCCGCACCCTGATCGACGAGGCGAACCGCCTCGCCGACGAGATGGGGCCGGCGGCCGGCACCGGCAAGCCGCTGGTGGTCACCTCGTAACGCTCCGGCGGGTCGCGACGGCGACCCGGACCCGGACGGGAGGCCCGTGGCGACACCGCCACGGGCCTCCCGTCGTCCCGGCACCGGTCGGTGTCCGGCCCGCTCCGTCCACAGGCGCGTCGCGCCCGGACGGTCCGCCGCTAGGCTGGCGGCGTGGTCACACGGCTCTCACACCTCTTCCTCCGCACGCTCCGCGACGACCCCTCCGACGCCGAGGTGACGAGCCACAAGCTGCTCGTCCGCGCCGGGTACGTCCGTCGCCAGTCGCCGGGCATCTTCGCCTGGCTGCCGCTCGGGCTGCGTGTCCGCGCGAAGATCGAGGGCATCATCCGCGACGAGATGGTCGCCGCCGGTGCGCAGGAGGTCCTGCTGCCGGCGCTGCTGCCCCGCGAGCCGTACGAGGCGACGAACCGCTGGACCGAGTACGGCGACGGCATGTTCCGCCTGCAGGACCGCAAGGGCTCCGACTACCTGCTCGCGCCCACGCACGAGGAGATGTTCGCGCTCCTCGTCAAGGACCTGTACTCGTCGTACAAGGACCTGCCCGTCACGCTGTTCCAGATCCAGGACAAGTACCGCGACGAGGCCCGTCCCCGTGCCGGTCTGCTCCGCGGGCGCGAGTTCACCATGAAGGACGCCTACTCGTTCGACCTCGACGACGCCGGGCTCGAGCGCAGCTACCAGACGATGCGTGACGCCTACGAGCGGATCTTTGCGCGCCTGGGCCTCGAGTACGTGATCGTCAAGGCCGACGCCGGCGCGATGGGCGGGTCGAAGTCCGAGGAGTTCCTGCACCCGATCGCCGTCGGCGAGGACACCTTCGTGCGCAGCGCCGGCGGGTACGCGGCCAACGTCGAGGCGTACGTCACGCCCGTGCCCGAGGCGAAGCCGATCGACGGCCTGCCCGAGCCCGTGCTGCTGCCGGCGTCGGACACCCCCACGATCGACTCCCTCGTCACCCACGCCAACGCGGTCGCCCCGCGCGACGGCGCACCCTGGACCGCCGCCGACACGCTCAAGAACGTCGTGCTCGCGCTGACCCACCTCGACGGCACGCGGGAAGTCATCGTCGTCGGCCTGCCCGGCGACCGCGACGTCGACCTCAAGCGTGCCGAGGTCGCCTTCGGCCCTGCCGAGGTCGAGCCCGCCACCGACGACGACTTCCGCAAGCACCGCGGACTCGTGAAGGGCTACATCGGGCCGCAGGTCCTCGGCGCCGACAGCGCGACCGGGCTGCGCTACTTCCTCGACCCGCGTGTGGTCGACGGCACCTCGTGGGTCACGGGCGCGAACGAGCGCGGCGTGCACGTGTCCGGACTGGTGGCCGGTCGGGACTTCGTCGCCGACGGTGTTGCCGAGGTCTCCGACGTCCGCGCCGGCGATCCCGCTCCGGACGGCTCCGGTCCGCTCGAGACCGCGCGCGGCATGGAGATCGGCCACGTCTTCCAGCTCGGTCGCAAGTACGCCGAGGCGCTCGGGCTCAAGGTGCAGGACGAGAACGGCAAGCTCGCCACGGTCACGATGGGCTCGTACGGCATCGGCGTGACCCGCATCCTCGCGATCCTGGCCGAGGCGCACAACGACGAGAAGGGCCTGGCGTGGCCGAAGCACGTCGCCCCGTTCGACGTGCACGTCGTCGCGACCGGCAAGGACGCCACCGCGTTCGACCTCGCCGAGTCCCTCGTCGCCCAGCTCGAGGGTGAGCGCTACGACGTCGTGTACGACGACCGGCCCAAGGTGTCGCCCGGCGTGAAGCTCCGCGACGCCGAGCTGCTCGGCATGCCCGTCGTCGTCGTCGCCGGCCGGAACGCCGCCGACGGTGTCGTCGAACTCTGGAACCGCGCGACCGGGGAGCGCCGGGACGTCCCCGTCGCCGAGCTGCTCGAGGCGGTCCGCGCGATCTGATCGCTGGTCACCGTCCGGTGACGGTGGACGACGGGCCCGTGGCGGAGACGCCGCGGGCCCGTCGTCGTCACGGGGCCTGGCGTCCCCGGCGACCTGCGGTACGATCGACGACGGCTTCCGCGCGGTTCCATCCGCGGGAGTGACTCATCTGAATACGGAGGCACCTCGGTGAAGATCGACCTCGCAGTCCTGCGACTCATGGAGCGCGAGCGGGAGATCCCGTTCGACGAGCTCGTCCAGATCATCGAATCTGCCATCCTGACCGCCTACCAGAAGCACCGCGCCGAGAACGACGAGCCCGTCGACGCCCAGGCCCGGGTCGAGCTGGACCGCAAGTCCGGCGAAGTGTCCGTCTTCGTGCCCGAGCGCGACGAGGACGACAACGTCATCGGCGAGTCCGTCGACCAGCCGAGCGACTTCGGCCGTATCGCAGCCTTCGCCGCGAAGCAGGTCATCAACCAGCGCCTGCGCGACATCGGTGACGACAAGATCCTCGGCGAGTTCCGCGGTAAGGAAGGCGACATCGTCGCCGGCATCGTCCAGCAGGGCCCGAACCCGAAGATGGTGATGGTCGACCTCGGCACCGTCGAGGCGATCCTGCCGCCCGAGGAGCAGGTGCCGGGGGAGACCTACGCGCACGGCACCCGCCTCCGCGTCTACGTGACGAGCGTGGGCCGCGGACACAAGGGCCCACAGATCACCGTGTCGCGCACCCACCCGGGCCTGGTCCGGAAGCTGTTCGCGCTCGAGGTCCCGGAGATCGCGTCCGGCGTCGTGGAGATCACCTCGCTGGCCCGCGAGGCCGGACACCGCACCAAGATGGCGGTCAAGGCCAACGAGCCCGGCGTCAACGCCAAGGGCGCCTGCATCGGCGAGCTCGGTGCCCGCGTGCGTTCGGTCACGAACGAGCTCGGCGCCGAGAAGATCGACATCGTCGACTGGTCCTCCGACCTCTCGACCTTCGTCGCGAGCGCCCTGTCGCCGGCGAAGGTGACGAGCGCCTTCGTGCTGGACGCGTCGACCAAGGCCGTCCGCGCCCTCGTGCCGGACTACCAGCTGTCGCTCGCTATCGGCAAGGAAGGCCAGAACGCCCGCCTCGCCGCGAAGCTGACCGGTGCGCGGATCGACATCCAGCCGGACTCGATCCTCGACGGCGACGACTGAGCGACACCCCACCGGCGCGGTCCGGTTCGCCCGTGGCGTGCAGCCCCGGGCGTGCCGGATCGCGGTCGTCGGAGTCAAGGAGTAGAGTGGACGCCGTCAGAACGTGCATCGGCAGTCGTCGTCGCGCAACCCGATCCTCCCTCCTCCGTGTCGTCGCTCGCAGTGACGGCACCGTCGTGGTGGATCCGAAGGCAGTCATGCCGGGCCGGGGGGCATGGCTCACACCGACCGTCGAAGCGTACGAACTGGCCGTCAAGCGCAGGGCATTCCGCCGTGCGCTCCGGCTGGAGCGTGATCCCGACACGTCCGCGGTGCGCGAGTACCTCGCTGGGCTGGGGCCCGATGGCCCGAACAGCACAGCTCCCGAGCGCCAGGACATGACAGAACAGGCTGAACGGCTTATGGACAACTGATGAGCGGCTCGAAATGAGACCCGTCATCCATTGAGTCCTGCCCCTTGACGGGGTGGGACCCGTGAAGGAGAACAGTGGCTAAACCACGCGTACACGAGATCGCAAGCGAGCTCGGCGTCGACAGCAAGACCGCACTCGAGAAGCTCAAGGAGCTCGGCGAGTTCGTCAAGGGACCGAGCTCGAGCATCGAGCCGCCCGTCGCACGGAAGCTCCGTGCAGCACTGCAGGCCGAGGGTGCGTCCGCATCGTCGTCGCCCGCGGCCCCCGCCGCCCAGGCTCCGGCCGCACCGCGTTCCGGTGCCCCGAAGCCCGGTGGCCCCAAGCCCGGCCCGAAGCGCCCCGCCCCGGCGCCCGAGCCCGTGGTCGAAGCAGCGCCCGCGGCCCCTGCGGCCGTCGACGGTGCCCCGATCCCCGCCGCCCCGAAGTCCGTCGCGCAGCGTCAGGCCGAGGCAGAGGCGGCCCGCAAGGCCGCAGCCGAGCAGAAGGCCGCCGAGCAGCAGGCCGCTGCCTCCGGTGACGGCGAGCCGAAGGACTCCGGCCCGAGCGACGCGGTCAAGCCCGGCAGCGCCAAGCCGTCCGGTGCCGCACCGAAGCCCGGTGGCCCGAAGCCCGGTGCCCGTCCCGGCAACAACCCCTACGCGTCGAGCCAGGGCATGGGCGCACGTCCGCCGCGTCCGGGCAACAACCCGTTCGCGTCCAACCAGGGCATGGGCCAGCGCCCGGCTGCCGGCGCCGGTGGCGGCAACGGCATCCCGCGTCCGCAGCCGCCGCGTCCCGGTGCTCCCCGTCCGGGTGCCCCGCGTCCCGGTGGTCCCGGTCAGAACAACCGCCCCAACGGCTTCGGGCAGCGCCCGGGTCAGGGCGGCGGCGGTCGTGGCGGCCCCGGTGGCGGCTTCAACCGTCCCGGTGGTGCCGGCGGCGGCGCCGGTGGCGGCTTCGCCCGTCCGGCGTTCACCGGTCCGCGTCCCGCAGGTGGTGGCGGCCGTGGCCGTGGCCCCGGTGGTGGCACCGCTGGTGCGTTCGGTCGTGGTGGCGGCAAGAGCCGCGCCCGCAAGTCGAAGCGGACGAAGCGCGCCGAGTACGAGATGCGGCAGGCGCCGTCGCTCGGCGGTGTGCAGGTTCCCCGCGGTGACGGCAACACGGTCATCCGCCTCCGTCGCGGTGCGAGCATCTCGGACTTCGCGGACAAGATCGACGCGAGCCCCGGCAACCTGGTGACGGTGCTGTTCCACCTCGGTGAGATGGCGACCGCGACCGAGTCCCTGGACGAGGCCACCTTCGAGGTGCTCGGCGAGGAGCTCGGCTACAAGATCCAGGTCGTCTCGCCCGAGGACGAGGACAAGGAGCTCCTCGAGGGCTTCGCCATCGACATCGACGCCGAGTACGCCGACGAGGACGACTCCGTCCTGCAGCAGCGTCCCCCGGTCGTCACCGTCATGGGTCACGTCGACCACGGTAAGACCCGACTGCTCGACGCGATCCGCAACTCGAAGGTCGTCGAGGGCGAAGCCGGCGGCATCACGCAGCACATCGGTGCGTACCAGATCGTCGCCGAGCACGAGGGCGTCGAGCGTCCGATCACCTTCATCGACACCCCGGGTCACGAGGCCTTCACGGCCATGCGTGCCCGTGGTGCACAGGTGACCGACATCGCGATCCTCGTGGTCGCGGCGGACGACGGCATCATGCCGCAGACGATCGAGGCGCTGAACCACGCCCAGTCGGCCGGTGTGCCGATCGTGGTCGCGGTGAACAAGATCGACAAGGACGGGGCGAACCCGGCCAAGGTCCGTCAGCAGCTCACCGAGTACAACCTGGTGGCCGAGGAGTACGGCGGAGACGTCATGTTCGTCGACGTGTCGGCGCGGCAGAACATCGGCATCCAGGAGCTCCTGGACGCCGTGCTGCTCACCGCGGACGCCGGTCTCGACCTGCGTGCCAACCCCGACAAGGACGCCCGAGGCGTCGCGATCGAAGCACGGCTCGACAAGGGCCGTGGTGCAGTCGCCACCGTCCTCATCCAGTCGGGCACGCTGCACGTCGGTGACGCGATCGTCGCGGGGACGGCCTACGGCCGCGTCCGTGCGATGGCGGACGAGAACGGCAACGCGGTCGACGCCGCGACGCCGAGCCGTCCGGTCCAGGTCCAGGGTCTGTCGTCGGTGCCCCGCGCCGGTGACACGTTCCTGGTCACCGAGGACGACCGCACCGCCCGTCAGATCGCCGAGAAGCGTGAAGCTGCACAGCGGAACGCGCAGCTGGCCAAGGCCCGCAAGCGCATCTCGCTCGAGGACTTCACCCGTGCACTCGAAGAGGGCAAGGTCGAGTCGCTCAACCTCATCATCAAGGGTGACGTCTCCGGTGCCGTCGAGGCACTCGAGCAGTCGCTCCTGGACATCGAGGTGGACGACAGCGTCCAGCTGCGCATCCTGCACCGCGGTGTCGGCGCGATCACGGAGTCGGACATCGACCTCGCCACGATCGACAACGCCATCGTCATCGGCTTCAACGTCCGTCCGGACGTCAAGGCCCGTGAGCGTGCGGCGCGTGAGGGCATCGACGTCCGCTTCTACTCGGTCATCTACAACGCACTCGAGGACATCGAGAACTCGCTCAAGGGCATGCTCAAGCCCGAGTACGAAGAGGTCCAGTCGGGTGTGGCGGAGATCCGCGAGGTGTTCCGCTCCTCGAAGTTCGGCAACATCGCCGGTGTCATCGTCCGGTCCGGCACGATCACGCGCAACGCCAAGGCGCGCGTCATCCGTGACGGCGTGGTGCTCGCAGATGGCCTCGCCATCGAGTCCCTGCGTCGCTTCAAGGACGACGTCACCGAGGTCCGCACGGACTTCGAAGCCGGTATCGGTCTGGGCAAGTTCAACGACATCCAGATCGGTGACGAGATCGAGACCACCGAGCTCGTCGAGAAGCCGCGCGACTGATCCACTGAGTACCCTGGGCCCCGCCTCTCCTTCCCGGAGAGGCGGGGCCTCACCCCGTTCCGCAAGGAGGAACCCATGGCTGACCCGCAGCGAGCGCGCAAGATGGCGGACCGCATCAAGGAAGTCGTCGCTCGTCGGCTCGACAAGGGCCTCCGGGACCCGCGACTCGGCTTCGTCACGATCACCGACGTCCGGGTGACCGGCGACCTGCAGCACGCATCGGTGTTCTACACGGTGTACGGCTCCGACGAGGAGCGCGCCGAGTCCGCGGCGGCGCTCAAGGCCGCGACCGGCATGCTCCGGACCGAGGTCGGCAAGAACATCACGGCGCGGCTCACCCCGTCGCTCGAGTTCATCGCCGACGCCCTGCCGGACACGTCCGCGCACCTCGAGGACCTGCTCGCACAGGCCCAGATGCGTGACCAGCAGGTCAAGGCCGCGTCGGTCGGCGCCACGTACGCCGGCGATGCCGACCCGTACAAGCGCGACGAGGACGAGGACGACGACGAGTCCGACGACGACTCCAAGGAGACGGCCGGCACCGGTCGCTGACCGCGACGACCTGACACAGAGCGCCCGTCACCCACCGGTGACGGGCGCTGCGTCGTGTCGGGCGCTGCGTCGTGACGGGCGTTCCGTCGTGACCGGAGGCGCGCCTCCGGTCGGAGCGCACCGGACGGGAGGCGCGCCTCCCGTCCGTACCGACCGATCCGCGGTCGACGCGGTGCGGCCGACGCGGTCCGCGGGGCGTCCGGCGGCTCAGCCGCGGGGGAGCCGGTACCCGGAGGCGTCGTCGCCCTCCGCCAACCCGTCCCGGACGAGCGAGGCGAGCGCCCGCGCACGCTGCTCGGCGTCCGGCCAGACGAGCGCGACCTCGTCGACGGTCACCGGCACGTCACTGGCGCGCAGCTCGGCCATGATGAGCCCCCGCACCTGCCGGTCGCTGCCGGCGAACCGAGCCTGCTTCGGGGCGCGCGGCCCGTCGTGCGCCGGGTAGCCAGCGGCACGCCAGGCGCAGCGGTCGGCGATCGGGCACGCGTCGCAGGCCGGTGCCCGCGCGACGCACACCAGTGCGCCGAGCTCCATCACGCCGGCGTTGGTCGCGGCCGCCTCGTCGCGGTCGGCCGGGAGCACGGACTCCATCAGCCGCAGGTCCTGCTTCGCCTTCGCCGGGCCGGGCTCGCCCTGTCCGAGGAGCGCACGCGCGAGCACCCGCCGGACGTTGACGTCGACGACGGGGTGCCGGTCGCCGTAGGCGAAGACCGCGACCGCCCGGGCGGTGTAGTCGCCGATGCCGGGGAGCGCCAGGAGCGCGTCGACGTCCCGCGGGACCACGTTGCCGTGCTGCTCGGCGATCACGGTGGCCGCGGCGTGCAGGGCGAGCGCGCGACGCGGGTAGCCGAGCCGGTCCCAGGCACGCACCGCCTCCGACGGTGGTGACGCGGCGAGGTCCGCAGGGGTCGGCCACCGGGTGAGCCACGCCTCCAGTCGGGGGACGACCCGGGCGACCTGCGTCTGCTGGAGCATGATCTCGCTGACCAGGGTGCCCCAGGCCGGGAAGCCGGGGCGGCGCCAGGGCAGGTCGCGGGCCTGCTCGCGGAACCACGCGACGACGGGGGAGGAGATGTCCGTCCCGTTGGGGACGGCCAGGCCGTCCACAGGGGGACTGGAGGATCGGCCCGCGTTCACCACGACAGCCTACGGTGGTGGCATGGCACGCTGGGCACCGCAGGAGACCGACACGATGGCTGCGATCGCGGCGGAGGTGATCGCACAGGTCGGCACGAACCGCACCGTGATCGCCGTCGACGGACAGGACGGCATCGACCTCGAACGCATCGCCGCCGCACTCGTCGGCGGCTTCGAACAGCACGGGGTGCACGCGATGGCCGCCGCCGCCCCGACGACCGAGGCGGACGTGCTCCGCGCCGACCTCGTCACCCCGTTCCGGACGACCGGTGCCGGCGACGGCGTCCTCGTGGTGCACGGTGCTGGGCTGCTGGCCCCCGGCACCCGGACGCTCTGGCGCTGGTCGCTCTGGGCGGAGCAGGAGTCCGGGCGCCTCGGACGGCGCGCGGACGTCAAGATCGCCGCATCGGCCGTGCTCGACGTCACCGACCCGGAGCACCCGCGCCGCGAGTGGAACGACGCCTGCTGAGACCGGCCGTGCCGAGCACGGCGTGCACGGGCGCTGCTACGCTGCTGCGGTGCTCGTGACCCCGCCCGACGGCATCCTCCTCGTCGACAAGCCGCAGGGGATCTCGAGTCACCGCGTCGTGTCCATCGCCCGACGCCGCCTCGACCTGAAGAAGATCGGCCACGCCGGCACCCTCGATCCGATGGCGACCGGCCTGCTCGTCCTCGGCGTCGGTCCGTCGACGCGGCTGCTGACGCACCTGGTCGGCCTCGACAAGACCTACACGGCGACGATCCGGCTCGGGGTCGGCACCGACTCCGACGACGCGGACGGCGATCCCGTGTCCGGCGCCGGCGTCCCGAGCGAGGGCGTCACGGACGACGCGATCGAAGCGGCCGTCGCCGCGCTGCGTGGACCGATCGACCAGGTGCCCTCGACGGTGAGCGCCATCAAGGTCGACGGGCGCCGCGCCTACGACCTCGCACGCAAGGGCGAGGCCGTGACGCTGCGGAGCCGCAGGGTGACCGTCGACCGGTTCGAGGTCCGTGGACGTGCGGACCGCGTCGTGTCCGTCGACGGAGTGGACGTCGGCGTGGTCGACCTCGACGTCGTGGTCTCCTGCTCGTCCGGCACGTACGTCCGGGCCCTCGCCCGCGACGTCGGGGCGGCGCTCGGCACCGGGGCGCACCTCACCGCGCTGCGCCGATCGGTCGTCGGGCCGTTCTCGGTCGAGGACGCCATCGACCTCGAGGACGACACGGTCGACGTCCGCGCGGCCCTCGCCCGACCGGCCGATGTCGCACGGCGGCTCTTCCCGGCCGTGCAGCTCGACGGGGCGCAGGCGAAGGACCTCGGCGACGGCAAGCGCATCTCCGTCGACCACCCCGACTCCGATGGGCCCGTCGCGGCCATCGCAACCGGTTCCGACCGACTCGTCGGCCTGGTCGCCGTCCGGCGCGGACAGCTCCGGGTCATCACGAACTTCCCGACCGCGACAGGAGCGAACCCGTGATCGAGTGGTTCATGTGGGTGCAGTTCGCGATCGCCTGCGTGATCGGTGTCGTCGCGGTCGTCCTGGGCCTCGTCGGGCGGAAGCCGAACGACTACACGGTCGGAGGTCTCGCACTCGTGGAGCTCCTGCTCCTCGTGCAGCTCGTCGTGGCACTCGTCGCGCCGGCCGTCGGCAACCCGCCGCAGGGCAACGTGCTCGAGTTCTGGGTGTACGCCGTCTCGGTGGTGCTCGTCCCCCCGGCGACCATCGTCTGGGCACTCGTCGACCGGACCCGCTGGAGCACGGTCGTCCTGGGCGCCGGGGCGTTCACCGCCGCCGTCATGGTCTACCGGATGTGGCAGATCTGGTTCGCGCTGAACTGACGCCCACCGGGGTCCGCTTGACGCCGTCGGTGCTCCGGAGCCCGTCGACGATCGGTAGGATCGGTGCAATGGCGACCAAGTCCTCCGCGGGGAGCACCTCCTCGGGCAGCTCCGCACCCGAGGGCCCCGCTGCACCGAGGGTGTCGTCCCTGGCGACCGGTGTCGGGCGGGTGCTCATCGCGGTGTACGGCATCCTCGCACTCGCGGCCACCGGCCGGAGCGTCGTGCAGATCGCCGAGAAGTTCTCCTTCGCACCGTTCTCGTACACACTGAGCGCCATCGCGGCCGTGGTCTACATCGTCGCGATGATCGCCCTCATCGTCCCCGGCCGGTTCTGGTACCGCGTCGCCTGCGTGACGATCGTCTTCGAGATGACCGGTGTCCTGGTCGTCGGGACGCTCTCGCTCATCGACCGCCAGCTGTTCCCCGACCTCACGATCTGGTCGTACTACGGCATGGGATACGCGTTCGCGCCGCTCGTCCTGCCCGTGGCCGGGCTCTGGTGGCTGCGGAAGCACCATCGCGCCGCCGCCGGTGTCGAGCCCGTCCGCCGCGGCGCGACCGACGACGCCGCACGGTCCGCCGAGTGACCGGGAGGACCCCGAGCATGCAGTTCTACGACGACGTCACGGACGTGCCGGCCGACTTCGGGCCGAGCGCCGTCACCATCGGCAAGTTCGACGGTGTCCACGTCGGGCACCGCGCCGTCATCGCCCACCTCGAGAAGGCCGCTCACGAGCGCGGACTGATCTCGACCGTCGTCACCTTCGACCAGCACCCGCTCAACGTCATCGACCCGCAGCGGGTGCCGCCGGCGCTGACGAGCACGGCGCAGCGTCGGGAACTCCTCGACGCGGTGGGCGTCGACGCCACGCTCCTGCTCCGGTTCGACCCCGCCCTGCAGTCCAAGTCCGCCGAGGCCTTCGTGTCCGAGATCCTGGTCGGCACCCTGCACGCCCAGCTGGTGTTCGTCGGCAGTGACTTCCGCTTCGGTGCCCGCGGTGCCGGGGACGTCACCCTGCTCCGGGCGCTCGGCGAACAGTACGGCTTCCGGGTCGAGCTCATCGACGACGTCGACCTGGTCGACGACGTCCGGCCGTCCGACGAGCGCCGCGTGTCCTCCACCTGGATCCGGGAGCTCCTCGGCGTCGGCCGCGTCGCCGAGGCCGCGCGGCTGCTCGGCCGGGAGCACGCGGTCCGCAGCGTCGTCGTGCACGGCAACCAGCGCGGTCGGGCGATGGGGTACCCGACGGCGAACCTCGCTCCGGCGTGCGAGGGCTTCGTGCCCGCCGACGGCGTCTACGCTGCCCGGGTCCTGCACGACGGTGTGACGTACCCGGCTGCGGTGTCGGTCGGCAACAACCCGACGTTCGAGGGCGTGCCGGCGAAGCAGATCGAGGCGCACCTGCTCGACGTCGACCTCGACCTGTACGACGAGACGATCTCGGTGCTGTTCGTCGCCTACGTCCGCGGCATGGTGGCGTTCGGTGGCATGGACGAGCTCGCGGCGCAGATGCGGCAGGACGACCTCGACATCCGGCTGCTGCTCGGGATGCCCGTCACCGCCTGACTCGACAGGGCATGACCCGACAGGGCGTGACCCGACAGGGCACGACCGGGCACAGGCGCAGCGCTGCCGTCGACGTCGGCGGCGGACGACGGAGGCCCCGCGACCGTGATGGTCGCGGGGCCTCCGTCACTTGCGGGTCGGTGTCTCAGCCGCCGAGTGCGTCGAGCCAGATCTTGCGGGCGTCGAGCGCTTCCCGGGCGTCCTTGATCTTCCGCGCGTCACCACTGGCCTCGGCCTCGGCGAGCTCGGACTCGAGCTTGGCGATCGCGTCCTCGAGCTGGCTCGCGAGGCCGGTCTGCCGCGCCTTGCGCTCGGGGTCGGACTGCTTCCAGTGCTGGTCCTCGAGCCCACGGACGTGGTCCTCGACGGCGCGGATGCGGTCCTCGACGCGACGGACGTCGGCGCGGGGGACCCGCCCGATCTCGTCCCAGCGGCGCTGCACGTCGGTGAGCGCCTTGCGCGCGGCGGAGCGGTCGGTGATCTGCAGGATCGGCTCGGCCTCGGTGAGGAGGGCGAGCTTTGCCTCGAGGTTGGCCGAGTACTCCTCGTTCTCGGCGGACGCCTCGGCGTGGCGCTGCTCGAACAGCACGTCACCGGCGGCCTTGAACCGCGCCCAGAGCGCGTCGTCGTGCCGCTTGCCCGCACGGCCGGCGCCCTTCCACTCGTCGAGCAGCTGGCGGTAGGCCGGGATGGCGTCCGAACCGCGGGGTGCGAGTGCCTCGGCCTGCTGCACGAGCTCCTGCTTGCGGGCACGGGCGTCGCGGTGCTGCGAGTCGAGCTCGGAGTAGAACGCGCGGCGGTGCTGGTCGACGGTCGACCGGGCGGTGCGGAACCGCTTCCAGAGGTCGTTGGCGTCGTTCTTCGGCAGGCGCGGGCCGTCGTGCTGGTGCTGCTGCCACCGGGCGAAGACGTCGTCGAGCTGCGCCGTGACCTGCTTCCACTGCGCGCGGGCCGGGTCGACCGCGGCGAGTGCCTCGGCCTCCTCGACCAGGGCGGTGCGGTACGCGAGTGCCTCGGTCAGGGCCTGCTGCGCCTGCGCCGCCTGCTCCTTGGTGAGCGAGCCCACCTGGTCGGTCAGCGCGCCGACGCGGTCCTCGAGCGACTTGATGTCGCCGACGACGCGAGCGTCCGTCACCAGGCCGCGCAGGTGCTCGACCGTGCGCGCGACGTCGTTCGCCGACGCCCCGCCCTTGACGCGCTGCTCGGCGATCTTCACCTGGCCTTCCAGGTCGGCGTACTTCCGGGCGAAGTAGGCCAGGGCTTCCTCGGCGGATGCGTCGGGGTACTCACCCACGGCCCGCTCGGAGTCCTCGTACCGGACGTAGACCGTCCCGTCCTCGTCGACCCTGCCCCAGGTCGTTGCTTCGTCAGATGCCACAGGTCTCGCCTCGATCGTGGTCGTGCATCACCGACGTCACCGTCGGCACGGTCAGGTGGTCAGCCTATTGCACGCCCGCCCCGTGCGACGGGCGTGTGCGCTTTCGCTGTGGACTAGTCCTCCTGCGCGATCGTCGCGCCGGTGATCGTCGTCGCGACCTCGGGCTCGCCGGAGCCGTCCTGGCCCGGGTCCGCGATGCCCTTCGAGGTCACCTTCGCGACGAGCTCCGGCAGACCGCTCGTGACCCTGCCGACGACCGTGTAGCCGCCGGTCGACGGGTCGAGCGTGGTGTCGCCGGTGACGATGAAGAACTGCGTGGTCTGCGAGGACGGGGACGATCCGCGGGCGATCGCGATCGTGCCCTTCTCGTACTGCCCGTCCTCCGGCACGTTCTCGAGCGGGCCGTACCGGAACCCGGCGTCGCCCGACCCGTTGCCGTTCGCCGATCCGCACTGCAGGAAGTGGAAGTCCGCGCTGTCCGCCAACCGGTGGCACGTGGTGCCCTCGTAGAACCGCTTGCGGATCAGGTCGATCTCGACGCTCGCGGCCTGCGGTGCCGCCTTCCCGTCGAGCTCGATCCCGAGCCGGATGTCGTCGTTCAGCGTGAGCGAGCCGGTCCAGGTCGCGCCCTCCGCGATGCGCTTGCTCGGGACGGTCCCGGTGCGGCCCGCGGTCGCCGACGGGGTGGGAGCGGACGACGCAGTCGCGGACGCACCGGCTCCGTCCTGCGTGGTGGCGTGGACGAGCTGCGAACCCGTGGCCAGCGCGGCGACGAGCACGAGCGCACCGGCACCGAGCAGGTTGTCCCGCACGCGGCGGCGTCGCTGCCGCTCGTGGAGGCCCTTCCTGGCCTGGTAGAGACGGAGTCGCTCGCGGGCTTCACGGCTCTGGTTCTTCGGTGCCACGGTGCTCTTCTGACCTCTCGTCGCGGTGTCGGACCGAGCGTACCGGGTCGCCGCCCGCGACCCCCGGCAGCCCCGGCAGCCCCGGCTCGGCGCCGGCCCGGTCCTGCGCCGGGCCCCGCGCGCCGTCGGTCGGCAAGCCGGCGCGGCCACGTCGGTGCGGACGCCTACCATCGAGGCATGGCTTCCGACCGGTCCGGCATGAACGCGCCCACGACGGGTGGGCGGACCGGGCTCGCGCAGGGGTCGGTCCCGCTCGCGGTCCGGATGCGCCCGACCAGCCTCGACGAGGTGGCGGGCCAGCAGCACCTCCTCGGTCGCGGGTCGCCGCTCGTCCAGCTGGCGACCGGTACCCGCGAGAGCCCGGGCGGCGTCTCCGTCATCCTCTGGGGACCGCCCGGCACCGGCAAGACGACCCTCGCGCAGGCCATCGCCCGACAGTCCGGCCGCGAGTTCGTCGAGCTCTCCGCCGTGACCGCGGGCGTCAAGGACGTGCGCGAGGTCATGGAGAAGGCACTCGCGCACCGCGACCTGTACGGCTCGACGACGGTCCTGTTCCTCGACGAGATCCACCGCTTCAGCAAGGCGCAGCAGGACGCCCTCCTGCCCGGCGTCGAGAACGGCTGGGTCATCCTCATCGCCGCGACGACCGAGAACCCGTCGTTCTCCGTGATCTCCCCGCTGCTGTCCCGGTCGCTCCTGCTCACGCTGAAACCGCTCACCGACACCGACCTCGGCATGCTCGTCGACCGCGCGGTCGAGGACGCCCGCGGCCTCCGTGGCACCGTGGTCCTGGGAGACGAGGCCCGAGCGGCGATCGTGCGGCTCGCCTCGGGCGACGCCCGCCGTGCCCTCACCGCGCTCGAGGCCGCCGCCGCGTCGGCCGTCGCGGCGCAGGACGACGACGAGCGCGAGGACGGCACCGTGCCCGTCGTCGACGCCGAGACCGTCGCCGCGGCGGTCGACCGCGCGCTGCTCCGGTACGACCGGGCGGGCGACGAGCACTACGACGTCATCAGCGCGTTCATCAAGTCGGTGCGCGGGAGCGACGTCGACGCGGCGCTGCACTACCTCGCCCGGATGATCGAGGCCGGCGAGGACCCGCGCTTCATCGCCCGCCGGATCATCATCTCGGCGTCCGAGGACATCGGCATGGCGGACCCGCAGGCGCTGCCCATCGCGGTGGCCGCCGCGCAGGCCGTGCAGCTCATCGGCATGCCCGAGGGACGGATCCCGCTCGCCGAGGCCGTCGTGTACCTGGCCACCGCCCCGAAGTCGAACGCGGCGTACAACGGCGTGAACCAGGCGGTGGCAGACGTCAAGGCCGGGCGGATGGGCGTCGTACCGAACCACCTGCGGGACGCGCACTACGCCGGGGCGAAGCGGCTCGGGCACGGCAAGGGCTACGTCTACTCGCACGACGCCGAGCACGGGGTCGCGACCCAGCAGTACCTGCCGGACGCCCTGGACGGCACCGAGTACTACACGCCGACCGGCAACGGGTTCGAGCGGGAGATCGGTCCCCGCCTCGACCGGCTCCGCGGGATCATCCGCGGCGACTGAGCGGTCGACGCGCCGTCCGTCGGGGGCTCCACAACGGTCCACGATGCTGCTATCGTTGACGGGCCTACGTCCTGGTCCTCGCGTGCGGCTGCGTCGAGGACACAGTGTCGGACAGTCTCGAGTGGACACGTCCGGCACGGGGGCAGAGGTTCGGGCTGTAGCCGCCCGATCCCACAGGCTCATCCCTCTGGATCCCGTCACGGGGTCCGTCGGTGCGTGCGCGCTCCGAGACCCGTGACACCTTCAGTTCAGTACAGAGAAAAGGACCCTGTGTCTACCAAGTCACGCACCCGCAGCAAGACCCGCCTCTCGCGCGCGCTCGGCATCCCGCTGACGCCGAAGGCGGCCCGGTACCTCGAGAAGCGCCCCTACGGGCCCGGTGAGCACGGCCGTACGCGCCGTCGTGCGGACAGCGACTACGCCGTCCGCCTCCGTGAGAAGCAGCGTCTGCGCGCCCAGTACGGCATCCGCGAGAAGCAGCTCCGCATCGTCTTCGAAGAAGCCCGCAAGTCCGCCGGTCTGACCGGTGAGAACCTCGTCGAGCTCCTCGAGACGCGTCTGGACGCCCTCGTGCTCCGTGCCGGCTTCGCCCGCACCACCGCGCAGGCCCGCCAGCTCATCGTGCACCGTCACATCCTCGTCGACGGCAAGCTCGTCGACCGCCCCTCCTTCCGCGTCAAGGAGGGCCAGCTGATCCACGTCAAGCAGCGCTCCGAGTCGCTCGAGCCCTTCCAGGTCGCCGCTGCCGGTGGCCACCAGGAAGTCCTCCCGAAGGTCCCGGGCTACCTCGAGGTCGAGATCGACAAGCTCCAGGCCCGCCTGGCCCGTCGTCCGAAGCGCGCCGAGGTCCCCGTGACCTGTGAAGTGCAGCTCGTCGTCGAGTACTACGCAGCCCGCTGATCCCAGCACCTGCGTGAACGGCGGGTCGTCCTCTCCGGAGGGCGGCCCGCCGTTCTGCGTCCCACTACCCGTGACCGGGCCGTCGGACTGCCGCGCTACGCTGGACGGACGCGCGCTCCGGGGCGTGCGAGAGGGAGACATCGTGAAGCAGCTGTTCCTCGTCGCCGTCGGCGTGGTCATCGGGTTCGTCGCCGCACAGCGGGTCAGCCGGACGCCGTCCGCCGCGCACCTCCTGGCCCAGGTCGACGCCCGGGCGAAGGCCTTCACCGGCGCGGTGGCCGACGGGTACCGCTCGCGCGAAGCCGAACTCCGCCCGAACGGTGACAGCGCCGACTGACGGCCCTGCCTGACGGGCGCCGCGGACCGACACCGCGTCCCCGCTGCCCCAGCGCCGTTCCCGAGCGCACCTCCCCGGCAACACCGGCTCACCCGCACCAGCCCGAGCCTCCCGCCCCCGCCACACGCCCTACAGGAAGCACCATGCAGACCGCAGAGATCCGCCGCCGTTGGCTCCAGTTCTTCGGTGACCGCGGCCACACCGTCGTCCCGTCCGCGTCGCTCGTCTCGGACGACCCGTCGCTGCTGTTCACGGTGGCCGGCATGGTGCCGTTCATCCCGTACCTCACCGGGCTCATCCCGGCGCCGTACCCCCGCGCGACGAGCGTCCAGAAGTGCATCCGCACGAACGACATCGACGAGGTCGGCAAGACCCCGCGGCACGGCACGTTCTTCCAGATGAACGGCAACTTCTCGTTCGGCGACTACTTCAAGGAGCAGGCGATCCAGTACGCCTGGGAGTTCCTGACGAACGCGGAGTCCGACGGCGGGCTCGGCTTCTCGGCGGACGACCTCTGGGTCACCGTCTACGAGGAGGACGACGAGGCGATCGCGTTCTGGAAGCGCCACTCGTCGCTGCCGGACGACCGCATCCAGAAGCTCGGTAAGGACACCAACTACTGGTCGACCGGCCAGCCCGGTCCGGCGGGACCCTGCTCCGAGATCTTCTTCGACCGCGGTCCGGAGTACGGCGTCGACGGCGGTCCCGCGACCGACGACGACCGCTACGTCGAGATCTGGAACCTCGTCTTCATGCAGTACCAGATCGCCGACGTGCGGTCGAAGTACGACTTCGAGATCACCGGCGAGCTGCCGAACAAGAACATCGACACCGGCATGGGGCTCGAGCGCGTCGCCTTCATCAAGCAGGGCGTCGACAACATGTACGAGATCGACCAGGTCCGCCCGGTCCTCGACAAGGCGGCCGAGGTCTCCGGTCGACGCTACGGCGCCGTGCACGAGGACGACGTCCGGATGCGCGTCATCGCCGACCACGTCCGGTCCGCCCTGATGCTCATCACCGACGGCGTCCAGCCGTCGAACGAGGGCCGCGGCTACATCCTCCGTCGCCTGCTCCGCCGCACGGTCCGCGCCATGCGCCTGCTCGGCGTCGAGGGTGCCACCTTCCCGCAGCTCTTCCCGGCCTCCCGCGACGCCATGCGCGACGCCTACCCGGAGGTCGGCGAGCAGTACGACCGGATCGCCCGCATCGCCTACGCGGAGGAGGAGACCTTCCTCCGCACGCTCGCGCAGGGCACGACGATCCTCGACGTCGCGGTCGACCGCGCGAAGCAGGACGGTCGCCCGGCGATCGGTGGCGACACCGCGTTCCTGCTGCACGACACCTTCGGCTTCCCGATCGACCTGACGATGGAGATGGCGGAGGAGGCCGGCGTGCACGTCGATCGCTCGGCCTTCGAGACGCTCATGTCGGAGCAGCGGTCCCGCGCCAAGGCGGACGCGAAGAGCAAGAAGACCGCGCTCGCGGACCTCAGCGTCTACAGCGCCTTCCGCGCCGCCGGCGAGACCGTGTTCCTCGGCTACGACGCCCTCCAGGCCGAGAGCCGCGTGCTCGGCCTGATCGTCGACGGTCGCAGCGTCGACCGCGCCGTCGTCGGTGACATCGCCGAGGTCGTCCTCAGCGAGACGTCGCTCTACGCCGAGTCCGGTGGACAGGACGCCGACCAGGGCTCGATCGTCGGCAACGGCTTCGACCTCGAGGTCCTCGACGTGCAGCGTCCGGTGTCCGGTCTGTGGAGCCACACCGTGCAGGTGCGCTCCGGCGAGGTCGGCGTCGGCGACCCGGCGACGACGGTCGTCGACGCCGAGTACCGCCGTGGTGCCACCCAGGCGCACTCCGCGACGCACCTGGTCAACGCCGCGCTCCGCGACGTCCTCGGGCCGGAGGCGCTCCAGGCGGGGTCGTACAACAAGGCCGGCTACATGCGCCTCGACTTCTCCTGGAGCCAGCCGGTGTCGCTCGAGACCCGCTCCGAGATCGAGGAGGTCGTGAACACCGCGATCCGCTCCGACCTCGAGGTGAACACGCGTGTGCTGCCCCTCGACGAGGCGAAGGCGCTCGGCGCGCAGGCCCTGTTCGGCGAGAAGTACGGCGCCGAGGTCCGGATGGTCGACATCGGCGGTCCGTGGTCCCGCGAGCTCTGCGGTGGCACGCACGTGGCCACGAGCGCGCAGGTCGGGCTCGTCAACCTGGTGGGGGAGTCGAGCGTCGGCTCGACCAACCGCCGCGTCGAGGCGCTCGTCGGGCTCGAGGGCTTCCGCGAGCTCGCCGTCGAGCGGACCATCGTCTCGCAGCTCTCCAGCGCCCTGAAGGCCCAGCGCGACGACCTCCCGGGTCGCGTGCAGTCGCTGCTCGACGACCTGAAGACCGCCCAGAAGCGGATCGCGGAGTTCGAGTCCGCGAACCTGCAGCAGCGCGTCCCGACGATCGCCCGGTCCGCCGAGCGCGTCGGCAGCGTGTCGGTCGTGGCGCAGGTCGTGGACGGTCTCTCCTCCGGGGACGACCTCCGTGCCCTGGCGACCGGTGTCCGCGGCCAGCTCGGCTCGGACGCCGCCGTGGTCGTCCTCGGCGCGGTCGTCGGCGGCAAGCCCGTCGTCATCGTCGCGACGAACGACGCGGCCCGTGCGGCCGGTGTCCAGGCGGGTCCGCTCGCCAAGGAGGCCGCCGGTGTGCTCGGTGGCGGCGGTGGCGGCAAGCCGGACCTCGCGCAGGGCGGTGGCACCGACGCGTCGGCGCTGCCCGCCGCGCTCCGCGCCGTGACCGACCGCATCGCGGCCTGACCGTGGCGATCCGGTCCGGGCGGCGGCTCGGCATCGACGTCGGCCGCGCCCGGATCGGCGTGGCGGTGTGCGACCGCGACGGATTGCTCGCGACTCCGGTCGAGACGGTCCGTCGGGACGACTCGGCGGACCTCCGGCGGATCCTGGCGATCGCCGACGAGTACGACGTGCTCGAGGTGGTCGTCGGCCTGCCGCTGTCGATGTCGGGCGGCGACACCGCGTCGACGACGGACGCCCGGGCCTTCGCGGCCCGGATCGCGGCGCACCGCCCGGTCCGGCTGGTCGACGAACGACTGTCGACCGTGACGGCGCAGCGCGGGCTGCAGCAGGCGGGTCGGAACACGAAGAAGTCCCGGGCCGTGATCGACCAAGCGGCCGCTGTTATCATTCTGCAACATGCGCTCGACCACGAGCGCGCATCCGGCGCCCCACCCGGGGCCGAACTCCCCTGACCGGCTGCCCTCCCGACGCCGCTCGTGCGGCCCGGAGCCGCGCGGAGTCCCACGACCGAGAGACCGAGGACCGTTGGCAGACGATCTGGACTGGAACGCGATCATCGCGACCGGCAACGACGCCGAGCGCCGAGCGCGCACCGAGGACCGCACCCGCGGCGACGGCCGGGACGGTGGCCAGCCGCCGCTCTCGCGTCGCGCCGCACGTGCCGCCCGGGAACGGCAGGCGGCGGAGGCCGCGCCCGAGACGACGGGCCCCCCGACCGAGCAGGTCGGCGACGCCGCCGGGAGGCCCGGCCCACGACCGAGCGTCGCCTCGGCCCCGACGGTCGGTGACGACCACCCCGACGTGCACGCGCTGCTCGGCGGCTCGCTGCACAGCGGGCCGGTGCCCGACGGCGCGGCGAGGCGTGGCGAGGCGGACCCCGCGGGCGACGACGCGCCGGTCCGGCGACGCGGGACCTGGCAGGGAGTCGACGCAGCCGACGAGGTCGACGGCGACACGCGGACCGAGCCGGTCGATGCCGCCGCCGGAGCGGGCGACGGTGTCCCCGGCGGTCACGACCGCGAGGACGACGGCGGACACGGCGGTGGTGGCGGACGTGGCGGACGTGGCGGACGTGGCGGACGTGGCGGACGTGGGGGAGCCTCCCGGCCGCCCCGCGGCGAGCGACCGCCGCGGCGCAAGGGTCCGCTCATCGCGGGGATCGTCATCGTCGCGATCGTCCTGGCGGGAGCCGGCGGCGCCTACGCGTTCGCGGCCCCGAAGGTGAAGGCGGTGATGAGCGCCATCTCGGGCGCGCAGGAGACCGACGACTACACCGGCGACGGCACCGCGAAGGTGACCATCACGATCAAGGACGGCGACATCGGCGAGGACGTCGCCGCCACCCTGCAGCGCAGCGGCGTGGTGAAGACCTCGAAGGCGTTCTACCAGCTGCTGCTCGCGTCGCCGCAGGTCCAGTTCCAGCCGGGCTCGTACGCGCTCAAGAAGAAGATGAGCTCGAAGGCTGCCCTGTCGGCGCTGCAGGACAAGGCGAACCGCGTGGAGGACCCCTCCCTGGTCATCCCGGAGGGCACGGCCCTGCAGGACATCGAGGCCGGCATGGTGTCGAAGGCGGGCCTGAGCAAGGCCGAGGTCGAGGCCGCGGCGAAGGACGTGTCGGCGTACGGACTCCCGTCGGGCGTCACGACGCTCGAGGGCTGGCTGTTCCCCGCGACCTACCCGATCAAGACCGACTGGACCGCGAAGCAGTACTTCCAGTCGATGGTCGACACGATGAAGCAGCGCCTCGAGAAGGCCGGCGTGGCCGAGGCCGACCAGGAGCGCGTCGTGGTGTTCGCCTCGCTCGTGCAGAAGGAGGCCGGTCTCGCGGCCGACTACCCGAAGGTCGCCCGGGTGTTCCAGAACCGGCTCGACGACGGGATGCTCCTGCAGTCCGATGCGACGGTCGCGTACGGAACCGGCAACACGCACCGCGTGACGACGACCGACGCCGAGCGTGCGGACGCGTCGAACCCGTACAACACCTACCAGCACGAGGGCCTGCCCCCGGCGCCGATCTCCAACCCGGGCGACCTCGCGATCAACGCGGTCACCAACATGGCGACCGGCAGCTGGCACTACTTCGTGACGGTGAACCTCGACACCGGGGAGACCGTGTTCTCGGACACGCTCGCCCAGCACGAACAGGCCGTCCAGCAGTTCCAGGCCTGGCTCCGCGCGCACCCCGAGTACCAGTAGCGCGACCCACGACGGATCGTCGCACGGGCGGCGGTCGGTGCACCTCCCGGTACACCGACCGCCGCCCGTCGCTGTGGGAGGATGGGCGCATGCTTCGTTGGTTGACCGCTGGTGAGTCCCACGGACCCGAACTGATCGCCATGATGGAAGGCCTCCCGGCCGGCGTCCCGGTGTCGTACGAGTCCATCCGCGCCGACCTCGCGCGCCGCAAGCTCGGCTACGGCCGGGGCTCGCGCATGAAGTTCGAGCAGGACGAGCTGCACCTGTCCGGCGGCGTCCGGCACGGCTTCTCGATGGGCAGCCCGATCGCGATCCGCATCGGCAACACGGAGTGGCCGAAGTGGGTCGAGGTGATGAACCCCGAGCCCGTCGAGCAGACCGACGCATCGCGCGGCCGCGGGGCACCGCTCACCCGTCCGCGGCCCGGGCACGCCGACCTGGTCGGGATGCAGAAGTACGGGTTCGACGAGGCCCGCCCGATCCTCGAGCGCGCATCTGCCCGTGAGACCGCCGCCCGCGTCGCCCTTGGTGCCGTCGCGAAGGCGTTCCTCGCCGAGCTCGGCATGACGTCGGTGGCGCACACGCTGCAGGTCGGCACGGTCCGCGTCCCGGACGACGCGGCCCTGCCCGTCCCCGAGGACGTCGACCGGCTCGACGACGACCAGCTCCGCTGCGCCGACGCCGTCACCTCCGCCCGCATGGTGACCGAGGTCGAGGCCGCGAAGAAGGACGGCGACACGCTCGGCGGCATCGTCGAGGTGCTCTTCTACGGTGTCCCGCCGGGGCTCGGTTCCCACGTGCAGTGGGACCGTCGTCTCGACGCCCGCCTCGCCGCGGCGATCATGGGCATCCAGGCCATCAAGGGCGTCGAGGTCGGCGACGGCTTCGCGACCGCAGCCCGTCGGGGCTCCGCCGCACACGACGAGCTCGAGCGCGCCGACGGCGAGATCGTGCGCACGTCCGACCGCGCCGGCGGCACCGAGGGCGGCATGTCCACGGGCACGGTCCTCCGGGTGCGCGCCGCGATGAAGCCGATCGCCACGGTGCCGCACGCGCTCCGCACCGTCGACGTGGCCACCGGCGAGGACGCCAGCGCGCACCACCAGCGCTCCGACGTCTGCGCCGTGCCGGCATCGGGCGTCGTGGCCGAGGCCATGGTCGCGCTCGTGCTCGCCGACGCCGTGCTCGAGAAGTTCGGCGGCGACAGCGTCACCGAGACCAAGCGGAACCTTGACGCCTACCTCGCCGCCATCCCGGAGACCCTCCGCACCCGGCGGGCCGACACGGTCGCGCAGACCCCGGCCTGGTGAACGGACCGACGCTCCCGCCCGTCGTCGTCATCGGACCGATGGGCGCGGGGAAGTCGAGCGTCGGCAAGCGGGTCGCGAAGGCCCTCGGCGTGCCGTTCACAGACACCGACCGCGTTGTCGTCCGCGAGCACGGGCCGATCCCGCGGCTGTTCGCGGAACGCGGCGAACCCGTGTTCCGCGAGCTCGAGGCCGAGGCGGTCCGTCGCGCCCTGGCGGCGGGCGGCGTCGTGTCGCTCGGCGGGGGAGCGGTGCTGCACCCGGCGACCCGTGCGGCGCTGGCCGACGCCCACGTCGTGCTCCTGACCGTCACGGCCGAGGCGGTCGCGGGGCGGATCGCCGGCAGCGACCGACCACTCATCGCGTCGGGCGGGATCGCGGCCTGGCAGGCGATCCTCGACGAGCGCCTGCCGGTGTACACCGAGCTGGCGGACGTCGTGCTGGACACCTCGCGGCGGCCGATGTCCCGCGTCGCGGACGACGTCGTCGCCTGGGTCCGCGCTGCCGCCGCACGCCCGGACGCCGCCACGAGCGCACCCGCCGACGCCGTCGGCACCAGCACCCCCACCACCTCCGACGAAGGAGCACCGTGACCGAGTCGATCCTGCCCGAGGGCACCACCGAGATCCGTGTCGGCGGCGACGACGGGTACGTCGTCGCGGTCGGGAACGGCCTGCTCGCGTCGGTGCCCGGCCTGCTCGGCCCCCGCGTCGCGAAGGTCCTCATCGTGCACGCCCCGACGCTCGGTGCCCGTGCCGAGGAGCTCCGGCAGCTGCTCGTCGACGCCGGTCTCGAGGCACTCATCGCCGAGGTCCCCGACGCCGAGGCCGGCAAGCGCATCGAGGTGGCCTCGTTCTGCTGGCAGGTGATGGGCCAGTCCGACTTCACCCGCACGGACGCCGTGATCGGCCTGGGCGGCGGTGCGGTCACCGATCTCGCCGGGTTCGTCGCCGCGACGTGGCTCCGCGGGGTCGCGTACCTGTCCGTCCCCACCACCGTGCTCGGGATGGTGGACGCGAGCGTCGGCGGCAAGACCGGGATCAACACGAACGAGGGCAAGAACCTGGTCGGGGTGTTCTCGGCGCCGCGCGCAGTGGTCGCCGACCTCGACCTGCTGCGGACGTTGCCCCGCAACGAGGTCCTGGCCGGGTTCGCCGAGATCGTCAAGGCGGGCTTCATCGCCGTGCCCGAGATCCTCGACGTCATCGAGGCCGACGTCGACCGCGTCACGGACCCGACCACGCCGGAGTTCCGTCGCGTGGTCGAGCTCGCGATCGAGCTCAAGGCGCAGGTCGTGTCCGACGACTTCACGGAGCAGGGCCGCCGCGAGATCCTCAACTACGGCCACACGCTCGGGCACGCGATCGAGCACGCCGAGCGGTACCAGTGGCGCCACGGCGCGGCGGTCGCGGTCGGGATGGTCTTCGCGGCCGAGCTCGCGCGCCTGACCGGGCACCTGGACGACGCCACGGTGGACCGGCACCGCGCGGTCCTCGACTCGCTGTCGCTGCCGACGACGTACCCGCTCGGGCGGTGGCAGAGCCTGCTCGCCACCATGCGCCGGGACAAGAAGGCGCGCGCCGGCATGCTGCGGTTCGTCATCCTCGACGGGGTCGGCAAGCCGGTCACGCTCGAGGGCCCGGAGGACCACCTCCTGTTCACCGCCTACCAGGAGGTCGGCGCGTGACCAGCGCGGCCCGACCAGGACCGCCGACCCGGCGGCCCTGACCACGGTCCGACCCGGCGGCCCTGACCACCGTCGGACCGGCCCGGCCGATCCGACGCGGCCGCCCCGGGCCACCCGGCAGCCCCGGCACTCCCGGCCGGGCCACCCGACCGGGTCCGCCGCGGCGCTGTACCCCGCCCCGCCCCAGGCCCTCGGAGCAGACTGGCGGAGTGCCGAACCCGCCCCGTCTCAGCGACTTCTCCACCCAGCAGCGACCAGGACCCGGGGGCGTCCGCAGCCGGGGCCGACGGTTCGCCGAGGTCCTCGGCATCGCGCGTCGCCACGGACTCCTGCCGTTCCGTCGGCTCGACTTCTCCCGCGACCCGGCGACGGCGGACCTCCGGCACGAGCAGGCGGACCACCTCCGCCGCGCGCTCGAGGAGGCCGGCGGCGGCTTCGTGAAGATGGGCCAGCTGCTCTCGACGCGCGACGACCTGCTCCCCGAGGAGTGGACCGAGGAGCTCGCGCACCTGCAGCGGAACGTCCGACCGGCGGAGCCCGACGAGGTCGCGGCACTGCTCGAGACCGAACTCGGCGCCCCGGTGGCCGAGGTCTTCGCGGCCTTCGACCCGGTGCCGGTCGCGGCGGCGTCGATCGCACAGGTGCACCGTGCCCGCCTCCGGGACGGCACCGCGGTCGCCGTGAAGGTGCAGCGGCCCGGCATCGACGCGGCCCTGCGGCGGGACGTCGACATCGCGCTGCGGCTCGTGCGGTTCCTCACCCGGACCTCCGCCCAGGCCCGGCAGCTCGGCATCGTCGAGGTCGCCGAGCAGTACGGCGCCGACCTCGTCCGGCAGGTGAACTTCACCGCGGAACTCCGGAACCTCGAGTCCCTGCGCGCGGCACAGGCCCGGAGCGCCCGGCCCGACGAGGTCCGCTTCCCGGACCCGTACCGTGACCTGTCCTCCCGCCGGGTGCTCGTGATGGAGTTCCTGGAGGGCGACACGCTCAGCGCCATCCGCGCCGAGCGCGCGGACCGCGACCTCGACGAACCGATGCGCGCGATCCTCCGGTCGTTCCTCCGGCAGGTCGTGTTCGACGGCGTCTACCACGCCGACCTGCACCCGGGGAACGTCCTGGTGCTGCCCGACGGCCGTCCCGCGCTCATCGACTTCGGCTCGGTCGGGAGGCTCGACCCGGGTCTCCGGGACACGGTCCAGGAACTGCTCGCCGCCTACCTGCAGGACGACACCTCGCGCATCGCGGACGCGGTGCTGCGGATGGCGCCGGTGCGGGACCAGGAGGACGAGGCCGACTTCCGGCGCGACATGGCGCGGTTCGTGGCCGAGGAGCTCGGCCCCGGCGCCCGCATCGGCGTCGAGACGGTGGACGACGCCGTCGAGGTGTTCGGTCGGTACCGCCTGCGTGCGCCGGCGGACTTCGTGGCGGCGGCGCGGGCGCTGGCCATCTTCGAGGGGACCCTGCGCACACTGACCCCGTCCTTCGACCTGCTCGAGGAGTCCCGCGGACTCGCGGCCGAGCAGATCCGCGACCAGCTCCGTCCGGCGGCGGTGCGGAACGTGCTCGTCCGCGAGCTCTTCGGCCTGGTCTCCTCGGCGCGGCGTCTGCCGCGCCGGATCGACAAGATCACCGAGGCGGTCGAGGACGGCCGGCTCTCCGTGAACATCCGACTGCTCAGCGACCGACGCGACCGGCAGACCGTGTCGGGCATGATCCGTCGGGTGCTGCTGGTGCTCCTGGGAGCCGGGGCGGGCCTCCTGGCCGTCGTGTACCTGGCGGCACCGGTGCGGCCGACGGCGGTGATTAGCACGCTCGTCGCGGGGGCGCTGCTCGGCGGCACCAGCGTCGTCCTGCTCGTCTGGGCGGCGGTCGACGCCTGGCTGGCGCGACGGCGCCACTAGAGCCGTCCGCTACACTCGACCGGGGCTCCACGAGCCTGGACACCTTCACAACACCATCGAACGGAAGACCCATGGCGAGTACCACTGACATCAAGAACGGCGCCGTTCTCATCATCGACGGGCAGCTCTGGTCGGTCGTCGAGTTCCAGCACGTGAAGCCGGGCAAGGGCGGCGCGTTCGTGCGGACCAAGCTCAAGAACGTCGTCTCCGGCAAGGTCGTCGACCGCACGTTCAACGCGGGCGCGAAGATCGAGACCGCCGTGGTGGACCGCCGCGACTACCAGTACCTCTACGAGGACGGTGACTCGTACGTGTTCATGGACCAGGACACCTACGACCAGATCAACGTCCCGGCGTCCGTCGTCGGCGACGCGAAGAACTTCCTGCTCGAGTCGGCGCAGGTCACCATCGCGATGAACGAGGGCAACCCGCTCTACGTCGAGCTCCCGACCTCGATCGTCACCACGATCGAGACCGAGCCGGGCCTGCAGGGCGACCGCTCCTCCGGTGGCACCAAGCCGGCGACGATCGTCACGGGCTACCAGATCCAGGTCCCGCTGTTCCTCGAGACGGGCACCAAGGTCAAGGTCGACACGCGCGACGGCAACTACCTCGGCCGCGTCAACGACTAGGCGCTGACCGTATGAGTGCTCGTTCGAAGGCCCGCAAGCGCGCCCTCGACATGCTGTACGTCGCCGAGGTGCGCGAGCTGCCGATCGCCGACGTCCTGGCGACCGAGACCGTGCGCCACCTGGACCAGCCGGAGCGCGCCTCCAGCTGGGACTACGCGCGGCAGATCGTCACCGGCGTCGACGAGGCCCGGTACGAGATCGACCACGTCATCACCGACCACGCGCAGGGGTGGTCGATCGCCCGCATGCCGGTCCTCGACCGCTGCATCCTGCGCATGGGCGTGTGGGAGCTCCGGTTCAACCCGGAGGTCCCGGACGCGGTCGCGATCGCCGAGGCGGTCGAGCTCGCGCAGTCGCTCTCGACGGACGACTCGGCCGGCTTCGTGAACGGCGTCCTCGGCGCCGTCGCGGGTGGCCGCGCGCCCGCCGGCGACGACCGTGCACCGTCCGGTCGGACGGTCGCAGAGGACCGGGAGTCCCGCTAGGCTCGTCCACACCAGCACCCTTTGATGCCGTCCAGCGAGGCGGGAGCCGTCCAGTGAGACGGGGAAGGAGGTCGGCGTGGGAACCAGAACGGTCCTGCAGCAACCCGACATCACGCGTGCCCTGACACGCATCGCGCACGAGATCCTCGAGGCCAACCACGGCGGCTCGGACCTCGTGCTGCTCGGCATCCCGACCCGCGGAGCCGTCCTCGCCGAACGACTCGGTCGTGTCCTGGCGGGCATCGAACCCGGGTGGGAGTCGGCGTCCGGCGGCATCGGCACCGAGCGCGTCGGCGCCCTCGACGTGACGATGTACCGCGACGACCTCCGCCGCGGGATGGGCCGTGCACCGCACCGCACGGTCATCCCCGCGGGCGGGGTCGACGCCAAGGTGGTCGTCCTCGTCGACGACGTGCTCTACTCCGGCCGGACCGTGCGCGCGGCGCTCGACGCCCTGCAGGGCATCGGCCGACCGCGCGCCGTCCGGTTGGCGGTGCTCGTCGACCGGGGCCACCGCGAACTGCCCATCCGCGCCGACCACGTGGGCAAGAACCTGCCGACCGCCGGCGACGAGCGGGTCTCACTGCACCTCACCGAGACCGACGGCGTCGACGAGGTCGTCATCGAGCAGGGCGGTGCGGCATGAGGCACCTGCTCTCCACCGCCGACCTCTCGCGCGAGGACGCGATCGGTGTCCTCGACGTCGCCGAGGAGATGGCCGAGGTCAACACGCGCGAGGTCCGCAAGCTCCCCGCACTCCGCGGCCGGACGATCGTGAACCTCTTCTTCGAGGACTCCACCCGCACGCGCATCTCGTTCGAGGCCGCCGCCAAGCGCCTGTCCGCGGACGTCATCAACTTCGCCGCGAAGGGCTCGAGCGTCTCGAAGGGGGAGTCGCTCAAGGACACCGTGCAGACCCTCGGCGCGATGGGCATCGACGGCATCGTGATCCGGCACGGCGCGTCCGGCGCCCCGCGGGTCCTGGCCGAGGCGGACTGGATCGACGTGCCGGTCGTGAACGCGGGCGACGGGACGCACGAACACCCGACGCAGGCGCTCCTCGACGCGTTCACGATGCGCCGTCGGCTGCACGGTGCCGCGAGCCGGGGACAGGGCCTCGACGGCGTGCGCGTGCTCATCGTCGGCGACGTGCTGCACAGCCGGGTCGCGCGCAGCAACGCTTGGCTGCTCCGGACCCTCGGCGCGCACGTCACCTTCGCCGCGCCGCCGACCCTGCTGCCGGCGGTCGACCGGCCGTTCGGCGCCGCGGTGCACCACGACCTCGACGCCGCCCTCGCCGAGGACCCGGACGTCGTGATGACGCTCCGGATCCAGCAGGAGCGGATGAACGACGCGTTCTTCCCGAACCCCCGTGAGTACACCCGGCACTTCGGGCTCACCGCCGCGCGCTTCGCCCGGCTGCCGGAGCGCACGCTCGTGATGCACCCCGGTCCGATGAACCGCGGCCTCGAGATCGCCGGCGTCGCCGCCGACGACGCCCGCTCCACCGTGGTGGAGCAGGTCGCGAACGGCGTCTCGGTCCGGATGGCCGTGCTGTACCTCGCCCTCACCGGCGACCACCAGAAGGAGACCGTCGCATGACCGCCCACCTCATCCGCGGCGCCCAGCTGGTCGACGGCACCCGCGCCGACATCCGCCTGGAGGGCCGGGTCGTCACCGCGGTCGGATCCGGTCTCGACGCGGCCGGCGCGACGGTGGTCGACGCCGAGGGCCTGCTCGCGCTGCCCGGCCTGGTCGACCTGCACACCCACCTGCGCGAGCCGGGCCACGAGGAGTCCGAGACCGTCCTGTCCGGCTCCCGCGCCGCCGCGGCCGGCGGCTTCACCGCGGTGAACGCGATGGCGAACTCCTCGCCGGTCGCCGACACCGCCGGGGTCGTCGAGCAGGTCCAGGCGCTCGGGGACGCGGCCGGGTACGTCACGGTCCGCCCGATCGGCGCGGTGTCGCAGGGGCTGCAGGGCACCCACCTGTCCGAGATCGGCGCGATGGCGACGTCGCGCGCCGCCGTCCGGGTGTTCTCCGACGACGGCTCGTGCGTCGCCGACCCGCTCCTCATGCGCCGGGCGCTCGAGTACATCAAGGGCTTCGGCGGGGTGCTCGCGCAGCACGCCCAGGAACCCCGCCTGACCATCGACGCGCAGATGAACGAGGGCCGGCTGTCCTCCGAGCTCGGACTGGCCGGGTGGCCGGCGGTGGCCGAGGAGTCGATCATCGCCCGCGACGTGCTGCTCGCCGACCACGTCGGAGCCCGGCTGCACGTCTGCCACGTCTCGACCGCCGGCAGCGTCGAGGTGATCCGCTGGGCCAAGTCCCGCGGCATCGCCGTCACGGCCGAGGTCACCCCGCACCACCTCGTGCTCACGGAGGACCTCATCGCCGGGCACGAGGGCGCGCCCGGCTACGACGCCCGGTACAAGGTGAACCCGCCGCTCCGCAGCCGCGAGGACGTCGACGCGCTCCGGGCCGCGTTGGCCGACGGGACGATCGACATCGTCGCCACCGACCACGCCCCGCACCCGGCCGAGGCGAAGCACTGCGAGTGGCCCGCGGCGGCGAACGGCATGGTCGGGCTCGAGTCCGCGCTGAGCGTCGTGCACGCGGCCGTGGTCGCGGACGGTCGGCTCGACTGGACGGACGTCGCCCGTGTGCTCTCGAGCGCACCGGCCCGCATCGGGCAGGTCGCGGGACACGGGCACGCGATCGCCGAGGGCGCCCCGGCCGAGCTCACCCTGTACGACCCCGCCGCCGGTCGGGAGTTCTCGACGGCCGACCTGCACGGCCAGTCGCAGAACTCGCCGTACCTCGGCATGCGCCTTCCCGGCCGTATCGTCGCGACCTTCCACGCCGGCATGCCGACCGTCCTCGACGGCCGGCTCGTCGACGCCGCGACGGTCGCTGCGCGCGCCGCACACGAGCGGACGGCCACCGCATGAGCGGTGACACCGGACGGTGGCTGTTGGGCGGGCTCATCCTGCTCGCCGTCGCCGCGCTGTTCGTCGCGATGGCGCGGACCTGGCGGACGCGCAGCCGACGACAGGCGGAGGCCGTGCCTCCGGTCCCGGTGCCGGCCGACGTCGGACCGGCGGTCGGGTCGTGGGACGGGTTCACCGTCGCGACGACCCGCGCCGACGAGCCGCTCGAACGGATCACCGCTGGCGGCCTCGGGTTCCGCGGTCGCGGCGGCGTGACGGTCCACCGGACCGGCGTCGTCCTGCACCACGCCGGCGCCGACGACCGGTGGATCGCCTGGAGCGCCGTCCGCGGCGCCGACCGTGCCACCTGGGCGATCGACCGCGTGGTCGAGCCCGGGGGACTGGTCCGCCTGCGATGGACGGCGACCGGCGCCGCAGCAGCGACGGACCTCGACACCTACTTCCGGTTCCCGCAGGGCGACGCGGACGCACTCCGCGCCCTGCAGGGACCGCCGACGACGAACGACTCCCCGCAGACCGCGGGCGAAGGGACGAACTCATGACACGCGAACGGGCCGTACTGGTCCTCGAAGACGGCACCCGGTACGACGGCTGGGCCTACGGCGCCCGTGGGCGCACGCTCGGTGAGGTGGTCTTCGCGACCGGCATGACCGGCTACCAGGAGACGCTCACCGACCCGTCCTACGCGGGACAGATCGTGGTGCAGACGGCGCCGCACATCGGCAACACCGGGGTGAACGACGAGGACCCCGAGTCCCGTCGCATCTGGGTGGCCGGCTACGTCGTGCGCGACCCCAGCCGCGTCGTCTCGAACCACCGGGCGAACGCCTCGCTCGACGAGCACCTCGAGCGTGACGGCATCGTCGGGATCTCGGGCATCGACACCCGCTCGCTCACCCGCCGCATCCGCGACGCCGGCGCGATGAAGGGTGGCGTCTTCAGCGGTGCCGACGCCGCGCTCGGCGCCGACGAGCAGCTCCGCGTCGTCACCGAGCAGGCCGGCATGGCGGGCAAGAACCTCTCCGCCGAGGTCTCCACGGCCGAGGAGTACGTCGTCGCACCGGTGGGCGAGCAGATCGGCACGCTGGCCGTCCTCGACCTCGGGGTGAAGGCCTCCACCACCCGCTACCTGTCCGAGCGCGGGTTCGAGGTGCACGTGCTCCCGCAGGACGTCACCGTCGAGCGGCTCCGCGAGCTCGACCCCGACGCGCTCTTCTACTCGAACGGCCCCGGCGACCCGTCGGCCTCGGACGCGCAGGTCTCGCTGCTGCAGGAGAGCCTCCGCGACGGCCGTCCGTTCTTCGGCATCTGCTTCGGCAACCAGCTGCTCGGACGGGCGCTCGGCTTCGGCACCTACAAGCTGCCGTTCGGCCACCGCGGGATCAACCAGCCCGTGCTCGACACCTCCACCGGCAAGGTCGAGATCACGAGCCAGAACCACGGCTTCGCGGTCGACGCCCCGGTCGGCGAGGTCCTCGAGTCCCCGATCGGCTTCGGCCGGGTCGAGGTCTCGCACTACTCGCTGAACGACAACGTGGTCGAGGGGCTCCGCGCGCTCGACATCCCCGCGTTCAGCGTGCAGTACCACCCCGAGGCCGCCGCCGGGCCGCACGACAGCATGTACCTGTTCGACCGCTTCCGGGACATGGTCGTCGCCCGTCGCCGGGGCGAGCCCCTCGACGCCGCGACCGCCGACGCCACCACCCCCGCTGCCGACGTCACGGCCACCGACTCCTCGAAGGAGGGCAACTGATGCCCAAGCGCACCGACATCGACTCGGTCCTCGTCATCGGCTCCGGCCCGATCGTCATCGGGCAGGCCGCCGAGTTCGACTACTCCGGCACCCAGGCGTGCCGAGTCCTCCGTGCGGAGGGCGTCCGCGTCATCCTGGTCAACCCGAACCCGGCGACGATCATGACCGACCCGGACTTCGCCGACGCGACGTACATCGAGCCGATCACGAACGCGTCGCTCGAGGAGATCATCCGCATCGAGCAGCCGGACGCCGTGCTGCCGACCCTCGGCGGGCAGACCGCGCTCAACGCCGCGATCGCGCTCGACGAGGCGGGGATCCTCGAGCGGTACGGCGTCGAGCTGATCGGCGCCAAGGTCGACGCCATCCAGCGGGGTGAGGACCGGCAGCTCTTCAAGGAGCTGGTCCTCGAGTCCGGCGCGGACGTCGCCCGGAGCCACATCGCGCACACCCTCGAGGAGGCCAAGGAGTTCGCGCAGGACCTCGGCTACCCGCTCGTCGTCCGCCCCTCGTTCACGATGGGCGGCCTCGGTTCGGGCTTCGCGTACACCGAGGAGGACCTCGTCCGCTTCGTCGGCGACGGGCTGCAGTCGAGCCCGACGACCGAGGTCCTGCTCGAGGAGTCGATCCTCGGCTGGAAGGAGTACGAGCTCGAGCTGATGCGCGACAACGCGGACAACACCGTCGTCATCTGCTCGATCGAGAACGTCGACCCGGTCGGCGTGCACACCGGGGACTCGATCACGGTCGCCCCGGCCCTGACGCTGACCGACCGCGAGTACCAGAACATGCGGAACATCGGCATCGACATCATCCGTCGCGTCGGCGTCGACACCGGTGGCTGCAACATCCAGTTCGCCGTGGACCCGTCGAACGGGCGCCTCATCGTCATCGAGATGAACCCGCGCGTGTCCCGCTCGTCCGCCCTCGCGTCGAAGGCGACGGGCTTCCCGATCGCCAAGATCGCCGCGAAGCTCGCGATCGGGTACCGCCTGGACGAGATCCAGAACGACATCACGCAGGTCACCCCGGCGAGCTTCGAGCCGACGCTCGACTACGTGGTCGTGAAGACCCCGAGGTTCGCGTTCGAGAAGTTCCCGGCCGCCGACGCCACCCTGACCACCACGATGAAGAGCGTCGGCGAGGCGATGGCCATCGGCCGCAACTACGCCACCGCGCTGCAGAAGTCGCTCCGCTCGCTCGAGAAGCGCGGGTCGAGCTTCCACTGGGACGTCCCGGCGGACCAGCTCGACAAGGACGCGCTGCTCGCGACCTCGGCCGTCCCGACAGACGGTCGCATCGTCACGGTCCAGCAGGCCCTCGTCGCCG
This sequence comes from Curtobacterium sp. L6-1, assembly GCF_018885305.1. Classification (NCBI taxonomy): domain Bacteria; kingdom Bacillati; phylum Actinomycetota; class Actinomycetes; order Micrococcales; family Microbacteriaceae; genus Curtobacterium; species Curtobacterium aetherium. The sequence goes on from NZ_CP076544.1 coordinate 988,605, forward strand.
GCGCGACCGCCGACGAAGTGTTCGAGGCCACGAAGATCGACCCGTGGTTCATCGACCAGATCGTCCTCATCAACGAGGTCGCCGCCGAGGTCCGCGCCGCCGACACCCTCGACGCCGACACCGTCCGCTGGGCGAAGGAGCACGGCTTCAGCGACGCGCAGATCGCCGCGCTCCGCGGCATCACCGAGCAGGAGGCGCGTGACGCGCGTCACGCGCTCGGCATCCGCCCGGTGTTCAAGACCGTCGACACCTGCGCCGGCGAGTTCCCGGCCCTGACGCCGTACCACTACTCGTCCTACGACACCGAGACCGAGGTCGCCCCGAGCGACCGCAAGAAGGTCGTCATCCTCGGGTCGGGCCCGAACCGCATCGGTCAGGGCGTCGAGTTCGACTACTCGTGCGTGCACGCGTCCTTCGCGCTGAGCGACGCGGGCTTCGAGACCATCATGATCAACTGCAACCCGGAGACGGTCTCCACCGACTACGACACCTCGGACCGGCTCTACTTCGAGCCGCTCACCGCCGAGGACGTCCTCGAGGTCATCGCGGCCGAGCAGGCCTCGGGCGAGGTCGTGGGCGTCGTCGTGCAGCTGGGCGGCCAGACCGCGCTCGGGCTCGCGAAGCCGCTTGAGGCGGCCGGCATCCCGATCCTCGGGACCACGCCGGAGGCCATCGACCTCGCCGAGGAGCGCGGGCAGTTCTCCCGCATCCTCGAGGACGCCGGCCTGCTCGCCCCGAAGAACGGCACCGCGCACGACCTGGCCAGCGCCACCGCGGTCGCCGAGTCGATCGGGTACCCGGTGCTCGTCCGCCCGTCCTTCGTGCTCGGCGGTCGCGGCATGGAGATCGTCTACGACTCCGCCACCCTCGCCGACTACTTCGACCGGATGGCCGACCAGGCGATCATCGGGCCGGACCTGCCGCTGCTCGTCGACCGGTTCCTCGACGACGCCGTGGAGATCGACATCGACGCCCTCTACGACGGCGAGCGGCTGTACGTCGGTGGGATCATGGAGCACATCGAGGAGGCCGGCATCCACTCCGGCGACTCGTCCTGCACCCTGCCCCCGGTCGGCCTCGGCCGCGCGGAGATCCAGGCGGTCGTCGACGCGACCGAGAAGATCGCCCGGGGCGTCGGCGTGCGCGGGCTCCTCAACGTGCAGTTCGCGATCGGGGCGGGCGTCCTCTACGTCCTCGAGGCGAACCCCCGCGCGAGCCGCACGGTCCCGTTCGTCTCGAAGGCGCTCGGCATCGCCCTGGCCAAGGCCGCGGCCCGCGTCATGACCGGCACGTCGATCGACGCGCTCGTCGACGAGGGCCTGCTGCCGGCCCGCGACGGTGCGTTCGTCCCGGCGCAGGCACCGGTCGCCGTCAAGGAGGCCGTGCTCCCGTTCCGCCGCTTCCGCACGGTCGAGGGACAGGTCGTCGACTCGGTCCTCAGCCCCGAGATGCGCTCCACCGGCGAGGTGATGGGCATCGACCGCGACTTCCCGCGGGCGTTCCTGAAGAGCCAGGAGGCCGCGTACGGCGGGCTGCCGACGAGCGGCACGGTGTTCGTGAGCGTCGCCGACACCGACAAGCGCGCGATCGTCCTGCCCGTCCACCGGCTGCAGCAGCTCGGCTTCCGGATCATCGCCACCGAGGGGACCGCCGAGGTGCTCCGCCGCAACGGCATCCTCGTCGGCACGGTCGGGAAGTACAGCCAGGGCCAGGAGAGCGTCGTCGACCTGCTCGCCCGCAACGAGGTCGACATCGTCATCAACACGCCGAGCGGTGCCTCGGGCCGGGCGGACGGGTACGAGATCCGCGCGGCCACCGTGGCGGCCGACAAGCCGCTGTTCACGACGATCTCGCAGCTCGGCGCGGCGGTCGCGGCGATCGAGACGATCGGGACGCCGCACAGCGTCCGGAGCCTGCAGGACTACGCGCTCGAGCGGGCCGGCTGGTGACCTGGGGGCACGGTGGGCCGGGAGGCCCGACCCCGTTCGGCGTGCGGCTCGCCGCCGCCGTGGGGTCGCGGTCCGCGCTCTGCGTCGGCATCGACCCCCACGCCGCCACCCTGGCGGCGTGGGGGCTCGGCCGCGACGAGGCCGGCCTGACCGCCTTCGGGGCGACGCTCGTCGACGCGGCCGCCGGCCGGGCGGCCGTCGTGAAGCCGCAGATCGCCTTCTTCGAGGCCGCGGGGGTTCCCGGTTACCGTGCGCTCGACGCGACGATCCGTCGGGCACGCGACGCGGGCCTCCTGGTCGTGGCGGACGTCAAGCGCGGCGACATCGGATCGACCGGCGACGACTACGCCCTGGCGTGGCTGGACCGCGACGGGCCGTTCGCGGCCGACGCGATGACGGTGTCGCCGTACCTCGGGTACGGGTCGCTCGCGGGCACCGTCGCCGTCGCGCGGGAGCACGGCGCCGGTGTCTTCGTGCTCGCGGCGACGAGCAACCCGGAGGCACGGGTCCTGCAGACTGCGGTGCTCGCGGAGGGGCCGCGTGCCGGGCGGACCGTGGCGGCCGGTATCGTCGTGGACGTGGCAGACGACAACCGGACGACGGCCGACCAGGCCCTGGGGGACATCGGGCTGGTGCTCGGCGCGACGCTCGACCTGGGCGACTTCGGCATCACCGCGGACGAGATCGGTTCCGCGCCGGTCCTCGCGCCGGGCTTCGGTGCCCAGGGCGCCCGCATCGAGGACCTCCGCCCGCTGTACGGCAGCCGCGCCGAGCAGGTGCTCGTGAACGAGTCCCGCGGGCTCCTGGTCGACGGCCCGGACGGCGTCACCGCCCTGGTGGCCGACCGTGCGGACCGGATCGCGGCGGCGCTGGGGACGGCCGCGTGAGCGGCGAGCGCCCGGACGACGTGGTGTCCGACCCGACGACCGACGACCGCTCCGGGCTGCCGGCGCACCGCAACCCGCCGGAGGTCGACCGGGTCGCCGCCGCCAAGGCCGCCGTCGCCGCCCGCCGCGCCCGGGCCGCCGTGAAGGCCGCCGTGGCGTCGGGGGACCGGTCGCCGCTCGAGGTGGCACGGTCGGCGTGGTCCGAGGACGACTCGGTGGTCGCGTCGACGGCGGCCGAACGATCGTTGCGCGTCCGCGACCTGCTGACGAGCCTGCCCGGGGTCGGACCGGCCCGCGCGGATGCCGTGATGGGCGCGCTGCGGATCGCGCCGTCGAAGCGGCTGGGCGGCCTCGGCAGCCGGCAGCGCACGGAGCTCGCCGACTGGCTCGCCGGTCGCGGCCGGAAGCGCGGGGCGTCGAAGCTCGTCGTGCTCGCCGGACCCACCGCGGTGGGCAAGGGCACCGTCAGCGCCCACATCCGCGAGCAGTACCCCGAGGTCAACCTCAGCGTGTCCGCGACGACCCGGAAGCCCCGCCCGGGCGAGGTCGACGGCGTGCACTACTACTTCGTCGACGACGCCGAGTTCGACCGCATGGTCCGCGACCGCGAACTGCTCGAGTGGGCGACCGTGCACAACTCGTACCGCTACGGCACCCCGCGGCCGCCGATCGACCGGGCGCTCGACGCCGGCGAGAAGGTCATGCTCGAGATCGACCTGCAGGGTGCCCGTCAGGTGCGGGACGCCATGCCCGAGGCGGTCCTGGTGTTCCTGCTGCCGCCGACGTGGGACGAACTCGTGCGTCGGCTCATCGGCCGGGGCACCGAGTCCGCCGAGGAGCAGGCCCGTCGGCTCGAGACCGCGAAGGTGGAGCTGGCCGCGCAGGACGAGTTCGACGTGCGGATCGTGAACTCCGATGTCAGCACGGCGGCACGCGAGGTCGTAGACTTGTTCTCTGCGCCCTGACGGGTGCACCGATCCCCTGTGCCCTCACGGGTGCACCGACGACGAGGAGCAACCCATGGCCAACCCCCAGGGCATCATCGACCCGCCCATCGACGACCTGCTCAGCAAGGTCGAGTCGAAGTACGCGCTCGTCATCTTCGCCTCGAAGCGCGCCCGCCAGATCAACGACTACTACGCCGACCTGCACGAGGGCTCGCTCTTCGACAACGTCGGCCCGCTCGTCGACTCGACGATCGACGACAAGCCGCTCTCGGTCGCGCTCCACGAGATCAACGAGGACAAGCTGACCGTCACCAAGCAGCAGCAGCCCTCCGCCTGATCCCGGTGACGAGCGCACTCCGTCTGTTCACGTCGGAATCGGTGACCGAGGGTCACCCCGACAAGATCTGCGACCAGATCTCGGACGCGATCCTGGACGCCCTGCTCACGGTCGACCCGCACGCGCGGGTCGCCGTCGAGACCATGGTGACGACCGGGCTCGTGCACGTCGCCGGTGAGGTCACCACCTCCGGCTACGTCGAGATCCCGCAGCTGGTCCGCGACGTCATCACGGGGATCGGGTACGACTCCTCCGACGTGAGCTTCGACGGCCGTACGTGCGGCGTCGAGATCTCGATCGGCGCGCAGTCCCCGGACATCGCGCAGGGTGTCGACGAGTCGCTCGACTCCCGCTCCGGCGCCGGTGTCGACCCGCTCGACCGCCAGGGTGCGGGCGACCAGGGCATCATGTTCGGCTTCGCGACGAACGAGACCCCGGAGTACATGCCCGTCGCCATCTGGCTCGCGCACCGCCTGGCCGAGAAGCTCGCCGCGGTCCGCAAGTCCGGCGAGCTGACGTACCTGCGTCCGGACGGCAAGACCCAGGTCACGGTCGGCTACGACGGCGTCACGCCGAAGACCGTCGAGACCGTGGTGCTCTCGACGCAGCACGCGCCGAGCGTCACGCTCGACCAGCTCACCGCCGACATCACCGAGCACGTCATCCGTCCGGTGCTCGCCATGGTCGATCTCGACGCGTCGCGCGTCGACGTCATCGTGAACCCGACCGGGCGCTTCGAGATCGGCGGTCCCCAGGGCGACGCCGGGCTCACCGGGCGCAAGGTGATCGTGGACACGTACGGCGGGGCCTCCCGCCACGGTGGCGGCGCCTTCAGCGGCAAGGACCCGTCGAAGGTCGACCGCTCGGCGGCGTACGCGCTGCGCTGGGTCGCGAAGAACGCCGTCGCGGCCGGACTCGCCGACCGCCTCGAGGTGCAGGTCGCGTACGCGATCGGCCGTGCCGCCCCCGTCGGGCTGTACGTCGAGTCGTTCGGGACCGGACACGTCGACGACGCCACGATCGAGGCCGCCATCCGCCAGGTGTTCGACCTGCGGCCCGCCGCGATCATCCGCGACCTCGACCTGCTCACCCCGAAGTACGCCCAGACCGCCACGTACGGCCACTTCGGCCGCGAGCTGCCCGGGTTCACGTGGGAGCACCTCGATCGAGTCGAGGAACTCCGGACCGCGGCAGGACTCGTCTCCGCCGCCGTCTGAGGCCCGGCGTGGCCACCGTCGCGCGTGTCGTCCTCGACTCGCCGCTCCCGCAGCTGGACCGTCTGTTCGACTACCGGGTGCCGGCCGAGTTCGAGGACGACTGCGTGCCGGGCGTGCGCGTCAAGGTGCCGCTGCGCTCCGGCGCCCGGATGACGGACGCCTACGTCGTCGAGGTCGTCCGGGACGACGCCCTCTCGCCGGAGCACGACTTCCCCGGTGAACTGAGCGTCGTCGAGGAACTCGTCAGCCCCGTGGCGGTCCTCGCGCCCGAGGTCTGGCGGCTCGCCCGCGCCGTCGCCGACCGTGCAGCCGGGGTCGCCAGCGACGTCCTGCGGCTGGCGGTCCCGACGCGGCAGGTCCGGCCCGAGAAGGCCTGGCTCGCCCGCGATCCCGAGTACGTGCCGCCCGCGGTCGTCCCCGTGCCGGTGGACGGCTACGGCGACGGCACGGTGGAGGCGGTGATCGACGCCGGGAGGCGGGCCGCGGTCAGCGCGATCCCGCACCCGGTCGCCCTGTCCGACGCCGACGAGGACCCGACCTGGGTGCCCGGTTGGGCGGCGACCCTGGCGCAGGCGGCCGCGCACACGCTGGCGGGGGAACGGTCGGCCGTCATCGCGGTCCCGGACTTCCGTGACGTGACCGACCTCGAGCGGGCCCTGCACGTGCTCGTGCCACCGGAGCGGGTCGTGCGGTTCGACGCGAAGCAGACGAACGGGCAGCGGGCCCGGGCACTCCTGACCGCCCGCACCCACCCGGTCGTGGCGATCGGCAGTCGCGCCGCGGTGTACGCGCCGGCGTCGGACCTCGGCCTCATCGCGCTCTGGGACGACGGGGACCCCTCGTTCGCCGAGCAGCGTGCCCCGTACGTGCACACCCGCGACGTCGCCCTCGTCCGCACCGCGCAGTCCGGTGCGGCGTTGCTCCTGCTCTCCCACGCCCGCAGCACCGACGTGCAGCGGCTCGTCGAGCTCGGGTGGTTGCAGGAGCTCACCCCGCACCGCGTCCGGGTGCCGAAGGTGGTGCCGACCGCGCACCAGACGAACGCCGACGGGTACGCGGCGCAGGCCCGCATCCCGAGCAGCGCGTGGCGCGCCGCGCGCGAGGCCAGCCGCGAGGGGCCGGTGCTCGTCCAGGTGTCGAACCCGGGCTTCGGCACGGGCCTGGTCTGCACCGCGTGTGGTGAGCGCGCACACTGCCGGGTGTGCGGTGGGCCGCTCGGCAGCCCGCACGCCGGCTCGACCCCGCAGTGCCGGTTCTGCGGCGCGCTCGCGGCCGGGTACCGCTGCCCGACGTGCGGCAACGGGAAGCTCAAGCCGGTCGGGCAGGGTGCGCAGCGGACCGCGGACGAACTCGGTCGGGCGTTCCCGAACACCCGCATCGTCGTCGCGGACGGTAGCCGTCCGGTGGACGAGGTCCCGGCACGCCCGGCCGTCGTCGTCGCCACCCGCGGCGCCGAACCGGACGTGGCGGGCGGGTACGCGTGCGTGCTCCTGCTCGACGGCGAGCGGATGCTGGCGCGCGAGGGGCTCCGCGTGCAGGAGGACGTCCTGCGGGTCTGGTCGAACGCGGCGGCGAAGGGCGCGCCCGGGGCTCCGGTCTACCTCGTCGGCATCGGCGGCAAACTCGCGAACGCGATGGCGCTGTGGCGACTCGACGGACCGGCGCACGACGAACTGGCCGACCGCCGCGAGCTGTTCTTCCCGCCGGCCGTCCGGGTCGCGACGCTGACCGGCACCGACGAGGCCGTGACGGGTGCCGTCGAGGCGCTGGGGGACGCGCCCGTCGGGCCGGTGCTCGGTCCGGTGCCCGTGGACGACCCGACGCCGGGTACCGTCCGCGCGATCGTCCGCTTCCCCTACGGGCACGGTGCCGAGGTCGCCGCGACCCTGAAGGCGGAGGTCATCCGTCGGTCGTCGACGCGCCGGGTGGTCGCCGGTGGCGCGAAGCGCCGCGCCGCACCCGCGCTCCGCGTCCGCATGGACGACGCGGAGCCGTTCTCCGAGGTCTGACCGGACCCCGGACGCACGGGAGGCCCGTGGCGATCCCGCCACGGGCCTCCCGTCGGTGTCGCCGACCCGGGTCGGCGACGGGTGCTACGCGCCGACCGGTGCGCGACGACCGCGCGACAGGACGACCCCGAGGGCGACCATGCCGACGGCGAGCACGAGGTGCAGCCAGTTGTCCGCCGAGTTGAGCGGCACGAAGTTCGCGGCGCTGTCGCTGCCCGCGGTGAAGAGGCCGTAGATCCAGAGGACGAAGTAGACGACGCCGCCGATGACGAGGTACAGCCGGGCGCCGCTGGCCCGACGCGCGGCCGCGACGCCGACGATGCCGAAGAGCAGGTGGACGATGTTGTGCAGCACGGACACCTGGAAGATGCCGAGCAGCATGCCCATCGAACCGTTGCCTGCGCCGCCGAGGTCCCCCGACGTGACGCCGGGGACGAACCCGGCGAGTCCGACGAGCAGGAAGACGATGCCGACGACGAGGGCGCCCTTCTGCACGGGCGTCTCGGCGAAGCTGGTGGGGGCGGGGGTGGAGAGTCGATCTGCCATGGTTCGTTCCTTTCCGGGAATCGCCTGAGAAGGTACCCGCCCCGGGCCGTGGTCGTCCGCCGACCCCGCGCTCCCGCGCGAGGCGGACAGCCCGGTCCACCGGACCCGACCGACCGCGCCGGGGGAGCGCCGTCCGTCGTGGGAGACTGGAGCCCATGCGTCTCGTCGTCGCCGGCAGCCCCGCTGCTGCGGTCCCCACCCTCCGCCGTCTGGCGGCGTCCGACCACGAGATCGCGGCGGTGCTGACCCGCCCGCCGACACCGCAGGGCCGCAAGCGCGTCCTGACCCCGACGCCCGTCGCCGTCGCGGCCGCCGAGCTCGGCCTGCCGGTGGTCGAGGCCGCCCGGGTCGACGACGCGGTCACCGCCCGGATCGCCGAGCTCGGTGTCGACCTCGGCGTGATCGTCGCCTACGGCGCGCTGCTGCGGCGACCGGCACTCGACGCCCCGCGCATGGGCTGGGTGAACCTGCACTTCTCCGACCTGCCGGCCCTCCGCGGTGCCGCGCCGGTGCAGCGTGCCGTGATGGCCGGTGCGACGACGACGGCGGCGACGGTGTTCCAGCTGGTGGAGGCCCTCGACGCCGGACCCGTCTTCGCCTCGGAACCGTTCCCGATCGACGACGAGGCGACCTCGGGCGATGTCCTCGCCGCGATGGCCGACACCGGGGCCGAGCTCGTCGCCCGGGTCGTCGACGACCTGGCCGCCGGCACCGCGGTGGCGCACGAGCAGGTCGGCGAGGTCACCACCGCCCCGAAGCTCACCCTCGCGGACGGCCGCACCGACTTCACGGCACCGGCTGCCGTCGTGCACGCCCGGTTGCGCGGCGTCACGCCCGAGCCCGGTGCCTTCGCACACCTCGGCGAGACGCGGGTCAAGCTGCTCCGTGCGGGCCGGGTCCGTCCGGGAGGCGCGGGGGAGTCCGCCGCGCCGCTCGCGCCCGGCGCCCTCCGGCTCACCGACGGCGTCCTGCTCGTCGGCACGGCGGACGAGCCGCTCGTGCTCTGCGAGGTGCAGCCGGCCGGCAAGAAGGCGATGGACGCCGCGGCCTGGGCCCGCGGGCTCGGACCGCTCGACGGGAAGGTGCTCGCATGAGCGCGGAACAGGCACGGTCGCGCGGCCCCCAGCGCGACGGCGGACGCGGGAGCGGCGGCCGGGACAGCGGCGGACGACAGGGCGGTGGTCCGACCGGGTCGGGTGCCGCACGCCGTCCCGGTGGTCGACCGCAGGCTCCCCGCCAGGTGAGCGCCCGTCGGGTGGCCTTCGACGTGCTCCGCGCCGTGCAGGTCGACGACGCCTACGCGAACCTGCTCCTGCCGACGCGCATCCGGCGCGCGGGGCTGAGCGCCCGGGACGCCGGCTTCGCGACCGAGCTGACCTACGGCACCATCCGGATGATCGGCCGGTACGACGCGGTCGTCGCCCTCGCGTCCGGACGGCGCGCGGACCTCGTCGAGGCCGACGTGCTCGACGTCATGCGCCTCGGCGTGCACCAGCTGCTCGGCATGCGGACGCCGACGCACGCCGCGGTCTCGGCCACGGTGGAGCTCGCCCGGGAGGTCGGCGTGTCCCGCGCGACCGGCTTCGTCAACGCCGTCATGCGGAAGGTGGCCGCGAAGACCCCGGAGGAGTGGGACGCCCTGGTGACAGCGGGCCTCGGCGGCGAGGCGCTGCTCGCCACGCGGTGGTCGCACCCGGTCTGGGTCGTGTCGGCGCTCCGTGACGCTCTCGCCGCCGAGCGGTCGCGCGACGAACTCGCGGCGCTCCTCGCGGCCGACAACGAGGCGCCCCGGGTCCAGCTCGCCGCGCTGCCCGGCATCGCCACGGCCGAGGACGTGGAGCAGGCGACCGCCCGCACGGCGGGGGACGACGTCGAGGCCGGGGAGGAGCCTCCCGTCGGGCCCGCCGTCGACGACGACGTCGCCCCGGACGACGCGGCCAGCGACGACGACGGCACCGCCGCCCCGGCGCACGCAACCGCGCCGGTCGCACCCGACCTGCCCGTCTCGCCCGTCGGCATCCGCGGCGTGACCGGCGACCCCGCACGCGTCCCCGGTGTCGCCGCCGGCCGCCTCCGCGTGCAGGACGAGGGCTCGCAGCTCGCGGCCCTCGCCCTCTCCCGCTCCTCCGCGGTGCGCCCGGGCGAGCGCTGGCTCGACCTCTGCGCCGGGCCCGGGGGCAAGGCCGCGCTACTCGCGGCCGAGGCCGCGCAGTCCGGCGCGACCCTCGTCGCCAACGAACTCGTCCCCGCGCGCGTCGGACTCGTCCGGGAGGCCCTCCGCGACTTCCGGGACACCGTCACCGTCGTCGAGGGCGACGGCCGCCGCTACGGCACCGACGGCTCCGGCGTCACGTACGACCGCATCCTGCTCGACGCGCCGTGCACCGGGCTCGGCGCGCTCCGTCGTCGTCCGGAGGCGCGCTGGCGCAAGCAGCCGGAGGACGTCGCCGAACTGGCCGCGCTGCAGGAGGAACTGCTCGAGGCCGCGGTCCGGGTCCTCGCGCCCGGCGGCACGCTCGCCTACGTCACCTGCTCGCCGCACCTCGCCGAGACCCGCGGGCAGGTCGACGCCCTCATGCGTCGGCACGGGCACGAGCTCGAACAGCTCGACACCGCCGCGGTCGTCCGCTCGGTGGCCGCGCGCGACCCGCAGGTGGCCGACGGGCGGACCGCACAGCTCTGGCCGCACCGCATCGGCACCGACGCGATGTTCATCGCACTCGTGCGCCGAACGGCCTGACCACCCGCCGGTAGGCTCGACGGGTGACGATCCGCATCTCGCCGAGCATCCTGTCCGCCGACTTCGCGAACCTCGAGCGTGAACTCCAGCGCATCGCGACCGCCGACATGGTGCACGTCGACGTCATGGACAACCACTTCGTGCCGAACCTGACGCTCGGCCTGCCGATCGTGCAGCGCCTGCAGCAGGTGTCGCCCGTGCCGCTCGACGTGCACCTCATGATCACGGACGCCGACACCGAGGCGCCGAAGTACGCCGAGACCGGGGCGTCGAGCGTGACGTTCCACTTCGAGGCGGCGACGGACCCGGTGGCGACCGCGGCGGCGATCCGATCGAACGGTGCTCGCGCCGCAGTCGCCGTGAAGCCCGGCACGCCGATCACGCAGGTGCTGCACCACCTCGACGCCTACGACATGGTCCTGCTCATGACCGTCGAGCCCGGCTTCGGCGGCCAGGCCTTCATGTCCGAGGTGATGCCGAAGCTCGCCGACGCCCGGGCCGCGGTGGACGCCTCCGGGCTCGACGTCTGGCTCGAGGTCGACGGCGGCATCGCGGTCGACACCGTCCCCGAAGCGGTCCGCAGCGGCGCCGACACCCTGGTCGCCGGCTCCGCCGTGTACGGCGGGGAACCGGCCGAGCGCATCACCGATCTCCGGGCGGCGGCACGGCGTGCCCTCGCAGACCGGTAGCCTGGAACCGTGAAGACGTTCGACGACCTGTTCGCGGAGCTGACCGAGAAGGCGCGCACGCGTCCCGAGGGCTCCGGCACCGTCGCCGAACTGGATGCCGGTGTGCACCAGATCGGCAAGAAGATCGTGGAAGAGGCCGCCGAGGTCTGGATGGCGGCCGAGTACGAAGGTGACGAGCGCACCTCCGAGGAGATCTCGCAGCTCGTGTACCACCTGCAGGTGCTCATGGTCGCGAAGGGGCTCACCCCGGCGGACGTCTGGCGACATCTGTAGGGAGCGCTGCCCGCAGCGCACCGCAGACCGTCACCGACCCCCTCCAGGAAGCAGACCCTGATGCTCCGCGTCGCCGTGCCCAACAAGGGCTCCCTGTCCGAGACCGCCTCCGAGATGCTGCGGGAGGCCGGGTACGCCGGTCGCCGCGACCCGAAGGCGCTGCACCTCATCGATGAGCGCAACGGGGTGGAGTTCTTCTTCCTCCGCCCGCGCGACATCGCCACCTACGTCGGCTCCGGCGCGCTCGACGTCGGCATCACCGGTCGCGACCTGCTGCTCGACTCCGGGTCCACCGCGCACGAGGTCGACGCGCTCGGGTTCGCCGACTCGACCTTCCGGTTCGCCGGTGCACCCGGTCGGTACGCGACGTTGCAGGACCTCGAGGGCGTGCGCGTCGCCACCAGCTACCCGGGGCTCGTCGGCGAGTTCCTCGCGCAGCACGGCGTGACCGCGACCCTCGTCAAGCTCGACGGCGCCGTCGAGAGCGCGGTCCGGCTCGGGGTCGCCGACGCGGTCGCCGACGTCGTCTCCACCGGCAGCACCCTCCGCGCCGCCGGGCTCGAGATCTTCGGCCCGGTCATCCTCGAGTCCACCGCGGTGCTCATCACCACCGACGAGTCGATCGCCGGCATCGACGTGCTCCGGCGCCGGCTGCAGGGCGTGCTCGTGGCCCGCGGCTACGTCATGCTCGACTACGACATCCCGTCCGACCTGCTCGAGCAGGCCACGGCGGTCGCGTCGGGCATCGAGTCGCCGACGGTGTCGCCGCTGCACGACCGCGACTGGTCCGCCGTCCGCGTGATGATCCCGCGCGAGGACGCGAACCTCATCATGGACGCGCTCTACGACCTCGGAGCGCGCGCCATCCTCGTCAGCCCGATCCACGCCGCACGGCTGTGACCGACGGCACGACCACGGCGACCGCGCTCGGCGGGGTGTCGGTCCGGGTCATCCCGTGCCTCGACGTCTCCGGCGGCCGCGTCGTCAAGGGCGTCAACTTCCTCGACCTGCAGGACGCCGGGGACCCGGTGGAGCTCGCCGCGCGCTACTACGAGCAGGGTGCCGACGAGCTGACCTTCCTCGACGTCGGTGCCACGGTCGAGAACCGCGCCACCATGTGGGACACCGTCACCCGCACCGCCGAGCAGGTCTTCATCCCGCTCACGGTCGGCGGCGGGGTCCGCAGCGTCGACGACGTCTCGCGGCTGCAGCAGTGCGGCGCGGACAAGATCGGCGTGAACAGCGCGGCGATCGCCCGTCCCGGACTCGTCACCGAGATCGCCGACCGGTTCGGGTCGCAGGCCGTCGTCCTCTCCCTCGACGTCAAGCGGTCCTCCCGCACGCCCTCGGGCTTCGTCGTCACGACGCACGGCGGCCGCACCGAGACCGACGTCGACGCCGTCGCCTGGGCCAGCGAGGCCGTCGAGCGCGGCGCGGGGGAGCTCCTGGTCAACTCGATCGACGCCGACGGCACGAAGAACGGGTTCGACCTCGCACTCGTCACGGCGGTCCGTGCGGTCTCGTCCGTCCCGGTCATCGCCTCGGGAGGCGCGGGTCGCGTCGAGCACTTCGCCCCCGCGATCGACGCGGGGGCCGACGCCGTCCTCGCGGCGAGCGTCTTCCACCGGGGCGAGATGACCGTCGCCGACGTCAAGGACGCGCTGCGCGCGACCGGCCACGTGGTCCGCTGAGCTGACGCGACCGGGGGAGGCGTGCCTCCCGTCCGGTCGGGGGAGGCGCCGGGCCGTAGGCTGGTGGTCTCATGACCGACAGCACCAGCGCCAGCACCGAAGCGGTCCTCGACCGCGCTCGTTTCGGTGCGGACGGACTGCTCCCCGCCATCGTGCAGGAGGAATCGTCGAAGGACGTCCTCATGCTCGGGTACATGGACCGAGAAGCACTCCGCCGCACCCTCACCGAGGGCCGGGTGACCTTCTGGTCCCGCTCCCGGAACGAGTACTGGCGAAAGGGTGACACGTCCGGGCACGCCCAGTACGTCCGCGGCGCCGCGCTGGACTGCGACGACGACACGCTGCTCGTCACGGTCCACCAGGTCGGGGCCGCCTGCCACACCGGCGCGCACCGGTGCTTCGACGTGGACCCGCTCGACCCGGTGACCGCGTCGGCCCCGACCGAGGTCGGCGCCGCGACGGGCGGGGCGGACCGGTGACGGACGCGCCCCGCACCACGGCGCGCACCGACTTCGACGACCTGGTCGCGCGCGGCCACCGCGTGGTCCCGGTCGTCCGGGCGCTCTTCGCCGACAGCGAGACCCCGGTCGGGGTCTACCGGAAGCTCGCCGACGGCCGCGCCGGCACGTTCCTCCTCGAGTCCGCCGGCCAGGGCGGCCTGTGGTCCCGGTGGTCCTTCGTCGGCGTGCGGAGCTTCGGCGTCCTCACGCAGGACGGCGACCGGGCGTCGTGGATCGACACCGGACTGTCGGTCGAGCGTGCCGTGGGGTCGCTCGACGGCGCGCCGCTCGACGTGCTCGCGCGCCTGCACGAGCGGTGGGCGACCCCGCGCGTGCCGGGCACCCCGCCCCTCGTCGGCGGCACCGTCGGCTTCATCGGGTGGGAGGCCGTCCGGCAGCTCGAACACCTGCCCGACGCACCGCCCGCCGACTTCGACGTGCCCGGACAGGCGCTGTCCTTCGTCGCCGAGCTCGCGGCCCTCGACCACCGCACCGGCCTGGTCGTCCTCGTCGCGAGCGCGCTGAACGACGGCACCGACGACGCCGACACGCTCTGGTCCGACGCGCAGGCGCGGCTCGACCGGATGCAGGCCGACCTCGTCCAGCCGAGCGTCGCGACCGTCGCCGAGGCGTTCGACATCGCCGAGCCGACCGCACGGTCCCGCTCGACGCCCGAGGAGTACGCGGCGGCGATCGAGCGGTCGAAGCGGTACATCCGCGACGGCGACGTCTTCCAGGTCGTCATCTCGCAGCGCTTCGACCACGACGTGACCGCCGACCCGCTCGACGTCTACCGCGTGCTCCGCACCCTGAACCCGAGCCCGTACATGTACTTCCTCGCGCTCGAGGGCACCGACGGCGCTCCGTTCTGGATCGTCGGCGCCTCGCCGGAGGCGCTCGTGAAGGTCCAGGACGGCCGCGCGATGACCCACCCGATCGCCGGGTCCCGCCCCCGTGGCGCGACCACGGAGGAGGACGTCCGCCTGGGCGAGGAGCTCCTGCAGGACCCCAAGGAACGCGCCGAGCACCTCATGCTCGTCGACCTCGCCCGCAACGACCTGCAGAAGGTGTGCGAGCCGGGGTCCGTCGCGGTGACGGAGTTCATGACCGTCGAGCGGTTCAGCCACATCATGCACCTGGTCTCGAGCGTCGAGGGCGCCGTCCGTCCCGGTGCCTCGGCGATCGACGTGTTCCGGGCGACCTTCCCCGCGGGGACGCTGTCCGGGGCGCCGAAGCCGCGCGCCCTGCAGATCATCGACGAGCTCGAACCCGCGAAGCGCGGTGCGTACGCCGGGGTCGTGGGGTACTTCGACTTCGCCGGGGACGCCGACGTGGCCATCGCGATCCGCACCGCGCTCATCCAGGACGGGATCGCGCGGGTGCAGGCGGGTGCGGGACTCGTGGCCGACTCGGACCCGACGAGCGAGCACCTCGAGGCGGTCAACAAGGCCGCGGCGCCGCTCCGGGCCGTCGCCACCGCGAACCGGATGACCGGGGTCGCACGGTGAAGCGCTCCCGTCCGCTCGTCGTCGTGGTCGGTCTCGCCGTCGCGGGGCTCGTGATGCTCTCGTGGACGCAGACGTGGTTCACGATGCACCTCGACCACTCGGCCGCCGTCGTGTCCACCGTCGCCGCCGACGGTGCGGCCGTGGTGCCGCAGTACACCGCGGTCGCCATCGCCAGCCTCGCGCTGTTCCTCGCGCTCACGATCGCGGGCCGGATCGTCCGCGTCGTGCTCGCCGTCGTCCAGGTCCTGCTCGGCGTGGCCGTCGTGGTCACCGGGGTCTCGGCGCTGACCGATCCCGTCGCCTCGGCCCGCAGCGCGGTCGGGTCGGTCGCCGGCGTGAGCGACGTCGGCGCCGTCCGGCAGGTCGTCACGAGCGTCGACGTGAGCCCCTGGCCGGTCGTCGGGATCGCCGCCGGGGTGCTCGCCGCTCTCCTCGGGATCGCGGTGCTGTTCCTGCAGCGGTCGTGGCCCGGCCCGAGCCGGAAGTACGGCGACGCCACCACACCCGGTGCGGCCTCCGCCGCCGGTGCACGCGCCACGGGCAGCGCCCCGGCACCGTCCGGCGACGTCGCCGCCGCGCCGGTCGCACGTGACGCGATCGTCGACTGGGACGACCTCAGCGCCGGGGTCGACCCGACCGCGGGGGACGCCGCCGTCGGGGAGTCGCGGACCGCGGACACGGTAGGATCGACGGAGCGCCGCCCGACCGGTGGCGCCAGCGACAACGAGGAGCACCGTGAGCAACACTGAGCCCGCAGAACTCGGCGAAGGCCACTCGCCGGCGGCCTGGACGGCCGTCGTCATCATGCTGATCGGCTTCGCCGCCGGGACGCTC
Source organism: Curtobacterium sp. L6-1 (assembly GCF_018885305.1). Classification (NCBI taxonomy): domain Bacteria; kingdom Bacillati; phylum Actinomycetota; class Actinomycetes; order Micrococcales; family Microbacteriaceae; genus Curtobacterium; species Curtobacterium aetherium. The sequence continues at coordinate 1,004,732 of NZ_CP076544.1, forward strand.
TTCTTCTGGTTCGACATGGCCTGGGGCGTCTGGGTCTCCGCCGGCATCGTGCTCATCGGCCTCGTCGTGGGCTTCGCGATGGGCAAGGCCGGCTACGGCGTCAACGGTCCGAAGTTCGTCCCCAAGCACCACGGCGAGTGAGCGCGTGACCGCAGCGTCCGGGCCGAACCTGCTCGAGAGCCTGGTCGCCGGCGCCCTCGAGGACGCCGCCGCACGCCGACTCGACCGCCCCTACGCGGACGTCGAGCGTGACCTCGACCGTGTGGCGTCGCCGCTCGACGCGTTGGACTTCCTCGCGCCGGGCGACCGCGTGAAGGTCCTGGCCGAGGTCAAGCGCGCCAGCCCGTCCCGCGGGTCGATGGCGACGATCGAGGACCCGGCCGCCCTCGCGGCCAACTACGAGCGGGGCGGTGCCTCGGCGATCAGCGTGCTGACCGAGGGGCGCAGGTTCCTCGGGTCGCTCGCCGACCTCGAGTCGGTGAAGGCCCGTGTGACGGTGCCCGTGCTCCGCAAGGACTTCATCGCCGACCCGTACCAGGTCGTCGAGGCCCGTGCGGCGGGGGCGGACCTGGTCCTCCTGATCGTCGCCGCCCTCGAGCAGCGCGCGCTGGTCGAGCTGCACGCCCTGGCCGAGGAGCTCGGCATGCGCGTGCTCGTCGAGGCCCACTCGGCGGACGAGGTCTCCCGCGGGCTCGACGCCGGCGCACGGATCCTCGGCGTCAACGCCCGCGACCTCACCGACTTCTCGCTCGACCGCGACCTCTTCGGTTCGCTCGCCGACCGCATCCCCGACGGGGTCGTGCGCGTTGCCGAGTCCGCCGTGAAGACCCCCGCCGACGTCGCGCACTACCGGTCCGCCGGGGCCGACGTCGTCCTCGTCGGGGAAGCGCTCGTCACCGGCGCCGACCCCGCCGCCACGCTCGCGTCGTTCATCGACGGCTGACAACCCGTCCGGCCCCTGGCCGGACACCTCCGGGAGCACCACCGTGACCTCACTCCGTGACCTGCAAGGCCCCTACTTCGGCGACTTCGGCGGACGCTTCGTCCCCGAGTCCCTCGTCCTGGCACTCGACGAACTCGAGGCCGCCTTCCGCGAGGCCTGGGCGGACCCGTCCTTCCGCGAGGAGCTCGACACGCTGCACCGGGAGTACACCGGTCGGCCGTCGATCATCACCGAGGTGCCGCGCTTCGCCAAGCACGCCGGTGGCGCGCGGATCATCCTCAAGCGCGAGGACCTCAACCACACCGGGTCGCACAAGATCAACAACGTGCTCGGTCAGGCCCTCGTCGCCCGGCGGCTCGGCAAGACGCGGTTGATCGCCGAGACCGGTGCCGGTCAGCACGGCGTCGCGACGGCGACCGCCGCGGCACTGTTCGGCATGGACTGCGTCGTCTACATGGGCGCCGTCGACACCGAGCGCCAGGCGCTCAACGTCGCGCGGATGCGCCTGCTCGGCGCGCAGGTGATCCCGGTCGAGACCGGCTCCCGCACGCTCAAGGACGCCATCAACGACGCGCTGCGCGACTGGGTGGCGAACGTCGACTCGACGCACTACCTGCTCGGCACGGTCGCCGGACCGCACCCGTTCCCGGAGATGGTCCGCCAGTTCCACAAGGTGATCGGCGAGGAAGCCCGTCAGCAGGTCCTCGACCGCGTCGGCCGTCTGCCCGACGCCGTGGCAGCGTGCGTCGGCGGTGGTTCGAACGCGATGGGCATCTTCGAGGCGTTCCTCGACGACGAGTCCGTCCGCCTGCACGGCTTCGAGGCCGGCGGTGACGGCGTCGAGACCGGACGGCACGCGGCGAGCATCACGCTCGGTCGCGAGGGCGTGCTGCAGGGAGCGAAGTCGTACCTCATGCAGGACGAGGACGGGCAGACCATCGAGAGCCACAGCATCTCCGCGGGACTCGACTACCCGAGCGTCGGGCCGGAGCACGCGTACCTGGCGTCGATCGGACGGGCGAAGTACGAACCGATCACCGACACCGAGGCGATGGAGGCGTTCCGTCTCCTCAGCCGCACCGAGGGCATCATCCCGGCGATCGAGTCGTCGCACGCCCTGGCCGGCGCCATCAAGCTCGGCAAGGAGCTCGGGCCCGAGGGCGTCGTCCTCGTGAACCTCTCCGGTCGCGGCGACAAGGACGTGGCGTCCGCCAGCCGGTACTTCGGCATCCTCGACGAGACGGCGGTCCAGTCGTGAGCACGGACCGGACGGTCGCGGCGACCATCGACCGCGCGAACACCGAGCGCGCCGGCGCCGTCGTCGGGTACCTGCCCGCCGGCTACCCGGACCTCGAGACCAGCGTCGACGCGGCGGTGGCCCTCGCCGAGAACGGCGTCGACGTCATCGAGCTCGGCCTGCCGTACTCCGACCCGGTCATGGACGGGCCGGTCATCCAGCGTGCCGCCGAGGAGAGCCTGGCAAACGGCTTCAAGGTCGCGCAGGTCTTCGACGCCGTGCGCGCCATCACGGAGCGCGTGGACACCCCCGTGCTCGTGATGACGTACTGGAACCCCGTCCTGCGGTACGGAGTCGAGCGGTTCGCCGACGACCTCGTGGCCGCGGGCGCCGCCGGTCTCATCACCCCGGACCTCATCCCCGACGAGGGCCAGCAGTGGATCGACGCCTCCGAGCGCACCGGTCTCGACCGCGTGTTCCTGGCGGCGCCGTCCTCCACGGACACGCGGATGCGGCAGGCCGTCGACCGCAGTCGCGGCTTCGTCTACGCGGTGTCGACGATGGGCGTCACCGGCGCCCGGACCGGTGTCGACAGTGCCGCCCGAACCGTGGTCTCGCGGCTGCGGGACGCGGGCGTCGAGCGGACCTGCGTCGGTCTCGGCATCTCCACCGCCGACCAGGTGCGCGAGGTGCTCGAGTACGCCGACGGAGCCATCATCGGGTCGGCCTTCGTGCGTGCGCTGGCCGACCTCGGCGTGGGCGGGGTCGCCGAACGTGCGGCCGAGCTGTCCGCCGGTGCCGCGGCCCCGGGTGCCGCACCGCCGGGCGCTGCGTCGTCCGGCGCTGGGCGTCGCTGACCCGCGCTACAGTGATCGGGGCCTCCCAGCCCCCGGCACCACCAGGACCGAAAGGCGACCGCACGCAATGCCCCTCCTGAGCATCCCGAGCCCGAGCACGGCCTGGCAGTACTTCGACCTCACCGCCTGGTTGCGGAGCACGTTCGGCGTCAGCATGCCGCTCGACTTCCGGATCCACGCGTACGCGATCTGCATCCTCATCGGGATCGTCATCTGCGTGTTGCTCACGAACAGCCGGATGAACGCGCGCGGAGTCGAGCGGGGGATCATCATCGACATCGCGCTCTGGGCGGTGCCGGCCGGCATCATCGGCGGACGCGCGTTCCATGTGATCAGCCACGTCGACGACTACTTCGGTCCGGGGATCGACCCCCTTTCGGTGTTCTACATCTGGGAAGGCGGTCTGGCGATCTTCGGGGCGCTGATCCTCGGGTCGCTCGGAGCCTGGATCGGGTGCCGCATGGCCGGGATCCGCTTCTCGGCGTTCATCGACGCCGCGGCGCCCGGCGTGCTCCTCGCCCAGGCCGCCGGTCGGCTCGGCAACTACTTCAACCACGAGCTGTTCGGGATGCCGACCAGCCTGCCGTGGGGCCTGCAGATCGAGGCGTCGAACCCGGCCTACCCGAAGGGCCTGCCGGAGGGAGTGCTCTTCCACCCGACGTTCCTCTACGAGATCATCTGGAACGTCGTCGGCGCGGTGCTCATCCTGCTGATCGACCGTCGCTTCCGACTGCAGTGGGGCCGCGTCATGGCCCTCTACCTGGTCTGGTACGGCACCGGCCGGTCCGTCCTCGAATCGATCCGCGTCGACACGAGCGAGACCTTCGCCGGCATCCGGACGAACGTGTGGATGTCCTTCGCGGCGATCCTGCTCGGGCTCGTCATCTTCCTCGTCCAGTCCCGGCGACACGTCGGCAAGGAGCCGAGCCCGTACCTGCCGGGTCGCGAGCCTCGCTCGAAGTCCGATGTAGACTCGGACGACACCTACTCGGAGCACGACACCACGACCGGTGTCGCCGATCCGGAGCCGGTCGCCACAGTCGCCGACCGACGCTGAGGTCCCCAGCCTCTCCAGAACGCAGCACCACACCGCACCCGCGGTCCGCCACAAGCGGACCCCATTCCTCGCACGCCGCCCGGACACCTCCTGGCGGCGAGCACGGGCACCAGTCCCGCCCGCTCGGGCGGAACGCACCACCGGGCCACCGCTGTCCCTGTTCCACTTCCTCGTGAGGACGGTTCCCCATGGCGCTCCTGCCACCCCAGCCCTCTGCAGTGCCGAACGGCGCGTCCCGGCTCCGCCCGCCGCACCGACGGTTCTCCGCGATCCCCGACGCCGCCGGTCTGTACGACCCGGCGAACGAGAAGGACGCCTGCGGCCTCGCCATGGTCGCGACGCTCCGCGGGACGCCCGGGCACGACATCGTCGACGCCGCGCTCGGCGCCCTGCGCAACCTCGAGCACCGCGGTGCCGTCGGGTCCGACGCGGGCACCGGCGACGGCGCCGGCATCCTCTGCCAGGTGCCCGACGCGTTCCTGCGTGACGTCGTGCCGTTCGAGCTGCCCGGTGCGGGGGAGTACGCGGTCGGCACCGCCTACCTGCCGCTGGACGCCGACAGCCGTGCCGCGGTGAAGGCGAGCGTCGAGGCCCTCGCCGCCGACGAGGGGCTCCGCGTGCTCGGGTGGCGTGAGGTCCCCGTCCGCCCGGAGGTCCTCGGCACCCTCGCCCGCGCCGCGATGCCCGCCTTCGAGCAGGTCTTCGTCACGTCCACCCACCACGACGAGCACGGGGCACCGCGTTCGGGCATCGCGCTCGACCGCCAGGCGTTCCGGCTGCGCAAGCGTGCGGAGCAGGGCAGCGAGCTCTACTTCATGTCGCTGTCGAGCCGGACCATGGTCTACAAGGGCATGGTCACGACGCTCCAGCTCGAGCCGTTCTACCCCGACCTGAGCGACGAGCGCTTCGCCTCGCGCCTGGCCATCGTGCACTCCCGGTACTCGACGAACACCTTCCCGTCGTGGCCGCTCGCGCAGCCGTTCCGGTCGCTCGCGCACAACGGCGAGATCAACACCGTCCGCGGCAACCGGAACTGGATGCGCGCCCGACAATCGCAGCTCGAGAGCGAGCTGCTGGGCGACATGGCGCCGCTCCTGCCGATCGTCAGCCCCGGCGCGAGCGACTCCGCCTCGTTCGACGAGGTGCTCGAGCTCCTCACCCTGACCGGCCGCTCGCTCCCGCACGCGATGTCGATGATGGTGCCGGAGGCGTGGGAGAACCAGACCGACATGGACCCGGAGCTCCGCGCGTTCTACGAGTACCACTCGATGCTCATGGAGCCGTGGGACGGTCCGGCGGCGATCACGTTCACCGACGGCACGCTCGTCGGCGCCACGCTCGACCGCAACGGCCTGCGCCCCGGGCGGTTCCTCGTCACCGACGACGGCCTCATCGTGATGGGCAGCGAGACCGGTGTCATCGACGTCCCCGCGTCGAAGGTGGTCCGCAAGGGCCGTCTGCGCCCGGGCCGCATGTTCCTGGTGGACACCGAGAACGGCCGGATCATCGAGGACGACGAGGTCAAGCGCGACCTCGCCACGTCCGGGCCCTGGGCAGAGTGGCTCGAGTCCGGTCGGATCAACCTGAACGACCTGCCGGAGCGCGAGCACATCGTGCACACGCCGGCATCGGTCACGCGTCGGCAGCGCGCCTTCGGCTACACCGAGGAAGAGGTCCGTGTCCTGCTGCGCCCGATGGCGCAGACCGGGGCCGAACCCCTCGGCGCGATGGGGTCGGACACGCCGATCGCCATCCTGTCGCAGCGCCCGCGGCTGCTGTTCGACTACTTCACCCAGCAGTTCGCGCAGGTCACGAACCCGCCGCTCGACTCGATCCGCGAACAGGTCATCACGTCGATGGGCCTCGGTCTCGGTCCGGAGCGCAACCTGCTGGCGGCCGGTCCGGAGCACGCGAAGCAGATCGTGCTCGACTTCCCGGTGATCGACAACGACCAGCTCGCGAAGGTGCAGCACTTCGAGACCGCCTCCGGTCGCCACCTCACCGTCACGATCCGTGGGCTGTACCGCGTCGACGCCGGCGAGACCGCCATGGAGCAGCGGATCCAGGCCGTCTGCGACGAGGTCGACGCCGCCATCGAGTCGGGCAAGCAGTTCATCGTGCTGTCGGACCGCGACGGCAACGTCGAGAACGCGCCGATCCCGAGCCTCCTGCTCCTCGCCGCGGTCCACCACCACCTGATCCGCACCGAGCAGCGCATGAAGGTCGGCCTGATCGTCGAGGCCGGCGACGTGCGCGAGGTGCACCACGTCGCGACCCTGATCGGGTACGGCGCCTCGGCGATCAACCCGTACCTGGCGATGGAGACCTGCGAGAACCTCGTCCGCTCCGGCATGATCACCGGGCTCACCCCCGAGCAGGCGGTCAAGAACGTCATCAAGGCGCTCGGCAAGGGCGTGCTCAAGATCATGTCGAAGATGGGCATCTCCACGGTGTCCAGCTACGCCGGCGCGCAGGCGTTCGAGGCGGTCGGCCTCAGCCAGCAGTTCGTCGACCGCTACTTCACCGGGACGTCCTCGATCCTGGGCGGGGTCGACGTCGACGTCATCGCCGCCGAGAACGCCGAGCGGCACGCGCAGGCGTACCCGCAGGACGGCGCCGTGCTCTCGCACGAGCGCCTGCAGACCGGCGGCGAGTACCAGTGGCGACGCGAGGGACCGCCGCACCTGTTCAACCCGGACACGGTCTTCCGCCTGCAGCACGCCACCCGCGCACGCCGCTACGACGTCTTCCGCGAGTACTCGAAGTCGGTCGACGACCAGTCCGAGCAGCTCATGACGCTCCGCGGTCTGTTCGGCTTCCGACACGGCGCCCGCACGCCGGTGCCGCTCGACGAGGTCGAGTCGATCGCCGACATCGTCAAGCGCTTCAACACCGGCGCGATGTCCTACGGGTCGATCTCGCAGGAGGCCCACGAGACGCTCGCGATCGCGATGAACCGTCTCGGCGGCCGGTCGAACACGGGTGAGGGCGGCGAGGACGTCGAACGACTCCTCGACCCCGAGCGCCGGAGCGCGATCAAGCAGGTCGCGTCCGGGCGGTTCGGCGTGACGAGCATGTACCTGACGCACGCCACGGACATCCAGCTGAAGATGGCCCAGGGTGCGAAGCCGGGCGAGGGCGGCCAGCTGCCCCCGCAGAAGGTCTACCCGTGGGTGGCCCGGACCCGGCACGCGACCGCCGGTGTCGGACTCATCTCGCCGCCGCCGCACCACGACATCTACTCGATCGAGGACCTCAAGCAGCTGATCTTCGACGTGAAGCGCGCCAACCCGGCCGCCCGCGTCCACGTCAAGCTCGTCAGCCAGTCCGGCATCGGCGCGGTCGCGGCGGGTGTGACGAAGGCCCTGGCCGACGTCGTCCTCGTCTCCGGCCACGACGGCGGCACCGGCGCGAGCCCGCTGAACTCGCTCAAGCACGCCGGTACCCCGTGGGAGATCGGTCTCGCCGAGACGCAGCAGACCCTCATGCTCAACGGCATGCGGGACCGCGTCACGGTGCAGGTCGACGGGCAGATGAAGACCGGTCGCGACGTCGTCGTGGCCGCGCTGCTCGGCGCCGAGGAGTACGGCTTCGCCACGGCGCCGCTCATCGTCGAGGGCTGCATCATGATGCGCGTCTGCCACCTGGACACGTGCCCGGTCGGCGTCGCCACGCAGAACCCCGAGCTCCGTGCACGGTTCTCCGGCAAGCCGGAGTTCGTCGTGAACTTCTTCGAGTTCATCGCGCAGGAGGTCCGCGAGCTGCTCGCCGAGCTCGGCTTCCGCAGCCTCGACGAGGCCATCGGTCGCTCCGACGCCCTCGACGTCGACCGTGCGCTCGAGCACTGGAAGGCGTCGGGCCTGGACCTCGAGCCGGTGCTCAAGGGTCCGGACTTCGCCGACGACGAGCCGCGCACCCGGCACCGTGCGCAGGACCACGAGCTCGAGCAGCACTTCGACGTGCGGCTGATCGCCGAGGCGTCGGACGTCCTCGAGCACGGCGGCACGCTGTCGCTCGACCTGCCGATCCGGAACACGGAGCGGGCGGTCGGGACGATGCTCGGTCACGAGGTCACCCTCCGCCACGGCGAGAACGGGCTGCCGACGGGCTCGATCGACGTCACGCTCCGCGGTTCGGCGGGGCAGTCGCTCGGTGCGTTCCTGCCGGCCGGCATCACCCTCCGACTGGTCGGCGACAGCAACGACTACGTCGGCAAGGGCCTGTCCGGCGGCGAGATCGTGGTCCGTCCGGCCGAGGACGTCGGGTTCGACCCGGCCGAGAACGTCATCGCCGGCAACGTCATCGGGTACGGCGCGACGCAGGGCAGCATGTTCATCCGCGGCATCGTGGGCGAGCGCTTCCTGGTCCGCAACTCCGGGGCGACGGCGGTCGTCGAGGGCGTGGGCGACCACGCGCTCGAGTACATGACCGGTGGGCTGGCGCTCATCCTCGGTGAGACCGGCCGGAACCTCGGCGCCGGCATGTCCGGCGGCACCGCGTACGTGCGCGGCCTCCGCAGCGAGCTGGTGAACACCGACGCGCTGGCCTCGGGGGAGCTCCGCCTGGAGCCGCTCGACAGCGCCGACGTCGCGATCGTCTCCGACCTGCTCCGCCGGCACGCCGACGAGACCGGGTCCACCATCGCCGCGGGCCTGCTCGACTCGGGCGACCTGTCCGAGTTCGTCAAGGTGCTGCCGCGCGACTACGCGGCCGTGCTCGAGACGCGTCGCCAGGCGGCCGACGAGGGGCTCGACCCCGACGGCACCGTGGTGTGGAACCGCATCCTGGAGGTGACCGGTGGCTGAGCCGCGCACCTCGACCCCGACCACCCGCAACACCCGTACGACCGCGAGCGCCCGCTCGACAGCGAGCACCCGCTCGACGACCACCACGCAGACAGAAGGATCGGAGGTGACCGGTGGCTGACCCCAAGGGCTTCCTCAAGGTCCAGGAACGTGAACTCCCGCCCCGCCGACCGGTCCCCGTCCGGCTGATGGACTGGAAGGAGGTCTACGAGCAGCAGGAGTCCGGCGCACTGAAGCGACAGGCCGGGCGCTGCATGGACTGCGGTGTGCCGTTCTGCCACCAGGGCTGCCCGCTCGGGAACCTCATCCCGGAGTGGAACGACCTGACGTGGCGCGGCGAGGGTCGCCAGGCCATCGAGCGGCTGCACGCGACGAACAACTTCCCGGAGTTCACCGGTCGTCTCTGCCCCGCGCCGTGCGAGTCGTCCTGCGTGCTCGGCATCAACCAGCCGCCGGTGACGATCAAGCAGGTCGAGGTCTCGATCATCGACGAGGCGTACCAGAAGGGCTGGGTCACCCCGCACCCGCCCGAGCGCCTCACCGGCAAGACCGTCGCCGTCGTGGGGTCCGGTCCCGCCGGACTCGCGGCCGCGCAGCAGCTCACGCGTGCCGGGCACACCGTCGCGGTGTTCGAGCGTGACGACCGCATCGGTGGTCTGCTCCGCTACGGCATCCCGGACTTCAAGATGGAGAAGCGGCAGATCGACGCCCGCCTCGCCCAGATGCAGGCCGAGGGCACCCGCTTCCGCGCCGGTGTCGAGATCGGTCGCGACATCACCTGGGACGACCTGAAGTCCCGGTACGACGCGGTCGTCGTCGCCACCGGCGCCACGGTCCCGCGCGACCTGCCGATCCCCGGTCGCGACCTCGCCGGCGTCCACTTCGCCATGGACTACCTGGTCCAGCAGAACAAGGCGAACGCGGGCACGGTCGTCGACAACCAGGTCAGCGCCGAGGGCAAGCACGTCGTCGTGATCGGTGGCGGTGACACCGGCGCGGACTGCATCGGCACCGCACACCGACAGGGCGCCCTGAGCGTGACGAACCTGGCGATCGGCAAGCAGCCGCCGCTCGAGCGTCCGTCGGACCAGCCCTGGCCGATGTTCGCGACGGTCTTCGAGGTCACGAGCGCGCACGAGGAGGGTGGGGAACGACAGTTCCTCGCCACCACGGTCGAGTTCCTGTCGAACGAGGCCGGCGAGGTCCGGGCGCTCCGCGTCGCCGAGACCGAGTACCTCGACGGCCGCCGCGTCCCGAAGGCCGGCACCGAGCGGGAGATCCCGGCCGACCTGGTCCTCATCGCGATGGGCTTCACCGGCCCGGAGACCGACACGCTCGAGCCGCAGCTCGGCCTGCCGACCACGGTCTCCGGCGCGGTGTCCCGCCAGGCCGACTACACCACGAACGAGCCGGGCGTCTTCGTCGCCGGTGACGCCGGCCGCGGCCAGTCGCTCATCGTCTGGGCGATCGCCGAAGGGCGTGCCGCGGCGGCGAAGGTCGACGAGTACCTCGAGGGCTCGACCATCCTGCCGGCCCCGGTCAAGGCGACGGACCGGGCGATCTCGGTCTGATGGTCCGCACCACGTAGGCGAGAGGCCACCAGCACTCGATAGGGTGCTGGTGGCCTCTCGTCGTTCCCGCGAAGCCACTCCACCACACGAAGGAATCCATTGAGACGCGCAAAGATCGTTTCGACGCTCGGACCTGCGACCTCCGACTACGAGGTCGTCAAGCAGATCATCCAGGCCGGGGTCGACGTGGCCCGCCTGAACCTCAGCCACGGTGACTACAGCGTGCACGAGGCCAACTACGTGAACGTCCGCCGGGCCGCCGAGGAGCTGGGCAAGCCCGTCGCGATCCTGGTCGACCTGCAGGGCCCCAAGATCCGCCTCGCGAAGTTCGCCGACGGGCCGCACGAGCTGGCCGTCGGTGACGTCTTCACGATCACGACCGAGGACGTCCCGGGCACGAAGGAGATCTGCGGGACGACCTTCAAGGGCCTGCCGCAGGACGTGAAGCCGGGCGACCCGCTGCTCATCGACGACGGTCGCGTGCGCCTGCGCGTCCTCGACACCGACGGCGTGCGCGTCCGGACCGAGGTCGTCGTCGCCGGCACCGTCTCGAACAACAAGGGCATCAACCTGCCGGGTGTGGCGGTGAACGTCCCCGCGCTCAGCGAGAAGGACGAGGCCGACCTCCGCTGGGGCATCCGGATGGGCGCCGACCTCATCGCCCTCTCGTTCGTCCGGAACGCGGCCGACGTCGAGCGTGCCCACCAGATCATGGACGAGGAGGGCAAGCGTCTCCCCGTCATCGCCAAGGTCGAGAAGCCGCAGGCCGTCGACGCGCTCGAGGAGATCATCGACGCCTTCGACTCGATCATGGTCGCCCGCGGTGACCTCGGCGTCGAGCTCCCGCTCGAGGCGGTCCCGATCGTGCAGAAGCGTGCGGTCGAGCTCTCGCGCCGCATGGCCAAGCCGGTCATCGTCGCGACGCAGATGCTCGAGTCGATGATCTCGTCGCCCATCCCGACCCGCGCCGAGACCTCCGACGTCGCGAACGCGGTCCTCGACGGTGCCGACGCGGTCATGCTCTCCGGCGAGACGAGCGTCGGTGAGTACCCGGTGGAGACGGTCCGCACCATGGCGCGCATCGTCGAGTCCACCGAGGACCACGGCCTCGAGCGCATCGCCCCGCTCGGCACGAAGCCGCGCACCCTCGGCGGCGCGATCACCCTCGCCGCGGTCGAGATCGCGGAGTTCACCGAAGCGTCCTACCTCTGCGTCTTCACCGAGTCCGGTGACTCGGCCCGCCGCATGTCGCGGCTGCGCCACGGTCTGCCGATCATCGCGTTCACCCCGAACGAGGCCACCCGTCGTCGCCTGGCGATGACGTGGGGCGTCCGCTCCTACCTGGTGGACCGCAAGACGCACACCGATGAGCTCTTCTCGCAGGTCGACGACGTCCTCATCGGCAACGGTCTCGCCGTCCCCGGTGACCGGGTCATCGTCACGGCCGGTTCTCCCCCCGGACTCGAGGGATCGACGAACGACCTGCGCGTGCACCGGGTCGGCGACGCGCACGCCGAGGCCGCGCCGGCCTACGTCCGCGACTGAGTCCGGTCCACCGACGGGAGGCCGTCACCCCTCGTGGGTGGCGGCCTCCCGTCGTCCCGGCCGGGAGGCGCTGCCGGCGTCCGACGCGACCCTCGCCTGGGTACCGTGGTCGGCGTCCCGACCGACCGAGCACGCGAGGAGCGTCGCATGGGTGATCCGAGCCTCCAGTCCGCCACCGCGACGCGGTCGCGGGCCGACGTGCAGCGCTGGCGGCGCTACCTGGCGGACGAGCGTGCCGAGGCGGCCGTCTACCGGAACCTCGCGTCACGCCGGTCGGGCGAGGAGCGCGAGATCCTCGTCGCCCTCGCCGAGGCCGAGGGCCGGCACGAGCAGCACTGGCGGGACCTGCTCGGCGACGACGTCGGGCGGCCCCTCGCCGGCAGCCTGCGGACGCGCGTGCTCGCGGCGCTGGCGAAGCGGTTCGGGTCGGTGTTCGTGCTCGCGCTGATGCAGCGGGCCGAGGACCGCTCGCCCTACGCGGACGACGACGACGCCACCGCGCAGATGGCGGCCGACGAGCGGATCCACGGCGAGGTCGTCCGTGGGCTCGCGAACCGCGGGCGCATGCGCTTGTCCGGGACCTTCCGCGCCGCGGTGTTCGGCGCGAACGACGGCCTCGTGTCGAACCTGGCGCTCATCATCGGCATCAGCGCCTCCGGGGCCGACCGGCACGTCGTCCTGCTGAGCGGCGTCGCCGGCCTGCTCGCGGGTGCGCTGTCGATGGGCGCGGGCGAGTACGTGTCGGTCCGGTCGCAACGGGAACTGCTCGACGCGTCGGCCCCGCACCCGGAGGCCCAGCGCGCGGTCGCGGACCTCGACGTCGACGCGAACGAGCTCGCCCTCGTGTACCGCGCCCGCGGCATGTCGGAGGCGGAGGCCGCGACGCACGCGGACGAGGTGCTCGCCACCATGCTCGCGGCCCCGACGACCGGTGGCGTGCCGGTCGTCCGGTCGCGGTCGGCGCTGCCGCGTGCCGCAGCGGGTGAGGCGTCGGACGACCACGAGGCGATTGGCACCGGGACGAGCGCGGCGCTGTCGAGCTTCTGCTTCTTCGCCTCGGGGGCGGTGATCCCGGTGCTGCCGTACCTGGTCGGCCTCGACGGGTGGGCCGCCATCGGGACCGCTGCGGGGCTGGTCGGGCTCGCCCTGCTCGGCACCGGAGCGGTGGTGGGGGTGCTGAGCGGTGCGTCGCCGCTCCGACGTGCGCTCCGTCAGCTCGGGATCGGCCTCGGTGCCGCCGCGGTGACGTACGGGCTCGGGCTGCTCTTCGGGACCGGCCCCGCCTAGCCAGCGGCCCGTGACGGCGAACGGCGGACGGCGGACGGCAGATGCCGGACGGCGGACGGCGGACGGCGGACGGCGGACGGCGGCATCGGCGTACCGATGCCCAGCGGCGGTGCCTGCTGGTCGGCGTCGGGCGTCGGGCGGCGACGCGTGCGGTTCAGCGTCGGGCGGCGGCGCGTGCCGGCAGCAGCAGGAGCGCCGCACTGCCCACGCCGACGAGGGCGATGCCGGCCAGGACGGTGAACACCTCGAGGGCCGTGGTGGGGGCGAGGAGCACGGCGACGCCGCAGAGCACCGACAGCACCCCGCTGACCACCGTCGGGACGCGGGAGGACCCGGGGTGCCCGACCGCCGCGCCGACCAGCGCGGCGATGCCCTCGACGACGAACCCGACCCCGGCGAGGACCGCGTAGACGACCAGCGGCACGGCCGGGTCGACCAGGGCCACGAGTCCGGCGAGGCCGACCAGGACGCCGACGACGCCCGAGGTCCAGCGCCACACCGGCGACGTGCCGTGGCCGCGGGCGGCGGCGAAGACGCGCATCGCTCCGGCGACGACGAGGTACACGCCGAACAGCAGTGCGACGAGGACGAGCGTCGGCCGGGGCCAGACGACGGCGACCACGCCGGCCACCACCGCCACGACGGCGGTGACGATGACGAACGCTCGGAACGTGCGGACGGCACGTGAGTCCACGGGGCTCCTCCCTGACCGATCAGCCGGACCTCCGACCGTACCGCGCGTCGGACGACTCCGTCAGGACCGGCCCGGCCCGGGCCGCCGTCGGCTGCTACGCTGGCTCCGCTCGCGAGTGTGGTGGAATGGTAGACACGGGGCACTCAAAATGCTCTGCCTCTGGCGTGCGGGTTCGAGTCCCGCCACTCGTACTCGGTCCGCGTCGGCTCGGCGCCGGACCCTTCCGGCGGGTTGCCGCGGACGGATCGAGCGTCTAGTAGGCTCTCCGTCGTGAGTGACACAGAAGCAACCGCAGCCGCACCCCGTCGCGTCGTCGTCGCCGAGGACGAGTCGCTCATCCGCCTCGACATCGTCGAGATCCTCCGCGACAACGGGTTCGACGTGGTCGGCGAAGCCGGCGACGGTGAGACCGCCGTGCAGCTCGCGACGGACCTGCGTCCCGACCTCGTCATCATGGACGTCAAGATGCCCCAGCTCGACGGCATCTCCGCAGCCGAGAAGCTGTCGAAGAACCACATCGCCCCGGTCGTCCTCCTCACGGCGTTCAGCCAGAAGGAGCTCGTCGAGCGTGCGACCGAGGCCGGTGCACTGGCCTACGTCGTGAAGCCCTTCACCCCGAACGACCTGCTCCCCGCGATCGAGATCGCCCTCTCGCGGTACCAGCAGATCATCACGCTCGAGGCCGAGGTCGCCGACCTCGTCGAGCGCTTCGAGACTCGCAAGCTCGTCGACCGCGCCAAGGGCCTGCTCAACGAGAAGATGGGCCTCACCGAGCCCGAGGCCTTCCGCTGGATCCAGAAGGCCTCGATGGACCGCCGCCTGACCATGCACGACGTCGCGAAGGCGATCATCGAGCAGCTCAGCGCGAAGAAGTAACGAGCCCCCGCTCGCTCACGCGGAGAGCGCCGCCGGACCTGGTCCGGCGGCGCTCTCCGCGTTCCGGGCCACGGCACGAGCCGGACGGGAGACGCGGCTCAGCCCCGCCGCACACCGTGACCTGGCAGGGTGGAGCCGTGGACGACGTGGTGATCCGTTCCTCCCGGCCGGAGGACATGCCGATGGTGGCCGACCTGCGCTGGCGGTGGAGCGTGGACGAGGACGGACGGGCCGCGTCGGTGACCCGGGACGAGTACCGCGAGGCGATGACCGCGTTCGCCCGTGAGCACGCCGACTCGCACCGCTGTGTCGTCGCGGAGCGCGACGGGACCGTGCTCGGCATGGCGTGGCTCGCGTTGAACGCCCGTCCGCCGATGCCGCACCGGCCGCGGGGGCGCGTCGCGGCCGAGCTGCAGAGCGTCTACGTGCACCCGGACCTGCGTGGCGGGGGTGTCGCGAGGAGGCTCGTCGCCGCCCTGCTCGACGCCGCGGACGAGGCCGGTGCGGAGCGTGTCGTCGTGCACTCGAGCGTCGACGGCGAGACGCTCTACCGCCGGCTCGGGTTCGGGGACGCGCGCCTGCTGCTGCAGCGGCCGCCGGAGGACTGACGTCCCGGCGTCGGCGGAGGAGCGGCCGGGTGCCGCTGACCCGTCGACGCCGGTGGGACGACGCCGGCCGGACGACGCCGGTGGGTCAGCGGGCGTCGCGGATGATGTTGGTGATCCGCACGGTGGAGCAGCGGCGGCCCTCGTCGTCGGTGAGGACGATCTCGTGCGTCGTCAGGGTCCCGCCGAGGTGGATCGCCGTGCAGGTGCCGGTCACGCGGCCGCTCGTGGCGCTGCGCGTGTGCGAGGCGCTGAGCTCGATGCCGACGGCGTAGCGCCCGGGGCCGGCGTGCACGTTCGCGGCCATCGACCCGAGGCTCTCGGCGAGCACCACGTACGCACCGCCGTGCAGCAGGCCGGCCGGCTGCCGGTTGCCCTCGACCGGGATCGACGCGACGGCACGCTCGGCGCTCAGCTCGGTGACGACCATGCCCATCTTGTCGGCGAGCTGACCCAGCCCGATGTCCTGCGCGGTCGCGAGGGCTCCGGTCGCCGCCGGGGCGGTCTGTTCGTCGGTCACGTCGCGATCGGCCTTCCGCGTGGTGGTCCCGCCCGACCGGGCCGCACCCTGTCGGGGGCCGTCGGTAGGCTGTCCGGGTGTCGGACTCCGCAAAGCCTACCCTCATGGTCATCGACGGCCACTCGCTCGCCTTCCGGGCCTTCTACGCCCTGCCGGTGGACAGCTTCGTGAACCGCGAAGGTCAGCACACGAATGCCATCCACGGCTTCATCTCGATGCTGCTCATGCTCCTGCAGCGCGAGAAGCCGACCCACCTGGCGGTCGCGTTCGACATCTCGCGGTTCTCCTTCCGCACGCGGGAGTACGCCGAGTACAAGGGCACCCGCTCGGAGACCCCGGCGGAGTTCAAGGGCCAGATCCCGCTCCTGCAGCAGGCGCTCGAGGCGATGGGCATCACGACCGTCACGAAGGAGGACTTCGAGGCGGACGACATCCTCGCGACCCTCTCCAAGCAGGGCGCCGACCAGGGCTTCCAGGTCTACGTGGTCTCCGGCGACCGCGACTCGATCCAGCTCGTGAACGACGACGTCACGCTGCTGTACCCGTCGGTCCGCGGTGTGTCCGAGCTCACCCGCTACGACCGCGACAAGGTGTACGAGCGCTACGGCATCGAGCCGCACCAGTACCCGGACATCGCGGCGCTCGTGGGCGAGACCAGCGACAACCTCATCGGCATCGACAAGGTCGGCGAGAAGACCGCGGTGAAGTGGGTCACGCAGTACGGCTCGCTCGACGGGGTGCTCGAGCACGCCGACGACATCAAGGGCGTGGTGGGCAACAACCTCCGCGAGCAGAAGGACCGGGCCGTCCGCAACCGCCGGCTCAACCGGCTCGTCACCGACGTCGAGCTGCCCGTCGGGCCGGCCGACGTCGCCCTCCGACCGATGAACGAAGCGGCGGTGCGCGAGCTCTTCGCGACCCTGCAGTTCCGCACGCTCCTGGACCGCGTGTTCAAGGTCGTCGGCAGCGGCGAGTCCACCGAGGCCACGTCGACCGAGGGCAGCGTCGAGGACGCCGGGCCCACGCCGCCGCCGGTGAAGACCCTCATCGACGAGGAACTCGGGTACTGGCTCGAGCGGAAGGCCGCGGCCGACGCCGAGAACGGCTTCGGCGTCGCGGTGGAGGTCATCGACGGCCGCCTCAGCGCGATCGGCATCGCCACGCACGACGATGCCGTCCTCGTGCCCGGTGGCAGCGGCGCGCAGGACTACGAGCAGCTCGCCGCCTGGTTCGCCTCGGACGCCCCGAAGCACTTCCACGACGCCAAGGCCGCGACGAAGGCGCTCGGGACGGCCGGCTTCACGGTCGCGGGGATCACCGGCGACGCCCGCATCACCGGCTGGCTCGCGAACCCCGGCAAGCAGGGGCAGCCGCTGGCCGACCTCGTCTACCAGGAGCTCGGCGAGGACCTGCCGACGGCGGACCCGAACCAGCTCGTCCCCGAGACCGACCCGGTCAACGTCGGGGTGCACGCCTGGTACGTCCTCCGCGTCACGACGGCGCTGCGGGCCCGCGTCGACCCGAGCTCCCTGACCGTGCTCGACGACATCGAGCTGCCGCTGACGTCCGTGCTCGCGCGGATGGAGACGACCGGTGTCGGCATCGACCGCCCCGTCCTCACCGGGCTCTCGCACGAGCTGGGGGAGCGTGCCGCGGAACTCGCGCAGCAGGCCTTCGCCGAGATCGGGCACGAGGTCAACCTCGGATCGCCGAAGCAGCTGCAGGAGGTCCTGTTCACCGAGCTCGCGATGCCGAAGACCCGCAAGACGAAGACCGGCTTCTCGACCGACGCCGCGAGCCTGGCCGACCTGCAGGAGCAGCACCCGCACCCGTTCCTCGGACTGCTGCTGCAGCACCGCGACGCCACGAAGCTCCGGCAGATCGTCGACACGCTCGACGCCGCCGTCGTGGACGGGCGCATCCACACCCGGTACGAGCAGACGGGCACGAGCACCGGCCGCGTCTCGTCGACCGACCCGAACCTGCAGAACATCCCGGTGAAGACCGCCGTCGGCCGTCGCATCCGGTCGGCGTTCGCCGTCGCCGAGCCCTACACGACGCTCCTCACCGCCGACTACTCGCAGATCGAGATGCGCATCATGGCGCACCTGTCCGGCGACCCGGCGCTCATCCAGGCGTTCAACGAGGGCGAGGACCTGCACCGCTTCGTCGGCGCCCGGGTCTTCGGCGTCGAGCCGGCGGACGTCAGCCCCGAGATGCGCACCAAGGTCAAGGCGATGTCCTACGGCCTGGCCTACGGGCTCAGCGCGTTCGGCCTGTCGAAGCAGCTCCGCATCGAGCAGAGCGAGGCCCGGACGCTGATGACCGAGTACTTTGCGCGGTTCGGCTCGGTCCGCGACTACCTCCGCAACGTCGTCGAGCAGGCCCGTGAGGACGGCTACACCGAGACGATCTTCGGACGCCGTCGGCCGTTCCCGGACCTGAAGAGCCCGAACCGGGTCCTCCGCGAGAACGCCGAGCGCGCCGCACTCAACGCGCCGATCCAGGGGTCGGCCGCCGACATCATGAAGATCGCGATGCTCGGGGTCGATGCCGACCTGCGCGAGGGCGACCTCGGCTCCCGCCTGCTCCTGCAGGTGCACGACGAACTGATCCTCGAGGTCGCACCGGGGGAGCAGGACCGGGTCGAGGAGATCCTCCGCACCCGCATGGGCGGCGCGGCGGACCTCAGCGTGCCGCTCGAAGTCCAGGTCGGCACGGGCGCCAACTGGGAGGCGGCCGCGCACTGACGTGCGCCGCCACCGGACGGGAGGCACGGTGCCGGACGGCGCTGCGCCTCCCGTCCGTCGTGTGGCGGCCCGCAGTGCCGCGCCTCCCGTCCGTGGTGAGGCGGGCCGGTGCTGCGCCTCCCGTCCGTCGCCCGGCGAGGAGGGCCGTCCGCGGCGGGCCGACGGGGGTGGTCGGTAGGGTCGGACGCATGAGCGATGACCGTCCCGTCCGCCAGCCGTCCGCCGTCGACCAGGTCGCCGAGCAGTGGGTCACCACGCTCGTCGACCTCGACCCGACCGTCGCCACGTACATCGGCGTCCCGGGCCGCACCGACTCCTACGGCGACACCTCGCCCGCGGGTGCCGCCGCCCTGGCCGACGCCGCGCGTGCGGCGAAGCGGTCGCTGGACGCGGCCGAGGCCCGCGACGACGTCGACCGGGTGACGAAGACCGACCTCGGCGCCGAGCTCGACCTCACCGTCGACGCGTACGAGCGCCGGCTGCACCTGCGCGACCTGAACGTCATCCAGAGCCCCGCGCAGTCGCTCCGCGACGTGTTCGACCTGATGCCGACCGCGACCCGGGAGGACTGGCAGGACGTCGTCGGCCGTCTGCACGCCCTGCCGGACGCGCTCGAGGGGTACCGCGAGACGCTGCTCGAGGGCACACGCGAGCGGGTGACAGCTGCGAAGCGCCAAGTCGAGCTGATCGCCGAACAGGCCGCACGCAACGGCGCGCCCGACGGGTTCTTCCGGCAGTTCGTCGACGGCGCCGTCCTCGAGGGCGGCGAGCCCGTCCCCGAGCAGCTCCGGGCCGAGCTCGTCCGCGGGTCCGAGGTCGCGGCTGCGGCGTACCGCTCGTTCGGGTCCTTCCTGCAGCATGAGGTCCTGCCGCTCTCCACCGCCGTCGACGCCGTCGGCCGCGAGGACTACGCGCTGCACTCCCGCCGGTTCCTCGGCGCGGTCGTCGACCTCGACGAGACGTACGAGTGGGGGATCGAGGAGCTCGCCCGGATGCGCGACGAGCAGGAGCGCATCGCCGACCGGATCGAGTCCGGCGCGAGCGTGGCCCGCGCGATCGAGGTCCTCGACGCCGACCCGGCACGGGTGCTGCACGGCACGGAGGCGCTGCGTGCGTGGATGCAGGAGACCAGCGACGAGTCCATCCGCGCGATGGACGGCACGTACTTCGACATCGCCGACCCGATCAAGCGCCTGGAGTGCCGGATCGCCCCGACGCAGGAGGGCGGCATCTACTACACCGGCCCGTCGGACGACTTCTCGCGGGCAGGACGCATGTGGTGGTCCGTGCCGCAGGGCGTCACCGAGTTCGGTACCTGGCGCGAGAAGACCACGGTGTACCACGAGGGCGTGCCGGGTCACCACCTGCAGATCAGCCAGGCCGTGCACAACCGCGGCGAGCTGAACACGTGGCGCCGGCAGCTCGCCGGTCCGTCCGGGCACGTCGAGGGCTGGGCGCTCTACGCCGAGCGGCTGATGGAGCAGCTCGGGTTCCTCGACGACGACGGCGACCGTCTCGGCATGCTCGACGGGCAGCGGATGCGTGCGGCCCGTGTGGTGCTCGACATCGGCGTGCACCTGCAGAAGACCAACCCCGACGGCGGCGGCTGGACGTGGGAGTACGCGCTCGATTTCATGGGGCAGAACGTCAACATGGCGCCGGAGTTCGTGCAGTTCGAGGTCGCCCGCTACTTCGGGTGGCCGGGACAGGCTCCGTCGTACAAGGTCGGGCAGCGCGTCTGGGAGTCCATCCGGGACGACGTCGCGGCCCGCGAGGGTGCCGCGTTCGACCTCAAGTCCTTCCACCACCGGGCGCTCGCCCTCGGCGGCGTCGGGCTCGACACGCTGCGGAGTGCGCTCGTCGGCTGAGGCCGACACGCCCGGTTGTGGGCGCCCGTCCCGCTGGATAGACTTGTGCGGCGCAATCCGCGCCAACAACACACATCGCCATGGTGGCTCGCACCGGCTCGACAGGGTGGATTCCCTGCAGGACCGGCCCGCGGACCGGGGGTCGCTCCCTCGCCGCCACGGCCCGACTCATGTCCGTTCGGAGCAATCTCTACATGACAACCACCACGACCAAGGCTCCCAAGCAGGTCGCCATCAACGACATCGGCTCGGCTGATGACTTCCTGGCCGAGGTCGAGAAGACCCTGAAGTTCTTCAACGACGGAGACCTCATCTCCGGCACCGTCGTGAAGATCGACCGCGACGAGGTCCTCCTCGACGTCGGTTACAAGACCGAGGGCGTCATCCCCTCGCGCGAGCTCTCGATCAAGCACGACGTCGACCCCAACGAGGTCGTCAACGTCGGTGACGAGGTCGAGGCCCTGGTCCTCCAGAAGGAGGACAAGGAAGGCCGCCTGATCCTGTCGAAGAAGCGT
The DNA here is from genome assembly GCF_018885305.1 of Curtobacterium sp. L6-1. NCBI lineage: Bacteria > Bacillati > Actinomycetota > Actinomycetes > Micrococcales > Microbacteriaceae > Curtobacterium > Curtobacterium aetherium. The sequence continues at coordinate 1,025,862 of NZ_CP076544.1, forward strand.
GCACAGTACGAGCGTGCATGGGGCGACGTCGAGAAGATCAAGGAGTCCGACGGCGTCGTGACCGGTACGGTCATCGAGGTCGTCAAGGGCGGTCTCATCGTCGACATCGGCCTCCGCGGCTTCCTCCCGGCGTCGCTCATCGAGCTCCGCCGCGTCCGCGACCTGACGCCGTACCTCGGTCAGGAGCTCGAGGCGAAGATCCTCGAACTCGACAAGAACCGCAACAACGTGGTCCTCTCGCGTCGCGCCCTGCTCGAGCAGACGCAGTCCGAGTCGCGCACCACCTTCCTCAACAACCTCCACAAGGGCCAGGTCCGCAAGGGCGTCGTCTCGTCGATCGTCAACTTCGGTGCGTTCGTCGACCTCGGCGGCGTCGACGGTCTCGTCCACGTCTCCGAGCTCAGCTGGAAGCACATCGAGCACGCCAGCGAGGTCGTCGAGGTCGGTCAGGAAGTCACCGTCGAGATCCTCGAGGTGGACCTGGACCGCGAGCGCGTGTCGCTCTCGCTCAAGGCCACGCAGGAAGACCCGTGGCAGGTCTTCGCCCGCACCCACGCGATCGGTCAGATCGCGCCGGGCAAGGTCACGAAGCTCGTGCCGTTCGGTGCCTTCGTCCGCGTCGCGGACGGCATCGAGGGTCTCGTGCACATCTCGGAGCTCTCGAACAAGCACGTCGAGCTCGCCGAGCAGGTCGTGTCCGTGGGCGACGAGGTGTTCGTCAAGATCATCGACATCGACCTCGACCGTCGCCGCATCTCGCTCAGCCTCAAGCAGGCCAACGAGGGCGTCGACCCGGAGAGCACCGAGTTCGACCCGGCGCTCTACGGCATGCCGACCGAGTACGACGACAAGGGTGACTACAAGTACCCTGAGGGCTTCGACCCGGAGACCAACGAGTGGCTCGAGGGCTACGACACCCAGCGCGAGGAGTGGGAGCGTCAGTACGCTGCTGCGCAGTCCCGCTGGGAGGCCCACAAGGCCCAGGTCGCGAAGTCGCTCACCGAAGAGGCGCAGGGTGGCTTCGACCTCCCGGCCGCGTCCTCCTCGTTCACGAGCGAGACGACCGGCGCCGGCACCCTCGCCGACGACGCGTCCCTCGCGGCGCTCCGCGAGAAGCTCAGCTCGACCAACTGAGCACCGCTCGGTCGATGACCGAATCGCACTGACCGGAAGCCCGGTCCCGATCGTTCCCACGGGGATGACCGGGGCCGGGCTTCCGGCGTTGCGGGCTCCGGAGGTCGTGGGATGCGGACGTCGTCGTGGGCTGCGGCGGGCGGGCGAGGGCTGGCGTGCTGGGCGGCGTGCTGCGGCGTCGATCGGGGCGGAGCGGGCCATGCGGCGGTGCGGGCTGCAGGCCGTGGGGCGGTGCGGGCCGTGCGGGCTGCGCGGCGGTGCCGGCGGCATCGGCGGAGCTGGCTCGGCGTCCTCGCTCGGGTGGCGTTCGTGGAGCGGTCCGTGCCACGCTGGCGTCGTGCGCATCATCGGTCTCACGGGCGGCATCGCCGCGGGCAAGTCGACGGTCTCGAAGCGGTTCGCGGAGCACGGCGCGGTGGTGGTGGACGCCGACCGTCTCGCCCGCGAGGCGGTCGCCCCGGGTAGCCCGGGGCTGCACGCGGTGCGTGCGCGCTTCGGTGACGCCGTGGTGGACGCCGACGGGTCGCTCGACCGCGCAGCGCTCGGCGCGATCGTGTTCGCGGACCCCGCGGCACGCAAGGACCTCGAGGCGATCACCCACCCCGAGGTGTGGCGTCTCGCCCGGGAACGGTTCGACGCCGCAGCCGCAGCGGACCCCGATGCCGTCGTGGTCTACGACGTCCCACTGCTCGCCGAGGCGTCGGGCACGCGGCCGCTGCGCTTCGACGCCGTCGTCGTGGTGGACGCACCCGCTGCCGTCCGGGTGGAGCGCATGGTGGCGCACCGGGGGATGGCGCGCGAGGACGCCGAGCGGCGTGTGGCGGCGCAGGCGACCGACGCCGAGCGGCTGGCCCTCGCCAACCACGTCGTCGACGCGACGGGCACGGTGGAGGACACGCTCCGCTCGGCGGACGAGGTCTGGGCGCGACTGGTCGGCTGACGCTGCGGACCGTGGCCGCGCCTCCGCAGTGACGTTGCGCGCTGCGTGCTGCACTGTCGGGGACCAGCTGTCGGGGACCGGCCGTCGGGCGGCGGCGCCGGCCGCGGCGCTGCAGGAGCGCTACGCCGTGGGCGAGCAGGGCCGCCGGATGTCAGGGGCCGCGCCTACTGTGGACTCCATGGGAGTTGCCGTAGAGCCCACGCGTGCCATCCGACCCTTCGAGGTCATCAGCGAGTACTCGCCCAGCGGCGACCAGCCCGCTGCGATCGCCGAGCTCGCCGGGCGCATCAACGCCGGTGAGACCGACGTCGTGCTGCTCGGTGCCACCGGTACGGGCAAGTCCGCGACGACCGCGTGGCTCATCGAGCAGGTGCAGCGCCCGACCCTCGTGCTCGCGCACAACAAGACCCTGGCGGCACAGCTCGCCAACGAGTTCCGCGGGCTGCTGCCGAACAACGCGGTCGAGTACTTCGTCTCGTACTACGACTACTACCAGCCCGAGGCGTACGTGCCGCAGACGGACACCTTCATCGAGAAGGACTCGTCCGTCAACGCCGAGGTCGAGCGGCTCCGGCACTCGACGACCAACTCGCTCCTCAGCCGCCGTGACACCGTCGTGGTTTCCACCGTGTCGTGCATCTACGGTCTCGGCACGCCGGAGCAGTACATGAACGCCTCGGTGGCGCTGCACATCGGGCAGACGATCTCCCGCGACCAGCTCGTGCGCAAGTTCGTGAGCATGCAGTACCAGCGCAACGACGTCGACTTCGCCCGCGGCACCTTCCGGGTGCGCGGCGACACGCTCGAGATCATCCCGATGTACGAAGAGCACGCCATCCGCATCGAGATGTTCGGCGACGAGATCGAAGCGCTCTCGTCGCTGCACCCGCTGACCGGCAACGTCATCGACGACCTGCCCGCGGTGTCGATCTTCCCCGCGTCGCACTACGTCGCCGACACCGACGTCATGCACCGGGCAATCACCTCGATCAAGGACGAACTGGCCGAGCGCCTGGCCGAACTCGAGGGCCAGGGGAAGCTGCTCGAGGCCCAGCGCCTGCGGATGCGCACCACGTTCGACATCGAGATGATGGAGCAGATCGGGTTCTGCTCGGGCATCGAGAACTACTCCCGGCACATGGAGGGTCGTGGTCCGGGGGAGGCGCCGCACTGCCTCATCGACTACTTCCCGGACGACTTCCTCGTGGTCATCGACGAGTCGCACGTCACCGTGCCGCAGATCGGCGCGATGTACGAAGGCGACGCCTCGCGCAAGCGCACGCTCGTCGAGCACGGGTTCCGCCTGCCGAGTGCGATGGACAACCGCCCGCTCAAGTGGGAGGAGTTCCTCGACCGCGTCGGGCAGAAGGTGTTCCTCTCGGCGACACCGGGCGAGTACGAACTCGGCATCACCGACAGCGTGGTCGAGCAGATCATCCGCCCCACCGGTCTGGTCGACCCCGAGATCGTCATCAAGCCGAGCGACGGACAGATCGACGACCTGCTCGAGGAGATCAAGCAGCGCTCCGAGAAGGACGAGCGTGTCCTCGTCACCACGCTGACCAAGCGCATGGCCGAGGAACTGACGGACTTCCTCGGGAACGCCGGCGTCCGTGTGCGGTACCTGCACTCCGACGTCGACACCCTCAAGCGCGTTGAGCTCCTGACCGAGCTCCGCCAGGGCGTGTACGACGTGCTCATCGGCATCAACCTGCTCCGTGAAGGGCTCGACCTGCCGGAGGTCTCGCTGGTCGCGATCCTCGACGCCGACAAGGAGGGCTTCCTCCGCTCGTCGACGTCGCTCATCCAGACGATCGGTCGTGCCGCGCGCAACGTGTCCGGTCAGGTGCTCATGTACGCCGACAAGATGACCGACTCGATGAAGCAGGCCATCGAGGAGACCGACCGCCGTCGCGAGAAGCAGGTCGCGTACAACCTCGAACACGGCATCGACCCGCAGCCGTTGCGCAAGAAGATCGCCGACATCACCGAGGTGCTCAACCGCGAGAGCGACGACACGCGCGAACTGCTCGAGCGCCGGGGTGGTGGCGTCCGGGACGGCCGTCGCGCCCCGACGCCCTCCCTGCGCCGCGAGGGCATCGCCGGCGAGGGTGCGACCCAGCTCGAGGCGACCATCGCGGACCTCAACGACCAGATGCTGCAGGCCGCGGCCGAGCTCAAGTTCGAGCTCGCCGCGCGGCTCCGCGACGAGGTCCAGGACCTCAAGAAGGCACTGCGACAGATGGAGGCCGCCGGCCATGTCAGCTGACGCGGCCACGCCCGCCGACCGACCGGCGACGGACGGTCGGCAGCGGACCGTCGTCGTGACCGGGGCCAGCGCCGGGCTCGGGTACCAGGCCGCCGAACAGCTGGCTGCCGCGGGGCACCGCGTCGTCCTCGCGACCCGGAACCCGGAGCGGGCAGCAGCGGCCGAGCGGAGCATCCGGCAGCACGTCCCCGGTGCAGCGCTCGACCACCTGCACCTCGACCTGGCCGACCTCGCATCCGTCCGTGCCGCGGCGACCGAGCTCGCCGACCGCGGCCCCGTGCACGCGGTCCTCAACAACGCCGGCGTGGTCGGGTCCCGAGCACGCCAGTCCACGGCCCAGGGGCACGAGCTCCAGACCGGCACGAACCACCTCGGCCACTTCGCCTGGACGGGCCTGGTCCTGCCGCTGCTGCAGGCGACCGGTGGACGGGTGGTCCACCTCGGTTCGATCTCGCACCGCTGGGTCACGCTGGACCGCCGCGACCCGCTCGGTGCCGGTCGGTACAACGGCTACCGGCAGTACGCGCGGAGCAAGCTCGCGGTGATGCTGTTCGGGTTCGAGCTCGCCCAGCGGCTCGCCGACGCCGGGTCCGCGGTCACGAGCGTCGTGGCGCACCCCGGGCTCGCCCTCGACGCGTTGACACCGCCCCGGCCCGAAGTGACCGTCGCCCGCGAGGAGCCGGCCTGGATCGGTGCCGGACAGCGCTGGGTCGCGCAGGGCAAGGACGCCGGAGCGGTCCCGCTCGTGCACGCCACGACCGGCGACGACGTCCGGTCGGGGGAGTACTGGGGACCCGACGGGTGGTTCCAGCTCCGCGGCGGGGCAGCCGTCGTCCCCGCCGAGCCCCGCGCGCACGACCGGGGCGAAGCGGCACGGCTGTGGGCGGCGAGCGAGGCGGCCTCCGGTGTCGCGTTCGCTCTGGACGCACTCGTCTGAGCCCTCGGGGCGGGCGTTTGTCGGAGCGGGTTCGTAGAATCGTCTGCGATGACCATCACCTCTGACCGCGGAACCGCCATGTCCGACCCGGACGACTTCGACGAGCCCTCGGACCTGCACTTCCCCGGCGGCACGGCACCACACGACACGTCGACGCTGAGCGTCCGTGGCGCGCGCGTGCACAACCTCCGGGACGTCGACCTCGAGATCCCGCGGGACTCGCTCGTCGTGTTCACCGGGCTGTCCGGTTCCGGCAAGTCCTCGCTGGCGTTCGACACGATCTTCGCCGAGGGCCAGCGGCGCTACGTCGAGTCCCTGTCGGCGTACGCCCGTCAGTTCCTCGGACAGGTCGACCGGCCGGACGTCGACTTCATCGAGGGCCTGTCGCCCGCCGTGTCGATCGACCAGAAGTCGACGAACCGCAACCCGCGGTCGACCGTGGGCACGATCACCGAGGTCTACGACTACATGCGTCTGCTCTGGGCGCGCATCGGCATCCCGCACTGCCCCGTCTGCGGCGAGGTCATCAGCAAGCAGAGCGTGCAGCAGATCGCCGACCAGCTCATGACGCAGGAGTCCGGCACCCGCTTCCAGGTCCTCGCGCCCATCGTCTCGAAGAAGAAGGGCGAGTTCGTCGACCTCTTCCAGGAGCTCGCGGCGTCCGGGTACGCGCGTGCGATCGTCGACGGGGAGCGCGTCCAGCTCAGCAACCCGCCGACGCTCAAGAAGCAGGTCAAGCACGACATCTCGGTCATCGTCGACCGCCTCGTCGCCGGGGACGACATCCTCGGACGGCTGACCGACTCGCTCGAGACGGCGCTCCGCCTGACCAACGGCACGGTGGCGATCGACCTCGTCGACCACGAGGGCCCCGGCGCGGTCCGGCTCTACTCCGAGAACCTCTCCTGCCCGAACAACCACCCGCTGGCGCTCACCGAGATCGAGCCGCGGACGTTCTCGTTCAACGCGCCGTTCGGTGCCTGCCCGGAGTGCTCGGGCCTCGGCACGCGCATGTCGGTGGACCCGGACCTGGTGCTCGGCGACCCGGAGGCATCCCTCGCCGACGGTGTGCTGCTGCCCTGGACCGGGACGAGCGGCCTGTACTCGTACTTCGAGAAGCTGCTCGCCGGTCTCGGCAAGGAGCTCGGCTTCCGGCTCGACACCCCGTGGAACCAGCTGCCGTCGTCCGTGCAGGCGGCGATCCTGACCGGCAAGGACTTCGAGGTCTCGGTCTCGTGGAAGAACCGGTTCGGCCGTGAGATGCGCTACACGAGCGGGTTCGAGGGCGTCATGCCCTACATCGAGCGGAAGTTCGCCGAGGCCGAGACCGACTCGCAGCGCCAGCGCTTCCAGGGCTACCTGCGCGAGGTGCCCTGCCCGGTCTGTGACGGCACCCGCCTCAAGCCCGAGGTCCTCGCCGTGACGGTCGACGGCCGCAGCATCGCCGACGTCACGGACATGGCGCTCGACGACGCCTACGGCTTCATGAACGAGATCACCCTGACCACGCGTGAGGCGCACATCGCGGCAGCGGTCCTGCGCGAGATCCGGGCACGACTCGAGTTCCTGCTCGAGGTGGGCCTCAACTACCTCACCCTCGCGCGCGGGGCGGGCGGGCTCTCCGGTGGCGAAGCGCAGCGCATCCGGCTCGCCACGCAGATCGGCTCGGGGCTCACGGGTGTGCTCTACGTCCTCGACGAGCCGAGCATCGGTCTGCACCAGCGCGACAACCGTCGTCTCATCGACACCCTGGTCAAGCTGAAGGACCTCGGCAACACGCTCATCGTGGTCGAGCACGACGAGGACACCATCCGGACCGCGGACTGGGTCGTCGACATCGGACCGGGCGCGGGCGTCAACGGCGGCAACGTCGTCCACTCGGGCTCCTACGCCGACATGATCGAGAACCGCGAGTCGATCACGGGCGACTACCTGGCCGGGCGGCGGGCGATCGAGATGCCGGCCGAGCGCCGGAAGGTCAACCGCAAGCGCGTCATCACCGTGCAGGGTGCCCGGGCGAACAACCTCAAGGACGTGGACGTCGACTTCCCGCTGGGCGTCTTCACCGCGGTCACCGGGGTGAGCGGCTCCGGCAAGTCGACCCTGGTCAACGACATCCTGTACAAGGTGCTCGCCAACCAGCTCAACGGTGCCCGGCACATCGCGGGCAAGCACACCCGGGTGAAGGGCCTCGACCAGCTCGACAAGGTCGTGCACGTCGACCAGGCCCCGATCGGGCGCACCCCGCGCTCGAACCCGGCCACGTACACGGGCGTCTTCGACCGGATCCGCCAGCTGTTCGCCGAGACGCAGGAGGCGAAGACCCGCGGCTACCAGCCCGGACGCTTCAGCTTCAACGTCAAGGGGGGCCGCTGCGAGAACTGCTCCGGTGACGGCACGATCAAGATCGAGATGAACTTCCTGCCCGACGTCTACGTCGCGTGCGAGGTCTGCGGGGGTGCTCGCTACAACCGCGAGACGCTGCAGGTGCACTACAAGGGCAAGAGCATCTCCGAGGTCCTGGACATGCCCATCAGCGAGGCGGCCGAGTTCTTCGAGCCGATCTCCGCGATCCACCGGTACATGCAGACCCTCGTCGACGTCGGGCTCGGCTACGTCCGGCTCGGTCAGAGCGCGACGACCCTGTCCGGTGGCGAGGCGCAGCGCGTCAAGCTCGCGACCGAGCTCCAGCGCCGGTCGAACGGCCGCACCGTGTACGTGCTCGACGAGCCGACGACGGGTCTGCACTTCGAGGACGTGCGCAAGCTCCTCCTCGTCCTGCAGAGCCTGGTCGACAAGGGCAACACCGTCATCACGATCGAGCACAACCTCGACGTCATCAAGTCGGCGGATTGGCTCATCGACATGGGCCCCGAGGGTGGTTCGGGCGGTGGCACGGTCCTCGCGACGGGCACCCCGGAGCACGTCGCCGACGTCCCGGAGAGCCACACCGGTGTCTTCCTGCGCGAGATCCTCGACGCGCAGGACGCCCGGGTCGGCAAGGAGCGGTCGGTGGGCGCACGCCGGGCAGGTGCAGAGAAGGCAGGTGCTCGCTAGGTGGCAGACACCGTCCCCTGGCGCCCCAAGGCGGGGGAGATCCCGACCGACCCGGGCGTCTACCGCTGGCGCGACGGAACCGGCCGGGTGCTCTACGTCGGCAAGGCGAAGAACCTCCGCGCGCGACTGAGCAACTACTTCGCGCCGCTGCCGACGCTGCACGAGCGCACCCGCCGCATGGTGCTCACCGCGAGGAGCGTCGAGTGGACCACGGTCGGCTCCGAGATCGAGGCGCTGCAGCTCGAGTACACCTGGATCAAGGAGTTCGACCCGCCCTTCAACGTCAAGTTCCGGGACGACAAGTCGTACCCGTACATGGCGATCACGATGGCCGACGAGGCGCCGCGGGTGATGGTGACCCGCAACCGGAAGATCAAGGGCGCGAAGTACTTCGGGCCGTACCCGAAGATCTGGGCGGTGCACGACACCATCGACCTGATGATCAAGGTCTTCCCGATCCGGACGTGTTCCGAGTCGTCGTACAAGCGCGCCATGCAGACGGGCAAGCCCTGCTTCCCGGGCCAGATCGGCAAGTGCGGCGGTCCGTGCTCGCAGCGCGTGACGATCGAGGAGCACCGTGCGCTCGTCGAGGAGTTCGTCCGGTTCATGGGCAGCTACGACCGCCGGGTGATCACGCGCCTCCGGCAGCGGATGGCGGCCTCCGCCGACGCGATGGAGTACGAGCAGGCCGCTCGGTTCCGCGACCAGGTCGAGGCGCTGGAGGCCGTGCTCGAGAAGTCCGCCGTCGTGCTCAAGGACTCGGTCGACCTCGACCTGTTCGGCATCGCCGAGGACGAGCTCGCCGCCGCCGTGCAGCTCTTCTCGGTCCGTGGCGGCCGCATCCGCGGTGTCCGCGGCTGGGTCGTCGACAAGGAGCTCGACATCAGCACGGGCGAGCTCGTCGAGCAGATCGTGCAGGGCGTCTACGCCGACGGGGAGCTCGTCACCTCGGCGAGTGCCGACCCGACGCCCGGTGTGGCGAACGACGGGCCGCCCCGCGAGGTCGTCGTGCCGGCGCTGCCGGACGACGCCGAGGCGCTCCAGCAGTGGCTCAGCGACCGCCGGGGTGGCCGCGGCACGAAGCTCAGCACCGCCCAGCGCGGCGACCGCGCCGGTCTCGCCCGGACCGCCTCGCAGAACGCCCAGCAGGCGCTCATGCTCTACAAGACGAAGCGCTCGGCCGACTACACCACGCGCGCCGCCGCCCTCGCGGACATCCAGGAAGCGCTCGGCATGACCGAGGCGCCGCTCCGGATGGAGTGCTACGACATCTCGCACCTGCAGGGCACGAACGTCGTGGCGTCGATGGTCGTCTTCGAGGACGGCCTGCCGCGCAAGGACCAGTACCGTCGCTACACGATCGCCGAGACCACCGACGACACCGACAGTATGTACCAGGTGCTCACCCGGCGCCTGGCCCGGCTGGACGAGGACGCGGCGGTCCCGGACGTGCCCGACGTCACGGGCGACGACGTGGTCGAGGGGTCGAAGCCCACGAAGCGCTTCGCGTACCGCCCGCAGCTCCTCGTCGTCGACGGTGGGCAACCGCAGGTCGCGGCGGCGAAGCGAGCACTCGACGAGGCCGGAGTCCGTAACATCGCCCTCGTCGGCATCGCGAAGCGGCTGGAGGAGCTCTGGCTGCCGGACGACGACTTCCCGGTGATCCTGCCGCGCAACTCCGAGGCGCTGTTCCTCATCCAGCGCCTCCGTGACGAGGCACACCGCTTCGCCATCACCCACCAGCGCACGCGCCGCAAGCGGGACGTCCGCTCGCAGCTGTCCGAGATCCCGGGGCTCGGTCCGAACCGCGTGGCAGCACTGCTCAAGCACTTCGGGTCGGTCGCGCGCCTGCGCCAGGCCACCGCGGAGGAGGTCGCCGAGGTCCCGGGCGTCGGGCCCGCGACGGCGGCGGCGGTCGTCCGGAAGCTGACGACGGTCCCCGCCGACGCCCCGGAGACGGACAGCGTCGCCAGCCCCGCCAGTGCAGCCAGCCCCGCCAGTGCAGCCAGCCCCGCCAGTGCGGCCGGCCCCGCCAGCCCCGCGGGTGGCGTCGGTCCCGACGGTGACGGTGTCCCGACGGGCGCGCGCTTCGGCTCGCCCGGTGCGTCCGCACCGTCGGTCGGGGACGGCAGTGACGGCGACCGACGGACGGGAGGCCCGGTGCGCGTCCCGCAGGCGACCCCCGACGGGCCGCACCTGCCCGCATGACGGCCCCACGGGCCTCCCGGTCGGACGATAGCCTGGTCGCGGACCGGCGGCGCGAGCCCGACCGGACCGTGTGCCGGCCCCATCCGCGCTCGAACCGGCCGGGCGACCCGCCCGGCCCCACCACGACGGAGCTCCTTCGCAGATGACCGACACCACCTCGCAGCAGCAGCACGACGTCCTCATCGTGACGGGCATGTCCGGCGCCGGCCGGTCGACCGTGGGGAAGGCGCTCGAGGACCTCGGGTGGTACGTGGTCGACAACCTGCCGACCCAGATGCTCGGTCCGCTGACCGATCTCGCCGACCGCGCAGGGGAGTCGATCCCGAAGATCGCTACCGTCGTCGACGTCCGGGGCGGGCGCTTCTTCACCGACCCCGAGCACGCCGTGCAGCAGCTCCGCGAGAGCACGAGTGCCCGCGTGCGGGTGCTCTTCCTCGAGGCCACCGACCAGGTGCTCGTCCGCCGTTTCGAGCAGGTGCGTCGCCCGCACCCGCTGCAGGGCGAGGACACGCTGCTCGACGGGATCGCCCGGGAGCGCACTCGGCTGCTCGGGCTGCGCGAGGCGTCCGACATGATCATCGACACCTCCGACCTGAACATCCACCAACTCGCGAACGCCGTGACCGAGAAGTTCGCCGAGGACCGGTTCGTCGGCGTGCAGGTCACGCTGATGAGCTTCGGGTTCAAGTACGGACTGCCGGCGGACGCGGACATGGTGGCCGACGTGCGCTTCATCCCGAACCCCTACTGGGTGCCCGAACTCCGGCCGCACACGGGGCTCGACGAGCCCGTCTCCGACTACGTCCTGCAGCAGTCCGGAGCGCGTCAGTTCGTGGACCGGTACGCCTCCGTCCTCGAGCCGGTGTTCGAGGGGTACCAGCGGGAGAACAAAAGACACGCTACGATCGCCATCGGCTGTACCGGCGGCAAGCACCGTTCGGTCGCCATCGTCGCCGAGCTGGCGAGCCTCCTCCGCGGGATGCCCAACGTCGCCGTGCGTGTGAAGAACCGAGATCTCGGCCGGGAGTGACCGTCCCACCGGCCGCCCCACACGCGTGCGCCCCGGGACCGCAGAACCCCACCCCGAAGAACGTAAGGAATGATGCCGTGCCGTTGACTGCCGAGGTGAAGGACGAACTGGCCAGGGTGGTCGTCAACCGGAACACGGTCCGCGCTGCCGAACTCGCGACCGTGCTCCGGTTCGCGGGGGGCCTGCACGTCATCTCCGGCCGGATCGCCGTCGAGGTCGAACTCGACACGCGGATCATCGTGCACCGCGTCCGCAAGGACCTCGCCGAGCTGTACGGCGTGCGGAGCGAGGCGTCCGTCGGGTCGACCGCGTCCTCCCGCCGGGGGACCCGCTACCTCGTCCGCGTGCTCGAGGCCGGCGAGACGCTGGCGCGGCAGACCGGGCTCATGGACGCCCGACGTCGCCCCGTGCGCGGCCTGCCGAACCGCCTGACCACCGGCACGCGCGAGGACCTGGCCGCCATCTGGCGCGGTGCCTTCCTCGCCTCCGGCACGCTGACCGACCCGGGCCGTGCCGCCGCGCTCGAGGTCACCTGCCCGGGCAACGAGGCCGCCATGGCACTCGTCGGGGCCGCCTCCCGTCTCGGGATCGCCGCGAAGGGCCGCGAGGTCCGCGGCGTGCACCGCGTCGTCATCCGCGACGGCGAGGCCATCGGGCAGATGCTGACCGCGATGGGCGCCGCCCGCACGACGGCCGACTGGGAGGAGATGCGCCAGCGCCGCGAGGTGCGCGCCACCGCCAACCGCCTGGTGAACTTCGACGACGCCAACCTCCGTCGCTCCGCGCAGGCCGCCGTCGCCGCTTGCGCCCGGGTCGAGCGTGCGCTCGAGATCCTCGGCGACGAGGTGCCGGACCACCTGCAGTACGCCGGGGCCCTGCGCCTCGAGCACCGTGACGCCTCGCTCGACGAGCTCGGCCAGCACGCCGACCCGCCCATGACGAAGGACGCGATCGCGGGGCGCATCCGCCGCCTCCTCGCCATGGCCGACAAGCGCGCGACCGACCTGGGCATCCCGGGCACCGAGGCGAGCGTCCCCGAGGAGCTCGAAGGCGCCTGACCCCGCCCGGCCTGACCCCGCCCGGCCGGACCCCGGCCGGCGTACCCCGGCGACAGCCGGACCCCGGCTGTCGGAGCCGCTCGACCACCGGACCCCCTCGACCACCGCGCACGACCCACACGGGCCGTCGTCATCCAGGTGGTCCGAGGGGGTCCGACTGCTAGGGTCGAGGCGGCGACGTCACGGGCACATCGTCCACCACACGTGGGTCGGCCGTCGTCCCGTACGACACCTCCACACTCCGAAAAGCAGCGCTCCCGAGGCGCTCCACACTCAACAGGAGATCCATTGACCGTCAAGATCGGTATCAACGGCTTCGGCCGGATCGGCCGTAACTTCTTCCGCGCCGCTCTGGCCAAGGGCAGCGACCTCGAGATCGTGGCGGTGAACGACCTCACCGACAACGCCGCACTCGCGAACCTGCTCAAGTACGACTCGATCACCGGCAAGCTCGGCGTCTCCGTCGAACTCGACGGCGACAACATCGTCGTCGACGGCAAGGCCATCAAGGTCCTCGCCGAGCGCGACCCCGCCAACCTCCCCTGGGGCGAGCTGGGCGTCGACATCGTCATCGAGTCGACCGGCTTCTTCACCAAGGCAGCCGATGCGCAGAAGCACATCGACGCTGGCGCCAAGAAGGTCATCATCTCCGCGCCGGCGACCGGTGACGACGTCACGATCGTCCTCGGCGTGAACGAGGACACCTACGACGCGGCGAACCACCACATCATCTCCAACGCCTCGTGCACCACGAACAGCCTCGCGCCGCTCGCCAAGGTGTTCCACGACGCGTTCGGCATCGAGCGTGGCCTCATGACCACGGTCCACGCCTACACCGCCGACCAGAACCTGCAGGACGGCCCGCACAAGGACCCGCGTCGCGCCCGCGCCGCTGCCCTGAACATCGTCCCGACCTCGACCGGTGCGGCGAAGGCCATCGGCCTGGTCCTCCCGGAGCTGGCCGGCAAGCTCGACGGCTTCGCCCTCCGCGTCCCGGTCCCGACCGGCTCGATCACGGACCTCACGCTCGAGACCAAGGCGGACGTCACGGTCGACGAGATCAACGCCGTCTACAAGGCCGCGGCCGAGGGCCCGCTCAAGGGCATCCTGCTCTACAGCGAGGACCCGCTGGTGTCGACCGACATCACCACGGACCCGCACTCCTCGATCTACGACTCCGGCCTGACCAAGGTCATGGGCAACCTCGTCAAGATCACCTCGTGGTACGACAACGAGTGGGGCTACTCGAACCGCCTGGTCGACCTGACCGAGTTCGTGGGCGAGAAGCTCTGACCTGATGGCTCTCCGCACCCTCGAGGACCTCGGCGACCTCGCCGGCAAGCGCGTCGTCGTCCGTTGTGACCTGAACGTCCCCCTGCGGGACGGCACGATCACGGACGACGGCCGCGTGCGGGCGTCGCTCACCACGCTGAACACGCTGATCACCGCCGGCGCGCGCGTGATCGTCGTGTCGCACCTCGGTCGGCCCGACGGCTCCCCGGCACCCGAGTACTCGCTCGCGCCGGTCGCCCAGCGGCTGTCCGAACTGCTGGCCAAGCCGGTCACCTTCGTCGGCGAGACCGTCGGCGACGAAGCGACCGCGGCTGCCGAGGCCCTCGAGGACGGTGACGTCCTGCTGCTCGAGAACCTCCGGTTCAACCCGGAGGAGACCTCGAAGGACGCCGCCGAACGCAGTGCCTTCGCGGAGCGCATCGCCGCCCTCGGGGACGCCTTCGTCTCCGACGGCTTCGGTGTCGTCCACCGCAAGCAGGCCTCGGTCTACGAGCTCGCGGCGGCGCTGCCCAGCGCGGCCGGTCAGCTCATCGAGCAGGAGCTCGCCGTCCTCGAGCGACTGACGAAGGACCCGGAACGGCCGTACACGGTCGTCCTCGGCGGGTCCAAGGTCAGCGACAAACTCGGGGTCATCGACCACCTCCTGCCCCGCGTCGACACGCTCTGCATCGGCGGCGGCATGCTCTTCACGTTCCTCGCGGCCCAGGGCCACGGGGTCGCGAAGTCGCTGCTCGAGCAGGACCAGCTCGACACGGTCCGCGAGTACCTGTCCCGCGCAACCGAGCTCGGCGTGACGATCGACCTGCCGACCGACGTCGTGGTGGCCTCCGGGTTCGCCGCGGACGCCGAGCACGAGACCGTCGCAGCGGACGCCATCGAGTCGTCCTCGTTCGGCGCGGACGGCATCGGCCTCGACATCGGCCCGGAGACGGCCGAGCGGTTCGCCGCAGCGGTCTCGTCGTCGAAGACGGTGTTCTGGAACGGCCCGATGGGCGTGTTCGAGTTCCCGGCCTTCGCCGCCGGCACGAAGACCGTCGCCAAGGCGCTGACCGAGGTCGACGGCCTCGGCGTCGTCGGCGGTGGCGACTCCGCCGCCGCGGTCCGTTCGCTCGGGTTCGCCGACGACCAGTTCGGCCACATCTCGACGGGTGGCGGCGCGTCGCTCGAGTTCCTCGAGGGGAAGTCGCTGCCCGGCCTCGAAGCACTGGGGTGGAGCGCATGACCCGCACACCGTTCATCGCCGGCAACTGGAAGATGAACCTGGACCACCTCCAGGCAATCGCGACCGTGCAGAAACTCGCCTGGACCCTGAAGGACGCACGGCACGACCACGCGGACGTCGAGGTCGCGGTGTTCCCGCCCTTCACCGACCTCCGCAGTGTCCAGACGCTCATCTCGGCCGACAAGCTCCCGATCGCGTTCGGCGCGCAGGACCTGTCCCAGTACGACTCCGGTGCCTACACCGGGGACGTCTCGGGGGCGTTCCTCGCCGCGCTCGACGCGAAGTACGTCATCGTCGGTCACTCAGAGCGACGCACCATGCACGGTGAGACCGACGAGGTCGTCGCCGCGAAGACGGCAGCGGCCGTCAAGCACGGGCTCGTCCCGGTGGTGTGCGTCGGCGAGACCGGCGAGCAGCGAGAGCAGCGTGGCGCGGGCGTCGTCCCGGTCGAGCAGCTCCAGGTCGTCCTCGGCGCCGTCTCCCCGGCGGAGATCGTCGTCGCGTACGAGCCCGTCTGGGCGATCGGCTCCGGGCAGGCCGCCACGGCGGAGCAGGCGCAGGAGGACTGCGCAGCGCTCCGTCGAGGCATCGCGGCCGCCTGGGGCGACCAGGCCGCGGCGGACACGCGGGTGCTCTACGGCGGCTCCGTGAAGTCCGGCAACATCGCCGGGTTCCTCCGTGAGCCCGACATCGACGGCGCGCTCGTCGGTGGCGCCTCGCTGGACGTCCAGGAGTTCGCCGCCATCGCGCGCTTCCAACAGCACGTCGGTCTCTAGACCAGCACCGGACGAGGCGCGACGGGTCCTGCCCGTCGCGCCTCGTGCCGTGTGGCCCGGGCCGCGCCCCGGGCACACCACGCCCCACCCGGGTCCCGAGCGCCCTCCGCGCGACCGGTATACTCGGATGGCTGACTGACACACGAAAGGTACGTCGTGGCGATACTCTCCGTCGTGCTGCAGGTCCTGCTCGCGATCACGAGCCTCCTGCTCACGCTCCTCATCCTCCTGCACAAGGGTCGCGGTGGCGGCCTCTCCGACATGTTCGGCGGTGGTGTGACGAGCAACCTCGGGGCATCTGGCGTCGCCGAGCGCAACCTGAACCGCATCACCGTGATCCTCGGGCTCCTCTGGATCTCGAGCATCATCGTGCTCGGTCTCATCAACAAGTTCACGGCAGGGAGCTGACATGGCATCCGGAGGAAGCGCAATCCGCGGGTCGCGCGTCGGCGCCGGCCCGATGGGCGAACAGGACCGTGGCGTCCAGGCCGAGCGCGTGGCGATCTCGTACTGGGACGCGATGGGCAACGAGGTGGTCCGGTACTTCGCCGCGAACCTCCCCGACGAGGAGATCCCCGAGACGGTCGACTCGCCGTCCACCGGGCTCCCGGCCGGGCGCGACAAGGAGAACCCGCCGCAGGTCGCGAAGACCGAGCCCTACAAGACGCACCTCGCCTACGTGAAGGAGCGTCGCACGGAGGAAGAAGCCGCGCAGCTCCTCGAGGACGCGCTGCAGCAGCTCCGCCAGCGTCGCGGCACGGCCGCCAAGTAGCGGTCAGACGTCCGAAGGCCCCCGCTCCATCAGGAGCGGGGGCCTTCGTCGTCGGCGGATCAGCCGAGCCGTCAGCGCGGCGCGGCGTCGCGCGCCCGGTGGCCTCCTCGCGGCCTGCGGGGTCGCACGACGCGCCGTCGTCGTTCCGTCGAGGTCGCACGGAGTGCCGTCCGCGGGCGCGTGAGGCGGCACTTCGTGCGACCTCGGCCGACCGCGGGCCGGGCGGCGGGCCCGAGGGGTCGCACGACGTGCCGCCGTCGTTCCGCCGAGGTCGCACGGGCTGCCGCCCGGGGGCGCAGGAGGCGGCACTTCGTGCGACCTCGGCCGACCGCGGGCCGGGCCGGCGGCCCGCGACCGGGCCGGCGGCCCGCGACCGGGCACGGCCCGCGACCGGGGAGCGGCCCGTGGTCGGCGCCGCTCGCCGGACACAGCCCGACGACGGACGGGAGGCCCGGTACCAGCTGGTACCGGGCCTCCCGTCCGTGCAGTCACCCGCAGGCGACCCGTGCGTCAGTACGTCGACGCGATGAGGTTCTCCGGGACGTCGCGAGCGGCGACCTGGTCGACGAAGAAGACCGTGCGCTTGCGGCCCTGCACGCCGCCGACCGGGACCTCGTCCACCGAGGCGCCGGCGAGGGCGAGCCCGAGCACGGACGCCTTCTCGGCACCGGACAGGATGACCCAGACTCGCTGCGACGCGTTGATCACCGGGTAGGTGAGCGTCAGTCGCTGCGCCGGCGGCTTGGGGGAGTCGTCGACCGACACGACCATGCGGTCGGTGATGCGCAGCTGCGGGAACTCCGGGAACAGCGACGCCGTGTGGCCGTCGGGCCCGACTCCGAGGAGCGTGATGTCGAAACGGGGTGCGTCGGCGGAGTCGGGCGCCGCGTCGTGCAACTCGCGCTCGTACTGCGTGGCTGCCTCGTCGATGGTGAGCCCGGCGTCGGACGGCGCCATCGGGTGCACGTTCTCGGCGGGGATGGCCACGTGCTCGAGGAAGTCGGTCTGCGTCCCGGTGATGTTCCGGTCGGCGTCACCTTCGGGGACCCAGCGCTCGTCGACCCACCACACGTGCACCTTCGACCAGTCGACGCTCTCCTGCGCCTGCGACTGCCCGATCGCCGCGAGGACGAGGGTGGAGACGGAGCCGCCGCTGATCGCGATGTCCGCGCGCCCCTGCTCGTCGACGACGTCGATGATCTTCGTGATGAAGCGTGCGGCGACGGAGGCGCCGAGGGCCTGCTTGTCGGGGTGCACCAGCACCCGCCGTTCGTTGGTCACGTGACTCCCGTGTTCGTGATGCGGTCACCGGTGTGACCGCGGTCGGTCCGGCCGGCCGTCCGGCCCACGCGGCCCGCCGGAGCAGGACGAGGGGGGACGGACGGTCGGACCGTGGAGGCGCTCAGCCCGCGATGCCTTCGCGGATCTTCGCGACCCCGTGCTTGACGACGTCTCCGAAGAGGACGTCCGGGTCGAGTCTACGGAGTTCCTCGGCCAGGCAGTCGCGCAGGTTGCGGCGCGGCAGGGACAGGTCGTGCGTCGGCTGGCCGGGCATCGACAGCGTCGCGACGTCGACCAGGGACCGCTCGAGTTCGATGCTGCCCGACTCACGCACGAGCGTGACGCCGTGGATGCCGCTCGACCCGGTCGCCCGCGGCGAGGTGGTGACTTCGACGGGCACCTGCAGCTGCAGACCGAGCCAGGCGGCGAGCAGCACCGTCGACGGGCTGTCGAACGCGCCGGAGACCTCCACCGCGGTGATCGGCTCGAACGGCGGCTGGTCGAGCGCCGCCGCGAGCTGGTTCCGCCAGAGGGTCAGACGGGTCCACGCGAAGTCGGTGTCACCCGGGGCGTACGAGTCGGCCAACGCGGCGATCGCGGCGTTCGGGTCCTTCTGCGCGGCCGCGTCGGTGATCCGTCGCTGGGCGATCCGGCCGAGCGGCGACGCCGACGGCTTCTCGGGTGCGGCTTCCGGCCACCAGGCCACGACCGGCGCGTCGGGCAGGAGCAGGCCGGTGACCAGGCTCTCCTCGTCCGAGCCGGTCTCGCCGTAGGCCCGGAGGACGATGACCTCGCTGGCGCCCGCGTCGCTGCCGACACGGATCTGCGCGTCGAGGCGCCCGGGGGAGCCGACGTCGCCCTCGTTCTTCGAGACGATCACGACGCGCATCGGGTGCTCGCGGGACGCCTGGTTGGCGGCCTCGATCGCCTCCTCCTCGCGGCCGAGGGCGGTCGACACGATGAGGGTCAGCACGCGGCCGAGAGCGACGGCGCCGCCCTCCTCGCGGATGTGCACCAGGGTCTTCTGGATCTTCGAGACCGTGGTGTTCGGCAGGTCGATCTTCATGGACGCCTCCAGGTCCGACCGTCGCGCGCGAGGAGCTCGTCGGCCGAAGCCGGGCCCCACGTGCCGGGACGGTACTGTTCGGGCTGGCCCTGTGTCCGCCAGAACTCCTCGATCGGGTCGAGGATCTTCCAGGACAGCTCGACCTCCTGGTGCCGCGGGAACAGCGGCGGGTCACCGAGGAGCACGTCGAGGATGAGCCGTTCGTAGGCCTCGGGCGAGGCCTCGGTGAACGCATGGCCGTAGCCGAAGTCCATCGTGACGTCGCGGACCTGCGTCCCGACGCCGGGGACCTTCGAGCCGAAGCGGAGCGTGACGCCCTCGTCGGGCTGGACGCGGATCACGAGGGCGTTCTGCCCCAGCGGCGACTGCTCGATGCCGAAGACGTCCTCAGGGACGCGCTTGAACACGATGGCGATCTCGGTCACCCGACGACCGAGACGCTTGCCGGCGCGCAGGTAGAACGGCACGCCCTGCCAGCGGCGGGTCGCGATGTCGAGCCGGATGGCCGCGAAGGTCTCGGTCGTGGACTCGGGGTTCATGCCCGCTTCCTCGAGGAACCCGAGCACCTTCTCGCCGCCCTGCCAGCCGCCGGCGTACTGCCCGCGGCTCGTCGCCGTCGACAGGTCCTCGGGCAGCCGGACGGCGGAGAGCACCTTCTCCTTCTCGGCGCGGAGGTGTCCGGCCTTGAACGAGACGGGCTCCTCCATCGCGGTGAGGGCGAGGAGCTGCAGCAGGTGGTTCTGGATGACGTCCCGCGCCGCGCCGATGCCGTCGTAGTAGGCGGCACGACCTGCGACGCCGATGTCCTCGGCCATCGTGATCTGCACGTGGTCGACGTAGTTCGAGTTCCAGATGGGTTCGTACATCTGGTTGGCGAACCGGAGCGTCAGGAGGTTCTGGACGGTCTCCTTGCCGAGGTAGTGGTCGATGCGGAAGACGTCGTCGGGCGCGAAGACGCTCTCGACGATCGCGTTCAGCTCGCGCGCCGTGCGCAGGTCGGAGCCGAACGGCTTCTCGACCACGACACGGCTCCAGGAACCGTCGCGCTTCTCGGTCAGGCCGGACAGCTTCAGCTGCTCGGTGACGACCGGGAACATCTTGGGCGGGATGGAGAGGTAGAACGCGTGGTTGCCGAGCGTCCCGCGCTCGGCGTCCAGCGTGTCGACGGTCTCCTTGAGGAGCCGGAACGCCTCCGGGTCGTCGAACGACCCCTGGACGAAGCGGATGCCCTGTTCGAGCTGACGCCAGACGTCCTCGTCGAACGGGGTCCGCGAGTGCTCCTTGACGGCGTCGTGGACGAGCTGGGAGAAGTCCTGGTCCTCCCAGTCACGCCGAGCGAACCCGACCAGCGCGAAGCCCGGGGGCAGGAGCCCCCGGTTCGCGAGGTCGTAGACCGCGGGCATCAGCTTCTTGCGCGAGAGGTCTCCCGTGACTCCGAAGATGATGAGGGTGCTGGGACCCGCGATCCGGTTCAGTCGACGGTCCGTGGGCAACCGGAGCGGGTTGTGCTCCGGGGTGATCGCCACCGGTGACATGTCGGTGAACTCCTTTGATCAGGTGGTGAGTGCGGCCGTGATGACCGCCGTCGCCGCCGGGAGGTCCCGGGTCGACAGCGTCAGCACCGGACGGCCGTGCGCCGCGAGGACACTCGCGTCGCCGGCGGCCTGGGCTCGGATGAGCTGGCCGAACGTGAACGGGCGACCGGGGACGGCGAGGTCGTCCTGCTCGTCGGAGACGATCTGCAGGAAGACGCCGTTCGCGGGGCCGCCCTTGTGGTACTGGCCCGTGGAGTGCAGGAACCGCGGCCCGTACCCGAAGGTCACGGGGCGGCCGGTGCGCGTCGCCAGGAGGTCGCGGAGGGCCTCCAGGTCGTGACCGGCGGCGCGGTCCACGTAGGCGTGGACGGCGACGTACCCGTCGTCGTCGAGACCGGCCAGGAGGCCCGCCACGGCCTGGGTGAGGGTGGCACCGGCATCGAGTCCACCCGTGGCGGCGACGGCGATGCCGTCGTCCTCGAAGGCGACGGCCGTGTCGGCCGACGCCTCGCCGTCGAGCAGCGCCCGCGCGGCGACCTTGGCGGCCTCGACGTCGGGCTGGTCGAACGGGTTGATGCCGAGCAGCCGTCCGGCGACCGCGACGGCGTACTCCCAGACCAGGAACTGACCGCCGAGGGTGCCGGTGATCTCGAGTTCGCCGGCGGCGACGTGCCGCTCGTCCTCACGGGAGCCCACGAGCCGCACGACCTGCAGGTCCGGCAGGCCGGCGCTGACCTCGGGGGAGTCGACGTCGAGGACGACCGGTAGCAGGCCCCTGCCGTCCTTGCCCGTCGACTCGGCGATGAGCTGTTCGACCCAGTCGCCGAAGCCGAGGATGTGCGTGCCGTCCGCGACGATGCCGATCTTGTCGCGCAGGGGAGCGGTGCCGCCCAGGGCGGCACCGAGCACGAGCCCGGGGTTCTCGTCGGTGTCCACGGCGAGGAGCACCGAGATGGCGTCGGCCTCGTCGAGGAGCTCCGCGACGTCGGCACCGGCCAGCCCGGACGGGACGAGCCCGAAGGCCGTCAGCGCCGAGTAGCGACCGCCGACGGTGGGGTCGGCGGTGAAGACGCGGTACCCGGCGTCGTGCGCGGCCGACTCGAGCGCCGAGCCCGGGTCGGTGACGACGACGATGCGCCCCGTTGGGTCGATGCCGGCGTCCTGGAACGCCTGCTCGAAGGCCCGTCGCTGCGAGTCGGTCTCGACCGTGGAGCCGGACTTCGACGACACCACGAGCACGGTGCGCTCGAGGTCCGTCAGCGCGGCGCGGACCTGGCCGGGCGCCGTCGAGTCGAGCACGACGAGCGGCACGCCCGCGGTGCGGGTGATGACCTCCGGCGCGAGCGACGAGCCGCCCATGCCCGCGAGGACGACCCGGTCGACGCCCTGCTCGAGCAGCTGCTCGCGGAGGGCGACGACCTCGGCGACGAGCGGACGGGAGACGGAGACAGCCTCCACCCAGCCGAGACGCTTCGACGCCTCGGCCTCCGCGTCGGGACCCCAGAGGGCGGCGTCCTGGGCGGTGATCCCGGACGCCACCAGGTCGGTGACGAGGCGCGGGACCACCGTGTCGATGGCCCGCGCCGCGTCACCGCTGGCGGCGATGGAGACGGTCACTCCTACTTGGCGTTCTCGAGCGCGGTCTTCACCGTGTCGACGAGCTCGCCCCACGAGACGTTGAACTTCTCGACGGCCTCCTTCTCGAGGAGCGCGACGACGTCGTCGTAGTCGATGCCGACGGCGGCGAGCTGGTCCATGACCCGGTTCGCGTCGTCGAAGGTGCCGGCGATGGCGTCGCCGTGGACCTCACCGTGGTCGAACGTCGCCTCGAGGGTCTTGCCCGGCATGGTGTTGACGGTGTTCGGGGCGGCGAGCTCGGTCACGTAGAGCGTGTCGGGCAGCGACGGGTCCTTGACACCGGTCGAGGCCCAGAGCGGACGCTGCGTGTTGGCGCCGGACTCGAGCAGGCCCAGGGCGCGCTCGGTCGAGAACGCCTCGGTCCAGACCTGGTAGGCGAGCTGCGCGTTGGCGATGCCGGCCTTCGACTTGAGGGCGGTCGCCTCGTCGGAGCCGACGGCGTCGAGACGCTTGTCGATCTCGGAGTCGACGCGCGAGACAAAGAACGACGCGACCGAGTGGATCTTCGAGAGGTCGTGGCCGGCGGCCTTGGCCTTCTCGAGGCCACCGAGGTAGGCGTCGATGACGGCGCGGTAACGCTCGAGCGAGAAGATCAGGGTGACGTTGACCGAGATGCCGGCGCCGATGACCTCGGTGATGGCCTCGAGGCCGTCGACCGTCGCCGGGATCTTGATGAGGACGTTCTCCTTGCCGACCTTGTCGAACAGGAACCTCGCCTGCTCGATGGTCTTGGCGGTGTCGTGCGCGAGGCCCGGCTCGACCTCGATCGAGACGCGGCCGTCGAAGCCCTTGGTGGAGGAGTACAGCGGCGTGAAGATGTCGCACGCGTTCGCGACGTCCTGCGTGGTGATCTCGAAGATCGCCTCGGTGACGTCGGTGCCCTTCGCCGCGAGCTCCTTGACCTGCGCGTCGTAGCGCTCGCCCTTGGCGAGGGCCGAGGCGAAGATCGTCGGGTTCGTGGTCACGCCGACCACGTTGCGGTCCGCGATGAGGTTCTCGAGACGGCCGGTCTCGAGGAGCTCGCGGGACAGGTCGTCCAGCCAGATGCTCACGCCGACGGCGGAGAGGGCTTCGGTGGGGGTGGTGTCAGTCATTCGCTTCTTCTCTGCTTCGTTCGTTCGTCGGCTCCGGGGAGCCGTGGTCTGTGCGGGGGCGTGGCCCCCGGGGCGGGAGGTCCGTGGCGGGGTCGCCGCGGGCCTCCCGGACGAAGGGCCGGGTCCGGATGTCCGGACCCGGCCCCGTGGGTCAGGACGCTGCTGCGATGGATTCCTTGGCGGCGGCGACGACGTGCTCCGTCGTGAAGCCGAACTCCTCGAACAGCTTCTGGTAGTCGGCCGAGGCACCGAAGTGCTCGATCGACACGCTGCGACCGGCGTCGCCGACGATGTCCCGCCAGCTCATCGCGATCCCGGCCTCGACCGAGACACGGGCCTTGACGGCCTTCGGCAGCACCGACTCGCGGTACGCCTCGTCCTGCTCGTGGAACCACTCGAGCGACGGAGCCGAGACGACGCGGGCGTTGATGCCCTCGCCCTTGAGCTGCTCACGGGCGTCGATGGCGATCTGCACCTCGGAACCCGTGCCGATCAGGATGACGTCCGGCGTGCCGTTCGGGGCCTCCGCCAGGACGTAGGCGCCCTTGGCGACGTTCTTCGCCGAGGCGAGCGTCTCGCCGGAGGCGTCGCCCTCACCGCGCTCGAAGACCGGGAGGTTCTGACGGCTCAGCGCGATGCCGGCCGGGCGGTCCTGGTGCTTGAGCATCTCGAGCCACGCGTACGCGACCTCGTTGGCGTCGGCCGGGCGGACGACGTCGAGACCCGGGATCGCACGGAGCGAGCTGATCTGCTCGATCGGCTGGTGCGTCGGGCCGTCCTCGCCGAGGGCGATGGAGTCGTGCGTCCAGACGTAGATCGCCGGCGCCTTCATGAGCGCGGCGAGACGGACCGCCGGGCGCATGTAGTCGCTGAAGATGAGGAAGGTGCCGCCGAAGGGACGGGTGTTCCCGTGCAGGACGATGCCGTTGAGGATCGACCCCATGGCGTGCTCGCGGATGCCGAAGTGCAGGACACGGCCGAACGGGTCGGTGGTCCAGGTCTTCGTCGAGGCCTCGGCCGGACCGAAGGACTTGCCGTCCTCGATCGTGGTGAGGTTCGACTCGGCGAGGTCGGCGGAACCGCCCCAGAACTCGGGCATGAGCGGCGCGATGGCGTTGATGACCTTGCCGGAGGCGGCGCGGGTCGAGACGGCCTTCTCGGAGGTGAAGACCGGCAGCGCGGCCTCGAGGCCCTCCGGGAGCTCCTTGGCCTGGACGCGGTCGAACAGCGCCTTCTTGTCGGCATTGGCCGCGGCCCACGCGTCGAAGCTCTTCTGCCACTCGGCGTGCTCGGCCTGGCCCTTGGCGATCGAGCCGCGGGTGTGGTCGAGGACCTCCGGGTCGACCTCGAAGGTCTTCTCGGGGTCGAAGCCGAGGACCTCCTTGAGGCCCTTCAGCTCGTCGGCGCCCAGGGCGGAGCCGTGGATCTTGCCGGAGTTCTGCTTGGTGGGCGACGGCCAACCGATGATCGTCTTGAGGACGATGAGCGACGGCTTGTCGTGGACCTGCTTGGCGGCCTCGACGGCGGCGTGGAGCGCCTCGGCGTCTTCGCTGTACTCGCCGGTCTTCTTCCAGTCGACGACCTGGACGTGCCAGCCGAGCGCCTCGTAGCGGGCGTGGACGTCCTCGGAGAACGCGATGTCGGTGTCGTCCTCGATCGAGATCTGGTTCGAGTCGTAGAACGCGATGAGGTTGCCGAGCTGCTGGCGGCCGGCGAGGCTCGCGGCCTCGTTCGTCACGCCCTCCTGCATGTCACCGTCGCCGGCGATCACGTAGGTGTAGTGGTCGAACGGCGACTGGCCGGCCGGGGTCTCCGGGTCGAACAGGCCGCGCTCGAAGCGCTGCGCGTAGGCGAAGCCCACGGAGGAGGCGAGGCCCTGGCCGAGCGGGCCGGTCGTGATCTCGACGCCGTCGGTGTGGCCGTACTCCGGGTGACCCGGGGTCTTGGAGCCCCACTTGCGCAGGTGCTGCAGGTCGTCGAGCTCGAGGCCGTAGCCGTGCAGGTAGAACTGCACGTACTGCAGGATCGAGGCGTGACCCGCGGAGAGGATGAAGCGGTCGCGACCGATCCACGTGGAGTCGCTCGGGTCGCGACGCATCACCTTCTGGAAGAGGAGGTGAGCCAGCGGCGCGAGGCTCATCGCGGTGCCGGGGTGACCGTTGCCGGCCGCCTCGACAGAGTCGGCGGCGAGGACGCGGGCCGTGTCGACGGCCTTCCGGTCGATGGCGTCCCAGGTGAATTCAGCCACTTGGATGTTGACCCTTCATTGATGCGACATGTGCGAGGGCTCGTGCCATCGCACGGACATGGTGCCCACCCGGGGCTCCGTCGCGGCGCCGTCTCCGGCGGCCGACCGGCTCGAACGCGGCCGACGTCTTCGGGGCACGCTGCGGGAGGGCCTCTCCAGCATAGTGAACCGGCACTCAGAAGGTGTCCAGGTGACGTCGCGGTGCTGATGACCGTCCGGTGGTGCACGGTCGTCCGGGCGTGTCCCGCTCGTGCGGATCCGGTGTGGGCGGCGGCGGGACATCGTCGTGGCGCCGTCCATCACGTAAACTGTCGGTGATCCGCGACCATTCCGCGGACACGCACGCCCCGACGCCGACGGTGACGTCCACCCGAGCGTGCGAGCTGCAGCGAAACAGACTGAGGTTCCCTTGCCGACTGCCACCGTGACCAGGCCAGACACCGTTCGTCGGTCGATGCTGTCCCGCAAGGTCCGGGCGTACGTCTCGCTCACCAAGCCGCGCGTGATGGAGCTCCTGCTCGTCACCACCGCGCCGACGATGTTCCTCGCCGAACGCGGCGTGCCCGACCTGTGGCTCGTGTTCTGGACGATGCTCGGTGGTGCGATGTCGGCCGGGTCGGCGTCCGCGTTCAACTGCTACATCGACCGCGACATCGACCGTCTGATGAAGCGCACCAGCACGCGGCCGCTCGTCACCGGGGAGCTGTCCGACCGGGAGGCCCTGGTCTTCTCGTGGGCGCTGGGGATCGCCTCGACGGTGGTCCTCGTGGTCTTCGTGAACTGGCTCGCCGCCGCGCTGAGCATCGCCGCGATCCTCATCTACGTGTTCGTCTACACGCTGTGGCTCAAGCGCCGGACCCCGCAGAACATCGTCTGGGGCGGCTCCGCGGGCTGCATGCCGGTCCTCATCGGCTGGGCCGCCGTCACCGGGTCGCTCACCTGGGCGCCGGTCATCCTCTTCATGGTGATCTTCCTCTGGACGCCGCCGCACTACTGGCCGCTGTCGATGAAGTACCGCGACGACTACGACGCCGCCGACGTCCCGATGCTCGCGGTCGTCCGGGGCCGCACCGTCGTCGGTCTCCAGGTCGTGCTGTACGCCTGGGCGACGCTCGTCTGCTCGCTGCTGCTCGTCCCGGTCGCGAACATGGGGCCGCTCTACACGGTCGTCGCGCTGGCCGCGGGCATCTGGTTCGTCGTCGAGTCTCACCTGCTCTACAACCGGGCGATCCAGCACATGGAGCAGGTGCAGCCGATGCGCGTGTTCCGCAGCTCGATCACCTACCTGACGCTGCTGTTCATCGCGGTGGGCATCGACCCGCTGCTGCCGCAGGTGTTCACGTTCAGCATCTGACCTGCGCGTCCTGACACGGGCCCGGCCTCCTCGGAGGTCGGGCCCGTCGTCGTGTCGGGGTCGAACGATCCCGGGCAGCCGGGCAGTGCGGCGTGCACGCCGAAGGGCGCTGCGGACGCTGCCGCGTCCCGCGACGTCCGCCTGCGCCAGCGGTGCCCTGCACCGTCGACGGCGTCGCGGCCGGACCTGCCGACGGGAGGCGCGGTGCCGGCCCGCGCCGTGCCTCCCGTCCGTGTCCTTCCGTCAGCGGCCGACGACAGCGCGGGACGAGCGCGCCGACGCGCGCCGCCGACGGACACCCGGGACGCCACTCCTCCTGACCCCGTCCCGCTGACGGCGCCGCGGCACGGCCGCCCAGGAGGCACGGTGTGGGCGGCCGCGTGCCGCCCGGCCGGTGGACGATGCCCGGACGATCGGCCGAGGGGACCGGAGCGGCGGACGCTGCTCGGGAGCGAGGAGCACCGTCCTGCGCGAGGCACCGCGACACACGGCGGTCCCCGCACAGGCCGCGGCGTGGCGCGCGTGCGCCGGGTGCCGTCAGGCGCCGCGGACGGCCGCCGGACCGGCGCTGGAGCGCGTCGAGAGCACGACGGCCGTCATCGCCGCGACGAGCAGGCCGGCGAGGACCATGTGCGCGCCGACGAGCCCGACCGGGAGGCCGGTGCGCGCCTGCGTGAGGCCGACCGCGATCTGCACGAACTCGACCACCAAGAGCAGCAGCACGGCACGGCTCGCCATGCGGAGGCGGACGGCACCGATCACCAGGACGAGGGTGAGGGCGAACGTCGCGTAGGCGGGGACGGCGTGGAGGTGCTCCATGAGCGCCGTGTCGAAACCGGTGCGGTGCAGTGCGCCGCCGTCCACGCGCTCGCTCGCGCCGGCGTGCGGACCGCTGCCGGTGGTGAGGATGCCGACGAGGACGGTCAGGGCGACGGTGACGACCGTGAGGCGGACGACGCCGAGGTACCACGGCGGGACGATGCGGTCCCGGAGGCGGGGACCGTTCACCGACCGGTAGACCAGGGCCGCCGTGACGCTGGTGAGCACGGCGGAGACGACGAAGTGCAGGCCCACGACGTACGGGTTGAGGTTCGTGATGACCGACACGCCGCCGATGACGGCCTGCACCGGGATCGCAGCGCCCTGGGCGAACGCGAGCCAGAACAGCTCCGGACGGTTCTTCCGCATCCGCACCACGGCCAGGAACATCGCGATCGCGACGACCACGAGCACGAAGGTGAGGAGCCGGTTGCCGAACTCGATGACGCCGTGGATGCCCATCTCGGGCGTCGACACGAGGGAGTCCGACGTGCACTTCGGCCAGGTCGGGCAGCCCAGGCCCGAGGCCGTGAGCCGGACGAGGCCGCCGGTGCCGATGAGGACCACCTCGACCACGAACGACGCCCACGCGAGGACGACGACACGACGGTCGACGGTCCGGGGGAGCGACCACCAGGAGGCCGAGGTCGGGGTGTCCTGCTCGACGGATGGTGCGACGCGAGTCACGAGGGTGGTGCCTTCCTGTTGTTCCGGGCCCTGGACCTGTAGGATTCGAGGGTTCAGCAGCAGTCAAGTCTAGGCAGGCGCCGGCTCCGAATGGGCCGAGATCGCCGCCCGATGCCGGGACTGCGTGGAAGCATCGACGTTGCGAGGCAGCAACACCCGGTCCCGTCGTGTCGGCGGTCCGCGGTGGAATGGTGTCCGACACCACGGGGTTGTCCCGGAGACGCTGTTGCGAGAAGGAAACGAGGAGACCATGTCCGACGTGCTCATCGACCGTCCAGAACTCGAAGGGCTCGGCCAGTACGAATTCGGCTGGGCCGACTCCGACGCTGCGGGTGCCTCTGCGCGCCGTGGTCTCTCGGAGGAGGTCGTCACCGACATCTCCGAGCGGAAGAACGAACCGGAGTGGATGCGCTCGACCCGGCTGAAGGCGCTCAAGACCTTCGACCGCAAGCCGATGCCGTCCTGGGGTGCCGACCTGTCGGACATCGACTTCGACAACATCAAGTACTTCGTGAAGTCGACGGAGAACCAGGCCGAGTCGTGGGAGGACCTCCCCGAGGACATCCGCAAGACGTACGAGCGCCTGGGCATCCCCGAGGCCGAGCGTCAGCGTCTCGTCGCCGGCGTCGCCGCGCAGTACGAGTCCGAGGTCGTCTACCACCAGATCCGCGAGGACCTGGAGCAGCAGGGCGTCATCTTCATGGACACGGACACGGCGCTGCGCGAGCACCCCGAGCTGTTCCAGGAGTACTTCGGCACCGTGATCCCCGCCGGCGACAACAAGTTCGCCGCGCTGAACACGGCGGTCTGGTCGGGCGGCTCGTTCGTCTACGTCCCGAAGGGCGTCCACGTCGAGATCCCGCTGCAGGCCTACTTCCGCATCAACACCGAGAACATGGGCCAGTTCGAGCGGACGCTGATCATCGCGGACGAGGACTCCTACATCCACTACATCGAGGGCTGCACGGCCCCGATCTACAAGTCGGACTCCCTGCACTCGGCCGTCGTCGAGATCATCGTGAAGAAGAACGCCCGCGTGCGCTACACGACGATCCAGAACTGGTCGAACAACGTCTACAACCTCGTGACCAAGCGTGCGATCGCACACGAGGGCGCGACGATGGAGTGGATCGACGGCAACATCGGCTCGAAGGTGACGATGAAGTACCCGTCGATCTACCTCGCCGGTGAGCACGCGAAGGGCGAGACCCTCTCGGTCGCCTTCGCCGGTCCGGGTCAGCACCAGGACGCCGGCGCGAAGATGATCCACATGGCGCCGTACACGACGTCCTCGATCGTCTCGAAGTCCATCGCCCGCGGCGGCGGTCGCGCCGGGTACCGCGGCGAGGTCCGCGTCGACCCGGCCGCGCACCACTCGGCCAACACGGTCCGCTGTGACGCCCTGCTCGTCGACACGATGTCGCGCAGCGACACCTACCCGGCGATCGACATCCGCATCGACGACGTCCAGCTCGGCCACGAGGCCACCGTCTCCCGCGTGAGCGAGGAGCAGCTGTTCTACCTCATGTCCCGCGGCATGCCGGAGGACGAGGCCATGGCGATGATCGTGCGCGGGTTCATCGAGCCGATCGCCCGCGAGCTCCCGATGGAGTACGCACTCGAACTCAACAAGCTCATCGAGATGAGCATGGAAGGATCCGTCGGCTAGATGTCCAGCACCACCCCTCCTCCCCACATCGACCAGCCGACGGAGCCCGCGAGCACGCTCGCCGCGGGCGGCACGGACCAGCACGGCGCGCGCGCGCACTCCGACGGCGGTTGGGACTCCAAGGTCCCGGTTCAGACCCGCTCCGAGCGGTTCCGGTCCGGCGACCTCGAGGCGTTCCCCGCGGTCACCGGCCGAGAGGTCAACTGGAAGTTCGCGCCCCTCGAGAAGATCAAGCCGCTGCTCGACGGCGCCCTCGACGGCTCGGCGTACCCGTTCCTGGCGACGCAGTCCTCGGGCGCGGACGTCGAGTGGGGTCGCAGTGACGACCCTCGCGTCGGCGGGGCCGGTCTGCCGGAGGACCGCGCGGCCGCGGCTGCCTGGAGTGCGCGTGACGCCGTCCTGGCGATCACCCTGAAGGGCACCGACGAGCACGAGTTCATCACGGTGACGCGCTCCGACTTCGGTCGGCAGCCCCGAGCGGCGCACACGGTCATCACCGCCGAGCCGCACGCGCAGGGCATCGTCGTGATCGACAACCGCGGGTCCGCGCTCCTCAGCGAGAACGTCGAGGTCGTCGTCCGCGACGGCGCCCGCCTCACCGTCGTGACGGTGCAGGACTGGGACGACGACGCGGTCCACGTGTCCACGCACTTCGCCGAGGTGGGCCGCGACGCCTTCCTCAAGCACGTGGTCGTCTCGCTCGGCGGCGACGTCATCCGGGTCAACCCGTCCACGCACCTCGGTGCCCAGGGCGGCGACGTCGAGATGTACGGCGTGTACTTCGCCGACGCCGGTCAGTACATCGAGCAGCAGGTGTACGTCGACCACGACGCCCCGAACACCCGCAGCCGCGTCAACTACAAGGGCGCACTGCAGGGCGACGGCGCACACACCGTGTGGATCGGCGACGTCCTCATCGGCCGCTCGGCGCCCGGTACGGACTCCTACGAGCAGAACCGCAACCTGGTGCTGACCGACGGCACCCGTGCGGACAGCATCCCGAACCTCGAGATCGAGACGGGCGACATCGAGGGTGCCGGCCACGCCAGCGCCACCGGTCGCTTCGACGACGAGCAGCTGTTCTACCTGCAGGCCCGCGGCATCCCCGAGGAGGAGGCCCGTCGCCTCGTCGTCCTCGGGTTCCTGGTCGAGGTGATCCAGAAGATCGGGGCGCCCGAGCTCGAGGAGCGGCTCATCGCCGCGGTCGAGCAGGAACTGCTCGAGGGGCGGACCGTCCTCGCTGCACCGGCCGAGGGCACCACCGAGGTGCACGCCTGATGGCCGAGAAGGTCTGCGCCGAGGGCGACATCGCGGTCGACAGCCCGATGCGCGTGGTCGTCGACGGCACCGCGGTCGCGATCGTGAAGGACTCGGCGGGGACGGTGCACGCCATCGGCGACACCTGCACCCACGGCGAGATCTCGCTGTCCGAGGGCTTCGTCGAGGGCGACTCCCTCGAGTGCTGGGCCCACGGCTCGCAGTTCTCGCTCATCACCGGGAAGCCGGCGAACTTCCCGGCCTACGAACCTGTGCCGGTCTTCCGGGTCGAGGTCCGTGACGGCGACGTCTACGTCGACGTGCACGACCCGGTCCCCGTCGACTGACCCCTCCACTTCTTCCGCGGCTGACGCCGCATCACAGCCACGACCGAAGGAACGCAATGTCCACTCTCGAAATCCGCGACCTGCAGGTCTCGATCGACACCGACCAGGGTGTCAAGGAGATCCTCAAGGGCGTCGACCTAACGATCAACGAGGGCGAGATCCACGCGATCATGGGCCCGAACGGGTCGGGCAAGTCCACCCTCGCGTACACGATCGCCGGGCATCCGCGCTACCACGTGACCGGTGGCTCGATCACCCTCGACGGCGTCGACGTCCTCTCGATGAGCGTCGACGAGCGTGCCCGCGCCGGCATGTTCCTCGCGATGCAGTACCCGGTCGAGATCCCGGGCGTCACGGTGTCGAACTTCCTACGCACCGCCAAGACCGCGATCGACGGCGAGGCGCCGGCGCTCCGCGGCTGGGTCAAGGACCTCCGCACCTCGATGGCCGACCTCAAGATGGACCCGTCTTTCGCCGAGCGCAACGTGAACGAGGGCTTCTCGGGTGGCGAGAAGAAGCGCCACGAGATCATGCAGCTCGAGCTCCTCAAGCCGAAGTTCGCGGTCCTCGACGAGACCGACTCCGGCCTCGACGTCGACGCGCTGAAGATCGTGTCCGAGGGCGTCAACCGTGCCAAGGCATCGACCGGCCTCGGTGTGCTGCTCATCACGCACTACACGCGCATCCTCCGCTACATCACGCCGGACTTCGTGCACGTGTTCGTCGCGGGCAAGGTCGCCGAGCAGGGTGGGCCCGAGCTGGCCGAGCGCCTCGAGAACGAGGGCTACGACCGCTACGTGCAGGCCGCTGCCGCCTCGGCGGAGTGACGATGATCACCACACTCGCCCCCGAGAAGTTCGACGAGGTCGTCGAGGGCCTGAAGGAGGTCCAGGACCCGGAACTCGGCGTGAACATCGTCGACCTCGGGCTCATCTACGACCTGGCCTGGGACGACGAAGCGAGCGCGCTCATCATCAGCATGACGCTGACGAGTGCCGGTTGCCCCCTCACCGACGTCATCGAGAACGACACCGCGAACGCCCTCGACGGCATCGTCGACGCGTTCCGGATCAACTGGGTCTGGATGCCGCCGTGGGGTCCGGACCGGATCACCGACGACGGCCGCGAGATGATGCGGGCGCTCGGCTTCTCGATCTAGACGACGCCACACCTGACGGGAGGCCCGGTGCCAGCTGGCACCGGGCCTCCCGTCCGTCGTGGTGGCACGAGCTGCAGTGGCACGAGCAGCGACGGAGGCTCCCGACGCGGCGACGGAGGCTCCCGACGCGGCGACGGAGCCGCCCGGTGCAGCGACTGAGGTCCCCGCCGTAGCGGCATCCGGGCGGTCGGCATCAGCGCGTGGTGGTGCCGCAGACGACGAGGGCCCCGCACCGGTCGGTGCGGGGCCCTCGTCGAGCGCGGCTCGCTGTCAGCGGCGTCCGACGGCCTTCCACACGAGCGGCAGGACGCCCGCGGCGATGAGTGCCTTGGCGATCCCGCCGACGATGAACGGGTACAGCCCGGCGGCGAGCACCGACTGCAGGTCGTTCGGGGCGCCGAGCTGCCCGAGCGCGACGGCCAGGTACGGCAGGCCGGTCACGAAGGGGATCGCGCTGGCGAGCAGGAACGCCGCGGTGGCGCGGCCCACGTGGCGGTCCCAGTTGCGTCGGGCCAGCCAGCCGACCACGCCGGCCGCGGGAATGAAGCCGATCACGTAGCCGAAGCTCGGCAGCGCCAGGGCCTGCAGGCCACCGTTCATGTCGGCGAAGAACGGCGCTCCGGCGAGGCCGGCGATCGCGTAGACGAGCATCGAGAGGACGCCGCGGCGCGCACCGAGCGTCGCGCCGACGAGGACGACGGCGAGGGTCTGACCGGTGACCGGGACCGGCCACATCGGGACCTCGACCTGCGCGAGCACTGCCGTGAACAGCGCGCCGCCGGCGACGAGGGCCGCGTCGGTGGCGATGCCGTGCGTCCGCAGACGGTCGGCGAGGACTGCGCGGGGAGCGAACCCGGTGGCGTTCGTCATGGATTCTCCTAGAATGGACTGCTGGTCCGTTTCGGACCATCGGTCCCGTCAGCGTAGCGGTGCACCTCCCGCACACACCGTTGTGCACATCCACCAACTGATTGGACGACCTCTGTGCTTGCCGTGCACGACCTCGAGATCCGCGTCGGGGCTCGCCTCCTGATGGAGAACGTGTCCTTCCGCGTCGAGCGGGGTGACAAGATCGGCCTCGTCGGCCGCAACGGCGCCGGGAAGACCACGATGACCAAGGCGCTGGCGGGGGAGGCCGCCCCGACCGACGGCAAGATCGACCGCTCCGGCGAGATCGGCTACCTGCCGCAGGACCCGCGGTCGGGCAACCCCGAGGACACCGCCCGGAAGCGCATCCTCGATGCGCGCGGCCTCGGCGAGCTCGTGGACGGCATCCGCCGCGCGACGCTCGACATGGCGAGCGATGACCCGGCCGTCGCCGAGAAGGCGATGAAGCGCTACTCCCGCCTGGACGACGAGTTCAACGCGCTCGGCGGCTACGCGGCCGAGGCCGAGGCCGCGTCGATCGCGTCGAACCTCAAGCTGCCGGACCGCATCCTCGACCAGCAGCTCAAGACCCTGTCGGGTGGGCAGCGTCGCCGCATCGAGCTGGCGCGCATCCTGTTCTCCGACGCGGACACGATGATCCTCGACGAGCCCACGAACCACCTCGACGCGGACTCGGTCGTGTGGCTGCGCGAGCACCTCAAGACCTACGCGGGCGGGGTCATCGTGATCTCCCACGACGTGGAGCTCGTCGACGAGGTCGTCAACCGCGTCTTCTACCTCGACGCGAACCGTCAGACCATCGACATCTACAACATGGGCTGGAAGCTGTACCAGCGGCAGCGCGTCGCCGACGAGGAGCGTCGCCGCAAGGAGCGGGCCGGCGCCGAGAAGAAGGCGGCGACCCTCAAGGACCAGGCCGCTCGGTTCGGCGCGAAGGCGTCGAAGGCCGCGGCGGCGCACCAGATGGTCGCTCGCGCCGACAAGCTGCTCGCCGGACTCGAGGACGAGCGCGTCGCCGACCGGGTCGCGAAGATCCGCTTCCCCACGCCGGCTCCCTGCGGGCGTACGCCGCTCATGGCCGAGGGGCTGTCGAAGTCCTACGGGTCCCTCGAGATCTTCGCCGGGGTCGACCTGGCGATCGACCGTGGTTCGCGCGTGGTCATCCTCGGTTTCAACGGTGCCGGCAAGACGACGCTGCTCCGCATCCTTGCGGGGGCCGACGAGCCCGACACCGGCGCGATCCAGCCGGGCCACGGCCTGCGCATCGGGTACTACGCGCAGGAGCACGAGAACATCGACGTCAACCGCACGGTGATCGAGAACATGGTCTCCGCCTCGACGGACCTCAACGAGACCGAGGCGCGCCGCGTGCTCGGCTCGTTCCTGTTTACCGGGGACGACGGCTACAAGAAGGCCGGGGTCCTGTCGGGTGGCGAGAAGACGCGGCTGTCGCTCGCGATGATCGTGGTCTCGGGCGCGAACGTGCTGCTGCTCGACGAGCCGACGAACAACCTCGACCCCGCCTCGCGCGAGGAGATCCTCAACGCGCTGGCCGGCTTCGAGGGCGCCGTCGTCCTCGTCTCGCACGACGCCGGCGCGGTCGAGGCGCTCAACCCGGAGCGCGTGCTGCTGCTCCCGGACGGCACCGAGGACCACTGGAACAAGGAGTACGCGGAGCTCATCGAGCTCGCGTAGGCGGACACACGGCCGGCGCACCGGTCGAGGCGACGCAGCGGTGTCGCACCGCGACGACGGACGGGAGGCCCGTGGCCAGCTGGCCACGGGCCTCCCGTCCGTCACGTGACGCGTGGGCGCGTCCGTCGGCCCGGTGGCGCGTCAGCGCCTCGACTCGAGCAGCTCGTCCTCGACCTC
Organism: Curtobacterium sp. L6-1; assembly: GCF_018885305.1. NCBI lineage: Bacteria > Bacillati > Actinomycetota > Actinomycetes > Micrococcales > Microbacteriaceae > Curtobacterium > Curtobacterium aetherium. The sequence goes on from NZ_CP076544.1 coordinate 1,061,472, forward strand.
GTCGTCGGACTTGGGCTTCGCCTCGCGGCGGCGCTGCCGGTCGAGGGCGCGCACGCGCTCCTCGGGGTCGTCCTGGTTGAGGTTCCGGTACTCCTGCACCATGACGTAGGCGAGGAAGCCGAACCCGCCGACGGCGAAGAGGAACCACTGGATGAAGTAGCTGAGGTGCAGGCCCGTGTCCGCGCTCGGTCGGTCCCATCCGAGCGGGCGCGCGTCCGGAGGCGCCGGGGTCTCGCTGTCGAGCTGTCCGTAGGCGCCGGTCCAGATCGGGTGCCCGGCCTTCGCGGCGACGTCGTCGAGGGTCACCGACTGCACCTGGTCGGAGTCGGCCGGGTCGGTGCGGCCGGGGATCCGCGGTTCGGACTCCTGCAGACGGACGACGGCGGTGACCGAGCCGCTCGGCGGTTCCGGGATGCTGTCCGGTCGGTCCTGCCGGTTGCCCGTGGGCACCCAGCCGCGGTCGACGATGAACGCGCGGCCCTCGGCGGTCACGAGGGGGGTGAGCACCTCGAAGCCCGGCTGGCCGTTGTGCACGCGGTTGCGGACGAGGAGCTGGTGGTCGGTGTCGTACTGCCCGGTGACCTCGACACGGAGCCAGGTGAGGTCGTCGTGCCACGTGCCGGCACGGGGGAGCACGCCGTCGACCGGGAACGGTGCGTGGTCGTAGTTCGCCGCGATCTGCTCGTTCTGGCGGACGGCCTCGTTGCGGCGGTCCCACTGCCACATGCCGAACAGGGCGCAGACGATCGCGAACGCCACGGCGATGGCGAAGTACCCGAGCCACCGGCGGCTGCGGACGAAGCGCCACCCGACGGACGGGTCGTCCGGGTCGGTGGACGGACCGTCCGCGGTGGAGGTGCTGGTGCTGGCGTGACGGATCCGGGCAGCGTGTCGCCGCCCGTACCGTGATCCGGGATCGAACCCGTCCGTCATCGCCCGTCACCCGCGACGCGGGCGGTGGTGTCGTCGAGGGCGTCGAGGTCCTCGTCGATGCCGGTCACCTGCACGGGGAACGACCGCGAGCGGAGGTAGTCGGCGAGGAAGGCGCAGTGGTCGTCGCACGCCGCCCAGATCTTGACGCGGTCGGCGGCGTGGATGCGCGGGTTGCGCCAGTTCACCCGCCACGAGGCGGTCGACGAGCACCCGGCTCGCGAGCACACGGGCGTGGCCCCGGGTTCGGTGAACAGGTCGAACGTCGCTCCCATCAGCGGCGACCCCACACCCGCGACCGGTCGCCGTTGCGCTGCCAGTCCTCCTGCGCCCGCTGTGCCTGGTCGCGGAGCCGCTCCTGCTCGGCGCGGTAGGCCTGGGCGCGGGCCTCTTCCTGCTCCTCGCGCAGGTGCGGGTCGACCGCGTCGTACAGCTCGACGGCCCCGCCCGGACGGACGACGTCGCCGCCGGTCCGGTTGCCCGCGTTCGCGAGCACGACGGCCACCCACGGCACGATGGCCGCCGCGACGATGGGGAGGACGGCGATCCAGCTGTGCCACGCGCTCCAGATCAGCACCGCCGCGACGAAGCAGACGACGCGGAAGGCCATCTGCCAGACGTAGCGGGACAACCGGTGGGCCCGGTCGATCTCCGGGTTGTCCGGGAGGGTGGTGATGTTCTGCGAGGACACCGGGCGGTCCGTCTCGGGTTCCGGGCTCGTTCGCTGGAGCTGGATGCGCTGCGTGCTCTTGGTGCGGTTCATGCGGTGGGGTCTCCGTCTGCCGGCCTCCAGTTTACGCCCGGGGGGCGACATCGGCCGGTGCCCTGCGGAGACCGGCCGTTCGCCGCGGGCGCACCGGTAGGCTCGTGCGGGCGTGTTGCGGGCCCAGGCCCCAGGCGCGTGCGACCACCAGCGAACGGAGCGACCATGACCACCCCCCGTACCGTCCTCATCACCGGCGGCAACCGCGGCATCGGCCACGCGCTGGCCGCCCGGTTCGTCGCCGCCGGACACCGCGTCGCCGTCACCTCGCGTTCGGGGCAGGGCGGCCCCGAGGGAGCGCTCACCGTGCAGGCCGACATCACCGACACGGCGTCGGTCGACCGGGCGTTCACCGAGGTCGAGGCGGCACTCGGACCGGTCGAGGTCCTCGTCGCGAACGCCGGCATCACGAACGACGGTCTCCTGCTCCGCATGTCGGAGGAGGACTTCACGAGCGTCATCGACACGAACCTCACCGGCACCTTCCGCGTGGTCAAGCGCGCGACGAAGGGCATGATGAAGGCGAAGTTCGGCCGCATCGTGCTCATGTCGAGCGTCGTCGGCGCCTACGGGCAGATCGGACAGGTGAACTACGCCTCGTCGAAGGCGGCCCTGGTCGGCATGGCCCGGTCGATCACGCGGGAACTCGGCAGCCGCGGCATCACCGCGAACGTCGTGGCACCTGGCTTCATCCAGACCGACATGACCGCGGCGCTGTCCGAGGACCTGCAGGCCGAGTTCAAGAAGGCGATCCCCGCGGCCCGGTACGGCAGCGTGGACGATGTGGCCGACGCCACGCTGTTCCTGGCGGGGGACGGCGCCGGCTACGTCTCGGGTGCGGTCATCCCGGTCGACGGCGGTCTCGGCATGGGGCACTGAGCGGCCGGACACGCACGACCGCGGCTCGGCCTCAGCCCCGCAGTCCGAGCGCCGCGAGCACGACGGACAGGTCGCGGTCGACGACCGCCACGTCAGCCTGCGCGCGCACGAGGGGCTTCGCGTCGAACGCCACGGCCAACGCCGCCACGCCCATCATCGCGAGGTCGTTCGCACCGTCGCCCACCGCGACCGTGTGGGCCGGGTCCACACCGTCGGCCGTCGCCCACTCCCGGAGGGCGACCGCCTTGGCGGCCGCGTCGACGACGTCGCCGAGCACCCGCCCGGTGAGCACGCCGTCGCGCACCTCGAGACGGTTCGCGCGGCAGTGGTCGAGCCCCAGGGCGTCCGCGAACGGGTCGAGGACCTCGTTGAAGCCGCCGGAGACCACGCCGACCGTGCCGCCGGCGGCGTGCACCCCGCGGACCAGTTCGTCGGCACCGCGCGTGACGCGGACGACCCGCTGGGCGCGCGCGAAGACCTCGGTCGGGAGGCCCGCCAGCGTCGCCACCCGCTCCCGGAGGCTCTCGGCGAAGTCGATCTCGCCGCGCATGGCGCGCTCCGTGACCGCCTGGACTCGGAGCCGGGTCCCGGCGGCGTCTGCGAGGAGCTCGATGACCTCGTCCTCGAGCAGGGTGGAGTCGGCATCGAGGACGACGAGGAAGCGCGGCACCCGACCACGGTAGCGGGACGTCGACCCGTGTGACGGCGGACGCACGAGGACCCCGTCTCCCGGGGCCGGGTGACGGGGTCCTCGTGCGTGACGGACGGGTCGGGTCAGGCCTCGACCCGGACGCCCTTGCCGACGACGGTGATGCCGGAGTCGGTGACGGTGAAGCCGCGGGCCTCGTCGGCTTCGCGGTCGAGGCCGACCGACGCGCCCGGCTCGAGGACGACGTCCTTGTCGAGGATGGCCCGGTTCACGATCGCACCGGCGCCGATGGTCGCGCGCTCGAACACGATCGAGTCGAGCACCTTCGCCTGCGAGTCGATCGTCGCCCACGGCCCGATGACGCTGCGCTCGACCTGGGCTCCGGAGAGCAGGCAGCCGAGGGAGACGATGGAGTCGACGGTCGCGCCGGTGTTGCCGTTCGCGTCGCGGACGAACTTCGCCGGGGGCAGGTTCGTCTGCTGGTTGAAGATCGGCCAGTCCTGGTTGTACAGGTTGAACACGGGCACGGGGGCGATGAGGTCCATGTGCGCGTCGAAGAACGAGTCGATCGTGCCCACGTCGCGCCAGTAGTACTTGTCGCGGTCGTTCGACCCGGGCACCTCGTTGCGCTGCAGGTCGTACACGCCGGCGTCGCCGCGCGCGACGAAGTCGGGGATGATGTCGCCGCCCATGTCGTGGTCCGACGTCTCGACCTGGCCGTCACGCAGCACGGCGTCGACGAGCGCGTCGGCGTCGAACACGTAGTTGCCCATCGAGGCGAGCACCTCGTTCGGGGAGTCGGGCAGGCCGGTGGCGTCCTTGGGCTTCTCGAGGAACGCCTCGATGCGCGTCGGGTCCGCGTCGTCGACCTTGATGACGCCGAACTGGTCGGCCAGCTCGATCGGCTGCCGGATCGCGGCGACCGTGGCGCTGCGGCCGGAGGCGATGTGCGCCTCCACCATCTGCGAGAAGTCCATCCGGTAGACGTGGTCGGCACCGACCACGACGACGATGTCCGGACGTTCGTCACGCATCAGGTTGAGCGACTGCAGGATCGCGTCGGCGGAGCCGGCGAACCAGCGCTTGCCGAGCCGCTGCTGCGCGGGGACGGAGGCGACGTAGGAGCCGAGCAGCCCCTCCATGCGCCAGGTCTGTGAGACGTGCCGGTCGAGGGAGTGCGACTTGTACTGCGTCAGGACGACGATCCGCTGGAGCCCGGAGTTGACCAGGTTCGACAGCGCGAAGTCCACGAGGCGGAAGTTCCCACCGAACGGCACGGCCGGCTTCGCACGGTCTGCCGTGAGCGGCATGAGCCGTTTCCCCTCGCCGCCGGCGAGGACGATGCCGAATACCTTCTTCGTTGCCATGGTGCTCACAGTAGGCGTCAGCACTGGGAAACCGTTACCGTGAACGCGTGCGAGTCGATCTACTGACCAGGGAGTATCCGCCAGAGGTGTACGGCGGAGCCGGAGTCCACGTTGCCCAGCTGACCGCGGCGCTGCGGTCCGGGACGGACACCGATGTCCGCGTCCGGGCGTTCGGCGGGTTCCGCGACGAGGAGGGCGTGTGGGCGTACCGGACCCCCGCCGGCCTCGAGCAGGCGAACGGTGCGCTGCAGGCACTCGGCACCGACGTGCAGATCGCCGCCGACGTCGAGGGCGCCGACCTCGTGCACTCGCACACCTGGTACGCGAACTCCGCGGGCCGGTTGGCGCAGCTGACGCACGGCATCCCGCACGTCGTCACGGCGCACAGCCTCGAGCCGCTGCGTCCGTGGAAGGCCGAGCAGCTCGGCGGCGGCTACCGCCTGTCCAGCTGGATGGAGCGCGAGGCGTTCACGAACGCCGACGGCGTCGTCGCGGTGTCGAAGGCGATGCGCGCGGACATCCTGCGCTCGTACCCGTCGATCGACCCGGACCGCGTGAAGGTCGTCTACAACGGCATCGACATCGACGACTGGGCCCCGGACCGCGACGACGACGCCGTCCGCGCACTCGGCATCGACCCGGACCGTCCGAGCGTCGTGTTCGTCGGCCGCATCACCCGCCAGAAGGGGCTGCCGTACCTGCTCCGCGCGGTGGCGTCCCTGCCCGAGGACGTGCAGGTCGTCCTGTGCGCCGGGGCGCCCGACACACCGGAGATCCTCGCCGAGGTCACCGGGCTGGTCGAGGAGCTCCGCACCCGTCGCGACGGCGTCGTCTGGATCGACCGGATGCTGGAGCACCGCGAGATCGTGCACGTGCTCTCGAGCGCGACCGTCTTCGTCTGCCCGTCGATCTACGAGCCGCTCGGCATCGTGAACCTCGAGGCGATGGCCTGCGGGATCCCCGTCGTGGGCACGAAGACCGGCGGCATCCCCGAGGTCGTCGCCGACGGACTGACCGGCCGCATCGTGCCGATCGACCAGGCGACCGACGGCACCGGCACCCCGACCGACCCGGAGCAGTACGTCGCCGACCTGGCCGCGACCCTCAACGAGGTGCTGGCCGACCTCGGCCTCGCGAAGCTCATGGGACGCGCCGGCCGACTGCGCGTCGAGAGCGAGTTCACCTGGGCGGCGATCGCGACGAAGACGCGCGCCGTGTACGACGAGGTCCTCGCCGGACGCTGACGCGCCCGAGCCGACGGCCTGGAGGCCCGGTGCCGGTCCCCGAGACCGGCACCGGGCCTCCTGTCCGTCGTCGACAGGTCCGGCGCCGCCGCCGCCGACGGCGCCGTCACCGACGCGGACCGCGCGCGGCGCTGACGGGGGAGCCGACGCCGCTCGCGTAGGCTGACGACATGCCCTCGGTCGTGCGCTTGTCAGACGTCTCCGTGGTCCGCAACGGGGCCACCATCCTCGACGGGATCTCGTGGGAGGTGCAGGACGACCAGCGCTGGGTGGTGCTCGGTGCGAACGGTGCCGGCAAGACCACGTTGCTGCAGGTCGCCGGCGCGCAGACCTTCCCGACCTCCGGCGAGGTCGAGGTGCTCGGCACCGAGCTGGGCGGCGCCGACCTGTTCGACCTCCGCCCGCGCATCGGCTTCGCGTCGACCGCCCTCGCACGCCGCATCCCGGTGACCGAGAAGGTCATCGACGTCGTCCTGACCGCCGCGTACTCCGTCACCGGCCGCTGGAACGAGGAGTACGAGGAGCTCGACGTCCGTCGTGCCCAGCGGGTGCTCGAGGAGTGGGGCCTCGGCTCGTTCACCGAGCGGACCTTCGGCGAGCTGAGCGACGGCGAGCAGAAGCGCGTGCAGATCGCCCGGGCCGTCATGACCGACCCCGAGGTGCTCTTCCTGGACGAGCCGGCCGCCTCGCTCGACCTCGGCGCCCGCGAGAGCCTGGTCCGCACGCTCGGCGGCTACGCGCAGAGCGAGGACTCGCCGGCGATCGTCATCGTCACCCACCACGTCGAGGAGATCCCCGCGGGCTTCACGCACGCGCTCGTGCTCGCCGACGGGCACGTGCAGGCCGCGGGGCCCATCGACGAGGTCCTGACCGCCGAGACCCTGACCACCGCCTTCGGCGTCGAGCTCACCGTGTCGAAGGACTCCGGGCGCTGGACCGCCCGGGCCGTCTGACACGCCCGGCTCCGACGCTCCCGATCGTCGCCGTCGTCTGGTAACGTGGACGGCTGGCGTACGCCACCGACTTCCCATCTTCCGTCATCGCGATCCACCGAGGAATCCCCATGAAGACCGACACCCACCCCGAGTACCGCGCCATCGTCTTCCGTGACCTGGCTTCCGGTGAGACGTTCCTGACGCGTTCGACCGCGAACAGCGACAAGACCATCGAGCTCGACGGTGCGACCTACCCGGTCATCGACGTCGAGATCTCGTCCGCCTCGCACCCGTTCTACACGGGCAAGCAGCGCATCCTCGACTCCGCCGGCCGCGTCGAGAAGTTCAACCAGCGCTTCAAGGGCTTCAGCAAGTAGGTCCACCGCACCCACGGGTGCCGGTACCGCCGAACGGGCGGTCCTCCTCCGGGAGGGCCGCCCGTTCGTGTGTCCCGGCTCCGGTCCGGTCAGGCGGGTGTGCGCTCCGCTGCCACAGCGGCGGCCGCGAGCCCGATGAGCTCCTCGCCCGCGAGTACCCCCTGAGCGCTCGTGACGCGCAGGTTCGGCGCCGTCCACCCCACCGCGTGCAGCTCGCCGTGCGCGGGACGGATCGCGACGTCGGCCCACGCGAGCATCTCGCGGTCGAGCAGGGAGTCGCCGGCGGCGATCGTCCGCGTGGCCCCGATCCGCTCCGCCACCGCGGCCAGGGCCCGTTCCTTGCGGATCGGGACCGGGACGGCGTAGAGCTTGCGCCCCTGCACCGAGACCCGCCACCCGAGTGCGGCCAGATCGGCGGCGAAGGCCTCGACGGCGGTGTCCGGCAGTTCCGCGCGGTCGACGATGGCGTACACGAACAGGTCCTCGGCGCGGCGGGCGCGGAGGACGGCACCCGGGGGCAGTCCGGTCGCGAATCGCTCCTCGACCTCGGGCAGCGGCGCGGACACCGCGGTCATCTCGGTCCGGAGCGTCGCGGTCCAGTCCGCGTCGGGCTCGCCGTCGTGCAGCACGACGGCGCCGTTCGTCGTGACCGCCCACCCGGTGTCCGGCAGGGGGAGGCGGATTCGGCGGTACTGCGCGACGGTGCGGGTCGTCACGGGGACGACGACGGCCTCCGCCGCGAGGGTCGCCAGCGCGCGTTCCGCGGTGCGGGTCATGAACGACAGCGGCAGGCCCTGGTAGACCTCGGTGACGACGAGGGACGGTGCGGCCTCGTCGGGGCCGTCGAGCATGAGCGCAGCGGACGAGTACACGACGGTGCGGTCGAGGTCGAACCCGACGAGCGCGGTCACGCCTCGGCTCCGGTCGTCGTCGCCGGGGTGGCGGTCGCGTCCGTCACGCGGCTGCCGAGCGGGTGGATGAGCCCCACGCAGCTGTAGGACAGGACGGGGCGCGTCACGACGGGGACGCCCCGCTCGCGGGCGAGGGCGACCACGTGCGCGATGTCGACGTCGTCCGGGTCGCGCACGAGCACCTGCCACGGCACGCGCCGGAGCAGCACGCGGGTGGTCTCGCCGACGCCCGGCTTGACGAGGTGCAGGTCCGCGATGCCGTACTCGGCACCGATTGCCTCGACGGTGCGCATGCCGCGCCAGTCGACCGCGCGGGCCGCGGGGCCGCCGTCGGCCGCCACGGCTGCGTCGACCCGGGGTCGGACGGCGTCGAACCGGTCGGCGATCGTCGCGACGAAGGAACGGGAGCGGTCACGGCCGGCGAGCTCGCGGTACTGCTTCGCGCCGTGCAGGGTGCCCTCCGGCGTCCAGGCCCCGTTGAACACGGTGCGGGACACCAGCCCGGACACCGTCGAGTTGAGGCAGGCGGACGGCACGAGGTAGTCGTCGCGGGTGCCGTGCAGGGGCGTGCACCCGGCCGGGTCGGCCAGGACCGCCAGCTCGTCGCCGAAGCGCACACCGTCGGAGGCGGCGAACCGGTCCAGGGCGTCGGTCAGCTCCCGGGTGATCGCCCCCTTGCCGGTCCAGCCGTCGACGAAGACCACCTGGGTCGGGTCGTGGTGCGCGGCGAGCCAGCGGAGGGCGGTCTCGTCGATGCCCACCCCGCGGACGATGCTCGCCGTGTAGTGCTCAAGGGACACGCCACGCTGCTCGGCGGCCCAGCGCCGCATGAGGATCCCGACCGGGGTGCCGGCACGGGCGAGCGACACGAGCACCGCGCGCGGGCGGTCGCGGAGGACGAGGTCGGTCACGATGCCGACCGCCTCGGCGATCCGGTCCGCCGAGCGGTCGAGGGCGTCGCGGTAGAGCTCCTCGTACGCCTCGGTCGGCACGTACTCGACGGGCAGGGACTCGGCGTAGTTCGCCCCCTCGAGCTGGATGGCCCGCTCACGGTCCGCGGTGTCCGCCTCGAGTGCGGCGTCCGCGAGGTCCTGCAGCAGCCAGGTGACGTCGTCGGGTTCGTAGGAGCCGAACGACGGGCCGGTGAGCGGGCGCGGGGCCGGTCGGTCCTCGGGTGCGTCGGACTGCAGCGCGCTCGTGACGAGCACCACGCGCGGGGTCACCGCGGCAAGCGTGTGCAAGAGGCCGTCGGGTCCGTCGAGCAGCGCCGTGTCGGTGCCCGGTTCGGGGAGGACGACGATCGCGTCGAATCCGTGCACGTTGTAGGCGAACCGGTCGCCCGGACCGTCCACCGTGACGTCGTGCGACCGGTGCCGGATGCCGGACCGGATCGGCCACGCCGGGTCGTCGAGCACGGCGACGGGGGAGCGGGTCGTCGTGGACGAGAGCACGTCGGCTCCGCTGCGGCGGCGGAGCGCGTCCGCCACGGCGAGCGGGGTCGCCATGTGCTCCTCGGTGCCGAGCACCAGGACGCGTCCGGCGTCGTCCCCGAGCACGGCGGCGACGTCGGCGGCGACGCCCTCCACGTCCGTGCGCGGCGTGCGCACCCGGGCGGCGGGCGTCCCGGTCCGGTCGACCGCGGTCGGAGCCGCCTCGACGACCGTCACCGACGACGGACGGGAGGCGCGGGCCGGGGCCGGTGCGGACCTCCCGTCCGACGACGACGCCGTGTCGGCCTGGTCGGTAGCGGTGTCGGTGTCGGTAGCGGTAGCGGTCGCGGTCGTGGTCGCCGGGCCGGCGTCGGGCGTGCCGCCCGTGAGCGGCGCGGCCGCGGTGGCGACGAGCTCCGCGGCGGTCGTGGTCAGCCCCGCGGGCAGCGTCACGTGCCCGCGACCGAGCGCGACGACCGCGACGGGCGCGCCGAGCTCGGCGGCGAGGGCCTCGGTCGCGGCGACGTCCGCGTCGGACCGCAGGTCGACGAGCGCGGCGACGACCCACTGCCGCTGCGGTGCGAGCGCGTGCAGGGCACGGATCGTGGCGCGGGCGGTGGCGCCGGTGCTCAGCTCGTCATCGACGAGGACCACGGTGCCGTCGGCCGGCAGCCAGTCGTCCTCGGCCGGCAGCAGTCGGTGGGCGGTGGCGTGCGAGTGCGCCTCGTCGAACCCCGCGGCGGGGGTGGCACCGGCGGGGTCGTGTCGGGTCGAGTGCAGGGTGGCGGCGCCGAGGGACTCGGCCACCAGGGCGCCGAGTGCGGTCGCCGTCTCCGCGAAGCCGAGGACCAGGGCGTCCGAGGTCAGGGGGCGGACGGCGGCGAGGTCCGTGCGGAGGGTCGTCGCGGACCGGTGCAGCGCATCGTGACGGTCCACGGCGGCGGCGTCCCCGGTGCGGGCGGGGTCGGCTGGTCCCGAGCGGGTGGACGGCGCGTCCTCGGGGGCGGACCCGGTACCGGCGGCGGCGGCCTGCGCGTCGAGCACGGCACGGAGGCGCGCGGCGGCCGTGGCGTCGAACCGCGCCCCGCCGTCGAGGACGTCGGCCACCCGGGCACCGAGCGCCTCGCCGGCGAGCAGGGCGACCGCGGGGACCGTCGGCACGTGCTTGGCCAGGACAGTCGACACGAGCAGGTGGGCGCGCTTCGGGTTCCGACGCAGCGCCAGCCGCACCAGGGACGACAGCGGCACCCCGGGAGCGCCGGTCGTCGCGGTCGCGGCGTCGTCGACGAGGGTCACGCCGAGGTCGGCGGGCGTCGGCAGGCTGGTCGGCAGGCTGGTCGTGGTCGTGGTCGTGGTCACGGGAGGCTCCGCTCGAGCAGGTCGACGTAGGTCACGTCCGGGGTGGTCACACCGAACGCCCGGGCGCGGAGCATCGTGCGCTCCGCCCAGGCGTGGTGCGGCTTCATCTCGTTCATCTTGTTGCCGTAGCGCGAGGCCGCGACCCCGCCCGTGGCGTTCGCGAGCACGTCGGACGCGTCGGAATACTCCTCGTCGCTTACCACCGACATCGCGTGCACGAGCGGCACGTGGCGCGGGTGGATGACGGTCTTGCCGGTCAGGCCGTTCGCACGGTCGAGCGTGACCTCGCGGAGGAGCCCGTCGAAGCCCTCGAGCAGCAACTGGCGGCGCAGCTGGAGGTCGCCGGCCTCCTGGAACGGCGTCGTGCGCAGCTGCGTGCGGAACACCCGGTCGGAGTCGGGGTAGTGCTCCCACACCGGACCGGCGACGACGAAGCCGTCCCGGGCCCGCCCGAGGACGTTCACCACGTCGCCGATCACCGAGGCGAGCACCTGCACGTCGTGAACCGTCAGGTGCGACGGACGCCGCAGGCCGTACACGCTCGACAGGTCGGTCGCGCCGATCCGCACCGCGAGGACGTCGCTGCGCCGGGCGAGGAGCAGCTCGCGGACGTCGGCGAGGGCCTCGGTCCGCGACTCCCGGTGCATGATCGCCGGCGACTCGAGGATCGGCATGACGAGCAGCCGTCGGGCGGCGGGTCGTCCGGCGTTCGCGGCGTCGAGCACCTCGAACCACCGGGCGCCGGACTCCGGGCCGTCCTCGAACTTCGGGAGCACGACACCGCTCAGTGCGTCGAGCGCCCGGTCCCCGAGCCGGTCGAGGAGCCGCGCGAAGTGGTCGGGCGTCCGGACCCGGAGGAACAGCTGCGGCAGCGTCGCCGCGTCGACGTCCTCGGACAGGGTGCGGAGGGCGGCCTCGACGTTCGCCTCGGCCGTCGGCAGGTCGTCGTCGGCCACCGAGTCCTCGAGGCAGAGCACGATCGACCCGGCGCCGAGCTCGGTCTGCCGTCGGACGTCACGGACGAGGTCGGGCCGGATCCCCGGCGTGTAGAGCGTCGCGCCGAGGGCGACGGCCCGGAGGTCCTGGTCGCTGTCCCGCGTGACGTCCTCGGGGCTCGGAGGAACAGGGCGTCCTGTTCGGGGAGGTTGGCGAAGTGGCGCACGGGTCAGACTCCGACGGTGGGGGCGGACAGGACGAACCCGAACGCGGCGAAGACGTCGCCGTCGTGGGACGCCCTGGGGAACGGCTCGGCGCGGAGCTCGAGTTCCCCGTCGACGACGGAGAGCGCCAGGATCGTGAAGGTGTGCGCGTCGCCGGACTCGACGGCGAGGGTGGTGCCGTCGTGCAGCGCGACGACGAGCCGCTCCGAGCCGCGCGCCATGACGAGCGCACGTCGGAGCTGGCGGACGTGGCGGAGCGCGACGAGGACGTCCCGCCCGTCGTAGCCGACGAGCGGGCGGTTGCCGGCGGTCTGCACGGTGCGACCGGCGGTCGCGCCGTCGACCGTCGCCGCACCGACCACGCGGTCCACGGACTCCCACGCGACGCTCGTGGCGCCGGTGATCCGCAGCGCGCCCACCGCGGACCGACGGCGGTCGATCCGGGCGACGGGTTCCTCGGCACCGAGGACGCGGATCGCGCGCGGGTCCGGTGCGGGGAACGGGACGATCCGGGAGGCTCGTGCGGCCAGGCGACGAGCGACCCGGTCCGACGGGCCCGCCGGTGCGCCGGGGGCGGTGGTGCGGTCGCCGCCTGCGGTGCGGCCGCCGCCGGTGGCGGCGGTGCGACCCGGGAGGGTCGTGCCGGAGCCGGGGACGGCGCCGCTCGGCCGGGTGGCGGGCGGCGCGAGCGCCGGACCGGACGACGGGGCGCCGGACGCTGGGCCACCCGACGCGTGGCCACCCGACGCGGGACCACCCGACGCAGGGCCGCCGGATGCGGCCGGGGCGGGACGGCCGAACGACAGGCTGAGCCCAGAGCCAGAGCCAGAGCCAGAGCCGGAGCCGGAGCCGGAGCCGGAGCCGGAGCCGGAGCCGGAGCCGGAGCCGGAGTTGACCGACGGCGCCGACGGGGGAGCAGCGAGTGACGGGCCGGGCCGGGAGGAGCTCGCCGCCCCGGACGTGGCGGCGGCGCCCGACGAGGCGGCGGTGGGACGGTCCTCCTGGCCGGGGCGGGTCTCCTGGTCCGGTCGTGCTTCCTGGTCCGGCCGGGTCGGACGCACGCGACGGCGCAGGAACGGGTGCCCCGTCGTCATCGTGCGCGGCCGATGCCGTGGTCGGCGCGCAGTCCGGCCAGCCCGGTCGTGTAGCCCTGCCCGACGGCGCGGAACTTCCACTCGGCACGGTGGCGGTACAGCTCGCCGAGGATGACCGCGTCGATCTGGTGGTTGCGCTCGGACGGCAGTGGGAACACGAGCAGCTCACGGCCGTCGGGGGCGCACACCCGCACGCGCATCGACCGGACCGAGCCGAGGTCCTTCGGGGACCGCGGGTCCGGGTCGAGGTAGAGCGCGAACACGATCTTGTCCACGGTGTCCGGGACCGAGGCGAAGTCGACGTCGATCTCCTCCTGGTCCGATTCGTCCAGGTACCGGACCGAGGCGTCGGCGCTCTCGACCTGGTTGAAGAACACGAGGTCCTCGTCGGACAGGACCCGGCCGTCCGGCCCGCAGACGATCGCGACGGGGACGAGTTCGGCGGACGGACCGCGGCTCGCGATCTGGTCCCAGTGGATCCCGACCACGACCGAGGTCAGCCCGGGGTTCTCCGCCGTCAGGGCCGCGTTCGCGCCGGGGACGAGCTGCCCGGTCACGAGTCCGCTCCGCGGAGGCGCAGCCCCTCGTCGCCCTCGCCGAGGCGGTCCCGGAGGAAGCGTCCGTGCGAGGAGAGTTCGGCGATGGCGCCACTCCGGATCTGTTCGTGCATGTCCTCCACCGTCTCCGCGACGACGTCGAGTTGGCCGGCGAGGGTCGCCGTGGCGGTGCTGTCCGGGGTACGGTCCGACGGGGGAGGGACCGGTAGGTGCGGACGGGCGTGGGCAGGTAGTCGTCGACGATCGCCTGGAACAGGTACCGCTGCTCGGTCGACGCGCCACGGGCGACGACGGTGCCGGCGGCCTCGCGGAGGAGGTCCTCGACGTGGCGCACGCGCGAGGACACGACGGTGGGCAGCTCGGCACCGGCGGCACGGACGAACGCCCGCAGGTCGTCGAGGCCGGCGGCGGCACTGGCGTCGTCCGCCGCGCCTCCGGAGCCCCGGACGTCGATCCGGGCCGCCGCGGCGGCCGCGGCCGACGCCGGGGTCACGGCGTCGGGGTCGGCGACCTGACGGTCCTGGTCGTCGTCGTCGCGGCCGAACAGCGCACGCAGTCGATCACGCACGGGCGTGGACCGCGGTCGTCATCGCGTGACCGATCGCTGGTCGCCCTCACCCTGCCTGGCACGCTCCAGGTACGGCTTGGCGCGCTGGATGCCCGACTCGAGGGCGGTGACCGTCGACGACATGTTCTGCGCGGCCTGCGAGCGGAAGGAGTCGATCGCGTCCATGGTCTGGAACACGTTGTCGAACGCCTTCTGCAGGGTCTCGACGCTGACGCCGGAGTTCGTCGCCTGCTCGTGGATGCGCGTGGTCTGGTCGCGGAGCATCTCGCTCGTCTGCAGGATCATCGCGTTCGTGGTGTTGTTCACCGCGTCGATCTGGTCGAGGACCATCTTCTGGTTCGCGAGCGCCTGGGCGACGACGACGGCCGTGCGGAGCGCCGCGATGGTCGTCGTCCGGGCACGCTCGACGCCCTTGATGAGCTCGGTGTTGTTCTTCCGGACGAGGTCCATCGCCAGGTAGCCCTGCACCGAGACGGCGAGCTGCGTCAGGATGTCCTGGTGCCGCTGGCGCACCGGGAAGAGCACGTCCGACTCGAGCTTCTGCGCCTCGTCCACGCGACCGCCGTTGCGGAGCGCCTCGATCTTCGACACGGTCGCCGCGTCGAGGGCCTTGGCGAACACGGCGTACTCGCTCAGCTGCTGCATGGTCTCCCACAGCTGGACCTTCTCGTCGGCGAGGGTGGCGTTGTCCTTGCGGAGCTCGTCCTGCCCGGCCATGAGCGACTTGATGATCTTGTCGAGCTGCGTCTGCGCCGACTCGTAGCGCTGGAAGTACTTCGCCAGCTTGTTGCCGCCGGGGATCATGCCGAGGATCTTCCGGCCCGTGCTGAGGTCCGCCTGGTTCGGCGTGAGGTCCTCGACGGTGGAGCGGAGGTCGCCGAGCGTGGTGGCGACCTTCACCTGGGCGTCGTCACCACTGCGCTTGGCACCCGAGACGCTGGACTGCGACCGCTCGAGCATCCGCGACGAGAACCCGCCGGAGCGGGCGATCTCGGAGCCGGCGATCGCGTTGATGCCGTCGACCTTCTCGGTGAAGGCCGGGGACCGCGGGTCGAGGCTCGCCACCTCGTCGACGAACTCCCGCGCCTGCGCCGCGATCTGCGACTGCCGCTCGGCGTCGACCGGGACCATCCCGGGGGCGTCGTCCGGCGTCACCACCTCGGCGGCGTCGGCGGCACGGAGGACGAGGGCGTCCTGGGACGGGTCGGTGGGCTCCGGCGGAGCGAGCGGTCCGGGCATCGGTTGTCTCCTGTGACGAGGTGGAACGGCTGGGTGCTGCTGGTGCGGGTCGGGGTCCGGCGGATCAGCCGAGCTGGACGCCGAAGTCGGTCGCCACGCCCGCGAGGCCGGACTGGTAGCCCTGCCCGACGGCGCGGAACTTCCACTCGGCACCGCTGCGGTAGATCTCCGAGAAGATCATCGCCGTCTCGGGGGCTGCGTCCTCGGAGAGGTCGAAGCGCACGATCTCGGCGCCCTCCTGGTCGAGGACCCGCGAGTACGCGCTGCGCACCTGGCCGAAGTTCTGCCGGCGTGCTTCGCCCTGGTCGATCGAGACGACCACGACGACCCGCTCGACGTCGGCGGGGAGGGTCTGCAGGTCGATGACGATCTGCTCGTCGTCGCCGTCACCCTGGCCGGTGCGGTTGTCGCCCTTGTGCTCGACGGACCCGTCGGCGCTCCGCGGCTGGTTGTAGAAGATGAAGTCGGCGTCCGAGCGGACCTTGCCGTCGGCGCCGACGAGGAGCGCGGACGCGTCGAGGTCGAAGGCCTCGCCGGCGGTGGTGCGCGGGTCCCAGCCGAGGCCGACGGTCGCCACGGTGAGTCCGGGGCTCGTCTTCGTGAGCGAGAGGTTGTTGCCCTTGGTGAGGGAGAGTCCGGCCATGATCGGTCCTTCCGGGTTGGTGGTGCGCTGTCGGTCGTGCAGTGGCGTCGTTGCGGTGACGGACGTCAGTCGAGCACGACGCCGTAGTCGGTGGCCACGCCGCGGAGGCCGGTGGCGTAGCCCTGGCCGACGGCGCGGAACTTCCACTCGCCGTCGTACCGGTAGATCTCGGCGAAGATCATGCCGGTCTCCGAGGCGGCGTCCTCGGTGAGGTCGAAGCGGACGACCTCGTTGCCGGACTCGTCGTTGACGACGCGGCAGAACGCCCCGCGCACCTGACCGAAGTTCTGGTGCCGGGCGTCGGCCTGGTCGATGGTCACGACGATGACGACCCGCGCGACGTCCGCCGCGACCAGGTCGAGGTCGATGAGGATCTGCTCGTCGTCCCCGTCGCCGTCACCCGTGCGGTTGTCGCCCTGGTGGACCACCGAACCGTCGGTCGACTGCAGCTGGTTGTAGAAGATGAAGTCGTCGTTCGAGCGCACCTTGCCGTCCGCGCCGACGAGCAGCGCGGAGGCGTCGAGGTCGAACTGCTCGCCCGCCGTGGTGCGCGGGTCCCAGCCGAGGCCGATCATCGCCCGGCGCAGGCCGGGGTCGGTCTTGGTCAGGGAGAGGTTGTTGCCCTTCGAGAGCGAGAGGGTCGCCATCGATCGTCCTTCCGTCGGTGCTGTGGTGCTGTCGGTCGTGCCGAGACGGCCCGCGGTCAGAGCGCCGCTGCCGCCGGCCCGACCATGTCCTGCACGGTGCGGCCGTCGGCGCGCTCACCGATCGCGGTGAAGGTCCAGCCTGCTCCGGTGCGGGCCACCTTCGCCATGACCATCGCGGTGTGCGGCCCGGCGTCGGTGAGCTGGTAGCGCGCGACCTCGGGGGCGCCTGCGGTCGAGTCGTCGACGACGCGGCAGAAGGCGTTCTGCACGTTGTCGAACGTCTGCCGGCTGTAGCTGCTGATCACGAAGACGATCTGGGCGACGGCGCCGTGCACGGCCGAGAGGTCGATGCGGATGACCTCGTCGTCGCCGTCCCCGTCACCGGTCAGGTTGTCGCCGGTGTGCTGGGCTGAGCCGTCCTTGCTGCGCAGCTGGTTGAACCAGACGTAGTCGACCGGCTGGCCGTCGGCGCCGAAGAAGATCGCCGACGCGTCGAGGTCGACGTCCGCGGCCTTGCGTCCGCCGAACAGGCCGCGCTTCGTGGCGACCGCGTCCCAGCCGAGACCGAGCCGGACGCGCGTGAGGGCGCTCCCGTCGTTCTTGGTGAGCGAGAGCGCTTGGCCCTTCTGGAGGCTGAGACCCATTGCGGTGAACCCTTCGTCGTGGTCGGTCGTGGTGGGGACGTCGGCCCCGGTGGTGTCAGGAGGCGACGGTCGCCCGGTCACCGGCGGGCTCGTGCTCGCCGGCCTTGCGCTTGTTGCGGACCACCGACGAGATGAACGCGGCGAGGATGAAGACGACGCCGATGAGGCCGGTGACGACCTCGTTCACCTCGGTGGTGATCGTGACGAGCAGGATCGCCGCGAGTGCACCGATCGCCCAGTGCGCACCGTGGTCGAGGTACTCGAACTCGTCCAGCGTGCCCTGTCGGACCAGGAAGACGGTGAGAGACCGGACGAACAGCGCACCGATCAGGCCGAGGCCCAGGGCGATGATGATCGGGTCGGCGGTGATCGCGAAGGCGCCGATGACGCCGTCGAACGAGAACGACGCGTCGATGACCTCGAGGTACAGGAAGAGCAGGAACGCGGCCTTGCCGGCGACGTTGCCGACGCGGCGCTTGGCGCTGATGCGGTTCGCCTCGGCCACCATCTCGCCGGTGGTCTCGAACGAGTTGCCGTCGTCCTCCGGGTCGTCGACGTCGAACAGGCCGCCGAGTCCGGTGACCAGGAAGTACGTCACGAGACCGGCGATGCCCGCGACCAGGACCGTGGACTGGTGGTCGCCCGCGGTGGTGCCCGCGACGGCGAGGACGGCGAGGGCGACGACGACGTTCACCATCGGGAGCTTGCCGATGAAGAGCAGCGGGCGCTCGAGCCAGGTGAGCCAGAGGATCTCGCGCTCCTCGAACATGAAGTCGAGGAAGATCATGAGCAGGAACATGCCGCCGAACGCAGCGATCTGCGGGTGCGCCTCGTGCAGGAGGTACGCGTAGGTGCCGGGCTCGTCGATCGGGCCCTTCTCGAGCGCGAGCTGCACGGCCTCGACCGGGTTGAGCGACGCCGTGACACCCACGATGAGCAGCGGGAACAGCACGCGCATGCCGAAGACGGCGATGATGATGCCCACGGTGAGGAACATCTTCTGCCAGAAGGGGTTCATCCGCTCGAGGATGCGGGCGTTGACGACCGCGTTGTCGAAGCTGAGGCTGATCTCGAGCACGCCGAGGATGGCGGTGATGATGACCGCGCTCCACCCGCCGTAGACGAGTGCGATCGCGAGGGCGAGCACGGTGATGGCCAGTGACCACCCGAAGGTCTTCAGGAACACGTGCGCGGATCTCCCCTGGTGGTGCGTTCGTCGAGGGGACGCACCGTCGTGCACGCCCCGTTCGGAATGCTACATGCTCGGCACCGGGTGGCGACGGGGCCAGCGGCCGTCCGCGGTGAACGACGGGTCGCGCTTCGACCGCATGTACTCCTGGAAGGACGCGGCCTGCTCGGAGCACCAGACGACCTGCTTGCGGTGGAGCTCCTCGGCGGTGATCGCGAGTTCGTCCGGGTAACGGGCGGCGATGGCCTGCGCGACCCGTCCGGCCGCGACCGCGTCGGCACCGGCGTCGTGCGCGTCGTCGAGGGTGACGCCGTAGAGCTGCGACGCCGCCTCGAGCGTGCGCTTGCCCTTCCGGTAGGTGTCGAGCGCCTTGTCCATGACGAGTGGATCGACGACGTTGCCGATGACGGGGGAGGCGATGCCGTGCCGCTTGGCCTCCCGGTCGAGGAGGGTCAGGTCGTACGGGGCGTTGTAGATCACGAGCGGGATGCCGCGGGCGAAGACGGCCTCGACCGCGGCGACGATCTCCGCGACGACCTCGCCCGCCGGGCGTCCCTCGGCACGGGCGCGCTCGGTCGTGATGCCGTGCACCGCCGACGCCTGCTCGGGGATCTCGACGCCGGGGTCGGCGAGCCACGCCCCCTCGACGATGGAGCGCCCGGTCATGTCGATGAGGCCGACGTGCGCGGTCACGATGCGGGCGGTCTCGACGTCGATGCCGGTGGTCTCGAGGTCGAACACGCCGAGCGCGTGCCACCACGGGCGGCTCGTCAGGTCCTGCGGGGGTCGGGTCGTCGGGTCGATCGCGGCGGCGGGGGAGGTCACGCGGCCAGGCTAGCCAACCGCACCGACACGACCACGCGCGGCGCGCGCCGGACGTCCGGTGGCCGTCCCTAGACTGACGCCGATGCAACCGCCCGTGCTGTCCCCGTACCAGTCGCTCATGGCGGCCGTCCCCGTCGTGCACCGCTCGGTCCTGGTCGGCGGCCGGACCACGCACTTCTGGGAGTACGGCCCCACCGCCGACGTCCCGAGCACCGACGGTGCCGCTGCCATCGACGTCCCGACCGCCGACGCTGCCGCGGCCGCCGTCGGCCCGACCGGCCGGACCCCGCGCCGTGCCCCGGTGACCGTGCTCGCGGTGCACGGCTTCCGCGGCGACCACCACGGGCTCGAGTCCCTCGCCGCGCACCTCGTCGCCGGCCACCCGGAGGGCGTCCGCGTGCTCGTGCCGGACCTGCCCGGGTTCGGCGTGTCCGACCCGCTGCCCGTCTCGGACCTCGACGCCTACGTACACTGGCTCGACGGCTTCCGCACCGCGCTCGGCCTCGACCGCGAGACCGTCGTCCTCGGCCACTCGTTCGGGTCGATCGTCGTCGCGGCCGCCGTCGCCGCCGGGCTCGACACCCGCCTGCTCGTCCTCGTGAACCCGATCGCCGCCCCGGCCCTCCAGGGTCCACGTGCCGTGGGGACCGGGATCGCGATCGCGTACTACCGCCTGGGCGCACGGCTACCACGGGCGCTCGGGCTCGGCCTGCTCCGCAACCGCGGCATCGTGCGCGCGATGAGCGTCGCGATGCTCAAGTCGCGCGACCCGGAGCTGCGGCGCTGGGTGCACGACCAGCACGACCGCTACTTCTCGGCCTTCGCGAACCGGACGAGCGTCCTCGAGGCGTTCCGGACCTCGGTGACGCACGACGTCTCGGAGTTCGCCGACCGCATCACGACGCCGGTGCTCATGGTCGCCGCCGAGCACGACGACATCACCGCCGTCCCGGAGCAGCGCGCCCTCGCGGCCCGGCTCCACGACGCCGAGCTCGTCGTCGTCCCGGGCGTCGGCCACCTCGTGCACTACGAGACGCCCGCCGAGGCGGCCGCCGCCGTCCTCCGGCGCGTGCGGGAGCCGGCCACGTCGGCCACGCGAGCCCGTCCGCGGAAGCGTGGGGGCGCCTCCCGGCAGGACGCGGGGGACCGCTCGTGAGGCGCCTCCGGATCGGAATCGACTGCCGGTACGTGCGCATCGGACGGCACGACGGCATCAGCCGCTTCACCGCCGGCATCGCCGCGCACCTGCCGGACCGGCACGACCACGTGCTGCTCGTCTCCGACGAGCGGCAGCTCGGGTCCCTGCCCGCCGACCTGCCGTGGGAGCTCGTCCCGGCCCCGACCGACGCGGGGGAGCCGCTCGTCGCCCGGCACGTGAACCGGCTCGGCCTCGACGCGGTGTTCTCGCCGATGCAGACGATGGGCTCCCGCGGTCGCCGCTACGCCCTCGTGCTCACGCTGCACGACCTCATCTACTACCGGAACCGGACGCCGCCGCGCGAGTTCTCGTGGCCGCTACGCCTGGGCTGGCGTGCCTTCCACCTGGCGTGGTGGCCGCAGCGCCTCCTGCTGAACGGCGCCGACGGGGTCGTCACGGTCTCGGAGACGACGGCGGGCCTCATCGCTGAGCACCGCCTCACCAACCGTCCGGTCACGGTCGCGTACAACGCCGCGGACCCGGTCGAGCCCCGGGCCGCCGACGGCCCCCGCGAGCGGTCGCTCGTCTACATGGGCTCGTTCATGCCGTACAAGAACGTCGAGACGCTCGCCGCCGCGCTGCCGCTGCTCGGCCCGGACTGGACGCTGCACTGCATGTCCCGGGTGTCCGCAGCCGACCGGGACCGCCTGGAGCGCCTCGCCCCCGGGGGATCGATCGTGTTCCACGACGGCGCGTCCGACGAGGAGTACCTGTCCGTGCTCCGGAGCGCCACCGCGCTGGCGACCGCGTCGTACGACGAGGGCTTCGGCATCCCGCTCGTCGAGGCGATGGGCGTCGGCACGCCGGTCGTCGTCAGCGACATCCCGATCTTCCGCGAGATCGGCGGCGAGGTCGCCGAGTACTTCGACCCGTCGTCGCCGTCCGCCGTCGCGGCCGCCGTCCGCCGCCTGGAGGCCCGGTGGGACGCCGCCTCGCAGGCCTCGGTCGCGCAGGCGGCCCGCTTCCGGTGGGAGGACTCGGCGGAGCGCGTCACGGAGGCCGTCGAGCGAGCCGTCGCGGACCGGGCGGCCCGCCGAGGCTGACCGCCGTCCGTCCCGGCGGGTGGCCGACGGCGCGGCGCGGTGGCGGGTGCGGCGTCAGGACGACAGCGTGCGGACCTGGACGCCGGCGAAGACGTCCTCCCCGGTCTGCTCCGCGGCGGCGGCGATGGCGGCGAGCGCGTCCCCGGCGGCCGGGGTCGTGACCGACACGGACTGGTCCGCCGCCTCGTCGGACCGCCCGCTCGGGCCGGTGATGAACACGCAGCGCACGGCGGAGACCCCGCCGATCGCGGCCAGTCGGTCGGCGAGGTCGAGCCGCTGACGACTCGTCTCGCGCGAGTCGGAGACGCCGACCTGCACGGTGCCGAAGTCGACCGTCGCCCAGATCCGGACCCCCGACCCGGAGGACTCGGCCGCCGCAGCGCTCACGGCGTCCACGAGCGTGCGACGCCCGGCGTCGTCGAGGTCCGGCTCCACCTGCAGCAGGGCCGACACGTCGTACCCGGCGAGGGAGGTCTGCTCGGTGCGCGCCCGTTCGACGGCCGTGACGCCCGGCAGCGCCGAGGCCGTGGCGACGAACCGCTCCCGGTCGGCCTCCGGGTCCGGGAACACCCCGCCGATCCCGCGCTGCACGCCGGACAGGATCACGCCGAGCACCACCACGATGACCACGGCGACCCCGACCACGCCGAGGGTGACCACGGTCGCGGTGCGGACGCGCTCCGGCCGGGTGCGCGTCGGCGTCGAGGCGGTGTCGGGACCGAACGCCGTGTCGAGGTCGTCGTCCCAGCCGGCGGAGGGGTCGTTCCGCCCGACGGACGGGGCGGTCCTGCGACCGGCGTCCCCGGCGTCGGCGTGCCGTCCTGGTGTGCTCACAGCCTCACCTCGCAGTGCCGGGCCCTCGGGGTGGGGCGCCGTGCGTCGGAGCGTAGTCGCGGCCGGGTGGGGGTGCTCCCGTGGACGGGTGTCGAGCGTTCCGCGGACGAGCGCGGGTCGGTGGTGTCCGGTCAGCTCCGGCGTTCGAGCGGGTTCTGGTACTCGAAGGCGTACCGGCCGGGGGCGTCCGACACCTCGTCGATCGGGTCGTCGGAGCGGACGAGTTCGGCGCGGAAGCGTTCCGGGTCCCAGCGGAAGGAGTGCACCGAGCCGTTCCGGATCGGCACCGTGGAGCGCTCGAACGTGCCCGGTGCCGCGGCGTCGACCACGGTGCGGATGACGGCGCCGTGCGTGGCGACGACGACCGAACCGGCGTCGTAGCGGACCGCGATCTCGGCGAGCGTCTCGGTGACCCGGTCGAGCAGGGCGGCGCGGGACTCGCGACCCGGGACCGCGTCGTGCGGCCACCGCTCGGCGATCTCCGGGTGGGTCAGCCCCTCGGCCTCGCCGTACGAGCGCTCGCGGAGCCCGTCGTACCCGGCGGGGGCGGGCAGGCCCAGGTGAGTGGCGATGATCGTCCCGGTCTCGAGCGCCCGGGACAGCGGCGACGACACGACCGCGTCGAAGGAGCGGCGGGCGAGCAGCGCCGCGGTCTGCACCGCCTGACGCCGCCCGGTGTCGTTGAGGGGGACGTCCGTGGAGCCCTGGATGCGCCGTTGCCGGTTCCAGTCGGTCTCGCCGTGTCGGACCAGGTAGAGGAGCGTCGTCACCCGTCGATCATCGCAGACGGCGACAGCCGCGCCGCGAGGTCGACCAGGGTCTCGGTGGTGCCGGCGTCGAGCTTCACGGCGGCCCGGCGGTCGCTGCGGGTCGCGCCGCGGTTCACGATCACGACGGGGTGCTTGCGGCGGGTGGCGTGGTCGAGCAGGCGGACGCCGGAGTTCACGGTGAGCGAGGACCCGACGACGAGGAGCGCGTCCGCCTCGGCGACGATGGAGACGGCCTCGCGGAACTTCTCGGCCGGCACGAACTCGCCGAAGAACACGACGTCGGGCTTCAGCACGCCGCCGCAGACGGTGCAGTCGGGCACCCGGAAGCGTTCGACGTCGGTGATCTCGACGTCGCCGTCCGGCTGCAGCTGCACGGTGCCGGGCTCGTCGATCCACGGGTTCTCGCGGTCGAGCACGGCCGCGAGGTCGGCGCGGGAGAACACCTGGCCGCACGTCAGGCACACCGCGCGGTCCATCGACCCGTGGATCTCGACGACCCGACGGGACCCGGCGCGCAGGTGCAGGCCGTCGACGTTCTGCGTGACGATGCCGCCGACGACGCCGGCACGCTCGAGAGCGGCGAGCGCGCGGTGCCCGTCGTTCGGGCGTGCGGCGGCGAAGGTGCGCCAGCCGAGGTGCGAGCCGGCCCAGTACCGCTGCCGCTTGGCGGGGTCGGCCAGGAACTCCTGGAAGGTCATCGGCTTCCGCACGACGCGGCCCGCGCCGCGGTAGTCGGGGATGCCCGAGTCGGTGCTGACGCCCGCGCCGGTCAGGACCGCGACACGCTTGCCGCGCAGGACCTCGACCGCACGGTCGAGGTCGGTGACCACGACGTCGCCCGCAGGGTCCGCCGCCGTGCCGTCCGTCGCAGTGCCGTCGCTCGTCGCCATCGTGTCCACGGTACCCTCAACCGCCGAGCGTCCCCGGGCCTTCCCCGGGTCGCACCGGCACCACCAGACCCCGGACGACCGACCCGTCCCCGACCGGAACGAGCACCGTGCACATCGTCCGCATCGACTCCCTCGACGACCCCCGCCTCGACGACTTCGCACGGCTCACCGACGTCGCGCTCCGCCGGGTCACGGAACCGGAGGGCGGGCTCTACATCGCCGAGTCGAACACGGTCATCGAGCGGGCGGTCCGCGCCGGGCACGTCCCGCGGAGCGTGCTGGTGCAGGAGAAGTGGGTCGACAGCGTGCTGCCCCTGGTCGCCGACCACGACGGGCCCGTCTTCGTCGGTCCGGACGCGCTGCTCGAGGAGCTCACCGGCTTCCGGATGCACCGGGGCGCGATCGCCGCGATGCACCGACCGGAGCTGCCCACGGTCGCCGACGTGGTGCGGGACGCCCGGCTCGTGGTCGTGCTCGAGGACGTCGTCGACCACACCAACGTCGGTGCGGTCTTCCGGAGCGTCGCCGGGCTCGGGGCCGACGCGGTGCTGGTCAGCCCGCGGTGCGCCGACCCGCTCTACCGGCGGAGCGTCCGGGTGAGCATGGGCACCGTGCTGCAGGTGCCGTGGACCCGGATCGGCGAGTGGCCCGCCGCCGGGGAGGACCTCCGTGCGCAGGGCTTCCACCTCGCCGCGATGGCGCTCACCGACCGCTCCGTCGACCTCGAGGACTTCGTCGCCGACGTGCCCGAGCGGGTCGCCCTGGTGATGGGCACGGAGGGGCAGGGGCTCACCCCGGCCGCGGTGGCCGCCGCCGACACGACCGTCCGGATCCCGATGCACCACGGCGTCGACTCGTTGAACGTCGCCGCGGCGAGCGCCGTCGGCCTCTGGGCCGTGGCGCACGCGCAACGCGCGCGCTGAGCCGTCCGGGGCGCGGACGCGACCTGCCCACCGTGGTCCGCCGGGAGGCCCGACCCGGCCCCGGAGCGGCCGCGCCGGTCCCAGCGACCCGCCCCGCGCCTCCAGTACGATCCGGTCTCGTGCCGAACGTCGTCCGCCGCCCCCGCTCCGCTGTCCGGAGGCCCGTGACGATCGCCGTCGTCGCCGTCCTGCTGCTCGTCGTCGCCTTCCTGGCGGCCGCCGCCCTGGTGCCGTTCGCCCCGACGACCGCGAGCGCGACGACCTACGCCGCACCGCGGTCGAGCGCTCCGGAACTGCGGTTCCCGGGTTACGGGGCCACGGCAGTCGAGGCCGAGGGGTTCCCGGAGAGCCTGACGACGAGCGGAGACCGGAAGAAGCGCTCGATCGCGAGCATCTCGAAGATCGTGACGGCGCTCGTGGTCCTCGACCGCAAGCCGCTCGACGTCGGGCAGCAGGGCCCCACGGTGCGGTTCACGCCCGCGATGGAGGCGCTGTACGCGCAGTACGCGGCGAAGAACGGCGAGGTGGCGCCGCTGCCGTCGGACCTGCGGATGTCGCAGTACCGGGTGTTCCAGGTGGCGCTGATGGAGTCCGCCAACAACTACGCCGGCGCACTCGCGTTGTGGGCGTTCGGCTCGATGGACGGGTACCGCGAGGCAGCCGCCGCCTGGCTCGACGAGCACGGGCTGGACGACACCACGATCGTCGAGCCGACCGGCCTGGACCCGCGCAACCGGTCCACCGCCACGGACCTGGTGGACCTGGGCAAGCTCGCCCTGGCCGACCCGCTCGTTGAGCAGGTCGTCGGCACCCGCTCCGCGACGGTGCCTGGTGTCGGGGAGATCGAGAACTCGAACAAGCTGCTCGGCATGGACGGCGTCGAGGGCATCAAGACCGGGACGCTCGACGAGGCCGGTGCCTGCCTGCTGTTCGCCGCGACGTACGAGCGCGGCGGCCGGGACGTCACCGTGATCGGGGTGATGCTCGGCGGGGTCGACCACGACTCCCTCGACGTCGACGTCCGGCGGCTGCTCCACTCGGTGGCCGACGACTTCCACGTGGTCACGCTGACGCACGAGGGGCAGACCTTCGGGACGTACGAAGCGCCGTGGCAGGACGGTGTCGACGCCACCGCGAGCCGGGCGGCCTCGGTGCTCGTCTGGGGTCGGACCGAGGTCACCGCGAAGGCGACGTTCGAGCCGGTGACCGTCGGTGCGGCGGGCGACCGGGTCGGGTCGGTCCGCTTCCGGGTGTCCCACCACGACCCGGTGACGGTGCCGCTCGAGCTGGACGCGGCGATCGACGACCCGGGCGTCTGGTGGCGCTGGTCGAACCCGTTCCGCGGGGTGCAGTTCGACCCGGCCGCCGCACTCGGGTGAACCGCCGGGCCGCCTAGCCCGCGGCGGAGCCGGGGTCCGGCCGCGGCCCGTCCGGGACGACGCGGTCGAGGGCGTCCAGCGCCCACGCGGTGTCCGCCGAGGGGGGCGCGTGCACGAGGTGCAGGGCGAGGCCGTCGAGGAGCGCGTGCAGGCGCTGCGCCTCCGCCGACAGCGCGTCGGGGTCGCCACCGCCAGGGCCGGGCAGCATCCCGAGCAGGGAGCGGCACGCGGTCGCGATCGTGCGGGACGAGTCGTCGTACGCTGCCCGGACGTCGGCGTCGGTGGTGGCCAGGGAGCCGAGGGCCAGCCAGACCTCCGTCTCCGACCGCCGTTCCGCGTCGAGCGGCAGGAGCTCGGCCAGGCACGCGAGCACGAAGCCCCGCGGGTCGGCGGCGGGGTCGGACGCGACGGCGAGGGCGTCCATCCGCGCCTGCACCCGCTCACCCACGAGCCGCAGGCAGTACGTCCGCAGGGCGGCCTGCGTGGGGAACGCCCGTCGGAGCGACGCCGTCGCGAGACCCGCCTCGTCGGCGATCCGCCGAACCGAGAACGCCGGGAGGCCGTCGCGGGCCAGGACGCGCCAGGCTGCCGCTGCGATGACGGCGTCACGTTCGGCGTGGTCGATGAGGCGGGGCATGCGCTGATCGTACACAGTCGTACTAGCATGGCCGTTGTGAACACAGTCGTACTCAGCACAGTCCGGTCCGCCGAGACCCGGGGGACAGCGACGTGATCGTCGTCATCGTCGCGTGCGAGGTCGGGTTCTGGGTCGCCGTCCTCGGGGGCCTCACCCTGCGCGCCGCCGGCCTGCTCCGGCTCGGTGCCGCGGTCCTCGTGCTCGCACCCGTGCTCGACGTCGTCCTCCTGGTCGTCACGGCCGTCGACCTGCGTGCCGGGGGAGCGGCGACCTGGGAGCACGGCCTCGCGGCGCTCTACGTCGGGTTCTCGCTGACCTACGGGCACCGGATGGTGCGCTGGGCCGACCGCCACCTGACGCGCCTGCGCACCGGGCAGCCGCTGCCGCCCGGCCCCACCGGCTGGGCGTACACGCGGAAGTGCTGGGGAGACGTCCTTCGCACGCTGCTCGCGGCACTGGTGTCGGCAGCCGTGCTCGGCGCGCTCGTCGTCCTGGGCGGCCCGGGGACGCCGGCCGTCGAACCGCTCGTCGGGTGGTTCCCGGTGCTCGGGGTGATCGTGGCGGTCGAGCTGCTCTGGGCGCTCAGCTACACCGTCTGGCCGAAGCGGGCGACGACGTGACCGGGCGCCACCGGCCGCGGTGCCGCGGCATGTCGCTGCGGACCGTCAGCCCCGCGGGGCGACCGGCTGCAGGGACGTCCGCTTCGCCGTGATCCCGTCGCCGGACGACGTCCCGCGCACCCGGCGCACGACCCACGGCACGAGGTACTCCTTGGCCCACCCGAGGTCCTCGACGCGGGCCTCCCGCCACGGCCGGGCGGCGAGGGGCTCCGGCACCGACGCCCCGAGCGGGTGGGCGACGCCGAGCGTGTCGAGCACGGCGGCGGCGACGGTCGCGTGCCCGAGCGGCGAGTGGTGCAGCCGGTCCGGCGCCCACATCCGCGGGTCGCGCAGGACGCGGAGCGCCCACAGGTTCGTGACGAGCGCCCCGTGCTTGAGCGCGATCGCCTGCAGGTGCTCGTTGTAGATCGCCGTCTTGCCGCGCACCATCCCGAGCACCGGCGTCATCCCGACGTCCGGCCCGGTGAACAGCACGACGGTCGCGCCGTCCCGCCGCAGCGTCGCGACCATGCTGTCGTACCGCTCGGCGAGCTCGTCCGGGTCGGAGCCCGGGCGGATGATGTCGTTCCCGCCGGCGGACACGGTCACCAGGTCGGGGCCGAGCGCCACCGCCGCCTCGGTCTGCTCCTCGACGATCTGCCCGAGCAGCCGGCCGCGCACCGCCAGATTCGCGTAGCCGAAGTCCTCGTCGGTGCCGTCGGCGAGTGCCTCGGCGACCCGGTCGGCCCAACCGCGGTGACCGCCGACCGACGCGGGGTCCGGGTCACCGATCCCCTCGGTGAACGAGTCACCGATCGCGACGTACCTGGTCCACGGATGACGGTCTGACACGTCAGGCGACCGTACTCTCGTCCCATGACCGAGTCCACCTCCGGCAGCCAGCGCCCCTGGGCCGTCCCGACCGACCTGCGCACCCGCATCGCGGCGCGTGCGCCCCGGTACGACGCCGAGAACGCGTTCTGCACCGAGGACCTCGCCGAGCTCCGGCAGGCGGGCTACCTGCGGATCGGCGTGCCGGTCCGGGACGGAGGCTCGGGGCTGGGTCTCCGCGCGACCGCTGCGGTGCAGCGGACCCTCGCCGAGGCAGCGCCGGCCACGGCGCTCGGACTCGGGATGCACCAGGTGTGGGTGCAGGCGGCCCGGGCCGTGACCGCGCGGGGTGGGGCGTTCCTCCAGACCGTCACCGCCGCCGCGGCGGCGGACCGGCTGCTCGCCTTCGGGGTGAGCGAGCCCGGCAACGACGCCGTCCTGTTCGACTCGCTGACCGTCGCCGAACCCGACGGTGACGGCGGGTACCGCTTCACCGGCACGAAGGTGTCCACGTCGCTCGCGCCGGCCTGGGACGTGCTCAGCGTGTTCGGGAAGGACACCTCGGGGCCGGAGCCGCGGCTCGTGCACGGCTTCGCGGTCCGCGGCGACGCGGGCGTCCGGCACCTGGACGACTGGGACACCCTCGGCATGCGGGCGACGCAGAGCCGGACGACCCTGCTCGAGGGCCTGCACCTCCCCGCGGAGCGCATCGTCCGGGTCCTGCCGGTCGGGCCCGTCGCCGATCCGCTGGTCTTCGGCGTCTTCGCGGCCTTCGAGCTCCTCGTCGCCTCGGTGTACGTCGGCATCGCCTCGCGCGCCGTCGCCCTCGCCGTCGAGCGGGTCGCCGGTCGCACGGCGATGGACGGGACGCCCCGCTCCGCCGACCCGGACGTCCGGCGGGCGGTGGCGGCCATGCGGAGCGCGACGGACGCCGTGCACCTGCAGGTGGACGCCCTCGCGCGCGACGTCGACGAGCTCGTGGACCACGACCGCTGGTCCCCGCTGCTCGTCGGGACGAAGGCTCGCGCGGTGGACACGGCACAGCACGTCGTGGACGAGGCCCTGCGGGTGGTCGGTGGATCGGCGTTCCGTGCGTCCGACGAGCTCGCCCGCCTGGCGCGGGACGTGCGGGCGGGTCAGTACCACCCGTCGACCCGGGACTCCGCCCTGCGGACCATCGCGACGGCGGAGTTCGGGCCCGTCACCCGGTGACCGCGGTGTCGGCGGTCCGTGCGAGCATGACCCGGTGAGCAAGCAGGACGGACGCAACCGACTCGTCTCGGACGCGCCCGTCGACGACCGCACGGCGACGGTCCTGCACGTCGACATGGACGCCTTCTTCGCCTCGGTGGAGCTCCTCGACCGCCCGGACCTGGTGGGTCTGCCCGTCATCGTCGGGCACGACTCGGATCGCTCCGTCGTCACCGCCGCCACGTACGAGGCGCGCCGGTACGGCATCAACTCGGCGATGCCGATGGCCGTCGCCAAACGCCGGTGTCCCGCCGCGGTCATCGTCGAACCGCACTTCGAGAAGTACAGCGCGCGCTCCGCCCAGGTCATGCGCATCTTCGACCGGTTCACCCCGCGGGTCGAGCGGCTCGGCATCGACGAGGCGTTCCTCGACGTCGCGGGTGCCCTGCGGCTGTACGGCACGCCGTGGCAGATCGGCACCGAGATCCGACGGACCGTGTTCGCCGAGACGGGCCTGCACTGCTCGGTGGGCGCCGCGAGCACGAAGTTCGTCGCGAAGCTCGCGTCCAGCCGGTCGAAGCCCGACGGCCTGCTCGTCGTCCCGCACGAGCACACCGTCGCGTTCCTGCACCCGCAGCCGGTGTCCGCGCTCTGGGGCGTCGGCGGCAAGACGCAGGAGACCCTCGAGCGTCGCGGCATCCACACCGTCCGCGACCTCGCGACGACCCCGCTGCCGTCGCTCGTCGCCCTGCTCGGGCCGGCCGGCGGGCAGCGACTGCACGACCTGTCCTGGGGTCGGGACCCGCGCACGGTCGAGTCCGGCGTCGGCGAGAAGTCCATCGGGCACGAGGTCACCTTCGGTCGCGACCTGACCGACCGCGACGACGTCGCCCGCGAACTCCTCCGACTGGCCGAGAAGGTCGCGGTCCGGCTCCGACGCGCCGAGGTGCAGGCGCGGACCGTCGCGCTCAAGGTCCGGTACACCGACTTCACGACCCTCACCCGCTCCCGGACGCTCGCCGAGCCGAGCGACGTCGCGAAGCGCCTGCACCGCGAGGCGGTCGAGCTGTACGACGTGCTGCACCGGCCCGGCAACCGCATCCGGCTGATCGGCGTCCGCGGCGAGAACCTCGTGCCGGCGGCCGCCAGCAACGCCCTCTGGGACGACGACGCGCCGTGGCGGGAGACCGAGACCACGGTCGACGCCGTCACCGCACGCTTCGGTGCCGGCGTGCTGCGACCGGCCTCCCTGGTCCGCGGCACCGGCGAGCAGCGTGCCCCGCACGCCAGGCAGGACTGAGCGTGCCGGTACACTCGGGTGGAGTGAGCGCAGCGGAGAACACCGAGCACCAGCAACCCGCCGAACTCCCGATCGACGGGTCCCCGGACGACCGTGCGACCCCGTCCGCGGTGCCGACCGAACCGGCGGCCATCGCCGAGGTCGCGGGCAACGCGGCAGCGGAACACCTGTCCCCGGCGTTCCCGGAACGCGCCGCGTGGGGCACCGCCTCGAAGCTCCGCGCCTGGCAGGTCGAAGCGCTCACGAAGTACTTCGAGAAGGAGCCGCGCGACTTCCTGGCGGCGGCCACCCCCGGCGCCGGCAAGACCACCTTCGCGCTCCGACTCGCCACCGAGCTCCTCGCCCGCGGCACGGTCGACCGGCTGGTCGTCGTGGCCCCGACCGAGCACCTCAAGCGGCAGTGGGCGGACGCCGCCGACCGCGTGAACATCCGGCTCGACCCGATGTTCAAGAACGGCGACGGCATGTTCGGCCGGCACTACCAGGGCGTCGCGATCACGTACGCCCAGGTCGGCATGAACCCCGACGTGCACGAGCGGATCACCGCGAGCGGCAGGACGCTCGTCATCCTCGACGAGGTGCACCACGGCGGTGACGCCCTCACCTGGGGTGACGGCATCCGACAGGCGTTCACGAAGGCCACGCGCCGGCTCTCGCTCTCCGGGACGCCGTTCCGGTCCGACACCGCGCCGATCCCGTTCGTGCAGTACGCCCCCGACGAGCAGGGCATCCGCACGTCGATCTCCGACTACAACTACGGCTACGGCCGTGCGCTCAAGGATGGCGTCGTCCGCCCCGTGCTGTTCATGGCCTACGCCGGGCAGATGCGCTGGAAGACCCGGATGGGCGACGAGATGGCCGCCTCGCTCGGGGACGCCGTCACCAAGGACATCACCGCGCAGGCGTGGCGGACCGCGCTCTCCCCCGAGGGCGAGTGGATGCCCGCGGTGCTCTCGGCCGCGGACAAGCGCCTGACCGAGGTCCGCCGCGGCGTGCCGGACGCCGGCGGCCTGGTCATCGCGACCGACACCACGACGGCCCGGGCGTACGCACGCATCCTGCAGCGGATCACGGGGGAGCGGCCGACCGTCGTCCTCTCAGACGAAGCCGCCGGGTCGAGCCGGATCCAGTCCTTCGCCGAGGACACCTCGCGCTGGATGGTCGCCGTCCGGATGGTGTCCGAGGGCGTCGACGTCCCGCGCCTCTGCGTCGGCGTCTACGCCACGAGCGCGAGCACCCCGCTGTTCTTCGCGCAGGTCATCGGCCGCTTCGTCCGTGCCCGGCGCCGGGGCGAGACCGCCTCGGTGTTCCTGCCGAGCGTCCCCGGCCTGATGGCCCTCGCCGCGAGCCTCGAGCTCGAGCGCGACCACGCCCTCGACCGTCCGAAGGACGCCGAGGACGGCATGTACAACCCCGAGGACGCCATGGTCGCCGAGGCCAACAAGGAGGAGCGCGCCTCGGAGAGCCTGCTCGACGTGCAGCCGTTCGAGGCCCTCGACTCGCAGGCGTCCTTCGACCGGGTCCTCTACGACGGCGGCGAGTTCGGCACCGGTGGCGAGGTCGGCTCGCTCGAGGAGCTCGACTTCATCGGCATCCCCGGCCTGCTCGAACCCGACCAGGTGCGCGACCTCCTCCGCGCACGGCAGGCGACCCAGGCGAAGCGCTCGAAGGGACGCGTCGTCAAGGACGGCACACCGAAGGCGCCCGAGCCCGAGAACCGCCCGATGTACCTCACGATCAAGGAGCAGCGGTCCGAGCTGCAGCGCCTCGTGTCGATCTGGTCCCGGCACGCGAACGAGCCGCACGGCGCGATCCACGCCGAGCTCCGACGGATCAGCGGCGGGCCGGCCGTCGCGCAGGCCAGCATCGAGCAGATCCAGAAGCGGATCGACGTCCTGCGCTCCCGCATCGGCGGTCGTCGGTGAGCACGGCGTGATCGAGCAGGTCGACGACCGCACCTGGTACGTCAAGCGCGACGCCGACGCCTCGCCCGAGGCGATCATCGACCGGTTCGGCGGCGGGTACCGACTCCGGCGGTTCTCGCTGCACGAGTCCCGGCGGACCCAGCACGGCGTCTACACCGGACGCGAGATCGCCGAGACCGCGTGGTGGCGACTCCGCGACGGCCGGAAGTGACCCGGATCACGCACGGATCGGCCGGACAGGTGCGGCGCTGATGACGTGGAGGGGCAGGATCGGGTAGACCGGAGGAATGGCAGACTCCATCCCTCACGTCCTCGTCCTCGGCGGCGGCTCGGCCGGCTACACGGCCGTCAAGCAGCTGCAGAAGCACGCCGCGACGGTGCCGATGCGCATCACCCTCGTGGACCAGAACACGTACTACACGTACCTGCCGTTCCTGCCCGAGGTCGCCGGCGGCCACATCGCCCCGAAGGACGTCACCGTCGAACTCCGACGCGCGCTCCGCAAGACCCGCGTCATCCAGGGCAAGGTCACCGGGATCTCCTCGGCCGACAAGACCGTCTCGGTCGCCACGGCCGGCGGCGACGACCGCTCGCTCGGGTACGACCACCTCGTGGTCGCCCTCGGTTCGGTCACCCGCACCTTCCCGACCCCCGGCCTCGACGAGGTCGGCATCGGCTTCAAGACCGTGGAGGAGGCCGCGTACGTCCGCGCCAAGCTCCTCGACAACATCGCGAAGGCCGCTGCCACCCGCGACGAGGACGAGCGTCGCCGACTCCTCACCAGCATCTTCATCGGTGGTGGCTACACCGGCGTCGAGGCGATCGGTGAGCTGTTCGACGTCTCCCAGGCCGCCATCGCGACCTACCCGTCGCTCGCCGGTGAGCAGCCCCGCTGGGTGCTCATCGACGCGCTCGACCGCGTCGCGCCCGAGGTCGGTCCGGAGCTGTCGAAGTGGACCCTCGAGTCGCTGCGCGCCCGCGGCATCGACGTCCGCCTGAAGACCACCATGCCGAGCTGCGAGGGCGGCGTCGTCAAGCTGTCCGACGGCGACGAGTTCGCCACCGGTCTGCTCGTCTGGACGGCCGGCGTCAAGCCGAACCCGCTCCTCGACGCCACCGACCTGCCGCGCGGGCCGAAGGGCCACCTCGCCGCGAACGCCAAGCTCCAGGTCGAGGCCGAGGACACGCACGAGGTCGTCCCGGGTGTCTGGGGCCTCGGCGACGTCGCGCAGGTCCCGGACCTGACGGCCGAGAAGCAGCCGGCGTACTACCCGCCGAACGCCCAGAACGCCGTCCGTCAGGCTGTCACCGTCGCGGACAACATCGTCGCGTCGATCACCGGCAAGCCCCTCGAGGAGTACCGCCACCCGTCCATCGGCACGGTCGCCTCGTACGGTGTCGCCAAGGGCGCGGCGAACATCAAGGGCATCAAGATGACGAACCTGCTCGCGTGGATGGCGCACCGCGCGTACCACGTCTACGCGATGCCGACGCTGAACCGCAAGGCGCGCATCGTCATCGGCTGGGTCACCGGGGCCGTCTCCGGCCGCGACGCCACCTCCCTCATCAAGGAGACCGACCCGCGCCGCACCTTCGTCGACGCGGCGAAGAGCTAGGCGCGCGCAGCGCCCCCGCGTCCCGACGCGGCTGCCTGCACGACGGGAGGCCCGGTACCAGCTGGTACCGGGCCTCCCGTCGTCCGTGCGGTCGCCCTGTGCGGCGAACGCGACCCTGGATCGCCTCCCACCCGCCGACCGTCAGCATCGACGGCACGAGCGAGAGGAGCGCCATGCGCGCCATGACCTACCGCGGCCCCTACCGGGTCCGTGTCGAGGACAAGCCCGACCCCCGGATCGAGCACCCCAACGACGCGGTGATCCGCGTCGAACGAGCCGCGATCTGCGGGTCGGACCTGCACCTCTACCACGGCATGATGCCGGACACCCGTGTCGGCCACACCTTCGGCCACGAGTTCATCGGCGTCGTCGAGCAGGTCGGCTCGTCCGTCGAGACCCTGTCGGTCGGTGACCGCGTGATGGTGCCGTTCCACATCTCGTGCGGCACCTGCTGGTTCTGCGCCCGCGGCCTGTTCACGAACTGCCACAACGTGAACCCGAACGCCACCGCGGTCGGCGGCATCTTCGGGTACTCGCACACCACCGGCGGCTACGACGGCGGCCAGGCGGAGCGCGTCCGGGTGCCGTTCGCCGACGTCGGTCCGCAGGTCATCCCGGACTGGCTCGACGCCGAGGACGCCCTCATGATGACCGACGCGCTCGGCACCGGCTACTTCGGGGCCCAGCTGGCGTCGATCCGCGAAGGGGACACCGTCGTCGTGCTCGGCGCCGGACCCGTCGGGCTGTACGCGGCGAAGTCGGCGTGGTTCATGGGTGCCGGTCGGGTCATCGTCGTCGACCAGCTCGAGTACCGGTTGGCCAAGGCCCGCGAGTTCGCGCACGCCGAGACGATCAACTTCGCCGAGGTGGACGACATCGTCGTCGAGATGAAGAAGCAGACCGACTTCCTCGGTGCGGACAGCGTCATCGACGCCGTCGGCGCCGAGGCGGACGGCAACTACCTGCAGCACGTGACGAGCGCGAAGCTCAAGCTGCAGGGCGGCTCGCCGATCGCGCTGAACTGGGCGATCGACGGTGTCCGCAAGGGCGGCACGGTGTCGGTGATGGGTGCGTACGGCCCGATCCCGAGCGCCGTGAAGTTCGGCGACGCGCTGAACAAGGGCGTCACCATCCACATGAACCAGGCACCGGTGAAGCGACAGTGGCCGCGGTTGCTCGAGCACATCCAGGCCGGCCACCTGAAGCCCAGCGAGATCATCACGCACCGGATCCCGCTCGAGCACATCGACGAGGCGTACCACCTGTTCTCGGCGAAGCTCGACGGCTGCATCAAGACGGTGATCGTGCCGTGAGCGGGAAGGACGACGAGATGACCGACCACATCGCCTACGTGGCGGACAAGCCGCGGGACCTGCCGACGGCGGACGAACTGCGCGCGCGGATCCCGGGGTGGGGGAGCGACCTCGACCTCGCCGACCGGCCGAGCGTGCCGAAGCTGTCGAAGGAGGCCGGATCGGCCACGGGCGCGCACTGGGTCGTCCCGGAGCAGCAGCCCGGCGCCGACGGCCGCGAGCGGTCGATCGAGCACGCCCACGTCACGCCCGTGTTCGGCACCGCGCAGCCGCTGTCCGGCCTCGCCGGGGTCGTGAAGCGGTACGCCTACCGACGGTTCAGCGAGGGGCGCCTGGCGCACTGGATGCTGCTCGTCCTCGGCGACCGGCTCGACGTCGCCACGCACCGAGTGACGGACGCACTGCGGGGCCGCCCCGATCGGCTCGTCGAGGAGACCGGTATCGCGGCCGAGCGGGCGGACGACCCCGTGGGCGCGCGGCTCGGATCATCGCGACGGGACTGGCGGCACGGGGTGCTCGACCCGGTGATCGCGTTCTGGCCCTACCTGCTCATCGGCGGGGTCGCCGTGTGGGTGGTGCGCCGAGCGCGTCGCTGACGCGCGCCGCGTGCGCGCCGCGCCCCGTTCCGCACATCGCGCCCCGTCCCGACAGGGCGCGATGTGCGAGACGGGGCGCGATCCGGAGCCGACTCGGACGCAAGGCGCACTGCCAGCGGGTGCCGCGCCTCCCGTCCGGAGCCGGAGCGGCGTCGCGACTCCCGGGCGCACGAAAACGAACGGCCCTCCCGAAGGAGGGCCGTTCGCCGCTTGTCTCAACACAAGGTGTCCGACATCGTGATGTCGAGTGTCCGAGGGGGGACTTGAACCCCCACGCCCTAATACGGGCACTAGCACCTCAAGCTAGCGCGTCTACCAATTCCGCCACCCGGACTGGGTGTGGTGCTCTCGCACCGGGCTTTCCGGCCGGGTTTCCCCGGCGTTCCTGCCGAGAGAAGACACTAGCACGGCTGTGAACGCACGCTGAACACGGTCGTGCATCCCGGGCGCGGCGCGGTGCCGGCACGGTGTCGGAGGGGTGTCGCCGGTAGCGTTGCGGCATGACGTCCGAGCTCGAACGCACCGCGGCGATCGCGCGGGACCTCATCCGGATCGACACCACGAACTGGGGTGGGGGCAGGTCCCGCGGCGAGACCGAGGCGGCGCACTACGTCGAGGCCGCCCTGCAGGACCTCGGGTTCGAGCCGCAGCTGTTCGAGTCCGAACCCGACCGGGTCAGCGTCGTCGCCCGTGTGCCCGGCCGCGACCGCAGCAAGCCCGCCCTCGTCGTGCACGGGCACCTCGACGTCGTCCCCGCGGACCCGGAGAACTGGTCCGTCGACCCGTTCGGCGGCGAGGTCCGAGACGGCTCGCTCTGGGGTCGTGGCGCCGTGGACATGAAGAACATGGACGCGATGATGCTCACGGCCCTCGCGGACGTCGTCGAGCGCCAAGGTGCGCCCGAACGCGACCTCGTCATCGCCTACTTCGCGGACGAGGAGGCCGGGGGAGTCCTCGGCGCCCACCACGTCGTCGACACCCACCCCGAGGTCTTCGCCGGCGCGACGGCCGCGATCAGCGAGGTCGGCGGGTACTCGATCACGCTCGGCGACCGGCGCGCCTACCTCCTGCAGACCGGCGAGAAGGCGCTCATGTGGGTGCAGCTCACCGCACGCGGGACCGCGGCCCACGGGTCGCACGTCATCCGCGACAACGCCGTCACGAAGCTCGCGGCCGCCGTGGCCCGGATCGGTGGCGAGGAGTGG
This sequence comes from Curtobacterium sp. L6-1, assembly GCF_018885305.1. Lineage (NCBI taxonomy): Bacteria > Bacillati > Actinomycetota > Actinomycetes > Micrococcales > Microbacteriaceae > Curtobacterium > Curtobacterium aetherium. Next base: position 1,099,132 of record NZ_CP076544.1, read on the forward strand.
CCCGTCCGCCTGTCGGACACCACCGAGGCGATGGTGGCCGAGGTCGCACGGTTCCTCGGCGTCGACCCGGTCGCCACCGGGCCGGACGAGGTCGCCCTCGCCACCGGCTCCGCGTCGCGCTTCATCCACGCCGCACTGCACACCACCACGAACCCGACCGTCCTGACCGCCGGCTACAAGCACAACGTCATCCCGGACCAGGCGACCGCGCTCGTCGACATCCGCTGCCTGCCCGGAGACGAGGACGCCGTGCTGGCCCGCGTCCGCGAACTCGCCGGTGACGACGTCGAGGTGTCGATGACCCACCAGGACGTCGGCCTCGAGCAGGACTTCGGCGGCCCCCTCGTCGACGCCGTCCGCGACGTCCTCGAGCGGCACGACCCCGGCGCCCCGGTCCTGCCCTACCTGCTGTCCGGCGGCACGGACAACAAGGCGCTCTCACGGCTCGGCATCGCCGGCTACGGCTTCGTGCCGCTGCAGCTGCCGGCCGGCGTGGACTTCCCGGCCATGTTCCACGGGGTCGACGAGCGCGTCCCGCTCGCGTCGTTGGCGTTCGGTCGCCGCGTCCTCGCGGACCTCCTCGCGACCTACTGATACCGTGCATGGTCGCCGTCGCTGACGGCGACCGAGTCCAGTACCCCGAAAGGCCGCGCCAGTGCACATCTTCGAGGCGATCTTCCTCGGCTTCGTCCAGGGTCTGACCGAGTTCCTCCCGGTGTCCTCCAGCGCGCACCTGCGGATCGTGGGGCTATTCCTGCCCGATGCGAAGGACCCGGGAGCCGCGTTCACCGCGGTGACGCAGCTCGGCACCGAGACGGCCGTGCTCATCTACTTCTGGAAGGACATCACCCGGATCATCGGGCGGTGGTTCGGAGCGCTCGGCGGCAAGGTCCCGCGGAACGACCCGGACGTGCGGCTCGGGTGGCTCGTGATCCTCGGCACGATCCCGATCGGTGTCGTCGGGCTCCTGCTGCAGGACAGCATCGAGACGACGTTCCGGTCGCTCTGGATCGTCGCGATCGTGCTCATCGTGTTCGGCGTCGTCCTCGGCGTGCTCGACCGGGTCGGCCGCAAGGTCCGGCGCATCGAGCACATGACGTTCAAGGGCGGCATCCTCATCGGGCTCGCGCAGGTCCTCGCCCTCGTGCCGGGCGTCTCCCGCTCCGGCGCCACCGTGTCGATGGGGCTCGCGCTCGGCTACACCCGTCCGGCGGCGGCGCGCTTCGCGTTCCTGCTCGCGATCCCCGCGGTCTTCCTCTCCGGGCTGTACGAGGCCGCCACGAGCCTCGGCGACACCGGTGCACCGTTCGGCCTCGCCGACACCCTCATCGCGACCGTGGTGGCCTTCGTCGTGGGCTTCGTCGTCATCGCCGCGTTCATGAACTACATCAGCAAGCGGAGCTTCATGCCCTTCGTCGTGTACCGCATCCTCCTCGGTGTCGTGCTCATCGTGCTGCTCTCCCTCGGGGTGGTCGAGCCGTGAGGGCCTGGGAGGCGCCGTCCGTCCCGGAGGTCCCCGGTTCCGGTCCCCGCCCGGTCGTGCACGACACCGCCACCGGCAAGCCCGTCGACCCGACGCGCGGCGCCGACGACGCGGCCCTGTACGTCTGCGGCATCACCCCGTACGACGCCACGCACCTCGGCCACGCGGCCACGTACCTGGCCTTCGACACCCTCGGCCGGGTCTGGCGTGACGCCGGTCTCACCGTCCGCTACGCCCAGAACACGACCGACGTCGACGACCCGCTGCTCGAACGCGCCGCCCGTGACGGTGTCGACTGGCAGGAGCTCGCAGCGTCGCAGATCGACCTGTTCCGCCGCGACATGGAGGCCCTGCGCGTCCTGCCGCCCGACGACTACGTGGCCGTCACGGACGAGGTCGACCGGGTCGCCGAGGCCGTCGCGTTCCTCGAGGAGACCGGCTACGCGTACACGGTCCCCACGCCGGACTCCGACGGCGAGGACCTCTACTTCGACGTGAACCGGCCGACCGAGACGTGGGCGCTCGGTGACGAGAGCCGACTGGACCGCGAGACGATGCTGGCCCTGTCGGCCGAGCGCGGCGGGGACCCGGACCGACCCGGCAAGCGCGACCCGCTCGACCCGCTGCTCTGGCGTGCCGAACGTGCGGGCGAGCCGAGCTGGGACACCGAGATCGGCCCCGGCCGGCCCGGCTGGCACATCGAGTGCAGCGTCATCGCCGGCGACCGCCTCGGCCTGCCGATCAGCGTGCAGGGCGGCGGCAGCGACCTGGTGTTCCCGCACCACGAGATGAGCGCCGGACACGCGGCGGCCCTGGCACACCAGCCCCTCGCGAACGCCTTCGTGCACACCGGCATGGTCGCCTACCAGGGCGCGAAGATCTCGAAGTCCCTCGGCAACCTGGTGACGGTGCGCGGTCTGCTCGACGACGGGGCGGACCCCCGGGCGATCCGGCTCGCGCTGCTGTCCCACCGCTACTCGGACGACTGGGAGTGGTTCGACGGCTCGCTCGACGACGCCGTCCGGCGCCTCGCGTCGTGGGACGCCTGGGTGCGTGACGCCCGCGGCCACGAGCAGGACGCGGCCGACGTCGTCGCCCGGCTCCGCGCGCGGGTCGCCGACGACCTCGACACCCCCGGTGCCGTCGCGGTGGTCGACACCGCGATCGCTGGCGGCACGGCCGCCACACCCGAGCTCGTCGACCTGGTCGACGCGCTGCTCGGCATCCGCATCGGCTGACGGCGGACGCACCAGCGTGCGCCCCTGACGGACGGGAGGCCCGGTACCAGCTGGTACCGGGCCTCCCGTCCGTCAGGGGTCTGCGCCTTACTGCGGCGGCTGCGGGGGCCGCCACGGACCCTCGCCGGCGGCGCTCCCGCCGTCCTTGCCGTCCTTGTGCTCGCGGCGCCGGAGGTACTGCTCGAACTCCTGCGCGATCGCGTCGCCCGAGGCCTCGGGGGAGTCCACGGTGTCGCGCGCCTGCTCGAGCTGGCCGATGTACGAGGCCATGTCCTCGTCGTCGGCGGCGAGGGCGTCGATGCCCTCCTCCCACTGGGCGGCGTCGTCGAGGAGCGTGCCACGGGGGACGGTGACGTCGGTGAGCTCCTCCATCTTGTCGAGGAGCGACAGGGTGGCCTTGGGCGAGGGGGCGTTGTGCACGTAGTGCGGCACCGAGGCCCAGAGCGACAGCGTGGTCAGGCCCGCCTTGTCCATCGCGTCGGCGAGGACGCCGAGGATGCCCGTCGGTCCCTCGTAGGTGGACTTGTCGACGTCGAACGCCGCGCGGACGCCCGCGTTCTCGCTCGAGACGAACACCGAGATCGGCCGCGTGTGCGGCACGTCGGCGAGCATGGCGCCGACGAAGACGACGGCGTCGACGGAGTAGACGTCCGCCAGGTCGATGACCTCGGCACAGAAGCCGCGCCAGGTGCGGGAGGGCTCGGGGCCGACCAGGACGAACACGTCGCGGTCGCTCGGCGCACCGGTCGCGCCGATGACCGGACGGCCCTCGGCGCTCGGCCCGTGCAGGACGATCCGCGGCCACTGCACACCGCGTTCACCGTCGTCGTCGAAGCCGACCTCGGGGCGGTTGAACTGGTAGTCGACGTACCGCTCCCCGTCGATCTCGCGGAGTTCGTCGAGCTCGAGCGCGTCGACGATGCGCCGGGCGAGACCGCTCGCGGCCTCACCGGCGTCGTTCCAGCCCTCGAACGCGACGACGAGGAGTCGTCCGTCGCTGAAGGGGGAGTGCTGTGGCACGGCAGGGGCCTCCTGGTCGTTGTGATGGGCGTCACGCGCACGTCCGCGCGCGCGTCGTCCGGAGCACGATCAGCCATCCACGATAGTCCGACCGCCCACGGACCGACGCCGCGGCACCGCCGGTAGACTCGTCGCCCGTGACCGAGCAACCCCCTGCCCCCGTCCCGCCCGCGGCCGTGCGCCCCGCAGCCGTGCTGTGGGACATGGACGGCACCATCATCGACACCGAGCCGATCTGGCAGGAGTCCCAGGTGGTGCTGACCTCCCGCCACGGCGCCGAGTGGACGCACGCGGACGGGCTGTCCCTGGTGGGCAGCGGCCTCGAGCGCTCGGGCGAGATCCTCCGCGACAAGGGCGTCGACATGGAGGTCGAGGAGATCGTCCAGTGGATGACCGACTTCGTCGTCGAGCGGCTGCAGGGCGACGACCTGCCCTGGCGTCCCGGTGCCCGTGAGCTCGTCGAGGAGCTGCACGACCGCGGCATCCCGACCGCGCTCGTGACGATGTCCCGGCGGACGATGGCCATGGTCACCGCCGAGGCCCTGGGCGCCCGGGGCTTCCGGGTCGTCGTGGCCGGTGACGACGTCGACCGGCCGAAGCCGCACCCGGACGCGTACCTGTCCGCCGCCGCGCAGCTCGGGGTGGAGCCGACGGCGTGCATCGCCGTCGAGGACTCCGTCACCGGCGTCGCCTCGGCCGTCGCCTCCGGCGCCGTCACGGTGGCCGTCGAGCACATCGTGCCGGTCCCCGAGGGCGCGGGCGACGTGCACCTCACCACGCTCGACGGCGTCACCGTCGACCGCCTGCTCGAACTCACCGGCCCGGCCCTGTCGGCCCGGGCCACCGAACGCCAGGGAGGCCCGGCCTCCGACCCGGCGTCGGCTCCCGTCACCGAAGGGGACGCGCTGTGAGCGACGACACCACCACCGCCCACGACGTCGCCGTCGAGGCCCAGCTGCCGCACACCGCCGGGGGAGCGCCGCACACGCCGCCGCGCGGTCCCTTCCGTGCCGGCGACCGCGTCCAGCTCACCGGTCCGAAGGGCAAGCTGACGACGCTCTCCCTCGAGCACGGTGTCGTCTACCACACGCACCGCGGCATGCTCGCGCACGACGACGTCATCGGCCAGCCGGACGGGTCGGTCATCCGGGCGAGCTCCGGGGACGAGTACCTGGCGCTCCGGCCGCTGCTCAACGACTACGTGATGTCGATGCCCCGCGGCGCCGCGATCGTCTACCCGAAGGACGCCGCGCAGATCGTCGCGTTCGCCGACGTGTTCCCCGGCGCGCGTGTGGTCGAGGCCGGCGTGGGGTCCGGAGCGCTCTCGCTCTGGCTGCTCCGCGCGATCGGCCCGACCGGCAGCCTGCAGTCCTTCGAGCGGCGCGAGGAGTTCGCGGCGATCGCCCGCGGCAACGTCGGCACCTTCCTCGGGGCCGTCCCGGACAACTGGTCGGTGACCGTCGGCGACCTGGTCGAGGAGCTGCCGCAGGCCGTCGAGCCGCAGAGCATCGACCGGGTCGTCCTCGACATGCTCGCGCCGTGGGAGTGCGTGGACGACGCCGCCGACGCCCTCGTGCCCGGTGGGCTCATCGTCTGCTACGTCGCGACGGTGACGCAGCTGTCCCGCACCGCCGAGGCGCTGCGCGACACCGGCCGCTTCACGGACCCGCAGTCGAGCGAGACCCTCGTGCGGACCTGGCACGTGGAGGGGCTCGCCGTGCGGCCGGACCACCGCATGGTCGCGCACACCGGGTTCCTCGTCACCGCCCGCCGCCTGGCCGACGGGGTCGTCCTGCCGAACCTGAAGCGCCGTGCCGGCAAGGCCGAGTTCTCGGACGAGGACGTCGAGGCGTGGACGCCCGGCGCGGTCGGCGAACGCGGTGCGAGCGACAAGAAGCTCCGCAAGGTCGCGCGGCAGGCCGCCGCCCAGGCGCGGAAGGTCGCCGCGGCCGAAGCCGGCGACGACGAACGCTAGGCTGACGACCGTGCCCGTCCTGCATCGAACGGAAAGAGGGTCCGTGCGCACCATCCCCGCTCTCGTGGTCACCATCGGACTCGTCGCGTCGCTGACGGCGTGCGCCACCCCCGGTGCGGGCACTGCCAGCACGTGCGCTCCCGCCGGCAAGGCGTCCGAGGCCGTGTCGGCGTCGGGTGCGTTCGGCTCCGAGCCGACGGTGCGCGTCCCGGCGGGCCTCACCGCCACGGGCACCCAGGTCTCGACCCTCCGACAGGGCGACGGGCGCACGATCGGGGACGGCACCCCCGTCCTCCTCGAGTACACCCTCGTCGACGGCGCGACCGGCAAGGTCGCGCAGACCAGCGGGTACTCCGGCACCGCGGCCCCGATCACCGCCGGCTCGACGAACGCCGGCGCCCTCGGCACCGCGCTCGAGTGCGCCCGGGTCGGCGACCGCCTCGCCGTCGCCATGCCGAAGTCCGCGCTCTCCGGCAGCGCCGGCGCCCCCGCGTCGTCCGGGGCCGAGGACGCCGCCGTGTTCGTCATCGACGTCCAGCGTGCCTTCGACGCCCGCGCGGCGGGAACGCCCCAGCTCGCCGGTGACGGCATGCCCGCCGTGGTCCTCGCCCCCGACGGCGCGCCCGGCATCACCATCCCGTCGTGGTCCGCCCCGAAGAAGGACGCCGAGCACCTGCTCCGCAAGGGCGACGGCGCGACCCTCACCGCGGAGGACACCGCGGTCGTCAAGTACACCGCCGTCACCTGGGGCGCCAGCACGGCCGACTCCACCGTCGCCGGCTCGAGCTGGACCGACGGCTCGGGCGCGCAGACGCTCCCGCTCGCCGAGGGCCAGGTCGTCGACGGCATCCGGAACGCGCTGCTCGGACGGCACGTCGGGGACCAGGTCCTGGCGATCGTCCACCAGCAGGGCGCAGCGTACGTGTACGTCATCGACGTGCTCGGCGTGATGCCGCGCTGATCCGCGGCTGCGTAGGATCGGCACGTGCCAACCTCCCGTGCTCCCCGTGTGCCTGCCGAGGAACGGCTGTTCAGCCTGGTGCTCGCGCTGCTCTCGACGGAGTCCGGGCTGACGAAGTCCGAGATCCTCGCGAACGTCCAGGGCTACCGGCAGCGGTACACCCCCGGCGGTGACAACGCCTCGCTCGAGCGCCAGTTCGAGCGCGACAAGGACGACGTCCGCGAGCTCGGCATCCCGCTCGAGACCATCGAGACGCCGGGGGCCTCGGGCAACAACCAGACCCTGCGCTACCGGATCCCGAAGGGCGAGTACGACCTGCCGCTCGACGTGCGGTTCACGCCGGACGAGTCGGCCCTGCTCTCCCTCGCGGCGATGGCGTGGCGCGAGGGTGCCCTGTCGGCGGACTCCCGCCGCGGGCTGCTCAAGGTCCGCTCCGCCGGGTCCGAGGACGACGGCGCCGAGCACGACGCCGAGGGACCGTCAGCGATCGGTGCCTACGCCCCGCGCCTCCGCACCCGGGACGCCGCGTTCGAACCGCTGCGGTCGGCACTCGACCGTGCGGCCGCGGTGCGGTTCGCCTACATCACCCCCGGCCACCACGAGGCCCGCGTCCGCGAGCTCGCACCCCTGGCCCTCGTCCAGCACGGCGGGCGCTGGATGCTCGCGGCGCACGAGTTCGCGACCCGCTCCGAGAAGAACTACCTGCTGTCCCGGATCGTCGGGCCCGTGACCCAGTCCGCGGTCGGACAGCACCCGGCGCCGGCCGACGCCGGTGAGCGTGCGCTGGCCGGGCTCGACGGGGTCTGGGCCGAGCGCACCGCGACCGTGCACGTCGCGCCCGGCTCGGACGCCGAGCGCCGTCTCACCCGGCGCCGCGACACGTCGTCGACCACGGACGGCGAACTCGTCATCCACCACGTCGACCCGCAGATCCTCGCGGAGGAGCTCGCCGCCTTCGGTCCCGAGGTCCGTGTCGTCGAACCCGAGGAACTCCGCCAGCGGGTCGTCGACCGGCTGCGCGTCCTCGTCGAGGACCACACCGGCGGCCCCGACCGCGGCACGTCCGCCGCGGCCTCCGCCGAGCGCGAGGAGGCGTCCCGTGGCTGACGGACAACCGCTGCAGGCGCAGGACAAGCTCGCCTTCCTGCTGGCACTGGTGCCGTACCTGATCGACCGGGAACGCGTGTCGGTGGCCGAGGCGGCACGGCACTTCGGCGTGCCCGAGACCCGCATCCGGCGTGCGGTCGAGCTCATCGCGGTGTCGGGCATCCCCGGCGAGACCATGCAGTACCAGCACGGCGACCTGTTCGACATCGCCTGGGACGACTTCGACCAGAACGACATGATCGTCCTGACGAACCTCGTGGCGATCGACGACGCCCCGCGGCTGTCCGCCCGCGAGGCCTCCGCGCTCATCGCCGGCCTGCAGTACCTGTCCGCGCTGCCCGAGGCCGCCGACAAGGACGCCATCCGCGCCCTGATGGCGAAGCTCTCGCGCGGTGCCGGGGGAGCGGCGGGCAACGTCGCCGTCGGCCAGGACATGCACGACGCCGCACTCACCGAGATCCGTGCCGCGATGTCGGGTCATCGGGGCCTCCTGTTCGACTACGCCGGACCGCGCACCCAGGGCAGCACCCGTCGGGTCGACCCGTTGCGGGTGGAGTCGATCGACGCCGACTGGTACCTCCGCGCCTGGGACCTCGACCGTGCCGCCATCCGGACCTTCCGCCTCGACCGGATGTCCGCCGTGCGCGTCGACGACCGCCCAGCCGAGCGGACGATCGAGGACGTCGTGCTGCCGGACACGCTGTTCCAGCAGAGCGCGCAGGACGTCATCGTCACGGTGGAGCTCGACGGGTCGTCCCTGCCACTCGTGGCCGACTTCCTCGCCGACACCGCCGACGCGCCGGACGACGGCGGCCGGGTGCGGATCCGGCTCGCCGCCTCGGCGGGCTTCGACGGCGTCGTCCGCCTCGTCGCCGGGCTCCCCGGCCGCGCGGTCGTGCTCGACCCGCCGGCCGCGCGCGAGGCCGTCCGCGCCTTCGCGGCCGCCGCTCTCGACATCCACTGAGAGAGCGCTGTCGTAGGATCGCTGCATGGCTTCGACGACCGCTGGCGGGCGAGAGAAGCGGCAAGGGCGCCGACCGAAGGAGCCCGAAGGCCGCATGTCCCTCGGTCAGCACCTGATCGAGCTGCGCAACCGCCTGTTCCGGGCCGTCGTCGCGGTGCTCGTCGGCGCGGTCGGGGGCTGGTTCCTCACTCCGTTCGTGCTCGACTCGCTGCGCGCCCCGGTGACGCAGCTGGCCCGGGTCGGTGGACACACGGCCGAGCTGAACTTCCCGATGATCACGGGCGCCTTCGACCTGCGGCTGCAGATCGCCGTCACGATCGGCGTCGTCATCGCCAGCCCGGTCTGGCTGTACCAGATCTGGGCCTTCATCGTCCCGGCACTCGTCCGGCGTGAGAAGCAGTACGTCTGGGGCTTCCTCGGCACCGCGATCCCGCTGTTCTTCGCCGGGTGCGCGTTCGGCTGGTACGTCCTGCCGCACGTCGTCGGCATCCTCGGCAGCTTCGTCTCCGCCCAGGACACGTCGATCGTCGACGCGAAGGCGTACTACGACTTCGTCATCAAGCTCATCGTCGCGGTCGGCATCGCGTTCGTGCTGCCGGTGTTCCTGGTCCTGCTCAACTTCGTCGGCGTCCTGTCGGCGGCGGCGATCGTACGCTCCTGGCGCATCGCGATCGTCCTCATCCTCGTCTTCACGGCGTTGGTGACCCCGTCGGCGGACGTCCTGTCGATGTTCATCCTGGCGATCCCGATGGTCGTGCTCTACTTCGCGGCCTGCCTGGTCACATGGGTGCACGACCGCCGCGTGGCGAAGCGCCAGGCGAAGCTCGACGAGGAGTACGACCTGTGACCGAGACCAGCCTCAGCCCGGCCGAACGGTTCGCGGCGGCGAAGGTCCGGAGCCGGTCGCGCAACCTCGAGCTGTTCCGCACCGACCTCCGGTTCGACCTCGACCCGTTCCAGTTCGCCGCGTGCGACGCCGTCGACCAGGGCCGGAGCGTGCTCGTGGCGGCCCCGACCGGCGCCGGCAAGACGATCGTCGCCGAGTTCGCCATCTGGCTCGCGATGCGCCAGCCGACGGCGAAGGTCTTCTACACGACGCCGATGAAGGCCCTGAGCAACCAGAAGTACACCGAGCTCGTGCAGGCCTACGGCGAGACCGAGGTCGGACTGCTCACCGGTGACACGAACGTCAACCCGCGGGCCCGCGTCGTCGTCATGACGACCGAGGTCCTGCGGAACATGATCTACGCCGACTCGGACCTGCTCGACGACCTGGCGTGGGTGGTCCTCGACGAGGTGCACTACCTCGCCGACCGCTTCCGCGGGGCCGTGTGGGAAGAGGTCATCCTGCACCTGCCGACCGAGGTGCGCCTGGTCTCGTTGAGCGCGACGGTGTCGAACGCCGAGGAGTTCGGCGACTGGCTGCAGACCGTGCGCGGCGACACCGACGTCATCGTGTCCGAGGACCGGCCCGTGCCGCTCGAGCAGCACGTCCTGGTCGGCTCGAAGATGGTCGACCTCTTCGACTCGTCGGGTGCCGCGGCGACCAACCGGGTCAACCCTGAGCTGCTCCGTCTGGTGGGCAGCGCCTCCCGGGGATCCGGCGGTCCCCGCGGCCGACGCGGTCGCGGCGGCTCCCCGGACCGACGCGGACCACGCACCGAGAAGGCGCACCGCGAGCAGATCGCGAAGATGCTCGACGAGCGGATGCTCCTGCCCGCGATCTTCTTCGTGTTCAGCCGGAACGGCTGCGACCAGGGCGTCCGGCACGTGGTCCGGTCGGGGCTCTCCCTGACGACGTCCGACGAGCGTCGGGAGATCCGCGAGACGGCGGAGTACCACTGCCGCACGCTGCTCGACGAGGACCTGGCGGTGCTCGGGTACTGGGAGTGGCTGGAGGGCCTCGAGCGCGGGGTCGCCGCACACCACGCCGGCCTGCTCCCCGCCTTCAAGGAGGTCGTCGAGGACCTGTTCCGCCGCAAGCTCCTCAAGGTCGTGTTCGCGACGGAGACCCTGGCCCTCGGGGTGAACATGCCCGCGCGCACCGTCGTCCTCGAGAAGCTCGAGAAGTTCAACGGCGAGGCCCGCGTCCCGATCACGCCGGGGGAGTACACGCAGCTCACCGGTCGTGCCGGCCGCCGCGGCATCGACGTCGAGGGGCACTCGGTCGTGCAGTGGACCGACGGTCTCGAGCCGCAGGCCGTCGCCTCCCTCGCGAGCCGCCGGACGTACCCGCTCAACTCGTCGTTCAAGCCGACGTACAACATGGCCGTGAACCTCATCGAGCAGTTCGGCCGCGACCGGACGCGCGAGGTCCTCGAGACGTCGTTCGCGCAGTTCCAGGCGGACCGCTCGGTCGTGGACCTGGCCCGGAAGGTCCGGTCGCAGCAGGAGTCGCTCGACGGCTACCAGAAGGCCATGCAGTGCCACCTCGGCGACTTCACGGAGTACGCCGCGCTCCGCCGCCGCCTGTCGGACCTCGAGCGCACGAACGTGCCCGGCGGCCGCGAGGCGTCGCACGGTGCCCGCCAGGAGCGGCAGGCCTCGATCAGCGAGGTCCGACGGCAGCTCCAGCGCCACCCGTGCCACGCCTGCCCCGACCGGGAGGCGCACGCACGCTGGGCCGAGCGCTGGTACAAGCTCAAGCGGACCCACGACAAGCTCGTGCAGCAGATCCGGTCGCGCACGGGCGCCGTGGCGACCACGTTCGACCGCGTCACCGACGTGCTCCTCACGCTGGGCTACCTCGTGCAGGACGAGCACGGCGACGTCACGGTCGCCGCCGGCGGGCGTCGTCTGCAGCGGATCTACGGCGACCGGGACCTGCTCGTCGCGGAGTGCCTGGAGGCCGGGGTCTGGAAGGAACTCACCCCCGCGCAGCTCGCCGGGATGGCCGCCACGATCGTGTACCAGCCGCGCCGCGAGGACGCCCCGGGCACCGAGCACGCCGTCCCGCGCGGTGCGTTCCGACCGGCCCTCGACGAGACGCTGACGATCTGGTCGCGCCTGGACGACGTCGAGCGTGACGCCCGACTCGCCGGCTCCGAGCCGCCGACCCCGGCGATCGCACTCGGCATGTTCCGCTGGGCGTCCGGCTCGCCGCTCGACGACGTGCTCAGGTCGCTGGACCTCGCCGCCGGCGACTTCGTGCGCTGGTCGAAGCAGGTCATCGACCTCCTCGACCAGATCCGGAACGCCGGGGACGACGACCTGGCCCAGACCGCCCGTCGGGCGACGGACGCGGTCCGCCGCGGCATCGTCGCCTACGCGACGGTTTGACGGGAGGCCCGGTGACGGTCCTCGAGCGATCGGTGCGCCCGGTGCGTGGTGCGGTCCACCCCGTGCGGCTGCCCGCGGACGAACGGTCGCCGTTCCGTGCGCTGCCGCTCCGGCAGGCGTTCCCGCTGTCGGTCATCGGTGGGCTCCTCTTTGCGCTGTCGTTCCCGGCGCCCGGGTGGTGGTTCCTGGCCTACCCGGCCGTGGCGTGCCTCCTGGTCGCGGCTGCGGGACAGCGTGCGCGGCGGGCGAGCTGGCTCGGCTTCGTCGCCGGCGTCGCGTTCTGGGTCCCCGCCATCTCGTGGGCCGGTCGGTACCTCGGCCCGGTGCCGTGGTTCGCGCTCGCCCTGCTCGAGGCGGCGCTCTTCGCCCTGGGCAGCGTGGCGATCGCGCTCGCCTACCGCTGGGTGCCGCGGGTGGTGCGCGCTCGCGCCGGACGCGTGTGGGGCCTCCCGGCGGTGGTCGCGGCACTGTGGACCGGCCGCGAGTGGTTCTCGGGCAGCTGGCCGTACGGCGGGTTCTCGTGGGGACGGGTCGGGCTCTCGCAGTCCCAGGGGCCGTTCACGCACCTCGCGGCGTACGTCGGCGTCCTCGGCCTGAGCTTCGTCGTCGTGTACTGCGTCGCCGTCGTCGTCTCCCTCGGCCTCGTGCGCGGGGTCCGGCTGCCGGTGCGCGTGGCGACCGCCGGGCTGCTCGTCGCGGCGGTGCTCGCGGTGCCGGCGTGGCCGACCGCCGTCCGCGGGTCGGTGCGGATCGAGGCCGTGCAGGGCAACGGACCGGCCGGGTACTTCGACCGCGCCCAGCCCGGGGACGTGCTGCGGTCGCAGGTCGCCGCCACCGACGTCGGCGCGCGGGACGTCGACCTGGTGGTGTGGCCGGAGGCCGCTGCCGAGTACGACCCGCGACGGGAGCCCGTCATCGCGTCGGCGCTCGACGCCGTCGTGCGGAGCGTCGGAGCGCCCCTCATCGCCGGCGCGGTCACGCAGACGTCCACGGGCGTGCTGCACAACACCTCGTTCGTGTGGGACGCCGACGGGTGGCAGGCGTCGTACGACAAGAAGCGTCCGGTGCCGTTCGGCGAGTACGTCCCCGACCGCTGGTTCTACTCGAAGCTCGCCCCCTCGCTCATCGGGCTCCTGCAGCGTGACTACACGCCGGGGACGAAGCCGAACGTGCTGCCGGTGGCGGGCATCCGCGCGGGCGTGATGATCTGCTTCGACGTCGTCGACGACGGCCTGACCGCGGACCTCGCCCGCGGGGGAGCGGACGTCATCCTCGCGCAGACGAACAACGCCGACTTCGACGGCACCGACGAGAACCTGCAGCAGCTCGAGATCGCCCGGATGCGCGCCGTCGAGACCGGGCGCTCCCTGGTCAACATCTCGACCGTGGGCGCCTCGCAGATGATCGACCCGAGCGGCCGCACGATCGACCGGGTGCCGGCGTACACGGCGACGTCCATGGTGGCCGACGTGCCCCTCGGGACGTCGACGACCCCGGCGACCGTCGCGTCCGGCAGCATCACCCTCGTGCTCGCACTGGGCGGCCTCCTGGTCCTGCTCGCCTGCGCTCCCTGGAGCCGCCGACGCCGCTGACCCCGCCGGACCGCGGATCCCACGCCGACGCACTGGGAACCGACTGTGAATGCCACCCGCTCGGAACGAAACCCGGGTGGTGTGGGTTCCACCGGAGGAACGAGCGAGAGGAGTCGGACATGGCTGATCGGAGTCTCCGAGGCATGCGGCTCGGGAGCCAGAGCCTCCAGAGCGAGGACGGTGTCGAGCTCTCCGAGCGGAAGCGGGCCGTCTACCGGGCGGAATCGGGCGAGACCTTCGACGTGGTCTTCTCCGCCGATGCAGAGGTCCCGCCGATCTGGTCGGACCCCCGCACCGGGATGGAGGGGCGACTGCTCGGCGAGGACGGCGCACCCGTCGAGATCGCCGCCGAGGACGTCAAGGCGCCGAGGACCCACTGGGACATGCTGCTCGAGCGGCGCTCCCGTGAAGAACTCGAGGAGTTGCTGCAGGAACGTCTGCAGTTCCTCCGTGCCCGCCGCGGCGCCTAGGCACCGCGCGGCACACACGACGACGGCCCGCTCCCGGATGGGGGCGGGCCGTCGTCGTGTCCGGCGGGGGAGCGTCAGACCCCTGGGGTCTGCTCACCCGTCTGCGGCTGGCCGTCCGTCAACCGGGCCTGCTCGTCGGCCCGGAGCTGTGCCCGGGTCGCGTCGGCCGCGGCCGCGAGCTTCTCGTCGACGCTGCGGTTCGAGGCGCTGAGCCGGTCGCCGAGCTCGGAGTCGGGGACGATGTCCGACGCGCTGGCGTCGGCGCTGCGGGCGGCCGAGCTGCTGCCGCTCGTGCCGGCGGTGGTGGTGGCGAGGCTCTCGCCCGCGAGCTTCGAGATCTTCTCGAGGAAGTCGCTGCTGCCCGCGGGTCCCGCGGCGGGGGCGCCGCCGGTGCGGGTGGCGCTGAAGCCCTTCGCGATGCCGGAGAGCGCCTCGGTGAACTCGCTCGGGATCATCCAGAGCTTGTTCGACGTGCCCTCGGCGATCTTCGGGAGCATCTGCAGGTACTGGTACGACAGCAGCTTCTCGTCCGGGTCGCCGGTGTGGATGGCATCGAAGACCGTCGCGATGGCCTGCGCCTCGCCCTCGGCCCGGAGGACCTGGGCCTTCGCGTCACCCTCGGCACCGAGGATCGCGGCCTGCCGCTGGCCCTCGGCCTCGAGGATCTGGGACTGCTTGGTGCCCTCGGCCTGCAGGATCGCCGCACGACGGTTCCGCTCGGCGCGGAGCTGCTGCTCCATGGCGTCGACGATCGACACGGGCGGCTCGATGGCCTTGAGTTCGACACGACCGACGCGGATGCCCCACTTGCCGGTGGCCTCGTCGAGGACGACGCGGAGCTGGCCGTTGATGTTGTCGCGGCTGGTCAGTGCCTCTTCGAGGTTCAGGCCACCGACGACGTTGCGGAGCGTGGTGGTCGTGAGCTGCTCGACGGCACCCAGGTAGTTGGCGATCTCGTACGTCGCCGCACGTGCGTCGGTGACCTGGAAGTAGACGACCGTGTCGATCGAGACGACCAGGTTGTCCTCGGTGATCACCGGCTGCGGCGGGAACGAGACGACCTGTTCGCGCATGTCGATGAGGGGGCGGAGCCGGTCGATGAACGGCACCAGCAGGTTCAACCCGGGGTTGAGGGTCTTGTGGTACTTCCCGAGGCGCTCGACGACTCCGGCCGTCGCCTGGGGCACGATCCGGATGGCCTTCGCGAGCACGACGATCACGAAGACCACCACGATGGCGATGAGGACGATCAGGACGACGGTCCCGGTGGACAGGGTCATTGGGCTGCCTTCTCTTCGATGCGGACGACGGCGGTGGAGCCCTCGATGGACTCGACGACGACGCGGGTGCCGAGCGGCGGGGTGCGGTCGGCGGCCCCGGCGGCGAACCGCGCGCTCCAGGTCTCCCCGTTGGCCAGGCGGACCTGACCGGGGGCGGACGGCGTGAACGCGAGGGCGACCGTGCCGGGCATGCCGACCAGGCCGTCGATCCCGGTGCGGTGCGGGTCGGCACCGCGGTTCAGTGCCTGGAGCACGCGGGGCCGGACGACGGCGAGCAGCAGCAGGGCGAGCACCGCGGCGATGACGGCCGAGAGCCACCAGGGTGCGCCGAGCAGTGCGGCGACGAGCCCGCCGGCCGCACCCGCTGCCAGCATCAGGAAGATGAAGTCGAGGGTGAACACCTCGACCACCCCCAGGACGAGCACCAGTGCGATCCAGACGATCACCTGGGTCCACTCCGTGACGTTCACGCGATCTCCCTCCCCTTGCATCGCGCACGGCCTCCGCTGCGTCGCGACGTCCGGTGTTGTCCGTCGAACGTACCAGTGGGCCCTGACGGCCCGGAAGCGCGCGTCCGCCTCGCAGGGGACGGCCGGCTCGGCGCGCACGAGAGGTGTCCGGCCCGGAGGCGCGCAGCCGCATTGGTAGGCTCGGTGCCGCCCGGCACGACCCGGCCCGGCACCGCCCCACGACAGGAGACACCACTGTGAGCAGCCCCCTCGCCCCCGGAGCCCTCGACGGCGTTCGCGCCCTCGTGACCGGGTCCTCCCGCGGCATCGGAGCCGACACGGTCGGGTACCTCGCCGAGGCCGGCGCCAAGGTCGTCGTCAACTACCGGAACAAGGCGCGACGTGCCGAGCAGATCGCCGAGAAGGTCGTCGCCGCCGGGGGAGCGGCCCTCGCGCTCGGCGCCGACCTCACCGACCACGACTCCGTGCAGGCCATGGTCGACGCGGTCGTCGCGGAGTGGGGCGGGATCGACCTGCTCGTGCTCAACGCCTCGGGCGGCATGGAGTCCGGCATGGGCGACGACTACGCGCTGCGCCTGAACCGCGACGCGCAGGTCGACATGCTCCAGACCGCCGTGCCGCACATGCCGGCCGGTTCCCGGGTGGTCTTCGTCACCAGCCACCAGGCCCACTTCGTCGAGACCGCCGAGACGCTGCCCGAGTACGTCCCCGTCGCGAAGAGCAAGCGCGCCGGCGAACTCGCCCTGCGCGAGCTCCTCCCGCAGCTCGAGGCCGCCGGCATCGAGTTCGTGACCGTCTCGGGCGACATGATCGAGGGCACGATCACGGCCACGCTGCTCAACCGCATCAACCCGGGCGCGATCGAGGGCCGTCGCGAGGCCGTCGGCAAGCTCTACAGCGTGTCCGAGTTCGCGGCCGAGATCGCCCTCGCCGCCGTGGAGCCGATCCCGGCCGACCACACGAAGCTCGTCGGCGACGTCAGCTCCTTCACGGCCTGACGACCGGACGGGCGCCGATCGGAGAGCACGGTCGGTGTCCCGGTCGACGCAGGTCGGCGGTGGCCGCTAGCGTCGACGACGTGACTGCTGCACCCGGCCTGCGCCGCACCTCCCGGATCCTCCTGCTCGACCCGGACGGACGCGTGTTCCTCATGGACACCAAGGCGCCGTCCTCGGACGGCGCGCACCGCTGGATCACGCCCGGCGGCGGCGTCGACCCGGGGGAGTCGCACCGCGACGCCGCGATCCGCGAGCTCCGCGAGGAGACCGGCATCGTCATCACCGATCCCGGCGAGCCCGTGTGGTCGTGGGACTTCGCGGTCGAGTGGGACCAGGCCGACCACGACCGTGGGCACGCCGAGTTCTACGTCGTCCGGACGTCCGGCTTCACGCTGTCGGACGCGGAGTGGACAGACGACGAGCGCGTCGACATCCTGGCGTCGCGCTGGTGGACGGCCGACGAGCTCGAGACGACCGACGAGCCGTTCGAACCGGCCGGACTCCCCGAGCTGGTGCGTCGGTCGGCCGCGCAAGGCTGACCGTTGCGCGCACTCCGGACCACCCTCAGGGCGGCGGGCGTAGCGTCCCGGCCATGAGCTACAGCCAGCCGGACCCAGCAGAAGAGACCACCCACGCCGAGGAGCCGGAGCAGCCGGACACGGACGCCAGTGTCGAGGAGAACGGCGGCGAGCAGGCCGCCCTCGAGATCGACAGCGCGGACGTCCCGACCTCGGACGCCTGAGAGCAGCAGGTCGCCCGCGACCAGCAGGTCGCCTGCGACCAGCACGACACCGGACCGCGGTCCGGACACCCGACCCGTCTCGGCGGCACGCGGTGTCCGGGCCGCGGTCTCGTCGTGCACCCGGCCTGCATCGCTCGCGGCGTCGGACGGGCGCCTGCAGGACGGGCGCCTGCAGGACGGTTCGCGGTCAGACGGAGAGGCTCGTCACCAGTCGCTCGACCCGTGCGCGCACGTCGTCGCGGATCGGCCGGACGTCCTCGAGGGGGAGACCGGCGGGGTCCTGGAGCTCCCAGTCCTCGTAGCGCTTGCCCGGGAACACGGGGCAGGCGTCCCCACAGCCCATCGTGACGACGACGTCGGCGGTGCGCACGGCGTCCGTGGTGAGGATCGCCGGCGTCTGCCCGACGATGTCGATGCCGACCTCGTGCATGGCGCCCACGGCGACCTGGTTCACCTGGTCGGCCGGCTCGGAGCCCGCGGAGTAGACGTCGACGCGGTCGCCCGCGATTGCCCGGAGGAACCCGGCGGCCATCTGCGACCGACCGGCGTTGTGGACGCAGACGAAGAGGACGGCGGGGCGCGACTCGCTCATGGCTCTCATCCTGCCGCACGACAGTGCCAGGATCCGCAGCAGGACGCCTTCCCGCTCTCCGGCCGAGTGCGCCGATAATGCATATTATGTCAGCTCGAACGCTTCGAGGCCTCTCCTGCCCGCCGTTCCTGCTGCTGTGCGCACTGCCCCGTCGTCGCACAGCTTGTGACCATCACTGTTCGACGGCGCGGACGCGTCAACCCGCGGACGCGTCAACTCGTGGGCCGCACGACCCGCGGCGTCGTTCCACGCGCCTCCTGGTCCGTCCAGTCCGACGCGTGTTAGGTTGTGCGCAACATGATTGCACCCGTCACGACCAGCCGGACGACCGGCATCGCCCTCGCGGTGCACGGCGCCGCAGCGATCCTCACCCGACCGGTCGGCGACCGCGCCCGAGGGATGGCAGACCGCGGGTTCACCCCCGGGCTCCCGCATGCGGTCCTGGTGCCGGCCCTCGAGATCGTCGCCGGTAGCGTCCTCGGGACCACCGCCCCGACGCCCGCCCGCGGTGGCCAGCAGAGCCGTAGCACACAGCGCCGACGAGCGACCCGGAGCTCGTCCACCGCCCGTGGCATCCGCCGCGCAGCAGCAGCAGCGGCAGCCGCCACGACCGCCCTCGCTGCCGTCCGCGTGGGTGCCGAGCTCGACGACCGATCCGTCACCGCCGGGACGGTCGCCGCCGCTGCCGTCACGTGGGCCGGTGCCTCGGCCACCGTCGCACAGACCCGCGGCCGCGCACGTGCCGGCCTGCTCACCGCCGTCGGCGCCGTCGTCGTGTTCGAACTCGTCCGTCGGCGCCGCGTGCTCCGCGCTCGCTGACGCCCCTCCCCGTCCCGCTCCCCCGACCACCGGAAGGCATCCGAACCGTTGATGACCCGTCGCCACACCACCCGCTCCTCCGTCCCCCGTACCGCCGTCCGCGTCCTGCTCGGCGCCGCGATGACCTGGGCGGGCATCAGCCACCTCACCGTCGCCCGCGAGGAGTTCCGCGCCCAGGTGCCCGAGTTCGTCCCACTGGACCCCGACGTCACCGTGCTGGCGTCCGGCGTCGCGGAGATCTCGCTCGGCGCCGCACTCGTGCTGCTGGTCCGCCGCCAGGCCACGGTCGGGTGGGTCGCCGCCGTGTTCTTCACCGCGATCTTCCCCGGCAACATCGCGCAGTGGATGCACCACCGCGACGGCTTCGGGCTCGACACGGACACGAAGCGCTTCGTCCGGCTCCTGTTCCAGCCGGTCCTCATCGCGGTGGCGCTCTGGGCGACGAACGCCCTCCGCTCGCGGCGCTGACCGCAGCGGTGTCGGGGCCGGTCACCAGCCGCCCCGACACCGCGACGCGGGACGCCGCGCCACCGGGACGCGGGACGCCGCGCCACCGGGCGCCGGACGCCGCGTCACCGGGGCACCGGGGCACCGGGGCACCGCCTGTGTACCCTCGACCCCGATGACGACACGGACCCGCGTCGCCCTCGGACGCCGCGAGGACCTCGGCGCCGACCGCGCGAACTGCTTCGGCCTGTGCTGCGTCGCGCTGGCCTTCACGCGGTCGGTGGACTTCCCGGTGGACAAGCCCGCCGGCGACCCCTGCGACAACCTCGACGGTGCCGACGCGTGCACCATCCACCCCGAGCTCCGCTCCCGCGGCTTCCGCGGGTGCACGGTCTTCGACTGCTCGGGTGCCGGTCAGAAGGTCTCCCGGCACACCTTCGCCGGCCGGTCCTGGCGTGACGACGACGCCACCCGGCAGGCGATGTTCGCCACGTTCCCGGTCGTCCGACGGCTGCACGAGCTGCTCCGGTACCTCGACGAGGCCGCCAGCGCATCCCCCGACGCCGCGCTCACCGAGCGGTTCGAGCACGTCCGGGCCCTGAGCGACGCCGACCCCGACACGATCCTGTCCGTCGACGTCGACGCGGAGTACGACGTCGCTCGCCCCCTGCTGCTCGAGGCGAGTCGGCGCGCCCGTGCCGGAGCCCGGGACCCGGACGCCGGCGGGCGGAGCCCCGACCCTGACGAACGCCGGATCGGCCGCGTCCGCGTCGGGCCCGGAGCCGACCTGCTCGGCGCCGACCTCCGCCGTGCCGACCTCCGCGGTGCGAGCCTGCGCGGCGCCCTGCTCATCGGCGCCGACCTCCGCGGAGCGGACCTGCGGTCGTGCGAGTGCATCGGCGCCGACCTCCGCGGCGCCGACCTGTCCGGCGCCGACCTCCGCGGCGCCGTCTTCCTCACCCAGATGCAGGTGAACGCAGCCCGGGGCGACCGCCGCACCCGGCTCGACGAGGGCTTCCAGCGCCCGTCGCACTGGACCGGGTGACGCCGGGACCGACGGGAGGCCCGTGGCGGTGTCGCCACGGGCCTCCCGTCCGTCCCGAGTCCCCTCGCCGTCAGTAGTCGATGCGCCCGCGCCGGTCGTGGAACTCCCCCGTCGGCCCGTCCTGCCCGAGCAGCGCGAGCGCGACCGTCGCGTCGGTGCCCTCGGTCACGGTCTGGTGCCCGGAGTGACCGTTGAAGTCCGTCGCCGTGTAGCCGGGGTCGCTCACGTTCACCCGGAAGCCGGGCAGGTTCTTGGCGTACTGGACGGTCAGCGCGATGACGGCCGCCTTCGAGGCCGCGTACGGCACCGCCGCGACGGGGTACTCGTCGTGCCCGGGCGTGCTGAGGAACCGGGGCCAGCCGACGCCCGAGGCCACGTTCACGATGACGGGATCGTCGGAGGCGCGGAGCAGCGGCAGCGCGGCCTGGGTCACCCGGACGATGCCGGTGACGTTGGCGTCGAGGACCGCGGCCACGGCCTCGGCGGACAGGTCGTCGACCCCGTACGAGGTGCCGAGCACCCCGGCGTTGTTGACGAGGACGTCGAGGGCCGGCAGCGAGGCGAACGCCTCGTCGACGCTCGTCTGGTCGGTGACGTCGATGCGGACGACGGTGGCGCCGAGCGCGCGGACCTCGTCGGCGGTGGACGGGTCGCGGACGCCGGCGTAGACGGTGTGGCCGGCCTCGAGGAGGCGGCGGGCGGTCTCGAGGCCGAGGCTGCGGTTCGCCCCGGTGATCAGTGTGGTGGTCATGGGTCCAGCGTGCTCCGCGTCGACCCGGCCGCCCAGGCCCCCTCGGACGTGGGGAGTGGGCGACGGTGGGACCGCCAGTACCAGGGTCGCGACGCCGTTCCGCGCGAGGATGGACGCATGAGCGAGTTCGCGGACGTCCTGCGGTCCTGGCGTGACCGGGTCACCCCGGCCGAGGTCGGGCTGCCGGCCGGCCCCGGGCGGCGCACCGCTGGCCTCCGGCGCGAGGAGCTGGCGGCCCTCGCCGGCGTGAGCGTCGACTACGTGGTGCGACTCGAGCAGGGCCGGGCCACGAACCCGTCGCCGCAGCTGCTCGGCGCCCTCGCGACCGCCCTCCGCCTCACCGAGCTGGAGCGCGACCACCTGTTCCGGGTCGCCGGCGCCGCTCCCCCGGCCCGCGGACTCGTCCCCCGGCACATCACCCCGGGAGTGCAACGGATCGTCGACCGGCTGTCGGACGTGCCGTTGGCCGTGTTCACCGCGAGCCACGACCTGCTGCACCGCAACGACCTGTGGGCGGCCGTGACCGGGGACGCCGACCGCTGGCACGGACGCTCGGCGAACCTCGTCTGGCAGTTCTTCACGGACGGCCACGAGGGCGTCGACTTCGACGACGAGCACGCCGAGGCGTTCGCGTCCGACCTCGCCGCGGACCTGCGGAGCGCGTCCGGCCGGTACCCGGCGGACCGGCAGCTCGCCGAGCTCGTCCGCGACCTGCGGGCGACGAGCCCGGAGTTCGAACGCCGCTGGGGCGAGGCGCGGATCGCCGAGCACCGGACGAGCCGCAAGACGCTGCGCACTCCGGTCGGCCCGATCGAGGTCGACTGCGACACCTTGTCCGTGCCGGGCAGCGACCTGCGGATCGTGGTCTACACGGTCGTGCCGGGCAGCGAGGACGCGTCCCGCCTCGACCTGCTCCGGGTCACCGGACTGCAGCGGGTCGACGCCGCCGGCTGACCCGGCGGCACACCGCCGGACGCCGAGCCGACGGCCCGCGGGTCCGACCGCCTACTCGCCGAAGCCGGAACGGACCAGCCCGACGAGCTCGTCGACCGCGTCCTGCGCGTCCGTCCCCGACGCCTCGATCGTGACCGTCGCACCCTGCGGCAGCGCGAGTGCCATGATCGCGAGCAGGCTCTTCGCGTCGACACCGTTCACGCGCACGACAGCGTCGTGACGGGCCGCCGCCTTGACGAACTCGGCAGCGGGCCGGGCGTGCAGGCCGGAGGCGTTGACGAGCTCCGCGGTGCCGGACGCGACCGTCCCGTCGGCCGCACCCGTGTCGGCGAGCGGTGCCGGGCCTCCCGGCTGCTCCGGACGGGAGGCTCCCCCGCCCTCCGCCACGTCGGTCCCGTCGGTCGCACCACCGGTTGCGGAGCCACCCGCGGTCGCCGCGGCGGCGAGGACCGCTGCCACGTCACCGCCGGTCTGCGCGGCGACCGCCGCCGCGACGGTGCCCTCGACGAGGGGTGCGTCGGAGACGTGCACCCGGTCGCGGAGGTCCTCGTCGAGGAAGTCGAGCGCGGTGTCCGTCGTCAGGTAGGCCGAGCCGAGGTCGCAGAGCACCACGACCGCGTCGGTGGTGGCGAGGTCCTCGATGCCGGCGGTGATCGCCTCGAAGGAGGTACCGATGCCGCCGTCCTCCGTCCCGCCCGCGGCGACGAGGCGCACGTCGCCCGCCATCTGTGCCGCGATGTCGACCGTGCCCTGGGCGACGGCGGCGCTGTGCGAGACGACGAGGATGCCGACGCTCATGCCGCACCCGCCGCGTCGACGGCTGCGCGCAGGACGTAGGCGCTGGACTGGGCCCCGGGGTCGCGGTGTCCGACGGCACGGTCGCCGAGGTAGCTCGCCCGCCCCTTCCGCGCGACGAGGGCGTCCGTCGACTCGGCTCCCGTGGCGGCGGCGTCGGCCGCGGCGGCGAGGACACGCTCCGGCGTCTCCCCCGCGGCGGCGGCCGCGGTCGCGGCGTCGACCGCCGGGCTCCACGCGTCGACCATGGTCTTGTCACCGACCTCGGCCTTGCCACGGGACACCACGCCGTCGCGAGCCGCGGCGAGCACGGCGACCAGGGTGTCGGCGTCGAGCTCGGCGGCGTCCCCGGCGGCCTGCGCGGCCTTGAGGTAGGCGGTGCCGAACAGCGGTCCGGCGGCGCCGCCGACCGTTGAGATGAGCTTCGTCGCGACGAGCTTGAACACGGCGCCCGGCGTCTCCGGGGAGGCGTCGTCGAGGGCCTCGACGACCGCCCGGAAGCCGCGGTCGAGGTTCTCGCCGTGGTCGCCGTCACCGATCTCGCGGTCGAGGGTGACGAGCTCCGCCCGGTGCTCGTCGATCGTGGCGGCGGTGCGGCGGACCCAGTCGGTGGCCCAGGCGGTGTCGAGCGACAAGATGTGTCCCTTCGTACGGCCGAACGGCGTCGGCGTCGTGAGCGGTGTCAGCGTCCCCAGCGGAGGGCCGGCGTCTCCACCGGAGCGTCCCAGAGGGCGGTGAGGTCCTCGTCGAGCACCGTGACGGTGATCGAGAACCCCTGCATCTCGAGGGACGTGACGTAGTTGCCGACCAGGCTACGCGCGACGGTGTGACCGCGATCCGACAGCACCTCGGCCGCGCGGCGGTACGCGATGTAGAGCTCCGACTGCGGTGTGCCGCCCATGCCGTTCACGAGCAGCAGCAGCTGCGAACCGGTCGGCGCCTCCAGGTCGGTGAGGATCGGCTCGAGCACCCGGTCGACCAGCTCGTCGGCGCGGGCCATCGGGATGCGCTCCCGACCCGGCTCGCCGTGGATGCCGATGCCGAGCTCGACCTCGTCGTCGGCCAGGGTGAAGGACGGTTCACCGGCGTGCGGGACCGTGCCCGAGGACAGCGCGAGGCCCATCGACCGGGTGACCGCGTTGACGTGCCGGGCCACGGCGGCGACGGCGTCCAGGTCGTCCCCGCGCTCGGCGGCGGCCCCGGCGCACTTCTCGACCACGACCGTGCCCGCGACACCGCGGCGCCCGGCGGTGAACAGGGAGTCCTGCACGGCCACGTCGTCGTCCACGACCACGGCCTCGACCCGGACGTCGTCCATCGCGGCGAGCTCGGCGGCCGTCTCGAAGTTCAGCACGTCCCCGGTGTAGTTCTTCACGATGTGCAGGACACCCGCTCCCCCGTCGACGGCCTTCGTGGCGGCGACGATCGGGTCCGGGGTCGGACTCGTGAACACCGGCCCGGGCACCGCGGCGTCGAGCATGCCGTGGCCGACGAAGCCGACGTGCAGGGGCTCGTGGCCGCTGCCGCCACCACTGACGATGCCGACCTTGCCGGCGACCGGGGCGTCACGGCGGTGCAGGTGGAGCGGGTCCTCGACGAGCACGACGTGCTCCGCGTGTGCGAGGGCGAAGCCCCGGACCGACTCGGTGACGACCGCCTGCGGGTCGTTGATGAGCTTCTTCATGCTGCGCCTCCACGGTGTGACACGGACGGGACACCGGTCCGCAGCCTGCACACCGCCGACGTCGTCCGGAGTGGGCTCACTGTACCGCCGCCGGTCCCCGACACCACCGCTGCCACCGGGTGCCTGTGCCTTCCTGGTGCACGTTCGTGCAGCGGGGAGCGCTGCCGGTCACTCCCGCGGAGCCCCGCGCATCTAGCAGCAGTGCACGTCCGTTCACTTTCCCGCAGATGGCTCTCGTGTCCCCCACAGAGGGGAAAAGCCCAGCACTATGCTCGGGCTCAATCACTCGACGGGGAGTGCCGGTGCTCAGGCCGGGCCCCCGACCACAGCAAATCGGAGGTACCGATGGACGGCATCGGCGTCAATTTCATGTCTGAGCTCGTCGGCACGGCGATGCTCATCATCCTGGGTGGCGGCGTCGTCGCCGCCGTCTCGCTCACGAAGTCCAAGGGATTCGGCGCCGGCTTCCTCATGGTCACGATCGGTTGGGGCTTCGCGGTCTTCGCCGGCGTCACCGTCTCGTACAAGTCGGGCGGCCAGCTCAACCCCGCCGTCACGCTCGCCCAGGCGATCCTGAACAACATCACCGTCGGTGAGATGTTCCTGTACTGGCTCGCCCAGCTCATCGGCGCGATCATCGGTGCGGTCATCGTCTGGCTCGCCTACAAGCAGCACTTCGACCAGGAGCCCGACGCCGCCGCCAAGCTCGGCGTCTTCTCGACCGGCCCGGCGATCCGCAGCTACGGCTGGAACCTCGTCACCGAGATCATCGGCACGTTCGTCCTCGTCTTCGTCGTCATCGCCTTCACGAACGGCAAGACCCCGTCGGAGCTCGGCGCCATCCCCGTCGCCTTCCTCGTGATCGCGATCGGTGTCTCGCTCGGTGGCCCCACCGGCTACGCGATCAACCCGGCACGTGACCTCGGCCCGCGCATCGCCCACGCCATCCTGCCGATCAAGGGCAAGGGCACCAGCGACTGGTCCTACGCCTGGGTCCCCGTCGTCGGCCCGCTCGTCGGTGGCGCGCTCGCCGCGGTCCTCTCGGGCGCCCTGCTCCCGATGGCCTGACGCCCACCAGCAGAACCCGCACGACCAGCAGAACCCGCACGACCAGCACCACCCGCGCTGAGCGCACACCCTGCACCACCAGAACACCCCTCGCGGCCGGGTCGCCCCGGCCCGGCCGCAGCACCGGACACCGTCGTAAGGAGCACCAATGGCCGACTACATCGTCGCCATCGACCAGGGAACCACCAGCACGCGAGCGATCGTCTTCGACCACGCCGGTTCGATCGTCTCCGTCGGGCAGAAGGAACACGAGCAGATCTTCCCGCGCGCCGGATGGGTCGAGCACGACCCGGCCGAGATCTGGGACAACACCCGTGAGGTCATCGGGCAGGCCCTGTCCCGGGCCGACATCACCCGCCACGACGTCGCGGCGGTCGGCATCACGAACCAGCGCGAGACCGCCGTCGTGTGGGACAAGACCACCGGCAAGGCCGTCTACAACGCGATCGTCTGGCAGGACACCCGCACCCAGGCACTCGTCGACAAGCTCGCGGACGGCGACACCGACCGCTACAAGTCGATCGTCGGCCTGCCGCTCGCGACCTACTTCGCCGGCACCAAGATCATGTGGATCCTCGAGAACGTCGAGGGCGCCCGTGAGAAGGCCGAGGCCGGCGACCTGCTCTTCGGCACCACCGACACCTGGGTCCTCTGGAACCTGACCGGTGGCACCGACGGCGGCGTGCATAAGACCGACGTCACGAACGCGTCCCGCACGCTGTTCATGGACCTCGAGACGCTGCAGTGGCGCGACGACATCCTGGCCGACTTCGGTGTGCCGAAGTCGATGCTCCCCGAGATCGTCAGCTCCTCCGAGGTCTACGGCCACGTCGAGTCCTCGAGCCTGCTGCGCGAGGTCCCGATCGCCGGCATCCTCGGCGACCAGCAGGCAGCGACCTTCGGCCAGGCCGCGTTCGACCAGGGCGAGTCGAAGAACACGTACGGCACCGGTAACTTCCTCATCTTCAACACCGGTACCGACATCGTCCGCTCCGAGAACGGCCTGCTCACCACGGTCGGCTACAAGCTCGGCGACCAGGAGACGCACTACGCGCTCGAGGGCTCGATCGCCGTCACCGGATCGCTCATCCAGTGGCTCCGCGACAACCTCGGCATCATCGGCAGCGCCCCCGAGGTCGAGACGCTCGCCACGACCGTCGAGGACAACGGCGGCGTGTACTTCGTCCCGGCGTTCTCGGGCCTGTTCGCGCCGTACTGGCGACCGGACGCCCGTGGTGCGCTCGTCGGCCTCACGCGCTACGTCAACAAGGGCCACATCGCCCGTGCCGCCCTCGAGGCGACCGCGCTGCAGACCCGCGAGGTGCTCGACGCCGTCAACGCCGACTCGGGCGTCGACCTGACCGAGCTCAAGGTCGACGGCGGCATGACCGCCAACGACGCGCTCATGCAGTTCCAGGCCGACATCCTCGACGTGCCCGTCGTGCGCCCCGTCGTCGCCGAGACGACCGCGCTCGGTGCCGCCTACGCCGCCGGTCTCGCAGTCGGGTTCTGGGCGAACCTCGACGAGCTCCGCGCCAACTGGCAGGAGGAC
Source organism: Curtobacterium sp. L6-1 (assembly GCF_018885305.1). Taxonomy (NCBI): domain Bacteria; kingdom Bacillati; phylum Actinomycetota; class Actinomycetes; order Micrococcales; family Microbacteriaceae; genus Curtobacterium; species Curtobacterium aetherium. The sequence goes on from NZ_CP076544.1 coordinate 1,126,418, forward strand.
CGTCGGTGGACGCCGTCCATGGACGCCGAGGAGCGCGAGCGCACGCTGCGCCTCTGGAAGAAGGCCGTCACGAAGACCTTCGACTGGGTCGACGAGGACGTGCGCTGACGTCCGTCCCCTGACGGACGCTGCCAGACGGGAGGCCCGCGCCGGTTCCACGGAACCGGTGCGGGCCTCCCGTCCGTGCGTCCGGCGACCGGCGCCGGGTGGACAGCGACTGCCCGAGTCCGGTGTGTGCCGACCCCGACGGCGTGCGCGGCTGTCGACGATGCGCCGGTCCGGACGGCGTGCGCCGCTGTCGGACGTGCCCTCAGGCGGGGGTCGCGCCGACCCACTCGTCCAGTTTGCGCATCGCTGCACCGGAGTCGATCGACTCCGCCGCGACGACGAGCTGCTCGCGGAAGCGGTGCAGGATCGGCCGGTCGACCTGCTCCGGGTCCTGCGCGAGTCGGAACGCGACGAGACCGGCGGCGGCGTTGAGCAGGACGATGTCGCGCACCGGTCCGGTCTCCCCCGCGAGCACCCGGCGGACGATGGCCGCGTTCTCGGCCGGCTCGCCGCCGAGGAGGTCCTCGGTGCGGGCCCGGGCGATGCCGAGGTCGCGCGGGTCGAGGTCGTGCTCCGTGACGCGCCCGGCCGACACCTGCCAGATGTGGCTGTGGCCGGTGGTGGTCAGTTCGTCGAGGCCGTCGTCCCCACGGAACACGAGCGCCGTCGCCCCGCGGGTCTGGAACACGCCCGTGATGATCGGCACGAGCTCGAGCTGCGCCACGCCCACTGCGTTCGCCTCGCAGCGTGCGGGGTTGACCAGCGGGCCGAGGAAGTTGAACACCGTGGGCACGCCGATCTCCCGCCGGACCGGCGCAGCGTGGGCGAACCCGGGGTGGAAGGCGCTCGCGAACGCGAAGGTGAGCCCGACACGCCGGAAGGTCTCGGCGACACGCGCGGCGTCCATCGTGAGGTCGAGGCCCAGCGCCGCGAGCACGTCGCTCGAGCCGGACTTCGACGAGCTGGCGCGGTTGCCGTGCTTGACGACCGGGACGCCCGCCGCCGCGATGACGATCGCCGCCATGGTCGAGACGTTCACGGTGCCGACCACGTCGCCGCCCGTGCCGACGATGTCGAGCGCCATCGGGTCCACGTCGAGCGGGACCGCCGCGTCGAGGATCGCGTCGCGGAAACCGACGACCTCGTCCACCGTCTCGCCCTTGGCGCGGAGGGCCACGGCGAAGGCCGCGATCTGCGCCGAGGTGGCCTCGCCCTGCACGATCCGCTCCATGGCCCATGTGGACTGCCTGATCGAGAGGTCCTCGCGCGCCATGAGCGCGCTGATCACCGCGGGCCAGGAGAGAGCGTCAGACATGGCTCGATCGTACTGATTCTGGAGGACCCGCCAGTTGCCTGCGAAAACACTGTCGGTGGATTCCGCCATAATGGAGGACGTGACAAGCACCCCTCTCTCCAGATCCGTCAGCGGTCCGGTCCTGAACAGGCCGAACCCCGTTGCCGTGGGGACGATCGTGTGGCTGGGCAGCGAGGTCATGTTCTTCGCCGGCCTGTTCGCGATCTACTTCACGCTGCGCAGCACCTCTCCCGAGCTCTGGGCGACCGAGACCGCCAAGCTCGAGGTGCCGTTCGCGTCGGTGAACACCATCATCCTGGTGCTGTCGAGCTTCGCCTGCCAGTTCGCCGTCTTCGCCGCCGAGCGGTTCCAGGTGCACCGCACCAGCTGGAACCCCAAGGACTGGGGCATGACGGAGTGGTTCTTCGTCACCTACTGCATGGGCGCGATCTTCGTCTGTGGGCAGATCTTCGAGTACGCCAACCTCTGGCACGAGGGCATGACGCTCTCCTCGAGCGCCTACGGCTCCGCGTTCTACATGACCACCGGCTTCCACGGCCTGCACGTGACCGGCGGTCTCATCGCCTTCCTCCTCACGCTCGGGCGTGGGTTCGCCGCGAAGAACTTCGGGCACAAGGAAGCCACCACCGCGATCGTCGTGTCCTACTACTGGCACTTCGTCGACGTCGTGTGGATCGGTCTCTTCGCCGTCATCTACCTCCTCAAGTGAGAATCAGGCAGCCCCACAGCATGTTCAACACCACGAAGAAGAACAAGAAGGGCCGTCGCTCCCCCCTGGCGACCGTGTCCCTCCTCGCCGTCGCCCTCATGACGACGGGTGGCGCCTACGCGCTGTTCAGCACCTCGGCCAACGCCGACGACAGCACCAGCACCGTCGCCGCGTCCAGCCAGTCGCAGGTCAACGAGGGCCAGAAGCTCTTCGCCTCGAACTGCGCCACCTGCCACGGCCTGTCCGCGCAGGGCACCAGCGAGGGCCCGTCGCTCATCGGTGTCGGCGCCGCGTCGGTCGACTTCCAGGTCGGCACCGGCCGCATGCCGATGGCCGCACAGGGTCCGCAGGCCGAAGAGAAGCCCGAGCAGTTCACGGACCAGCAGGTCGACGCCCTCGCGGCCTACGTCGCGTCGCTCGGCCCCGGCCCGGCCGTCCCGGGCAAGGAGCTCACCGACGGCGCCGAGGGCGACGCGGCCGAGGGTGCCGAGCTCTTCCGCATCAACTGCGCGATGTGCCACAACGTCGCGGGTGCCGGTGGCGCGCTGACCGAGGGCAAGTACGCCCCGAACCTGCGCGACGTCTCGGGCAAGCACATCTACGAGGCCATGCTGACCGGCCCGCAGAACATGCCGGTCTTCAACGACCTGAACCTCACCCCGGACCAGAAGGCCGACATCATCACGTACCTCAAGTACGTGCAGGACAACAAGTCGCCCGGTGGGTTCGGCCTGGGTGACCTCGGCCCGGTCGCCGAGGGTCTGTTCATCTGGATCTTCGGACTCGGCGCAGTCGTCGCGATGACGGTCTGGCTGACCGCGAAGCAGAACTGATCGTCCGTGTCGCACGACACTGAAGGGAACACCATGGCAGAGCACGACGACGAGGCACTGAACTCGTCCTCGGCTGTCGAGAAGCACGGCGCGACGCAGCAGGCCGGGACCGCCGTCCTGCCCTCCGAGCGGTTCGACAACCCGGGTGAGCCGCCGCACCGCGCGCGCCGCACCGACGTCGACCCGAAGAAGCAGCGCCTGGCCGAGCGCCAGGTCGCCACGTTCTTCTACCTGTCGATCATCGGCAGCGTCCTGTCGATCGCGGCCTACATCGCCTTCCCGATCGACTCGGACGACTTCGGCTCGGTCCGTTACGCGAACCTCTTCCTCGGGCTCTCCATCACGCTCGCGCTGCTCGCCCTGGGCATCGGCGCCGTGTACTGGTCCAAGACCCTCGTCTCGGACCGTGAGATCACCGAGATGCGCCACACCACCCGTGGCACCGACGAGACCCGTGCCAAGGCGGTCGAGGCGTTCCAGCTCGCCGACAAGGAGTCGGGCTTCAGCCGTCGCAAGCTGATCCGTAACTCGCTCATCGGCGCCCTGGTGGCCTTCCCGCTTCCCGGCATCGTCCTGGTGCGCGACCTCGCGCCGAAGGAAGACCCGAACGAACTCCTCCGTCACACGTTCTGGAAGTCGGGGCTGCGCCTGACGAAGGACCCGACGGGCCTGCCGATCAAGGCGTCCGACGTCACGATCGGTTCGGTGTTCCACGTCATCCCCGAGGGGATGCTCGACTCCGAGCACATGCTCGAGGAGAAGGCCAAGGCCGCCGTCCTCCTGATGCGTCTCGACCCGAAGGACCTCAACCCCGCCAAGGGCCACGAGAACTGGGGCTACGACGGCATCGTCGCGTACTCCAAGATCTGCACCCACGTCGGTTGCCCGGTCGCGCTCTACGAGCAGCAGACGCACCACCTGCTGTGCCCGTGCCACCAGTCCACCTTCGATGTCTCGAACAACTGCGAGGTCATCTTCGGACCGGCGGCTCGCGCCCTTCCCCAACTTCCGATCTCGGTCGATGACGACGGCTACCTGGTCGCACAGAGCGACTTCCACGAGCCGGTCGGCCCGTCCTTCTGGGAGCGTGCCCGCTCATGAGCAGCACAACGACAACCACCCCCACCACCGAGTCGGCCAACAAGCCGGCTCCTGACCGTGGTTCGCGCCTGATCAACTACACCGCGAACTACATCGACGAGCGCACGAGCATCTCCGGGCTGGTGAAGGAGGTCGGGCGCAAGATCTTCCCCGACCACTGGAGCTTCATGCTCGGCGAGGTCGCGCTGTACAGCTTCGTCGTCGTCCTGCTCTCGGGCACGTTCCTGACGTTCTTCTACCAGGCGTCGATGACCGAGGTCGTCTACAACGGCCCGTACGTCCCGCTCAAGGGCGTCGAGATGTCCGTTGCGCTGCAGTCGACGCTGAACATCTCGTTCGAGATCCGCGGTGGGCTCTTCGTCCGGCAGATCCACCACTGGGCAGCACTGCTGTTCGTGGCCTCGGTCATGCTGCACATGGCCCGCGTCTTCTTCACCGGTGCGTTCCGCAAGCCGCGTGAGCTCAACTGGGTCTTCGGCTTCGTGCTCTGGATCCTCGCGATGGCCGAGGGCTTCACCGGCTACTCGCTCCCCGACGACCTGCTCTCGGGGAACGGTCTCCGCATCATCGTCGGCATGATCGAGGGCGTCCCCGTCGTCGGCGTGTGGATCGCCTACCTGCTCTTCGGTGGCGAGTTCCCGGGCACCGACATCGTCGGCCGCCTCTACACGCTGCACATCCTGCTGCTGCCGGCGATCCTGGTCGCGGTCCTCGGTGTGCACCTCGTGCTCGTCGTCATCAACAAGCACACGCAGTACGCGGGCCCGGGCAAGACCAACGACAACGTCGTGGGTGTCCCGATCCTCCCGGCATTCGCCGCGAAGGCCGGTGGCTTCTTCTTCATCGTCGCCGGCATCCTGGCCGCCATCGCGTCGCTGTTCACGATCAACCCGATCTGGAACTACGGCCCGTACGACCCCTCCCCCGTGTCCGCCGGTACCCAGCCCGACTGGTACATCGGCTTCGCGGACGGTGCACTCCGTCTCGTGCCGCCGCACTGGGAGGTCAACTGGTTCGGCTACACGGTCTCGTTCAACATCCTGGTGCCGATCGCCGTCCTCTCCGGGCTCATCATCGCCATCCTCGTGTACCCGTTCATCGAGGCCTGGGTCACCGGTGACAAGCGCGAGCACCACCTCGCCGACCGTCCGCGCAACGCCCCGACGCGCACCGCGATCGGTGTGGCCGGCATCACGCTCTACGGTGCGCTCTTCACCGCGGCGTCGTCGGACCTCATCGCGACCCACTTCATGGTGTCGATCAACCACGTGATCCACGTGCTCCAGGCAGCGACGGTCCTCGGTCCGTTCGTGGCGTTCTGGATCACCAAGCGCGTGTGCCTCGCCCTGCAGAAGAAGGACCGCGAGATCGTGCTGCACGGCTACGAGTCGGGCCGCATCGTCCGACTGCCGCACGGTGAGTACATCGAGGTGCACGAGCAGCTCGACGAGTACGAGCGCTGGCGTCTGCTGGAGTTCAACGACTACAAGCCGCTGATGATCCGTCCCGACGCCCGTGGCCGCATCACCTCGGTGCAGAAGGCCCGCGCCCGTGTGTCGCGCTTCTTCTTCGAGGACCGCATCGAGCCGGTGTCGAAGAGCGAGCTCGAGGCCGCGCACGCCGCGCACCACGGCCCGGACCTCGAGGGCACGCACCAGGCCCCGCAGGTCGGAGCAGGCACCAAGTAAGACACCTCGGCACCACCGGCAACGCCCCCGTCCACTTCGTGGTCGGGGGCGTTGCCGTTCCGCCCCAGGACATCTGACACGCCGCCCCAGTTCACGGGGGGTTCACACGACGGTGTTGGAATCGTGCAGGACGGTGTGGCATCGTGTTGCACCACGCACTCCGCTGCCAACGGAAGAAGAGACCCGATGGACGCCCGGACGGCTGAACACCCCAGGCCGAACCACTTCCTGCTCCACCTCAGCGACACCCACCTCCTCGCCGGTGACGGTCCCCTGTACGGGGCCGTCGACTCGGCGGAACGTCTCGGCCAGATCATCGCCGAGATCGAGGCTTCCGGTGCCCGACCCGAAGCGATCGTCGTCACGGGTGACGTCGCCGACAAGGGCGAACCCGGCGCCTACACCCGCGTCCGCGCGATCGTCGAACCCGCCGCCGAGCGCATCGGTGCCCAGGTCATCTGGGCCATGGGCAACCACGACGAGCGCGGGGCGTTCCGGCAGGAGCTGTTCGGACTCCAGCCCACCGACCGCCCCGTCGACTTCGTCTACGACGTGAACGGCCTCCGGGTGATCACCCTCGACACGAGCGTGCCCGGTCACCACCACGGCGAGGTCTCCCCCGAGCAGCTCGACTGGCTCGCCGAGGTCCTGTCCGAGGCGGCCCCGCACGGCACGATCCTGGCGATGCACCACCCGCCGGTGCCGAGCGTGCAGGACCTGACCGTGCTCGTCGAGCTGCGCGACCAGCCGGCCCTCGCCGAGGTCGTGGAGGGCAGCGACATCATCACGATCATCGCCGGTCACCTGCACTACTCGACGAGCGCGGTGTTCGCGGGCATCCCGGTGTCCGTGGCCAGTGCGACCTGCTACACGCAGGACCTCAACGAGTTCCAGGGCGGCACGCGGGGCCGCGACGGCGCGCAGTCGTTCAACCTCATGCACGTCTACGGTCACCAGGTCGTGCACTCGGTGGTTCCGATCGGGACCTACGCGACGGTCGGCGAGCCGGTCTCCTCGGTGGAGACCGAAGCGCGTCTCGCAGCGGCCGGCGTCGTCATCCCTCCGGCGGTCGAGCCCGCCCCGGTGACGTCCTCCATCCCGGTGTTCACGCTCGACTCCGTGCCGGTGTCCCCGATCCACCGCTGAGCCCGGACAGACGAACGCGTCCCCCGCCGACCCTCTGGTCTGAGGGGAATGCGTTCGTCGTCGAGCGTGTCACGGCCACCCGCCAGTGCGGGCGCCCGACCAGTGCGGTCAGTCGACTGGCGCGGTGGATCGGCCGGCGAGGACGGTCGGTCAGTGCGGCCGCTTCACCAGCGCGATCAGTCGGCCGCGGACCCCGTCGCTGCCTCGGCCGAGGCGCCGTCGGCCGCGCCGTCGTCGGCCCAACCGCCGTCGCTGCCGACGCCCCGCTCCCACGGTGCCGGGAACGGGAAGTACCGCTCCAGGAAGTCCGTCACGCGCTCGGTGCGCTCCTCGTCACTGACCTCCGGGAAGCTTCCGTCGTTCAGGCAGAAGAAGTCGACGTTCCGCTTCTTGAGCAGTTCGTCGAGCGCACGGAGACCGGCCTGCATCGTCGTGTCGATGTACCCGACCGAGGCGTTCTCCTGGATGATCGCGCGCCCGGTGAGCAGTGCGTAGTAGTGGTACAGCGAGTTCGTCACCGAGATGTTGTCGGCGGCCCGGAACCGTGAGCCGGCCGTGCTGCGGAACTCGTCCGCGAACTCGTGCTCCATCTCGGACATGATGCTCTTGCGCAACGGCGTCGCCGCGTGCTCGAGGTGCCGGGTCGTGACCGCACCGAACCGCTGCTGCAGGAGCCGGCGGTTCACCCGGGCCGAGTTCTCGAACCCGCTCCGAGCGGCGTTGTTCACACCGAGGCCGATCCGGGTGTCCGCGAGGATGAACTTCGTCACCGAGCCCGGGCTGAAGAACACCGACGGGTCCACCAGTCGGCCGAAGAACATGTCGTCGTTCGAGTAGATGAAGTGCTCGCTGAGCCCCGGGATGTGGTGCAGCTGCGACTCGACGGCCTGCGAGTTGTGCGTCGGCAGGACCGACGGGTCGGCGAAGAACTCCTCGCTCCGCACGATCCGGACCTTCGGGTGGTCGGCGAGCCACTCCGGCGCCGGGGAGTCGGTCGCGATGTAGATGCGACGGATCCAGGGCGCGAAGATGTGCACCGAGCGGAGGGCGTACTTGAGCTCGTTGATCTGCCGGAAGCGGGCGGGGGCGTCGTCGCCCTCCCCCAGCACGGCGTTCGCCTGCGCGGCCTGTCGGGCGCGCTGGTACTCGATCGCGTTGCCGTCCACCCACGAGAAGACGATGTCGATCGGGAAGCGGATGTCCGAGACGTGGTCGTCGAACATGTGCTCGACGGTGCTCCAGGACCGGCCGTAGCGGTCGATGTCGACGAGGACGAACTCCTCGATCGGCAGGCTGCGGCGCATCAGGGCGTTCTCGACGGGTGCGAGCACCTCGGTCTCGGTGACCCGCCAGAACTCGAGCTGCACGCTCGTCTCGGCGCCGTAGCGAAGCCGCCCGATCGGCTCGAGGCGCGGCCGGAACAGTCGGAGCACCGGCTCGTCGACGGATCCGAAGCCGTCGTCGAGCACGAGCACGGCGGGCTTCCCCGGCGGCTTCGCGTAGAACGGCTCACCGGCCGTGGCTGCCATGACGGCGCTCTCGGCCCGCTGGCGGTCACGCTCGTCGACGGCGACGACCGGACGCTGGTCGTTGCCGCGGATGAGCAGGTGGTCGACGTCACCGGCGGTGAGGGCGTCGTCGAGGAACAGCAGGTCCTCGATCATCGACTGCTGCGGCGTCAGGTGTCCGTTGACGAGCGTCAGACGACCCTTGCGCACCACGACGTCGGGCCGGTCGAGACCGCCGGAGGACGGTCGAGGGGTCAGCAGAGGACTCTCGGTCACCGGCTCGGTCTCGTCGCTCATCCACGCCTTCCAGCTCGCTCTGCCGTGCGCGGTGCACAGCACGTGCGATCCTACCGTCCGTGTGGCCGGTCGGCCGCGACGGCCCCGTGGGACGCCGGTCGGCACGACCCGACGGACGACAGGCACGACCCGACGGACGGGAGGCGCGTCCTCAGTCCGCCGCGCGCGGCACCTTGACGGCGATGCCGACGACGATGAACAGCGCGGCGGCGACGAGCTGGAGGCCCGCCCACACCTGGCCCGGGATCGGGACGGTGACGACCGGGTTCCAGCACACGGCGACGGCCGCGGTGAGCACCGCCGCCCACCAGACACGGCCCCGGATCGCGAAGACGAGGACGATCAGCGCCAGGACGGTGACGCCCCACCGTGCGAAGACGAACGCCGACGAGTCGATGAACGCGACGCAGGCGAGCAGGACGACCGCGGCGAGGAGCGACGGGGCGAGCGCCGGCCGGGTGAAGTCGGGCAGCGCGCGGCCGTCCTTCCCGGTCGGGGTCGTGGCCGGCCGTCGGACCGGTGAGCCGCCCGCCGCCGGACGTGTGGTCACCCGCTGCTGAGAGGACCCGATCGGCGGGCGCCCCCTGCGTGCCGCCATCAGGCCCGGACCGCGTCGGCGGGAGCCGACGGGCGGTCGGTGCTGGTGTCGTCGCTCATCTGGCCTCCTCGTGCGCCGGCTGCGCCTGGTCATCCTGGTACGTGGCGTTGCGCTGCGTCGAATCGGTGCGGTGCGCCTCCCGTTCGGCCCTGGCGGTGATGCGCTCCACCATGCCGGGGAAGATGACGCCGTGGAACGGCAGGATGCCGTACCAGTAAAGGCGGCCAGCCAGGCCCTGCGGGAAGTAGATCGCGCGTTGGTGGTAGTCGCTGCCGCCGTCGTCGGACGGGGTCACGGTCATCTCGAGCCACGCACGTCCCGGCGACTTGAACTCGGCGCGGAGGCGCAGGTAGCGGCCGCGGACGAGCCGTTCCACACGCCACCAGTCGAGCGCGTCGCCCTGCTCGAGGCGCTTCGGGTCGCGGCGTCCGCGGTTGAGACCGACGCCGCCGGCGATCTTGTCCAGCCAGCCTCGGGCGACCCAGGCCAGCGGGAACGAGTACCAGCCGTTCTCGCCGCCGATGGACTCGACGACGCTCCAGACCGCTTCCGGCGGTGCGGACGAGTGCCGCTTGCGGTCGTCCACGTACACCGTGTGCCCGGCCCACTCGGGGTCGCTCGGCAGCGGGTCGGCGGACCCGCTCGACAGGGTCGCGTTCCGCCAGCTCGTCTCGACCTCCCCGGAGCGCATCTTCGCCAGCGCGAGGCGGACCGCGCGACGGTACGAGGTGAGTCCGCCCTCGGGCGCCGGGATGACGTCGTCGATGTCGTGTTCGCCCTGCACGCACTCGAACTGGAGCGACTCGATGATCGGTGTGGCGAGCTTGCGCGGGATCGGGGTGACGACGTTGAACCAGTGCGCCGCGAGCCGCGGGGTCAGCACCGGGAGGACGGAGATCGGGCGCTGCGGGAGCTTGGCCTCGACCGCGTAGCCGTTGATCATCTGCCCGTAGCGCAGCACGTCCGGCCCGCCGATGTCGAAGGTGCGGTTCACGTCCGCCGGGACCGTGAGCGCCTGCACCAGGTAGTACAGGACGTCGCGCACGGCGATCGGCTGGATGCGGTTCCGGACCCAGCGCGGCGCGGGCATCCACGGCAGCACGTCGGTCAGGTGCCGGATCATCTCGAACGAGGTGCTGCCCGACCCGATGACGACACCGGCCTGCAGCGCGACGGTCGGGACGCCGGAACCGAGCAGGATCTCACCGACCTCCTTCCTGCTGCGGAGGTGCTTGCTGAGGTCGCCGTCGGGGTGCAGGCCGCCGAGGTACACGAACCGCTGCACGCCGGCCTCGGCGGCGACGCGGGCCATCGTCTGCGCGGCGTCACGCTCGGCCTGCTCGAAGTCGCCGTCCGCTCCCATCGCGTGGGCGAGGTAGTAGACCGCCTCGATGCCGTCCACCGCCGCGGCCACGGCGTCGGCGTCCTGCAGGTCGCCCTCGGACACCTCCACGCGGTCGCTCCAGGGGACGTCCTGCAGCTTGCGGGGGTTGCGGACGAGGACCCGGACGTCGTGTCCGGCTTCGAGGAGTCTGGGGACCAGTCGGCCACCGATGTACCCGGTGGCCCCGGTGACGAGGACGCGCATGCACCGCACGGTACGCCCCACGCCTCCTTGTAGGCTTGCCGGGTGGACAACGCAGCGCTCCCCGCCGACCCCGAAGCCATCAGTGCGGACGCCGTCCGTCGACTCATCGACCACGCGATCCTCAAGCCCGAGCTGAGCCGGTCCGACGTCGACGCCCAGCTCGACGAGGCCGCCGCGCACCGTGTCTTCAGCGTGTGTGTCCGACCGGGCGACGTGCTGCACGCCGTCGAGCGCCTGCAGGGCACCGGCGTCGGCGTCGGGACCGTCATCGGCTTCCCGCACGGCACGACGTCGACGGCCGCCAAGGTCGCCGAGTCGCTGCAGGCCCTCGCCGACGGGGCGTTCGAGCTCGACATGGTGCAGGACATCGGCGCCGCGAAGTCCGGCGACTGGGAGCGCGTCGAGCGTGACGTCCGCGCCGTGGTCGACGCAGCCGGTGACACCGTCGTCAAGGTCATCCTCGAGACCGCGTACCTCACCGACGACGAGATCGTCGCCGCCAGCCGTGCCGCGGTCGCCGGCGGTGCTGCCTTCGTGAAGACCTCCACCGGGTTCGCCGGCGGCGGGGCGACCGCCGAGCACATCCGCCTCATGCGCCAGACCGTCGGCGCCGACACCGGCGTGAAGGCCTCCGGCGGGGTCCGCGGGCTCGACACACTCGTCGAGATGGTCGCCGCGGGTGCCGACCGCATCGGCACGAGCGCGTCCGCCCGCATCCTCGACGAGGTCGCGCACCGCGCGCAGACCGGCGCGGCGTCCGACCGCGGCGACGACACCTCGTCGTACTGACGCCCCGCGCCGGTCGGCTCTGCCGACCGGCGCCGTCGTCCCCCTGACCACCTCCCCGACCGACCCCACCGGGCCGGCCGCGCCGGACGCGACGGAGCGTCCGCAACCGCAGCCGGGCCTCCAGACCGCCACACCGGAGTGCGCATGTCCAGCACCACCTCCTCGTCCCTCGCCCTCGCCGTCGACCTCGGGGGGACCAAGGTCGAGGCGGCCCTGGTCACCGACCAGGGCGTCGTCCTGCCGGCCACCCGGCACCGCAGCCCCACCGGCGCCGGCCGCACCTCCGAGGAGTTGCAGGCCGCGGTGGACGAGGTCGTCGTCGCCACCCTCGCCACCCTGCCCGCGGACGCGACGTTGGTGGGCGTCGGCATCGGCTCGGCCGGGCCGGTCGACGAGGAGCACGGTCTCGTCTCCCCGCTCAACATGCCGGTCTGGCGGGGCTACCCGCTGCGCGACCGGATCGCCGCCCACGTGCCGGACGGCGTGCCCGTGACCCTCCGCATGGACGGCCTGGCGATCACGCTCGCCGAGCACTGGGTCGGCGCAGCGCAGGGCTCCAACCACGTCATGGGGATGATCGTGTCGACCGGCGTCGGCGGCGGCCTCATCTTGCACGGCCGCACCGTCAGCGGCCCGACCGGCAACGCCGGGCACATCGGACACGTCGAGTGCGGCGGGTACGACGACCCGTGCGCCTGCGGCGGCACCGGCTGCCTGGAGGCGGTGGCCAGCGGCCCGAAGACCGTCGCGTGGGCGCGCCGCCAGGGATTCGCCGGCAGCACCGGCGAGGAGCTCGCGGCCGCGTACGCCGCCGGGGACGAGATCGCGGTCGCGGCGGTCGCGCGGAGCGGTCGGGCCCTCGGGCAGGCGATCGCGGCGGCGACGAGCCTGGTCGACCTGGAGGTCGTGGCGATCGGCGGCGGCTTCTCCCACGTCTCCCCCGACCTGTTCGAGTACGCGCGGCAGGCCGTCGCGGAGCGGGTCGAGTTCCCCTTCGTGACCAAGGTGCGGATCGTGCCGACGGGGTTGTCGCAGGACGGGCCGCTCATCGGTGCCGCGGCGCTCGTCCACCGGGCGGACGTCCTGCGCTGACGCCCGAGCCGGGCTCGCGCTCGTGCGGATGCTCGCACGTCCGCTGGCCCGGGAGCTCGCGCGACTGCTCGTGGGGGTGCTCGTGCGCACGCGTGCCGCGGTCCGGTGCCGGCGAGGTGCGTCGGCGACGAGCACCGGCTGAGCGGCTTCTCCACACACCCGTCGTCGGTGGGCTCGCGTGCGGCATCATCTCCATGTGCCCTCCGACCGCCTCGTCACGACGGACGGCTGGCCGGAGGCCGAGCTCCGCGCCGCCGTGCTCGCCGGAGACCTCGTCGCGGTCGGGGCCTGCTGGGCCTCCGTCGCCGAGCCGCAGGACCCGGCCCTCCGCGCGGCATCGTACGGGTGGTCGGTCAGCGACCCCCGGCTCGTCGCGGCCGGACTGAGCGCCGCCTGGATCTGGGGTGCGTGCTCGCGTCCTCCGCTCCCCCACGACTGCTGCGTCCCCGCCGTCGAACGTTTCCGCCGTCGCGGTGCCTGGACGGCCGTCCGGGAGATCGCGCTGCGTGCCGACGAGGTCGTCGGACCCGCCGGGGTGCGCGTGCTCACGCCGGAGGCCACCGCGCTCGACCTGCTCCGCACGCGACGCCGGTTCGGCGACGCGGACGCGGAGGCCGTCCGGGGCCTGGTCGCCGTCGCCGGGGTCGACGCCGGCCGCCTGGAGGCACTGCTCGCGCGGTCCGAGCGCCTCCCGATGGGACGGCAGGCGCAGCGGCGGTTCCGCGCGAGCGGGCTCGGTGGGCGTGCGTCGGGAGCGAACGGGCACGCTGCGGGCGCGCGCGGGCCCGGTGGCAGCGGCTCGGTCGTGAACGGACCCGGTGGCAGCAGCCCGGTCGTGACCGGACCCGGCCTGGGCGGGGCGTTCGCGAGAGACCCGGTCGGACCGACCTGACACCCGCGTCGAGGTCAGCCCGCGCTGACCCGGTACACGTCGTAGACGGCGTCGATCCGGCGGACGGCGTTGAGCACGCGGTCGAGGTGGGTCGTGTCGCCCATCTCGAACACGAACCGTGACAGCGCCAGACGGTCGGACGACGTGGACACCGTGGCGGACAGGATGTTCACGTGGTGGTCGGTCAGCACGCGGGTCACGTCGCTCAGCAGCCCGGACCGGTCGAGTGCCTCGATCTGGATCTGCACGAGGAACACCGACTTTGACGACGGGGCCCACTCGACCTCGATCATCCGGTCGGGCTCGTTCATGAGCGACTTGACGTTCGTGCACGACGCCTGGTGCACCGAGACGCCCTGACCGCGCGTGATGAACCCCACGATCTGGTCACCGGGGACCGGTGTGCAGCACTTCGCGAGCTTGACCAGGATGTCCGGTGCACCGCGCACGAGCACGCCGCTGTCGCTGTTCCGGAGCTGCCGACTCGTGACGTGCCGCGGGAACGAGAGCTCCGGCTCGTCGGTCTCGGTCTCCGTCTGGATGCTGCCGAGTGCCTTCTCGATGACCGACTGACTGGACACGTGGCCCTCGCCGACGGCCGCGTAGAGCGCCGACACGTCGTCGTACCGCATCGCCGACGCGACCTCGGAGATGGTGTCCTGGCTCATGATGCGCTGCAGCGGGAGGTTCTGCTTCCGCATCGCCCGCGCGATCGCGTCGCGGCCCTGCTCGATCGCTTCTTCGCGGCGTTCCTTGGTGAACCACTGCTTGATCTTGTTCCGCGCACGGGGGCTGCGGACGAAGGTCAGCCAGTCCTGGCTCGGCCCGGAGTCGGGGTTCTTCGACGTGAAGATCTCCACGACGTCACCGCTCGACAGCTGGCTCTCGAGGGGCACCAGCCGACCGTTGACCTTCGCCCCCATGGTGCGGTGGCCGATCTCGGTGTGCACCGCGTAGGCGAAGTCGACCGGGGTCGCGCCGGCGGGCAGCCCGATGACCTTGCCCTGCGGGGTGAAGACGTACGTCTCCTTGGCACCGATCTCGTACCGCAGCGAGTCGAGGAACTCGGCCGGGTCGCTCGTCTCCGCCTGCCAGTCGGTGATGTGCGCCAGCCACGCCATGTCCTGGTCGGACTGCGTGGAGGTCTCGGCGTCACGACCGGTGACGCGCTGCTTGTACTTCCAGTGCGCGGCGACACCGAACTCGGCACGCTGGTGCATCTCGTGCGTGCGGATCTGGATCTCGACCGCACGGCCCTGGGGACCGAGGACCGAGGTGTGCAGCGACTGGTACAGGTTGAACTTCGGCGTCGCGATGTAGTCCTTGAAGCGACCGGGCAGCGGCGTCCACCGGGCGTGCACGGCGCCGAGCATGGCGTAGCAGTCGCGGACGGTCGGCACGAGGACACGGATGCCGACCAGGTCGTAGATCTCGTCGAACTCACGCCCGCGGACGATCATCTTCTGGTAGATCGAGTAGTACTGCTTCGGACGCCCCATCACGTCGCCGCGGATCTTCGCCGCCTTGAGGTCCTTCTTCAGCGTGCCGGTCACGTTCTGCACGAACTGCTCGCGCTTCGGCTGCCGTTCCTTGACCAGACTGTCGATCTCGACGTAGAGCTTCGGGTGCAACACCGCGAACGAGAGGTCCTCGAGCTCCAGCTTGATCATCTGGATGCCGAGCCGGTGCGCGAGCGGCGCGTAGATCTCGAGCGTCTCCTTCGCCTTGCGCGTGGCAGAGGCGGACTCGACGAAGCCCCACGTGCGGGCGTTGTGCAGGCGGTCGGCAAGCTTGATCACCAGGACGCGGATGTCCTTCGACATCGCGATGACCATCTTGCGGACGGTCTCGGCCTGGGCGCTGTCGCCGTACTTGACCTTGTCGAGCTTCGTGACGCCGTCGACGAGCATCGCGATCTCGTCACCGAAGTCCTCGCGCAGCTGGTCGAGCTGGTAGTCGGTGTCCTCGACCGTGTCGTGCAGCAGCGCAGCGGCGATGGTGATCGTCCCGATGCCCAGGTCGGCGAGGATCTGCGCGACCGCGACCGGGTGCGTGATGTACGGCTCGCCGGACTTGCGCTTCTGCCCGTCGTGCGCGCGCTCGGCGACCGAGTAGGCGCGCTCGATGAGCGTCGTGTCCGCCTTCGGGTGGTGCGAGCGCACCGTGCGGATCAGGGTGTCGACGGCGCCGGCGGGCTGAGCGCGGGAGAACAGCCGCGGCAGCAACGACCGGAGGGACCCCAGGTTGCCGGTGGTGGTGGAGCCCAGCGGCGGACTCGACGGCCGCGGTGACGACCCGGGCAGCGATCCCTCTCCGGGACGGGAGGCAGCGCCGGCGTCCGGCTGCGAGGACTCACGCGTGTCGGTCATGCTGCGCCTCCCGGGACTCGATCCGACAACACTACGCGCGTCGCGTCAGTGCTCGTGACCACGTTCGCCGTCAGCGGCGGAGGCGGCTCCCCCGCGGACGACGGGCTCGCCGCCCTGCTCCCAGGCGACCATGCCGCCCGCGAGGCTGACGGCGGGGACGCCCGCACGCTCGAGCGCCGCGACGACCTGCGCGGAGCGGTAGCCGCTGTGGCAGACGACGACGGCGGGGTGCTCGTCGTCGGACGGCACCTCCGACCAACGTTCCTGCAGCTCCGACATCGGCAGGAGCGTGGCCTGCGGGGCGTGGACGTCGTCCCACTCCGCCTGCTCGCGCACGTCGATGAGCGGTGCACCGTCGGCGACGCGACGGAGGACCTCGGCGAGGTCGACCTCGACGGCGCCCATCAGACGTCCGCCCCGGCCTCGACCGGACGCTTCGCCGCGGACTGCGTCTTCTTGGCGTCGGACGCCACGATCTTGGGCTCCTTCTCGCGGAGGTGCGCGTACATCGGCGATGCCAGGAAGATCGTCGAGTAGGTGCCGACGATGATGCCGATGAACAGCGCGAGCGAGATGTCGCGCAGCGTGCCGGCGCCGAGCACGTACGACCCGATGAAGAGGATCGCGGCGACCGGGAGCAGCGCCACGATGGACGTGTTGATCGAGCGCACGAGGGTCTGGTTCACCGCGAGGTTCACCGACTGCTTGAACGTGCGGATCGACTCGATGCTCGTGTTCTCGCGCACCTTGTCGAACACCACGACGGTGTCGTACAGCGAGTAGCCGAGGATCGTCAGGAACCCGATGACCGCTGCCGGCGTGACCTCGAGGCCGACGATGCCGTACACACCCGCGGTGATGAGGAGGTCGTGGATGAGGGCGGTCATGGCGGCGAGCGACATCTTCCACGTCCGGAAGTACAGCGCCATGAAGACGGCCGCCAGGGCCAGGAAGATCACGAGACCGCGGATGGCCTGCGCGAGCACGTCGGCACCCCAGGTCGCTCCGATGAACGTCGCGGCGACCTTCTCGTCCGGCACCTGGTAGGCGTCGGCGAGTTCCGAGGCGATCTCGTCGGTCTGGGCGTTCGTCAGCTGCCCGGTCTGCACGCGGATGCCGTGCTGGCCGAGCTGCGAGACGCGCGGGATGACGTCGGGGACGACGCGCTCGACCGTCTCGGTCGCGAGGTTCTGGTCCGTCGACTTCGCGTCGGAGATCGTGAACTCCGAACCACCGGTGAACTCGATGCCGAGCTGGTACCCGCCGCGGAGCCACGGGATCGCCAGCGAGAGCACGATGCACACGATCGCGATGATGTACCAGGTCTTCCGACGCCCGACGATGTCGTACGACCGCTTGCCCGTGTAGAGGTCACTGCCGAACTGGCTGAAGCTCGCCATCAGCTGTCCTTCCCGTTGCCGGTGCCGTTGCCCGTGCCGTTGTCGGAGCCGGCGGCCTTGCGCTCGGCGATGGTCTGGCGACGCGCGGCCTCACGAGCGCTGCGCTGGCGCTTGCCGTCCACGATCGGCGCACGGAACTGCGCGCGACCGCGGTACACCGCGCCGAGGGCGGCCGGGTCGAGCCCGCTGAACTTGTGGCCCTCGCCGAAGAACCGGGTGCGGGCGATGAGCTGCATCATCGGGTGGGTGAAGAGCGCCACCACGATGACGTCGATCAGGGTGGTCAGGAGCAGCGTGAACGCGAAGCCCTTGACGTCGCTGACCGCGAGGACGTAGAGCGTGACCGCCGCGAGGAAGTTCACCGAGTCCGACGCGAGGATCGTGCGGAGGGCTCGCTTCCATCCGGTCTCGACCGCGCTCTCGAGGGCACGACCGTCGCGGAGCTCGTCTCGGATGCGTTCGAAGTACACGATGAACGAGTCCGCCGTGATGCCGATCGCCACGATCAGACCCGCCACACCCGCGAGGGACAGGCGGTAGTCGACGCGCCAGGACATGATCGCGATGACCAGGTACGTCAGCGCCGCGGCCACCCCGAGGGACAGGACCGTGACGAAGGCCAGCGAGCGGTACTGGATGACCGAGTAGATGACGACCAGGATCAGACCGATCAGACCGGCGACGAGACCGCCGACGAGCTGCGCGGTGCCGAGCGTCGACGAGATGACCTCGTTCGACTGCACCTGGAAGTTGATCGGCAGGGCGCCGTACTTGAGCTGGTCGGCGAGCGTCTTGGACGAGTCCGCGGTGAAGGCACCGGTGATCTGCGCCTTGCCGTTGGTGATGGCCGAGTTCGTCGTCGGGGCGGTGATGACCGTGCCGTCGAGGACGATCGCGAACTGGTTCTGCGGCTGGGCCAGCTTGACCAGGCGGTTCGTGACGGTCGCGAAGTCCTTCGTGCCGGCGCCGTTGAAGGTCAGGTTGACGGCCCACTCGCCGGTGGTCGTGCCCTGGGACGTGGCGGCGAGGCCCGACGTGGCGTTGCTGATGTCCGCACCGGACACCTCGACGGGGCCGAGGATGTACTTGGCCGTGCCGTCGGAGTCACACGTGACGAGCGGCTCGTTGTCCGGTGCCGACGTGACGTCGTCCGGGGCCGAGCACTTGTAGTTCGTGTAGAGGTCCTGCAGCTTGGGCGTCGCCCAGGCGAGGTCGCTGCCGTTCGTCGGCTTCGCGCTCGGGGTCGCCTGCAGCGAGGCGGGCGGCGAGTACGGCGTCGGCGACGCGGACGGCGAACCGGAGTCGCCGACGGCGCTGTCCGAGGCGGCCTCGGTGTAGAGCACCGGGCGGAAGGTCAGCTTCGCGGCTGCCTCGATGCGCTGGATCGTCTGCTGGTCGGGCTTGCCGGGGATCGAGACGACGATGTTGTTGGCGCCCTGGGTGTTGATCTCGGACTCCGAGACACCGGTGGCGTCGATGCGCTGGCGGATGATGTTCACCGCCTGCTGCAGCTGCTGCGAGGTGACGGCGGAGCCCTCGGTGCTCTGCGCCGCGAGCGTGATCTGCGTCCCGCCCTGCAGGTCGAGTGCCAGCTCCGGCACCCAACTCGCCCCGTCGTACCACTTGTCGGAGGCGTCCTTCGACGTGCTCGCGAGGATCGACGCGGCGGTGTTCAGCCCCGCGAGGATCGCCATGATGATCACCAACCAGGTGAGCGAGCGAAGCGCCTTCTTGACGGGTGTCGATCGTGCCACCGGTCGTCTCGTCTTTCTGTCGTGAGCCCCGCGCGTCGTAACGCACGGGGCCCATGGTGTCGCGCCTCCGGGCGGTCCCGGCGGCGTCGTCGGTCAGTCTTCGGTCTTGCGCTTCGTCGTGTCGACGTCCTCGACCCGCTCGCCGTAGATCGGCTCGCCGTTGAGCTCCGTGACGTGCTCCGTCTCGGGCTCGGTCGTGGTGTCGACGGCGTCCGGGGTCTCCTCCGGGACGACGCGGGACAGGGTCTGGCGGTGCACCGTGATCACGGTGCCGGGTGCGACCTCGACGTCTGCGGTGACCTTCTCGTCGTCGACCGACACGAGCGTGCCGTAGAGGCCGAAGGAGAGCATGACGCGGGCACCGGGCACCATCTGGCTGGCGGTCTCCGACTGCTGCTTCTTGCGCTTGCGGCTGCTGTAGAACATGAAGGCCGCGAACGCCACGATGATGATGATGAGGAAGTACTGGTCCATGGGGACCCTCCGGTCGGTCGAGCGGTTTCGGGCGCGAGCAGTCTAGAGCACGCAGATGTGCGGTACTTCACGCTCCGTCGGCGTCGAACAACCCCGGCTGCGCGGCGGCCTGTCCGGGCGTGAGCCCGAAGTGGTGCCAGGCACGCGGCGTCGCGATCCGGCCCCGCGGGGTCCGCGTCACCAGCCCGATGCGGACGAGGAACGGTTCCACGACCGACTCGATCGTCTCGGACTCCTCGCCGACCGACACCGCGAGGGTGTTCAGCCCCACCGGGCCGCCGTCGAAACGGGTCAGCATCGTCTCGAGCACGGCGCGGTCGAGTCGGTCGAGGCCGTACTCGTCGACCTCGTAGAGCTCGAGCGCGCCCTGCACCGCGGCCATGCCGTCCGTCGTGCCGTGGACCAGGGCGTAGTCCCGCACCCGGCGGAGCAGACGGTTCGCGATGCGGGGCGTGCCACGGGACCGGCCCGCGATCTCCCGCAGCGCGTACCGGTCGAAGTCGAGCTCGAGCAGGTGCGCGGCGCGGATGAGGACCTGCTCGAGTTCGTCCCGCTCGTAGAACTCGAGGTGGGCGGTGAACCCGAAGCGGTCGCGGAGCGGGTTCGGCAGGAGCCCGGCGCGCGTGGTGGCACCGACGAGGGTGAACGGCGCGAGGTCGAGCGGGATGCTCGTCGCGCCGGCGCCCTTGCCGACCATGACGTCGATCCGGAAGTCCTCCATCGCCAGGTAGAGCATCTCCTCGGCCGAGCGCGCCATGCGGTGGATCTCGTCGATGAAGAGGACCTCGCCGGGCATGAGCGACGAGAGCACGGCGGCCAGGTCGCCCGCGTGCTGGATCGCCGGCCCGCTCGACATGCGCAGGGGCCGGTTCGACTCGTGCGCGACGATCATCGCGAGCGTGGTCTTGCCGAGCCCGGGCGGACCGGCCATCAGGATGTGGTCGGGTGTGCGGTCCTGCATGGCCGCGGCCTTGAGGAGCAGGTCGAGCTGCCCGCGGACCTTGCGCTGTCCGACGAACTCGTCGAGCGACTTCGGTCGGAGCGCGCCCTCGAAGGCGAGCTCCTCGGGCGACTGGGCGTCGGCGGCGGTGATCCCGCCGCTCATCGGCCGGCCCCGGCGGGTCGGAGCGTGCCGAGGGCGGCGCGGAGGAGCGCCTGCGTGCCCATCTGCTCGACACCCGGCTCGTTCGCGACGGCGTCGTCGACGGCCGACCGGGCGGCGTCCTCGCGCCAGCCGAGGCCGACGAGTGCGATGACGACGTCTTCGGACGCCGGGTGCGCGACGCCGGACGGTGCCGCGCCGCCGGCAGCGGGCGCCTCGAACGCGGCGAGCTTGCCGGCGAGGGCGACGATGATGAGCTTCGCGGTCTTCGGGCCGATGCCGGAGACCTTGCGGAAGGCGGCGTCGTCGTCGTTCGCCACGGCATTCGCGACCTGCGCCGCCGACATCTGCCCGAGGACGCCGAGCGCGGACTTCGGCCCGACGCCGGAGACGCTCCGCAGCAGGTCGAAGACGCGCAACGCGTCCGTGGACTCGAAGCCGAACAGCTCGAACGCGTCGTCACGGACGATCAGCGCCGTGCGGACGAACACCTCGGACCCGTGCCGCATCGTCAGGGCGTGGGCCGGGGTCACGGTGACGGCGTAGCCGACTCCCCCGACCTCCACCACGGCGGTCGACCCGGCGACGTCGATGCAGGTGCCCCGGAGACTCGCGATCATGCCCCGAGCCTAGGGCGGACCGCGGACGTCCTCGCTCCGCCGCTCCGCGCGAGCGGGGAGGACGCGGTCCGGCCCGCCGCTCCGGCCTGCGCGTCACGCCAGGCACGCTGTGCCGGGGTGAGGGTCTGCGGGCCGGTGCTGACGGCGTCGGGCGAGCCGAGCCTCCAGGCGTGGCAGACGGCCAGGGCGAGCGCGTCCGCGGCGTCGGCCGGCTTCGGGGCCTCGGCCAGGCCGAGGACCCGCGCCACCATCGCCTGGACCTGCCGCTTGTCCGCGTTGCCGTACCCGGTGATGGCGGCCTTGACCTCGGACGGGGTGTGCAGTCCGACCGGCAGCCCGCGCGCCGCGGCGGCGTGCAGCGCCAGCCCGGACGCCTGGGCGGTGCCCATCACGGTGCGGACGTTCGCCTGCGCGAACACCCGCTCGACCGCGACGGCGTCGGGACGGTGCGCGTCGATCTGCTCGGCGATGCCCTCGGCGATCGCCAGCAGGCGCAGCTCGAGCGCCATGTCGGCCGGGGTGCGGACGACCGTCACGTGCACGAGGCGGGCGCGGCGGTCGGGCGTGACCTCGACCACGCCGACGCCGCACCGGGTGAGCCCGGGGTCCACCCCGAGCACGCGGAGCACGTCTACTCCTCGTCGTCCTCGTCGAGCTCGGCCTGCACGTCCGCCGGCACGTCGAAGTTGGCGTAGACGTTCTGCACGTCGTCGCTGTCCTCGAGCGCGTCGATGAGCTTGAACACCTTGCGGGCGGTGTCGGCGTCGACCTCCACCTTGAGGTTCGGCACGAACTCGGCGTCGGCCGAGTCGTAGTCGATCCCGGCGTCCTGCAGCGCGGTGCGTGCGCCGACGAGGTCGGAGGCCTCGGTGATGACCTCGAAGCCGCCGCCCTGGTCGATGACGTCCTCGACGCCGGCGTCGAGCACGGCCGTCATGACGTCGTCCTCGCTGAGGCCGTCGGTCTTCGTGACCGAGATGACGCCCTTGCGGTTGAAGTTGTAGGCGACGCTGCCCGGGTCGGCCATGGTGCCGCCGTTGCGGGACATCGCCGTCCGGACCTCGGCCGCCGCACGGTTCTTGTTGTCCGTGAGGCACTCGATGAGCAGCGCGACGCCGTTCGGGCCGTAGCCCTCGTACATGATCGTCGTGTACTCGATCGACTCACCGGTCAGGCCGGCACCGCGCTTGACGGCGCGGTCGATGTTGTCGTTCGGCACCGAGGTCTTCTTGGCCTTCTGGACCGCGTCGACGAGCGTCGGGTTGCCCGACATGTCGGCGCCGCCCATCTTCGCCGCGACCTCGATGTTCTTGATGAGCTTGGCGAACGACTTCGCACGGCGCTGGTCGATGACCGCCTTCTTGTGCTTGGTCGTTGCCCACTTGGAATGCCCGGACACGGTTCTCCTTGCGTCGTGCGGAAGATCTCCAGCAGCTTACCGGCCCGGGAGGCGCGGTGCGGCCCCGGCGCGCTGCACCGGCGCGTGGGGCCCACGGGAGCGTCAGGCGGACCGGACGACGTCGAGGAAGCGCCGGTGGAACCGGTCCTCTCCGGCGACCTCCGGGTGGAAGGCGCTCGCGATCACGTTGCCCTGCTGCACCGCGACGACCTGTCCGTCCGGCAGGGCACCGAGGACGTGCACGTCGTCGCCGTGCTGCTCGACGACCGGTGCCCGGATGAAGACCGCGTGCACGGGGTCCCCACCGAGGTCGGGCATCGGGATGTCGATCTCGAACGAGTCGTTCTGGTTGCCGAACGCGTTGCGGCGGACCGTCGTGTCGAGCACGTCGAGCGTGTGCTGCCCGGCGATGCCGTCGGTGATCCGCGCGCTGAGCATGATCATGCCGGCGCAGGTGCCGTACGTCGGCAGCCCAGCACGGATGGCGGCGGTCAGCGGGTCCGCGACCCCGAACGCCCGGGACAGCTTGTCCATCACGCTCGACTCGCCCCCGGGGATCACGACACCGTCGAGGGTGTCGATCTCCTCCGGGCGACGGAGCGGCACCACGTCGGCGCCGAGTTCCGTCAGCGAGGCGATGTGCTCGCGGAAGTCACCCTGCAGCGCGAGGACGCCGATCCGCGGTGCGGCCCTACCAGCCACGCTCGGCGAGGCGGTGCGGCGCCGGGACGTCGGCGACGTTGATGCCGACCATCGCTTCGCCCAGGCCACGCGAGACCTCGGCGATGACCTTGGGGTCGTCGTGGAAGGTGACGGCCTTGACGATGGCGGCGGCGCGCTTCGCCGGGTCACCCGACTTGAAGATGCCGGAGCCGACGAAGACGCCGTCGGCGCCGAGCTGCATCATCATCGCGGCATCGGCCGGGGTGGCGACACCACCGGCGGTGAAGAGCACCACCGGGAGCTTGCCGGTCTGCGCGACCTCCTTGACGACGTCGTACGGGGCCTGCAGTTCCTTGGCGGCGACGTAGAGCTCGTCTTCCTTGAGGTTGCGCAACGCGGCGATCTCCTTCGAGATCGTGCGGATGTGGCGCGTCGCCTCGGACACGTCACCCGTGCCGGCCTCGCCCTTGGAGCGGATCATGGCCGCGCCCTCGGTGATGCGACGGAGGGCTTCGCCGAGGTTCGTCGCACCGCAGACGAAGGGCGTCGTGAAGCCCCACTTGTCGATGTGGTTGACGTAGTCGGCCGGCGAGAGGACCTCGGACTCGTCGATGTAGTCGACGCCGAGCTCCTGCAGCACCTGCGCCTCGACGAAGTGGCCGATGCGGGCCTTCGCCATGACCGGGATCGACACCGCGGCGATGATCTCCTCGATCATCGACGGGTCCGACATGCGGGCGACGCCGCCCTGTGCACGGATGTCGGCGGGCACACGCTCGAGTGCCATGACGGCGGTCGCGCCGGCTTCCTCGGCGATGCGGGCCTGGTCGGCGTCGATCACGTCCATGATGACGCCGCCCTTGAGCATCTCCGCGAGACCGCGCTTGACGCGCGAGGACCCGGTGGTCGAGGTGGCGGTGACGGTGCTGGGGGTGCTGTCGCTCATGATCCCCCCAGTCTAGTGCTCCGGCCACCCCTCGGCGACGAGACGACGGGTCTCACCGAGCATCTGTGAGAGCGACTTCGTCCGGGCGATGATGGGGAAGAAGTTCGCGTCCGACTGCCACCGCGGCACGATGTGCTGGTGCAGGTGCGCGGCCACGCCGGCACCGGCGACCTCGCCCTGGTTCATCCCGATGTTGAAGCCGTCGCAGTGCGAGACCTGCCGGAGGACCCGCATCGCGGTCTGGGTCAGCTCGCCGATCTCGCGCAGCTCGTCCGGTGTCGCCTCGTCGTAGAGCGGGACGTGGCGGTACGGGCAGACGAGCAGGTGGCCGTTGTTGTACGGGTACAGGTTGAGCAGGACGTACGCGTGCTCGCCCCGCGCGACGATGAGGGCTTCACGATCGGACTTGCGCGGTGCCTCGCAGAACGGGCAGTCGTCCCGGTGTCCGCGACCCTCCCCCGCACGACCGGCGTCGATGTACGCCATGCGGTGCGGGTTCCACAGCCGCTGGAAGGCGTCCGGGACCGCCGCCTGGGTGGCGGCGTCCCGGATCTCCAGCGGGTCGCCCTCGTCGTCGAGCGGACCGGACATCAGACCTGCACGCGGTCGCGGATCGCGGTGAGGATGCGCTCGACCGCCTCGTCGACGGGCACGCCGTTGTCCTGGCGGCCGTCCCGGAAGCGGAAGCTCACGGCACCGGCGTCCCGGTCGTCGCCACCCGCGATGAGCTGGAACGGCACCTTCGCCTTGGTGTGCGTGCGGATCTTCTTCTGCATGCGGTCGTCCGAGTGGTCCACCTCGGCACGGACGCCGTGCGCGCGGAGCTTCGCGACGACCTCGTCGAGGTAGTCGCCGTACTCCTCGGCGACGGGGATCGCGACGACCTGCACCGGGGACAGCCAGACCGGGAACGCGCCGGCGTAGTGCTCGGTGAGGACGCCGAAGAACCGCTCGATGGAGCCGAACAGCGCGCGGTGGATCATCACGGGGCGCTGGCGGGTGCCGTCG
Source organism: Curtobacterium sp. L6-1 (assembly GCF_018885305.1). Classification (NCBI taxonomy): domain Bacteria; kingdom Bacillati; phylum Actinomycetota; class Actinomycetes; order Micrococcales; family Microbacteriaceae; genus Curtobacterium; species Curtobacterium aetherium. The sequence goes on from NZ_CP076544.1 coordinate 1,151,757, forward strand.
GCGGCGGCGTACTCGATGCCGAAGCGCTCGGGCAGGTTGAAGTCGAGCTGCACGGTGGACATCTGCCAGGTACGACCGATCGCGTCGCGCGCCTGCACGGAGATCTTCGGGCCGTAGAACGCGGCACCTGCGGGGTCGGCGACGAGCTCGAGCCCGGACTCCTCGGCGACCTCGCGCAGGGTGTTCGTCGCGACCTCCCAGACCTCGTCGTCGCCGACGTACTTCTCCGGGTCCTTCGTGGAGAGCTCCAGGTAGAAGTCGTCGAGACCGTAGTCGCGGAGCAGCGAGAGCACGAACTGGAGGGTCGTGGTGAGCTCCTCCTTCATCTTCTCCTGCGTGGTGAAGATGTGCGCGTCGTCCTGCGTCAGGCCGCGGACCCGGGTGAGGCCGTGGATGACGCCGGACTTCTCGTTGCGGTAGACCGTGCCGAACTCGAACATGCGCAGCGGCAGGTCGCGGTACGAGCGGGCCTGCGACCGGTACGCCAGGATGTGCATCGGGCAGTTCATCGGCTTGAGGTAGTAGTCCGCACCCTGTCGGGTGACGTTGCCGTCCTCGTCGCGCGCCTCGTCCATGTGCATGGGCGGGAACATGCCGTCCTTGTACCAGCCGAGGTGACCGGACTGCTCGAACAGGTCGCCCTTCGTGATGTGCGGCGTGTAGACGAAGGAGTAGCCCTCCTGCTCGTGCCGACGACGCGAGTAGTCCTCCATCTCACGACGGATGATGCCGCCCTTGGGGTGGAAGATCGCCAGGCCCGAGCCGATCTCGTCGGGGAACGAGAACAGGTCGAGCTCGGCGCCGAGCTTGCGGTGGTCGCGCTTCGCGGCCTCCTCGAGGCGCACGAGGTACGCCTTGAGCTGGTCCTTGTCCGGCCACGCGGTGCCGTAGACCCTCTGCAGCTGCGGGTTTTTCTCGGAGCCGCGCCAGTAGGCGGCGGCGACGCGCATGAGCTTCGCGGCGTTGCCGATCCAGCGGGTGTGCGGCACGTGCGGCCCGCGGCAGAGGTCCTGCCAGACGACCTCGCCCGACTTCGGGTCGACGTTCTCGTAGACGGTGAGCTCGCCCGCGCCGACCTCGACGCTCTCGCCGGAGTCACCCTCGGACGCGGCACCCTTCAGGCCGATGAGCTCCTGCTTGTAGGGCTCCCCCGCCATCAGCTCGCGGGCCTCGTCGTCGGTGACGACCTTGCGGCGGAAGCGCTGGGCCTGCTTGACGATGCGGTCCATGCCCTTCTCGATCGCCTTGAGGTCCTCCGGGGTGAAGGGCTCGGCGACGTCGAAGTCGTAGTAGAAGCCGTCGGTCACGGGCGGCCCGATGCCGAGCTTGGCGTCCGGGTTGATCTGCTGCACCGCCTGCGCGAGCACGTGCGCGGCCGAGTGCCGGAGGATGTCGAGGCCGTCCTGCTCGTCGAGGGTGACGGGCTCGGCGGTCTCGCCGGCCTGGACGTCGGCGGCGAGGTCCTTGAGGACGCCGGCCACCCGGATCGCCACGACACCGCGGACGCCGTCGAAGAGCTCGGTGCCCGTCGTGGTGGTCGTCGCGGTGCGGGGCTCGGGTGCCTGGGGCACGTCGGCGGGCTCGGCGGACTCGGCGGCGACTGACTCGGTCACGATGGTGGGGCTCCCTCGGTACGGTGGTGCGTCAATGGTAGTGGCGTCCGTGGCCCCCGCCGGGACCGTGCGCGGCGCCCGTGGACAGCTCAGGCGGGGACAGCGCCGAGGGTCGCGACCGGCAGGCGCGGTTCGAGCCGCTCGCGGCCGGACAGCCCGTCCAGTTCGAGGAGCGCGGCGAACCCGATGGCCTCGTACCCGGCGCGCTCGAGCAGCGTCACGGTGGCGGCGGCGGTGCCACCGGTCGCGAGGACGTCGTCGACGACGAGCACACGCGTGCCCGGTTCGAGCTGCCCCGGGCGGAGCTCGAGCTCGGCCTCGCCGTACTCCAGCGCGTACTGCTCGCTGAGGACCTCGCCGGGGAGCTTGCCCGCCTTGCGCACGGTGAGCACTCCGACCTGGTGCTGCGCGGCGATCCCCCCGGCCAGGGCGAACCCGCGCGCCTCGATGCCGGCGACGGCTGCGAAGCCCCCGCCCACGGCGAAGGGGGCCGCGAGGGCCTCGCACACGCGGCCGAACGCGATCGGGTCGGCGAACACCGGGGTCACGTCGCGGAACAGCACGCCCGGCTTCGGGAAGTCGGGGACGATCTGGGTGAGGCGCTCGACGAGGGCAGCGGCGGTGTCGGTCATGCCGTCAACGGTACGGGCCGCCGGCGCACGTCGACGACGGGGCAGCGCGGGCACGGGACCCGGCAGCGGCCGACGCCACCGGCACCGGGAGCGGGTGGCGCCTGGGTCCGGGGACCGCGGGCGCGGTGACGGACTGCCGCGGGTGTCACCGCCACGGCGGCGCGCCGGAGAGCAGGAGCAGCCACTCGGCGTCACGGGCGCGTCGTTCCTGGTCGGCGCGGTGTCGACGGAGCTCCGCGGCCGGGTCGGTCTCGTGCGGCTGCCGACGGGTGCGGCGGCTCCACACGATGAGGGCGAGTCCGATCCGGAGCGCCACGCGGTCGGGGAACGACACACGGTCGGGTCGCCCGGTTGGTGGGCGGACGGGTCGGAGGAGGGTCTTCGATGCCATGGTTCTTCCTGTCGGGAATGCGTTCGAGAATGTGTTCGAGAACGGTGGAGGAGGGGTCGACGAATCGACCGGAGAGCGCCGACCGCATTGTTCGTCAGGCGCGACGGAACACCTCGCGGAATGCGCACGACGGCGGTGCGACGCATTCTTCGAGGGGCTGCGGAACGACTGGACGGCGGCCGCGGTGCCAGGAGCGACCGACGGTGCACGGCCGCACCGCTGCCGGGGCCACCACTCGTGGTCGGCCCGGTCGATGCGGCCCGGTCGGCTGCGCCCGGCACGACCCGATCCCGCCTGCCGCAGCAGGAGGCGCGAGCCCACCGGAGCGGGCTGGCCGGCGCGGCGTGGCCGTGCCCGAGCGCTGCCGGCACGGTCTGGCCGAGCCGGTTGGATGCGCCTGTCCGCGGCGGGACGCCCCGGTCAGACCGGCCGAGACCGCCTCGTCACGTGCACGCTGCGGGATCGGCCGGTCCTGCCTGGACATCCGGGACGGCAGCGTCCGACCGCCCTTGTCGGAGCGTGTCGGACGACCGGGTCACGGACGCCGGGGCGCCGGTGTCGGCCGGTCGCAGCAGCGATCGTGCACGAGCCGGAGTGCCGAGCACCCCGGGGACGGAGTCCGTCCGGTCAGCAGGACCCGGAACGGAGGCCGGTGGTTCCACGGACTGCTCGGAACGGCGTCTGCATGGTGGTCATCAACGGCCTCCTTTCGGCACGGTTCGTTCGTGCGGGATGGTGATTCTGTCGGTGCGAGCGATTCGGTCATCCGTTCGCGTCGAGAGAACACTATCCACGTCGAGAAGAAATGCGCAACCCGTTCCGCAGATTCTTCCCCCGCTTTCTCTCCGGACGACATTCCGGACACAGGAGGAGCCCCCGGCACCGAAGTACCGGGGGCTCCGCACTCGACCCGCTCGTCAGACCGCGACCGGGGCCTCGACCATCGCCGTGAGCGCACCGTCCGCGACGTCGATGCGGACCGTCACGCCCTCGTGTGCGACACCCTCGACGACGAGTTCGGCGATCCGGTCGTCGACCTCGCGCTGGATGAGCCGACGGAGCGGACGCGCGCCGTACTCGGGCTCGTACCCGTGCTCGGCGAGCCAGTCCGTCCCCGCCTCGGACACCGTCAGGACCATGCCCTGCGCGGCCAGCCGGAACGCCGTGTCCTGCAGGAGCAGCGACACGATCGAGCGCAGCTGCGTCCGTTCGAGCTTGCGGAACAGGACGATCTCGTCGATGCGGTTGATGAACTCGGGACGCATCGCCTCGCGGAGCTTGCCCATCACCCGGTTGCGCAGGTCCTCCTCCGCGTAGCCACCGTCGGCGGCGACCGAGAACCCGAGCGCGCCGGAGCGCGACGCGAGGAACTCGGAACCGATGTTCGACGTCATGATCACGACCGTGTTCCGGAAGTCGACCGTGCGGCCCTGCCCGTCCGTGAGCCGGCCGTCGTCGAGCACCTGCAGGAGCAGGTTGAACACGTCCGGGTGCGCCTTCTCGACCTCGTCGAGCAGGATCACCGAGTACGGGTTGCGGCGGACGCGCTCGGTCAGCTGCCCGGCCTCGTCGTAGCCCACGTACCCCGGAGGGGCACCGACCAGGCGGGAGACCGTGTGGCGTTCACCGAACTCGCTCATGTCGAACCGGAGCATCGCCGACTCGTCCCCGAACAGCGACGACGCCAACGCCTTCGCGAGCTCGGTCTTGCCGACGCCCGTCGGTCCGAGGAACAGGAAGCTGCCGACCGGCCGACGCGGGTCGCCCATGCCGGTCCGGCTGCGGCGCACGGCCTTGGCGATCGCCCGCACGGCGTCGTCCTGCCCGACCACGCGGTCGTGGAGCTCGGACTCGAGGGCGGCCAGACGGGTCCGGTCCGCCGAGCCGAGTCGGGTCACCGGGATGCCGGTGGCGCGGGACACCACGGCGGCGATGTCCGCCTCGGTGATGACGTCGTCCCCGTGCTCGGTGCCGGTGGCGTGCTCGACGGAGCCGCTCGTGGCGGCGGTGATCCGGGCCTCCAGGACGGCGACCTCGTCGCGTAGGTGCGACGCGTCCTCGTACTGCTCCTCGGTGACCGCGCGGTCCTTGCGGGCAGCCAGGTCCGCGACCTGCAGGCGCAGCGCCTCGACGTCCACCTCGCCCGACCGGGCGAGGCGACGACGGGCACCGGCCTGGTCGACGAGGTCGATGGCCTTGTCCGGCAGGTGCCGGTCGGTCACGTACCGGTGGGAGAGCTCCACCGCGGCGCGCAGGGCGTCGTCGGTGTAGGTCACACCGTGGTGCTCGGCGTAGCGGGGCGCCAGGCCGGTGAGGATCGCGACGGCGTCCTCGACGCTCGGCTCCCCGACCGTGACCGGCTGGAACCGACGCTCGAGCGCGGCGTCCTTCTCGATGCGGCGGTACTCGTTCAGCGTCGTGGCGCCGACGAGGTGCAGCTCGCCGCGGGCCAGGCGCGGCTTGAGGATGTTGCCGGCGTCCATCGAGCCGCCCTCGCCGCCGCCGCCACCGGCGCCGACGACGGTGTGCAGCTCGTCGACGAACACGATGAGTTCGTCGGCGTGTGCGGCGATCTCGTCCATGGCGTTCGTGAGCCGCTCCTCGAAGTCGCCGCGGTACCGGGTGCCGGCGAGCATGCCGGGCAGGTCGAGTGCGACCACCCGCTTGCCCTGGAGCAGGGCGGGGACGTCGCCGTCGACGATGCGCTGCGCGAGCCCCTCGACGATCGCGGTCTTGCCGACACCGGGCTCGCCGATGAGGACGGGGTTGTTCTTGGTGCGACGGAGCAGGATCTCGACGGTCTGCTCGATCTCGTCCGCGCGACCGATCACCGGGTCGACGTGCCCGTCACGGGCGCGTGCGGTGAGGTCGGTGCCGAACTGGTCGAGCGTCGGGGTGTCCGACTGCTGCTCCTGCTGCGCTTCGGCGGTACCCGGCACGGCGCACCCCTCTCGTGCAGCCGCTGCCGCGTCGTGTGCGAAGGACTGCATCACCTGCGGGGTGACGCCGGCGCTCGCGAGCAGCTGGCCCGCGACCGTGTCCTGGTCCGTGACGAGCGCGAAGAAGACGTGCTCGGGGTCGGTGTAGGTGCTGCCGAAGCCGCGCGCGGCCTGGGTGGCCTCGAGCAGGATGCGCTGGGCCGACGGGGTCAGTGCCGGCCGGCCGTCGACCTGCTCACCGGAGGGCATCGGCAGGCGCTCCTCGACCTCGGCGGCGAAGTGCTCCGGGTCGGCGCCGGCGGACCGGAGCACGGCGGCGAAGGGCTCGGTGCCGACGAGCACGTGCAGGACGTGCAGGGCGTCGATCTCGCGCTGCCCCTGCTCGACGGCGTACGCAGCCGTCTGCTGCAGGAGCTCGTGGGTGCGACGGCTGAGCAGTCGCGTGATGTCCACCGGTCGACCGAACGGCACGGACCGCTGGGACCGGCCGGGGTCCTGGGAAGCCGCGAGCAGTCGTGCGAGGAACTCGTCGAACGAGTCGCTGCCGCCGGTCGGGCCGAACGTCTGTGGCAAAGGGACCTCCTGGGGAACTTGAGTGCCTTCGACTCAATGCAACGCAGGGGGTGTGCGGTCATTCCCGCCGGGGAAGAAAAGTTGCGGCGGGTCGACTCAGGTCCGGGCGATGGCCGCCGTGCTCGCGCCGGTCACCCGCACGAGGTCCGCCGGCGCGAGCTCGATGTCGAACCCACGACGACCGCCGGAGACGAAGATCGTCGGGTGGTCGGACGCCGACGCGTCGAGCACGGTCCGCAACTGCGTCCGTTGACCGACCGGGCTGATCCCGCCGACGACGTACCCGGTCCGACGCTCGGCCAGGGCCGGGTCCGCGAGGGACGCCTTCTTGCCGCCCACCGCAGCCGCGATCGCCTTGAGGTCGAGACGGTCCGCGACCGGGACGACCGCGACGGCCAGGTCGCCGTCCACCGACACGACGAGGGTCTTGAACACCTGGTCCTCCCGCAGGCCGAGCGCCGCCGCGGCCTCCTCGCCGAAGGACGTCACGCTGTCGTGGTGCTCGTACACGTGCGGGGTGAAGGGCACGCCGGCCCGCTCCAGCGCGACCGTCGCCGGGGTGCTCGGGGAAGCTGCGCTCATGCGCCGATCCTGCCCCGCCGCACCCCTCGATCCGCGGAGGCTCGCGGGGGCTACGCTGAGCCACACCATGACCGTCATCGAGGTGCTGCTCCGCGTCGTCGCCGCGCTGCACGCCCTCGACCCCGGCGCGATCGGCGGCCTGCCCGGCCTCACGATCGCCGCACTCGGGATCGGCGTGCTCGGCGTCACGGTCGCCGGTTCCGCGGCGCTCGCCGCGGCCCTCGTCGTCCTCCGGCTGGTCGCTCTGCTGACCGGCGCCGCCCGGGTGCCTCGCGCCGGGACGACCACGGCGTCGCCCGACCTGGTCACCCGGATCGCGTGGAGCGACCCGGACGCGCCCGGTCACGCCCGACCGCGGGCTCCGGGGGTCGTCCCGGCGGTCTGACACCGGACGGTGTCGGCCCGCGGACGCGACCGACCCCACCGACCGGAGGACCCCTCATGGACATCACCACCCTGCCCGTGCTCGCCACGGTGCTGCACGCCGGCGCCGCCGTCGTCACCACGCTCACCGACCTGCTCACCCCCGTCGTGGGGCCCGCCGGCGCTGCCCTCGCAGTCGTCGTCCTGACACTCGCGGTGCGGGTCGCCCTCGTCCCGCTCGCCGTGCTGCAGGTCCGGGCCGAGCGGGACCGCCGCCGGCTCGCACCGCGGATCGCCGAACTGCGACGGCGAGCGGGCCGCGACTCCGCGCGGTTCCAGCGCTCGCTGCAGGAGCTGTACGCCAGCGAGCACGTCTCACCACTCGCCGGCTGCCTGCCCGTGCTCGCGCAGGCGCCCGTCGTCTCGCTGCTCTACACCCTCTTCACGCACGCGAGCATCGACGGGACGGTGAACACGCTGCTCCGTGCCACCCTCGCCGGCATCCCGTTGGCGCAGTCGGCCGTCGCGGTCGTCACGTCACCGCTGTGGGTGCACGGGTGGCTGGTGCTCGCGCTGCTCGTCGTCCTCGCCGTGGCCGTCGAGTGCACGCGCCGCTCGCAGCTGCACTGGAACCCGGCGCCGGAGGCGGACCCGACCGTGCCCGGCGCGGCGGCGATGACCGGGGCGGCCCGCTGGCTCCCGTTCGTGTCGGTCGTGTTCGCGGCGCTCGCCCCCCTCGCCGCCGCGCTCTACCTGCTCACGAGTGCGCTCTGGACGCTCGCTGAGCGAGCGGTCCTCCGGCGGGTACTCCGCTAGCGCGGACCCGTGGCAGGAGCGACGGGTCGGAGGTGCGGGCGGTCGCTCGGCGGGGTGCCCGTCAGCCGCCCTGGCCCTCCTGCTGCGGACCCTGGTCCACCGGGTCGTACTCGGCGTCGCGACCCTGCTCCTCCTCCGGGAGGGGAACGTGCCGCTCCGTGCCGCTGCCGCCCGGGCTCGTCGCGACGTAGTCGGCCTCGCCGGACTGCGTGTCGTGGCTGAGCGGTTCGAGGGTCTCCTCGTCGACGTCCGCCGGCGTCGATCCGGTGGCGTCGGCGGGGTTGGTCGGCTGGTCGTGGTGCGCATCGGTCATCCCTCGGGCGTACTCCGTGCGCTCTGGGTGCGCGCCGGGACCGCGCCGGTGGCAGGCTGAGCGCAGGCGTGACGACGAGGAGCGCGCATGAGCCGGACCGACGACGACGCGGCAGCACGCACGCGTCTCGAACGCATCGCCTGGGGTGCCGGGTCGACGCCCGCGGAGGCGGCGCGCGCCCGCATCGCGCTCGCGGACCTCGACCGGGAGGCGCGCCGGGACTCCGCCCCGCCGGTCCCGCCGCACGGTCGGCGGGGTCGCGAGGCTCCGGGGACGACGACGGGCCGGCGACGCCCAGACTCCCGGGTTGACTCCCCCGCCCCCGCTGCCGCCCCCGCGGCGCCACGGACTGCGCCGCCGCGCGTCGTCCCTCCCGAGGCCGATGACCGGGTCCTCCCGCCGTCGCCCGCTGCGACCCGGACCGCAGCTCCCGCGACACCGGCGGCGCTCCCGCCCGTGGCCGCCGGGCCGGCGACGGACGGGAGCACCCTCGACGGACGAGCGGGCCGCGACCACGCACGAGCCGACTCCGACGACGGCCGAGCCGACCGGGACGAGGGACGCGCCGCTGACGGCGGTGACCCCGTGCCGGACCGGGCCGTCGACGACCGGGCCGAGCCGGGCCTCCTGGCCGGGGTGCGGCGGCTGGGCCGGCGTGTGCGGCGGACCGACCGGACCGTGCTGTGGGGACTCGGCGCGGCGGCCGTCGTGGTTGGGCTCGTCGCCGGGGTGGGAGTCGGCCTCTCGGTCGGCACCCGCAGCACCCAGGCCGCGACGGCGGCCGTGACCCCGGCCGTCGGGACCGTCACGCTGGAGCAGATGCTCGACATGCCGCAGACGTACGCCGACGAGCTGCCCGGTTCGGTCGAGGCGCCGGTCGCCCTCCGGACCACGCGCCTGGTCTTCACGAACCGGTCGCTCTCGGGGGCCTCCGGGGCGACGCCCTGGAACGTGTGGGCCGGGGTCGGGCGGGACGGCTCGTCGATCTGCCTGGTGGCCTCGGCCGACCGCATCGAGGGCTCGAGCGCCTGCTACCCGCGGGAGGACGCCCTGCACGGGACGGTGTCGCTGACCGCGACCTCGCTGAGCGGGACGCTGTGGGTGCGGCTCGTCGGTGGTGCGGTGCGCGGCACGGTGACGAGCGCTGCACCCGCCTCGATGTACTGAGTCCGGATTGGAGCGCTCCTGAGAGCCCGGGGAGAGATGCTCCGGGGCCCTCGCGGGATCACGCTGCACCGTGCAACACTGGACGGAGCGCACTCGCCGTGGAGTGGCCAGAACCACATCTCCACACACAACCCCGTCCACCCGAGCGCGCTCCACCCCCGGTCGACCAGTCGTCCGCGCGCGCTCCTCGCACGTCCTCGAGGAGGTCAGCCGCCATGTCGACGACCAGCAACCGAACCGTCCACCCGTACACGACGCCGATCACCGTGACGACGTCCTCGGTGGTCGGCATCGCCGTGCTCGGGCTCGCCACGTTCTTCGCCATCACGACCGAGCTCATGCCCGTGGGCCTGCTCGGCACCATGAGCCAGGACCTCGGCGTCACCGAGTCGACCATGGGCATCGTCATCACCGTCTACGCCGCGGCCGTCGCCCTGCTCGCGCTGCCGTTGACGTCACTGACCGCGAAGCTGCCGCGCAAGACCGTGCTCGTCGCGACCCTCGTCGGGTACACGCTGTCCAACGCGCTCGTCGCCCTCGCACCGTCCTTCGCCGTCGTCTGCGCGGGTCGGGTGGTCGGCGGCATCGCGCACGCCCTCTTCTTCTCCGTCGCCTCGGCGTACGCCACGCGGATCGTGCCGCCGCGGCTGGCCGGACGGGCGATCGCCTTCGTCTACTCCGGCAGCTCCCTCGGGTTCGTGATCGGCGTGCCCCTGGCCACCGGGGTGGGCCAGTCGCTCGGCTGGCGTCCGGCCGTCGGCGCCGTCGCTGCGTGCGCGGCCGTCCTCGCCGTGGTCGCCGCCGTGTTCCTGCCGTCCGTCCGCGGTGCCGCGTCGCCGCACATCGGGTCGCCGCGGGCCTGGGCGCGCACCGGTCTGCTGTCCGTCGTCGTCGCCGACCTGCTGCTGTTCGCCGGGCACTACGTCGTCTACACCTACATCGGCCCGTACGTCGTCGACGCCGGGCTCGACGTCGGCATGGTCTCGGGCGCGCTGCTCGTCCTCGGCGGTACGGGCGTGATCGGGCTCTGGCTCGCGGGCTTGTTCGTCGACCGCGCACCCCGGCAGACCCTCGTCGCCGCGATCGCCGCCATGGCCGTGGCCTTCGTCGCGCTGCCGTTCGCCCACGGGTCGCTCGTCGGCACGATGGTCGTCGCGGGCGTCTGGATGGCGGCGAACGGCACGACCGGCACGCTCTTCATGGCCGCAGCGATCCGCACCGGCGGCGTGAGCCCGGAGATCGCCGGCGCGTTGGTGAACGGCGCCTCGAACATCGGCATCGCCGGTGGTGCGGCGCTCGGCGGGCAGGTCCTCGGGCTCGCCGGCCTGCAGTCGCTGCCGTTCGCCGGCGCGGTCGTGCTCGTCGGCGGGTTGTCCGTCGTCGTCCTCGCCCGCCGCGGCTTCCCGGTGCACAGCGCGGCCCAACAGCACCTCAGCACGTCGTCCGTCGAGGTCCTCACCTCGTCGCTCGCCGTCGTCACGAGCTCGATCCCGACCGTCAGCCGGGCGATCCAGACGATCACCGGCTCGGTCGCGACGGTGCACCGCGCGGCGACGGGATCGATCCGGACCTCGCAGGAGCACTGAGGACCGCCGGTCGCGGCGGGGTTCAGTGCCGGGTGACGAGGGCGTCGAGCGCGGCCACCTGCCCGGCGACGACGAGCGCACGGGCCTCGGCGACCGGCGTCCAGCGGGCGTCGTCCACCTCGGGCACCTCGACGAACCGTCCGGATCCGCGCGGCAGCTCGACCGACACGGTGTTGCTCCGCACGAAACCGATCGCCGGGTCCGGGGCGTGCAGGGCGAAGACGGTCACGACCTTGCCCGACGCCTGCCGGAACGTGCCGAGCAGGTCGGGGGTGCCGGCCGGCGGATCGGCGCCGATCTCCTCGCGGAACTCGCGGAGCGCCGTGGCGAGGTCGTCCTCCCCGGCTGCCGGCTCCCCCTTCGGGATGCTCCAGGCTCGGGGGCGGCGGCGCCAGAACGGGCCACCCATGTGTGCGATGAACACCTCGAGCGCAGGCCCGTCCCCGCGGTGCAGCAGGAGTCCGACGGCGCGAGGGGGCACGCTCGGAGACTACCCGCGGGTGTCGGCGGACGACCGGAGCCCGGGCCGGCTCCCCCGGCTGCCGTCCCGACGGGGCGGCGTCAGTCGAACGCGCGCCGGAGGACGTCCGACGTCCGGTCGGTCAGGTAGCGGACACCGGTGTGGTTCGGGTGCAGGGCACCGGGCTGCAGGTCGATCTGACTGAAGCCGCCGAGCGAGTCGAGCGAGATGCCCTCGACGTAGGCATCCCGCCGCGCGCAGGCCGAGTGCGCCTGGGTGTCGGCGAAGACGTCGACGAAGGTGACCCCGGCAGCCCGTGCCGCGTCCCGCCCGACCTGGTCGAGCTGCTCCTGGACGCCGTGCAGCCAGCGGACGTCGGTGTCGGTGAACGGGTAGGTGTCGCCCGGGAACTGCCCGGCCAGGGTGCCGAGGTCGACCGCGGCACGGAAGCAGCCCGTCGCCGGCGTGTGCTCGGCGTCCGGGAAGATCGCCGGGTAGCCGAGCAGGACGACCTCGGCGTTCGGGGCCGCCCGGCGGACGTCCGCCAGGGTCTCCGCGATCCCGAGCGCCACGCGTCCCTGGATCTTCGCGTCGAGGGTGTCCAGGCCGTCCCGGACCAAGGTGCTGCGGCACGACGGCGCGTTCCGGCCCGAGAAGACCGGACCGGAGGCCGACAGCGCCAGGCACGAGGCGGCGGTGCCGAAGAGGTCGGCGTCGTTGCCGCCGATCGTCAGCGTGACGAGCCGGGTCGACCGGGACAGCGCCTCGACCTGCGGCGGTGCACCGCGGAACTGCGTGCGGTCGCGGACGTCCTCGCTCGTCGCCCCGGCGCACGTGACGTCGGTCAGGTCCAGGCCGAAGCGCGCGGCGACGCGGTGCGGGAAGTCCTCACCGGACTGGGCGCACGCGGCGACGGGCAGTCCGGTCGGGTGGCGGAGACCGTAGCCGGCGGAGTACGAGTCGCCGAGCGCGACGTACTCGCTGCCGGGCGGCAGGTCCGCGAGCGTCTCGGACGGGTCGTCCGGAACGGGGAACGGCTGCGGGACCGGCCACTGCGGGGCGGCGACCGCGGCCTCGGGAGCACCCGGCGTGCCGACCGGACCGCCGGCCAGGACCCCGCCGACGAGCAGCACGGACGCCACGAGCGCGGTGGACACGCGGGAGGACGTCGAGCGGCGCAGGATGGGCTCCGGGTGGTCGGGTCGGGCGGGCGCCCCCTGGTTCGGGGTCGAGCGGACCAGGCTAGCCGGTCCGACTCGACCCCGCGGACGGGTCAGCGACGGCCGAGACGACGCTCGCCGTTGACGCCCGCCTGGTACGCGATGCCGTAGTGCTGGAAGAGCTCCGGCTCGGTCGCGGCGTCGAGCTCGCCGTCCGTCGCGATCGAGGGCGCGTCCTTCACGGTCTTCTTGTCGAACGCGACCCGCAGGTGCTTCGGGGCGACGGTCGCGCCGACGAGCGGCACGAAGACGAGCTTCTTGCCGACCACACCGGTCGTGACGGACCCGAACGCCGGGTCCTGCGTCGCGGTGTCGTAGTAGATGCTCTCGAGGGTGCCGATCTTGTCCTCCTGGTCGTCGACGACCGGCAGGCCGATCCAGTCCCGGATGTTGGCTGCTTCGAACACGGCGGCTCCCTCCGACGACCGGACCGTCCGTGCCGTCGGATCGACGCTACCGATCGGCGCTGGGTGCGGTGCCGGTCGGCGTCACGCCCAGTCCGTCCACCGCGGTGAGGACGTCGACGGCGGACACGGCGAGGATGGCTGGGTCCGGGTCCTCCGCGAACACGTCACCGCGGCGTACCGAGGCGTCGGTGAGCACCACGTGCGGGCCGGACGCCGGCGGGCCCCAGGCCTCGGGCGGGGCCGGGCCGAAGAGCACGACGGACGGGATGCCGTAGGCCGAGGCGAGGTGCGCAGCACCCGTGTCGACGGTGACCAGGAGGCTCGCGGCTGCGACGACGGCGGCGAACGGCTGCAGGTCCAGGCGTCCGGCCAGGACGGCTGCGTCGTCGAGGCCGGCCGACGCGGCGACGGCCAGCGCCCGCTCGACGTCGTCCGCGCCTCCCGTCAGCACCACGTGGTGACCGCGCGCGACGAGCCCGCGCACCACCTCGGCGAAGCGGTCGACCGGCCAGTGCCGCGCGCCGTGGAAGGCACCGACGTGCACGACGGCGGCGCCCGCGACGACCGGGGGCACGGCCGGGACGGCGATCGAGACGTCGTCCGGGTCGGCGGGCATGCCGTGTGCGGTCATCAGGCCCGCCCAGCGCTCGCGTTCGTGGACGTCGTGCTGCCACTCGGGTCCGTCCGGGGCACCGTGGCCGATCACCCGACGCGCCTGCAGGGCGTCGATGAGCTGACCGGACTCCGGTCCGGCACCGTGCAGGTTGACTGCGACGTCGACGACCCCGGCCGGCACCGCGATCGGGTGGTCGAGGCCGTGCTGCGCGAGGTGCACGTCGACGTCGGTCACCAGCTCGACGACGGGGGCGAGCCACGCCGTCGTCGCGAGGGAGATCCGGTGGCCCGGGAAGGCCCGGCGGAGGGCGTGCAGCGCGGGCACGGCGACGAGCAGGTCGCCGAGCTTGATCGCCCGGAGCACGACGAGCTCCGGGCGGCCGTCGGACGGGGGCAGGGTGGGTACGGCGGTCACGAGGCCCGACGCTACCGGGCGCCGACCGTGCCGTCCGCACACCGCGTCGGGCGCGGGCGTCCCGGCAGCGGCACGCCGTGGCGGCTGTCCACAGCGCGCCACCGGACGCCGTCCGGTTGGGCGGGTCCCCCTCCGGCCCGGTAGAGAGGGGTGTGGCCCTCTCCGACCGACCGCTCCGCGGCGTGCTCTTCGACCGCGACGACACCCTGGTGGTCGACGTCCCGTACAACGCCGACCCGGCCCGCGTCGTGCCGGTGCCCGGAGCCGCCCGCGCGGTCGCCGCGGCCCGCGCCGCCGGTCTGGCCGTGGGCGTCGTGACGAACCAGTCCGTCATCGCCAAGGGCATGGCCTCCCGCGAACAGGTGGACGCGACGAACGCGCGGGTGGACGAGCTCGTCGGGCCGTTCGACGTGTGGGAGCTGTGCCCGCACGACCGCGACGACGATTGCGCGTGCCGGAAGCCCCGGCCCGGCATGGTGCTCCGCGCTGCCGAGCGGCTCGGGCTCGACCCCGCCGACCTCGTCGTCGTCGGGGACATCGGTGCCGACGTCGGCGCCGCCGAGGCCGCGGGTGGGCAGGGCATCCTCGTCCCGACCGCGCGCACGCTGCCGGCCGAGGTCGCCGCGGCCACCACCGTCGCAGCGACGATCGAGGAGGCCGTCGCCCTGGTCCGTGCCCACGCGGCGCCGGTGTCGGCGTGAGCGTCGGCGCGGTCGGGACGGCCGTCACCGGGGGCTCCACCGGGCACGGTCGCCGCGTGCTCGTCGCCCGCCTCGACTCGTTCGGTGACGTCCTGGTCACCGGTCCCGCCGTCCGCGCGGTGGCCGCCGGAGCCGACCACGTGACCCTGCTCTGCGGTCCCCAGGGCGCCCCGGCCGGAGCGCTGCTGCCCGGCGTCGACTCGCTGCGGGTCTGGGCGGCACCGTGGGTCACCGAGACCGTCCGGCCGCTCGACGACGCCGTCCTCGCCGAGTTCCGCGCGCTCGTCGCCGAGGAACGCCCGGACGAGGCGGTCGTGCTGACCTCCTTCCACCAGTCGCCCCTGCCGCTCGCGATGCTCCTGCGCCTGGCCGGCGTCCCGAAGGTCTCCGGCGCGTCGGTCGACCACCCTGGCTCGCTGCTCGACGTGCGCCTGCGCCCCGGGGAGGACCTGCCCGAGGACGTCCCCGAACCCGAGCGGGCGCTGCGGATCGCCGCCGCCGCCGGCTTCCCGCTGCCGTCGGACGACGACGGACTCCTCCACGTGGCCGTCGACGACGACGTCGCCGTGCCCGCGGAGGTCGCCGCGCTCGACCGGTACGTCGTCGTGCACCCCGGTGCCAGTGTGGAGGCCCGCTCCTGGCCGCCGTCCTCCCACCGTGCGCTCGTGGCCGAGTACCACCGCCTCGGCGTCCCGGTCGTCGTCACCGGCTCCCCCGGTGAGCGCGGCCTCACCGCGGACGTCGCCGGGACGACCGGCATCGACCTCGGCGGGCGCACCTCACCGGCCGAGCTCGCGGCGGTGCTCGCCGGGGCCGAGGTGGTCGTCGTCGGCAACACCGGGCCGGCGCACCTCGCCGCCGCGGTCGGTGCCCGGATCGTCAGCCTGTTCTCACCCGTCGTGCCCGCCGTGAAGTGGGCTCCGTACGCCGAGCACGTCGAACTCCTCGGCGACCAGCAGGCCCCGTGCCGCCTCAGCCGGGCCCGCGACTGCCCGGTCCCGGGACACCCGTGCCTGGCCGGCGTCCGCGTCGAGGACGTCCTGGCGGCCCACGAACGGCTCGTCGGCTGCGCTCTCCGGACGATCGACGCCTCCCTGCGAGCAGGACCAGACAGCCGTGCGTAGCGTGCGGCACTGCTCCTCCTTCTCCTTCTCCTCCTCCCGATCGACAGCGACCGAAAGGCAGTGCATGCGGATCCTCGTGTGGCACGTGCACGGCGGCTGGATGGACGCCTTCGTCCGCGGCCCGCACGAGTACCTCATCCCGACCACCCCGGAGCGTGACGGTTGGGGGCTCGGCCGTGGCGGTCGGGCCTGGGGCACGAACGCCGTCGAGATCGCACCCGAGGACGTCGTCGACGCGGACGTCGACCTCGTCGTCCTGCAGCGCCCCGAGGAGCTCGAGGTCGCCCGACGGCTGCTCGGTGGCCGCGACGTCCCGGTCGTCTTCGTCGAGCACAACGCCCCGCGGGTCGACGTGCCGGACAGCCAGCACCCGTTCCGCGACCGCGACGACGTGACGATCGCGCACGTCACGCACTGGAACGCCCTGATGTGGGACTGCGGTTCCACGCGCACCACCGTCGTCGAGCACGGCGTCGTCGACCCGGGCCCGCTGTACTCCGGCGAGCTCGAGCGGTTCGGTGCCGTCATCAACGAGCCCGTGCGCCGCAACCGCGTCGTCGGCACCGACCTGCTCCCCCGCTTCGGCGCCGTCGCCCCCGTGGACGTCTTCGGGATGGGCACCGAGAAGCTCCCCGAGCTCGGCCACGGCGACCTGCTCGTCGGCATGGGTGACGTCAAGCCGGACCCCATGCACGCCGCGCTCGCCCGGCGCCGCGCCTACGTGCACGCCAACCGCTGGACCTCCCTCGGGCTCTCGCTCATCGAGTCGATGCACATGGCGATGCCCGTCCTCGTGCTCGCCACGACCGACGCCTCGCGCACCGTGCCCGCCGAGGCCGGCGCGATCGGGACCGACGTCGAGGAGCTGGTGCGCGCCTCCCGGACGCTGCTCGAGGACCCGGACGAAGCCCGCCGTCGCGGTCTCGTGGCCCGCGAGGCCGTCCTGGCGCGGCACGCGCTGTCGCGGTTCACCGCGGACTGGGACGAGCTGCTGGACGACGTGCTGACGAGGCACCGCGCCGCCCGGCGCGCACCGCGTCCCGAGCGGACGGCGGAGACCGTCGGCGCTGCCGCGTCGACGGACGGTGGGAGGAGCAGCTGATGCAGATCGCCATGGTCTCCGAGCACGCGAGCCCGCTCGCGACGCTCGGCGGGGTCGACGCCGGTGGACAGAACGTCCACGTCGCGGCCCTCTCCGCGGCGCTGGCCGACCGCGGCCACACCGTCACCGTCTACACCCGCCGGGACGACGCCACCCTGCCGACGCGGGTCCCGCTCCGGCAGGGTGTCGACGTCGTGCACGTCGACGCCGGACCGGCCGAGCACGTCCCGAAGGACGACCTGCTCCCCTACATGGGCACGTTCGCGCAGGTGCTGGCGTCCGAGTGGATCACCGACCGGCCCGACGTGGTGCACGGCCACTTCTGGATGTCCGGGCACGCGACCATCGACGCCGTCGGCCAGGTGCAGGCGCGCATCGGCGGCCCGCGCATCCCCGTCGTGCAGACCTTCCACGCCCTCGGCGTCGTGAAGCGTCGCCACCAGGGGTCCGCCGACACGAGCCCGGCCGAGCGCGAGTGGCTCGAACCCGCCGTCGGCCGCGGTGCCGACCAGGTCGTCGCCACCTGCTCCGACGAGGCGTTCGAACTGAAGAGCCTCGGCGTGCCGCTCCGGTCCATCTCCGTCGTCCCGTGCGGTGTCGACGTCGAGCTGTTCCGACCGGACGGCGCCGTCGAGGAACGCGGCCGCACCTTCCGCGTCCTCACCGCCTCCCGACTCGTGCAACGCAAGGGCGTCGGCACGACCATCGCCGCCGTGGCGCAGCTCGTGCAGGCCGGCCGCGACGTCGAACTCGTCGTCGTCGGCGGCGCGGGCACCGCGGGCGCGGACCTGCCCGACGACCCCGAGTACCAGCGGCTGGACGCACTGGCCCGGGAGCTCGGCATCCGCGACCACGTGTCCTTCCGCGGGCAGCTCGCGCAGGAGCAGATGGGCGAGGTGTACCGCAGCGCGGACGTGGTCGTCTGCGCCCCCTGGTACGAGCCGTTCGGGATCGTCCCGCTCGAGGCGATGGCGTGCGGCGTCCCCGTCGTGGCGTCCCGCGTCGGCGGCCTCATCGACACCGTCGTCGAGGACGCGACCGGCCTGCACGTCGAACCGCGCGACGAGGACGGCCTGGCGGTCGCCCTCGGTGCGCTCCTCGACGACCCGGAGCGTCGTGCCGCGTACGGCGCCGCCGGTCGTCGCCGCGCCGAGTCGCGGTACACCTGGCGCAAGGTCGCGACGGACACCGAGCGCGTCTACGAGCGACTCGTCGCCGGCGGCCGCTTCCACACCCCCCGCCCCGCGCCGGGCCGCACCACGACCGCGCCCGTCGCCACCACCGCGTCGGGCGCCCGCACCACGGACACCGTCCGACCCGCCGAGGGCGCGATGGCCGACGCCACGCTCCCCATCACCGAGAGGAACGCCCGATGACCATCGAGCAGACCGGGATCGGCACGACCGAGTCCACCCCCGTCGACGGCTCCGACGTGAGCGCGGCCACGAGCACGCGCGTCGTGCTCGACCACATCGCCGCGTCGGTGCCCGTCATCGCGTCGCTCGTCGACCACGGCGACCACATCGCCGCGTGGGCCGACGACATCGCCGCACGCCTGGTCGCCGGTCGCCGCCTGCTCGCAGCCGGCAACGGCGGGTCCGCCGCGGAGGCCCAGCACCTCACCTCGGAGCTCACCGGCCGGTTCGACGGCGACCGACCCGCGTACTCCGCGATCTCGCTGCACGCCGAGACGTCAGCGGTCACCGCCATCGGCAACGACTACGGCTTCGAGCAGGTGTTCGCCCGGCAGATCCGCGCGCACGCCCGTGCCGGTGACGTCGTCGTCCTGCTGAGCACGAGCGGCAAGAGCCCGAACCTCCTCGCCGCCGCGGCCGCTGCGCGGGACGCCGGTGCGCGCTCCATCGCGATGACCGGTGCGCTCCCGAACCCGCTCGCGAGCGCCGTCGACGACGTCATCGCGATCGACGGCCCGTCCGCCAACGTGCAGGAGGCGCAGCTCGTCCTCGTGCACGCCCTGTGCCGCGCCATGGAGCCGGTGCTCCGCCGAGGAGGCACCCGATGACCGACCGCCAGCTCCGCATCGTCGTCGTCGGCGACACCCTGCTCGACGTCGACGTCAGCGGCACGAGCGAGCGGCTCAGCCCGGATGCCCCGGTGCCCGTGCTCGACGTCCGCTCCGAGGACAGACGGGCCGGTGGCGCCGGACTGGTCGCCACGATGCTCGCGAAGGACGGACACGACGTCCGGCTCGTCACGGTGCTCGGTGACGACGCCCCGGCCGACCGACTCCGATCGCTCCTGCCCGGCGTCACCATCGTCGAGGGCCCCTCCGGCGCCCCGACCCCGGTGAAGACCCGCGTCCGGGTCGGCGACCACGCCCTGGTCCGCATCGACGAGGGCTGCGACACCCCGCCGGTCCCCGCCGTGACCGAGGCCATGCGCACCGCGCTCGACGAGGCCGACGCCGTCATCGTCGCCGACTACGGCCGCGGGCTGACCGCGGCCGAGGAGATGCGCGCCGCACTCACCGCCGTCGCCGCGCACACGCCGGTCGTGTGGGACCCGCACCCGAAGGGCGAGGCCCCCGTCGCCGGTGTGACCGTCGTCACGCCGAACGCCAGCGAGGCGCAGCGCTTCACCGGGCTCGGCGGCACGGGTGTCGCCTTCGCCACCGACGCCGCCGCGGAACTCGTCACCCGGTGGGAGGCACACGCCGTCGCCGTCACGATGGGCGACCGCGGCGCACTCGTCGGTCGACGCACCGACCGTGGTCTCGACTCCCGCTTCGTCCCCGCGCCGTCCGTCACCGCCGGGGACCCCTGCGGCGCGGGCGACCGCCTGGCCGCCGGCGTGGCCGTCGCCCTCGCGTCAGGTGCGGAGATCGCCGACGCCGTCACCGCCGGGGTGGCAGACGCCTCCGCGTACCTCGCCGCCGGCGGGGTGGCCTCGCTCGTCGCGGGCGCTCCCCCGGCCCCCATCGCGGTGCCCGGGACCGCCCGTGACGCCCTCCGCATCGCCCACGACGTCCGCGCCGCCGGCGGGGTCGTCGTCGCGACCGGTGGCTGCTTCGACCTCCTGCACGCCGGACACGCCCGGACGCTCTCGGCGGCCCGGGCCCTCGGCGACTGCCTGGTCGTCTGCCTCAACTCCGACGACTCCGTCCGTGGGCTCAAGGGCCCCGACCGGCCGATCATGGGCCAGGACGACCGGGTCGAACTCCTGCTCGCGCTGGACTGCGTCGATGCCGTCGTGGTGTTCGACGAGTCCACGCCCGACGAGGCCCTCCGCCGCTTCAAGCCCGACGTCTGGGCGAAGGGCGGCGACTACACCGCCGACGAGCTCCCCGAGTCGGTCACGCTCGCCGAGTGGGGCGGACGCGTCGTCACCGTCCCCTTCCACCCGGGACGATCGACCACCCGCCTGGCCGCGGCGATCGAACGCGTCGGCTGAGCCCCAGCACTCCTCCTCACGACCACAGCACCACGACACGAAGGACATCCATGCCCGTCCCCACCACTCCCATCGGCCGCGTCCTCGTCACCGGCGGCGCCTCCGGACTCGGCGCTGCCGTCGTCGCAGCCGTCACCGAGGCCGGCGGCACCCCGATCGTCCTCGACCTGCGCATCGACGCGGTCCCCGAGGGCGTCGACGCCGTCGCCGTGGACGTCTCGGACACCGACGCCGTCGAGCAGGCGGTCCGCGAGGCCGTCGAGCGCCACGGGGGCCTGGACGCCGTCGTGACCGCCGCGGGCATCGACACCCCGGCACCCATCGACGCGATCTCGTCCGGCGACTGGGAGAAGATCGTCGGCGTCAACCTGATCGGGACCGCGTCGACCCTCCGTGCTGCCCTGCCCGCGCTCGAGGCAACCCACGGCCGCGTCGTCACCATCTCATCGTCCCTCGCCCTGCGCGGCGTCGGCCACGGCACCGCGTACTCCGCGTCGAAGTTCGGCGTCCGCGGGTTCTCGCAGGCCCTCGCCGCCGAGACCGCCGGCCGCATCGGCGTCACGAACGTGATCCCGGCGGGCATGCGCACGAACTTCTTCGCCGACCGCACCGAGCAGTACAAGCCGGGGCCGGACGCGCAGCTCATCGAGCCGGAGTACGTCGCGAACTCGATCATCTTCGCGCTCTCGCAGCCCGCGGGCTGCGAGATCCGCGAGCTGTCGATCATGCCGGCGACTGAGCCCAGCTGGCCGTGACCGGCGCGCGCGCCTGACGGACGGGAGGCCCGGTACCAGCTGGTACCGGGCCTCCCGTCCGCCCTGTGGGCGGGTGCCGGCTGCGCCGGCCGCGGGCTGCGCCGGCCGCGGGCTGCGGCGGCCGGGGGCTGCGCCGGCCGGACGGGTTGGGTCGGCCGGACGGGTCGGGTCGGCCGGACGGGCCGGGTCGGCCGGGACGCGCCCGGCCGCCCCCGCCGAGGTCGCACGAACCGCCGCCCGCCCCGCCACTCGGCGGCCCTTCGTGCGACCTCGCCGGCCGACGCGCGGCAGGTCCTGCGACCCCGACCGGCTGGGCCCGCCGCCGAAGCCCGTCCGGCAGACTCGCCCGGTCCCTCCCGCCGAGGTCGCTCGAACCGCCGACCCGTCCGTCGCTCAACGACCGAACGCGCGACATCGGCGGCCAGCTTGCGGCAGGTCGTGCGACCTCGACCGGCTGCGCTGCCGCCGGCCCGACCCGCCGACGCGCCCGGCCGCCACCGCCGACGTCGCACGAACCGCCGTGCCTTCTCGGCGAGGTCGCACGAACTGCTCGCCGAGACGCCGGGCACCGGCCGGTCGTGCGAACTGGGCGGCATGCGCGCGGCGTGTCCTGCGGCATCGGCCGCCTGCGCTGAGCCCCCGCCGAGGAGTCTGGCCGCGGACGCGGGCAGCGACACGCGCGCGGGTACGGCCGGCGCGGGCGCACGAAGCGCTGGCCCGGACGCTTTGCGACGGCCTGTTGTGCAACCTCGACGGGTGGCGGGTGGCATGTCCTGCGACCTCGGCCGCCCGCCGAAGCCGCGCGCCCGCCAGCCGCGCACCAGCCAGCCGCGCACCAGCCAGCCGCGCACCAGCCAGGAGGCGCAGCCCGCCCGGCCACCCCGGGCACCCCCGTCAGTTGGTCGCGAGCAGGTCCTCGACGTCCGCGAGCACCCGGTCCGGCGTGATCTCGTCGACGAAGGACGGGTCGTGCTCGCACCGCTCGGCCGTCCATCCCACCTGGGTGACGTCGACACCGCACACCGGGCAGCGCGTGACGAAGCTCATCAGGACCCGGTGCCGTCCTCGGTCGAGCGGGCCCGCGTTGATGACGTTGCCGAACCAGAACACGCCGACGGTGGGCGTGCCGACGGCGACGGCGAGGTGGCGCGGGCCGGAGTCGTCGCCGACCATGACGTCCGCGGCCCCGAGCACGGCGGGCAGTTCGCGCAGCGGCAGGGTCCCGGTGAGGTCGTGGAGGCGTCCGGCGACCGAGGGACCGACGGCCTCGGCGACCGACGCCCGGATGCTCGTGGCGGCCGGCCGGTCCGAGTCGTCGCCGACGAGCACGACGTCGTCGCCGGCCTCGAGCCGCGCGATCGCGACGGCGGCGAAGCGCTCCGGGCTCCAGCGACGGCGGGGGTCGGTCGCACCTGGGTGCATGGCGACGAGGCGCCCGCGGACCCCGAGCCGGGCCCGGACGGCGGCACGTTCCTCGTCGCTGACGGTGAGGCGGGGGTCGAGCGTGACGGGTTCGGCGCCGGCGAGTCCGACGACCTCGAGCGCCCGCAGGACCTCGTGCTGGTAGTACACGTAGCGGACCCAGCGCTCGGTGGTGGTGGCGTCCTCGGTGGCGGTGCCGACCGAGTGCGCGGCACCGAGGCGCAGCAGGAACGGGTTCGAGTTGCGGCCTCCACCGTGCAGCTGGACCGCGAGGTCGAACCGCCCGTGCAGCCGCGCGAAGAAGTCGTCCACGTCCGGGGCACCCTCGCCACCGTCGCGGACGCCCGGCGACACCGGGAGCTCCTCGACGGCGTGCACCGCGTCGGAGCGTCCGTCGAGCAGTGCGGCGGCCATGGGCGTGCCGAGCAGGGTGAGCCGCGCCTCCGGGTAGGCGGCGGCCAGGGCCTCGATCGCCGGCATCGCGAACATCAGGTCGCCGAGCCCTCCGCCGCGGAGCACCGCGATCTCGCGGACCCCCTCGAACCGCTCGCCGCCACGTCCGATCTGCACCACGCCCGTCGTCCTCCTGGTCTCCGACGTGGTCGGACAGTCCGTCCTCGTCCCTTCGTTCCTACCGATCCACGCCCGGGACGGCCCGCAGCTGCGTCCCGTGGACACGCTGGACCGATCCGTGGGCACACACAGCAGGAGCAGTGCAGCGTAGGAGGCCCGGTCCCCACGGGACCGGTCCACCACGAGAGGACGCACATGACGCTCGACGCCCCCACCACCTCCGCTCCGTCGTCGGACGAGTCGTCCGCGGACACGATCACGGTGCTCGACCCCGTGACCGGTGCGGTGGCCTCGGAGACCCGTCGCAGCACGGCGGACGAGGTGCGTGACGCCGTCGCGCGTGCACGGGCGGCAGCGACCGGGTGGGCCCGCACCGCCCCGGGCGAGCGCGGCGCGATCCTCCGTGCGGCGGCCGAGCGGCTGCGCGACCACGCCGAGGACCTCGCGGCGATGAACACCCGCGAGACGGGCAAGGTCCCGGGCGACGCGCTCGGCGGTGTCGAGGCGGGCATCAACACCCTCGTCCAGTACGCCGAACTCGGCCCGCTGCACCGCGGCGAGGCGCTGCGAGGCAACCACGGCGCCGCCGACTTCGCCGTCCCGCACCCCCGCGGCGTCGTGCTCGCACTGACCCCCTGGAACGACCCGGTCGCGGTCGCCTGCGGCATCCTCGGGGCGGCGATCGTCGCCGGCAACACGGTCGTGCACAAGGGCAGTGAGCGCAGCCCCGGCACGATCGCCCTGCTCAACCGCCTGCTCGCCGCCGAGCTGCCCGAGGGCGTGCTGGTCGGCGTCGACGGCGACGCGACCACGGGCGAGCAACTCCTGGCCGAGGACGGCATCGCCGTGTACGCGCACGTCGGCTCCACGGCCACGGGCGACCGCCTCGCCGAGGCCGCCCTGCGCACCCGAGCCCACGTGATCCGTGAGAACGGCGGCAACGACGCCGCGGTGGTCGACGCCGACGTGGACCCGGTGTGGGCCGCCGACCAGGTCGCGCTCGGGTCCTTCGCGAACACCGGCCAGATCTGCACGAGCGTCGAGCGGGTGTACGTGCACCGCGACATCGCCGACGAGTTCACCGCGGCCCTGGTCAGTGCCGCCGAGCGGAAGACCGCCTCGGCCGCCGCCGACTTCGGACCGCTCGTCGACGAGCGGCTCCGCGCGACCGTGCAGCAGCACGTCGACCAGGCCGTCGCGTCGGGTGCCCGAGTGCTCACCGGCGGCAGCGTCCCCGAGGGCGCCGGCACGTTCTACCCGGCGACCGTCCTGGCCGACTGCACGGACGACATGCTCGTCCTCACCGAGGAGACGTTCGGGCCGATCGCGCCGCTGCGCATCGTCGAGGACCTCGAGGAGGGGCTCCGCCTGGCCGCCGAGGACCGCTACGGCCTGGCCGCCACCGTCCTGACCGGCGACACCGCGACCGCGCTCCGTGCCGCCGCGGAGCTCCCCGTCGGCACCGTGAAGATCAACGCCGTCTTCGGTGGGGCCCCGGGTGGCAGCGCCGAGCCCCGCGGCGCCTCCGGCTCCGGCTTCGGGTACGGCCCGCACCTGCTCGACGAGATGACGACCACCACCGTCGTCCACCTCGAGGCCGCCCCGCGCCGGACGACCACCACGGCCCCGGCCGGCGCGACGACGGTCGACCCCGCGACCGCCGGGAGCCACGACACCGACACCGCGACGGCCCAGGACGTCCGATGAGCGCCGACGTCCGCTCCGTCCGCCGGGTCGTCGACGAGGTCGCCGCCGGGCAGCCCGTCGTCGTCGTGGTCGGCGACGTCATCCTCGACCGCTGGACGGTCGGCGCTGCAGAGCGCGTCTCGCGCGAGGCGCCCGCCCCCGTCGTGCGGGTCACCGAGACGATCGCCGTCCCGGGAGGCGCGGCCAACACCGCCGTGAACGCCCGGGCCCTGGGTGCGCGCGTCCGGATGGTCGCGCTCGTCGGCGACGACGAGACCGGTCGCGTCCTCCGCGACCGCCTCGACGCGGCGGGCGTCGACACCCGCTGGCTCGTCGCCGTGCCCGGCGCGACGACCACGTGCAAGGACCGCATCGTCGGCGGTGACCGCGTCGTCGTGCGCGTCGACGACCTCGCCGCCGCCCCGAGCGCCGACGACACCGCCCTGCTCGCCGAGGCGACGGCAGCGGCCGTCGCCGGCACCGTCCCCGCCGACGCGCGGGCCGCTGCGCCCGGCGACACCGCCGAGCGCGCCGACACCGTCGTGGTGTGCGACTACGACCTCGGCGTCGACGCCACCGCGATCGTGCCCGTCCTCGAACGTGACCGACCGACGACGGTCGTCGTGGACGCGCACGACCTCGGCCGATGGAGCGCACTGCACCCCGACCTCGTCACCCCGAACGCGGGCGAGACGGCCGGGTTGCTCGGCCGCGACCTGGGGCAGGGCGCCGACCGGGCCGCGACCGTCGTCGCCGCACGTGACGAGGTCCTCGCCGTCACCGGTGCCCGGAACGCCGTCGTGACCCTGGACCGCAACGGCACCGTGCTCCTCGAGTCGTCGTCGTCCGCGGTCGACGTGCACCGCACCCGGGCCACCCCGGCGTCCGAGCAGCAGGCGTCCGGTGCCGGCGACACGTTCTGCGCGGCGGCCTCGGTCGCCCTGGCGGTCGGCACCCCGGTCCGCGAGGCCGTCTCGTTCGCCCAGGCAGCAGCCGACGTCGTGGTGCGCGAGGCCGGCACGTCGGTGTGCACCGCCGACGCGCTCGTGGCGTCGGTGTCCGCGCCGGCCGAGACCGTGGTCGACCACGACGAGCTGGCCGACGCGGTCGACGAGGCCCGTCGCGCCGGACGCCGCATCGTGTTCACGAACGGCTGCTTCGACGTGGTGCACCGTGGCCACACGACGTACCTGCGGCAGGCGAGCGAACTGGGTGACCTGCTCGTCGTCGCGTTGAACGACGACGACTCGGTCCGCCGGCTCAAGGGCCCGGAGCGACCGATCAACACCGCGGAGGACCGGGCCGGCGTCCTCGCTGCCCTGGCGTGCGTCGACCTGGTGACGGTGTTCGCGACGGACACCCCCATCCCCCTCATCGAGCGGATCCGGCCGGACGTCTACGTCAAGGGCGGGGACTACTCCCCCGAGATGCTCAGCGAGACCGAGGTCGTCCGCGCCCACGGCGGCGAGGTCGTCATGGTCGACTACGTCGCCGAGCACTCCACGAGCGCCGTCGTCCGACGCATCCGTGAGACCGCCGCCGGCGCCGGCACGACCGGCCGCGCGCCCGCCGACACCGGCCCGGCCGGCACCGCACCCGCGGGCCCGGCCGTCGTGCCCGGGGACGCATGACCGCGGGCGCACGCTGGTCCGGCGAGTGGGGCCGCGCCTCCGGGTCGACCGTGGTCGCGGACGCCCCGGTCGACGTCGACGTCCTCATCCCGACCGTCGGCCGGACGGCCGAGCTCGCCGCGACGCTGGCGGGCCTGGCTGCGCAGACCGAGGTCGCGTTCCGCCTGGTCCTCAGCGACCAGTCGGAGACCGGCGACGTCGCCCTGCGGCCGGCGGTCGCCGCCATGGTGCGCGTCCTGGAGGCGCAGGGCCGTCCCGTCACGCTGCTCACCCACCCGGAACGGCGCGGCCTGGCCGAGCACCGGCAGTTCCTGCTCGACCACGCCACCGCCGACGCCGTGCTCTTCCTGGACGACGACGTGTGGCTCGAGAACGGGTCGCTGCACCGGATGCTCGACGCGCTGCGGTCGCTCGACACCGGCTTCGTCGGCAGCGCCGTCCAGGGCCTGTCGTACCTGCAGGACCGCCGGCCGCACGAGACCGCCCCGTTCGAGCTGTGGGACGGCCCCGTCGTCCCCGAGGTCGTCCGTCGCGGCTCCCCGGGCTTCGACCGGTGGTCCCTGCACAACGCTGCGAACCTGGCGCACGTCGCCGCCGACCTCGAGGTCGAGCCCGGCGGCTGGCTGCCCTACCGCGTGGCGTGGATCGGCGCGTGCGCCATGTACGACCGTGCCGCGCTGGAGACCGTCGGCGGCTTCGGGTTCTGGGCATCGCTGCCGAACGGTCATGCGGGCGAGGACGTCGTCGCCCAGTGGCGGGTCATGGAGCGCTTCGGCGGGGCGGGCATCGTCCCGTCCGGCGCCGTGCACCTCGAGGCGCCGACCACGGTGACGGACCGCTCGGTGGACGCCCCGGACGTCGTGTTCGCGCACGAGCGCGAGCAGCACGACGGCCGCGTGCAGCAGCACCCGTAGCGGTACCGACCACGGCGGGGCGGCGCGCGCGCTCCGACGCCGGACCCGTCCCGCGCGATGGCTGACAAGACCCCTGCCGTGGTGCAGGATCGGAACGAGCGGGCCGGGACGACGCCTGCCACGACGAGGGAACGAGGACGCGATGGCCACCTTCACGCGCGGGTTCGGCGGACGCCGCCGCGACGCCGACGACAGCCGGATCCCGCCGGGCCAGACCCTCGTGCAGGACTGGCCGGTGCTCTCCGCCGGGGCGACCCCGGAGATCGAGCCGTCCGAGTGGAGCTTCTCGATCCAGACCGAGTCCGGCCTGCACTCGTGGACGTGGGACGAGGTCCGTGCGCTCGGGCTCGAGGACGTCACGGTCGACATCCACTGCGTGACGCACTGGACGAAGCTCGGCATGGGCTGGCGCGGCGTGCCGCTCGACAAGCTGTTCGCCGAGGTCGAGACCTCGCTCGACTTCTGCATGGTGCACAGCTTCGGCGGCTACACGACGAACGTGCCGCTCGACGAGCTGCTCGAGGGCCAGGCGTGGATCGCCTTCGAGGCCGACGGCGAGCCCCTCACCCCCGAGCACGGTGGTCCGGCCCGGCTGCTCGTGCCGCACCTGTACTTCTGGAAGAGCGCGAAGTGGGTCCGCGGCATCGTCATGCACGCCGAGGACGAGCCGGGCTTCTGGGAGAACGCCGGCTACAACATGCACGGCGACCCGTGGAAGGAAGAGCGGTACTGGTGACCCTGCCGACCACCGACCGGTCCGGCCCGGAGGCCCGCCCCGCGTCCGCCGCGCCGGCCCGGCCGCTCCGCCGCCCGGCCTGGCACCCCGCCACGGTCGCTGCGCTCGCCCCGGAGACCCCGAACGCCCGTCGGCTCGTGCTCGACGTGCCGACGTGGCCCGGCAACGACCCCGGGCAGCACCTCGACCTGCGGCTGACCGCGGAGGACGGCTACCAGGCGACCCGCTCGTACTCGATCGCCTCGTCCGGCGACGGCACGCGCGTCACGCTCGCCGTCGACCGGGTGGAGGACGGCGAGGTGTCCCCGTTCCTCGTCGACGCCGTCGAGGTCGGGGACGCGCTCGAGGTGCACGGCCCGCTCGGCGGCTGGTTCGTCTGGCATCCCTACACCGACACCCGTCCGGTGCAGCTCATCGCGGGGGGATCGGGCATCGTGCCGCTCCTGCCGATGGTGACCGCGCACGCCGAGGCCGAGGACCCCACGCCCTTCCGCCTGCTCTACGCCGTCCGGACCCCGGAGGACGTCTTCTTCCGTCGGGAGCTCGACGCGGCCCTGGCGACGGCCGACCGGGCTCCGTTCGACCTCGAGGTCGTGCACAGCCGCCGCGCTCCCGAGGGCGCCGCGACCCCGGCCGGCCGCCTGACCCGCGACCGCCTCGCTGCGGCGGTCCTGCCGCCGGAGGCCGGTGCGCGCCTGTACGTCTGCGGGTCCACCCCCTTCGTCGAGCAGGTCCTGCGCTGGCTCGGCGAGCTCGGACACGACACCACCGAGGTGCGTGCGGAGCGGTTCGGCGGCGCGTGACGACGGTCGTCGACGCCTGCGACGGTCACCGGGTCGGTCTGCCGGGCACCAGGGCGGTCGTCAGCGACCGAGCCACCGTGTCGGCGGTCGCGGTGCGAGTCGACACGCCCTGACGGACGGAAGCGTGCGGGAAACCGCATCGTCCGACTCCGGACCCACCCCGCGGCGCTCCTGCTCCGAAGACGTCCCCGGGCCCGCGACCGGACCACCCATCCGGGGGCCACACCGGAGGCGACGACGCCTCCGCGCCGGTGGGCGCGGGGACCCGAACCCTGCGCCTGCCGGTGCGTCCGGTCCGAGCACCCGCCCGGAACGACAGAACCCCGCCCGGAACGACAGAACCCCCCGACCATGAGGCCGAGGGGTTCCGTGTGTTCCGAGCGGATGACGAGATTCGAACTCGCGACCCTCACCTTGGCAAGGTGATGCGCTACCACTGCGCCACATCCGCACGCTGACCACCGGGGTGACCAACGTCGTCCACTGTACCCGACCTGTCGCCGGAACCGGGCCTCCCGTCCGCGTGTCGGGCGCGCCGCGCGCCGGGACCGGCCGCCGGGCTAGGGTCGGACGCGTGACGACGACGTTCCGACGCAGTTCCCCGTCCGCCCTCGGCATCGACGCGGCCGGTGTCGACCGGCTCGCGACCGCCCTCGAGCAGACACCGCTCGTGGAGCCGCACAGCCTGGTCGTCCTGCGGCACGGCGCGGTCGCCGCCGAGGGGTGGTGGGCGCCGTTCACCCCGGACCGTCCGCACCTGCTGTACTCGCTCAGCAAGAGCTTCACCGCGGCGGCCGTGGGCATCGCGGTCCGCGCCGGCCTGGTCGACCTCGACGCGACGGTGATCAGCCACTTCCCCGAACTCGACTCCGAGGTCACCGACGCCCGAACGCGGCGGATGCGGGTGCGACACCTCCTCGCGATGGCGAGCGGACACCGCACCGAGACGATCGACCGTGCCGAGGCGATCGACCCGACGAACACCGTGCGCGGGTTCCTGCTCCTCCCGCCCGACGAGGAGCCCGGCAGCGTGTTCGCCTACAACCAGCCGTGCACCTACACGCTCGGCGAGATCGTCCGGCGGGTCAGCGGCGGCTCGCTGCTGGAGTTCCTGCGCCCGCGGCTCTTCGCGCCACTGGGCATCGACGACTTCACCTGGCGTCGGGACGAATCCGGCGCCGAGCTCGGCTACAGCGGCGGGTACACGACGACGGACGCGATCGCCGCGCTCGGCCAGCTGTACCTGCAGCGCGGGGTGTGGGACGGCGAGCGGATCCTCGACGAGGACTGGGTCGAGCAGGCAACCAGCGTCCAGGTCGCCAACCCGGACGAGACGAACCCCGACTGGTCACAGGGATACGGCTTCCAGTTCTGGATGGCCCGCCGCGGTTTCCGGGGCGACGGTGCGTACGGGCAGTTCTGCGTGGTGCTCCCCGAGCACGACGTCGTCGTGGCCGTCACCGGCCAGAGCCTCGACATGCAGGCCGTCCTCGACGCCGTGTGGGCGCACCTCCTGCCCGCGGTCGGCCGCGACGGCTCGGCGGACGCCGACGACGCACTCCGCGACCGGCTGGCCGCCCTCGCCCTGCCGCCGCTCACCGGCGGGCCGCTCGGCAGCCTCCCCGCGGTCGCGCCGTCCTCGCCGGTCCCGGTCGGCGGCGACTCCGGCCTGGAGGCGGTGCACCTGTCCCAGGACGCGGACCGTCGGTGGGTGGTCACCCTGGTCGACGCGTCCGGCGAGGTGACCGCGCCGGTCGGTGAGGGCGTGTGGCTCGTCGCAGGTGCGACCGCCGCGAGCGGTGCGCGCACGGGTGACGCGGTGGCGGTCGACGTCCGCTTCGTCGACACCCCGCACCTGCTGCACGTGCGGGCTGACCTGGCCACGGGCGCCGTCACTGCCGCGTGGGAGACCCAGCCGCTGCACGACGGGGTGGCGACGCTCCGCCGCCAGGGCTGAGCGGCGGCCCGGGCGCCTGCCGGCCGGCGGTCAGCGGGTCGCGCCGGTGACGACGGCGTGCGCGAAGGACCAGGGCGCCTCGGCCACGCCGGAGCACATGTAGGCGCCGATCGACGGGTTGCAGGGCTGGTCGCGCGTGGCCTCCCAGTAGGAGAGGACCTCGACGCCGTTCGCCACCGACCAGGCGGCCAGGTGCTCGGCGTCGGCCCGGGTGAACACCTCGCCGGTGTCGTTGAGCCCGACCATCGGGGTGATGCCGACGCGGCCCAGGCGCTCCCGCGCCGAGAGCCCCGCGTAGGCCGGGATCGTCGCCAGCTGCTCGGCGGTCGCGAGGGCGGCGGCCTGCGCTGCCTCCCCCATCGGCTGCGCACCCTGTCCGTAGTCCATCGCCATCACGTTCACCGCGACCGGTCGCACGCCGGCCTGTGCGAGCCCACGCACCGCGGCGACGCCCTCGGGCAGCAGCCCCGTGGGCATGACCGGCAGGGTGAGCGACACGTCGAGGTGGCGACCCTTCGCCGCCTGCGCCCGGACGACCGCGGCGATCGCCGTCGCCCGCCGCTGGTTCGCCGCCGTGTTGCCGAGCGATGAGCCCTCGATGTCCAGGTCGATGCGGTCGACGCCGAACCGGTCGACGACCTGCTGGTAGGCCGCCTGCAGCCGCACGGGGTCGGTGCACTTCAGGGCGAGCTCGCTGTTCACGGCGCCGCCGAAGGACACGACGACCTGTCCGCCCGTCGCCTGGAACGCGCTGATGTTCGCGTGGAAGTCCTGCGGTCCGCCGATCCGGTACGCGTCGAAGCCCGCCCACGCCGGTGTGCACGCGCTGCCGCCGTTGTCGGACACGACGAACGCCAGGGTGAACGCCCGCATCCCGGTGCGCTGGGCGAAGGTGGTCAGGTCGGCGGTCGGCCAGAGCCCGAGGTCGACGTACGGCGCGACCAGGGTGTCGGCGACGCGCGGGCCGGTGAGCGGCGCCGGCACGGCGATCGGGGTCGGCGCGGGGTCCGACGGTGCCGGTCCCCCGGTGGGGCCACCGGTCACCCGGCAGCCGACGTCGTGCCCGGCCGGCACGTCGAGGACGGTGCAGGCAGTCGGGACGAGCCCCGCGCCTCCAGGCGTGCGCGAGGTCAACCCGAACGCGGTCGCGGCCCCGGCGTCGAGGGCGGTGCCGTAGCTCGGCGCGGACGCGGTGAAGCCGTCGGCGGCGGGAGCGACCACCGCGTCCCACATCGCGTCGACGGTGCCGGCGTAGGTGAAGCGGATGCGCCAGGGGTCGAGCCGGAGCGTCGTGCCGTTCGTGACGCTGACGGAGGACTGGGTGCCGGTCGACCACGACGCGTTGTTCAACCAGCCGACCGAGACCGTGCCGTCGCGGCCGGTCGTCGGGGCGGAGGGGGCGGACGGGGTCGGGGTCGGCGTCGGCTTCGCTGTGGGGCTCGGCGTCGGCGTGGGCGTCGGCTTCGCGGTGGGGCTGGGCCTGGGCGTCGTCGTCGACGGGGTGCCCGGGGTCGCGCGCCCGCCGTTCAGGGAACACGGCAGCGAGGACCCGACGACCGTGCACGAGGTCGGGACCATCCGGGCTCCCGCGACCTTCCGCGAGTCGATCCGGAAGGACGTGGTCGCACCGGCCCGCACGTCGGTCCGGCCGGTCACACCCGCGACGGTGAAGGACCCCGTCGTGCTCGAGACCTTGCGGACGTCCCGGTACACGCGCGGTCGGGAGGCGTAGGCGAACGTGATCCGCCAGCCCCGCCACGTCGTCGCCGAGCCGTTCTTCACGCTGATCGACGACCGGAACCCGGTCTTCCAGGAGTTCGTGTTCTTCCAGGTCACGCTGACCCGCGGAGCGGGAGCGGCCTCGGCCGGCGCCGACGTGGTGCCCGTCGCGACGAGCGCGAGCACGACGGCGACCGGGAGGAAGCGGCGGGACAGCGATGATCGCGACAAGACGGTGCTCCTCGGTTCGGGGACCACTCCGACGCCCTGTCGTACCGGACGTCACGAGCTCTGCTCTCCCCTATCGACCACCGACGCCCGCCCGTCGGTGTGGTTCGGACCGTCGGTCCGGTCGGTCCCGTCGGTCCGGTCAGGGGGTCGCCGACGCGGACCCGTGCAGGAGCGGGAACCAGTGCCGGTCCCGCAGCAGGCTCGTCGCCGCGTCGACGCCGACCCAGTCACCCCGGACCACCGGCGCTCCGCCCACCGACCACACGCCGAAGTTGGCGAGCGGTGCCGGCCAGGGGTAGTCGCTGGCTCCCACGTCCACGACGTTGCGGACCGCGCCGACGTAGTGCGCCTCCCGGGGTGCCCCCGTCACGACGGCGACCAGCTCGGCCAGCGTCGACGCGCCGCCGGGATCGCCGACCGCGACCGCTCGGGTCGGGAGGTCGAGCTTGCCCGCTCCGTCGCGCGGGACGCAGAAGACCCGGTCGTCGCGGCGGAGCAGGAGCCGCACCAGGCACATCGGAGCGGGCGCTCGGCCGCCGCGGACCACCAGCGCCCGCCCGCCGGGCGGCAACCAGGGTGCGTCGACCCGCTCGGCGACCACCGCCTCCTGTGCGTCCCTGGTGTGGTCGAGCCCGTCCGCATCGGGCTGCCTGGCGGAGCGCGGAGAGGACGCAGGTGCCGGAGTCTGCTGCATGGTTCCTCCTCGTCGGGCACGGTACTGCGTCAGGACCGGGACGTGGGCGAGGAACGCGGTCCCGGGCAGCTGTGCGCCGCAACGGTGTCGGCCTCGCGCGCGACACCTCGAGCCACTGCAACTTCACCGACACGACGAGTTCGACGGTCTACGTCGTGATGGCGGCGTCGATCGGCGTGGTGTGGACAGCCACCCCGGTGGTGGCGGTGTTCCTCTTCCGGGCACCGCTCGGCGACCGGGCGAGGCGCGCCGCCGTTCGGGCGGGGGTCGTGCTCGCCCTCGTCGGGATGTCGACGGGCTTCCTCATGGTCGGGCCGACGGGGGCGCAGCTTGCCGACTACCGGGGCATCGTCGGCGCCCACACGGTCGGGGCGCCGGACGGCGGCCCTGGCCTGCCCGGCCCCGGGTGGAGCACCGTGGCCGGTGACCTGCGCGTGCCGCACTTCCTCGGGATGCACGCACTGCAGCTCCTCCCGCTGCTCGCCCTCACGACGGAACTCCTGGCCCGGCGGGTGGCCGCACTCCGTTCCGATCACGTCCGCGCGCGCATGGTCCTGGACGGTGCGGCAGCGTGCGGCGGTGTCGGCGGGATCACCCTCTGGCAGGCGCTCCGGGGCCAGTCCGTCGTGCAGCCCGACGGTGCCACCCTCGTCGCCGGCGTCCTGCTCGTCGCGGCCACCGCCACTGCGACGGTCGCGGTGGTCCGTGCCGGTGCCACCACTGCCTCCACCGACCCACTCCCCACAGCAGTCCGTGACCCGCCGTGGTGTCGGCCGCCGCGGTCACTGCTCGATGTGGTCGGGCTGCTCGCGGCTCGGTCGTGGATGTACTCGTACGTCGGGTCGGGTCGTTCTCGGTCGCCGACCCAGAAGCCGAGGGTCTTCCCGCTGCGGACGCCGCTCATCACCCGTCTGTCGTCGGTCTCGAAGACGACCACGAGGGTGTTCCCCTCCTCGAGATCCCACGAGCCGGAGAAGTCCACCGGCAGGCTGCCGGTGCTGCACCCGGCTGGGATGACCATGACGGGAACCCGCGCGCAAGCGAGGCCCTGCGGGACGCCCTCAGCGGTGAAGGTGTGGTCATCCCGCATCACGATGGTGCTGCCGCCATCCGGTGAGAGCGTCCACGCTCCGACTGGATCCGCCATCGGTTCGAAGAACGACGACGAGCAGCCCGTCGCCGTCAGCAGTGTCGCCGCGGCGAGCACCACGGCCGCTGGCCACACCTTCCGCACCGCTTCCCTCTCGCTTGCCTCTTGACCGTCCGGTAGCCGCTGTCCGCCGCCCGCTGGAGATCCTGCGCGCTACGCCTTGTCCCCTCGGGCGACGATGAACGAGTCGAACAGGGCTCTTCCGGAGCGGTCGCTGGTCGAAGCGTCGATGGCGATGCCGTCTCGGCCCTTCGGCACGTCGATGGGGACACGGGTGGTCGCGCCGCAGTGGATGTCCGCTGCACCGAGGCCCTCCTCAGCGTCGAGTGATGCGCCGCTCCCGTCTGGTGAGGTGGTGAACGCGCGGACGGAGAGGTGGACGGTCTTCGTGGACCGGCACACCGCGAGGACGTCGTACGGGCCTTCGAGGTCCTGCTCCAACGCGATGCTGGCAGTTGCCTTCCCGGGGGTGTCGTCACCCAAGGTGAGCCGGCCCCCTCCTCCGCCGAAGTCGCCGGCGAGATCCGCCGACATCTGCGACATCCACTGCTGTCCGTGGTCCTCTGGCACGGCGTCCTCGTGGCTGCTGCAACCGGTGAGGGCAACCGTGCCTGCGACGACGGCGACGAGCGCGGCAACTGAACGGCGGCGGGAGTGATGCACGGAACGATCATGCCGTGCGCGGCGACCACCGCGCGACCCCACAGAGGACGTGGCCGCATAGACGCGAAAAACCCCCGGGATCCCCGGGGGTTTTCGTTCGGTGGGCGATACTGGGATCGAACCAGTGACCTCTTCCGTGTCAGGGAAGCGCGCTACCGCTGCGCCAATCGCCCAGATGCATCCGCCGGAGCGGACTGGAGGTGGGGACGGGATTCGAACCCGCGTGGACGGCTTTGCAGGCCGCTGCCTCGCCTCTCGGCCACCCCACCATCAAGGTCCACGTCTGGCGTAGTACCCGATCGGTGGGATACCTCTTCTGGAGAGTTGCTGCCTTCCGGAGAAGACAGGCACCTCGAGCGGATGACGAGATTCGAACTCGCGACCCTCACCTTGGCAAGGTGATGCGCTACCACTGCGCCACATCCGCATGATCTGACCGGAGTCACATCGTTTTCGTCCGACCCGCTCTCGCGGCGACTCGTAAACTGTACCCAGTCCCCACTGTTTCTCCAAAACCGTCTTCGTTCACCGGGCGTGTCCCCCGTGTTCATGCGGATCGGCGGGGGTCGGGACCGGCCGTCCGTGCCCGCCTCCGGCCCGTCTCGAGCGCGCCCCCGGTCTCCGGGGGCCCCTGCGACGCGCGCGACCGGCGCTCGGGTTCGGACCATCGCCTGACATCCGCTACTATCGATCCGCACGCAAGTGCAGGGGGCGATTGGCGCAGTTGGTAGCGCGCTTCGTTCACACCGAAGAGGTCATCAGTTCGAGTCTGGTATCGCCCACCCCATCAACGAGAGCCCGGCGCAGCACGCGTCGGGCTCTTCGTGTCCCGGGCCCCGCCCCATCACCACCCTCCGTACGACCGTAGCAAGGGCAGCATGACCGACGTCGACCTCGAGTTCGCCAGGGTCCGCCAGGTGCTCGACCGTCCGACGCTCCGTCTCATGTCCCGGCCGACGAGCGCGGCGGTCGTCTCGGTGTTCCGCACGGTGTTCGACCGCGACGTGCAGTACGTGCCCGCGGACCGGATGCACCTGCAGGTCGAGGAGCACGTCGCACGGCTGCAGGCGACCGGTGCCCGCGTCCCGGCGAGCGACTCCCCCGCCGTCGAGCCGTCGTCCGGGGAAGCCGCCCGTCCGAACGGTCGCTCGCTGTGCCGCGAGTGGGTGGCCGCACAGTGGCTCGTCCGCTCGAACTCCCCCGACGGCGACGAGCAGTACAGCCTGACGAGCCACGCGTTGGAGGCGCTGAGCCTCATCGACGCGCTCTCCTCCGAGCGCGCCCTGATCAGTGAGAGCCGGCTCGCGATGATCGTCGACGCGGTCCACCGGTGGGCCGCCCGCGCCGAACCCGACCGCGACACCCAGGTCCGTCGCCTCGACGCCCAGATCGCCGAACTGCAGGCCGAACGCGAGCGTCTGGCCAGCGGCGACGAGGTCGTCACGGTCGACGCCGACCGGATGCGCGACGGTTACGCGAACATCACCGACCTCATCCGCCAGCTGCCGAGCGACTTCAAGCGCGTGGAGGAGGCCGTCGCCACGATGCACCGCGAGATCGTCGAGGACTTCCGCGACGAGGTCCGTCCGATCGGCGAGATCCTCGACGACTACCTGGCACGCACCGACAACCTCATGGAGTCCACGCCCGAGGGCCGCGCGTTCCAGGGTGCGTTCGAGCTCCTGCGCGACGACGCCCTGCTGCTCCGGCTGCGTGACGACATCACGACGATCCTCGAGCACCCGTTCGCGGACTCCCTCAGCCCGACCGAACGCCGGACCTTCCGCGGAACGGTCGGCATCCTGCGCCAGGGCATCGAGGACGTCCTCGCCCAGCGGCGGATGCTCACCGCCACCCTCCGCGACCAGATCGTCGCCCACGACGTCGTCCGCGACCGCGAGCTCGACGCCGTGCTCCGCTCGGTCAACCGGGGGCTCGCGGCGTGGATGGACACCGGTTCCGCGCGGGACCGGGTGCCGCTCGGCCTCCTGCCGCCGTCCGCGACGATCGGCACGCTGCGCGAGAAGTTCTACGACCCGGACGCCGAGTCCGTCCCGCCGCCCATCGAGGAGCCGGACGACGACGTCTTCGAGGAGATCGACGTCGACTCGCTCCGGCGGCACGGCGGTCCGCTCCTCGCCGAGCTCCGCTCCGTGCTCCACGGGTCGGCCGCCGGGTCGAGCGTCGACGCCTTCCACGAGTTGCCCGCCGAGCAACGCCGACCCGTCGAGCTCTTCGGTCTTGCACACCTGCTCACCGGGCACGAGGACTTCGAGCTCGCGACCACCGAAGCACCGCACCACACCGTGCGACCGGACGGCGAACCCGTCACCTTCCACATGCCGACCGCCGCCCTGCCGGACTCGGTCGACGCCCGGACCCCCAACGACGACGACCCCGGCCAGGAGGCACGGTGAGCGACACGACGCCCGCACCCGTCGACGACGAGGTCGCCTTCCCGGACGCCTCCGGCGTGCCCGACCCGGCGCCCCACGACGAGCTCGACGAACGCGACGAGAGCACCTTCGCCCTGTTCGAGGGCGACGAGGGCCGCCTCGACGAGCCCCAGCGCCGCGCCCTCGTGGCGCTCCTCCGGCACCCCTACGTCAGCGCGCGGACCCACACCGACGAGTGGCGAGCCGTCCTCGACGCCGAGCACCAGCTGCGGTCGCGGCTGAACGACCTGTTCCTCGAGCTGCACGTGGACCGGGACCGCGAGGTCGCCTTCAAGCGCCAGGCCCGGTCGGAGAGCACCCGCCGCGGGTTCCCGACGCTGCTCCGCGACGCCCCGTACACGCGTGAGGAGACGATCATCCTCGTCTACCTGCGGATGCGGTTGCGCGCCGACGCCCGACCAGGGCCCGACCAGGTCGTCGTCGACCGGTCCGAGATCCTCGGGCACGTGTCCGGCTTCCGCCCGGCGACGGCGACCGACCGCACCCGCGACGAGGCCCGCGTCGCCAAGGCCGTCGAGCGACTCGTCACGGCCAGGGTCCTGCTGAAGACCACCGACCCCGACCGCTTCCGGGTCGCGAGCGTCGTCGAGGTCCTGCTCCCCCTGGAGCGCCTCGTGGAGCTCGACACCTGGCTGCGGAACGCGACCAGCGGCGGCGGCGAGCCGACCGACGGGGCCGGGACGGGCCTCCCGGCCGATGCCGGCGACCCGGAGACCGACGCGGACGCCGAGGCGGACGACAACGAGGAGGACCGCGCGTGAGCACCGTCGACGTCGACACCACCGGCATCCCGGCCCTGTTCGACACCGTCGCGCAGTGGCGTGCCGAGTCGATGCAGGTCGTGAACTGGGGCGGCTTCCAGGGCCACCGCCAGGTGGAGCTGTCGGGCACGGCGACCCTCATCTCGGGCGCGTCCGGCACCGGCAAGTCGACCCTGATGGACGCCTACCTGGCCGTGATGATGCCGTCGGACGTGCCGTTCAACGGCGCCTCGAACGACGCGACCACCGGACGGGCCCGCAGCGCCGACCAGCGCAACCTGCTGACGTACCTGCGCGGCAAGGTCGACACCCGACGCGACCCGGAGACCGGCGCGCTGCGCGACGTGACGCTCCGCGGCGACGAGCAGACCACCTGGGGTGCCGTCGCGGTGACCTTCCGCAACGACGACGAGCGGCGCTTCACCGTGCTGCGTGCGTACATCGTGCCGCGTCGTGCCCGCGGTGTCGCCGACATCCAGATGACCATGGCGACCGTCGACGACGTGTTCGACCTCCGTCGCCTCGAGGACTTCGTGCCGGGACGGTTCGCGCACCTCGAGCTGACCGGTCGCGTGCCCGGGCTCGTCATCCGCGACACCTACCAGGAGCTCGCGTACACGCTGCAGACCCGGCTGGGCATCGGCGACTCCGGTGGCGGCAACCGGGCGATGCGCCTGCTCGCGCGCATCCAGGCCGGGCAGCACATGCCGACCGTCGACGCGCTCTACAAGTCGCTCGTGCTCGAGACCCCCGGCACGTACGAAGCCGCCGACCGTGCCCTCGCGCACTTCGCGGCCCTCGACGAGGCGTACGAGGCGATGGACACCGAGGAGCGCAAGGTCCGCATCCTCTCCCCCATCGCCGCCCTGCACGACGAGATCGAACGGTCGCGCGCAGCCGCGGCAGCGCTCGACGGCATCGCGACCGGGGCCGACGTGTCGCCGTTCGCGCACTGGACCGCGAGCCGCAAGCGGGAGCTGCTCGACCTCGAGGTCGAACGGAACACCCGGGAGCGCACCGCCACCCGCGCCGAGGTGGAGGCCGCGTCGGCGCGCCACGCCGCGGTGGAGGTCGAGCTCCGCGAGGCCGAGGCCCGGTTGCGCGACTCCGGCGGCAACGCCCTGGCGCAACTCGAGGACCGCAT
This sequence comes from Curtobacterium sp. L6-1, assembly GCF_018885305.1. Taxonomy (NCBI): domain Bacteria; kingdom Bacillati; phylum Actinomycetota; class Actinomycetes; order Micrococcales; family Microbacteriaceae; genus Curtobacterium; species Curtobacterium aetherium. Next base: position 1,191,482 of record NZ_CP076544.1, read on the forward strand.
CGACCGAGGGACACGGGAGCGCGCCGCCGTCGCCCGCACCCGCGAGGTCTTCGACGAGCGCACCGCACCGCTCGGCGACCCCGTCACCACCGAGACCGCGTTCACCGAGGCGCAGCGGGCGAGCCACGAGTTCCTCGGCACCTACGCCACGAAGCGTGACGAGCTCGACGCCCGCCGCGACGCGCTGACCCGCGAGGAGTTCCCGCTCCTCGACCGGGAGCGCACCCTGCGGCAGGAGCGACGCTCGCTCGAGCACCGGCAGGGCGCGATGCCCCTGCCCATGCACGAGGCCCGGGTCGCGATGGCCCGTGCCGCCGGCCTGGACCCCGCCGACGTCCCGTTCGTCGCCGAGTTGCTCGACGTGCTACCGGCCGAGGAGCAGTGGCGGACCGCGATCGAGTCGGTGCTCGCCCCCGTGGCGCGCACCCTGCTCGTCGACGAGGACCGCCTCGACGACTTCAGCGCCGCGATCGACGGCCTCCGGCTGCCCGTGCGCGTGCAGTTCGAGGGCGTCCCGCTCGGTCCGCACCTGGACCTGCCCGGCGACCACGCGATGGTCTCCGGCAAGCTCGCCATCAAGGCGTCGCCGTTCAGCACGTGGGTGCGCGAACGCATCGAGTCCGACCGGATCGACGCGCGGTGCGTCACGGACGCCGCCGACCTGGGCGGCGGCGGCCGGCGCGTCACCGTCTCCGGCCAGCTCCGCGACGGCCGCCGCGGCGCACACGGCGACCGCCGGCAGGCGAACGTCATCGGCTTCACGAACGAGTCGCGCGTGCGGTCGGTCGAGACCGAGCTCGCCGAGATCGCGGCGGACCTCACCGCCCTGGAGGCGCGGCGCACCGACGTCGCGCAGGACCTGGCCGCGCTCGACGTGCTCCGGGCAGCGCACCAGCACCGCGTGGACGTCACGTGGGACGCGGTCGACGTGTCCGGCGCCGACGCCGCCCTCGCCCGCCTGGAGGAGGAGCGGCACGCCCTGCTCGCCGCCGACGACGGGCTGCGCACGCTGCGCGAGTCGGTCGCCCGGCTGCGCGCCGCGCTGGACGAAGCCGCCGACCGGCGATCCGCCGCACGCCTCGGCGTCACGCGGCTCGAGGAGCGGCACGCGGTCCTGGTCGACGGGCAGGACGCCGCCGCCGAGATCCTCGAGCGCTTCGCCGACGCCCCGGAACGCCTACCGGACGAACAGCAGGAGCGCCTGCTCGCCGAGGCCTTCGACGAGGTCGGCGCCCCCGACGGGGTGGACGGCTTCGACGACGCGACCAAGCGCCTCCGTCGCCGGCTCGAGGAGCGACTGTCGCAGGCGCTCGACGGTGCCGCGACCGCCTCGACCGCTCTCACCACCACGTTCGAGCGGTACCAGGACGCGTGGCCGGACCCGAACCTCGGCACCGGGGTGGCGTCGTACCCCGACTACCGGGCGATCCTCGACCAGATCGTCGCCACGGGCCTCCACGCCCGACGCAGCGAGTGGCGTCGTCGGCTGTCGCAGTGGAGCGGCGAGGACCTCGTCCCGCTGTCCGGTGCGTTCGACCGAGCCGTCGTCGAGATCGAGGAGCGGCTCGAACCGGTCAACGAGATCCTGCGCGACCTGCCCTTCGGCGCGAACCGGGACCGCCTCAAGATCGTCATCCGTCGGGTCACCCGCGAGGACGTCACGCAGTTCCGCAAGGAGCTCCGTGCGCTGTCCGCCTCGGTCGACGCCGAGCTGACCGACGACGTGCTCGAGACGCGCTTCCGCCGGCTGCGGCGGTTCATGGCCGTCATCCGTCCCGACCCGGAGGCGCCCCGCGGCCGCACCACCCAGCGCGACGCCGTGCTCGACGTCCGCCGGCACATGGAGATCACGGCCGTGCGGTACGACGTCGAGGGCAACGACCTCGGCGTGTACTCGTCCCTCGGCGACAAGTCCGGCGGTGAGACGCAGGAACTCGTGGCGTTCATCGTCGGCGCCGCCCTGCGCTACCAGCTCGGTGACGAGACCCGGCCCCGGCCGCGCTTCGCCCCGGTGTTCCTCGACGAGGCGTTCATCAAGGCCGACTCGGAGTTCGCGGGACGTGCGGTGACGGCGTGGCTGCGGCTCGGGTTCCAGCTCGTGGTGAGTGCGCCGCTCGACAAGGTGACGGCGCTCGAACCGTCGATGGAGCGGCTGCTGTCGATGCGCAAGCACCCGGACACGGGGTACTCCTCGGTGACGGAGATCCGCCGGAGCGCCTGAGGCGGGCCGCCGTCCGGCTGTCGGGCCGGGCGGTCCGCCCGTCCGGCTGGACGGCCGGGCGGCTGCTCGGCCCGGCGGTTCGCCCGTCAGGCTGTCCGGCTGAGCAGCGCGGTAGGGTCGACGCGTGTTCGGACGACGAGAGCCCCGCCCCACCGGCCCCGACGATGTGGCCGCCGCCGACCTCCCCGTCCTCGGCATCGGTGCCGTCGTCCGGGTGGTCGCGTCGGACCGGGGCGACCAGTGGGCGGACGAGCCGATCGGGCTCATCGTCGCTCCAGGAGGCGCGCAGCTGGCTGGGTACGCCGGCGCCGGTGTGCGCGTGGCCTGGGTCGTCGAGTTCGACGAGCCCGCGTACACGACGGACGGCCGCGGCCCGTTCGAGCGCGCGACCGTCCAGAGTCGTCAGTTGGTGCCGGTGCCGGTGGACCCGGAGACCGTCACGGTGGACGCCGGGGCGTCCTGACCGCTCAGTACTCTTCCGAGCCGGCCTTCATCATGGCGGCGGCCGCCATGCAGGTGCCCACGCCGCCGAGGACGCCGATGCCGATGATGATGCCTGCGATGAGCTCGAGCATGGGGGTGACTCCTCGTGGTCCGGGGCCGGTGTGGCTGCGTCCAGGCTACCGGATCGCGCGTGCGCCCCGACGGAGGCCGCGCTCGTCCTGCCGGATGCCGGACCGGTCGGGCCGGGGCGCAGGACCGTCCTCCCGCAGGCCGCGCCCGTCCTACCGGATGCCGCGCATCAGGCGCAGCACCGGCTTCGCGAGCACCAGCAGCACGACGCCGACCACCACGGCCACGAGTCCGAGCACGGTGAAGTAGGGCGCCTCGGCACGCGGATCGTAGAAGGCGGACAGCACGCCCGTCATCGCGGTGCCGAGCGACACCGACAGGAAGAACAGCGCGACCATCTGCGTCTGGAACTTCGGCGGTGCGAGCTTCGTCGCGACGGACTGACCGGTCGGAGAGAGCAGGAGCTCCGCGATCGTGAAGACGAACAGGATGCCCACGAGCGCGATGACCGGCGTGCCGTTCTCCCCGGTGCCGGTGAAGGGCAGGAAGAGCAGGAACGCGACGCCCATGATCCCGGTGCCGAGCGCGAACTTCGTCGGGGTGCTCGGCTGCCGGTCGCCCAGGCGGGTCCAGACGGCGGCGAACACACCCGACAGCACGATGATCATGATCGGGTTGATCGACTGCACCCACGACACGGGCATCTCGAACCCGAACAGGTCGCGGTCCAGGCGCTGGTCGGCGTAGATCGTCACGACGGTGAACTGCTGCTGGTACAGCGACCAGAACACCGCGCTGCCGACGAACAGCGGGATGAAGGCGAACACCCGCGACCGCTCGTCCGCCGTCAGACCGCTGCCGAGGATCACGACGAAGTACGCGACCGTCGCGACGACCACCACGACGACGACCACGAGCGGCAGCGTGGTGACGGTGAGGAGACCGGTGAGCACCGCGACCACGACGACGACGAGGGCGACGACCGCGAGGACGGCCACGAGGGGGTACCGGCGTCGCGGCAGCGGGTTGGCGACGTGCTGGACGGCGTCGGGCAGGTTCCGACGCCGGATCGCGTACTGCACGAGACCGGCGGCCATGCCGACGGCGGCGAGCCCGAACCCGAAGTGGAAGCCGAGCCGCGACTGCAGCAGCCCGGTGAGGATCGGACCCGCGAAGGCGCCGAGGTTCACGCCGAGGTAGTAGAGCGAGAATCCGGCGTCCCGGCGGGGGTCGTCACGCTCGTACAGGGACCCGACGATCGTCGTCGCGGTGGCCTTGAGCCCGCCGGAGCCGAGCGCGATGAGGACGAGGCCGACCCCGACGCCCGCGACGCCCGGGATGAGGGCGAGCGCGATGTGGCCGAGCATGACGACGATCGCGCTGCCGAACAGGGTGCGGTCGGCACCGATCAGCCGGTCGGCCGTCCAGGCGCCGAGGATGGTGAAGAGGTACACCGACCCGCCGTAGGCGCCCATGATGCCGGTCGCGACCCCCTCGTCGATGCCGAGCCCACCGCGCGTCAGCGAGTAGTACATGTAGATGAGGACGATGCCCTGCATGCCGTAGAACGAGAAGCGCTCCCAGAGCTCCACGGCGAAGGGTGTGGACAGCTCGAACGGTTGCCCGAAGAACGTCCGTCCGGTCGCGCGCTTCTCTGGTCCGGTGGTACTCGACATGCCGGCCAGTGTGCCCGCGTGTGCGGGGTGGCACACAATCGTCGCGAGGGTCTCGCCGAAGGACCCGGTCGGATCTTGGAGGGTTCCCACGAACACCCCGGCGACCGTGCGAGCCCCGCTTGTGGTCATGCACGGCTGTCGTGCCGTACGCAACACACGTGCCTACGCTGGGGTGGTCGGACCGCCGGAACCGCGGCAGGTCCGCGACAGTGCAGTCCAGGAGGCACCCGATGGTCGACACCGCACCAGCCCGCACCAGCAGCGACAGCAGCACCCGTCCCGGAGGCAGCAGCACGCGCACGAGCACCGGCGGCGTCAGCGCGCCGAAGGCCGACGCGACCGGCGACCCCGCCGTCGGGACGCCCGTCGGCAGCACCGACACCGACGTCCGGATCGACGTCGAGATGCTCGCCGAGCACCTGCTCGGCCGCTGGGCCGAGGACCGCCGCATCTCGCGCCGTCTGGTCCGGGACCCCGCGCTGCACAAGATCGAGGGACAGCCGATCGCCGAGCACCGGGCCCGCGCGCTCGAGCAGCTCCAGGTGCTCGTCGACGCCGGCGCGATCCAGCGCCCGTACCCGCCCGAGTTCGGCGGCCAGGACAACCACGGCGGCAACCTCGCGGCGTTCGAGGAGCTCACCGTCGCCGACCCGTCGCTGCAGATCAAGGCCGGGGTGCAGTGGGGCCTGTTCGGCTCCGCCGTGCACCACCTGGGCACCGAGCGGAACCACCGCGAGTTCCTGCCCGGCATCATCGCCTTCGACGTCCCGGGCTGCTTCGCGATGACCGAGACCGGTCACGGGTCCGACGTGCAGAACATCGCCACGAGCGCGACCTACGACCCGGAGACGCAGGAGTTCGTCGTGCACACGCCGTTCCGCGGCGCGTGGAAGGACTACATCGGCAACGCCGCACTGCACGGCAAGGCGGCCGTCGTGTTCGCCAAGCTCGTCACCCGGGCGTCGACCACGGCGTGCACGCCTTCTACGTCCCGCTCCGCGACGACGAGGGCGCGTTCCTGCCCGGGGTCGGCGGCGAGGACGACGGCGTCAAGGGCGGCCTGAACGGCATCGACAACGGACGACTCTGGTTCGACCACGTCCGGGTCCCCCGTACGAACCTGCTCAACCGCTACGGCGACGTCGCTGAGGACGGCACGTACTCCTCGCCCATCGACTCCCCCGGACGTCGGTTCTTCACCATGCTCGGCACGCTCGTGCAGGGCCGGGTGTCCCTCGACGGCGCCGCGGTCGTCGCGCAGAAGATCGGCCTGCAGATCGCCCTCACCTACGCGATGCAGCGCCGCCAGTTCCCGACCGGGGACGGCCAGGAGGGCGTGCTGCTCGACTACGGCCGCCACCAGCGCCGGCTCATCCCCCGCCTGGCGACCGTGTTCGCGCAGTCGTTCGCGCACGAGAAGCTGCTGCAGACGTTCGACGACGTGTTCAGCGGCCGTCGCGACACCCCGGAGCGCCGCGAGGACCTCGAGACCCAGGCGGCGGCGTTCAAGGCCATGTCGACGTGGTCCGCCCTCGACACGCTGCAGGAGTGCCGGGAGGCGACCGGCGGCGCGGGGTTCCTCGCGGAGAACCGGATCACGGGCCTCCGTGCCGACCTCGACGTCTACGTGACCTTCGAGGGCGACAACACGGTGCTCCTCCAGCTCGTGGGCAAGCGCCTGCTCACCGACTTCCGCAGGGCGGCGCCGCGCGACGCGGCCTCGACGGCGAAGTTCGTCGCGGCGCAGGTCGGGTCGAAGCTCGCCGACGCCGCCGGTCTCCGACGGCTGGGTCAGGCCGTGTCCGACCGCGGGTCGCTCGCGGCATCGGTCGCCGACCTGCGCGACACCGAGACGCAGCGGGCACTGCTCACCGGGCGTGTCGAGACGATGGTCACCGAGATCGGGATGCGGCTGCGCACCGCGGGGAAGGACCGGGCACGCGCCGCGGTCCTGCTGAACCGGTCGCAGCACGAGCTCATCGAGGCGTCCAAGGCGCACGCCGAGCTCATGCAGTGGGAGGCGTTCACCGACGCGATCGCGGACGTGCCGCCGGGCGACACCCGCACGGTGCTGGTGTGGCTGCGTGACCTGTTCGCCCTCGGGCTGGTCGAGCAGCACCTCGACTGGCACCTGCTGCACGGGCGGCTCTCGGCCCAGCGTGCGCGGGCGGTCTCGGCCTACGTCGACCGGCTCGTGGCGCGGCTGCGTCCGGTCGTGCCGCAGCTGATCGAGTCGTTCGGCTACGAGCCCGCGCACGTCCGCTCCCCCATCGCCGCCGGCGACGAGCTGGCCCGGCAGGACGAGGCCCGCGCGTGGTACGCGGCCGAGCGTGCCGCCGGCCGGCTCCCCGAGCAGGAGAAGAAGCCCCGGCCGTAGGGGTGGCGCGCTCCCGGCGTGTCCGTGGCCGCCCGTGTGTCAGTTCGCGGGCGGTCGCGGCGCGCCGAGCGCCGCACGCAGGCGCGCCTCGGCGTCCTCGTCGGCACCCGCGGCAGCGGCGACGTTCGCCTCGGCCACGGCACGGACGACCTCTTCGCGCTGGATCTTCACGCCGCGGGGCGCGTCGATGCCGATCCGCACGCCGTCGCCGCGGGAGTCGAGCACCGTGATGACGATGTCGTCACCGATGAGGATCCGCTCGCCGACCTTCCGCGTGAGTACCAGCACCGGGCCAGCCTACCGACTCCGTGCGGCCGCACCGGGAGCGACGGGCGGTCAGAGCGTCCGCACCGGCAACCCGAGCAGGTGCACCGTGTCGGGCGAGGCGGTCTCCTCGGCCCCGATCGCCAGGACACCGGCGATCGGCACCCCGGCCTCGGCCACCGCGGCGGTCATCGCGACGGCGTCGTCGTGCTTGCGCCCGACGTCGAGGACGACCCAGACCTGGTCGGGTGCGAGGGAGGTCGTGGTCGCCGCGTCCGTCCAGGCCGCGACGGCGAGGAGCGCGACCCCGTCCCGCACCGCGTCCGCGCGGGCGAGGATGCCGCTGCGTCGGTCGGAGGCGGACGTCGCCCGTAGCCCGTGCCGGTTCGCGAAGACCCCGGCGGCGGCGTCGACGTCGGTGGGCCGGCCGACGAGCAGCACGAGGTCCCCGTCGGCCGAGCGGACGGCGGGGGGCGTGGGTCGCGACGGGCGTGCGGCAGCGGCGGGCAGGGCGGGCGTGGTGCCGGGGGCGACCAGCTCGGCCCGCAGGTCCGCCCACGGGTCGCTGGTCGGGCCTCCCGGCCCCGCCGCAGCGGGCACGTCGACGGGACCCGTCACGACGACACCGTCCGGGAGGCCCGGCTCGGCCGCCGCAGGAGGACCGCCGGCCCGGCGCGGCGGGGCCAGCCCGTCGGCGGCGAACCCGTCCAGCACCGAGGCGAAGGCGTCCGCGCGGGTGGTCGCGGTGCCGTCCGATTCGGCGATGCGGGCCTCCGCGGCCTCGGCGTCGGCGAGGAGCGCCGCGATCCCGACCCGCTTGGCCGGGGACGAGGCGATGGCGACCCGGGCGGTCGGCGGGTCGAGCGGGTCGGGGACCTCGACGACGGCCTCGACGTGGGCCTTCCGGAACAGCCCGGCGACCCCACCGCTGGTGACGCGTTCGGCGGAGACGATGCGTGCGCCGGGGCCGAACTCGGCGAGGACGGCGGCGCGGACCTCGTCGAGCGTCGCGCCGCTACGCTGCGATCGGATCGGCGGCACGGACCACTCCCACGGTCTCGATGGTGGAGCCCGCGGCCGTGGCCTCCTGGTACGACAGCACCGGCAGACCGTTCGCCTGCGCCGACACCATCCGGTGCACGGCCGGTCGGAGCTGCGGGGCGCAGACGAGCACGGCGGACAGCCCCTGCTCCTCGACGGCACGGACCGAGTCCCGCACGGAGCCGAGGACCTGTTCGATGCGGTGCGCGTCGAGCAGGATCTGGGTGCCCTGCTCCGACGGGCGGAGCCCCTCGAGCATGGCCTGCTCGAGCACGGGGTCGATCATGATGACCCGGAGCACCGTGCCGTCCAGGTGGCGTGCGGCCAGCGCCGGACCGAGTGCCGCACGGGCCGCCTCGACGAGCCCCTCGGGGTCGGTCGATACCTTCGCGCGCAGGGTGAGCGCCTCGCAGATCCGGCCGAGGTC